>JAWKNL010000001.1:0-812999 GCA_041391725.1 Bacteroidia bacterium
GCAGGTAATCCCACCTCCGGTCATTCATTCCCGTAATTCTATTTCTGTACTACAATTTTCCCCTGTGCCAGCACTTCCTGTGCCTCCGTGCGCAATTCGTAGAGATAGATACCATCCGGCATCTCCCGCGTATCCCATAACCAGTGGCCTTCTTGCGTGGAGACGGTTTGCCGGGCGACTTCTCTGCCATAGGTATCCCAAATCCGGAGACTTGCTTCGCCCTCCAGATGGATCAGATCCCACTCAAAGGTAGCATATTGGCCTGCCGGGTTAGGATACACTTTCAGTTTGTAATATTCCGACCGGATCAGGTCTCGGGCGTTGAGGCGGGGGTCGGCTCGCCGGGCGTTGTTACCTTCTTCCGATGCCGGAGGATAATCGCGGCACAGGTCGTACCCAAAACATAAAAGATTCCACGCCATCACCGAGGCCGGGCCTACCGTGTTTTCCGCCATTGCCTGAAGATCGACCACTTCGGCACTGTCAAGCATCATCAGGGTGCGGTCATCGTCATCAATCGTCTGCTGGAAGGTCACCCAGTCCACATAATCGTCATGTGCCGCCTCCAGTCCGGCTCTTTCCAGATCAAAACTGTCAGTAATAGCCGCCAGCACACTCAACGCGGAGTCAAACATTTCCGCAGCGGCAAAGGATTCGGCCAGGGCATATTGCCCGTCCATCGTCCCCCTCCGGCGAAACCAGTAGCGGATGGAGTCCTGTTGGTCGAGGGTATCGAATTTGAGATCTATAACCAACATATTCGAAGTAAACGCCATTTCTGCACCAAACCGGGCCAGTCCCAGTTCCAACAGCGTGCGGGCCGTGGTGGAGTCCCAGTTGGCTACGATCAGATCGAGCATATAGGAAGGTAGCGGACTGGGAATTTCGGTTTCCAGAAAATCAATAAAACCGTCGCTTTTGGTACCTTCCGGGTTGGCCAGGCAGATTTCGAGCAACATGGCCGGGGGTAATACATCCTGATCCGCCGTTTCGCGGAGCACCTCCTCCGAAAGGTAGGGCGAATAGGTAAGCAGTTCTTCCCGCAGTTGCCAGGCATCCTGCGACCAGTTGAGTTGAAGCTGGCTGAGCAGCGCAGTGGTACTCCCCCCGTCGATCACCTGATTGTAGTTAAAGAGGAGATTGGCAAAAGCGAGTTCCGCCGAATCGTACCGGTTGATCAGTTCAGCAATCATACCTGCACCAAGCGGTATATTCATCCCGTTGGATATCGTGGAAGGACAGGTATGAGCCGTAGCGATGAGTACCGGATTGACCTTGCTGGGGGTATAATCAATGGGTTCTGTCGCACCTCCGGTATGGTGATAGACCACCGGCCAATCTGACAGATTCCGGAAGTCGCTTTCGGAGTTGCTACCCGATTGCGTAAAAAGATTGCCCGCAGAAAGCGATAAATCTCCCTGATAACTGCGAATGCCATGAAAATCAGGATCAGAACCTGGGTTTTCTCCCTTTCTCACATCTATATCAAACTCTCCAATACTATCCTGATCATTGCAGAGAAATTCCAGTCCCGTGAAAGCGTTGTTGGGATTTCGGTTGAGACCCTCAGAGGTGAGGCCGCGTGTAAGTCCTTCAAAACTATTTTTATACACCCGGTTTTGTGCAACCCCGCCTTCCAGAATACGGATGCCCCAGGTATTTTCCACCGGATTCGCAGATTCTTCAACATGGTTTTCTTCCAAACGGTAGTCGGAGGATGAAACCATTACAATTCCTTCATGTTCATCATCATTCCCAGTTGCTGTATTTCCCCCAATTTCAAAAATGGATCTTGTAACAGAAGCCTGGTTCAGACGTGTAATGATCGTCCCATAGATATTATCTTCAAAAAACGCATCTTTAATATTAACGGTATGGGTTGTATTGGTTCCCGAGGCTTCGATCCCCCGGTTAAACCCCTCAAAAACTGTGCGGGTGAGGTGGTTTTCGGGACAGGGCTGGCCGGGTAGCGAGGAGACCGCGCAAAGGCCTTTGATGACATAACCCGCGTCCATGGAGTGAATGCCATTGTTGCGGTTGGTGGTGTAGGTTTTGGTACTTTGTTCGTTTTGGAAAGTACAGGCTGTAAACTGCACATTTTTTACCTGCCATAGGGTGATATGGCTGGCAAAGTCGTCATTGCCCCGATAGTCGTCGTCCACGGTGAAGGTACAGCGGATAAACTGACTCTGGTTGTTGAGTTTGAATTTCAAAAACTCTACCGAACGCCGGTTGTTGCGAAAAGTGGCATCGCTGGCAAGTATCAGCCTCACTGGGTTGCACACCTCCGGGAAAGGACTTTGCCCCATGGAGATCGCATTCCGGGCATGTTCGAGAATCGCACCGTTTTTGAGTTCGACCTTTCTGATAGGTCGGTTGTGCCAGCGGAAACTGGTCGTTGGTCGGGTTGCCCCACACTTCGATGCCTTTCCAGAATTCGCCGCAGCGATTGGTCAGCGTGCCACCATCGACAATGAGTCGGGCGTGGGGTTTGACGATGATTTTCCTGCCGATGCCCATATTGAGCAGACCTTTTACCGTGAGTGTTACCCCCGGTTCGATCGCAATATCATGCCCGGCAAGCGTAACGGTTCCCGTGTCGAAGGTGGTATTTTGGGTAAACGTGCGGGTTCCGTTTCCACAGCGGAGACTCCCAGATTCCCCGGCCATAGGTTCCGGCGTGAATGACGCGCCCGGCAGTAGTCAATTTCCAGATCGGTAACGATACAAACCGGCAGCCCGTTATTAAAACACTGCCACGACCCCGTGGGATAGGTCGAAAGATCGTACCGATATGCCCCACATCCGTCGCCGCATAGAGCGTGCCGCCCCGTTCCCCACTGCCCTCCCTGAAAAACCAGGTCATTGACCGGGAGGTCGTGCTCTATGACAGGTAACGAAGCCCAATTTAGTCCTCCATCTTGGGAGGAGATCACCCGCCCTTGAAATCCGGATAAACCCATCCATACACGTTGATCGTTTTGGGGGTCAATAAGAATCGCATTCGCAAAGTAGAAGATAAAAAAGGACAATTTAGAGTACTCCAGGTCTGGCCCCCGTTGATGGATTTCCAGAACACACCGGAGTTCTGGAAATCGGTTGCAAGATAAATTATGTTGGGATTGCTTTGCGAAACTTCAAACGTCAGAAACATTTCTAAAACCAAGATTTGGGGGAGGAAATAAATAGAGTAGTGAACTAACACCACTGGAAGAAATTTTGTAAAACTTATTTTTTCTTGCCACATGAAGCTCTAGATGATTTATCGGATTTTGACGAAAGGGGTAGGGTTCATATTCATTATAGGGTTCTATCGAAACAAAGGAAGAAAACCCCACCCCAGTTTGTCGACTTAAATATCGCTTCATTACTCCGGGCGAAGATAATACCTGGAGAACCCATATCTCCGGTATTTTTCCAATCGACAATCGTCTGCCCACATCGCCACCTATTTTATGAAGCCAAACATTGTTCCTGATAATTACCCCATTATCCTGTGTTCCTCCACCCATAAAATTGGGATTCTGGGGTGCATTTGCAATATCAAAAAAACTGCGTTACAATCAGCGATTTAGTTAAATCCGTTCCGATAGCATTTAAGTTGAGCCAGGTTCCTAAATTCCCCCCCAAGTGCTTCGATTAATGCCGCCATCGGTTCCCAGTATCAGCACATCATCATTTCCATTGGGGGTTAGACTAGAAGAATAGACATATAGGGCACGAATGTCAGCATGAGTGGAATACGCACCTGCAGGTGGCGTGTAAGCGGTTACTTTGGTGCTAGATTGGCCTCCATTGATGGATTTCAGAGTGATTACCCCCAAAAACATCACATCGGCATTCCTCCTGATTTATTTCAAAAAAACGGGACGATTTTCGCGAACACCCCTATCATCTGCACCCGAAGGCAAATAGTTGGAGGAAAGCAAATTCCAGGTTGTTCCATAATCCGAAGAAGTTAATATAGGATGAGGCTCAGTTGTGCCTGCTTTGTAATTTAAGAATGTGGTATAGATCACTCCCGGGTTATCATTCGTAGTTGCCAGTATATACGCATCGGGTTGATAGTCATTCGATGAAGGAGTTACTTCAAGTCCAACTCGCACCGTCATCCAGACTTACCCAAATTTGCGCATCTTTAGTTCCATCATTACTGGAAGCGGAGGAAATAAAAGTAAATCGGGATTCCCGGGGTTTGAAAGGGATAGATTCCATATCAATTAAATAATTATCCCAATTCGGAAATAGATTGAAAAAATCTACATGAGTCCAGGTGGCTCCTCCATCGCTGGATTTATGGAATTTTTTCTTCACTAATAGCATAAATTTGGCAGAATTGCTCGTATTTAATAAGAGTTTATAAGTAACCGGTTGCCAAACCGGAGACAGAAAGAGCCTGTGGCACTCCAACTATCCCCTCCGTTGGTAGATTTATATACACCAATTCCATATCGAGGGTATAAAAAAGAACCCGTTTTTCCGGTAGCTATGTAAAGGGTTGCCGTATCTCCGGATCTCCGACAATAGAGCTTATCCCTAAACCGGGCATTCGGAGAATATCCGTCTACACCGCCAGGTTTGCCCTCCATTCGCCGTCTTCCATAATCCCCCAGTATTAGATCCTGCATAAATAACTAAGGGAGTTGTACCTTGACCCGGCGGAGCATAAACGGCGGTTATGATTCCGGAATGCGAGTAGTTAACAATCGTTGGCCTCAATTGTGTCCAGTTTCCGTTTTCCTCGCAGACCCCGCCTCCAGTGGATTCAATGGAGAAGGTATTCATTCAGGGTATTGCGATTGCCGGAGGAGTCCACACGGGAGTTCCAAAACCAGGCCCAGCGGGCATACATTTTGGCAAAATGCGGATCAAGGGAATCATGGGTAGTCGCAAACCAGGTTTCCGCCAGGTCGGAGATTTTCCATTAAGAACTGTCGGGTGCTCTCATCAGCGCCTGAATCCATGAGGCCGTGTCGGAATTCAGCGGCGCAAGGGCTGGGCAAAACTCATCGCCCCCGGCAACAAAAGGCAAAAGAAAATTACGTGTTTTTGCATGTATATTGGGTTTTTGTGATGGCTGAGTGTGGTGAAGAACGTGTTTTTGTAAGATAGGGGAAAATTTGACCTGATGCAAAGGAAATTCCTTCCCCCATTGAAAATCACAATCTTTATGCGGATGTTTAAGAAACATTTTTCCTATGCCTCCTCAATTTAAATTGCTATTCATCGCTTGTATTTTGGTTACTGCCTGCCAGCCGGAAAATGATGCTTACAAGTCCTGGCAGGTCTATAAAGGCGATAAAGAAAGTACCAGCTATTCCTCCATCGATCAGATCAACCGCTCCAATGTAGCCCAACTCGAAGTCGCCTGGACTTACCTCCACGACGATGTACCCGAAGGTATGCGTTTTGGCAAATATGAGTGTAACCCCATCGTCGTTGACGATGTGCTCTACGCTACGTCTTCCCGTAGCTGGGTCTATGCGCTCGACGCATGCTCAGGACAGAAAATCTGGTCGTTTGACCCCTTCGACGGTGAACGCGGCGGCGGCATGAAACGCGGCGTTACTTACTGGTCAGATGGAGAAGACAAACGCATTCTTTTTACTGCCGATCATTTCCTATTCGCAGTAGAAGCTCAAACCGGAAAACCTATTCCCTCTTTTGGCACGAATGGAAAAGTCAATCTCAACGAAAACCTCGGCGTCAATCCCGACTCCGTGTGGGTGATTCCCACTTCTCCGGGCATTATTTTCCGCGACCTGATCATGTCGTCGGTTCGGAGGTCTCCGAGTCCTACGACGCGGCCCCGGCCATATTCGCGCCACAACGTGCGCACCGGTGAAATGGCCTGGATTTTTCACACCATCCCCCAGCCGGGCGAACCGGGCTACGAAACCTGGCCCCCGACGCATGGAAATACACCGGCAGCTGCACAACTGGGGCGGTATGAGCCTCGATGAAAAACGTGGAACCGTTTTTGCCCCACTCGGGTCGCCTACCTACGATTTTTACGGAGCCAACCGCAAAGGTCAAAACCTTTACGGCAACAGCCTCGTGGCACTGGACGCCGCTACGGGCAAACTCCGTTGGTATTTCCAGACCACCTACGACCTGTGGGATTACGACCTTCCGGCTCCGCCTACGCTCCTTACCGTGAGGCACGAAGGCCGCAAGGTGGATGCAGTAGCCCTGCCCTCAAAACGGGCTTTCTCTTTGCCTTTGACCGCGAGACGGGCAAACCGCTGTTTCCGGTCGAAGAGCGAGCTGTGCCTCCTACGAATGTGGAGGGAGAAGAAATCTGGCCTACTCAGCCTTTTCCGCTGAAACCTGCTCCGTATGTGCGTCAGCGAATGACGGAAGCAGATATTTACGATTTCTCGGAGGAGGCAAAAGCACAGCTTCTTTGCGGCGGTTTCGCGAACTGAGGGTTGAAGGCATTTTACACCCCTTCCGGTCCGCAGGGTACGTTGATGGTGCTTGGAAGCCGCGGTGGTTCTGAATGGGGTGGATTTGCGGCTGACCCCACTTCTGGAATCATTTATCTCAACGCCAATGAATCGCCCGAGATCATGACCCTGAAACCGGAGAATGAAGATGAGGATCAGGCAGCCCGTATGCGCGGGGAGAACGATTTTACCTCAACGCCTGTGCAATTTGCCATGGCACAGATCGCAAAGGCCAAATGCCCATCCTATCCTTCACTGACTGATCTGGAAAAAAGCTGAAACCAGAAGCTGCGGCAGCAAAAATCAGGTCAGGTGTGGGGAGAATGCCCGCATTTTCCCACCTCAGCAAAAATCAGGAGGCGGCAATCATTGCTTATTTGTACAACCAGAAAGGCACGGAAAAAGTAGTGATAGAGAATAAAAATCCGGAGAAAAAAACGGCTTCCGCAACATCACGGCATACAGCTATTTTCACGATCCGGAGGGATTTCCGGCAATAACTCCTCCGTGGGGCACGATTGACGGCCCTTGACCTGAACACGGGAGAATATTTGTGGAAAATTCCGCTGGGCAATTATCCTGAAAGGCAAAAACCCGGTGCACCGGAGACCGGAACTGAAAACTATGGCGGCCCGATTGTAACTGCCGGAGGGCTGATTTTTATCGGAGCAACACAGGATAAAAAGTTTCGCGCTTTTGACAAAAATACCGGCGAAAAACTATGGGAAACCACCCTTCCCGGCGGAGGTTTTGCGAGTCCTTCCACCTATGTATGTGATGGGAAACAGTATGTTGTAATCTCCGTAAGTGGAACAGAAGAAAGTCCCGGCGGAGCGATCATGGCATTTGCGCTGGGGAAATTGTAAATTGTGCGCATGAAAATAAAAGCTATTCAGTTATGGCTTCTGTTAGTGACAGCGCCATTTTTTATGACTGCTCAGGTAACCCTTCGCGGAAACCTCACCCGCTGTGACCGCGATACCTTGTATTTTTTTGAGATGGACGGTATTTCCCTGCGGGCAGTGGCGGCGATCCCGCTGGCGAAGCGGGAAAATATTGCGGCGTTTGAATTTACCCTCAATTCCCTCCCCAAAGGCTTTTATCTGTTTGGCGGTGGAACCGAACAGAATACCCGCTGGATGCTGTTGGGAGATGAGCCCATGGTTTTGCTTCAGGGAGAGTGTCCGACACTCAATCAGGCCGCAATAGCCAATTCTCCCGACAATTATATGTACGAACAGGCGATGGCCATTTCGGGAAATTATTCACAGGAATTTACCAGGCTCATTACCCGTTATCGCCAGGCTATACAGGTAAAACAAGGCGTAGCGGAAGTCGAAGCCGAAATGGCAAAACTGGACGGGAAGCGAAAATTTCTTCTGGACTCAATTTATGGGATTGATCCTTTTATAGGTAAGGCAATAGCACTTCGCACGTATCTCAGTTACCAAAACAATGAGGAAGGGTATCGGGACGAAGCAGATTATTTTGGGAGAACCTATTTCCAGTTTGCCGACCTTTCCGATCCCGACTATAACCGTGTTCCCAATCTGGTGAGTGCTTTTCAGTCTTATGCGACCACGCTCGGAGCCATTGGTTTGTCGCATGAATCTCAGATTGCCTACGCAGATATGCATATCCACGCGACGCCGGAAGGTTCACGCACGAGGAAGTCTGCCCTGCTTGGGCTGGTAAATGGTTTTCGGGGGAAAAATGAAGATGCACTGATTTTGTATGCAGACCGTTACCTGAACGAATTCCCCGGCGATAATCCCCGACTTGCCGAACAACTGAAAAAAGAGACACAAGCCGCCCGCAGCAAAATGATCGGAGCCATTGCACCGGATATTGCACTTCCTACGCCGGAAGGCGATACGTTGCGGATCAGTGACTTTAGGGGAAAAGTGTTGCTTGTGGATTTCTGGGCAAGTTGGTGCGGCCCCTGCCGGAAAGAAAATCCCAATGTGGTACGGATGTACAACCAGTATAAGGATAAAGGATTTGAAATACTGGGAATCAGCCTCGACCGGGCCAAAGAACCCTGGGTGCAGGCCATACAAAAAGACGGGCTGACCTGGCGTCATATCAGCGACCTGAAGCACTGGCAAAGTATCGCAGCAAAAACCTACGGTGTTGGGTCTATTCCTTATACAGTACTACTGGATGCAGACGGGCGAATTGTAGCCAAAAACCTGCGCGGAGCACAACTGGAGGCAAAGGTTGCCGGGCTCCTGGGCGAATAAAAAAACCGCCGGCTTTTAGCCGACGGTCTATGCTCTCTTTGATTTTCTTTTTTAAGCGCAGATCGACCCGACTTCTTCGGGGAGGCGCACACTGTAAATGATTTTTCTGACCGTATCAAACTGAAGGTAAGGATACTCCTGGAGCAGCCTGTCAATGGCTTCGGCAGACCGGGTTCCTTCGTTTCGCAGTTCCAGATAACGGCGTTTGATCTGGAAATCACGAATAACCTTCTGATTCAACAGGTTTAGCTCGACCAACTGCGAATACAGTTCGTCGGAAACAATTTGATAAATAGGGTTAGTCATAGCTCCTCCTTTAATGTATGTACAATTAAAAGTAGGGGTGCTTCATATCGTCCGTGTTAAGTTTCAAAAGTTGAACCCGGCGGACATAACAATGGCGTTTAGAATTCTGTTATTAATTACTGAAGGCGCAAAGAGGTCCGTGGATTCAAATGAATAAGGATTGATCTTATTCTGTTGTTGCTGATTTATTAAAGTAACGTCCAGATAAAAATTCGGTTGCCTGATGCCCGCGCCTGCGGTAAACATTACCCGGTCGCTCAATATTTTTTTCACCGTCGTCAGATCCTGATAGTCGAGATAGGAGGCAGCTTCATCAGTAAGGGGCGTGCCAAACAGGGCCGCACCTACGCGAAACCGGAAAATATCCATTCTAAACTCACCTCCCCCGCGAATATTGAGCGTGGGTTTGTAGAGGTTGGCTATGCGGTTATTTTCTGCGCTGAAACTATAATAGTTGGGATCATTGATACTCCCTCCACTTCCCAGCGAAACACTGGAAATATCGGTATATTCCACGTCCACACTCAGAAGGCCATTTTTTTGTATCATATACATCACACCGGCTGTAACCCGAAAGGGCGTTTTCAGGTTGTAGGTGTATCTGCCCGGAGCAGAAGGGGTTGCTGTATATTCTTCTGTACCTCCATTGTCCAGGTCTATCGAATTGACGAGGGTGGAATTAAATTCGTCGGTCAGGCTGAAAAAGGTAGGCGTCTGGGCGGAAACGCCGATTCGCAGATAGTCACTGGGGCGAATGATTACCCCCAGTTTGCCGTTGATCCCTGTTCCGTTGGTGCTGAAAGTCTCAGTAAAACGCATCTGGTTGGTCGGAAGTTCGAGCGGAAATCCATTGTCCGGATCAGGATCGTAAAACTGGTACAGGTTGTTGATATCTGCTTCGTTGAAATTGAAGGTCTGTGAATATCTTAGCGACTGAATGCCGATGGTTCCCCCGATATACACAAAGTCGCTGAAATTGCCCGCGAGGGAGACAAACCACTCATTTCGCCTGCCACTTTCCAGAATCTGCATGGTTTGCTCCATTTTCCCCGGATTGGCAAAATAGGTAAGCCCGTCGCGGTTCATCACTGTATCAATGAGGAGGAGGTCAAAAGCGAGTTGCTGATTGGATTCAGCGGGTAGGTTGAAGGGATAAATACCCTGCGACCTTTCTGCCCACATCTGGGTAATGGAGCTGAATTCGTTGTAGGCGGTGGCATTTACTTCATTGGTATAATTTTCGATCTGGTTGCTTCCGATGGCAAATGTATAGGAGATCAGCCCTTTTTCGGCTTCTTTCATGACTCTGCCATTGTCGTAGTAGTTTTTGTTGTTGAAGGCAACCCCCCAGTTTCCTATGGAAAGCTTATTGGTACTGGAGTTTCCCGAATAATCAAGGAAAGAGGTCTGATTGTTGACCATCTGAAAGACAGGCGTAATCGTAAAGGTAGAGCTTCGAAAGAGCCCGAGTCCTGCGGGGTTGACAGTGGCAGCGGTAAGGTCGGCCCCTACAGCGGAGTAAGCACCGCCCATGCCCATAGCGCGGGCAGTACCGGTAAGGCCATATTGCGAGTGTCTGAGCGCATCCAGTTCAGTTTGCCCGAAGGCAGGGGCAATATTACCCGCCAGCAGGGCAATCCATAAGAAATGTGATAATAGTTTGTTCATAATTGTGGGTATAGTTCTCTCTCAAATGTAAAAAAATGGGCGGGTAAATACCCGCCCGAATGAAAATCTGTGTATGATTTTTTACTATTAGTTTCTTCTTCTCACACCTGAGCTTCCGCTGCTGCTTCCTCCGGAAGAGCTTCCGCCAAAGTTGCTGTTGCTTCCCGAACTGCGGATTGAGCTACCGCTGTTGCTCGGAGCGCTGAAACTTGGTCTGGGGGAAGCGCTTGGTGTGGAGAAAGAGCCACCGTTGGTGCGCGAAGGTGTTGAGTAATTGCGGCTTGGCGCACTGTAATTGTTGCGGTTAGGTGTGCTGTAAGTATTGCGGTTGGTGTTTACACCGGAGTTGGTATTTGTATTGTTACGGTTAATGGTATTATTTCTGTTAACCGTATTGGTGTTGGTACGGCCGGTGTTGATCTCAGATTCTCTGGAGGGGCGTGTATAGACTCTCGGAGAATTGGTTGGTATCGACCCTTGCGTTGTTGTTGGTATTGGTTTCGGGGCGGGTATAAACACGCGGAGAGGAAGTTGTACCGGTACGGCCCGTAGCAGGAGAAACTGCGCCCGTACGTCCGACTGTAGCGCCTTCTGTGCGGTAGCGGGGAGTCAGGTAATCATTTCCCGAAGCGGTGGTGCGGGTATTTGCCGCATTTCTTGGGCTGTTGTTACCAGCATTGGTGGTAGAGGGCGCGATACGTCCGGTCTGATCGCCGGTACGCGGGGTATAATTTGTCTGAGAGGTTGATGACTGGGTAGAATTACGCACCCGGGTGGTATAGGTCTGTGTATTGGTGCTGTATCTTCTCCAGTTGGAAGCAGGCACAAAACCTGTGGGGGGGCAGTAGTAAGGCGAATAAAACCCGCCGCCGTAACCATATCCAAAGGAGTTGAATCCACCGTAGGGATTATATCCAAAACCCGGATTGTAGCCATAATAGCTGCTTACCCAGGGATTGAAATAATCATAATAGCCGTATCCGCCATAAAAGGAGGAATAAGGGTTGTATGAATAAGAATAGAACCCCGGTGAGCCCCATGAGAAGGATGCGCCAAAACGCGGGCGGTTCCAGTCGTACCAACCGTAATTATTCCACTGGTTCCAGGCTGGGGAACCCATGACATAATACAGGTCATTGGTATAGTAGGGGTCATAATAACGCCATGCATTGCTGCTCTGGCTGAATCTGCGTACCCTGCGGGAATAATAGAAGTCATCGTCCTGATAATAGGCGTCGTTGTAATTATCCACAGGTCTGCGGTAGCGGTCAGCGTTATAGACGTAATTGTCCTGATCGGGATTGGAATAGACATTGGATTGCTGCTCATTGCTGTAACCATTGTCCTGGTCATCAACAGCGACTTCTACCTTGTCAGCACTGGTGAAATATACATCATCGTATTCGGATGAGGATGCATACTTGCTACCTGTACAGGAAGATACAGCGGCAGCGACAAATGTCAGTAGTAATACTTTTATCGGTTTCATACATTCAGATTTTTACACGTAACCTAATCTCTGTAAATATACACAGTTTTTACGGAAAAAACTATGTGGTGCTATGTTCTCTGTTATTATGACGCGAAATTCACCATTTCTCCACAGTTTTAGGGGTGGAAATGAATATCCGTGATAATTTCCGGGATATTCGTGTAACCATTTTCCCTATATCCGTTTATAGCTTTAACGAAAAAAAAGCCTTCAGGGATTTCTTTTTGTTTTCCACCCCTCTGCATGTATTTTTGCACTCCATTAAGCTAACTTCAGTTATGGCAAAAGCAGACAAACTGACCAGTCGGGCAGAAAACTATTCCGAGTGGTACAATGAAATCGTCAGAAAGGCCGACCTGGCCGAAAACTCAGAGGTTCGCGGCTGTATGGTAATTAAACCCTACGGTTATGCAATCTGGGAAAGAATGCAGCGCATTCTCGATGATATGTTTAAGGAAACCGGCCATGTGAATGCGTATTTCCCGCTTTTTATCCCCAAATCTTTTCTGAGTAAAGAGGCTGACCACGTAGAAGGTTTTGCCAAGGAATGCGCGGTAGTTACCCATTACCGCCTCAAAAATGACCCCAACGGGAAAGGCGTAGTGGTCGATCCGGATGCCAAACTGGAGGAAGAACTGATCGTAAGACCTACCTCAGAAACCATTATCTGGAGTACTTACCGCAACTGGATTCAATCCTACCGCGATCTTCCCCTGCTCATCAACCAGTGGGCCAATGTGGTACGCTGGGAATTGCGTACCCGCATGTTTCTTCGTACGGCAGAGTTTCTCTGGCAGGAAGGCCATACTGCCCACGCTTCACAGGAAGAGGCGGTTGAGGAGACGCTCCGCATTCTGGAGATTTATCGCAAGTTTGCAGAAGAAACCCTGGCCATTCCCGTAATCAGAGGCGTAAAAACAGAACGCGAGCGTTTTGCCGGTGCGGTCGATACTTATACGATCGAGGGCCTGATGCAGGACGGAAAGGCACTTCAGTGCGGCACCTCGCACTTTCTGGGGCAAAATTTTGCCAAAGCTTTTGATGTGCGTTTTGCCAACAAAGAAAATAAGGAAGACTTTGTATGGGCTACCTCCTGGGGGGTAAGTACCCGCCTTATCGGAGCGATGATTATGACGCACTCCGACGACGCGGGTCTGGTGCTGCCTCCTGTACTTGCACCTATTCAGGTTGTGATTGTGCCTATCTATCGCGAAGAGTCGGAGAAAACCCGCGTGATTGAAAAATGTTATCTGATCGCCGCTCAGCTTAAAGATAAAGGCATCCGCGTAAAAGTGGATGACGATGATACCAAACGCGCAGGCTGGAAGTTTGCCGAATGGGAACTCAAAGGTGTGCCCGTACGTCTGGCACTGGGCCCCCGCGATCTGGATGCGGGTAAAATAGAAGTTGCCCGCCGCGATACGCAGACCAAGGAAACGGTGGACCTCTCGCTGGGCTTTACCGATTATATTCAGGGGCTTCTGAAGTCTGTTCAGGACGGTATTTACCAGAAGGCGTTCAGTTTCCGGGAAACAAATACCCGCAAGGTGGACACATGGGCAGAGTTTACCGCAGCGCTTGAAGAAGAGACGCCGGGCTTTATTTATGCGCACTGGGACGGAACCACGGAGACCGAAGAAAAAATCCAGAATGAAACCAAAGCTACCATCCGTTGTATTCCGATTGGAAATGAAATGGAAGAAGGCGTATGCGTTTATTCGGGTAAACCTTCCCGTCAGCGTGTATTGTTTGCAAGAGCCTATTGATCCAGTTTACTTTACCGGATCACAATCTTTTCGAAATTCCAGGGTACTACAACTTCAGTGGTCAGGGAGGTAAAACGAATTTCTGTTTCCTCTCCGTCCACTGTACAAGTCCGCGACTTATACGGCAGTCCGTGAAATACTACCCTGAAAGTTGAATACGAGGGCTTAAATGCTCCGTTATAAAATTGGTTCAGGGTGAAGGACTTGCTTTCTCCCGATACCCTGAAATTGTGGAGGAGATATTTCCCTTCCAGGTAATCGTATCCGTCTCCTGCGTCGGTATAAAGGATACTTTTTTCTTCTCCGTTTTTGTAGTAAACGTGAAGGGCCATTTCTTCTATAGGCTTTTCACCTACATATTGCATGACCGGTGCCAGTGGCAATACACCTCCTGCCCGCACAAACATAGGAATATCTGCCAGAGAAGCATCTGCCCATATCTCCTGTTCGCCGGGTATAGGCTGATTGGTGTGAAAGTCGTACCAGATTCCCTTTGGAAGGTAGAGATACCTCCCGTCAACGCCTGCCTCTGAAATGGGGCAGGCCAGCAGGTGATCGCCGAGGCAAAATTCTTCCATACGATGAAGCGTCTCGGGGTCTTGCTGGTCGAGAAAAGAAAGCGGGCGCAATACAGGTGTGCCATGTGTGGTGTATTGCCAGAAAGCCGTGTAAAGCAGCGGAATCAGTTGGTAGCGGAAGGAAATAGTCTTTCGCGCGATATCGGTATATATATCTCCAAATGACCAGGGCTCCTGGTCGAGATGGCGTCCGCTTTGTTTGTTCTCTGCGATAGCATGCTCATCGACTGCTGCGTCACCTGTGGCATTTAATCCGATAGAATGGACCCGGAAGAGCGGATGAAAAACGCCCAACTGAAGCCAGCGGACAAACAGTTCTCCGTCGGGCATGTCATTAAATCCGCCCACATCTGAGCCTACATGGGAAAATCCCGAAATACTCAGCCGCTGAGACTGGATGGATGCAAGCTGAAGGTGCTCCCAACTGGCGACATTATCTCCTGTCCAAACCGAAGCAAAACGCTGCCCTCCGGCATAAGTGGCACGCGTAATCATAAACGGACGGCGCGGATAGCCAAAGTGTTTAACGCCTTCATAGGAGGCGCGGGACATCTGCATACCATATACATTGTGCGCCCTTCGGTGGCTGGTCATATTGCCGTCGTAGTCGTGACGCACATCCTCAGGAAATGTCTTGTTGGAAACTTCGAAAATCGCCGGTTCGTTCATGTCATTCCATACTCCTCTCACCCCCATGCGGCGTATCAGATCGCGAAAAAGGCCTGACCACCAGGTGCGCACATCCGGGCGGGTAAAATCGGGAAAAAAACACTCTCCGGGCCACACTTTTCCCTTTACATAAGGGCCATCTGAGCGGCGACAGAAATAATCTTTTTCCAGTGCTTCTGTAAAAACGGGATAATTGGGGTCAATTTTAATTCCGGGATCTATAATGACTACGGTTTTGAATCCGTCTTTTTCCAGATCAGCGACCATTTCTGCCGGATTGGGAAAGTGCTGATTGTTCCAGGTAAAACAACGGTAGCCATCCATATAGTCGATGTCGAGATAAATGCCATCGCAGGGAATCTGAAGCCGGCGAAACTCTGATGCAATGCCTCTGACCACAGATTCGGGATAATAACTCCATTTACATTGGTGAAAACCCAGCGCCCACAGTGGGGGTAATTCGGGTCGCCCGGTGAGCATGGCGTATCTTTCTGCTACAGAAGTCAGTTCCGGCCCGTCAATGAAATAATAATTCATCTCGCCGCCATGTGCCCAGAAACTTGTAGCATCTTCCCGCTCTTTGGCAAAATCGAAGTAGGTACGGAAAGAATTGTCGAAAAATATTCCGTAAGCTCTCCCGTCATTGAGCCCGTAATAGAATGGAATGGCGCGGTAAAGCGGGTCTGTGGTAGAAGAATAACCAAAACAGTCAGTCACCCAGTTTTCAAGTCTTTCGCCCCTAAGGTTGAGGTGGCAGGATTTGTCCCCCAGGCCAAAATAGCATTCTTCGGGCTGTGCACGTTTTGACATCTGAACAATGGGGTTGCCCCAATCGCCCTCTTCCCAGTGAAAGCCTTTGTCGTCTTCGAGAATAAGTTTTCCCTTGAGGTTGGTAATGCTGGTGTGGAGGCCTCGTTTGGCAATACGGCAACTGATTTCCTCGGTCTGAATATGTACAAACCCGGGAGTTTCTGTCATTTTCCAATTGGTGGTCTGGGGCTGAAAACCCGGATCAATCGCGTAGGAAAAATCTCTCACAGGATAGTTGTCAAAAGAAAACCTGAACCGGAGGATGGAAGGCGATAAAACGGACACACGTAACACTACCTGATTGTCGCAGACAATGACCCCGGTATTACCTGATTTTTCCCAGCGAATTACCTGGCCGGGAAATTTCTCTTTTGCATTTTCAACAACCTGGTTTTTCATATTTATTTATTTTCCGGGAAAATAGAAGCCGTTTCGATCGCCTGTTGTACCCAATCATGTTCCTGCCGAATCCTGTCCTCACCCCATCCTAACACTTTCCCAATCTCCTCAATAACAGGGGTTTCCCACTTTCTGACACTTTCAATATCAAAGTAAAGCCTGCCAGTTCGGCGGCTGAAAAAATCCATGACCGACTGAACCATTTCAAAATTCAGGCCAAACCAAAGCTCTGCCAAAAGCAGGCCCAGCGGGGAATGATCACTTCCCTCCAGAAAATGTCCGAGGACTATGTCGGTCTGCTGGCCATAATTGTGCACGAGATAATCTGCGTCCCAATGGTCGAATCCAAAGGGTTCCAGTTGCGCAAAAACGCTCTTTTTAAATACCTCCACATCCTGCGCGTCCTCAAATCCACCACCTGAAATGGTAATATGCTGTGTATTGCATTTTTTAAAGGTTTTCTGGTATTTTTTGCCAAGTCTGCGGGCCACCACGTCCACCACACGTTCGGCCATTTTGCGGTAGCCGGTAAGTTTTCCGCCTGCAATTGAAACCAGGCGGGTAGGGGAGATGAATATTTCATCCTTTCTGGAAAGTTCGGATGCCGATTTTCCTTCTTCGTGGATCAGCGGCCTGAGGCCGGCCCAGCTTGACACGACATCTTCGACGGTCAGGTTTACGGTCGGGAAGACGTGGTTTACGCCATTGACCAGATACAACACATCTTCGAGGTTGGTGCGGGGATTTTCTTTATTGCCTGTGTAGTCGGTATCGGTAGTTCCTACATAGGTGATTTTACCACGCGGGATGGCAAATACCATGCGCCCGTCGGGCATATCAAAATAGACAGACTGGTGTACCGGAAACCTCGAATGAGGCACTACAATATGAACACCTTTGGTGAGGTGGAGGTACTTTTCATTCATCGACTGGTTGCGTTTCCGAAGCTCGTCCACCCAGGGCCCGGCAGCATTGACCACCTGCCGTGCGCGGATCTCAAATGAGGTTCCATCGAGGAGGTCGCGACAGATCGCGCCTGATACACGATCGTCTTTATACAAAAATTCGGTTGCCTCTACGTAGTTGATGGGGTGGGCGTGATATAAAGCAGCTGTTTTCAGTACTTCTATGGTGAGGCGCGCATCGTCGGTGCGATATTCGGCATAAAGACCCGATCCCTCCAGAATATCTGTGCGGAGGAGGGGTTCTTTTTCCATGGTTTCCTCCTTTGAGAGCATCACCCTTTGGTCTGCACTTTCGACGCCGGCGAGGACATCATAGACCATGAGTCCCATGGAGGTGGCAAATTTGCCGTAGGTTCCGCCCTGAATGAGGGGAAGCAGCATTTTTTCGGAGACTACCAGATGGGGGGCGAGATGGTGTACGATGGCTCTTTCCCTGCCGACTTCCCTTACCAGTCCGATTTCCAGTTGTTTGAGGTAACGAAGCCCTCCGTGAATCAGTTTGGTAGAACGGCTGGAGGTGCCTGCAGCGAAGTCCTGTTTTTCAACGAGGGCTACCGACATTCCGCGTGCGGCTGCATCAAGGGCGATTCCGGCACCGGTTGCGCCGCCTCCGATGATAAGGAGGTCGTATTCGGTCTGAGCAAGAACGGTAATGAGTGATTTGCGCGCTGAGCTTGAAAAGTAATTCATGGCCGGATATTACGGGATTTTCTCCTGACTTACCAAAATCACTAAATAAAAAAAGAGGCACACCAGCATGTACTGCGTGTACCTCTCCTTTCCTCAAAAATTGCTATATAAATACTAACTACAGAACAAATATCAACATTTTCCCATTTCAAGTCAATACATGAATTCTTATTTATCACAAATTGTTTTCCGAAATCGATAACGTAATCCATTTCGATAGGTGAATTTATTTTTATAGCGAGTTTACTCGTCCATATTTTGTGCCCACGACCGGAATTTTTCGATAGCTTCTGCCATATCCGAAGGCAAATCTGTATCAAATTTTAAACGTTCGCCCGAAAGTGGATGATCAAAGGAAAGTGTCTTGGCATGGAGTGCCTGGCGGGGTAAAATTTCAAAACAATTTCGGATAAACTGCTGGTATTTTTTGGTATTAGGTCCGTTCAGGATTTTATCGCCGCCATATTCTTTATCGAAAAAAAGCGTATGGCCGATATGTTTCATGTGAACCCTGATCTGATGTGTGCGGCCTGTTTCGAGTTTACATTTGACCAGCGTTACCACGCCCATTCTTTCCACTACCTCATAATGGGTAACGGCATGTTTGCCTGTTTCTCCCTCAGGGTATGGCGCAAAAATTTTTCGATTTTTGGGATGCCTTCCGATATGTGCGACGATGGTGCCTTTGTCATTTTCCACATTCCCCCATACAAGCGCTTGATATTCACGGTCTGAGGTTCGGTCAAAAAATTGTTTGGACAAATGGGCCATGGCGTATTCGGTCTTGGCAATGACAATGATTCCGGAAGTATCTCTGTCTATTCGGTGAACAAGGCCCGGCCGCGGATTTTCGGAAGGGGAAAGCGCCGGTGGAAGTTGGCTGAAGTGCCACAGAAGGCCGTGAACCAGTGTGTGTGAGCGATGGCCAAAACTGGGGTGGCAAACCATTCCCGGCGGTTTGTGAATGACCAGGAGGCTTTCATCCTCATACCGGATGTCGAGTTCCATTTCTTCGGGCTCCAGCTCGGGTGGCGGAGGGTAGGGAAGAAGGAGTTTGATTTCATCGCCGGGTTTTACCTTATAGGATACTTTTACCGGGTTTCCATTGACGGCTATAGAGCCGGTTCCGGAGGCGTTTTTGATTTTGGAGCGGGAGGTAAAGGGGAGAAGATTGGAGAGAAATTTATCGATGCGAAGGGGCTTCTGACCACTGGTAACCTGAAGGGTATAATGCTCAAAGAGACTGTCCTCTTCGAGTTCCAGCGGTTCCGCGGCTTCATCTTTCCGGGTATAATGTCTTACGATATTTTTTTCGCTGCTTTTGCCTGTTTTTTCCATTTGACGGTAGCAAAATAAAAAAGAACGATACCAAAGATCATAAGCAGGGCGGAAATGATTTCTGCCTGAGTGATTTCGAAGCCAAATATATCGTAGGTGGAATTGACCCTGATTTTTTCTATCAAAAAGCGCTCTACTCCGTTGAAAAACAGGTATATGCCTGAGAGCTGGCCCCAATAAGGCAGCCTTTTACGGATCATCCACAGGCCGGCAAAGATGATCAGCGCCATAATGATTTCGTAGAATGGTGTCGGGAAAACCGGCACTTCAAGGGCATGGCAATAATCTCCTGTACAGCCTTCGATGGGAATGCCCTGATTCAGCACGTTGTGGGGATAGGTATAAGCCCACATCCAGTCTGGCAGCCCTCCCATCCAGTCGGGCTTGGGTGCCATATTGTCTATCCCCCAGTCTCCGTCTCCGGCCGTCTGACAGCCAATACGCCCGATTCCGTAGGCAAGCATGAGTGCCGGCGCTACCGAATCTGCAAAAGGAAGTAGCGGATACCCCTTTTTTACAATATACCAGCCAATCCCGACACCTGCACAAATCAGGCCTCCGTAAAAAGTAAGTCCGCTGAATGAAAACAGCGAGCCGATGGGATCGGCCATGAAGTCATCGATATATTCGAGATTGTGGAAAATTTTTGCACCGAGAATGCCTGCGACAAACGCAATGGTAAGTACAGTTCCCAACTCCTGCAAAATTCCGTGCTCTTCTTCTACCGTTTCTGTTTTGTCATTTCTTTTTTTCCAGAATTCATAAAACTTATACCCTCCACCTGCAAAGGCAAGCAACAGTCCCCAGGGAAGGGATCCTTTCAGCGACAAAATGGCTTCCTGCGGGTTATGGGCAAATGCAGAATAATCTTCAACCATTAGTCCCAGCTTGTAGCCGAGGATGCCGAATAATAAAAAGTTGATAAGAATTTCGGTTTCTTTTATCGGGCCTCCACGGGTTACTTTTACTTTCCGGGTTTGAAAATACCCCAGGCTTTGTTTCCGCTTAAGGTCTGCCTGCAACAAAAAGTAAGCTGCGATAAAGGCAAGCGCGACAAAAAATCCGAAAGACTGAATGGGCAGAATGATGTTCCATCCAAAAAGGTCGTTGAAAATATCGCTGATTCTCGGGTACATGTGGTCAGATTCGGTGTTTGGCCCCCAAAGATACAAAGTTTTGCGTATGTTGGAGGAAACTACCGTATTAATGTGACGGTTCCTGCCCGCTGTACCCGCGTGCCGTCGTTGATCGTAGCATCGATGACCCAGACATATACACCTTCCTGTACCGCATTTCCATTTCGGTTTCTTCCGTTCCAGTACTCCGACATGTTGTAGAGTGTAACCAGGTGATGGCCCCACCGGTCGTAAATATCCATTTTCATTCTCACCACTCCTATGCCCACCGGGAAGAAATTATCATTGTGTCCGTCTCCGTTGGGCGTAAAAGCATTGGGAACATAAATAGCTCCGGGAGGAATAAGGTAGAACGTGCGGGTGGCTGTATCCGGGCATCCGAAGTTACTGTCGTAGGCGATAAGCATAACCGTATAGATGCCTTCTTTCCTGTAGATATGGGTGGGATTGACTTCGTCTGATTCTCCCCCATCTCCAAAAACCCAGTGATAAGTCGTCGCCCGCTGGGAAAGGTTGGTGAAGCTCACCCCTTTTTCTGAGAAAATGATGGTATCACTGGCTCCCAGATCGTGCTCAAAATCTGCAATCGGGGGATCTTGTGTGCCCACAGTTACATCCAGCGTCTGTACGCAATTGTTGGAGTCCGTAACTGTCACCGTATATGGCCCGCCAAAGGGGAATCCAAACAGATTGCTGGCCGTCTGGCCTTCCTGCGGAGGATTGGTGCGCCAGGTATAGGTATATCCGGGAATACCGCCAGTCGCCTGAACGGTTGCCGCACCGTTGTCGAGATTACAGAAAGCATCTTCTATATCCACAATCTCGATTTCTATGGGGTCTGGCTGGGAAATCGTTACAGTATCTTTGATGATACAGTTGTTGGTGTCGGTTACGGTTACCACATATTCGCCCGCAGCCAGGTCATAGATCGCCTGATTGTCGCCGCCGTTGGACCAGGTATAAATATAGGGCGGAAGGCCCCCTGCAGCCTGAGTAAAGGCTGATCCATCTGTCGCGCCAAAACAAGTAACATCTGTATAAAATGTGGTATCAAATACAAACAGCGGAGGACCAATTACTTCGGTACTTACTGAAATCTGGCAGTCGTTGGCATCGGTGACCAGTACCACGTAGTTGCCCGCCGGAAGATTGGTCACAGTCTGGGTGGTGGCACCGGTTGTCCAGTCGTAAGTATAGGGTGGTACACCGCCGGTGATCATGGCCGTAGCTACTGCATTACTGTCTCCCCGGCAGCGAAGTTCGGTTACATCAATTTCTCCCAGTAGTTTTGTGGGTTCATCGATCTGCGCTGTGGTTTCAGCGGTACATCCATTGGCATCCTGCAGAATAATGGTATAAACGCCCGCCGGAAGATTGCTGATCGTAGGGCTTGAAACAAAAGTCTGTGCCGTATCTGCCGAAAATACATAAGGCTGTGTGCCTCCGGAACCTGCCACCGTAATACTGCCTGAAGGTGTTTCAAAACAGTCGGCATCTTTGGTATTCACCACCGCAATATTTACCGGGGAAGGTTCCACAATTTGTACAGTCAGTGAATCAGGGCAGTCAAAATGATCTTTGACATATACGGTGTAGGTGCCTGCACCCAGATTGGGAAATATACTGTCATTGACATAGTTGATTCCGTCGATAGAATAAGAATAGTCCGGAACACCACCTGTAGCTCCCAGCACAATCTGCCCGTCGTGGAGGCCAAAACAGGAAATATCCTGTTTTTGTGCTATAGCCGCTACCAGCGGTAGTGGTTCGAAAATGTCGAATGGTATATCGGCTTCGCACCCGTTGTTGTCTCTGATGGTGACGGTATATGCTCCTGCTTCCAGGTTGAAAAATACGTTGGAATTTCCAAACGGGCCGCCGTCAAGGGACATGACAAAGGGAGAGGTTCCTCCTTTGGCAATAATGGTCGCCTGACCTGTGAATTCTCCATTACATTCGACATCGATTTTATTGCCAATCAGTCCGTATAGAGAATCGGGTTCGGTGATGAAAAATGCAAGACTATATTCGCATACATCTGCATCCAAAATGGAAATAAGGTGAGGGCCGGGCGTAAGTCCGGTGAAGTGTGTACTATTGACATACGGGCCACCATCGATTGAAAACTGATAGGGCGGCATACCATCGGTGGCTGAAACCCAGACCTGGCCGTCTGATCCTCCAAAACAGGAAACCGGGCGCAAAGAATCCACCTGTCCCCACGGGTCGGAGATTTCGACAATCTCTGCCGAAACTGTGTCTGTACATCCCAACTGATCGGTTACTATCGTGAGATAAGTTCCGGGAAATAACCCGGTAGTAGTTCCGCTGGAAGAAGGGGGACTAAACCCGGGCACTTCAAAAATATAGGCAGGTGTACCGCCGGAGGCGGAAACAAAGATTGATCCAAAGTTATTGCTACAGTTGGTATTGGCCTGGCTGTCAAGCACGGCAATCAGCGGGCTTATTGGCTCGTTGACCAGAATGCCGGGCACGTTTGCCGTACAACCGTTGTCATCCATGACGGTGAAGGTATAGGTTCCTGCGGTAAGGAACTGGAATACAGGAACAGAGACAAAGTTAACTCCGTCAATCGAATACAGATATCCCGGCGTTCCGCCGTTTGCCGACACCGTAATACTTCCGGTGCTGTCGCCCTGGCATAAAACATCCGTCGTGTCGGTGACCAGTGGAACCAGTGCGGGCGGTTCTGATATGACCACGGAGCTTGTATCGGTACAGTTGGCTGCATCCTGCACAATGACCGCGTATGTGCCCGGCGCAAGGCCGGAAGCTGAAGGCCCGGATGAAACTGCAGGTATCCAGGTAAAAGTATTGCCTCCTGCACCGCCGTAAGTAATGACAGTCGCACTTCCATCGTTGGCACCATTACAAACCACATCTGAAGAACTGATGATGGAGGTAAGCGGGGGAGTAACCGTGATGGTTACTGGTTGTGTGGCCGTACCACAGCCATTACTGACAATCAGCGTATAGGTTGTCGTGGAGGTAGGGCTGGCAACAGGATTCCTTACGTTAGGATCGCTGAGGCCTGTTACCGGGGACCACTGAAAATCGGCACTGTCTATATTAAAACCGGTGGGCACAAGTGTTACACTGTTTCCTTCGCAGATCGTCGGATTTGTAAAAGGATTAAGCACGGGCACATCATCTACGATCACCAGCACACTGTCGATATAGTTACAGTTGAGGGTAGAAACTGTTACCAGATAGAGGGTATTGGAAGTGGGAGAAGCCACCGGGTTGGGAATGGCCGTATTGCTGAGTGCAATGGGTGGATCCCATGAATAGGTAAAGGGTACAGGATTGCCCGAAAGCGAGAATGATGCACTCAGTTGCGCCGAATCACCTGCACAGATATGGACAACGGGATCGGTCATCAGGTCGAGTGTACCTTCTGATTCTATGAAAAATGGCTCAATGACAGGACATGTGCCGGGGATATTGCTCGTATAGGAGACTGAATATTGAATCGGGAATGTGGCTCCGGAGGTGAATGCCTGAGGATTGCGGATATTGGGATTACTCAAACCCGCTGCGGGAGTCCACACATAAGTACCTACCCCTCCGGGGTTGGGAGTAGAAGCCGTGAGTTGTACCACTGTATCTGTCGCAGGGCAAATCAGTGTCTGGTTGGGCGGAAGAATTTGCCCGTCATTGACAATGATATTGTATCCGGTATTGGCTTTTCCGATGATCGGGCAACCGTTGTCTCCTGCTGAAATAGAGAAGAAGTAGTTGCCTGTATCGGCCAGGGTAGTTGTCCACGAAAATGTACCTGTAACAGGGTTGACGCCCGAAAAAGTCATTGATGCGTTGGGGATGGCATTAGTTATTGTATTAAAAATCGACAATGTATCGGCAGCGTCGGGGTCTGTGATGAGGATATTAAATGAAAGCGTACTGCCTACACATACAGAGAAGGTATTGCCATTAAAAAGCCCTCCGCTGACGTTGGTAGGTGTATTGATAATTGGCACCTGATTGGTACAAAAAATAACGACCATCTGAATGTCTCGCATAGTGGAACCGATCAGGACCCCGTTTCTGTACTCTTTGACGCGCAGGGCGACAATACCCTGCTGCAGCCCATTGGGCTGGAAGGCAAATTGCCCGTTGCTGGGATTAAAATTGAAAGCACCGGGAGGATTCGTCGCCATGGGATACGACACACTAAACCCCGGGAAATAGGGCACTGGCACAGGGACGCCGCCTACGTAATCGAGCGGGTCAGTAAGTTCAAATACCAGAGAATCCCCATCGCTGTCAACAACTCCGTTGTTGAAGAGGAAAGGTTGTCCTTCGCAAAGGAAAGGTACCGGCGTAATGGTGAAGTAAGGCGAATTATTACATGAAACATTGAGGTTGTCGAGCTTAGCCTCAATATACATCCGGGTAATGGTGGTAACTACAGAGTTGGTGATCGCGTAGTTTCTGCAGCACAACTGCCATGCAATCGTCCAGTCGGGGCACTGCTGGGGCAGGGTGGTAATAAGCTGGTAAGTGTGTTCTTCGACACCCGGAAGAATGCCTCCGTTGCAGGTACTGCTGGGCTGCTGTGAGGGGCAGAGTGGTGATAATTCTACCAGAGATACACGATCGGCCTTCAGAATATAAGGGGCAATTCCACAGGAATCAGAGCGGAAAACAATATTCTGTTTGTCTGTAAGATCGGATCCGATACAGTCCCTGTATATGGTAAGTGTGACGCGGTAAGTATCCCCGCTGATACATTCATATCTGAGATCGGAGCCCATTGCATGTGTAGCGTGGGCCGAATGGCTTGCGATGAGCGAAACTACAAGCGCAAGAAACAAATAAAACCAATATTTCAGGACAGTAACCTTTGCGTGCATAAAGCGAGGTTTTTAGTTTTCCTTAGGCAAATACCTTCTTTTGTGTGATTTCCCCCGAAGGGTTCAATCGAAAAGTATGTTAGTGTCGGGGAAAAATTGATGCAAAGTTTATTGTATGAATGGAAGACTTTTCGTATAAAACCATTCACCCGCCTGTAATCTCTTCAACCGGAAAGAACGAAAAGAGCAGAACAATCTTTTGAAAAAAGGCCCGCATGGTTATCCTATGCAGAAAAAACGCGACTGTTCATCATTAACTTTAAGTATCATATAATTCAGGATTCTATGTAAGATTCCTGTGATTTTTGTCAGGATTACAGGTGAGAGCAAGAACAATTGACTTAAAGAAAAGGCGAATTGTCGAAGTAACCAAAAAGAATTACACTTTTTACGGGGTTCGTACAATTTTTCCTCTGTAAGTCTGCCCTTTGTAAAATATGACATAAAAATAGATGCCGGGTGAAAGGCCGGGAACCTCCACTTCATGTGCAAAATGATCTTTCTGCTCCCATGTGTAGGTAGCCAGTTCCTGCCAGCTTCCATTGTAAATGCCCATCCCCACAGGTGAATTTGCTACAGCAGCAAACCTTACGGATAATTTTTCCTGAAATGGATTGGGATAAACACTCACCAGTTTGGAGGCATCAAACATCAGGCGGATGGTATCTGAATAGACTTCAAGACCATGGGTATGTATTTGTTTTACAAAGTATTGATTGATTCCTGCTCCGGGGGTTTCGTCTAGGAATGAATAGTTTACAGGCTGAAGGCTGAAACCGGCAGCGTCCATTTCTGCGATTTTTTCGAACGGGCCATTGCCTTCTGAATGATATAACTCATATCGCGCAGTTTGAATCTCCACTGCGGGTGTCCACGAGAGTTCAACCTGCTCAAACACCTGCAATGCGTTTAAATGCAGTTGCAACGGATACGTAGCACCGGTACGCAGCGCTTCTCCTCCGGTTCCCATTCCGCCGCTTCCCAGCGTGTCGAGGCGCACCACGGCTGAAAAATACCTGCCAAAAGGCGCATCGTGCCAGGATCCCGGCTCATTCTTTTCTGTATTTCTGTATTCCCGGTAGTGCGGAGTGGTCACAGTTTCATGGCCTTTGGTGATATCAGGATCCTGCCCGGGGCTCAGGGTATAAAATATCATGTCTTTATGTGAAGGCAGCACCTGCGGGGCAATGGATTTGTTCAGGTCGTTAAAATCTTTGCTGGTATAATAAAACCGAAGGGTAAGGCTGTCTTCGGGCTGGACTGCCGGAGAAAGCTCAAAATAGCGGTTCATAGCAAACCAGCCTTTCGGATTTCTCACATAAGGTGCATCGGAAAGGTTCTGTCCATTGTTGCCGAAATCTTCGGTTACCACGATTTTTACATCACCGGGCAGGAGGACTGTTCCCGAACTGTCAAGGTCTTTAAAAGACACCAGGAGCATATCCTGATCAGAAACGGGGGCCGTACCGGCATTTTTCCAGAAGTGAGTCCACCCATCCTGATCTGTACAGCTTTCATCGGCAATAAAAACCCCGGGGAAATCGGGAATGGCAGCGGGTGCCTGGCAACCCGGCACAGCATCAATACAAATGTTGTCCAGATAGAGGTTTTGTCCGAAAAAAGATTCCAGGATAGCTTCAAAGGAAATATAAATTTGTTGACCCGCCCATGAATCCAGACTGATAGTTTCCCGGCGCCATTCGTTGCAGCCGGAGGGTTCCCAGGCTACGACATTCACACTGAATGGTGAAATGGAGGTCTGAAGATCCATATGAGATTTGGAATAAACTGTGGTGAAATGCTGTCCACAGTTATCCGAAACCCCGACATTCAGCGTAAGTTCATTGGCTGGATTCATGGCTTTGTAAGCCACATCAAAACTAAGGGTAGCGCTGCTCATGCCTGAAAGATCTATCAGCGGACTGATCAGCGCATCTTCTGTGCCTCCCGGACCGGCAGAAACGCCGCCGTTGTGCCACATGCCGTTGGTATTATATCTGAGCATATAATTGCCACGAGCAGAACAGGTCGTCATGGCGTGAAGGTCAAAGGAGAGGATCTGGTCAAAATTGCCGGCTGTCCAGTCATTGGGTACTGCGTGATCCTCAAAATCCCGGCAATAGGGAAATTCGCTGACGACCTCACTTATATTTACATAGGCGAATACTCTTTCAAGCTGATCGTCAAATTCGTTTTCATCCAACCCCGCATTATTTACATCGGTGACCTCGGCCAGAATATGATGGGTTCCGGGAGTAAGATTTTCAGGCTGAAGCCGGATGTCAACCGAATCAGCCGGAGCCAGTTTGCCAGTCCAGTAATAGGTTTTTCCATTACCCTGATTAAGCACCTGACGAATATTCAGAGAAGATACCTCGACATTTCCTGTATTGACAATCCGCACTTTTGGGTAAAATGGAGGTCCACAGGTAATAGATCCGGGTGAAATCAGGGTCTTTACGGTTACATTGCGGTAAGGGACATAACATCCGAGTGACGTAAGCAGAGAAGCTCTGACACCCAGAAGAGAATTTCTCATACGAACCTTTTGGCCGGGGGTAAAAGTATTCATACATCCCCAGTTACCGTTGTCCATATAATTTTCGTATATGTCCTGAACATCCGTTGAAAACGGGTTGTTGGGGCCCGAATCATCGGCATCAGTAGTGCAGGAATTGATCGTCTGGTTGGCGGTACAATTCACAGACTGGGGGCCTGCATCGGGAGGAGTATCGCAGATGCGGTCGCCATCAAGAAGGCAGTTTGTATTGTCGCAGGAGGATTTTCCGGGAGGATCAAAATACGTATCCATCAGGTTGAGATAATGCCCCAGTTGATGTACCGCAGCGGAGATATTGTTTCGCTGGGGGTTAAAATACGGTGCAGCGATGACGGGTCCGTCGAAGGGTTGCCCGTGTGCCGCTGCCAGATAGGAATAACCTTCTATCCCGCATTCGGTGTTGGAGGCATCTTTGCAGATACTATTGACGATCCAGATATTGATATACTGATGAGAGTCCCAGAAGGACAGGGCCTTGAGGCATTCGTCCTGGCTGCTGGTACTTCCTGTGCAGAGTTCGTCTCTTTTCAGGTTGGAAAGGGGAGTGGGAGTGCGGGTAATACCTGTTGTTGGATTGCCATTCGGATCATTTTTGGCAAGACAGAATTCTATTTCGACATCGGTGCTGGTGATACCAGCATTGGAGTGGAAGGGACCACCCGCGAAGAAGCCCGTATTGCGAAAAGCCTGGTTGATCAGGTCAAGTGCAGCATATACGCGATCATCAGTAATATTGGAAGTAGAATTATTGGGGACAGAATCTCCGGGGAGGTGCATAATGTGAACGACAACGGGGAGGGTAAGAACGCCTCTTTTGTTGGAAGATAAGTCTGCCTGGCGAAACAGCCACTCCTCGATCTGGTCGGTGTAGTTTTGATAGGCGGTATCTGAAAGGTACCTTGCCGTATGCACATCATCTGCCGCGATGGCGGAGCCACCCGAATTCTGAGACCAGGCGGGAAGCGAAAGAGAGACCAGCCCTGATCCTAAGAGCAGGCTCAACACGCGTGTTCCCGTGAAGAGATACCTATACCAACGTTTATAATTCATCATCCTTATTGACAAGCACAGAGTGTAAGGATTACAAGGCAAGCTCGGGTGAGCGATGAGATCCTTGGATGATAAATCAAAAATCGGGCCGCTATTTGTGAGCCATCGTATTTTTCAAAAAAAACCGGAAAAATCGATATACAGACACAAAATTTGCCTGATCAGGAGTAAAACAAAACAGATGAGGGGAGTAGAAAAAAAAGAGGGAGCGGTCCTTTGGGAGAGCCGTCCCTACAGCACAACCATGAAAACACAATACATCTTTTGTCCCGAAGGACATTTCTTATGGTAAACTGTAAGACATGCTTACAGGTGCATGAGTCTTGATATTAGAAGAGCTTAATGCCAAAATTAATAAATTCTGTAAATAACAAAAAATTTATCGGTGACTTTTTTTAGAAGATTTTGAAATTTGTTGGAAATTTACGCACAACAGTGATTTTACCTAACTTTGAAGCCAGCTAGAGAATCTGGGAATATATGAATGAGACTGAGACAAAACTGGAAAAACTGATTATCATTGGCGATAGGGTACTGATCAAACCGCGAAATCGCGAAGACCGGACAGAAAGTGGGCTGTTTCTTCCACCCGGTGTAGGTGAAAAAGAGAAGGTTCAGACCGGGTTTGTGATGAAAGTGGGGCCTGGCTATCCGATTCCGCTCCCCCCCGACGAGACAGAACCGTGGAAGGACCGCCAGGAAGCCATCAAGTATATTCCATTACAGGTGAAAGAAGGAGACCTGGCGATTTTTTTACAGAAGGACGCTTACGAAGTAGTATATGGCGGAGAAAAGTACTTTATTGTCAGCCAGCATGCGATTCTGATGCTGGAGCGCGACGAAGGATTATTTGAATAGCTTGCTAATATTTTTATATCCCAAAATAGTATTGGATTTTTTGCTAAAAATTTTTTCACATTTTTTTTGTGATTGTATTTTTTTGTTATAAATTGCACATATAATTAGCATGAACAATTTTTCGTACTTTGTTATTTTGTTTGGCAGTGTCATACTCCTGTTCCATAACGGATGCGGAAGTGATTCTCATCAGGGGGTGAATCCCGATGTGATTATGGTTACAGATAAAGGCGATGTAGGCCTTATTCTGTATCAGGAAACACCTCAACACCGGGAGAATTTTCTCAAGCTTGTCAGGGAAAATTATTTCGACAGTCTGTTATTTCACCGTGTGATCGCGAATTTTATGATTCAGTCCGGAGATCCTCGCACGCGCAATGCGCAGACGATGAAGGATTCAACCCTCGGCGATGATCCGGGTTATACACTTCCTGCCGAGATCGTGGAGACTTTCGTGCATACCAGTGGAAAACTTGCTGCGGCCAGGTACCCCGACGAACAGAACCCCGAGTGGCGTTCCTCCGGAAGCCAGTTTTATATAGTTACCGGAGCACCTGTAACCTCATCCCGGCTGGATAGTATGGAGATGCAGTATAATTATGTACGGAAAGGGCGTTTTTTTACAGAGTGGCAGGTGGAGGTCGGTAACGGTGAATTTTCCGGAACTTTTGATGAATTTCTGGTTTCGAAAAATTTCCAGGATTTTCATTATACCCCGGCGCACCGCCGTGCTTATAAAGAGTCTGGAAATGGGGCTCCCTGGCTGGACTTTCAATATACTATATTCGGCGAAGTAGTAAGCGGGATGGATGTAGTCAAAGCAATCGGGAGAGTGGAAACCGACCCGTGGCCTGCCAAACCGGTCCGGATTCTGAAGATGTATGTACCTGATACGCCGTAGGCGTACCCCAATGATAATAAGAACCATAACCATTTACGCAGCAAAAGTAATTTATTCAAACGATGGCAAAGGATATTAAATCTGAAAAGCTGAAGTCCCTTCTGATGACCGTAGATAAGCTGGAAAAAACCTACGGTAAGGGTATTGTAATGAAACTAAGCGATAATGCCGTTTCCGATGTTCCGGCATTGTCAACTGGATCTCTCGGACTCGACATTGCGCTGGGCATTGGTGGAATTCCCCGCGGAAGAATTGTCGAAATTTATGGTCCTGAATCTTCCGGAAAAACAACCATGGCCATGCATATGATTGCAGAAGCCCAAAAGTCCGGAGGATTAGCCGCATTTATCGATGCAGAACATGCATTTGACCGTTCTTATGCTGAGAAACTCGGAATTGATACCGAAAATCTTTATGTATCTCAGCCCGACTATGGTGAGCAGGCACTCGAAATCGCAGAATATCTGATCCGCTCCAGCGCAATTGATATTGTCGTGATAGACTCAGTGGCCGCGCTTACACCTAAAGCAGAAATCGAAGGTGAAATGGGCGATTCCAAGATGGGTTTGCAGGCTCGTCTTATGTCTCAGGCACTTCGCAAACTCACGGCAGCGATTTCCAAAACCCACTGCGTATGTGTATTTATCAACCAGCTCCGTGACAAAATCGGAGTTATGTTTGGCAACCCCGAAACCACTACCGGTGGTAATGCACTGAAATTTTACGCATCTGTCCGCCTCGATATCCGCCGTACTGCGCAGATAAAAGAAGGCACAGATAGCATTGGTAACCGGGTAAAGGTGAAAGTGGTAAAAAACAAAGTAGCCCCTCCGTTTAAGTTTGCCGAATTTGACATTATGTTTGGCGAAGGTGTCTCTATCGAAGGGGAAGTGCTTGATCTTGCCGTGGAGGAGGATATTGTGCAAAAAGCGGGCTCGTGGTTTAGCTACAATGGTGATAAGCTCGGGCAGGGCCGTGATGCTGCCAAACGTATGTTGGGTGATAATCCCGAACTTCTGGAAGAGTTGAAAGCCAAAGTAATGGCTGCCAAAGGTATAGGAGCCGAAAAATCGCGAAAAACATCCGGAGCTTCTGTTGTGGAAGAGGATGAAACGGAATCTGAAATGGCAGAGTAGATATTACACCTGAATAAAATACAATTCTTCCCGACCTGAGGAGGTTGTGTTACTATCGCGCAGAGATTCGCAGAGCCAATCTATTGTTTGAGGCAAATGCGGCGCTCTGCGCATTTTTTATTGGCGAATGGCTGTTTTTATTAAGAAATGTTTGCCTTCAGGTGTGCAAGGTAAATTAATCTTCTGCCTCTTCAATCGGCCCGTCATCCATATCCGCAAAAGATCTTCTCATTCGGGTGTCGGCTTCAATGTTCTGAAGCCTGTGGTAGTCCATAATGCCAAGATTTCCCATGCGAAAGGCCTCGGCAATAGCCATAGGAATTTGCGCTTCTGCCTCAATAAGTTTTGCGCGCATTTCCTGAACCCTGGCTCTGAAATATTGTTCTTCAGCAACTGCTTCGGCGCGTTTTTCTTCTGCTTTTGCCCGGGCAACCTGAAGCGCCGCCGCCGCTTCGTCTGCTTTAAGCTGTGCACCAATGCTTTTTCCGATATCAATATCTGCAATATCTACAGAAAGGACTTCATAAGCGGTGCCGGCAGTAAGCCCTTCGGTCATGATTCTTTCTGTTATTTGCCCCGGGTCTGCGAGGATGGATTCGTGGGTTTCTGCAGAACCTATGGCCGCTACGATACCCTGGCCTACGCGGGCAACAACGGTTTCTTCACCAGCACCACCCACAAGTTTGTTGAGGTGAGCGCGCACCGTGATCCTTGCTTTGGCGATAAGCTGGATACCATCTCTGGCCACAGCCTCAATGGCGGGGGAGTCAATCACTTTCGTATTAACGGAGTCTCTTACGGCCTGAAGCACATCCCGGCCTGCGAGATCAATAGCAGCGGCCTGGTCAAAATTGAGGCCGATTCCTGCATTTTTTGCCGAAATAAGTGCGTCAATGACGGTATTGATATTGCCTTTCGCCAGGTAGTGTGCCTCCAGCGCATTAAATTTTACATCGACAAGATTGGCCTTTTTGGCTTTAATCAGTTCGTCAACGATTACTTTGGGCTGTACCCGGCGCAGACGCATACCGATTAGTTGTCCGATACTGATCCTTACCCCTGAAAACTGAGCAGATATCCATAGCCCGACAGGCACAACGTAAAACAATAAACCGATCAGCAGAAGTACGACTACGACTGCAATGATGGTCAAAGTGTATAATAGTGTGTCAAGAAGAATTAGGGTCATACAATAATTTTCTCTAAGGTAACGAATATTTTAATTGGGATGTGTGGAAGTCAAAATAAAAATCCCGGCCTGAAGCAGACCGGGAAGGATGTACCTTTGGTAGAGAAGGGTATCGCCTGCGTCGGGGAAAACCTCAGTGTGAATGAATGAAATCCCTGATTTTTTCGAGTCCATCGAGCATGGACGAAAAATCATCGGGTTTGGATTCTTTTTGCATGGCTTCGGAGAGACTTTTCATCATTTCGGAGAGCTCAGTGAGGAGATTCTCCCCTTTGGTGGTGGGGCGAATATAGATTACTCTGCGGTCTTCTTTTGAATTTTTCCTTTTGACAAGTTTGTTTTTTTCCAGCTTGTCGATTGTACTGGTCAGCGTGCTGAGCTTGATATTAAAATACTCTCCGATTTCTTTCATTTTTTTGAGATCGGTCTCATTGAGGTAGCGGATAATTTCAACATCCTGCTCATTTACCCCGTAGCGGTTGAGAATAGAAAGCCTACGCTGATTGAAAGCCTGAACTAGTTCATTCAAGACACTTTCTAACCTAAGGGCATTTGGTTCAACAAATAATTTACTCACAGTATTCATCAGGTTTTCACAATTTTAATAAAATTATAAATTAATTAAAAAAAGAATTTTTCAGCATAAATAATATCCCTGCTGGCCCGGATGAGCTGATAGTAAGGATTTTCTGCCACAGGATCGTCAGGTAATTGAAACATTGCTGATTGCCCTGCTTTATCCTGGTAGTTATTTATTTGCCGTAAACAATAATTAAAATTATGGAATATTTTTATTTGGAATCAGTTCGATGGTTGGTTTTTATTGCCAATGTTATATTATTGGCATATAGGTAAGTAAAATCCGAAGGAAATGCGGGATTCACATCAAAAACACAGCAACTAGCATTTTTGCAAATGCGCGATGATAGAAAGACAGCGTTGAAAAAATACCAAAAAGGGGAAAAATATGGTGTGACCAGGGCACAAAATTTAACAGCCTAACATTTGAGGTCAGGAAGAAAATTCAAGCTAATGGATAATCTGAATCCCAAAAATCAGGGCTTGATGAAATATTTCTCATCAGGCCCTGTCTCCGATATATTCTGAGAGAAGGGTTAGTTTGCAGGAACTGATATTTGCGTAAAAGTTTCTATGCTTTCTACAAACTTATGGAACTGGTCCTGGTTGAGGTTGGTTTGCATACGGAATGCGATCTCATGCAGAAATTTGCCGTACTCTTCGTATATACTTTTTCCCTTTCTGGTACAGTCGAGAAATACCACCCTGCGGTCTTCTTTGGAGTTGGTGCGCTTAAGAATTTTCTGATTTTCGGCTTTATCAATGATGGAGGTGAGGGTGCTGAGCTTTATATCGAAAAATTCGGAAACGGTTTTCATCTTTTGAGGCCCATTCTGTACGACAAACTGAATAAGCTCCATTTCAAGCGCAGAAATTTTGAATTTTTCTTTAATGTAATCTCTATGCTTGCGGAAGGCATAGTTGAGGACAAACAGGCTTTCTTCCAGCTTTTTTACATTGTTATCCAAGATATTTTCTGATGACATAGCTTGTGGGGTTAGGGCGTATAAATAATAAAACGTGACTGAGTGGTCAGTTCACGCACAGTGGGGTAAATTGGAATTACAAGAGAAAGGGCAAGGGTTTCAGACTTCCTGCTGACCGGAGAGGAAACCTGAAATCTGATCAATGCCATCCATGAATGCCTGGATTTGATCAGGATTAAGCGAATTACTCATAAAAAGGGACATAGCCTGAATGTATTGGTTGTATTCATCAAATACTTTCTGGCCTTTACGGGTAGCTTCCAGATAAACCACACGGCGGTCGTCGCGGCTGTTGGTGCGTCTTACCAGGTTTTGCTCTTCGATTTTGTCGATGATGCTGGTAAGGGTGCTGAGTTTGATGTTGAAGTGCTGGCCAATTTCCTTCATTTTCTTCATCCCATCACGGATTACCAATTGAATGATTTCCATTTCCAGGGAAGAAATCTGATGTTTGGTCTTAATGTATTGCCGATGTTTGCGGTAAACATCGCTCATATCAGACAAGCTTTTTTCAAGCTTCTCCAATGCAAGGGCCTGATCAACTGTTTCCATCAGTTTCATACGTGAGTTGTTGGTTTTGCCAGGGGAATAAATTATTTTTTATACAACACAAATTTAAAATTCGAATTCCAGAATATCAAAATTTTTTAAAAAAATAATCCGGTATATCAAATTTACACAATAAAAAAATTTCAGGTAGAAGAACCAGTGTGATCTTTGCGGATCTGCTTCACGATTTATGCCATGAATATAAAACGAAAAAATAAATCGAACAACTATTCAATTAAGATCTTTTCTGAGTTTTTGTAAAATGCACTGACTATCAGGGAATTGCGATTTTCCCTGTCCGCTAAAAAAAGTGATAACTGAATAAAGTAGGAAAAATGGAATGTTTGGAAACGACTGTATTTGAAAATTCGCAGAGATTTTCAGCTTAACACATGTTCCCGAAGCCAGCAATGTCTTATTTTTTCCTGTCCGCGATTCTGTTGCCCAACCTGTCGATCTTATAGGAGACTTTGCCTTCCCTGACAATTGTCCAGCCTTTGATAAACTGCCCCGGCGTGTCAAAACGGAATTCAATCTGAACTGTCCCGTCCTGTTTGATATAACCCCATAGACCATCTTTCATTACTGCCGCAAGGCCATCTGAATAATCACTCGCACCGCCAAATATGAGTGGTACAACAACATTCCCTCTTTCGTCAATAAAGCCCCATTTACCCTCGCGCATAACTCTGGCTCTTGACTCTGTAAAATTGATCTGATTTTCATATACCGCAGGTGTGACTACCTTGCCCTCGGGGGTTCGGATACCCCATTTGTCCGATTCCCTGAAGACAATATAACCCGAAGTGGGTATCGTGAACGTTTCACTTTTAACCTGTGTCCTTAATTCGGGTGCCGGGCAGCCAAACTTGAGGTACGGGACGCATGTGCCGGTTCGGTCGATATAATACTGCTGACCTTGCTTCGATACCATCGACAGGATTTTTCCATCCTCTTTTTGAGTGAAATACTCCACTGTTTCGTATTCAAAATCAATCACCGCTTTACCCAACACGTCAATAAATCCCCATTTACCCCCTGGTCTTTTTACTGCTGCACGTTCGAAACTGAAATCATAGGCCGATTCGTACTGGAAATTAATTACCACCGTATATCCTGGATCGCCGGAGGGCGTGTTTTGAGTTTGTTGCGCCTGCACATTGGGAGAAACAAACCCAAACTTCCCGTTCTGTGTTGCGCGAATGAGTCCGTTGGATAGACTCCCTACCAGCGTAAAAGGAAGACTTGAGTTGCTAAGCTGATTGTTTTCAACCTCAAAATTTGATTTGTTCTCCAGTTGCTCTTTCATGACCATACCCGGAGGAAGGTAGGGAATCTGCATGGTGGTACCTCCGGCAAGTTCTGCCAGAAGCAGACTTTCATCCTTGAAGTTGCCGGTAATTTTCTGATAACGGATTCCGCCAAAGTTTTCTTCCGAGCCTGTTTTGTCAATGAATCCATACATCGACCGCCCATAAATGCTTTTTTCTACTTTTGCATAACCCCGGTAGAAGTTTTCGACGGAGGTGTATTGTGGCTGAATGACCATTTGATAGGTTTCTTTGTCGATGAACCCCCATAAATGGCTATTCGCTTCCCTGACCGCCCGATATTCTTCGGAGGGTGTGCGTACGATGTCAAACACCAGGTTTCCCAGCGTATCGATAAACACATAACGTTTGTACCTTAATGACATCACCAGTGCCATATGGTTCTGGAAAGGTGTGGGTTCGAGCAGTTCGAATGGAATGACCAGTTGCCTGCGCTCGTTTATATAACCCCAAAGCTCTTTTTCCCTTACTGCGGCAAAACCTTCACTGAAAGGACGGATTTCATCATACCTCAGGAGAGAACATGAACCTGGGTCAACTTTGTCGGTAAAAGCACATAACTGATCTATGGGGTTATTGCCCGGTTTATGCATAGAATAGATCTGGAAAAGAAGGGGGAGTAACGCCTTGCGGCTGTCAAAATATTCGGGTCGAACTTTGATGATAGACTCAAGGTCTATGATACTTTCTGCACATCGTGCGGAATCAAAATAAGCGGCCTCACCTGCAAGATAGATGTTTGATACAGCACGGCCATAACGCGAATCTATATGTAATGAATCCTGCCGTACCAACTCGTTGAAACGGTTTGCCGCGAAAGCAAATTCTTCTTTCTCATAGCTCAACACGGCTGCATTGAGGAGACAATAGCGCTTAAACGGCGATGATGTAAAAGTTTTTGATGCAAAACGGTAGCTGACATATCCCATTCCTCCTACACTCAGCATCATCAGGTATTTATCAGGAGAGTAGGATATGGTACCGGGATTAAACTGGTCGCTCTTAAATCCTGGAATGCGAATGGATAAAATCGGGTTGTCATCCCGGTAATTGAGAAAATGCACCATTCGTACAGAGTGGTCATTTCTTTCACCACTGGTAACAACCATGCTGCCATCAGGAGAAAAAAGGGCCTGTGATAATGTCTCCCCGAATATTCTTTTCTGCTCAACGGCTTCGCCCTTGAAATTCCAGATAAAAATCGACCCATTGGCTGCGGCAGTCATTACCAGTCTGCTGTCTGGCGAAAATGAGGCGGAAATAACAGGCTCTTCCTGGCCTGCAAGAAACTGGACAAATTCACCCGTGTTTCGGTTCCAGATGGCAGCAGTGGAGTCTGCCGAAGCGGTAACCACAAACCGGTTGTCAGGCGAAAAACTCACATCGAGGATCGGCCCTGTATGGATATATTCCAGGTATCGGATCGGGCGCAATGTATTCCGGCTCCAGATAATGGCGAGATTATCATCGGCTCCGGTGACGATATATTGCCCGTTGGGTGATATGCTGACGGCGTTGACCGGATGTTCGTGCCCAGTCAGGTCCCCAATTTTTTCTCCTGTGCCAATATTCCAGAGGCTGGCCCGGTTGCCATTGGCGGTAATAAGTGTTTGTCCGTCGGAAAAAATCTTCATAGCTGTAACCGGGCTATTCTGGTTAAACTCCCGGAGGAGTTTCATGCTATCTTTTTTAAAAACCCTGATGCGGTTGGCTTTGGCCGAAACTACCAGGTTTCCTGACGGATCGAGTATGCCTTCATCCATATCGGGCAAAAGCACAATGGTATCGCGCGAATATTGAGTATTGGAGGTGAAAAGAGGCAAAAGCGAGTTGGCCCTTACAAAATCGTTATAAGAATCCTGAAGCAGGGAATCCACTTTGTTGTTGCGGGTGAGATGATAGTTGGCAAGTCCGCGGTGGTAGTAATAGACAGGATTGAGCCTGTCGAGGCGGATGGCCTCCGAGAATGCATTATAGGCACTTCCGTAGTCTTGCTGATCATAACTCTGAAGACCCAGGAATCCGAGATAATAGGCACTGTCAGAGGCGTTATCCAGTTTGTAGTAATTGCCCTGAACTTCTATGATATTGTCAGGTTTTTCGACGAGGCGCTTGAGATCTTTTACATTCTGAATATTTCCATCCAATACAAATCTTATCACAGGAATCAGCAGCACGAGGACAACAGGAATAACGATAGCCATTCGTACCCATGCGCGCATCCCCATCAACGGCATACCACCCCTGAAAATCATCTTTCGCCAGGAGTCGGGCATGGGCATACCCGATATCGGGGTATTGTCAGTTGATTTTAGTTCGCGCAGCACCACTACATCCGTGATCTCCTGTCTTTCAACCATTTCCTCCATCTGCTCACCTACCTTCATTTTTTCTCTCAGGGAGGAAGGATTCATTTTCCAGTGCTGGACAGTCAGGTTTTTATGATACTCTTCGGCTGCAAACGTACCGACTGGGGGAGGATTAAATTCGAGCACCCTTATAATTGCCTGCCGTATCTCCTTTTCCTGTTCGGAGTTTAGTCTGGAGATTAGTTCGAGCCTGATATCGTCGGGAATCAATCCGGAGCGAAACCAGGGGATATGGATCATTTTGAGCATATTCTGCTCAGTGAGCAGAGGTGGCGTTACAAATCCATTTAGTTCCAGTGTTTTTCCGATAAAGAGGGTGAGATCCCACTGAAGTTCAGGATAAACGGCACAGGCGCATAGCCAGAGGAAAAGATCATTGCCGAGATAGGTTTCCAGTTCTTCTGTTGTAGCTCCGTTTTCATAATCGGGTGCAGGCGAGAAAAGTGTTTTTCTCCACTCACTCAGGCGGCGCGGCGTGTCAGCGGAAAAAGTGTCGAGCAGAACAGACAACGCCTGGGTAGTTGCAGGAAGCAGGTGAAAATAAGTAGAAATTCGCACTTCCTGAAGGCTCCAGTCGGCTGGGGCTACCGGGGAAAGTACTGCGCGGTCTTTCCAGTCTAGAAAATCAAATGCATCCTGATTGAGGTCACCGGTCACTGCATCGAGCAGGTGCTCCCCATCGCCAAAGATAATGACCCGGTGCCCGGGATGCCTGACCTGAAGTTCGCGAAGGTAGATCGGTTTTTCATCCATTTCCTTCCAGAACATTCTGAAATCTCCCTGAAAATAATACAGATCAATATAGATATCCTGTGCCTGTAGCTGATAGGCCAGGGTCTCAAAGTACCGCGCCTGGTGGTCTTTGAAATTTCTTCTGTCGATCAGAATGAGGTATTCGGAGGGGCGGGAGCCCGGCGTGAATTTGAAAGCAGGAAACCCGCCGGAGGACAGCGTGGCATCAATCGTAGCGGGCATGTCGAGTACCAGCAATTCGCTTTCCTGGCGCTGGCGCATATGGGTAGCCGCCCTGAAAATGTCTGTTATGGAAAATATGCTGATCTCATGGGGAAACTGCAACAGCCAGTGATAGGGGCCATCTGTACTTTTTTCTCTGGAAAGGGAAAGCGACCGGCGATTGCGAAGGTATAATTCATAAAAAAACAGCCCAAACAACAGCAGAAGTGCGAGTGCCAGGCGAAGAAAAGGGTAAAACCTGGCAAACCGCGAAGTATGCAGTCTGTTAAGGTCATAATGGAGGGGCGGACTAATATTGAGGGGTAAAAGTTGCCGGGAGGAAGAAGGATCCTGAATTTCCACTACTTTACAAAACTGATCCTGACAACCTTTTTGTGTCTGAATATCGAGACATACTCGGTATTCCTGATAATCATCTGAGGTGCCGGGAGCGGGATATGAGAAGGTGGGATCCGAAAGATTAATTTCTGTTTTGTTGTCGTCGCCCATATTCCAGGTCCAGGAGGCGATAGCATCTCCGGTACCCACGATACTGGTATCATTAAAGGCAACTTTTTGCCTGTCATTGGGATCTGGAAAGTAAAAGTCAAAACTGGTCTGACAGGTTTTGGGGGTAGATATATGTACCAGTTGCCGGCTGGCAGCAATGCAGCCCATGTCATTTACGATCTGAAGGGAGACATCATAAGTACCTGTATCGCCATAAAAAATGGTGGGAGACACCGAATCTGTAAGGGTTTGTCCGTTGCCAAAATCCCAGATACGATGGCTGGCGGTATCTGTGGTTGCATTTTTGAAGGAAACCGAGATAGCGCCGCCTTCCTTGATAGATACTTTGTAAGTAAAGCTGGTATTTTCAAGGTCGTCGCAAAATTGTTTTCGGCCCAGCAGGGCATTGAGCATGTAGCGGCTTATATAGGTGGGGTATCTGGATGGATCATTGGTAAGCTGATATTTCTCAAAGTACCTGCCGATATTAGTATTGGGCCCCGATCCCAGAAATGCAGTATAGCCGGAATAGATGAGATAAAAGAAAAATCCGGAAACAAGGAGCGATAGACTGAGGAATAGCCACCGGTTGGCACTGATGGGTTTACGGGTTTTACGCTTTTTCTTTTGCTTTTGTCTGTTGTCTCTGTTTGTTTGATCTGGCCAAGTACTTTCAGTTCAATATCTTCAACAATGGTAAAATAGGAGTCGAAGAAGCGGTAGAATCGGGCCTGATCTCTGTCATTTTTTGCAAAAAGCGGTGCAAGAATCGTTTTAAGCGTTTCTGCTGGTGTATCAGCGTCGAGCTGATTGAGTACAGTATGCACCTGAATATAAGTATGCACCCCTACCGGAAAACCGTTTTCACGCAGTTTTTCGATAAAATCCTCAAAAGGGAAAAAGGTGTTATTTAATTCGGTGCTCATAATTGGTTTCAGGAAAGACCCCTTTTCAATTTTTCAAGGTCTTCTTTATTTTTTGCGAGAATAGAGTAGCTCATGGCGAGTTTGCTGATTTGTGCTTCTATATCGGATTGAATATCAATGTCGTGGCGATCGAGGATATGGATCCATGCAAGTAGCTCGGCGGTTGCGGGCAGTTTTCTGAGGCCTTTATTTTTCCTGATTTCCATAAAGTGGTTGATCGCATCAGTGAGCATCTTTCCGCGAAATTTGTCGCTGAGCTGCAACCGGTTGGAAATGATTTTTTCGAGTGTGTCCTTATCCGGGAACGGGATATGATAGTAAACCACACGCCGCAGAAATGCGTCGGGGAGGTTCTTTTCGGAGTTGCTGGTAAGAATCAGGATGGGGCGGTTGGGTTTATTGGCTTCAAAGAAATCGCCGGTTTCTTTGACAAGGAAATTCATATTTTCCAGTTCGTTGAGGATATCGTTGGGGAGGTCGCGGGGCGCTTTATCTACTTCATCGATAAGCACTACGGCGCGTTTGTCTTTCGACTCTATAATGGCCTGACCCATGGCCTCGAAAGTGATATACTCCCGGATATCGATTTTTCCTTTATCGCGTAGTTGCGCTTCGTGGAAATGACCGAGAGAATCGTAACGGTAAAAAAGGTCACGTGCGGTGGAGGTGGTTTTTGTATGGAAGACCTTCGGATTACCCAGACCAAGTTCATGGGCAATACTATATGCAAGGCGGGTTTTTCCTGTGCCGGGTTCGCCGGTAAGAAGGAGAGGCTGCCCGAGTGCGATAGCGACATTGACCGCATCGCGGAGAGCGGGAGCCGCTACATAACCTTCAGGATTTTCCATCCGGGTAATTTTCTCAAACTCGGGCAGGGAAATATTCCTGTCCTTTATCGTTGAGCCATCTCCTTTGTAGATTTCGAAATTTTGATTGTCTGGCATAACCGTTACATTTTGAGGTTCTACATTTCCTGAAGGGCGTATTTATTTCGTATCGAATTTACAGCTTGTTTTAAAAACTGCTCAACTTTCGCCATGACCAGCCCTTCTCTGACAGCCATGTCTTCATTAAAAATCTGGTCGGGCAGGCTTTGGAAATCATCGATTTCTGCGAGATTGGTTTCAATCAGCCAATCCTCGATATGGGGTTTTCGCACTTTGTGCAGTTCTGTAAGCAGTACACAGTTTTGTTTCAGGTTATTGGCGATTTCATGAAGTTCTGCTACAATTTTACTTTTATAGTATTGGGAGGAAAATAATTTGCTTACAAAATTGCCTTCCTTTACATCTTCGGAGTAGAGGACGTTGATAAAAATAACAAACTGCGGTGCTTCGGGATTGTCGTTTACCACATTCCAGAAGTTTCCAATATACCATTTAATGAGACTTGACGTAGATTTATCCCAGTATTCGGCGGGTATATTGTGCTGCATAATAATCGCATCCTGACCTGAAACCGCAGTTTGGTTCATCAGGTCGCGGGCCGAGAGTTTTTCCACCGGCTTACCGGCCCAGTTTAGTCCTTCAAAATGCTCTGCAATACGCACTTTGAGCAGCGTTTCGAGGTCACCTTTGAAAGGCCAGTTTTTGATTTCTACCGGGCGGATATACCTTTTTTTACTCCCGATATATTCATAACTAAACCGGGTGATCAGGCTTTCATGTTTTTCATCGCGGTGGCCATGTATGATATATATTTTGGGCTGACTGAGCCGGGTCTGTACGTGGCTGGAGACAAACTCATCATTTTGCTGGTAGCGGTTGCAAAGGATATGAGCGTATTTCCCGATCTTAATATCCTCAACCTGAAACTCAGACTGGCGGGACGGGTTGATCCTGTATTCGGTTGGAGGATCGGAGTAAATATCCCACGGATAGGCGGTGGGTTCCGAATCCAGTTCGTCGAGATAGAGACTTCGGAAATTTTTTACTCCTGTGAGGGTAAGGATTTCTGCGCTGGCATCGGTAAAAGATTTTTGGATGGATGCATAACCTCCGATTCCCTTGTAAAAGCGAATGGCAAAGCGCTGGGCGATGTCGTCGTTGATTTTTTCAGAGGTAGCGATAACCGAAGGAATTCCCGCAGCGCGGAGGTCCTGCGCCTGGTTTTTGGTGGAGCAGCCATTGAGAAATACCAGTTGCAGGCCGGGTTGATTGGCGAGGAACTGGGCGAAACCGTCAGAACTGGCAATCTGGACTGAGTTATTTTCCGATTCCAGGAGCAGTTGGTAGCTGTCTGCGTGTCCTCCGTAGTGAAATATACTAATTCGGCCACTGTATTCCGGATCCTGAAAGACGTCCACAATGTCGGCCAGAGTGGCGTTGGCTCTTTCGACAATATCGAGGGCTTTTGCCTGTTTGGCGGCGGACAACGCGGTTCTTATTCCGCGCAATTCTTGCGCAAGACCTCTCAGGTATCGGGCGGAATCCACCTGATCATTGGCAAAGGCGAGGAATATGACCGGTCTTCGGTCGGGCATCAGGAAAAATAGCGATAAAAGGTATTATGGCCGAATATTTCAACAACGCGGTAAATTAAAAATTATGCATCATTATTAATAATTTTTTCAATGATCCTTAACCTTGCATGAATCAGATTATGCCATGAAGTGGCCCTCCTTTTGCTGCAAGCTGATCTACTTTTCGAGTGATTTCCTGATCTTCGACAAGCGGAGGTGCATGATGAGGTTTGATTCTCGCATCGATGATTAATGCTCCATGGCAACCCCAGTGTTTATGATCGGTAAAACTTAATACACCGTATATATCATGTGACGGATTGGATCGGGTGAAGGTAACCCAGAGGAAATTATTGAGGGTTTTGGCGGCAAATGCACTTTCGTCCACCAACACGATAAGCGGGAGGTCATTGGGGACAGGTACATTTTCCATAAACTTTGCGAAGGTCAGCGCCTGCTGTTCACCGGTTTGGGCGTCTGAAAAGCGGGGCGCCTGTACAACCATTACACCGGGCATGGCAATCTTAGGATTTGAGAATCCTTCGGGGAGAGTAAGTTTGGGCGGAATTTCGGTAAGGAGGTTTCGAATAGGTTCACCTGCTGCGGCAATGACCACTTTGGAGCCGGCATTGAGGCCTGTTCCCGAATAATCAAGCGTATCTATGGTAGTACGGGTTTGAAAATGGAGATCTCTTCGCCAGTCAGCTCTTTCGAGCACATGGCGGAAAAATGCCGGGAGGTCGTGGATATCAAGTCGTGTGGCATCTTCCTTTGCCACAATCATCAGGTATTTGGCGAGGGAGGCCTGGTTAAATCCCAGAACGGCATTGGCGATGGTAAGAAGTTCGCGCGGTTCGCGTTGCTGGTAGGGTACGTATCGCTCGCTTCCTATGGCAAGTAAAAGCGGGTGTACACCTGCGGCATCAACTGCATGCATAGCGTGCAACCCGTTGACGGAGACCGGAACCATGGCCTCTGTAACCTCGTGAATCAGATGCCCAAAACTTGTGTCTTCCTGAGGGGGCCTGCCTACAACGGTAAGGGGCCAGATGGCGTTTTTGCGGTGGAAGACAGCGGTTACCTTCATCACCGGAAATTCGTGTTTCAGGCTGTAATAACCCAGGTGGTCGCCAAAGGGGCCTTCCGGTTTGGTCATGGTGGGGTCGATTTCCCCGACAATGCAGAAGTCAGCATCGGAAGAAATGATATGTCCGTCTTTTCGGGTGTAACGAAAATTTCTCCCGGCAAACATACCTGCAAACATGAGTTCAGACAATCCTTCCGGTAAAGGCATGACGGCTGCGAAGGTATGAGCAGGCGGCCCTCCCACAAAAATGCTGACTTTCAGTTTTTCCCCTTTCGCACGTGCTTTGGCGTGGTGAATGCCAATTCCCCGCTGTATCTGATAGTGGAGGCCAATTTCATGGTCCTGAATATAATCATTCCCCGAAAGCTGAATCCGGTACATGCCCAGATTGGATTTCATAACACCCGGGGTATCAGGGTCTTCGGTAAAAACCTGAGGCAGCGTGATATATGCACCGCCGTCCATAGGCCAGGATTTGAGTTGGGGAAGCTGGCTAATGGTAGTCTGTCTGTATAAAACCGGGGGTTTAGTTACCGATTTTATGGGGAGGGAGCGAATGGCGGTAAAGGGGGCGGAAAGAAACTTTCCAGGAGTCTTCAGGAAGTTGGTTGGGTCGGCTTTAAGCTGAACCACTTTTTTAACCTGCTGAAGCGTAGAGCGGAAGATAAATTCGGTTCTTTCCACAGTGCCGAAAAGGTTGCAGACAGCAGGAAAAGGAGAACCTTTTACCTTTTCAAAGAGCAGCGCAGGACTTTGTGCTGCGTAGGCTCTGCGCTGGATTTCTGCCAGTTCGAGATGGGGATCCACTTCCTGAGAGATTCTGACCAGGTGGCCGTTTCTTTCGAGATCAAGAACACAATGGTATAGGCTTTTGTATCGCAAAGCAAAGATATTTTGGTTGCAAATATACAACAAAACCGGGCTGGGGCAGGATTGTTTGTGAATAACCCGAATGTCTTCGGTGCGACGTTATTGCAGGGCAGGGGGAACTAACTTTAGAAAAAAACACTATGACTTCCAGAATTTTAGTTACCCTTATTTTTTCCATCGTATTTTCCGGTTTTTCACAGGCGCAATCTGCATACAGGCATATATTGCTTGAGCATTTTACCAATACCCGGTGCGTATTATGTCCCGCACGAAATGCAGAATTGTACACTTTACTGGATCAATACCCGGATCAGATTCATCATATTTCCATTCACCCCAGTGTACCTTACAACAACTGTGTATTGTATCTTCATAATCCGGTTGACAACAATGCGAGGAAAGATTTGTACGGTGTAAATGCCACTCCCCGCGCATTTTTATGGGGTGTATCATCATCGGCGGGCACTACTTTGCTGCCTGAGGCTACATTTCTGAACAGCCGGGGGCAGACTGCGGAACTGGGCATTACGGTAACAGAAAACCGCAGCGGGGCATTGCCAGAGGTAACGGTCAATGTGCGAACATTTGAGATGCCTGATTCCGGAGAATACCGTTTGTTTGCGGCAGTGGCAGAGCGCCAGGTAACCTATCAGGCGCCCAACGGGGAGACGAATCACAGGAATGTTTTACGGATGATGTTACCCAATTCGGGCGGTGAATTATTTGAACCGGGAGATGTGGGAACAGTTACTTCATTTACTTACTCATTTACCCCTGATGTGGAATGGAATATGTCGGAAATCTATGTTATAGCATTTGTGCAGAACATCAATACGCGGAAGGTGGTAAATTGTGCGACGGAGGCGGACCTCAAACTTGAAGTAAAGTCTTATGGAGATGGATCTGTGGAAGCGGTGGTAGAAGGAGGAATGCCTCCGTATGAAATCAGATGGAACGATCCTGATTCTCAGCAAACTGCATTCGTCTCGGGGTTGCCAAATGGGCTGTATAAAGTAACTGTCGCTGACATTTGGGGAGTTACATTATCAGATACAGTGAGAGTAGGTACTGTGACAGATGTGGAACCAGGGCAGGAATCGTTTTTTTCTGTTTTTCCTATTCCAGCAAGGGAAGAGATTCGGATACTTTCGCACATACCTTTATACAAAGCCATAATCACAGATCTCAGCGGAAGAAATGTGGGCGAATGGGAAGGTGGCAGCAGCCATGAGATACAGATAGATATAAGTCATCTCGCGCCAGCAATATACACACTGCGTGTTGTCGCCTCAAGCGGAGAATCCCGGAATACACGGATTGTGCGGCAATAATTCTGCTCTGAAAAAAATAAAAAAATATTTGGGTTTTCTTTTCTCTTTTTATTAATTGGAAGTATTAAATTTCAGAAAATATTTGTAAATTCATCCCCGTTAACGGGGATGCCGAGCCCCCCGGTTCATATCAGACCCGGTGACTTTCAGAAGACAAATGCCAATAATAGCAGCTAAGATGGGAATTCATCTGGTTTTGGCGTAGGTTTTGCTTAATTATTTGAAACACCTGCCACGACATTGCGTTCACTGATTAAAAATCATTTATTTGGCGGAAACATTTACTTTTTTCTGTTTTAGCAAACATACACAGGCTTAGGACCTCAACAGAAGAGACCTTTAGCCCGTAGTATTGTCTCTGGATTAAAACCCAAACGCCATGAACGTGAATATGATTTCCCGCGCAAACTCCCTTTGGATCGTTTCCATACTGACTTTCCTGTACGGGTTGGTTTTTTCATTTCCAATGGCTGTGGCCCAGCCCTCCCGCAATTGCGGAACCATGGATCACCTCAACGAACAAATCTCCTCCGACCCATCTCTGCGCTTGCGTATGCGTCAGATTGAAGATGATACGCGGATGAATATGAAATCCACATTTCACCGCGTCTCCGGAAAAATTACCATCCCGGTGGTGATTCATGTGGTTTACCGTTCTCCCGAAGAGAATATTTCTGATGCACAGATTCGCTCTCAGATTCAGGTGCTCAATGAGGATTTTCAACGCCTCAATGCAGACCGCAACAATACCCCCGCTGAATTTTTGTCTGCTGCTACCAATACCGGTATTTCCTTCCAACTGGCTACCACTGATCCTTCCGGAAACCCGACTTCCGGCATCATGCGGTATCGCACTACCCAATTTGCCTTTTACTCTCACAACAATGGCGTCAAATACAGTGCAATGGGAGGAGTAGATGCTTGGCCTACCACCGAATACCTCAATATCTGGGTTTGTAACCTGGGTATGGGAGTGCTCGGTTATGCCCAGTTTCCCGGGGGCCCTGCAGAGACCGACGGGGTAGTGATCGGATATCAGTATTTTGGCCGCATAGGCAATGTGACGGCACCTTTCAACAAGGGACGCACCTCCACCCATGAAGTAGGTCACTGGCTTAACCTTCGCCATATCTGGGGAGACGGCCCCTGTGATGTGGATGATTTTGTTGACGATACCCCACCCACAGATAAACCCAACCATGGCTGTGCCAGTGGACACTATGCATGTGGCGCGCTTTCTATGGTGCAAAATTTTATGGACTATACCGATGATGCCTGTATGAATCTCTTTACCCGTGGACAGGCAGACAGAATGCGCATGCTTTTCGGACCCGGGGGATTCCGTCGGTCGCTCCTTTTTTCCAAAGGTCTTCAGCAAAACACTGTTCCTGAAACACCGATTGCTTTCGAACCCCCCAAAGAACTTATGGTAACAGATCTTACAAATGATGCTGCAAAACTCTCATGGGCAGAGGTGGCCCATGCCGAAAGTTATAATGCACGTTTCCGCAAGTCGGGCGCGCCGGAATGGTCTCAGCGCAATTTTGATCAGACTTTCGTGCGCACTACCGGCCTTAGGGCCTGTACTGATTATGAGTTTCAGGTAGAAAGTGTTTTCGAAGGTAACGGAACCGGATTCTCCGATGTAAAAGCCTTTCGCACACTCGGATGTGATGCTATCCCTGTTGGCAACAGCGGAAGTGTGCAGGCACCCACGGACCTGTATTCCTCCAATGTATTCAACGACCAGGCCACCGTCCACTGGAGCGAAGTACCCGGCGCTTCCAGTTATAAACTCCAGTACAAAGAAGCCGGGTCAGGGCAGGTGATTTCCAAAGTAGTGACCACCACATCTACCTCTATTTATGGACTTAATTCCGGTTCTATCTATCTGTACAGAGTCCGTGCCCACTTCGGCAATGTAGCCGGACCTTATTCAAACGCCGCATTTTTTATTCCCGGCGCCTTTGCCAGCCGCCTGCGCTCGGCCAATGCTGCAACGGAATTTATCCAGACCTCTTCTGATCCCGTTTCAGGAAAACTTCTGATCGAAGTCCCTGTCAATGGCGTCGCAAATTTGGTTATTCTGGATGAGAACGGGCAGACAGTGCAAACCTTAAATGATGTGAATATCCGGCAGGGAAGCCCGGTTGAAATTGATACCAGACGCCTTCGTAGCGGCAACTACCAGTTGAGCGTTACCGATGCCGATGAGTTTTCTTATTTTAAAGCATTCTCCATCGGCAGGTAGTAAGCCGGAATTGCTGAAAATCAGTTGTTTATCGCTGGTATTTTCCCCTCAGATGGTAGGCCTTGGGTTTTACAAATGCCCTTATCCCGTGGTAGGAAAGGGTTGAACCCAGCCCGGAATGTTTTCTGCCTGACCAGGGAAGGCGTGCGCTTACCCGGTCACAACAATTCCAGTAAACCGTTCCTGTATTCATCTGAGCCAGAATCGGTTCTGCATGGGAATAATTGTCTGAGTAAACCGCAGCAGTAAGTCCATACTGTGTGTCCAGCATAAGGTTTACCGCTTCTGTATCTGACTTTACCTTCTGAATACCGATTACCGGGCCGAAAGATTCCTCCGTCATCAGTCGCATGGTATGATTTACATCCGTTACCACTGTCGGAATAAAGAAATAACCCAGCCCTTCCCAACGCTCTTCGCCAAAGACAATTCGCGCTCCCTTGAGTAGTGATCTGCCTACCTGCTGCTGTAAAAAGGTAACCTGCTCTTTCCTCACTAGCGGCCCTATCATGGTATCTTTTAACATTGGATCACCCACTTTCCATTTGGCGCTCTCTGCGATAAATGCTTCCACAAACGGTTTGTAAACGTCTTTATGAACATAAATTCGCTCAACTGCACAGCAACTCTGCCCCCCGTTGTAAAAAGCCCCCTCAACCGCTGCTATCGCAACCTGTTCGATATTCTGGTTGTCGGCAGTTACGTATAACGGGTCTTTTCCGCCAAGCTCCATCTGACATGGAACCATTTTGGAGGCGACTCGCTCATATATATATTTCCCCGTCTTATGAGAACCTGTAAAAAAATATCCATCCAACGGTAAATCCAGCATGGCTTCTCCCGCCTCTTTCCCTCCGGTCACTACCTGGAAAATGTCCGCCGGAATTCCCGCCTCATGGAGCAACTGCTCAATTTTCAGCCCGGTCAGAGTCGTATATTCGGAAGGTTTGTACAAAACAGCATTTCCTGCAATCAGTGCCGGTATAAAAACATTAACCCCTACCAGGTATGGGTAATTCCAGGCAGAAATATTTCCGATCACGCCCAGCGGTTCGTAAGAAATTTTTTCCCCCAGCATTTCATCGGTAGTCATCCATTCCTCTCCCAGCCATTTCTCCGAATTTTCAATAAAATACTGAACGCGCGCACGGGCCCCATTCAGTTCATTGTGGGACTGCCAGATGGGTTTTCCCATTTCACTGGTAAGAGTGGTGGCCAGGTCATCTGCATTTTTTTCCAAAAGCGCATCAAACCTTCTGATAGCATCTATTCGCGCTTTTAAAGGAACTTTCGCCCATTGTGGCTGGCTTTTTCGGGCAGTCTGGTAAAGCGTAAGAATAATCTCAGGAGCGTCAGTTTCTATCGACGCAATAACGGCTTCCGTGGCGGGGTTGATGATTTGCATGGGTGGTTGATTTTGTGTGGCAAATATAATCTGATTCACTGAGGTGCACAAAAAAAGACAGCAGACCGTGAGCCTGCTGCCATTAACCGTAAATGGTTACAATCCTAATGCCTTCTTTGTAATTAAGACAGAACAACTCCTCAGAGGTCACATTAGTTTTAATTATTTTTTTATCTTCTCTGAGGAGATTCGGGCAAATACAATTCTGTGGTATTTGTCTGCTTCAAACAATACCCCGACGGTTCCGTCGGGGAGTTTGGTCAGACAACTATAGGCAAATGATCCGTCATAAACTGGAATGGCTCCCGGCCAGGTTTCTCCTTCATCGTAACTGATTTTTAAGGTTCCGTTTTCCCTGCCCGTCTGAGATGCCGGATTGCTAAACAGAATCACAGAGGCGTTTCCGTTTTCTTCAAATGAATACCTTAATATGGAGCCCATACACTGCGGCTCCGGCAGCTCAGCGTCTTCAATCAGCCCCGTCCAGTTTTGCCCACCGTCCCGGCTGATGGCAGTTTTTCGGTATTTGTTCCCACCCTGATTGCGTGCATTGAGCAAAATACTTCCGTCTGAGCGCTCGACCACCTGAACTTCATTACCCATTCCCGGACTGTCTTCAAAACCTATTTCTCCGTAGCTCCAGTTTTTGCCGTTATCGTCGCTGTATGCTGCATATACGCTCCACTTTCCGTATGGCCCCTGATTAAAGGGCATGATAATTCTTCCTTTGTACGCCCCTCTGGTAAGCTGAATGCCTATTCCCGGCCCTGCAGCAGTGGAAGTAGCCCATGTGGGGCGTTTGATCTGAGCCGTTATTTCCCGTGGTGCTGACCAGGTTTTTCCTTCATCTTTGCTCCGGATCAGAAAGGTGCGGCAAATAGAATCTCCGCTCAATCCGGGCTGTACAAAGTGCTCGCCTCCTTCTTTGGGATAGCGGTTATATACCAGCAGAATTTGTCCGTTGTTTAATACAACTGCCTGCGGATTGTTGAGCGAGTTTTCACCCTCCTGCTGCAATACCACCAGCGGCCCCCATGTCAGTCCTCCGTCGGTACTTCGTTTCATGACCAGATCGTTTTGTGCATGATCTGAAACGTTGATTCGCCCCTCCGCGAAAGCAAGTAATATGCCCGAACGGGTACACACAACTGAAGGAATCCGATACGTATGATAACCTTCTTTGCCACTGACAAATACATCGTGGTAGTCAGGCAGATTGCCTGTGCTGGGCCATAATGAAAACCAGAAAAATAGTAAATTCAACATCATAAAAAGCGATTTTGGTAAATGCGAAACTGATAGAAATACGAAAAATATCTTCTTTTCCGCGAATGGGAAATTGTACCTTTACAGATATAAATGAACAGACTATGATTTCCTTTGCCGAAAGAATTATCGGAAAATATACAAATGATTTAAACGGGCCTGTGCTTTTTTTTCTGGGAGGAATTCACGGAAATGAACCTGCAGGGGTGCTGGCAATCCAACGGGTATTTGAAAAACTGAATGCCATTGCTCCTCCCTTCCATGGAAAATGTATAGGTATCGCAGGAAACCTCCCTGCCCTCCGCCTCGGTGTGCGTTATATAGAATGCGACCTCAACCGCCTGTGGTCTGCCAGCGAAAGGGATAGAATTTATTCCTCAGATCGTCTCAATACAGAAGAAACGCAACAGCGGGAGATAATGGAAATCATAGAAACCGAAGCCTGCAATTCTTCCACCCCTGTCATTATCGCTGATCTTCATACTACTTCGGCCAGCCGTGGATTCTTTAGTATCGTTACTTATGATGCCGAAAATATACGACTCGCCTCTTCCCTGTACGCACCGGTGATCCTGAAGATGACGGATTCGCTTACTTCTACTACGAATATTTTTATGAAAGACCGGCAGTTTCACGGGCTCACCTTTGAAGCTGGGCAGCACGATGATCCCGCCTCTGTGGACAATCACGAGGCAGCAATATGGCTGTTAATGGAGGCCGCAGGATGTATTGAAAGCGAGTATATCCCCGGATTTGAAGCTTACCGCAATCACCTGATTTCCGAAGCAGCGGGGCTTCCCCGTTATGTGGAGGTCATTTATCGCCATGGGATCACCCCCGAGGATGAATATGAGACCTCTCCCGGTTTTGCCAACTATTCTACAGTGAAGGCCGGTGAAATCGTCGCCAAAGATAAACGCGGACCCGTCACCGCCCCCGCAGACGGTATGATGCTTATGCCTTTATATCAGAAACAGGGCGACGAGGGGTTTTTCCTTATCAGAGAGCTGGACCAACAGGCTTTGTCTTATGATATTTAGTAAAAACAGAGAACCAGGGAATCCTGTCACAGATTTTGCCGAAATCAGAGCGGCTTTTTCTTCTTTGGGGCATACCCCCTTATGCTTCCGACTGGAAAAAGCCCCCAGCGAATTCATTGAATGTGAGGGGAGAATGGACAATCTGGCGATTCGCATCATGACTCCCGCAACCGGGCTTGAAATTCTGGGCGTTTCCAAAGAAGACCGGGGCGATGCTGTTATTCCGGGTTTGGCTGGCCCGGTTGAGGTGAAAAAAAATGAGCGTCTTCAGCTTGAAGACGCCCTGATAAATTTTGAGGCATTTTTTAAAGATAATCCACTTCCCAACGCTTACGTACGCAGGAAGCTGTAGTTTCCCTCATCAGCGTTCTACGGGTTTGTCAACAACCAGTCTTTCTTCCCGGTTTGCTATTTCCCATGCAGTGTAAAATACCTGCCGGGCAATTTTTGCTGTTTTCTCGAAATTGATTTTCTCCACATCATCTGTGGGCTTATGATAGTCTTTGTGAGTGCCGGAGAAATAGAATATTACCGGAATACCGTTTTTGGCAAAATTGTAATGATCACTCCGGTAGTAAAACCGCTGCGGGTCATTGTCTGCATTGTATTTATAATCCAGAATCAACCCGGAGTAAGTTTTATTTACCTCTTCGCTGAGTGCATGAAGTTGTGTACTCAGCCTGTCTGAACCAATGATGTAGGTGTAGTTTGCCGAATCAGGAGAGTTTTCATATTTGTTGTCAATCCTTCCTACCATATCGATATTGAGGTCAACTACAGTACTACTGAGCGGATAAAGGGGGTTGTCTGTGTAAAATTCCGAACCGAGCAACCCTTTTTCCTCTCCGGATACCAGCATAAACAGCATACTGCGGCGCGGCCGGTGGCCGGCTTTGGCTGCCAGCGCAAAAGCCTCGGCAATCTCCATGATAGAAGAAGTTCCCGAAGCATCGTCATCGGCGCCATTGTTTACTTCGCCATTTCTGCTCACACCAATATGATCAAAGTGCGCGGTGAGCACCAGTAACTCATCTTTTTTGTCGGTACCTTCCAGATATGCCACTACGTTTTCGCCGCTTTTTACCGAAGCTTCCACCTCAGCAGACAGCGAAAATGCCGCCTTTTTAAATTCGAGCGCCGCAGGTTTATCTGAACTGGCGAGATCTTTTTTGAGATTCTCGGGTTTGGCTTTTGCCAGCCCAAGCAAATAGTTGCCCATCGACTCCGACAGATATAACCCTGCCATCTCTACCGAAGGTTGTCCGGTAATGGACATCGAACTTCTGCCCGCAAACCGTTTGACCGTGTTAAAAACTGAGTCAGGGAGAATAATCATAAATGCTTTGGCTCCGGCTTCTTTATAGGCTTCTCCCCGGCTGCGCCAGGTTCTGAGCTGGTCGAGAAGTCGAGTCGCCTCCGGCGTTCCGGTGGGGTTTCCGGCAAAAACCAATACCAGTTTATCTTTCACATCGGTATGCCGGAGATTATTATAGCCTTCTCCGGAAAGACCATATCCACCAAAAACAATGTCCCCCGAAAGGCTGGGCGGCAGCCCCGGGCCGTAATAAGAAAAGTCTTCCTTGAAAAGAAAACTTTTTTTACCTACGGAAATCGTGGCTTCATTTACCCCTGACTGATTGAGGTAAAACCGCTGAAAATAATCGCCAGATTCGGGTACGCCTCCGGGAAGGCCCATACGGATAAACTGGGTTTTGATATACAGGCCGGCGATTTTCTGCCCGCGTTCACCAGTTTCTCTTCCTTCGACCAGATCATCGGCCAGGAAGGAAATATGGGCTTTTATATCCTGAGATGAGATGGTTCTGCCAAATAACAGCGCATTTTCGTCTGCCTGCGACAATACCGGCAGCAAAGCGCACAGGTAAACCACCACAATTGCAAAGAATGGTTTCATAACGTTTTAGTTGTTTAGCCGGGAAGGTAATAAAACACCTTCAATTATCACAGTGCGGCGATAATTCCCGCAAAATCGGCAGCAATCAAACTGGCTCCGCCTACGAGTCCGCCATCTATGTCGGGCTGGGTAAAAAGCTCTGCTGCATTAGCCGCTTTAACGCTACCGCCATAAAGGATCGAAGTCTGTCCGGCAACATCCAGTCCGTATTGTTCGGCGATCAGCGAACGGATAAACCCGTGTACTTCCTGTGCCTGGGCGGGAGAAGCGGTTTTGCCCGTACCAATGGCCCATACAGGTTCGTAGGCAATGATAAGTTTGCTAAAATTGGCTGCGTCGAGGTGGAATGCACCTTCACTAAGCTGTTTGCGGTTGACATCCAGGGTCTGCCCCGATTCACGTTCCTCCAGGGTTTCGCCGATACAGTAAATGGGAACCAGGCCGTGAGCAAGTGCCTTGTCGATTTTTGAAGCCAGCAGGCTGTTGGATTCCCCAAAATACTGGCGACGCTCCGAATGGCCCAGAATCACATGTGTGACACCGATGGAAGTAAGCATAGATGCGGAGATTTCTCCGGTATATGCCCCGTTTTCTGCCTGGTGTAGGTTTTGAGCTGAAACCAATACCCGGTCATTGCCTGCAGCCATTTCCACAACTTTGGCGAGATAGGGGTAAGGCGGAGCAAAAATTACCTGGGCATTGGCTTTGGTATTGCCTTTAAAAGCGTTGATAACATTTTCGGCCAGGCTCCATGCCTCAGGCGCGGTGAGATTCATTTTCCAGTTTCCGGCTGCAATTTTTTTGCGCATAGGGGTGTTAGTTTAAAAATTCTACAAATGGATATCAGAATGCGGGACTCTGATTTCCCGGGAGCGATATTTTTCTGTGATTTCAAATATTCTGGAGAGTATATGTTGTTCTTCCCGGTCAAAAGGGATGCCCTTTCTCAGCATCACGGTTTCTGCCACTTCAAAGGCTTTTTCCAGCCGGTAAGTAGTGAGTTCATCCCCCCCTCCCCAGGAAAAGTCGGGAATATATGACCTGTGAAATCCTGATCCAAATATGTTGGCAAAAACGCCTGCAACAGTACCTGTATTAAACATGGTATTGATACTGCATTTACTGTGGTCGCCCATCATGAGTCCACAAAACTGAAGTCCCGAATCCCGGAAACTTTCAGTAGGGTAGTGCCAGAGTTTGATATTGCCGTAGTTGTTTTTAAGGTTGGATGCATTGGTATCTGCCCCCAGATTGCACCAGTATCCGAGGACGGCATTGCCCAGATACCCTTCATGTCCTTTGTTGGAATAGCCCATTATGACAGAATTGGCGATTTCACCGCCCACTTTCGAGTGCGGGCCGATGGTGGTATCGCCGCGAAGTTTTGCCCCCATATTTACATGTGCATAGTCACATATGGCGTGGCTACGGCGTATAATGGATCCTTCGTTGATTTCCACATTTTTTCCCAGAAAAACCGGCCCGTCTTCGGCATTAATAATTGCCGCTTTCACTTTTACCCCTGTGCTTACAAACAGGTTGTCGGCGCCGTATATTCGGGTGTGCGGGTCATCAATCGTAGCAGATGTCTCTGTACGTGTGATCAACTCAAAATCAAAAGCAATCCACTGGTCGTTTTCCCTGAAAATATCGGGAAGGTTTCTTATTGCTGGAGGAGAAAGCCGGATGAATTGCCGTTTTAATCCCAGAGATTCCAGCAGGTTGGCATCAATGATTCCATTGTGATATACAGGTAAACGTGAAGGCGAGAACCGGGCTACCAGCACTTCGTTATGTTCATTGAGGTAGTAGGTATCAGGTGCTGCCTCATTGACCAGCCGGCGCAATTCCGACTGGGGGAGGAATTTGCCATTTATCCAGAGGGCTTCCTGAGTGACCGGCAGCGGATCGTTGTACCTGATTTCGAGATAGTCATAGGCAATACGCAGGCAGGATTTGCCTGTTGTACGGTTCCAACGCTCTGTCTGTGTAAAAATACCCTTGCGCAGTTCAAAAACCGGGCGGGTGAAAGTAAACGGAAGCAGGTCGAAATGGGTGGCGTCTTCGAAAAGGATATAGGTCATGGTTGGAGATTTTGAGGTAAAAATAACATAAAAAGAGCAGTTCTTCAGAACTGCTCTTTGCTAAATCTTTCCTCAAAAGCAGGTAACCGCCCTACTTTTTATTTTTATTGCCATAGCGGCTGTAAAACTTGTCCACGCGGCCCGCTGTGTCAACCAGTTTTTGTTTACCGGTGAAGAATGGGTGGGAATCACTTGAAATTTCCAGCTTTACCAGCGGGTATTCCTTGCCATCATCCCAGGTGATGGTTTCTTTGGTTTTTACAGTGGAGCGGGTTTTAAAGGAATAATCAGTGGAAATATCCTTAAAAATTACGTCTCTGTATTCGGGATGAATGTCCTTTTTCATTTTACTCTGAATTTTTGCCCTGCAAAGATAAAAGAAGGATTAATAATAAACAATTGTGAAAGGTAAATTTTCGTTTGGGTGTTGATAAGGAAAATCCTATTTTTGCTTTCGACGCTGTACTTTCGCCTATGAATGGAAGACTGATAACCGGTATATTAATTTTATTAAACATTCTCGTCCTGACTTTCTGGGTACAGGGGCAGAATGTACTTCTCAATTATTTTAACCTTTCCTCCGATGGCGCAGATATTCTGCTGGAGTGGGAATTGCCGGATGAGGCCAACGTAGTTGAATACCGGCTTTTTCGCCGCGTAAATGAAGATACCAATCAGGATCATGTGGTCACTATCCCCTCTGACGGTAGCGGCAAATACCAATACCTCGACGATGGTATTTTTAAAACTACTTCCCGTGTTATTCATTATGACCTTCAGATCGTAACCAGCGCCAAATCCTTTACTTTTACCAGCAGCGTCTCCCATAATCCGACCTCCATACAGCGAACCTGGGGAAGTATAAAGTCTATGTTTAAGCCGTAAATTCCCGGCAAATCATACTTTTTGCAGAATTAATGCTTATGATCCGTTTGAAATCGCTCCAATCCGGGCTGGCTTTTGCCGCTCTTTTTCTTTTTGCTTTGCCGGCTTTCACTCAGGTGTTTTGTACGCCTGACAATAAATCCCGCTGCGAAAATCTGCTTTCCGACCTCCAAAAAGAAAACTGGCAGAATCTCCCCATTCATGCCGTGGCAACCAGCATCGGGCAGCGTTTCCTGGGTACCCCTTATGTAGCCAAAACCCTGGAGATAGAAGGGGAGGAGCAACTGGTGGTCGAGCTTTCGGGACTGGATTGTACCACATTCCTTGAAAACATAGTCGTGTTTTCACGCCTGGCCAGACAAAACCGGCTGAATTACGACGATTACCTCGCCGAACTTGAACACCTGCGCTACCGCAATGGAAAAGAAGAGGGCTATCCTTCCCGGCTTCACTATTTTTCTGACTGGATTTATCAGAACGCACAAAAAGGCATTGTTGAAGATGTTACCCAGGCATGTGGCGGCCAGCCCTATGTCAAGCCTATACAGTTTATGTCCACTCATACCTCCGCCTACCGCCAACTGGCAGATCCGTCTTTTGTAAAAGAAATCCAGGCGACTGAGAAGGAGATCAGTGCAAGAAATTATTACTACATCCCCAAAGCTGAAATCGCCCGCAATCAGGATAAAATCCACAGCGGCGACCTTATTGCTATTACCACTTCTATTGCCGGACTAGATATTGTACATGTGGGCGTAGCAGTAAAACAAAACGGACAGACGCATCTCCTTCACGCCTCCACCGGTTCGATGAAGGTGGAAGTCTCCGAAAAAACACTCTCCGATTATCTCGCGGGCAACAAAAGCCAGTCGGGAATCATGGTCTGCCGCCTGAAAGAAATATAAAATAAGGGCCCTCCGCCAAAGAAGGCCCTTCTGCGTGTTAACCAGCGTCAGAGCTGAGTTGAAATAATAAATTTTCCTTAATCGCGGCCTTATATCTCTTTCCAGACCATGGCACTTGCGCCCAGAATGGCTGCATTCACATCCGGAAGCCCCGATGGCACGATTTTTACCTTGTTCTTATAGATGGCAAGAAGGTTGTTTTCCATGTGCCGGTAGGTGGGATCCAAAATCCATTTTCCCGCCTTTGCTACACCGCCAAACAGGAAGATGGCCTTGGGACTCAGGTAGGCCACCGCATCAGAAAGACTTTCTCCAAGGATTTTTCCTGTATATTCAAATGCCTCCATGGCAACCGGATCGCCATTCTCTGCCGCTTCAAATATATCCTTGGGGGTAAGTTTTTCGGGTATAATATGCGCCAGCGGGCTGTCTTCTGTCGAACCTGCCAGCAGTTCCTGTACCGTAAGTACCAGCCCTCGAGCGGAGGCATAGGTTTCCACGCAACCCTTCCTTCCACATGTACACATTCTCCCGCCTCTGATCGCACATACATGGCCAAACTCGCCTGCAAATCCATCGTGCCCATATACCAGTTCGCCATTTACCACAAAACCGCTTCCTACGCCTGTGCCCAACGTGATCATGATAAAATCTTTGATTCCCTTGGCTCCACCATAAATCATTTCTCCTATGGCTGCCGCATTGGCATCATTGGTAAGAACGATCGGAACATTGGGAAAATACTTTCCAAAAAGATCTGTCATAGGAATTACGCCTTTCCACTTGAGGTTGGGAGCGTATTCGATGGTTCCTTTAAAATAATTTCCATTGGGCGCACCTATACCTACCCCTTTTACTTCAACCGGTTCGGGCAGTGATTCGATCAGGCTAAGAATGGCATTAGAAACTACCCTTACATATTCTTCTACATCCTCGTACTTGGGCGTAGAAAGGGAAGTCTCGGCCAATGCATTTCCATGCTGATCTACAATCCCGTATTTGGTGTTGGTACCGCCAATGTCTATACCTATTGCTACCGGAGTCATATATATTATCTTTTATTATTGTTTACTTATTCCTGTGCTGCCACTTCCGGTGCCTTTCCTATTTTATATCCGCGAAGCCCGTAAAACAGAATGTATATATAACACAATACAGGCACCAGAAACGAAATCTGCAATCCGGCTGCGTCGGCAACTGCTCCCTGAACCACCGGCACCAGCGCACCTCCCAGAATCATCATGACCAGAAGAGACGAACCCTGAGAAGTATATTTTCCCAGACCATCGATCGAAAGGGTAAAAATATTGGACCACATAATCGAATTAAAAAGGCCGATGCCGATGACTGTCCACATGGCGATGGCTCCTCCCGTAAAAACAGTGATTAACAGCAACACGATGTTGACTGCGCCAAAAACTGCCAGGGTACGTGCCGGGAAAGATTTGCCCAATACAAATGCGCCGATATTGGCCGCGATAAACAAAAGGAACGGAAGAACGGAGAGGAGACTAAGCGTAAAATTGCTTTTCACCAATGCTGCAAAAAATACAAAAGCAAAAACTGCCAGCGCAATGGCAACCATCGTGATAAACAATCGCTGATCCAGTTTTTTGGAAAGGGATGCTGCTCCCAGGAACCGCCCGATCATGGCGCCACCCCAGTAGAATGCGAGAAAAATGTCCGCCTCATTCGCCTTTAGTCCACCAATTTCTTCAAGTCCGAGGTAATTGATCAGCGAACTGCCGATGGTTACTTCACCTCCCACATAACAGAATATGGCAAACATACCGAAGACCAGATAGGGATATTTGAGCGCTCCGAGACCGGGTTCTACACTTTCTGAGTCAATATGCGGAAGATTGGTAAACCAGATAATGACCCCTACAAGTACAAACATGGCGGCAAAAACCAGGTAAAGTGTTTTGACCGATTCAGCCGTAAGTGTGCCGGAGGCATCGACAAAAAAATCAAACACAAAATATCCGCCGATAAGTGGCGCAATCGTAGTTCGAAGGAATTGAAAGCCTGTGCCAGGTTTAGCCGGCTGGAGGCCGTGCGTGAAGGCCCGAGTATCGCCACGTAGGGGTTGGCAGCGATCTGCAACAGGGTAAAACCTATCCCCAACAGAAAAAGCGCTGCCAGAAAATATCCGTATATCTGGTTATGGGCAGCCGGATAAAAAAGCACACAGGCGATTGCCGAAATTCCCAGTCCGGCCATAATGCCGTTTTTATAACCAAGTTTTTGAATTGGGTCACCTGCCGTTGCAGAGATAATAAAATAAATTGCCGACCCTACAAAGTAGGCTCCGAAGAAGGCAAATTGAACCAGAAATGCCTGAGTATAATTCAGGTCAAAAACCTCTTTTAAATATGGAATGAGAATGTCATTCATGCAGGTAATAAATCCCCACATAAAAAACAGCAGAAACATGGTGTATAATGCAGCAGGTTTTGCTTCCGCATAACCTGACTGGGTGGAAGTATTTCCGGATGGGGTAGATGTAGTAGCCATTTGTTAAACTTGAATAGATTGTCTGACCAAACTAAATCGATTTAGCCAAAAAAACAATACTAGTAATTCGGAATTCGCTGGAGCGCGAGGTTTACCTCCGATATTTTTACATTGTTGTTGAAGGTCTGGATAAGGCGCTTCAGTTTTTCATCCAGCTCCTGGCGCTTCTTATCTACCTTGGCAGAATCTCTCGACAATGATTTGCTTTTGTCCAGAATCTCCATCAGCCGGGTGTGGTATAGTTTGTAGGTGGAAATATACTCATTAGAAATAGACTCCAGTTCCTGCTGAATAAATTGCGCCTGGTTTGCTGCGTATAGCGGGTAATTAAACCGGGGCTCGTTGAGTGCCTTCTGGTAGTCGATATTTCCTCTTCTGTCTTTATGCTCGTTGATAATGCCATCCAGAAGGGCCGGCAGTTCTTCTGGCCGGTAATACCTGCCCGTGGTCTCATGAATGGAAGGCGCAGGCTGACTGGCAGGGTTAAAAGTCGGATGCAGGGTGGATACTCTGTCATTGACAAAAGCTTCCATTACCGTACGCAGTGCTTCTGTTTTTACTTTGAGTTTGTCCAGGTTGGAATTAAAATCATAACTCGCGCGGGCAAGTGCTTCATAATGGTTGATATACTTGTTCAGGCCGGCTTTAAAGTCTTTCAGATCATCCACCGTTACATCTTTCTCTTTTACAACCGTGCTGGAAACAAGATCTACTACTGCACTGATTGAACTTAGGGCAGGAACCGAACTGGTGAGGGCCGTGGTAATCGGACTTTCTACAATGGTTTTTACGATTTCCAGAAATTTGCCCGGGTTGCGGTCATTGAATCTGGGATTGTCCTTAATAATCTGCTGTTCAATCAGGGTGATGATTTCGGTATTGAGCGAAAAACCCAGTTCTTCATTGGTCGGACTGTTGAGCAACCCTACATCATTGAGGTATTCTGACTGTGCCAGGGCGGCATCGATGGCGTCAAAACTGTTGGTCGCTGACCGGATAAAGCGCGCGGTGGTTACTATTTTATCCTTTTTGGTGCGAAGCCGCGATTCTTTGGAGAGGAGGTCACTTTCTGTAAGTTTATTGACCTGCTGAAGGCTGGTACTCAGATCAGTATTCAATCCTGAAATCTGGTTTTGTACATTTTTGTAATTGGTTTTTACCTTATTCAGCGAATCTTCCAGCGCGACTTTTTCTGCCTGAAGAATAAAATACTGCTTATAAATATTGGCAACGGAATCAGACAGTGACTGCCCGTTTCCTTTTTGGGCGGAAAGAATGAAGGCAGTAAATGCCACTGTAATAATGAATTTAGCTTTGATACGCATGGACAAAAGGGGTTTGACTGGAAACAAAATGCTTGGTAAAGCAAATATAAAATTTTTCAGTCCTTCTTTTCCTGATGCCTGAAATAAATCCTTTGCCCCTGAGCGACATTCGGTTGGCTAAATCGATTTAGTTATCTTGAGAAAAATTATGTACCTTTCAACAGTCTGTTTCTCTTAACTTCTATGAAAAGGACTTCACTGGCTGATATTGCAGATGCACTGGGGGTTTCCCGTACGCTTGTATCTATGGTATTAAACCACAGGGGGGATAAAAATGGTATCAGTAAAGAAACACAGGCGCGGGTGTGGGAGAAAGCCGTAGAACTCAACTACCAGCCCAACCGGATGGCCCGGGGCCTCCGGCTCGGCAAATCCAACACGATCGGATTGATTGTCGCCGATATTTCCAACTCTTTTTATGCCCGTATTGCCCGAAGTATTGAGGATGAGGCTTCCCGCCAGGGCTACCAATTGCTTGTCTCCAGTTCTGACGAAAAAGAAAGAAGGGAAACAGACCTGATCTCGCGGTTTCTGGAGCGACAGGTGGATGGACTTATTATTGCGAGTACACTAAAAAATACTACAGCGCTTGCAGAACTCGCCGACCAGCAAGTGCCTTTTGTACTCATCGACAGGTATTTCCCGGGTTTTCGCACCAACTATGTCGTCGTTGATAATGCCGCTGCTTCGGCAGAAATGGTCTCCCACCTGATTCGGGCAGGATACCGCAGAATCGCTCTGCTTAGCATCGCTCCTGGGCATATCAGCACTATGCGCGATCGCATTGCCGGCTACCGCACAGCCCTTGACGATCACAATATTCCTTATGACCACGATATTGTAAAGGAAATTGCATTTGAAAACCTGCACGATGAAGTAAAAAATACATTAGGCAATTTCCTATCTTCTCCTCAGCGGGTGGATGCAGTGTTTGCGCTAAACAACCACCTGATGGTGGCTTGCCTGGAAGCTCTGGCAGATTACAACCTTGTATTGCCCCGGGAGTTGGGCCTGGCGAGCTTTGACGATGAGAATCTGTTTCGGTTTTGTCAGCCTCCACTCACAGCCATTTCTCAGCCTGTAATGGAAATCGGCAAAAAAGCATTTGAGATTCTGATTTTGGAAATCAATCAAAATAATACTACTTACAACGATCATCAGGTGGTTCTCGGTACCCGGCTGGAGGCCCGCGAGAGCAGCAGCGGGAAAGCAAAGGTGTGAGAATCCGCAAACATTTTCCATATGCCAGACAGAAGATCATTTATCAGGCTCTCCGCAATGGGAGCTGCATTTACGGGGAGTCTGCTTGAGGCTTGCGCCCAGACCTCCAACTCAGGAAAAGTTACTCAACCGGTTGTGATTTCGACCTGGCGGCACGGGCTGGGTGCCAATGCCGCTGCCTGGGAGATTTTGGCCCAGGGCGGTCGTGCCCTCGACGCTGTCGAGGCGGGCGTACGGGTTCCTGAATCCGACCCCAGTGAGCGCAGCGTGGGTTTCGGCGGCCGTCCCGACCGGGACGGCATCGTTTCCCTTGATGCCTGTATCATGGATGAAAAAGGTCGATGTGGTTCTGTTGCCTTTCTCCAGCATATAAAAAACCCCATATCTGTAGCCCGGCTCGTCATGGAAAAAACACCCCATGTGATGCTGGTAGGAGAAGGCGCACTCCAGTTTGCACTTGCCAACGGTTTTGAAAAAGAAAATCTCCTTACGCCCGAATCTGAGGCCGAATGGAAGGAATGGAAAGCAAAACAGGCGGAAACCCGTCCGCCTGAGGTGAATATCGAAAATCACGATACCATCGGTATGCTTGCCCTCGATCAAAACAGAAACATATCCGGCGCATGTACTACCAGTGGCGCTGCCTACAAATACCACGGAAGGGTAGGGGATTCGCCCATTATCGGAGCCGGGTTGTATGTGGACAATGAGGTTGGCGGTGCCACCGCAACAGGCTGGGGCGAAGCTGTCATCAGGGCAGTCGGTTGTTTTCTCGTAGTAGAACTGATGCGCCAGGGACATAGCCCGGAAGATGCCTGCCGCCTCGCTGTAGAAAGAGTTATCAGCAAAAACCCAGACTGGAAGGATATTCAGGTAGGGTTTCTTGCGCTTAACAAAAACGGGGAGCACGGAAGCTACTGTATTGCTCCGGGGTTTGATTATGCCGTCTATTCTCCCGAAATCCCCAATGAGATGATCCCCTCGAAAAGTAAATTATCATAGGCTTTTATGGTATTGAAAGTACTTGAAATCTGCATTGACTCTGTCGCCGGGGCTATTGCCGCCCAAAATGGCGGCGCCCACCGGGTCGAACTCTGCGACAATCTGGTGGAGGGCGGAACTACGCCCAGCATGGGTATGATCAGCCTCTGCCGGGAAAAAGTTTCGATTGATATTATGGTGATGATCAGACCCCGGGGGGGCGATTTTCTCTATGATGACGGTGAATTTGAAGTAATGAAGCGAGATATCCTTCAGGTGAAAACTATGGGGATAACAGGGGTTGTACTGGGAATCCTGCTCCCTGATGGAAATATCGATACCGCCCGGGTCAGCGAACTTGTAACACTGGCCCGACCGCTGGAGGTGACCTTTCACCGGGCGTTTGATATGACCCCTGATGCAGACAAGGCGCTGGATGAACTGATGGATATGGGTATCGAAAGAGTGTTGACTTCCGGACAGGAAGCTGAAGCGATACAAGGTATAGACTGCATCAGACGCCTCGTAAAACGAGCTGCAGGAAGGATTTCTGTTATGCCCGGAGGCGGTATCAATGAAAACAATATAGGGCAAATGGTGGCGGCCACAGCGGTTACCGAATGTCATTCCACAGCAAAATCCCGCCTGGGTAGTCATATGCAGTATCAAAACCCGCGGGTATATATGGGTAGCCCCGGATCAGCAGAATATGAGCGATGGACCGTTGACGAATCGCGTGTCAAAGCCCTTCTGAAAAGCGCACAATAGCAAATTGTATTTAAAATCGTTTGAAAAGAACTGCATGCATTTTTATTTCTGAATGATTTACCCCATTTTCAGGGCAAAATAAAATGCTACATGGTAGGACAACTTACATCATCTGAAATCGAATCCATCCTCTCCCGGAATTATATCGGGCACCTTGCCTGTACTGACGGAAATACACCGTATATCGTTCCCATTACTTTTTATTATGACGCCCCGCACAATTCGATAATCGGTTATACAACGGTCGGTCGTAAAATCGAAACCATCCGTAAAAATCCTAACGTTTGTGTGGAGGTCTCCGAAATTCATAACCTTACCCATTGGGCCAGTGTGATCGCCGAAGGTACCTATCAGGAGCTGAGTGGCGTCGAAGCAATGGAAGCGATCAAACTGTTGATGCATGACCTGGCAAACCTCATTAATGCCGAAGGACAGCAAAAAGTTGATTTTATCAGCGATATGGCCCGGCTTGCAGAAGACAAAGAAAGAGTCGTTTACCGGGTGTATTTTACCGATAAGAACGGCCGCTATGAGGACAAGGATGCCGAATAGCGCACATGTTCTATATAATTACTACTACTAATTTTTTTATTATGCAGAAAGATTTAAAAAAATACTGGCGAACGAATCTCCGGTATATGACTTTGCTGCTTAGCATTTGGTTTGTGGTTTCCTATGGTTTTGGAATCCTGTTTGTCGATGTATTGGATCAGGTACAAATCGGTGGGTTTAAACTGGGATTCTGGTTTGCCCAGCAGGGATCGATTTATGTGTTCACTATTCTGGTTTTTGTCTATGCCTGGCTTATGAACAGGCTGGATGAGAAATACGATGTGGACGAAAAATAATTTTTCAGTAAGTCGAACGATTAACCCGAGTCATCATGGACGTACAGATTTGGACTTTTATCATCGTAGGGCTTTCATTTGCTCTATATATAGGAATTGCTATCTGGTCACGGGCCACTTCCACCCGTGAGTTTTATGTAGCCGGAGGCGGGGTTTCTCCGCTTGCCAATGGCATGGCTACGGCAGCCGACTGGATGTCGGCGGCTTCATTTATATCGATGGCTGGCCTGATTTCCTTTATGGGGAGGGATGGCTCGATGTATCTGATGGGCTGGACCGGCGGGTATGTGATGCTTGCCTTGTTGCTGGCTCCGTACCTTCGAAAGTTTGGCAAGTTTACGGTTCCCGATTTTATTGGAGACAGATATTACTCCAATACCGCCAGAGTTGTGGCGGTGTTTTGTGCCATATTTGTATCATTCACCTATGTCGTTGGTCAGATGAAAGGGGTGGGAATTGCCTTTTCCCGCTTTCTGGAGGTGGAATTTACTACCGGGGTATTGATCGGAATGGCGATTGTATTTTTCTATGCAGTATTGGGAGGAATGAAGGGGATTACCTATACACAGGTGGCGCAGTACTGTGTACTTATTTTTGCTTATCTCGTTCCTGCCATTTTCATCTCGATCATGGTTACCGGCAATCCTATACCACAGTTTGGATTTGGCAGTACAACAACTGAGGCTTACGGAGGCGGTTATCTCCTCGCCAAGCTGGATGCCATTCATACCGAACTGGGATTTAAGGCATATACCGCGGGGAATAAGAGCACTTTGGATATTTTCTGTATTACGCTGGCCCTGATGGCCGGTACGGCGGGGCTTCCGCATGTGATCATCCGTTTTTTTACGGTGCCCAATGTAAAAGGCGCGCGAAAGTCGGTCGGTTATGCGTTGATTTTTATTGCGATCTTATACACAACTGCGCCTGCAGTCGCAGCCTTTGCGAGGCTGAATATGATTCAGACTATATCCGGAAGATCTTACGAATCGGTTCCTGCCTGGGTGAAAAACTGGGAAAAAACCAAACTGATCACCATCGAAGACAAAAACGGAGATGGGCAGATGCAATATCTTGCCGATAAAAATGCCAATGAAGTGACGGTTGATCCCGATATTATGGTGCTGGCCAATCCCGAAATAGCCAAACTAAAACCGTGGGTGGCGGCGTTGGTGGCTGCCGGTGGGCTGGCTGCAGCACTTTCCACAGCCGCAGGGCTTTTGCTGGTGATTTCTACGGCAATTTCTCACGACCTGTTGAAAAAAACATTCCGCCCCAATATCACGGATAAGGAAGAATTGCTTTACGCCCGCATTGCAGCAGGGGTGGCCATACTTGTCTCCGGATATTTTGGCATTCACCCGCCAGACTATGTTGCGGCAGTAGTGGCTTTTGCATTCGGGCTTGCCTGCTCATCATTTTTTCCCGCCATTTTTCTGGGTATTTTTGACAAACGCACCAATACCCAGGGCGCTGTGAGCGGAATGATTGTCGGAATAGTATTCACCGCCGGATATATCATCTATTTCAAATTTATAGACACTGCAGCCAATATCCCCGAAAACTGGTGGCTGGGCGTGTCTCCCGAAGGAATCGGCACCATCGGCATGATCATTAATCTGGTGATTACCTGGTGTGTTTCACGTCTCACCCCGCCTCCGCCGGAAGAAGTTCAACAAATGGTGGAAGATATACGTATTCCCCGTGGGTCTGCTTCACCTACCGCTTCTCATTAATATCTGACATTACTATCGGACATTAATATCGGAAAAGAGGGACATTTATAACAAAAAGAGCAAACAAATTTGTATTTTTGCACTGGCAAAAAATTAAGGTAGTAGTATGAGTGTAAACGAACCTTATGTTTCCCTCAACTTTATTGAGGCAATCATCGAAGACGAAATGAAAAAAAATGGCGGAAAACCTATCGTAACTCGGTTTCCGCCCGAGCCCAATGGTTACCTTCACATCGGGCACGCAAAATCCATCTGCCTCAATTTCGGACTCGCGCAAAAATATGGAGGAAAAACCAATCTTCGGTTTGACGATACCAACCCCACTACCGAAGAAGTGGAGTATGTCGAGTCTATCAAAAAGGACGTCAAATGGCTGGGATTTGACTGGGAAGACCGGGAATTTTATGCTTCTGATTATTTTGGCAAGCTCTATGATTTTGCCGTAGAAATGATCAAAGTAGGTATTGCCTATGTTGATGACTCCTCTACCGAAGAAATCCGCCGTATGCGTGGTGTGCCCACCGAGCCCGGAGAAGAAAGCCCTTACCGCAACCGCGCAGTAGCAGAAAATCTCGACCTGTTTGAGCGCATGAAAAACGGAGAGTTTCCCGATGGCTCAAAAGTACTTCGTGCAAAAATAGATATGGCTTCCCCCAATATGCATATGCGGGATCCCATTATGTATCGCATCATCCATGCACATCATCACCGCACAGGTGATGCCTGGTGCATTTATCCTATGTATGACTGGGCCCACGGGCAGAGCGATGCCCTTGAAGGCATTACGCATTCTATCTGTACCCTCGAATTTGAAGTTCACCGGCCACTGTATGACTGGTTTCTCGATCAACTGCCGCCTTTTGACCCGCGTCCCAGACAAATTGAATTTGCCCGCCTCAATCTGAGTTATACTATTACCAGTAAACGCAAACTGCTCGAACTGGTAACCGGTAAATATGTAACCGGCTTCGAAGATCCCCGCATGCCTACGATCTCAGCGATGCGCCGGCGCGGTTATCCCGCAGCAGCTATCCGCAATTTTGCCGACCGTGTAGGGGTAGCCCGCCGCGAAAATGTGATTGATGTGGCGCTGTTGGAGTATAGTGTGCGTGAAGAGCTGAATAAAACGGCTCCGCGGGTAATGGCGGTACTCGACCCGCTGAAGGTGATTATCACCAATTACCCCGAAAATCATACCGAACAATTTGAGGTCGAGAATAATCCCGAAGACCCGGCATCAGGTACCCGTACCATGCCATTCTCCCGTGAGGTTTTTATCGAGAGGGAGGACTTTATGGAAAATCCGCCCAAAAATTTCTTCCGACTCGGTCCCGGAAAGGAAGTGCGATTGAAAGGTGCCTATATAATCAGGTGTGAAGATTTCAAAAAAGACCCGGTAACGGGAGAGATTTCGGAAATTTATTGCACCTATGACCCCGAAACGCGCAGCGGGTCAGATACCAGCGGAAAAAAAGTAAAAGGAACCCTTCACTGGGTCTCCGTGCCACAGGCGATTGAAGTGGAAGTGAGGTTGTACGACCGGCTTTTTATGGATCCTGACCCTGCCGGGCATAAGGAAAAAGACTTTAAGGAGTTTCTCAACCCGCAGTCACTGGTGGTTTCCCGGGCGTGGGTAGAACCCAGCCTTAAAACTGCTGCCGAACTCGATCAGTTCCAGTTTATGCGAAAAGGATATTTTTGCGTGGACAGGGATTCAACATCAGATAGACTTGTATTTAACCAGACTGTAAGCCTAAAGGATAGTTGGGCGAAAGAGCAGAGCAAATCCTAACATCCGCAATCAGCCCATGCGAAAAATCGCAATTTCAGACATACACGGTTGTGCCAAGACACTTATCGCACTTGTTGAAAAACAGGTTGAGCTGACCCGAAACGATCAGCTTTATCTGTTGGGCGATTATATTGACAGGGGCCCTAACTCAAAAGGCGTGCTCGATTATATCATGGGGCTAAAATCGGCGGGTTATTCTGTCAATTGTCTGAAAGGAAATCATGAGGAAATGCTGGTGCAGGCAGTAGAAGATGCCAGAGAAACATCGATGTGGTTGTATAACGGCGGGCAGGAAGCACTGGCAAGTTTTGGCACAGATGAACCTTCTTCTATTCCGGAAAAATATATCCGTTTCCTCAAAAACCTCGACTTCTATTTCGAAGTGGACGAATATATTCTGGTGCATGCCGGCCTGAATTTTGTCGGAGAAAAACCCGAAAAAGACAGCAACCAGTTCCTCTGGCGACTCCACAACCCGCTGCGAGATCATAAGTCGATGCTCTGGATCAGGTGGTGGTATGAAGATATTGACTGGAACTGGCTGCGGGATCGGGTCATTGTACATGGCCATACGCCGGTGGAAACCGATGAAATCTGGGATATGTATGATCTGCTGGAAGAAGATCAGGTGCTCGATATCGACAACGGGTGTTTTGCCCGCTATAAAAATGGAATGGGGCAACTTTGTGCATTTGACCTCACCAACCGCGATCTCTATTTTCAGGAAAATATAGGAATAATCACGGGTAATTATTGGTACAACATCAACGCTATTGTCCAGGCCTCTAAATATCACTGTTTCCGAAAAACTGGAGTACACCGGCCATACAGGGTCAGTGTATGCCATGACTACCAGCAGCGATGAGCGATGGCTGTTTACCGCGGGAGATGATGGTATTGTTGCAAAATGGGATTTGTATGCAGGAGATGATCAGGGGACAGGGGTGATGCGCACCGATCGAAGTGTATATTCTCTGTTGTATCTGCCGGGCGACAGGCTGATGGCAGGGACAAGCGATGGCACGCTTTACGTATGCGATCTCTCCAGCCGGGAAATACTGGTTAAGACCAATAAATCGTCGGCAGCTATTTATAACCTGTGGTTTGACCCCGGGGCAGGTGTCATCTGGTGTCTTCAGGCCAAAGGCGGATTGACACTGTATCAAAGTGAAGATATGCGTGAAATCACCCACCGGCAAATATCTGACAACAATTTGCGTTGTGTCTGTGAAAGCCCTGAAGGAACGCATATGTTTGTCGGAGCCAGTGATAACCGTATTTATGTGCTCGAAAAAAATGATGCTTCGGTTGCCCACAGCTGGGAAGCACACAAAAATTCGGTATTTGCGCTGGCCGTTGTACCAGAAAGCGGCCTTTTGATCAGTGGTGGAATGGACGCGTATCTGAATGTATGGGATGTGAAAAATCAGATCAAATTGATTAAAAGCTTACCTGCTCATAACTTTACCGTCAATGACATTGTGTTTTCTCCCGATGGGAAGTATTTTGCTACGGCCAGTCGTGATAAATCAATAAAGCTCTGGAATTCCGTTACTTTTGATTTATTGAAAGTTGTAAGTTTTGAAAAAAATATGGCCCATCGCCATAGCATAAATCGGGTGAAATGGCTCAATGCAGATCAATCACTCATTTCCTGCAGCGATGACCGGCGGGTTATTCGCTGGAATGTATTATTGAATTAAAAAACAGAGCAATGATTACCCCAATTGAAATAAGACAACATTCCTTCAAAAAAGCTCTAAGGGGTTATGATAAGGAAGATGTGCATGCTTTTCTTGCTGCACTTTCTCAGGAATGGGAACAACAACAGGATAAGTACCGCTCCCTCAAAGAAGAAATGGAAAAGGTGCAGGCCAGCTATCAGACGCTTAAAGAAGTAGAGGATATGCTGCATCGCACCCTTATGCAGGCCGAACAGTCTTCCCGCGATACGCTCGAAAATGCCCGCCAAAAAGCAGAACTACGACTCCGTGAAGCGGAAAGCCGTGCCCATGAAATTGTGAAAAAAGGCATTGAAGACCGCAATACGCTGCAAAAGGAAATCGAAGATTTTGCACGCAGAAGAGACCAGATTCTTACCCAACTCCGGCTGTTTCTTAAAACACAACTGGACCGGCTCGAATCCTTCGAACTTGCCGAGCTTCCTCCCGCTGCCTTTAATTCGCGCAATCAGTCCTCTGACAAAAATGGCATGGACCATTTTCTCGGCTCAGGAGACAATGGCGTCTCTGACAATTCTCTCCTGAATGATATTATGAACGAACTTTAATATGATCCTATCTGACGCGAGAATCCTCGATGAAATTGAAAAAGGAAATATTGTCATCGAACCCTTCAACCGAAAACGCCTGGGCAGCAATAGCTATGATGTCCATCTGGGAAAATACCTGGCTGTCTATTCAGACCGTGTGCTGGATGCCCGAAAACACAACCGGATAGAAGAAATCATTATTCCCGAAGAAGGGTATGTGCTCCAGCCCGATACACTTTATCTGGGTGTAACCGAAGAATATACTGAAACCCACGACCATGTCCCCTTTCTCGAAGGTAAAAGCAGCATCGGAAGGCTCGGTATCCATATTCATGCTACTGCAGGAAAGGGCGATGTGGGCTTCTGCAATACCTGGACACTGGAAATTACGGTCGTTCAACCTGTACGCGTTTATCCGGGTATGCCGGTAGGACAACTGATTTACTTTGAGGTTGACGGAAACGTACTGAATCCCTACAACAGCAAGGAAAATGCAAAATATACCACCCGCACCATTAAGCCGGTGGAGTCTATGATGTGGAAAAATCAGTTTTGAGGTATTCGTTGATTACCCATATCTCTTCGCCTCTTATTTCATTCCGATACCTTCTTAATGGTTCGGGTGGAGGCCCGTCAATCACCTGCCCGTATTTGTCATAAGTGCCCTCATGGCAGGGGCAGACAAACTGTTCGGTGTCTTCTTCAAAAGCGACCGTACATCTTTTGTGTCTGCACACCAGACTGAATATCACCAGTTTGCCCTCAAGTCGGGTGGTGAATATTTTTTTCCGGTTGAACCTCCCAACCAGATATCCTTCTTTTTCCAAATCTGCAATCAGCCCTACCCGCATTTCTTTCTCATCCAGCAGACTACATCCATACATACTACCCAATGCACACGCACCTACGCCTGCTGAAAGACTGTATTTTAGAAACGTTTTTCTGTTCATATTTTGCCGATTGACAACCTTCGCATGTGTTTTCTTTGTAAAAAAGAACAATTTCCCCATAAAATCGTAACTTTACAGGTGGATTAAAGATGAAAAAATTTACTTCCATATTCCTGGGATTTTTACCTCCTGCTTTCAGTTGGGGTAAATGTGAATTTCCATTATTGCCTGGGAAAGCTGGATACCATTGAGATTTTTATCACTGATATCCACCGGTGCTGTGAGTATGAAGCAAAATCAAGGAGTTGTTGTCAAGACGATCGTTTCTTTTTCAACTCGATGAAGATCACCAGATGGCACAGGCAGGAGCGCTTCCTCAGCCCCTTTCAACAGATACGCCGGTTGATCTGCCCCCCGTGCCGCTAAAAAACTTTGTACCGGCTTCTGCCCTTCATACCAACACACCTGAGGAGCATGCCCCTCCTCCCTGGCCTTCCAAAGCCTGGATATTTTTCTGCTCCCCAGTTTATTATGGTTAAAGTTGTTAAAACATTTCCTGTGCCCATGCACTTTGAATTATCGTTTAACAATCAATTTTAACCAAAATGAAATCTATATTCATATCGCTTATTATCTCCGTCTGGGGACAACTTTTTCCTGGGTCATTCACTCAGCACATAACCTCAGGGCCTGTTAAAACCACAGAGTTTAAGGTGGAAGGTGTCTGCGGCATGTGTAAAAACCGTATCGAAAATGCAGCACTTGTCAAAGGGGTGAAAATGGCCGAATGGGATCAAAAGTCTCATTTGCTGAAAGTAGTATTTGACGCCCGGAAAATTTCGGAGCAAGAAATCCATGATTATGTAACCCAGTCGGGACATGATACGGAAAAAGTTAAAGCCAGTGATGAAAATTATAAAAAACTCCCCGCATGCTGCGCATACCGCGACGGAGTAGAAGACCATCCTTAACCCAGACTCATGAAACTTCTTGCATGCAGCCTTTTTCTATGCTGGCTGACTTTGCCTGTGCTGAACCTTCACGCGCAGCAGGTTCACCCTGTTTTTACAGGTAAAGTCGTACAGCCAGACGAGTCAGGCCAGCCTCAGCCACTCGCAGGTGCTGGTGTCTATTGGCAAGGAACGGCTATCGGTGCCATCTCCGGCAGACAGGGCGAATTTCGTTTGCCCCGCACAGAAGAAACAACCCGCCTTGTGATTGCCTATACGGGTGCTCAACGCGATACGATTGAGACCGCAGGGCTGGATTCGGTAGAAATTACGCTCAGGCCCGCGATTGATCTTGAGACCGTAGAGATCACTGCCCGAAATAAAACCACCGGCATTTCCTTCCTCAACCCGATGAAAACGGAGATCATTTCGGAAAGGGAATTGCTCAAAGCCGCTTGCTGTAATCTCAGCGAAAGTTTTGAAACCAGCCCAAGTGTGGATGTCGCTTTTTCTGATGCCATCACCGGAACCCGGCAGATTCAGATGCTGGGGCTCGCCGGACCCTATACGCAGATTACCCGTGAAAATATGCCGGATGTAAGGGGGTTATCAGCACTGTATGGGCTGACCTATACTCCCGGCCCCTGGGTAGAAGGCCTGCAACTCAATAAAGGGGCGGGGTCGGTAGTTAATGGATTTGAAAGCATTGCCGGGCAGATTAATGTAGAACTCAGAAAACCGGAATCTGCTGATCGTTGGTATTTTAACTTGTATGGAAACCAGATGGGCAGAATGGAGGCTAATATCAATTTTGCCCAAAAACTGGGTGAAAAATGGTCCTCTGCGCTGCTGCTTCATGGCAGCGACAACCGCTTTCCCCAAAACCACAACCACGATGGGTTTATGGACAACCCGACAGGCAATACCTTCATCGCGATCAACCGCTGGAAATATATCGGAACCAATGGCCTGATGTTTCAGGCGGGAGTAAAAGGTACTTCCAGCCGCCTGATTGGCGGACAGATGGATTTTCAGCTTGCCGACAAAGGTTCGGATCAGCTTTGGGGGATGGTGCTTGACAATCGCAAACTGGAAGGTTGGGCTAAAATGGGAAAGGTTTTTCCTGACAAGCCCTGGAAAAGTATGGCCGTGCAGGTATCCGGAGGAAATCATGTGCAAGACAGTTATTTTGGATTAAACAAATACAAGGCAGAACAGCAGACTGCCTATGTTAACCTGATTTATCAGGGTATATTTGCCAACACCAATCATAAGTTTCGCACAGGAACCAGTTTTCAATACGACCAGATGAATGAGCAATTTAACGCTACCACCTATGATCGTACAGAAATTGTTCCCGGAGCGTATTTTGAGTACACGCTTTCCCTTCCTTCACGATTTTCTATGGTAAGCGGTATCCGGGCAGATTATCATAATCTATTTGGTCTGTTTGTGACCCCCCGTATGCACCTGCGGTATGCGCTGGCCGAAAATACAATCCTAAGAGCCTCCGCCGGCAGAGGGCAGCGCACAGCCAGTATTCTGGCCGAAAACAACGGCTTTTTTGCTTCCTCCCGGGAGATTGTTATTCAGGGGAATGAAAACAATAATCCCTACGGTCTCGATCCCGAAGTCGCCTGGAATTATGGCCTGAGCCTGACACAGAATTTTCGGTTGGATTACCGCGACGGATATTTCAGTCTGGACTTTTACCGCACCGATTTCCGCAACCAGATTGTCATTGATCTCGACCAAAGCCCGCAAACAGTGGTATTTTATAATCTGGAAGGCGTTTCTTTCTCCAACAGCTTTCAAGCTATGGCAGAATATGAGGTAATCAAAAGACTGGATGTGAAAATGGCTTATCGCTGGTTTGATGTAAAAACTACCTATCAGCGGGGTTTGCTGGAAAAACCACTGGTTTCTGCACACAGGGCATTTGCCAATTTTGCTTACGAAACCCGCCAGTACTTGAAATTTGATTTTACGGTCAACTGGCAGGGAAGCAAGCGGCTTCCATTTACCGAAACCAATCCCAAACGATACCAGTTGCCTGCACGTTCTCCTTCTTATTTTTTGCTCAATGGCCAGATCAGTAAAGTTTTTCGCGAAAAACTGGATGTTTATGCCGGGGTAGAAAACCTGCTGAATTTTAGGCAACATGATGTGTTGATTGCTGCCGAATCACCTTTTTCCGAATACTTTGATGCCTCGGTTGTCTGGGGCCCGGTTTTTGGGCGAAATATTTACGGAGGGATCAGATATAAAATCAGGTAGTCAGTTGAAGGTTTTTGAGAATATATTTTCCAAGAATATCGAATTCCAGATTGACAGGGTCTCCCGGTCGTAACTGATGAAAACCTGTATGCTCAAATGTGTAGGGAATGATCGTCACTGAAAAACGGTCATTCCCTGCTTCTACTACGGTAAGGCTTACCCCATTGACACAAATAGAGCCTTTATTGACCAACAGCCCCGCAAAGGATTGGGCAAATCCAAATTCGAACATCCAGGAGCCGTCGCGTTCTTCAATGCTGATGACCGTTCCCCTGGCATCCACATGCCCCTGAACAAAGTGCCCGTCCAGTCGGTCGCCTACTTTCAGGCATCTTTCGATATTGACTTCCTGACCGGTTTTCCATGTTCCCAGACTGGTTTTTTCCAACGTTTCCTGAACCGCAGTAACCAGGTAAATGGCAGGTGTCTGCTGGAAAATTTCCGTAACGGTAAGGCAGACACCATCATGTGCGATGCTCTGATCGGGTTTGATTTCGTCGGGAAAAGGCGTCTCCATGCGAAATGTGAGGTTGGTTCCTTCTTTTCGTATTTCCCTGACGATGCCGGTTAGTTCGATAATTCCTGTAAACATAGTCTATCTCATCAGCGTTACCCAGCCGGTAAGCTCACCCGTAGTGTTGCCTGCCAGACCAAGTTCTTCGTAGCGAATATAATAGTAATAAACGCCTTCTCTGGCTTCTTTTCCGTCAAAGGCTTCTCCTTCCCATAGTACACCTATATCTGTCCGGGCTGTATGCATGAGCCTTCCCCAACGGTCATACACCCTGAATTCTTTCAGAATGACATCCCGGTAATATTTGGGTTTGAACACATCATTTATCCCGTCTCCGTTTGGACTGAATACGTTCGCCATAATGAGACTGGGGCAAAAATCAATACAATAAGGGTCGGAGAGGGCACTGGTATTTCCCAGTGTATCAGTTGCAGTAACTGCATAACACCCGGCATAAGCATCGAGGTCATTTCCAAAAGTAAAAGTCAGCACCGTATCCTGGCCAAAACGATTGTAATCGAGCCGGGATACTTCTCTGAATGGCCCTGCGGGGTTATTGGAGAAAAGAACTGATATATAGTCTTCGTCTCCATCACATGGCAGCAGCGGTTTGGATACCGAAACCGTATGCGAAAGCGTCTGACAGTCTCCGAGTGCAGAAAGATCAGGGGGACAAGGCGGTTCGTCATCCTGAGCATAATCACAGGCCACCTGCGAGTCGTTGATGAGCGGGTCTTTTACTCCGGAAACCTGATGGCTACCGTGAGACCTGATAAAGTAACAATACCTTACTGCCGGGTTGAGGTTTGCGTCCTGGTAAGTATGTGTATTTGCACCGGTACCTGGCACTGTGGTTATCAAAACAAAGGGATCTCCGTTTTCGCTCCGGTAAATATCGTAGGCACTATTGGTCCAGGGGACGAATTCTGTCCAGGACAGGTCGATGGCATTGCTGCCGGTTCCTGCAGCCGTAAGATAAATACTGGATCCAATGTTTTTCCCATTACTGCTGTTGATCAGAAGCCCCAGCCCGTCAAACAGCTCAACCCGGTAGTTGTAACCCCTGACATCGGTATCGATTCCGGTATCCAGGTAGGTAGTATCGCTATAACCGAGGGAAGCAATTTTGATAGCCGGAAATCCATTGTTGTTGGCTCTGTAAAGGTTATAAGCGTATGGTGCCGGAAAAAACTCATCGACAACGGGCTGTGACCAGATGACCATGATCGCGCCATTGACAGGGTCAGTGACAGATACGCTGTCATTGGTCATATACAGTTCGTCATTTTGTATTTCAATACAAAATTCGTTGGTGGCGCAACTTTCAAGTGCGGGAATAAGTGGCTCAGAAGGAACTGCATAAACAGCCGTTATGACATAACAAATATCTCTTCCCAGCAAGCCATCTACGTTGGTAAGAGAATCGACATATTGTGTGGCCAGCCATCCCTTGTTGTAGTGAATGAGCGTAAACCCGGCGTCAGCAGGGCTGATTTCGCAACAAACCGTATCCTCCATCCACCCCGGAGCTCCCACTTTTCTGTAAATATTATACCCTAATACTTTATCCTCGCAGAAAGTAGGCAACCAGGTGAGCGTTACCGAGCGGGAACCTTTGGTGGCTGTAAGGTCTGTAGGTGGAGGCGGAATCACGCGAATGGAGACGGCCTTATTGGCTGAAAGCGTGGTATTGAGGGAGTTGGGAGCCGAATAGCTTTTATTGTCAGTGGCGTAAAAGTCAACCTGGTAAAACTGCTTTCTGATATTATCACATTCGGTTTCCCACCGGATGGTCCCCTTGATCGTGTCCGCCGGAAGTGTTGCCGTATTTACGGTACTGACAGGTACAGAAGAATAAGGAAAAGAATTACCAGGTATAGGATCCACTACCAATCCACTGAGGGTAGCGGAGTTGGTGACTGAGAACGGGCCGTTGTTGCCAATCACCCCGTTGTTTAGTTCCAGATATAAGCTGTCAGTTTCATCGGGGTCATAAGCCAGATAGTCAAATTCCAGAACATCACCGGCGTAAACACAGGTATCGGTGATCGTTTCGATAACAGGAGGATTGTTGTCGCAGTCTATTACCCATACGGCCATATCTCGTACCACATATCCAAGTAGCTGGCCGTTGCGCCATTCTTCTACTACATAAGCAAAATTAAATATCCCTTCTTTCTGAGGCGTATTCCAGGTGACGATACCCGTGATCGGGTCCATAGAAAAGCCGCTGTTTCCAAATGCCGGGTTGTCGGGGAACCGGTAACCATTGGCAATGGAGGGCGGGTTGGGGGGATCGTACTGATACGATTCGCGGAGGTAATAAGCCAGAGAATCGCCGTCCGGGTCAAATCCTCCGGGGTTGTGGGTCCATACTTTTCCCAGGCAGGCGTCATCGAGGGGTTCATTGAGCAGGAGGGGCGTATTATTGGAACCGACAATGGCCGGTGTGATAAAAATGCGTGTGTAAACATAAAAAGAGACCTCCTCGGGAGAATTGATATTCACGACTGAACCATGTCGGGCTACATCCTGATACCTGATTTCGTATTCGCCCGGCCCGGGGAAAATATAAGAGGTGATGTAGAGATTTCTTTTGACCGTACCTTTGACTGGTACACCAGCTTTGGGATTGGGGATATTACAGTCGCTGGGGACATTGACGAGGGTGCCTCCATTGGCGCGGGGAACCTGTGTAAGCGTGGTCAGGAGAATGGGGGGAGAGGAAACCGACCAGATTTCGAGGTCTGCAGAGCAGCGGTCAACCCCTGCCGGAGCGGGGTCGGTATAGGTTGTCAGGGTGATTTCGTAGCTGTTGGAATTGTTGGGATCATTGCGCTGGGCAGTGATCTGACCGGCGAGGTTGTGCGTCGCGCGGGCGTAAGGAAAAAGAGCCAGAAAGCCGGCAGTAAAAACTGCCATACACTTCAGTGGAAAAAATCTGTTTGGGCTAACAGTTAGCATAGGGTGTATTTTTGTTGCACAAGCGGGAACCTTCAGGATAATATACAAAAATAAGCGAACCATACCCTAAAACCCCTGCTTTTTGGGGGAATACATGACACGGGCGGCAGGATATGGGTATTAGTTATACAATTAATGGATAATAATGGTTGAGCCATTCCACAGGATTTGGGAAAAAAATATTTAATTCAAAAGTTACAGATGAATTCTTTATTTGCTGGTTGCATATTGTAGAAATTTATCCGTAATTGCACGACCATTTCAGGAACCAATAGAAACAGATGGATACGAAAAGCTATAAAACCCTCTCAGCCAATGGAAAAGACATTGAAAAGAAGTGGCTGGTAATTGATTTTGAGGGAAAAATACTGGGAAGGGCAGCGAGTGAGGTCGCCCGTCTCCTCAGGGGGAAACATAAAACCCACTTTACACCTCACATCGATTGCGGTGATAATGTAATTGTCATCAACGCCGATAAAGTTGTGTTTACCGGCGCCAAACTCGACCAGAAAAGTTATTTGCGCCACACAGGTTACCCCGGCGGTCAGCGTGAAGTTACAGCCCGTAACTTGCTGAGCGAGAAATCCACAATTCTGGTTGAAAAAGCTGTGAAGGGAATGCTTCCCAAAACCAAACTGGGAAAAGCGATCATCAAAAACCTTCGCGTATATGGCGGTGCAGAGCATCCACACTCGGCCCAAAATCCTGAAGAATATAAGATCTGATAAAGGAAATATTTAGTCATAGCAATGAGTGATATCGTTAAAGTAGGTCGAAGAAAGCGCGCAGTAGCCCGGATATTTCTTTCTGAGGGCGGCACGGGTAAATTCGAAGTTAATGAAAGAGACCTGGGAGAATATTTTCCCGTGGATCCGTTGCGTCTGAAGGTACTTCAGCCATTCTCTGTTTTACGTCTTCCCGAAGGTGAATTTGATGTAAAAGTAAATGTAAATGGTGGAGGCATTGCCGGACAGGCAGAGGCCGTAAGAATGGCCCTCGCACGTGCACTGACCGAAGCCAATGAAGAATACAGAAGCCCGCTGAAAAAGGCTGGTCTTCTTACCCGCGACCCTCGTCGGGTAGAACGGAAAAAATACGGATTGAAAAAAGCAAGAAAGAGTACACAATTCTCCAAGAGATAAAAGGATATGGAGCAACCTACTTACCAGGAATTACTGGACGCTGGCGTTCACTTTGGCCACCTCAAAAAAAAGTGGAATCCCTATATGTCGCCCTATATCTTTATGGAGCGAAATGGTATCCACATCATTGATTTGAATAAAACGCAGCGGATGCTCGATGAAGCTACCCGCGCTGCCAAACAACTCGCCATCTCCGGCAGAAAAATTCTCTTTGTCGCCACCAAAAAACAGGCAAAGGAAATCGTTGAAACAGAAGCTAACCGCGTAAATATGCCATTCGTAACCGAACGCTGGCTCGGTGGTATGCTTACCAACTTCGCTACCGTTCGTAAAAGTATCAAACGGATGAAAAACATCGAAAAGATGAAATCCGATGGTACCTTCGAACGCATCAACAAAAAAGAGCGCCTTATGCTCTCCCGCGAACAGGCAAAACTGGAGAAAATCCTCGGCGGTATCGCTGAACTCAACCGCCTCCCTTCTGCGCTGTTTATCGTTGATATCAAAAAAGAACATATTGCCGTTGCAGAAGCGCGCAAACTGAATATCCCTACCATTGGCATGGTCGATACCAATAGCAACCCTAATCTGGTTGACTTCCCGATCCCCGCCAATGACGATGCTACCAAATCTATTCAACTTGTCCTCTCCACCATCTCCAACGCTATTGCAGGTGGTCTGGATGAGCGCAAAAAACGCCGCGAAGACGACCGCGTAAAACGCGAAGCTGATCGTCAGCGCGATGGCGAATCTGTTGCAGTTGAAGAATAACCGTAGCTGAAATAACGGAAACTCAAACCCATGGCTGTCCCAATCCGGGACAGCCTTTTTTTATATCCTGCCGTGCAGCATTTCTTTCGTATCTTTCGTCTCCGGGAAAAACAAGCTATGCGACTTCCCATTCTCCCCCCTCCACCCAAACCCCAAAAACTGCTTGTATTACTGTTTTGCCTGTTTCTGCTCCCTCAGGCACTTACGGCCCAGACTTATGAGGATGTCCTCTATCTGAAAAACGGCTGGATACTCAGAGGAAAACTGGATGGCTCAGCATCTGACTCTCTGGTCAAAATCGAAACCCATGACAGAAATTACTTTGTATTTCCTTATGCAGATGTGCTTCGCGCAGAGCAGCAGATAATGCCTCAGGCAAACAAAAAATATATGCGGACATATATTCTTCCCGAAAGGGGAATTACTTACCGCGACAAGGGCTATTTTATTCTCGTTCAGGCAGGCTCCATGATGGGTAGCACCAGTGGCGTCAATAATGAAAATCCCAACCTGTTTAACCCGCACCTGGTGAATGGTTATCATTTCAACAGGTATTTTTCTGCAGGCGCAGGAGTAGGCGTAAACCTGATGGCCAGGGGAACCTACATGCCTGTTTTTCTTGATCTCCGGGGAGATGTGTTTGAGCAAAAAATGACCCCTCATTATTACGGAAATTTAGGCTATTCTATCCCTCTCTTTGAAAGAGAAGTTATATGGGGATGGTGGGGAGAGCCGTTAGAAGACAGCTATGAGGCCAAGGGCGGCATTTTGGCGGAAGGTGGGGGCGGAATCAAAATTCATACCCCGACAGGTCTTGCATGGCTGATCACTGCCGGTTACCGCATTCAAAGTGTGGAGGAATCTTACCTCACATGGGGAGAGGTTCGTATTACCGAAAAATACACCTTTCAGCGGATTACTCTTCAGGTAGGGGTAATGTTTTAGATTCAGGAGACAGCAGTAGGCCGCCTCCTGAATCTGAAACGATTTATTTAAGCAGGCGGGGATCCAACTGCTGTATTTCGACAGATAGTGTGTTAAGTTTTTCCGTTTCTCCCGTTTGGCTGTAGTGTTGCTGCAACATCTGTAGCGGGAAGAAAAATTCGCGGGTTTTGGGGAAATAATCCGTATTGGTAGAGTAGTATTGCAGCGTTTCCAGTGCAAGTTTTTTACCAAAATCAAAAAGCTCATCGCGTTTTTCTGCTTCACCCAGCCTGTCGTAAATCAGGCCATTTCTGACAATCATATAGGGATCAGGGGTTACGACTTTTACCGGGAATTTCGTCTCCGCAAAATCCATTACCTCTTTGGCGTGGGTTTTATTCTCCTGGATTTTCTGCTCGTTTGCCGCAATGATTTTGCTTACACTGTCAGCCACGGTGGCATTTCCTGAGTTTTGGGCGCGCAGAGTATTGTTTTGGGACAGGAGATCCTGGTTTTCTCTCAGATAACCGTTGGCCAGGCGATAGAAAGTATTGTGGTAATTGCCCAGCATACGCATGATATTTTCATCATAATACACACTCGGATTATCGAGATTGGTGTATTTGAATACTTCTGTCATGTTTTTCCGCATCCTTTCCAGATCGAGATCACCTGAGAACGGATCGTAGGGATCGTTTTTACGCGGCTTTTTGACAGGAATGATCCGATAGGCAAGACCCTCAAGCCTGAGATACGGATCCAGGCCGAGGAAGCTGTTGGGAGTCACTGTGTTAGCAAAATACACAGGGCGTTCCCAGTTGCCGGAAGCTACGTTTTCGAGAAGGTTGAGTATCAGAATGTCTTTCAGTTCCAGATATTTACCGTTCTGGCTTCCCCGTGTGGGAACTTCCCATGACATAGGTGATTGCACAAAGGGAAGGTCTGTCGGATAAATAAGGCCCTGATCCAGCAGCGTTTTCCCGTCGGCAGGCAGAGATACCGGCAATTTGGCTCTGTTTCCAAATGATCTGGACTGGTTGGCCTGGCCCTGGTAGTCTTTTTGCTTCAGACTGAGGGGAAGAGGCTCAGACTCATTGACTTTCTGATACATCTGATCGATATACCAGTCGGTATTGACATAGCTCAAACACAGTACCCTGACGTCGGGCCGCACACCTTCCACCTCCTGAATATACCATAGTGGGAATGTGTCATTATCGCCATTGGTGAAAAGTACCGCATTGGGAGCTACGGAATTGAGCAGGTTATAAGCAGACTCAGGCGCAACATAGTTGCCGGCACGTGAGTGGTCGTCCCAGTTTTGAGTTCCCATCAGCAGGGGGGCAATAATACCCACTCCGGCTGCTATATAGTGGGCTGCTCCGCCGATAATTCCTGCAAGTAGTTGATAGATGGCTATGACGCCAAGCCCCACCCAGATGGCATACGTCTGGAAGGAACCGGCAAAGGAGTAGTCCCTTTCGCGAGGTTGAGAGGGATATTGATTCAGATAAATGATAATCGCAAGGCCTGTAAAGAAAAACAGAAGTCCGATGACGGTAGCATCTCCCCCGTTTTTGTAAGCCTGCCATCCCAGTCCCAGAAGCCCCAACAGGAAGGGAATCATAAAATAGTGGTTTTTGGAGGGGCTATTTTTCATAAAATCGGGCATTTTAGCCGTTTTCCAGAACTTAAGCCCGCTTTCCCAGTTCTGATCCTGTGTATCGCCCTCTCGCCCGGCAAAATTCCACATGAAATATCGCCAGTACATATGGATTACCTGATAGTCAAAAAAGAAGAGCAAATCTTCTACCCCTGTAGGCCGGTCGTCGTTGGGGTCGTTGGGTTTTCCGGTATTTTTGACATAAGCCGTATAAGCGTGAGGGCCCATATTAAAACGGCCTTTTTCGTACATACGGGGGAAGAGTTTCATGTCTGCGTCGCGATATACATATTGGCGTTTTACGCCGATTTCTGTATATCTGTCTGCTCCGGGTTCGAGAATAAATTCTTTACCAGCTTCTTCCAGATCTACCGGAATGGCATTGTACAGCGGGCCGCGGAAAAGAGGCCGGTTGCCGTATTGTTCGCGCTTCATATAGGAGAGGAAAGTCTGTGTATTGTCGGGGTTGTTTTCGTCAATAGGAGGATTGGCATTGGAGCGGATAGGGATCATCAGATAAGAAGAAAATCCAATGTAAATGACGATCGTACTGAGAATGGCGGTATTGAGCAGCAGCAGATTTTTCTTTGAAGAATAATATGCCAGCCATGCCAGTCCCCCAAATAAAAGAACCAGAAAAACAATCAGTCCGGTACCTACGGGTAATCCCATTCCGCTTTTAGCAGCTCCATTGGCATACTGTATTCCCGAAAAGATTTGTTCAAATCCCCAGGCAAAGTCAAAAGTATAGAGGATAATAACTGTCTGGATGATACCCAGAATAGCGACCGAAACAATACCCGTAATAAAAAAACCTCTGACAGAGAATGTGTATTTGCGGAAGTAATACACGAATGCCAGTGCAGGAATGGTAAGGAGGTTGAGGAGGTGAACGCCGATGGAAAGCCCCATCAGATAGGCAATGAGGATGATATATCTTTCATTCCCGGGTTCATCGGCTCTGTCTTCCCATTTAAACATCAGCCATACGACAATCGCTGTAAAGAAGGAACTGAGTGCATATACCTCGGCTTCTACGGCATTAAACCAGAATGAATCTGCGAAGGTACAGGTAAGTCCTCCGACCACACCGGCTGCCATGATCGCAAAGGTCTGTGTGTTGGCAGGCTCTTCACCATTTTTAAGCACAATGCGGCGGGCCAGATGAGTGGTTATCCAGAAGGTAAACAAAACGGTAAAGGCGCTCGAAAGCACGCTGAAAAGGTTGACCATGAAGGCGATTTTGGTGACATCATCAAAAGCCAGCATGGCAAAAATCCTTCCTACCAGAAGGAAAAATGGTGCCCCGGGAGGGTGGGGTACTTCAAGTTCATTGGAACAGGCTATAAATTCACCGCAGTCCCAGAAGCTGGCCGTAGGTGACATGGTAAGCAAATAAGTCACCAGCGCAATCAGAAACACGCCCCAGCCTGTGTAGTTGTTAATCCTGTTATATGTCATCGTTTGAATCAGGTTTCAGGTTTTGCGAGCCGAATATATACAAAACTATCCAACAATACTGAATTGCATGGACAGAAATGTCATTTCACCGCAAATACACGCAAAACGGGGCGGGGTTCAATTTTTTTCAAACAGGTCATCCATGGTTAGGGCGGAATCAACCAGGCCATGATTGTAGGCATTTTCTTTAACCCCGAATGTAGTGATCATTGTCAAAAATATCTGCTTTCGCGTATGCGAAACCTCCTTAAACTTCGCAATTCTATTTCGCAGTTTCATTGCTGCGGTTTTGTCAATGGTATATTCTGCAGCATAGAATTTTATTTCACAAAGATTGATAATATGATCATTCCGGTCAATTAAAAGGTCAACCTGGATGCCATCTTCGTTTTCATTACCTTTTTTATAAAAAGAGTAAAAAATAGCATACACTCCTGAGATACCCAGCGCTTTTTTGATTTGGGGCATATGTTTGAAACAAATATTCTCAAAAGCGTAACCTGCCCAACTGATATAAACCTGAGTTTTGCTCAATTGCTGCCAAATATTTGTGCCTCCCGGCAGCTTATGTTCCATGAATTGGAAATAGAAAAGGGAAAACTCATCTGTTAAACGGTACAAACTATCTTTTTTCTTTTTGCCAAAAGGTAAATAAACTGAAATAAAGCCGGAGTGTAAAAGTTCCTCAATTACTGTAGAAATACCTCCCCCCTCGGATAAAGATGTGTTTTGAACGATTTCTGTACGGGTGCACCCTTTTTGTTTACCGGCTAAAGTTCGAATAACTTTTATATGATTTTCAGATTCATCAAACAATGAGGAATAGAGTTTCTGAAATTCGTCCCGTAACAATCCGTTTTGTGAGAAACAAATAGCGTCAATATTTTGAGATGCGCTTCTCCCTCCCTCGACTTCCTCCAAATAATGTGGCACACCACCCAATGCCATATAAAGTTGTAGGATTTGGTATCGGTCAAAATTCAGGTTTTTCGTCCTAAAGAAATATTCTGTTTCCTCTAAGTTAAAAGGCTGCAGGTAAATTCTTTTGGTGATGCGATTATGAAGCCCTCCTTTATCATGTACTACTTTTTTTATCATCCACGATGCCGCAGAACCGCAGATAACAACGACGATATTTTGATTCACTGCCCAGCTATTCCAAAACCAGCTTAATCCCTTCAGAAAGCCTGACTTATGCGTTGCCAGCCATGGTAATTCATCTAAGAAGATAATTTGCTTCTGTGATTTTTGTTTTCCTTCTAAAAATTTAGACAGAAGATAAAATGCCTCCAGCCAATCTTTTGGTTGGGTAACAGGAAAAAGCCCTGAAGAGTATTTTGCGATTTGCATCATGAAGTTTCGCAATTGCTCCTGTCGGGAGGCATGTTGGATCCCTGTTATTTCATAGTCAATTTGGTTTCCATAAACTGATTTGACCAAAAAGGTTTTGCCAATTCTTCGCCGTCCAATGACAGCAACCATTTCGGGTTTCATAGATTGAAGTGCGGCTTCCAGTATTTTCTTTTCTTCAAGGCGGCCAACCAGTTTGTTTCTGTACATAGTATTGTTTATTGCTCGCGAAATCGGCATTAATTTAAGTACATTTCGCGAGCAATAGAAATTTATTACTCGCGAAATGTGGCGATGTCCAACAAACAAATATTTTATCACCCAACCGCTAATACCACAATAAGTGCTATCAGTGCAGGAAGCGCCTGCACATAAAAAATCCTTCGCTGTACGGTGACTGCTCCATAGATGCCGGCAACAGCAACACATCCCAGAAAAAACAGGGCTACATTTTGCGCCCATTCTCCATTGCCAATCACCAACGACCAGATCAGGCCGGCGGCGAGAAAACCGTTGTAAAGTCCCTGGTTGGCGGCAAAGACTTTGGTTTTTTCAAATAATTCTTTGGGAATGGTGGAAAATGCTTTTTTTCCAATGGTGTCCCATTTAAACATCTCAATCCAAAGGATGTACAGATGCTCGGCGGCTACAATTCCGGTTAAAATTTTTTCGAGGATAGTCATTTCTCGGATGAATATTAATTGCCCAGCTCAAGAATCGTGTTTTTTTCAATGGCTTTCCGGATTTCATAGGGGTCAATTCTGACAACTTTTCCTTCAATGACGAAGGAGGAGGTTTTTCCTGAAATACGGCTGAAAAGCCATTGTACAATATCCGAAATGGAATCCTCTGTGCCAAATGCCAGCAGCACTTTTATACTTTCCCGAAAGCCGGTGGCAGCCACGGACGAGAAATCGAGAAGCGAAATCAGCCGGGCCTGTGTGCCCGGTATGACCGCATAATCTCCTTTATAGATGATCCGGGTGCGAAACAACTGGTATTTCAGGTTTTTGTCACTGGTCATAATGTCGATTCTGATTCCCTCTGTGGCGTATTGTACCTTTCCGCCGGGTTTCCCTTCCTGTTTTTGCCATTCATCGAGTTGTTTCCGGTTCTTAAGGTAGTCTTCCAGCCTCGTGGCAAGTATCTCAATCTGCTGAAACCGGTCCTTGGCCATTTCAATTACGGTTTCATCTTCAAATTTGGTGAAGTTGTCGGGGTGGTATTTTTTGCGGGCATTTTTATGCGCCTCTTTCAGCGATTCCTCTGAGAGTGTTTCCAGATCAAGGCCAAAATATTTTTTCACATTGCTGAGATCCTCTGGGGTCAGTCGGTTCATGGGAATAATAATTCTGAGTTGAGATAAGGTAATATTCAGACACACTCGCTGCCCAAAGTGTGACGTCTTCCAAGCGTTTTCCAATATTTGACTGAAAATATAGGAAAGTTTGCTTAGATGTGAAGAATGATTAATTTTCGTTATACTACAAACTTATCTCTGTGAAAAAATCTTCAGTTAGTATTTTGTTGTTTTCCTGCCTTCTCGTTTTTTCCGCTCTCGGTTGCCGGGAAAATGAAACCGCTTCCATTGAAATAGAATTTGTCCTTCCGGCTGACAGCGCTGCGACACTTCCCGATGGGCGTGTGTTTTTACTTTTGTCAACCAGTGATGATGGCGAACCCCGGTTTCAGATTCTGGATGGGGCATCCTCTCAGCAGGTCTGGGGTATGGATATAGAAAACCGCCCGCCCGGCGAGCGAATCCGCTTTAAACCCGAGGGAAACGGATATCCGGTGGCGACACTGGAAGAACTGCCCGCAGGGGAGTATTATGTACAGGGGCTGTTTCACCGTTACGAAACTTTTCATCTTGCAGGAGGACAAACGGTAAAACTACCTATGGACAGAGGGGAAGGGCAACATTGGAATTCCGCCCCCGGCAATTTGTTTAGCCAGCCGGTAAAAATTACCGTTGATCCTTTTGCTTCGGGTAAAATTGAAATTCACCTCGACCAGGTAATTCCTCCTATACCTGCACCTGAAGACACGAAGTATATCAAACATATCCGGATTCAGAGCAAACTGCTGACGGCCTTCTGGGGACGCCCAATGTTTCTGGGGGCACATATCTTGTTGCCGGAGGGGTTTGACTCGCATCCGGAGGCGAAATATCCGCTCGCGATATATCACGGACATTACCCTTCCGATTTTGCCGGATTCAGTACTTCTCCGCCTGATCCTGATTTAAAGCCAGAATATAGTGAGCGCTTCGGCATCGAAGGGTATAATATTGTTCAGCAACAGATGGCTTACGATTTTTATAAGGAATGGACAGGGCCGGGATTCCCTCGTGTGATTGCCATTGAGATACAGCATTCCACGCCCTATTATGATGACTCCTATGCGGTTAATTCTGCCAGTCAGGGCCCATACGGCGATGCGATTACCTACGAGTTGATTCCGTACATCGAGTCTCAATTCAGGGGAATAGGTGAAGGATGGGCGAGATTTGTGTATGGAGGGTCAACCGGGGGATGGGAAGCACTTGCTGTTCAGGTATTGTATCCCGATGAATACAATACCTGCTATGCTGCCTGTCCTGACCCGATTGATTTCCGGGCCTATTGCCAGGTGAATATTTATGCTGATTCGAATGCATATATCAACCAGGGCCCGTTTCAGGGAGTGGAAAGACCGGGAGCACGTGATTCTCTGGGCAAAGTGAGAGCGACAGTCAGGCAAATGAATTACCGCGAGCTTGCACTTGGCACGAAAAGCCGCTCGGGCGAGCAGTGGGATATATGGGAGGCTGTCTATTCACCACAGGGGGAAGACGGTTATCCGGTTCGGATATGGGATAAGGTTACCGGAAAAATTAATCCGGAAGTAGCTGCTTACTGGCGGGAAAATTACGATCTGACCTATATCATGAAACGCGACTGGGCAGAACTCGGGCCAAAGTTGAAAGGGAAAATCCATATTTACTGTGGAGATATGGACAATTATTACCTGAACAATGCAGTGTATCTGGCCGAAGAATTTCTGGAAGAAACAACGGCACCCTATTACGACGGAGAGGTGGATTATGGAGACAGAGCCGAGCACTGCTGGAATGGGGACCATACCCGTACGAATGGTTATTCGCGGTTGTGTTACCACCAGATGTTTATTCCGAAATGGACAGACTGGGTTCAGAAAAATGCGCCGCAGGGGGCCGATCTGAAGAGCTGGCGCTACTGAAATACTATTACCATTCCCGAAAATTGCGCCGAATGGCGCAAAACTTGCCAAAAAATATTATGTTTGGGAATTGGAATTGCCTATGACACTGCGGATCGTTGTGGTGATTTTTACCACAGTTCTTCTTGCCTTGCTTCCGGAGACGGGTTTTAAGCAATCTCATGCTTCGTCTTCTGAGATGGCTCCAGACAGCCTGTGGGCGAAGTGGGAGCATGTTTCTCTGCGAATCATGAAAGAAGGCAGACTTCGGGATTATTTCGAAAACCTCCATCATCAAAAACGGTTTAATGGCGCTGTGCTTGTCTCAGAAAAAGGAAACCTTTTGTATGAAGGCGGCTTCGGCATGGCAGATGAAAAACTGAATCAGGCCATTACTCCCGATACACATTTTCAACTGGCTTCGGTATCGAAAATGTTTACGGCAACAGCCATAATGCTCCTTTTTCAGGAAGGGAAACTCGACTTTGATGACACGGTAGCTGCGCATCTTCCCGGATGGCCCTACGAAGACATGACGATTCGCCATCTGCTCAACCACCGATCCGGACTGGCGCGCTATGAAGCGGTTGCTTCCTGGTACTGGAAAAATTACCGGGAACCTCTGTCAAATACCGATTTGCTCAACCTGTATATCCGCCACAAGCCGGTAATATTTTTTACTCCCGGAAATGGCTTCAACTACTGCAATACAAACTATGTGATACTGGCTTGCATTGTAGAGAAAATATCGGGCGTGTCTTTTCAGGAGTTTATGGAAACACATGTATTCCAGCCTTTGTGCATGGACGCAGTGGTTTACAGCAGAGTAACCGAACCGGAAGTGCCGGATAAGGCTGTCGGGTATAAGCCCGGGCGAAAGGGATACTATCCCGCACAGGGAGACTACCTGGATGGAGTAGTGGGCGATAAAGGCCTGTATGCCAGTGTTCACGATCTCGATAAATATGACCATGCATTATCTGAATATACCTTACTGTATCCATCTACCCTGGAAGAGGCATTTTCGCCAGGCAGTGGTGGGCGTGTACATAATTATGGGTTTGGCTGGCGCATGAAAATCAATGGTGATAAAAAAATCCTCTATCATTTTGGCTGGTGGAGAGGATTCCGAACCTGCTATATCCGCGACCCGGAGCGAAATCTCAGCATTATGGTACTTTCCAACCGCGATGAGCCGGGGTTTTATGTGGATTACTGGGAGGTATATGAAACGGTTGCTGCACTTTAGTTCTCCTGTACGATTGCTATTCAGCATGATTCAACAGACTGAGAGCTGAAAGTTTGACATAAAAAAATCCGGGAACTACTGTCCCCGGATTTTTTCTTTTATGAAAGGATATTACATCATATCCATTCCCTGATTGTTCATCTTCATATTTTTGCGCTTAAACAGGGAGGCGTCCATTTTCCCGAAGCGATAGGAGAAGTTCAGCCTGAAAATCTGGGGATCGCGTACCCGCCAGCTATCCTGAATAAAGATGTCGGAGTAGGTGTATGTTCCTGATCTGCGTGTGCGGAACACGTCGTTCACATTCAGTGTGAGGGTTGCTTTCCTGTTGAGGAAGGTTTTTCTCAGAGAGATATCGAGAAACCAGTTGGGAATCGAGTATCCCTGGGCTGTATTGGTTGTCTGCGGTCCCCATGGCATCTGATTGCCACTGCTGGGGGTAAACGCAGCCCTGCTGCGATATTCACCTGAAAACTGGAGCATGAAGTCTGCCGGCAGACCGATCTGGAGGTTTTCTTTCAAAAACCAGCTCAATTGATTGACGATCAGGTCTGTCTCTACATTGCTGGCATCAACGCGCGACTGGTAAACGTTGAGGTTGGTGGTGAGATCGATCTTTTTGAAGAAGTTATTCTTCAGGGTGATTTCTGCACCGTAAGCCTGACTGCTGTTGGAGTTGGCGAAAGTGGTTACGACTACCTCTCTGTTAAGTTCATTATTGTACTCATTGATCAGATAAGAGGTAATAAGGTTGGACGCCTGTTTGTAATAAACCGATGCCAGGAGGTTGTGGCCTTTGGAGAAAATTTTCTGATAAGATACTTCCAGCGAATTCACAAACTCAGGCCTGAGTTGCGGGTTTCCTTTACGCAGGTTCAGTGAGTCTGAAAAATCGATAAATGGCATCGTCTGGAAAAAGTTGGGGCGATTGATCCGGCGGGTATAGGCAAACTGAATATTGTCGGTCTCATTGAGTTTGCGGGTGGCAAATACACTAGGGAAAAGGCTGAGCGGATATGCTATGGTAAAAGACGAATCGGTGTCGATGAGAGCCCCTGTGTAAAAACTGCTCTCTGCCCGCAATCCCGCCTGATAACCCCAGTTTTCAAACTGATGGCTGAACTGGCCGTAGGCAGCAAATACATTGTCATTAAATTTAAAATTATCTGCCAGGCTGGTAACTCTCACCCACGTATCGGTATAGGGGTCATAATAGGTGTTTTCTATACTGTTTTCGTTTAGCCGAAGGGCCGCTCTTACACCTCCTTCCAGCTTCATCCGGCTGTTGAGCGGATTGACAAAGTCCGATTGTGCAGTGATAAACTGTCCGGATCCTGTACCATTCTGTTGTTCCTGTGTAGTACGCCCGTTGTCATAAACTGTACTGTATTCACTTCCTCCCAGGAAACGAACCCGGTTGTAGTTTACATCTGCGGTCCATTCTGCTCCGTCTTTGGGAAAGAGGTGTTTAAACAGGAGCGATCCTCCGATGTTTCTGAAGTTGCGGTTTTGCTGAGAAGACCGCACATATTCGCTTACTACTGTGCTGTCAGGGTAAAGGAATTCGGTCGAATTGGTGATTTCGTCGCTGGGGCGAAACTTTCCTCTTGTATAACTCCCTGAAAAGGTGAGCGTATTTCTGTTATCTATAAACCAGTCGATGCCTGCTCTTCCGTTGGCAAACAGTCCATTCATCACTCCATCGACATTTTGGGTAAGATTGGTGTAGGGAGTACCAAAGAGATTCTGCCGGTAGGTTTCGCCTAGAGAAAATCCTTTGTTCTGGTTAAGGTTTCCGCTGACAAAAATATTGGTTTTTTCTCCTCTGGCATTCAGGTCTCCTCCGGCGTTTACACCGCCGCGGGAAGTAATACCTGTGCGAATATTTCCATTGTAACCCAATCTGCGCTCTTTTTTGAGCACGATATTGATGATACCAGCGGTCCCCCCTCCCGCATCAAATTTGGCAGAAGGGTTGGTAATAACTTCAATAGATTCGATCGCATCAGCTGCAATCTGATCCAGCGAAAGGGTAGAAGGACGGCCATCAACAAATATCTGGGGAGAGCCATTTCTCAAGGCTACATTTCCATCGATATCAACCGACAGGGAGGGCACATTTTTGAGGGCATCCTGCGCATTCCCTCCGGCAATCGAGGCATCTTTGTCCACGCGATATACTTTTTTATCGAGGGCCAGGGTAGCAACCGGAATTTCTGCGGTTACTGTTACTGTATCCAGCGTTACATCTGATGCTGTGAGGGTGAGGTTGCCCAGGTCTTTTTCAAAGTTTCCTCCACCGGGAAAACCCCCACCGGGAAAACCGCCGCCACTTGTCTGCGGTGCTCCGCCGGGTGCTCCTCCGGCCGGAGGCTTCAACCCGAAAGACACTGTCTGAGAGGTCTGGGCATAACCGATATAGGAGATTTTAAGTGTAAACTCTCCCATGATGGGGAGTTTCTCCAGGCTGAAATCGCCATTCTCAGCAGTTAGCTGACCGGCGATGATTTTTTCCGTAACTTTTTGAGTGGCAGGGTCGGGTTGTGCTTTCACCAGTTGCACATTTGCATAGGCAATGCCTTTTCCGTTTTCATCTACTACTTTGCCATAAAATCTGCCGATATTCATACCGGCTCCACCTCCTGCACCGCCGGGAAACTGTGCAAATAATCCGGTAGTCAGCATAAGAAGGGCAACCAGCAGACCTGATGGTAACAGAAAGTTTCTTCTTTGGTTAGTATTCATAGAAATAAGATAGTTTGCGTACTTAACTGCGTATCTTTTACGCAAAGAAAACCTCAGGAGCCGGGTATTGTTTTAACTAGTAGATGACCTGACTATTGGGGACGATGAAATCGCATTTATTGACGATGACTGAAGTTTTTATCCTTTTTTGACCTGAATGGGGGTTTGGTCTTCTGAATCAGCGGATTGATCGTTTTTTCCTGAAAAAAACATTTTCGCCCCTTAAATTGGCTGACTCAGTGAATGCAGTAAATGAAACGCTTTCAATTTCGTCTTCCTACCGACCGGCTGTTCCAGTGGCTTTTTCACCTTGTGTTTTGGACTGTCTGGATGGTTTACCCGCTGATCAATGCCGGTGATAACGAACATTTTCGCAAATTCTATATTGCGATCATTCCTGTTTCTTTTACCAACATTCCGCTCTTTCTGATCAATAGCGAGTGGCTTATCCGGCGGATTTTCCGAAAGAAAGGTCTGGGGACGTATTTACTTTTTCTGTTGGGCCTTGTCATCTCATTTGCCTTTCTGCAAATGGCAATGAAAGAATGGCTTGTGCCTGCCGAACTGATGCGTCGCCACTGGGATTTTTTCTGGTCGATTCTGCCTGTTACCTTCCTCACTGCAATCAGCACCGGTTATGGGTTTATTAATTTTCTCCTTGCGCAGGAGAAAGTCAGGCAGGAAGAACAACAGGAAAGGTTGCGTTCGGAACTAGCGTTTCTCCGCTCCCAGATCAGTCCTCATTTTATCTTTAATATCCTCAACAGCATCGTTTATCTGATCAGATCGCGCTCCGATCTGGCCGAACCGGTAACCATCAAATTATCGGAACTCCTGCGATACATGCTTTATACCTCCCGTGAGGCGCATGCACCGCTTGATCAGGAACTGAATTACCTGGAAAATTATGTAGAACTTCAGAAAATCAGGTTTGGCGAAGATGTTGATATACGCCTGAATATTGAAGGTATGGCGGATATACAGTTTATCGAACCCATGTTGCTTATTCCCTTTGTCGAAAATGCGTTTAAGCACGGCGTGGGAATGATTGCCGATCCTGTCATAGATATACACCTGGTCATTTCCGATACCAGTCTGGAGTTTCAGGTGAAAAATAAAACCACTACGGATAACGCCAAAGACCCTGGTTCGGGGATCGGTCTCCACAATGTCCGGCGAAGGCTGGAATTGTTATATCCTGATTCTCATACCCTGGAGATTAAAACTCCTGAAGGGTGGTTTGAAGTGTGGTTGTCATTGCACTTTTTGCATAAAAACCCCTGACTATCAGGGGTTTTTTGTATTTTGCTCTGAAATGTGATGTTTATGCTGAAACTCCGCTGTCTGGCAGTTGATGACGAAGGGCCCGCACGAAAACTTCTGGAAGAAAACATCCGGCAAATACCCTTTCTTGACCTCGCAGGTACCTGCAAAAATGCCTTTGAGGCGATGGAGGTGTTACAGCGGGAAAAGATTGATCTTATTTTCCTCGATATTCAGATGCCGGGAATGCTGGGTACCAAATTTCTGGCCAGTCTGAGGGAGAAACCGATGGTCATTTTTGTGACTGCTTATTCCCATTATGCAGTAGAAAGTTATGACCTTGAGGTAATCGATTATCTGATGAAGCCGGTAAGCCTGGAGCGGTTTGCCAAAGCTGCCTACAAAGCACTCGATCAGGCAGAAAAAACACAGCCGGTTGCCGTCCCACCCGCTGCTCCTACTTCCAGAGAGGTCACTGCTTCATTTTTTGTGAATGTAGAATATTCTCTTGTAAGGGTTGTGGTGGAGGAAATCACACATGTGGAGGGGATGAAGGACTATGTCAAAATTTTCCTTTCCTCTGCCCCAAAGCCCATCCTCACCAAATCTACCCTGAAGGCAATCGAAGAGAAACTTCCGGAAGGTGAGTTTATGCGGATTCACAAATCCTATATTGTCAATCTCTCCAAAATTGAATCCATCCGCAGCCGGCAGCTTACCATTGGAAAACATGAAATTCCTGTCAGCGAATCCGTTATGGATGACCTGCTTCGCGCCATACAATACACGAAGTAAGGACTGTTATTTCCCTATTTACCTGCGGGGGCAAACTGATTGCGGGAAGCCAATATTTGTTCAATATGTTGATTGGCCCAGTCTGACATCTGATCCAGGATAGGCAAAAGACTTTGGCCCAGCGGGGTGAGAGTGTATTCGACACGTGGCGGTATCTCGGGATAAATGGTGCGGCTAATCAATCCATCGGCTTCCAGCGTCCGCAAAGTAACGGTGAGCATTTTCTGGGAAATGTCATCAATCTCGCTGCGAAGTTCGCTGAAACGCATGGTGCCCGATTCACCCAGCGTAAGCAAGACCAGAAGAGACCATTTATCACCAAATCTGGCCAGGACATTTCTAATCGGACAAGCAGCCTGATCTGTATTTTTTTTCATTTTTTTATTTTCTATCTGATTGATTTTCAGTATTAATTACTTTCATGTTACTGACTAACGGCAAAGTGCCTTCTTGACAATCTCTGAGTCTCTTTTTAATTTCAACTCTCCAAAAGTAACTAAATACCTTTTAGAGAGCAAGTCAACTTAAATTTTCACCGTATATGATATTAGTAACAGGAGCTACAGGCCACCTTGGAAACAAAACCATCGAGCTATTGCTGAAAAAAACATCTCCCGACCAGGTTCAGGCGCTGGTAAGAGATACCGAAAAAGCAGCGGGAATCGCAGCAAAAGGAGTTGCCCTGAAACAGGGGGATTATCTGAATTACGATTCGCTTGTTGCAGCTTTTAAAGGAGTGGAAAAACTCTATTTTATCTCTGGTTCGGATGTCACCAACAGAGAAACCCAACATCTGAACGTGGTGAATGCAGCCAAAGCTGCAGGAGTAAAACACGTGTTTTATACCAGTTTTCAGCGGAAAGATGAGTCTTCGGATTCTCCCATCATCATGGTGGCAAAATCACATATTACAACTGAAAAGGCCCTGAAAGAATCCGGACTTACCTATACCATTTTGCGGCATGGCATTTATATGCAGATGTTGTCAGCATTTATGGGGGAAAAGGTGCTCGAAACAGGCGTAATTTATGCACCCACCGGCGAGGGCAAAGCTGCTTACACGGCCAGAGATGATATGGCAGAGGCTGCAGCCGTATTGCTTACCACATCGGGGCATGAAAATAAGGAATATGAAATTTCTGCCAATGGTGCCTGGTCACTGGCGGAAATCGCCGCCATCACCAGCGAACTGTCCGGTAAGCCGGTACAATTTGTTTCTCCCTCCCGTGAAGAATATAAGACAACCCTGCTGAATGCAGGTGTACCGGAAATGTTTATCGGGATATTTGCCAGTTTTGGCGAGGCGATCAAGAGAGGAGAGTTTGACCTGACTGACCCGACGCTGGAAAAATTGATTGGAAGAAAAACGACCTCTCCCCGTGATTTCATAAAAGAAGCTTACGGGCTTTAACCGAAAGTCAGAATTTGTGGATAAGCCCGATATTGAGGGCTTCGTGAAACTGCGTGCGGGGGCCCTTTTTGCCGGTAGGTTCCCCGCTCGCATCTGCAATGTCAAACATTATATCCTGATCGTAGATCAGGTGAGTGAGGATATTGGCAGAGACGTACTTATTTACCTTAAAGTCCATTTTGGTTTCCCAGTTGACGTCCACCGTCCCGAAATCTTTCAGATGATTGGCAAAAAAATCGGCATTGGTCTGGAAAACAATATTTTTCACAATCTCTTTTTTGTAATTGATTTTCAGGTAGGAGCCAAGTTCATATCTCCGGGTATTGGCGATAAGATTTTGTGGCATATAAAACCGGGTAAGAGAAGAATCCTGAACAATGGTTACTTTGGAGTTCAGAGGGGAATAATAAACACTTATTCCCAGTTCCTTGGATTTGTAATCCATTCCCGTCCCGAAGTTGAAATAGGCAGGAGCGAGAAAATCGGAGCGAAGCTCGCCCCTGCTGCCGTCTTTTTCGATTTTATACCCTTTCCTGATCTGAGTTCTTGCATTAAACAGTGCGGTGGTGAGAAAGTGTTCGCTGAATTTACGTCCATACTCCGTACTCACTTCGACGAGATCTTCACTTGTGAGAAAGTCGTTTTCACCCTGCCTGAGGACTCCGTGTTTGATGGAAAGTCCGTTCTCCCAGTCGTGTTTGTTCTTTTTATATTTGGCATTGAGGTTTACTTCTCCCCTGATGGCCAGCGAGTTGGTGCTGCCTTTCTGCCAGTAAGGACTGTAGGCATGCTGGGAAAAATGGAGGCTTTCAGATCCGTCAAAGAGCCAGTTGGGTTCTATCTGAACCTTTACTGTATCATGGGTGTTGAAATGTTTTTTTTCAATTTTATGGGTTTTGACGCGAAACCCTTTCCCCCTGATCTCCAGTGTATATTTGTCCGGTTTAAGATCGGTCAGGCATAGATATCCATTACTGTCAGCCCTGAAAATTTCTTTATTTTCTTCTATCCTTATCACCACTTCATACAGCGATTTGCGTTTGGCCAGACTGGTAATTTTCAGCAAAAGGGTATCATTGCTGTTGTCTGAAGCGATGAGGAACGGTGCAGAAAAAAGGCAGGTCAGGAGGAAAGCAAAAATCCGGAGCATATATATTGGTTACAGGTTATAAAAAATACAATCCAGGCATCCCGGAGGTTGCAGCAGCCCTTTATTCTACGGTAATTTCATCTGCAAAAAGCCATACTTTTCCACCGCTGGCAGAGTGCCACACAGGAGCGGATCCTGTATTGCGTGCGATAATACGCAGATGAGAAACAGGTTTACCTGTAAAATTAACTGAAAATGCCCGTATCTCCGAATGATTTTTCTGTAAAGTTTCGGGTTCCAGGGTTTGAATCAGTTGATAATCGCTCCCGTTTTCAGACACAAAAAACTGGATTTCCCGTGGAAGGAATATCCATGAACCCTGGTTTTCCATCACTGACAGGGATATTTTTTTCACCGCTCTTTGTTCCCCCAGATCAATATCGGCTTCGAGGTCTTCACCCTCAAAACCCAGCCACCTCCCGTCGTGAAAGTTGGCCGAGCCCCGCACTTCATCAATCAGACTTAACGCACCCCCGGCAACATATCTGGGGTTGGGCTCAGTTTTTAGTTTTATCCGGTAATTGTTAGGAAGGCTGATAAAACTCCGCGATACTTCTTCACTTTTATAATAGCCTTCGCGGGTGGCTATCGCTCTCAGGACACAGGAGGCAGTAATGTCCACCGGCCCGTCTGCTATTTTACCTTTGAGGGGCGATGTGCCATCAAGCGTATATCTGAGCGTTGTGCCGGGTGTAGGGGAGGAAATGGTAACTACGGCCTTATCCCGAAAGTGCACCGGCACTTCATTCAAAACTGGTTTTTCGACAGTGGGTTTGATGGCTGGTGGATTGGGGATGCCCGATTGCTGGTAGGGAAACGTTTTCTGGAGGGAGAATGGCAGGCTTTCATCCGATATTCCCCGCGAAGTATTGGGCTCAGAGCCCATTTCAAAAACAATTTCTCCTCCGGAGGAAAGTTCTTCATGGCTAAACCAGTTCCTGTCAGACTCAACTCCGTTGATCAGCAAACGTTGCACGTAGCGGTTCTGGTCTGAGTTTGCCGGCGCAGAAATGGTAAGGGTCTTTCCATTGGGTAAATGCATAACGGCCTTTTTGAACAATGGCGCACCCACGGCGTACTGCGGTACGCCCGGACAAACGGAATAGAATCCGAGTGCTGAAAAAATATACCAGGCAGACATCTGCCCGTTATCTTCATCTCCGCAGAGTCCGTCGGGTCCCGGGCCATATAGTCTGTTCATCACCTCCCGCACCCAATACTGCGTTTTCCAGGGTTGGCGTGCGTAGTCATAGAGGTAAATGAGGTGATGAACCGGCTGGTTTCCGTGAGCATACTGACCCATATTTCCTTTTACCATTTCGGTCATTTCATGGATTTCATTGCCATAAGACCCTACAAGAAAATCGGGTGGGGTAGCAAATAGCGTATCCAGTTTAGCCGTAAAGGGCTGATCTCCTCCCATAAGGTCAATAAGTCCCTGCGGATTCTGCATTACTGACCAGGTATAGTGCCAGGAACTCCCTTCGGTAAACGGCCCTCCCCATTCGATAGGCGAGAAATCAGGGCGCCAGGCGCCGTCGGCCATTCTTCCGCGCATGAACCCGACATTTTCATCAAATACATTGCGGTAGTTGTAGCTGTTATGATAGAAATAGTCGCGGATATCATCTTTTCCCATTGCTGCGGCCATCTGCCCGATACAGAAATCGCCGTAGGCAAATTCCAGTGTGCGTGCGGTGGCTTCATGTACTTTATCTGCCGGTACATACCCCAGTTTTTGATAGTCTGCATTTCCCCTTCTTCCTTTTCCACCCGAACCGCCGTCTGCGAGTCCGTCTTTTATCATTCCCTCGAAAGCGGTCTGCGAATCAAAATTGCGGATACCTTTGTTATAGGCGTCGGCAATCAGGGAAGCCGTATGCGTACCGATCATTACGTCGCGGTAGCCGGGGCTTGTCCATTTTGGAAACCAGTCGCCTTCCTTGTATGAATTGATCAGGCCCTGAATAATTTCCGCATCTCTGTCGGGATACATCAGGGTATAAAAAGGAAATACGCCGCGGAATGTATCCCAGAATCCGTTGTCGGTGTACATCACGCCGGGGTGAACCTGTCCGTCATAAGGGCTAAAGTGGTAGGGCTGGTCTGTGGAATCGGGTTCATACCAAACCCTGGGGAAACTCAGCATTCGGTAAAAAGCCGTGTAAAACGTTTGCATCTGTGCGTCACTGGCCCCTTCTATTTCGATCCGGCTCAATTCATTTTCCCAGGCCTGTTTTGCCGCGTCCCTTACTTCTTCAAAGGTACTGTTGCCGATTTCATTGGTCAGGTTTCTACGTGCCTGATCAATGCTGATAAAAGACGTTCCTATTCGCAGCGTTACAGATTCGCCTCGTTGGGTGGCAAACCGGAGAAATGCGCCAGTGTTTACCCCCTGATGGAGTTTTTCTCCGGAAAAAATGTTTTCCCCCTCCCATACACCGTAAGAACTGGCGTCTTTGTCGAAGGTAGCAAAAAAGTAGCAGGCAAAATTGGCGGGGACACCACCGGAATTGATGCGCGTATAACCCGAGATCGTTTTGTTTTCCGGGTCAATATTTACTTTTCCTTCTGCCGGGCTCATATCAAAGACGAGCAAGGCCTGTTCTGTAGAGGGAAAAGTAAATCTCAGGGCAGCGGCGCGAAGGGTAGGGGAGACTTCGGCACGGGTATCATAATCATCGAGGAAAACGCTGTAGTAATAGGGGGTTGATTTTTCGTTTTCATGCCTGAAAGCAGAAGCCCGGGCTTCGTCTCCGGTTTTCAGCGAGTCAGTCATAGGCATGATGGAAAATTGCCCGTAATCACCCATCCAGGGACTGGGCTGATGCGTAGCACGGATTCCCTGAATTTTCTGAGACTGATAGGTATATATCCAACCCATTTCGCCGGTCTGTGGCGTCCAGGCTGTCATAGCCCAGGGGAGAGAAACCGAGGGATAGGTATTTCCATGAGAAAGTGCGGGTTCCGAAAGTGTACCCAGCAGTGGGTTGACGTAGTCAGAGAGTGCCTTTGCGTGTGATTTTCCTGATTTACAGGAAAAAGTATTAAAAAAGTGCAGAGAGGCGACCAGTAATAGCAGATGTTGAGGTTTCATAGATAAATTTTTGATAAAAAAAAGACGCAAAGAGTAAGGATAATGAAAAATGGCTGGTACAATTTAGTGGGAATTTCATTAAATATCTGTTCAATAAGTGCATTAAGTGATAAAACCGGACAGTTTTGCGTTTGCGCATCTGGTACAATTTGCAATTTAATACCCTTTCGGCAGGCATAGAGGCTGATTAATTTTATATCAGAAAATGAAATTAATCCCTGGCAAAAAAAGAACATCATGGTCACAAGTAAAACTGCTGAAAATCTTGCTACAATCAATAAGACCATTACCGAGGCACGAAATGCGGGTGCAATACATCTTTCGACGGAAGATGAAATGTTTAATGGTCGTGAAATTCAAATTGAGGGAAAACCTCTGATCAACTTCAGCTCTTGCAGTTATTTGGGATTGGAACTGGATCCCAGAATGAAAGACGCAGCCGTGGATGCGGTACTTCGTTACGGAACCCAGTTTTCCAGTTCGAGGGCATACGTGTCAATGGGCATGTATGACGAGTTGGAAAGCCTTTTGTCTCAAATTTATCAGTCTCCGGTTTTGGTGGCACCGACAACCACGCTGGGACACCTTTCGCTGATACCTACCATTATCGGTGATGAAGATGCCGTAATCCTCGACCACCAGGTCCACGCAAGTGTTGCGCTGGCAGCACAAACCCTAAAAGCCCGCTCTGTAAAAATCGAAATGATCCGTCACAACAACCTGGAAATGCTGGAGCAGCGGATTCAGAAACTGCGAAAAACACACCAGAAAATATGGTATTTCGCCGATGGTGTTTATTCTATGTATGGTGATTATGCTCCGATGGATGATCTTTTGTCTCTGCTGGATAAATATGAACAATTGCATCTTTATATGGATGATGCACACGGTACAGGCTGGACAGGAAAGAACGGGTCCGGATTTGTAAGAGGGAAGTTTAGCGCCCATCCCCGGATTTACATCACAGGTTCAATGGCAAAGGGTTTCGGTGCAGTCGGGGGAATATTAGTACTGCCCGATGAGGAGACAAGGCAGATGGTGCGCAATTGTGGCGGTACGATGATTTTTTCCGGACCCATCCAGCCTGCATCGCTTGCTGCTGCAGTACAGTCTGCCAAAATCCAGCTTACCCCTGAGATTGATCTGCTTCAGGCAAAAGTTGCCCGGCGCGTGGCACAGTTTAATTCCACTGCACGAAAACTGAATATCTCTCTGATCTCTGAGTCAGACACACCGATATGCTTTATCCATGTAGGCATGCCTGAAACAGGTTTTCGTCTGGTAAACCTGCTGAAAGAGCATGGGTATTATGTTAATATCGCGGTTTATCCCAGCGTTCCCTACAAAAACACAGGCCTGCGTCTGACCATTCATAATCACCTCAGGCTGGAAGATATCGACCATGTCCTTGAATTGATTGCGACGTATCTGCCTCAGATTGTGGGTAAGGAAGGTTTCGAACAACTTCTCCCTGCAACCCGTTGCGGCATAAAGAAATAAGGCTTACTCCTTTTATTAACCTATTCTTTTCATCAGAGCTGAGCGTCTCCGGTTTATCCTCCTGCCATTCGTCAGGTTCCCAAAGCAGGTTGCTATCCCTTCCGGAGTGCTCAGTTTTTTTTGTTTTTTCTTTTCAGGTTCTTGAGATTTGCAGGTTATTTCCACATATCTCAACCCATATGTTGTACCAGCGCAAAAAACTGTCAGACGATTTTCTAAAAGAATTATACACCAGCCTTCTGTATCCGCGCATGATTGAAGAAAAAATGCTGATCCTGCTCAGGCAGGGCAAAATCAGCAAATGGTTTTCTGGTATCGGGCAGGAGGCAATAGCTGTCGGACTTACTGCTGCATTAACAACAGAAGACTATATTTTGCCCCTCCACAGAAACCTGGGGGTGTTTACTACCCGAAAAATGCCGCTTTCCCGCCTGATTTCGCAGTGGCAGGGAAAACCCTCTGGCTATACACAGAGTCGCGACCGGTCTTTTCATTTCGGATCACCCGAAGACCGGGTGATCGGCATGATCTCTCATCTGGGGGCCATGTTGCCGGTGGCAGACGGACTCGCGCTTGCCAGCAACCTGGACGGAGACCATTTTATTGCGGTGCCTTTTTCGGGCGATGGCGGAGCCAGCGAAGGCGATTTTCATGAAGCAATGAATGTGGCCTCTGTATGGGATCTCCCTGTCTTGTTTGTTGTGGAAAACAACGGTTATGGTCTTTCTACCCCTGTTTCTGAGCAGTTTCGATGCCAGCAGATCGCCGATCGCGCCAAAGGCTATGGAATGAAAGGCTATACCATTGACGGCAACAATATTTTGGAAGTATTTCATACAGTCTCAGAGATTGCCACCCAGATGCGCAAAGACCGCAAGCCAGTACTGCTCGAATGTATGACCTTCCGCATGCGCGGTCATGAAGAGGCCTCCGGAACCAAATATGTACCTCAGGCTTTATTTGATGAATGGAAGGAAAAAGACCCGGTTTCGAATTTTGAGCAATGGCTGATAGAAAACGGAATTCTCACAGCGGACGCCGCCGAAAAGACCAGAAAACAACTGAAAAAAGAAATCAATCAGGCCGTGGAGGAAGGATTTGCGGCAGATGAAGTGGTGCCTGATTTCGAACAGGAATCAAGCGCTGTTTACGCACCGTTTTCGGGATCGCTTACTCCTGCTTTAGGTGAAGGCGTGGAGAAGCGGTTTGTCGATGCCCTGACCGACGGTCTTCGCGAGTCTATGCGCAAGCACCCCGACCTGGTTCTGATGGGCCAGGATATCGCCGAATATGGAGGTGTATTCAAAATCACAGACGGATTTGTCGCAGAATTTGGAAAAGAAAGAGTCCGCAATACGCCCATTTGTGAGTCTGCTATTGTGGGCGCAGCACTGGGTTTGTCGCTTCGCGGAAGAAAATCCATGGTTGAGATGCAGTTTGCAGATTTTGTGTCCTGCGGATTTAATCAGATCGTCAACAATCTCGCCAAAAACCACTACCGCTGGGGCCACAGTGCCGATGTGGTGGTTCGTATGCCTACGGGAGCCGGTACCGGCGCAGGGCCTTTCCACTCCCAGAGCAATGAATCCTGGTTTACCCATGTTCCCGGGTTGAAAATTGTATATCCTTCATCGCCTGCCGATGCCAAAGGATTGCTGACTTCGGCTATTCTCGACCCAAATCCTGTGTTGTTTTTTGAGCATAAACTGCTTTATCGCTCAGTCTCCGGCTTCGTTCCCAATGGCTATTACAATTGTCCGATCGGAGAGGCAAACGTGGTAAAAAAAGGCAATGATCTTACCATTGTCACCTATGGACTGGGGGTACACTGGGCGCTGGAAGCTGCGGGGAGTGCGGCGGCAGATATAGAGGTGATTGACCTTCGTACCCTTATCCCCTGGGATAAGGAGGCTGTATTTGGTTCGGTCAGAAAAACCGGCAAATGCCTGGTCTTGTATGAAGATACTACGACCGGAGCATTTGGTGCCGAAATAGCGGCTTCAATAAGCGAAAATTGTTTTGAATACCTCGATGGCCCGGTGGTAAGAGTAGGTTCTATGGATACCCCTGTGCCCTTCCACCCCAGGCTGGAGGCACAGTTTCTGGCCAAAAGCAGGCTAACCGAAGCCCTGGCGTCTCTCCTGGCCTATTGAACTTCGGCAGGGGCGGGGATTGATTTTGGGTAATAAGGGCGTTTTGTGTAGCTTTAGCCCGCAAACCACAAGTTCCGCTATGAAAATCAGCAATGAGGTAAAATTTGGTGTAATTGCAGTTGTGACAATTGCCCTTATCGTCTATGGCCTGAACTATATGGCAGGTTCGCGGTTTTTTGGCTCTTCGCTGATTATTTATGCCAAATATCAGGATGTGCAGGGACTGATAGAGGGGAACCCGATTATGATTAATGGACTCAGGGTAGGCAAAGTATCGCGGCTTCAACTGGAAGATATGCAGACCGGGCTGGTAAAAGCTACGTTCGAAATTACGCAGGATCTCGATATACCTTCCAACTCGGTGGCCATGATCTACAACTTCGATCTGCTGGGATCCAAGGGGGTGAAGTTGTTTGTTCCGGATTCGATTCCTTCCACAGGTACTTATCTGAAAAGTGGTGATATGATTCAGGGAATGGTGGAGGCAGGGGTCTTTGATGAAGCCTCTGATCTGGTCAAAACCCAGGGGTCTCAGATTCTTCTCGAAGTCGCCAAGCTTTCTGTCCAACTCAATGATATCGTAAAACTCACCAAAGATCTGCTTACCGATACGGAAAACAATAATACCCTCCGTGCTACGCTCGACAATATCCGTGAAACCACCAGCAACCTCACCAGCATCACGCTCAAGGTGGACAGTCTCGCCGGCGAAATCAATGGTATCGCCTCCAATGCGGGGAGTATTGTACAGAATGTCGAAAACAACAACGAAAATATTGAGGGAATTATCTCCAACATCAGATCTACTACTGATTCGCTTGTCAAGGCTTCAGATGAGGTAAAAGAACTGCTGACAGATGCGAGTTCGGCTGTGGCAAGTGTGGAAAGTATGGTTGCCAAACTGGATACCACCGGCGGTACGCTGGGGCTGTTGCTCAATGATACCCGGCTCTATGACAGTCTTGCCGTGACTACAGAAAACATCAACGCGGTGCTGCGCGAAGTAAAAGCCAATCCGCAGCGGTTTTTTGACGATATAAAAATCTACCTGATTGAGCGGAAGAATAAAACTGCGCGAAAACCTGACTAGCATGTAGATTTCCTGCGGTGTGTGATCGGTTATTCTTTTTCCTCTACAATTTCGTTTCCCACTTCTACAAACTCGTCGAGATCTGAAAAAACCGGGTCAATCAACCATTGGCCGAGGGTGTCGATATATCCCCATTTGCGCGCTTTTCTCACGCGGGCCATCCCACGGGAGAAAGTGCCGGCGTATTCAAACTGAGGTTCAATTACCCATTCCCCCTGAGGATCGATATATCCCAGGCGGGAGCCTTTCTGAGCAGCCGCCAACCCTTCATGGAAATCATCCAGGGCAATATATCCGGGGTAAATCAGCCATTCTCCTTCCTTGTTGATGAACCCCCATTCCGTCTGAAGGGAGGCCCTTGCAATACCATTCTCAAAATTTCCGGCATCCATAAAACCGGGAGATATTTTCCAGTCTCCGTTGGGAAGAATAAACCCCCAGCGCGCGCCTTCTCCCCTGACTCTGGCCAGCCCGTCGTGAAAGTCTTCTCCCCGGGCAAAAAATGGTTTGATAATCCAGTTGCCCTCCCGATCCACATAGCCATATCCGGCTTCAATGGCAACCAGGGCGAGTCCTTCGGAGAAATTGGCTGCTTCCGTAAACCGGGGAAGGATCAGCCAGTTGCCCAAATAATCTATATAGCCCCAGAGTCCGCCTTTATTGACACAGGCAGCGCCATTGTGAAAATCCTTTGCATCATCAAATTTGAAATCTTTTAATTCGGCGCCAGTGAGATCTATAAAACCCCACAAACCATCTTCCATCTTTACTCTGGCGAGGTTTTCGTGAAAATCACCGCAATCTGCATACTTTGCAGGAATGACCATTTCTCCGGCTATATCCACAAAACCCCATAGTCTGCCATCGCGCACTTTGGCGACGCCAGATGAAAAATTGCCCGCTTCTTTAAACCGTGGCTTGATCACCCATTCGCCTGCCTGGTCGAGAAAGCCCCATTGACCGTCTTTTCGGGCAGCAGCCAGTCCTTCCGAAAAAATACCGGCATCCTCGTACCGGGGTTCAATCACCCATTGGCCCGAATGATCAACAAACCCCCAGCCTCCTCTGTCACGGGCTTTTGCCCTGAAGTTTTGCGAGAAAATGTGAAAAAACGAAGAGCAAAGTAAAAAAGTAAACAGGATGGTACGCATGTCTAATAATAATCAAAAATGAAAGATTTGACAAACCGTTTTTGAATCCGGGTATTCCTGTCATTCGATTTGGACAAACCCCGGGTAACACAGTATATTTGAAGATTTCAGATGATCATGTCCGCAGCCACTACGGGCGGGGCAAAATCCATAAATGAAAGCGTCATGCAAAAAGCATTTTTTCAGGTACCGGTTCCCAAAAATGAACCCGTATTATCTTACCTCCCGGGAAGCCCGGAGAAAAAAGCCGTAAAACAGGCACTCGCCCAAATGTCTGCCAGTCAAAAAGAAATTCCTATGGTGATCGGGGGCAAACAGGTATTTACCGAAAACCGCGTGCCACTCAGCCCGCCGCATAACCACCGCCATATCATCGGACACTATAGCAGAGGCGACAAAAATCATGTGAAAGCTGCCATTGAGGCCGCGCTGAAAGCAAAAGCGGATTGGGAAAATACTTCGTGGGAACACAGAGCCTCCGTATTTCTCAAAGCGGCAGATTTACTCTCCGGCCCCTGGCGTGCGCGAATGAATGCAGCGACCATGCTGGCCCAGTCCAAAAATATCTACCAGTCTGAAATCGATGCTGTGGCTGAAATGGCAGACTTTTTCAGGTTTAATGTGAGTTATATGACCCAAATCTACCGGGAACAACCTGATTCTGCGCCCGGTATGTGGAACCGCCTGGAATATCGCCCGCTCGAAGGATTTGTGTTTTGCATCACCCCTTTCAATTTTACCTCCATAGCCGGAAACCTGCCCGCCTCAGCTGCCCTCATGGGCAATGTCTGTATATGGAAACCCGCAGACAGTCAGATTTACTCTGCCCATGTGATTATGGAACTGCTGATGGAAGCAGGTCTGCCCGCAGGTGTGATCAACCTGATCTATACGGATGGGCCCGAAGCCGGGGATGTGATTTTTCATCATCCCTCTTTTGCCGGACTGCATTTTACGGGCTCTACCGGTGTGTTCAGGCATTTGTGGAAGACCATTGGCGAGAATATCGCCACCTATAAAACCTATCCGAGGATCGTGGGCGAAACCGGTGGTAAAGACTATATTATGATTCACCCGTCTGCGGATGCCAAATCTGCGGCTGTGGCGATTTCCCGCGGAGCATTTGAGTTTCAGGGGCAAAAGTGCAGTGCAGCATCGCGGGTATATATTCCCGATTCGCTATTTGATGAAATTACCCAATACGTCAAAGCAGACCTCGCTTCCTTTAAAATGGGTGACCCTGCCGATTTCTCCAATTTTATCAATGCCGTCATAGACGAAAGAGCCTTTGACAAGATTGCCGGCTTTATCGCCCAGGCAAAAGCTTCACCGGATGCAGAAATTCTCATCGGTGGGAACAGCGACAAATCTCAAGGGTATTTTATCGAGCCAACGGTTATTCTGGCCAAAGATCCGTACTTCCTGACGATGTGCGAGGAAATATTCGGCCCGGTAGTGACATTCTACCGATATGCCGATGACCAGTTTGAGCAAACACTTGATATTCTGGACAATACCAGCCCTTATGCACTTACCGGTGCTCTGTTTGCCCGCGACAGGCAGGTCATTGACAGGACGGCCCGGAGGTTGCAGCACACGGCCGGAAACTTTTACATCAATGACAAACCTACCGGAGCCGTGGTAGGGCAGCAGCCCTTTGGCGGTGCGCGCGGGTCAGGAACCAATGATAAGGCAGGTTCTTATCTCAATCTGTTGCGGTGGGTTTCTCCACGCACAGTAAAAGAGACCTTTGTACCACCGACAGATTACCGGTATCCTTTTCTTTCAGAATCATGATCCGGGAAATACTGTATTTGCTGAAAAAGGAAATTATGCTTGAATGGAAGCAGAAGTATGCTTTCAACGGGCTGGTGCTGTATGTACTGAGCATGGTAATGGTGATTTCGCTGGCGTTTGTGGACAATATGGCCCCGGAGACATGGAATATCATTTACTGGATTATCCTGCTGTTTGTTGCCATTAATGCCATTGCGCGGAGTTTTCTTTCCGAGAGTCAGGGGCAGATGATGTATCTATACAACCTGGCACACCCGGTAGCAGTAATTCTGGCCAAGATTGTGTATAACAGTTTCCTTTTATTTCTGATTGCGGGTATAACGCTGGTGTTTTTTCAGTTTCTGGGTGGCGTGCATATCCTCACACCCCTGCGGCTGCTGGGCATTACGTTTGCGGGCAGTGCGGCGCTTTCTGCCAACCTTACCCTTGTGTCGGCGATTGCATCCCGGGCCGAAAATAAGACGACGTTATTGGCTGTGCTGGGTTTTCCGCTGATTGTGCCGCTGCTGCTGTTGCTGATCCGGATTTCGCGGCCTGCCATTGAGGGTGCGGGAGGCATGGTCGGAAATGTATCTGGCGACAGCCTGGGCATGGTCGGAGGCATCACCCTGGCCCTGATTATTTTCTCTGTTATTCTGTTTCCCTTTGTCTGGAAGGAATAAGGGAGAAAATTAGGAGAAAATGATAACCAATTAAGATTAAAATTGGTTACCTTTACAGGTTCAGAGATGACGCTTCTGTAGATATTATGAATAGAAAAACCATCCTGCGAATTTCCTATAAGGTGCTGGCGGTTGCCCTGATTCTATATGCCGTAGTATTTGGGCTGGTCTCGCGATTACCCGACCTTCCTCCGCTTCAGCAAAGCAGCCGCAATGTGTTTTTTCACGTGCCGATGTGGTTTGCCATGCTGACCATGATGGGGATATCGTTGTATTACAGCATTCGTCTGCTTCGACTGCTTGATCCCGATCTGGAGCACAGCGAAAACCCACTTTATGCAGATGCCAATGCAAGAGAATCTGCCGGGGTAGGGGTAATCTTTAATGCGTTGGGACTGGTAACGGGAATCATCTGGTCAAGGGTTTCCTGGGCAGAGGACCGGCCCGCATCAGAGTTTTCAACCTGGTGGGCCTGGGATCCCATACAGGTAGGCGCTTTGGTAGCTTTGCTGATTTACCTCGCTTACTTCCTGCTCCGCAATTCATTTACAGAGCCTGAAAGCCGGGCAAAAGTGGCGGCTGTGTATAATATTTTTGCTTTTGCTACACTCATTCCCCTGTTTTTTATTATTCCCCGGATGTTTGAGGGGCTGCACCCGACCGCAGGTAAAGGTTCGTTTATCTTCGACAAAAGCCAGATCAGCAATGAATTCCGGATGATTCTTTATCCGGGTATGCTGGGCTTTATCCTGCTTGGTGTCTGGATTTATGAACTGAGAAGCCGCCTCGAAAGAGTCAGACTTCGCCTGGAGGAAAAACTCGCTGAAAAAGATTACAGAGAAACCGCATGAATACCCATTTCTTATCATCATTTCTCCTCCTTCAGACCGAAAAAACCTGGTTGCTTATGAGCGACAAGGTGTATTCTGTGCTGGCAGTATTGCTGCTGATTTTTGGAGGACTGATTCTTTATATTTTCCTTACCAACCGCAAAATCCGCGACCTGGAGAAAAAGCTTAAAGATTAATTCCATGAAACCTTCCAGAATTATTATTCTCATAGCACTTGCTGTTTTTGTCGTAGCACTTGGAATCAACTTTTCCGAGACTGCGAGCATATACACCGATTTTGAAACTGCCCGCAACTCCAAAAAGGAGGTTCACATTGTGGGTAGCTGGGTGGACCGCGAAAAATCCGCATACGATACGGAAAAGGATATTTTCACTTTTTTTATGCAGGATACCCTCAATCAGGTAGCCAAAGTACTCTACTACGATCCCAAACCTATCAACTTTGAGCAGGCCGAAAAAGTAGTGGTGATTGGCGCTTACGGAGAAGATGCATTTGTAGCAGATAAAATTGTGATGAAATGCCCTTCCAAATATGAGCCTACCGATATTACAAGTGGCGAAAGCCGATAAATAAAAATATTATGGAGCTTCTGACCGGAGGAAAACTGGGCGAACTGTTTGCATCTGCGGCTTTTGCCGGTGCGCTGGTGGCTACCCTGGCTTTTTTCCTCGCCGAAAAATATACGGGTGAAGAAAAAAAGAACTGGGAAAAACTGGGGAAAGGTGGTTTCCTCGTTCACGCAGGAAGTATTTTTGGTATTATCGTCACCCTGTTTTACCTCATTTATACCCATAAATACCAGTATCACTACGTATGGTCTCATTCCTCGAATGAGCTTCCCGTTTATTATATGATTTCGTGCTTCTGGGAAGGCCAGGAGGGAAGTTTTCTGCTTTGGTGTTTCTGGCACTCGGTGCTGGGGCTGATCCTCCTTTTCCGTAACTCTCCCTGGCGAAATCTGGTAGTGGGTGTCATGGCTTCTATCGAACTGGTGATCAGCTCGATGTTGCTGGGGGTTTATGTTGCGGAATCCTGGGTTTCAGGTATATTCCTGCTTCTGGCTTTGTTGAGTGGTGGTTATCTCGCCTGGCAGTTTATTTTCAGGCGCGACAGCCTTCCGTTTGACGGCCTTTTCCACCTTGCGTCTGTGGTGATGACACTGGGGTTTTCGATTCTGTTATTCCGCGGCCAACTGGGCGCTGGTTCAAAATATATTTTCTGGGGAACCGGGGGCGGATATGATGATATCGTCTTCGCGGTATTTGGCAAGATGATTCTGGCTTATATGATCTTCGCAGTGTTGTATGTGATCCGCGTGGCAAAGGATGAAAAAATCGCCATTGCAGAGGTGCTGGCGGCGGTAGTTCTTGCAGGGATCGTATTTGTCGGAATGGTGACCGAACCATCTTTCTGGAAACTGGGCAGTACGCCTTTTTCAACACTGAAGTCTGTTTTTCCGGATAATCCTGTCTATGCGCAAAATCCCGACTTTATCCCAACCAATGGCAATGGCCTGAATCCCCTGCTTCAAAACTACTGGATGGTGATTCACCCGCCGACGTTATTTCTGGGATTTGCTTCTACGGTGAGTCGCATTTGCTTTTGTAATTGCTGGTCTGATAAAAAGACAATACAGTGAATGGATTCGCCCTTCGTTGCCCTGGATGGCATTTTCGATGATGATACTGGGTGTTGGTATCATTATGGGTGGATACTGGGCATATGAAACCCTGAATTTTGGCGGTTACTGGAACTGGGATCCGGTGGAAAACAGTTCGCTGGTACCATGGCTGTGTGGAGTAGCTGCCCTGCATGCCATGCTGATTTACCGTAAAACGAAATCTTACCTCAAGGTTACCATGCTGCTGATTATTGGCACCTTTCTGTTGGTACTTTACAGCACGTTCCTGACCCGCAGTGGTATCCTGGGAGAAACTTCGGTACATACCTTCACCGACCTGGGCCTTTCGGGGCAATTGCTGGTGCTGGTAATGACCTATGTGGTTTTTGTCGCCGTACTGATGATGCTGCGTTGGCGGGAAATACCCGAAAGAGCAGATGAAAGCAGCGTATGGTCGGCTGAGTTTATGCTTTTTGTGGGAATTCTGATTCTGGGATTTTCGGGGCTGGTGATCATCATTACTACCTCACTTCCCGTCTTTAATCAGATATTCGGAACCCAACTTGCTCCCCCACCCAATGTACAGTTGTTTTATTATCAGTGGAATGTCTGGTTTGCCATTCTGTTTGGAGTTGTATCGGGAATGGGGCAGTTTCTCTGGTGGAAAATTGCCGTAAAAAATTCGGTTACAGATGCGTTGTTTCGCCCGTTTCTCATGACGCTGATTGCCGGTGGACTGGTATGGCTCGGGCTGTTTTTTGCGGATATGAATTTTGCCTATGACAAAACCTTTGGCGAAATGGTTTCCCCGGATACCCTGCTTTTGAAGAATGTGTTTGGGAAAATATTTGCCTGGATAAAATACGGGGTGCTTTCGGTGTCGAATGAACTGCTGCTGTTTTCTGCGATCTTTGGGGTACTGGCCAATGCCGACGTACTGATGAGCCTGCTGAAGAAAAACCGCAAGGGACTAAAGGTGATGGGAGGAACGATTGTTCACCTCGGCTTTGCCCTGATGTTGCTGGGTATGCTTTTTTCTTCCGGATATGATGAAGTGATTTCAAAAAACCTTCGCCCCGAAGACCTGGCATCCTTTCCAGAGCAGGAAAAAAATGATAACATTGCCATTGACCGCCGCAATCCCAACTACGTCAAAGGCTTTCAGGTAAAATATACAGGTCAGAAGAAAGCGCAGGCACCCGTCTCTCATCTCCGGATTCTGGAGGAGACCACTACGCGCTTTAAACTGAGTTTCAGGGATGCGGACGGAGAGACTTTCGCAGTTGTGCTTGACCGTGCGCCTTTTATTGTAGAGGAAGACAGGCATTTGCTGGAAGTGCATTCTACCAAAGACAGCAACGATCCTTTTGCCCGGCCGGTGGGTCGCATTGACCTCGATAAACTGGCCTCGCTTCTCAATGAAGATCTGGCGGCCTTTGATCCCAAACTGATCAACAACCGGACGTTATATGGGCTGGAGTTTACGGAGCTTGACAATCCGGAGAAACAGTTTGTGATGTATCCGGAAGCGGAGGTAAATGAGTCAATGGGCAGCATACTTGCCCATCCGGGCAGGAAAATATTCTGGAACCGCGACATATATGTATTTACTTCCAGCCTCCCGACCCCAGAGTCGATGGAGCCGAAGTTTTACAGCTTTGGTATGCGTATCGGAGATACAGTCAGGATAGGCGAAACACGGTTGATGCTTGCCGAACTGCGGAACCTTACCAGCCGGCCCGACCTTCAGAAATATGATGTTGCTGCTGCGGCCCATATTGTGGCTTTTTCAGAAGGGGATACGCTTGTCGCCAACCCCCTCTACGTCATAGAAGGAAACCGCCCGGGGATGATAACCTCCCAGATAGAGGAACTCGGTATGGATCTCGCATTTGTGGGTATTACGCCCGATCAGGATTTGATTCATATTCAGGTAAGACAGGTTGACCCGCATTCCGACTTTGTGGTAATTAAAGCCATCAGCAAACCCTTTATCAATCTGCTGTGGCTGGGCACATTTATTCTGGTTGCCGGTTTTGGAATCTCGATCTACCGAAGGACGCAGGAGTCAAAAGCGAAGGTTTCCTGATCATTTGGGTACGCCGTTTTGTGCGGAGGGTGTGCCCTTATTTTTCCTGATAGGAAATTAGATTTGAGGGGGAAAAACATTTGGTTTAGTGATGGATTTTTTTATATTTACGGATAGCACATCATCCTAAAAAATCTGTTATTATGACTATGACCATAACCTTTAATGAGCTTCGCAGAATCAAAGACAGTCTGCCCGACGGAAGCATGGAAAAAATCGCCCATGAATTGGGCATTACTGTTGAAACAGTACGCAACTATTTTGGTGGCGCTAATTTTAGAAAGGGCGAATCTGTAGGGTTTCATATTGAACCGGGTCCCGATGGTGGTGTGGTTCAGTTGGATGATACTTCAATCATTGAGCGGGCGCAGGCGATTCTAGCGACGATGGCATCGGCCGAGTAAAAAGGACTACAAAATTTTTCTGAATGGGTACGTGGTTTTATACTATGTACCCTTTATTTTTTACCTAAACTCACTCAGGGGGTAAAAAAGCAATGGCTCCATCTGGGGATAGACGGAGCACATTGAGTTTGGGGTATTAGGTAGGTTAATAGGGAAGGTCAAAACGAAACACTCATTGTCCGACCTTCTATAATTAAAGGTAGAAAAAAAATCTCCTACCGCCAAATATTGCTTCCGTATTTAAACTTTTGAATAACTGAAATGACGGGTTTGCGACGTGGTTTTGGCCTGTTTGAGATAGTAGAGGTAAAATTTCTTACATACAATTTTCTTTCCGGACCGGGATTTTCTTTCAACCCTTCTCAAACAGCCGGGTAGTGAGTAGAAGCGTGGCAACACAGGTGGTTATGGAGAGGAGCACATACACCACTACCAGGAGATATTGACCCAGTTCAAACATTTTCAGCGTCTCAAGGCTAAATGTTGAGAAGGTGGAAAAGCCTCCGCAGAATCCCACCATCACCAGCAGTTTGATCGCGGGAGAAATTTCGGCATGTCTGCTGAAATAACCCCAGGCAAGTCCCAGTACAATACAGCTCAGGATATTGGCCGTAAGCGTACCGATAGGGAATCCTCCTTCTGTGATTCCCAGCCATCGCGATACCGCGTAGCGCGATATACTTCCTACCCCTCCTCCCAAAAAAACGGCGATCCATTCATTCATGATAGATTGCTTTTCCAGTGATTTGTGCATTCACCTCCTGGCTGATCATAGGGACGCGGGTGAACAGCGAGAGTCTGTGATTTTTATAAATGCCCAAGCTATCAAAATAGAGTTGCATATGCATTCCTGAATTGTACAACCAGCTTTTCTGTTGCGTAATCACCTCATAATATTCGATATGCCCCTTCGCATTGGTAAAAACTTTCTGGAGCTGAAGGGGAATCTGATTCTCATGCCCTTCTGAAATACGCGCAATGATGGTGTCTCCGGTGGTCTGGACATTGAGGTGCTCCTGGAAATAAGGGGCATCGTAGAACTGCTCAAACCCCGCCTCTATATCTTGCAGGAGAAGACAGGCGGTTGCGCTTCCGCTTGTCTGTGCATCGGCGAATGCCTCCGGTGATATCAGCGAGTCTTCCGTTTGGGGGTTCGGGAGGGTAAGATCAACCACGGATTTGTGGTAGGCAATACCGGTGATGTGGCAGCTTGCTTCGAGTTGTTGCACCAGATGATTGCGTATCGGGTGGGAAGCAGTTTGTGCGTTTTTTTTGTTGCACCCTGTGGCCATTGCCAGCCAAAGGATCAATCCGGCAGTAAACCAGGGGCAAAAAAAACGGACAGAAACTGCTTGTATCATGATCAATTGTTAGGCGAATGGTCTCCAAAAGCGGGAGACATTACACGGGTGATCGAAAGAAATTTCGTCAGTTTAGGTTTTTCCTTACACTGATGAAATATTTTCAGAAATTATCAGTTCCCCACTACCAGAACATCGCCTGTCATCTCTTTGGGAACAGGCAAACCCATGATAGTAAGTATCGTGGGCGCGAGGTCGCCGAGTTTACCGGGCGCTTCACGGAAAGAGAATTTACCTTCCGGGTCTGCAATATACAGCGGAACCTGAACCGTAGTGTGGGCGGTATGCGGGCTGCCATCGGGATTGCGCATTTTGTCAGCGTTTCCATGATCCGCAGTTACTAGGGCTACATAGCCATTTTCCATGGCGGCCTTCACGACAGCTTCTGTACATTCATCGACAACTTCACAGGCCTTTACCGCAGCTTCAAAGACGCCGGTATGCCCTACCATGTCGGGGTTGGCAAAATTGAGACAAATGAAGTCTGCCTCACCTTTCTCAATTTCGGCTATGATTTTATCCCTGATTTCGCTTGCACTCATCTCGGGCTGCAAATCGTAGGTAGCGACCTTGGGGGAAGGGCAGAGCAGATGCGTTTCACCTGCCATGGGTTTTTCCCTGCCGCCGTTGAAGAAGAACGTAACGTGCGGGTATTTTTCGGTCTCGGCAATGCGTATTTGTTTTTTGCCATTATTGGCCAGATACTCACCCAGACCGTTATTAATTTCATCCTTTTCATAGAGGACATGCACCCCTTTGAAAGCTTCATCATAACGGGTAAGCGTAGCGTAATAAAGGTCAAGGGTATGCATCCCTGCCTCGGGCATATCAGCCTGCGTGAATACATGTGTAAGCTGCCGGCCTCTGTCTGTACGGAAATTGTAAAAAAGCACCGCATCGCCATTCTGAAGGGTAGCTACCGGCTGGCCATTTTCCTGAATGACAACAGGCTCAATAAACTCATCGGTAACACCTCCTTCATAGGAAGCAAGAACTGCATCTGCGGCGTTTTCTGCAGGGGTTCCTTTGCCTGATACAATCAGGTCATAGGCTTTTTTCACCCTTTCCCAGCGTTTGTCGCGATCCATGGAAAAATACCGGCCAATCACTGAGGCGATCTTTCCGGTGCCGCAATCGTCGAGGCATTTTTGAAGATCACGGATATACCCGACGCCGCCGGTAGGAGAGGTATCTCTTCCATCGGTAAACACATGGACAAAAACCTTTTTCAGACCCTGAGCGGCGAGGAGCGTAATAATTCCCTTCAACTGATGTATAGTACTGTGGACACCCCCATCTGACAGTAACCCCATGAGATGCAGGGGTTTGTCATTTTGCGAACAATATCTTACAAGGTTCTGGAACTCCGGGTTGTCAAGTATTTTTTTCTCTTCGACCTCAATATTGATTCTAACCAGGTCCTGATAAACGACACGGCCTGCGCCGATATTCATATGGCCCACTTCTGAGTTACCCATCTGCCCCTCGGGCAGACCTACAAAAAGGCCGGAGGCCTCGAGGCGGGTAGTAGGAAAAGTCTGAATTGCGGCATCGTAAAAGGGTGTATTTGCTGCATCAACTGCACTAACTGCGGGGTTATCTGCAATCCCCCATCCATCCATGATTATGAGAATCGTTTTATTCGTATTCATGCCCCAAATGTAAAATTTAATCCGAAATATTCTTCGGCGAATTACAGATTTTATCCTTGGGTTTTTTGCATTTAATGAAGGCCACCTTCCCAGGTCTGAAACATTTGGCAAAACCTGTAGAAAACTTTCCCTTTTTTTTTATTGGCACGGTTATGGCAATGATGAGCATAGTAATGAATTTTTCTTCTATATATGATTTGATTTCAAGGGACTGAAAGTATGAGATTCTTATATGCCATCACTTTGCTTTTGATTGCCTTCGGGACTGGCCTTCATAAGGGGTATGCGCAAACACCCGAGCGTGTTTTGGATGAGGTGACTGAGAGCCTGGTTGACGGCGATCCTGACAAGCTTTCCAGACATTTTAGTGAACGGGTGGAGGTGACTGTACTTGGAAAAAGACAGACATTGAGCAAAACTCAGGCCACCTATGTGATCCGGGACTTTTTTACCAATTACCCCCCTGATTCCTTTAATACGCTTCATACGGGAGAATCTAATGGTACAAAATATGCGTTGGGGGTACTGAGGAGTGAAAAAGGTCTTTTTGAAGTGAATATTTTCATTCAGGTTTCTGATACAAGAATCAATGAAATTCGCTTCGAACGTAGTAATTCGGCCACGCGCCAATGAGCATTCGGACATATAGAAACTAAACCTACATATTGAAGAAAACGGTATTCCTGACAGGGATACCGTTTTTTCTTTTGCAGCGGGTTTTGCAACTTTCGGCCATGAAAGATTTTCTGAATGACCCCGAAACCGACCGCATCATAAAGGACGCTTTCAGGGAAGATATAGGCTCCGGAGATCATACGAGTCTCTCGACCATTCCCTCCGGTAAAACTGCCAGCGCCAGAGCCATCTTCAAGGATACCGGCATTGTAGCAGGTGTTGCACTTGCTCAAAGAATCTTTGAAGTTGCAGATCCCCGGCTTCAAACGCAAATACTCATACAGGATGGCACACCTGTAGCTCCCGGAGATATTGTTTTGACTGTCTCCGGCGATCCGCGTTCGATCGTGATGGCGGAGCGGCTGGTACTCAACCTTATGCAGCGGATGAGTGCCATTGCAACCACAACACGCCATGTCGTTGACCTGCTCAAGGGCACCGGATGCCGGGTGCTGGACACGCGGAAAACCACTCCGCTGATCCGCCATATGGAAAAATGGGCGGTAGTTATCGGCGGCGGTACCAACCACCGTTTCGGGCTGTACGATATGATTATGATCAAAGACAACCACGTGGACTACGCCGGCGGAATTGCGCCTGCCATCCGCGCTTGTAAGCGTTATCTGAGCACACACAACCTGCCGCTTCTGATTGAAGTGGAAACCCGCAACCTCGAAGAGGTCAGGGCGGTACTTGCCGAGGGCGGCGTGCACCGAATCCTGCTCGACAATATGTCTCCTGCCATGATCCGCGAAGCGGTAACCCTGATCGGAGATCAGGCCGAAACCGAAGCCAGTGGTGGCATTACGCTGGAGACGGTCAGGGCGTTTGCCGAGACCGGAGTAAACTTCGTTTCAATGGGGGCGTTGACCCATTCTGTGAAAAGTATGGATATCAGCCTGAAAGCTGTACCCGTATAATCTCTTATCTGCGTTTGGTTTTTCGGGATGAGGAAGTACTCCGTTTGCTCCGTGTCGTACCTCCAAGGCCGAGTACACCCAGCAGACCGCGGGTAAGTTCTCTCACTACTGTATTGCCCAACTGGCGAACCATGGTATTTTTGGAAATCTGTGCCATCATACCTGGCTCTTCGCTGCCTTTGGATGACCGGCTGCTGCGTGCCGCTTCCTGCTGGCGTGCCATTTCTTCTTTTTGCTCATCCTTATTGGCCTCGGCAATTTTTTCATTCAGAAGCTCGTAAGCACTTTCCCTGTCAATCTCCTCGTTGTACTTTTCTACCAATGCCGATTTGCGGATAATATCCTGTATCTCATCATCTGAAAGCACATCCATTCTTGACTGCGGGGCACGTAGCATGGTATGAACCAGCGGAGTGGGAATACCTTTTTCATTGAGAACAGTAACAAGTGCCTCACCTATCCCGAGAGCAGTAATCAGTTCCTCCACGTCGTAGAACGAAGACTCGGGGAAATTCTGAACCGCAAGTTTGATCGCCTTCCGATCCTTGGCAGTAAAGGCCCGCAGCGCGTGCTGAATTTTGAAACCCAACTGACCGAGTACATCCTCGGGAACGTCAACCGGGTTTTGGGTACAGAATATCAGACCTACCCCTTTGGAGCGAATCAGCTTGACGATGGTTTCGATCTGGTCGAGCAGTTCTTTGGAGGCATTTTCAAACATAAGGTGTGCCTCATCGATAATGATCATCAGCTCGGGCTGATCGGCATCTCCCTGCTCCGGGAAAGTAGAATAAATCTCAGCCAGAAGACTCATCATAAAAGTAGAAAACAACTGCGGGCGGTCCTGAAGATCGGTCAGCCGCAGAATGGATACGATCCCGTGTCCATTTTTATCCACCCGGCACAGATCATCCACGTCGAAGGATTTTTCTCCGAAAAATCGGTCCGCACCCTGCTGTTCGAGGGTGATCAGTTTGCGAATAATGGTACCTACCGAGGCGGTGGAAATACGTCCATATTCTTTCTCTACCTCTTCTTTGCCCTCGTTGGTGATATATTGAAGGGTAGCTTTAAAATCATTCAGGTCGAGAAGCGGAAGGTTATTGTCGTCGCAGTATTTGAATACCACCGAAACCACACTTGCCTGAACATCACTCAGGTCAAGGATTTTGGAGAAAAGCACAGGGCCAAACTCAGTTACAGTTGCCCTGAGGCGTATGCCTGGCTCGTCGGAGAGAGAAAGCAGTTCTACCGTACTTCCTCCGGCTTCAAAGGGGAAGCCCATACGCGCATGGCGCTCGTCGATTTTTGGATTAGGCGCACTGGCAACAGCAATACCGCTGAGGTCTCCTTTGATATCCATCATCAGAGACGGAATACCGAGAATGGCCATCTGCTCGGCGAGAATCTGAAGGGTTTTTGTTTTTCCCGTACCGGTAGCTCCAGCCACCAGCCCGTGCCGGTTCAGGGTTTTGAGAGGGATGTTGATGAAGTTGCCGGTTTGTACCTCACCGCTTAATACAGCTGCGCCCAGCCGTAGAGATTGTCCTTTGAAGGTGTAACCCTGGGTGAGGGTTGCGATAAACTGTTCTTTCATTTTGTTTTCCTTTTCAACTGCAAAATAATATTTTTCCTGCTCTACACGATAATTTATATGAATAGCAAAGTCATAAATGTGCAAGGACTTGATTTGCAAAGGATTATACTCTTTGCGCCTTTGCACCTTTGCGAGAAAAAACAGACCTTTGGCACAGGCGTTTACAAGACTTACCTATAATTATGAGAAGCATTTCCCGAAGAGAAGTCACAAAAAAACTTGCGCTTGGACTGGGCGCGGTTGCAGCAATGCCTTCATTAACCCAGGCCGGTTCCCTGTGGCAAACCGAAAAAAAACTGGGTGTCGCCCTGGTCGGCCTGGGCAATTACAGCACAAGGATGCTGGCCCCGGCATTTTCCCACTCAGACAACTGTTACCTCGCCGGAATAGTGACCGGAACGCCTGATAAGGCAGCGGCATGGAAAAAACAGTACGGGATTCCCGAAAAGAATATTTACAACTATGAAAACTTTGACCAGATCGCCGATAATCCGGACATTGATATTGTATATGTCGTATTGCCCAATTTCCTCCACGCCGAATATACCATTCGCGCAGCCCGGGCCGGAAAACATGTGATTTGTGAAAAACCCATGGCGCTCAACGTCAGAGAATGCGCCACTATGATCGAGGCATGTGACAAAGCCGGAAAACTTCTTTCCGTCGGTTACAGGTTGCATTTTGAGCCGCATCATCAGGAAGTCATGCGTCTGGGAAAGTCAAAACCTTACGGGCCCATTAACCTGGTGGAAGCTTCTCTGGGATATCACCTTTCCGATCCGGCGTTGTGGCGTCTGGACAAAAAGAAGGGTGGGGGAGGCGCCATTATGGATTTGGGCGTTTATGCGATTCAGGGCGCGAGATATGCTACCGGACAGGAGCCCGTCAGCATTACCGCACAGGGGATATTGAGAGATCAGTCCCGGTTTAAAGATATATTCGAAACCATTTTCTGGCAGATGAATTTTCCGGGCGGAGAGATAGCCAATTGCAGCACTACCTATTCTTCTTATGTGGACCGGTTGTATGTAAGCTGTTATAGCGGTTATATCGAACTCAAACCCTCATTTGGCGGACTGGGCACAAAAGGAGAAACCGGCGACGGGCCGATGACTTTTCCCGAAGTAAATCAGCAGGCCGCCCAGATGGATGATTTTGCGAGATGTATCAGAGAAAATCAGCGATCATCCGTTTCAGGAGAAGAAGGACTTCGCGACCTGCGGGTAATTGAGGCCGTTTTGCGTGCGGCGGAAACCGGGAAGAAAGTAAAGGTGTGAGGAGATAACTGTTTATTTCATCGCCTTTCCTTCCAGTTTTTTTCCATTCGTCGTGAGGATTTGAAAGTGGTGGACCCGGTAGGGGCCTTCATACGTCCATACAATGTTTTTTTCGGGAGTAACCTCAAAGAGTTTTATTCCTTCCTGAGCGTGATAAGCGGCGATTACGGTATTTCCGTTGGGAAGTCGCTGTGCCCCGCAGGCATCGTCAAAAGGCTTTGCTTCAAAATCGTCATTAGTCAGTTTCCACACAACTTTTCCCTCCGGATCAACTTCTATTGTCTTGTTGCCGTGGGTAAGGTTGATGAGAGTATTTCCGTTTTCGAGACGAATGGCTGTAAATGGCCAGTTCTCTGCTTCCCGCCCGCCCAGTTCCGGCATATCTGTCCTGAATGTTTTTACGACTTCTCCTCCGGGCGTATATTCCTTTACGGCAAACGCAAGCAGATGAGGTACCAGATAATTTCCATTGGGCAGTTTTCGGGCCATGCGCGTCTGCATGTGATAATTATCCGTTTCCGGTTCCAGCGGAACTTCTACCTGAATCTGTCCTTCGGCATTTATTTCGAGGAGACGAGGTTTGGGTCCCAGTTCTGTCAGAAGCGTATTTCCGTTTTCCAGCCGGGCCACGGTTCCCAATTCCTGATTGACAGTTGTATCCAGCGCATAGGAGAAGACGATACTTTTGTTTTCGTCATATTCTTTGATTTCATCGGACCAGCAAATGAGGATATGCCCATTCTCCAGAACAAATCCGTCTCTGGCTGAGGCTCTGCCTGCATCCCAGAGGACCTCACCCGCTTCGCCCACGATTCCCGTCATCACCGGGCCCGCGACAAAAAAGGAATGTCGGATATCAGCAGATTCGGCCTGATTTTCATTCGAAGAGGAACCGGCGCATCCTGCAAAAAGAAGCAGCGCACTGATGAAGAACAATCGGAAAATTTGGGCAAACAACATACGGGAGAAATTTACAGGTTGATATAGGTTTTTTGCAATATAATCAACAAATTAAAGCCAGCGGTTATACTGACTGGGATTCCTTTGTGGCTAGAATGGTTGTCTTCTTCCCCTAAGCTGAGGCATCTGCCAACTTCTTTCTTCTTACGTCTCTAATCTGACTTCGGACTTCCTGCTGAGCAATCACCATCACCGATCTTCGGGATTACAAAGGAATTGGATTTCCCTACTTTGGTATTTGGCATCCCGAAAAAATTCTATTCGTAATTTTAAATATAGGGACACCAAAGAGTTGAAACCACATGAAATTCCAAAAGAAACTAGCAAAAATGCCTTTCTGGGTTATCAGGATTCCGAAGGAAGAGTGATTCTTTTCAACTATCAAATTAACGTAAACGGCGAATTTGACCATATTGATTATGAATTTTATGGTCCCGGAAAATATAATCCCGCGGCAGCTGATTCCCGACCTGACCCTACTGAAAAACAATAATACAAACCGATGAAACAATCCTGGCTATTTTTCCTGATCCCTATTACCGGTGGCATTTTGAACCTTTTCGCCTGCTCAGCATCAAAACCGATCCCATCGTCAGATGAACCCCAACAGGCAACTTATACTTTTTTGGTATTGCCTGAACATGAAATTGTGGAATATCACGCTAAATCAGGATTTTCCAGCGGATTTCATTATTTTAGGTATACGGATTGGTGGGAAGTTTCTCGTACTCGTGGAGAAAGATGCCGTCTGCCTTACTCAGAAGAAACATTCTTCTGGCAGAACGACACCTTATTTGATGTATTTCCCCGGCTGGGAAATCGGGCAATGCTAACGAAAAGTATGGAGAGAGATACGATTCTATTTATGTATACATATATTTCATTGGCAGGAGAAAAAGATTTTTTGCGCAACCGAAAAGCCTTTCAATACCGAATACATTATTACCCGATTGATCCGACATCGTTTTTAGAGATGACCTATCTCGAAGGGGTAGGATTTATCCGGGCACATAGTCAAAATCCCAGAAACCCCAAGTATGCCTGTACATGGGAGTTGATAAAAATCAACGGGGTAAAACTGAAGAAGTTTTTGCGGAGGCATAAAGATTTTGCGTTGATCGTTGAATAGCGGGAATATGTCCGGTCATACTATGCTTTCTCCCCCAGTATAACCTATCGAAAAATCAGAAATCCCCGCTATTTTTCTCGGCCTGCACAAACCCACCCGCCGCATGGAGTTGTGGAAAACCGAAGATGACCCCGACTTTGAGACTGTCCCCCTCTTCACCTACGATTCCCGTCATCACAGGACCCACGACAAAAAAGGAAAGGCAGATATTCAAGCTTTTTGCTTAGCTCATTGTGTTTACTGCCAGTGGCCCGGTATCGTTTACGTTCAGGCGAGGTGGCAAGATTGTTTATAGACTATGCGGGTCAATCACCTTTATTCCGTCAATATTTTTAAAATCTGAAGTGTTGCGCGTAATCAATGTTAAGTCATACACCAGTGCTGTAGCAGCGATGATGGCATCGGGGAGTTTGATTCTGTGTGCTTTGCGAATCTCAGCCGTTTTAAGTTTGATAGGCCGTTCCAGTTCAATGACCAGCGCATCGCTGATGAAATTTTGAAGCACCTCCATATCCTTTTCAGTTGCCGCTTTCCAGCAAAGTAGTTCAATCTCTGTGATAGCGGAAATACACGGCTGGGATTCATTTAGAGAATCATCTATAAATTTTTCGGCAGCCGGCGGGAATTGTTGTTGCAGATAATAGATTGCCGTATTGGTATCCCAGATGTATTTTATTCCCATCCGTTGCGCAGTTCATTCAGTTGGCTGTCAATGTCGGCAAGGGTTTGCCTGGACATTGCACCTTTATAACGCGCTGCCCAATTGACTTCAGACTGTGTCTTTTCTTTCCGCACCCGTATCAGCTGCAAAAGTTCCAGATCTTGCAGAAGCTTGATGACTTTCTCGTTGATGATGTCGATGGTTACGGTTCGTATCATAGAGATTCCCTGATTTAAAGCAAAAATAGGCAAAATAATTGGACGAAAGAAATGCCGGATGGGTTGTATATAAGGAAAGGCGGGTTTGATATGGATAACCTGAAATGTCAATACACCGTGGACTCATCCACCCTCCAAACATCTGCCAACTGCTTATGTCTCTAATCTGACTTCGGACGTCCTGCTGAGCAATCACCATCACCGATCTTCGGGATTACCAGCTGGTTGATTGTCTTCCTTTGTAATTTTCCATTTGCCGTGGGATTTTTTCCGTATATTCGCAGTAACGATATGTGTCCTTAATGAACCAGATTCTATGATCATTACCATTGAGACATCCGGAATGCATGAATTAGAACAACTTTTGATTCTTCTCAAAAGTCTGAATATCACTCAGGTAAAAATCGAACCGCCGTTGCCTCAACCAGCTCTTACACCAGGGGATAAAACGCTGTCTCCTTCCACACTTTTTGGTATTTGGAAAAAACAACCCCGTACACTGGAAGCGATTCGTGCCTCAGCATGGGAACGCAAAAAAACCAATGGTAATGGTACTGTGTGATACCAATATTCTGATTAGTGCTTTTAATGGCAGGGAAGACACGATTGAGAAGTTAAACCAGATTGGCCTGTCGGAAATTGTATTGTCTGCGGTAACGGTGATGGAACTTTTTCAGGGAATGAGTAACAAATCCGAACTTGTCAAAATCAAAAAGCAGATCAGGTTTTACGATGTTGTTCAGATTGACAGGAATATTTCTGAAAAAGCGATTGAATTTGTCGAAAAATTTAAACTAAGTCTCGGCTTACAAATCCCCGACGCGATTATCGGTGCTACGGGGGTAGTGTATCAAATCCCGCTTTTCACATATAATGTAAAAGATTTTCATTTTTTGCCCGGGATTATTTTCTACTAATTGGCTAAGTATTCATCGCAAAATTTGGAATGATTTCGGCTTTTTGATAGTGCCATCATACCCATCTGTATTTTCTCCGGATGCCGCCTCCAGAGAAATCGGACTGAGCTAGCGCCATCACCGATCTTCGGGATTACAAAGGAATTGGATTTCCCTACTTTGGTATTTGGCATTCCTTGTACCTTTATGGCATCTTCGATTTGTCATTCCGGGCAATGGCATGAAATATAGAAAACCCAGGACATTCCTGCCCTCCTATGCGCCAGATTGAAATCAGGTGCTATGGTTAGCCGCCAGACGATTTTTTATTTATCTTTACCTGCTACACTCCGGATACAACCTGGCAATCACCTCAACCCATGACCACCTCTCCCCTCCGGGCTATTCATTACCAAAGCCTGACACCGGTTCTCGTTTCCTGGCAAAATGGAAAGTTTGAATCCATACAAGCCGCTACTTCGGAAGAAGGACTGCCCGTGATTTATCCCGGACTGACAGACCTTCAGGTAAATGGATGGAAAGGCACCGATCTCAACCGCCCGGGAGTAACCCCTGAAGATTTTGTAAGGATCACCCGTGAATTCCTCCCATTGGGAATTACTACCTGGTATCCTACGCTGATCACTCAGGCTGTTGAAACGCTGGAAGCCACGCTTCAGGCTTTTTCCGATATACATCCGCAAATCGCCGGTGCCACACCCGGTCTTCATCTCGAAGGCCCGTTTATCTCCCCTGAAGACGGGGCAAGAGGTGCGCATCCACGCAAATATGTAAGGCCGCCCGACTGGCAACTGATGGAAAAATGGATATCCCTCAGTGAAAATACCATCCGCCTGATCACACTTTCACCTGAGTGGCCGCAGGCGCCGGAGTTTATAAAAAAATGTGTGGCATCTGGTATAAAAGTTTCCATCGGACACACCCGGGCCGATACAACCCAGATTCGAAACGCCGTGGAGGCAGGGGCTTCGCTCTCCACCCATCTGGGCAATGGCTCCGATCAGATGCTGCGACGGCATCCCAATTATATCTGGGACCAGTTGGCGGAGGATGCGCTTTCGGCAACGATCATTACCGATGGATTTCACCTCCCCGATTCGGTCATCAAAAGCATTCTCAGGGTTAAAGGCAGACAGGCTATGCTGGTGAGTGATACGACGGCAATCGGCGGGCTTCCGCCCGGTGAATATCATGCCCCCATCGGCGGAACGGTCGTGCTGACACCTGAGGGGAAATTACATATGGCGGAAAATGAAAATATGCTGGCAGGATCGGCCTCCAATCTTTTTGACTGCGTGCGTTATCTGGCATCAACGGGTATGGAATCTCTGGCTGCTGCCTGGGACCGTGCTTCGGTGCTTCCGGCGGGGTTTATGGAACTTCCCCAGGCTGCTGGACTGGCTGCCGGTGCGCCTGCCGATTTTGTGCTGATGGAAGCAGGGCAAATTGCCGGGGTGTGGAAAGCGGGGGTGCAGGTAAATGATAAAAACAGATGAATCACAGCGTTACCTGACAACCATCATACTGACGGCTCCTCTTTCAGGCGTATTCACGGGGTGAAATACTACCTCAGTCATGCCGTGCCGTCCCTGAAGGCCGAGAATAAGCTTTTCAGAGGAATAGGAAATGACTTTATAGTTTAATACTTCGCCACCTTCCTCTATACTTTTTCCATTTATTTTCTGGCAAGTAAGAATAAGTCCCTGATGTTCGAGGTCGTAATCCCAGCGGCCCTCGCGTTTTTCATTATGGTCAAAGAGGGTATAGGTGTGGTTGACTGCGAGGAGAAAAAATCGCGGGTTTTCGGGGGCAGATCTTAAAACCTGACCATTATTGTAAGGGTCAAAATTGTAGTCAAATTGCCAGACAAGGATTTGGTTTTGGCGAATATCACAAAGGAGGGAATCGAGTGCGCCGGAAGGCGCCTGGCGTACAGCAGAGAAGCCGAGCAGAATCAGGGCTACCGGAACAACGGAGGTAATTCTGAAAAAATTTCTGCGAATGTTTGTGGGAGGTGTGATGAATCGGTTCATACTTCAGTTGGTTAGGGGTAGAATTGTCGTATTATCCGAATGATTTAGTTCGTTGTATGAAACAATAATCCAATAACCATTCCTCCGCACCCGGGAAAATTAAATTACTGATAATCAGTGTGATAAAAATTTCGTAATCGATTGCATATTCTCAATATGAGAAAATCGGATTCATTACGGAAGTAAATTCGGGTGGGTCAGATGTTGTTGCTGGCGAAAAAACAATGCTAAAAATCATCCCGAAAGGAAAAAAAAGCACATAACGTAGGCACAAAATCTATTACCTTGGTATATTAGCTAAAATGTACTTTTTTGGGAGAATGCGTACTTAAGAGGTACATTTGCCGCAAATCTGGATCAACGCCTAATATTGGAAAACAATGAGCAGCCCCACCTTAAGAGATGAAGTAACTGTAAAATTTGCAGGTGACTCCGGTGACGGTATGCAGCTCACGGGTGATCTTTTCACCACCAACACTGCACTCACCGGAAGTGATCTCGCCACTTTTCCCGATTTTCCCGCAGAAATCCGCGCCCCGGCCGGCACGCTTGCCGGTGTTTCCGGGTTCCAGCTTCACTTCGGAAGTAAGGAAATCTATACCCCGGGAGACCAGGTGGATGTACTGGTGGCAATGAATGCCGCTGCCCTCCGCGCCAACCTCCGCCAGATCAAAAAGGGCGGAACGGTGATTGTCAATACCGATGGTTTTGACGGAAAAAACCTCCGCCTTGCCCGGTATGAAGACAATGAAAATCCTCTGGAGGACGATACACTGAAAGAATATGAGGTTTTTAAAGTGCCTGTAACCAAAATGACCCGTGAAGCGCTCAAAGACTCCTCACTGGGCACCAAAGAAAGGGACAGGTGTAAAAATATGTTTGTGCTCGGCTTTATCCTCTGGCGCTACGGAAGAAGCATGGATTCAGTAATAAAAAGCCTGAATGCCAAATTTGCCAAAAAACCTGATGCCCTGGATGCCAACCTTTCGGTTTTGAAGGCGGGCTATTATTTTGGAGAAACGACAGAAACTTTCTCTACTACTTATTCTGTCAAGGCAGCCACGCTACCCAAAGGTACATACAGAGGTATCACCGGAAATCAGGCACTCGTTTACGGTCTGATTGCTGCTGCCCAAAAATCCGGGCTTACGCTGTTTTACGGTTCGTACCCGATTACGCCTGCGTCAGACATCCTTCATATGCTGGCTGCACAGAAAAATTTTGGGGTACAGACGTTTCAGGCTGAGGATGAAATAGCGGCGATTGGTGCAGCAATTGGCGCTTCCTACGGCGGCGCACTGGCAATTACCGGTACCTCCGGCCCCGGCCTCGCGCTGAAAGGCGAGGCGATGGGACTTGCCCTTATGCTCGAATTGCCGCTGGTGATTGTCAATATCCAGCGCGGAGGCCCTTCTACAGGTCTGCCCACCAAAACCGAACAGGCAGATTTGCTCATGGCATACTATGGCCGCAACGGAGAGAGTCCGATTCCGATTGTTTCTGCCAGTACGCCTGCCGATGCTTTTGATGCTGCTTTTGAAGCCTGTCGTATTTCTGTACAGCATATGACCCCGGTATTGCTTCTCAGCGACGGGTATATTGCCAATGGCGCTGAGCCCTGGCGCATCCCCAAAGCAGCTGATCTGCCAGGTATCGTGGTGAACTTTGCCAAACCCAAAGCCGACGGAGAGGTGTTTCTGCCTTACAAACGCGACGAAAACCTTGTCCGCCAATGGGCAATTCCCGGTACACCCGGACTCGCACACAGAATCGGAGGTCTCGAAAAAGAAAAGGATACCGGCAACGTTTCCTATGATCCGCAAAACCATGAGTATATGGTGAAAACCCGCGAAGCCAAAGTGGAAAAGATCGCCGATTTTATCCCACTTCAGCAACTGGAAGCGGGCCCTGAAAAAGGAAAAGTGCTTGTGCTGGGCTGGGGCTCTACCTATGGGGTAGCCAAATCTGTTACTACCGAGCTGCTGTTTGAGGGATATTCTGTCGCGCATGCGCATTTGCGTTATTTGCGGCCTTTCCCCCGGAACCTCGGCGAAATTCTGAGAAATTACGAAAAGGTAATTATCCCCGAAATCAACAATGGCCAGCTCTCGCGTGTGATCAGGGATAAATTTCTCCTGCCGGTCGTGCAATACAATAAAATTCAGGGAGTGCCGATTACTCACTCCGAACTGAAAGATTTTGTGCTAACACAGTTCTGATTTTCTGTTTCACAAAAACATTCATGGATATGTCAAACTTACCACCTTCAAATGGGGCATCTAACCTGAAAGCCAAGGACTTTGCAACTGACCAGGAGGTCAGATGGTGTCCGGGTTGCGGGGATTATTCCATATTAAAACAGGTTCAGACCGTCATGGCCGAGTTTGGGCTTGATAAAGATAAAGTCGCAGTAATTTCCGGAATTGGCTGCTCTTCCCGGTTCCCATATTATATGGATACCTACGGTATGCATTCCATTCACGGACGTGCCCCGGCGATTGTTTCGGGCCTCCGCATCGCCAATCCTGAGATCAGCGTATGGATGGTTACCGGCGACGGCGACGGGCTTTCGATCGGAGGAAATCACCTGCTACATATTCTTCGCCGTAACTTCAATGTGAACATTATGATGTTCAACAATCAGATTTACGGTCTGACCAAAGGGCAGTATTCTCCCACGTCTGAAAGGGATAAACTCACCAAATCCACTCCTATGGGCTCGCTCGACTACCCTGTCAACCCCCTGGCTTTTGCTATGGGAGCAGGAGGAACCTTTGTGGCCCGTTCGCTGGACAGAGATCCCATCCACATGAAAGAAATGCTTCGCCGTAGTCAGGTTCATCATGGAACCAGCTTTCTGGAGATTTACCAGAACTGTAATATTTTTAATGATGGTGCATTTTTCCCTTTTACCGAAAAAGAAACCAAAAAAGCCAATGGCATTTACCTGGAGCAGGAGCAACCACTGATCTTTGGCGACAATGACGAATGGGGCATTCGCCTTGACGGGTACAAACCTGAAATCGTGTCCCTTGCCGATGGAAGCTACAGTGCCTCCGACCTTTGGGTTCACGATGAGCAGGATATGTTTAAAGCGCAGATGCTCACCCGTTTCTTCGACGATCCGCACCATAAAGAGCAGGGGTATTTCCCCCGGCCATTTGGGGTAATCTACGAAACCGAAAGACCCTGCTATGAAGATATGGTTCACCAGCAGATTGCCACAGCCAAATCCAAAAAAGGAGATGGCGACCTTGACCAGCTGCTCCGGGGCAACGCTACCTGGGAAATCTGACATTCTACCGCAATCCCTGATTGCAAAAACCTATTTGAGACGTCTCAATTTCATCTGAGACGTCTCATTTTCTTTTTTGGGGCGAATGCTTCCTCCCGGTGGTGTTGGTTTGGGGAAAAATTTATCTATGAAAAAGTTCTTATTTTCCCCTATTCTTATTTCGTTTCTCTTTTGTGGTTTGTTGTGCTTTTATACAGCAAAAGCGCAGGTACGTTACCCGGTAGAGCAGCAACTGGAAGAATACCATTTGATTCAGAAGGCCTACACTTCTCTTCACCCGGGTTTATACAGGTACCTTTCTGATTCTGAGGTTGAAAACAATTTTCAGTGGCTGAAACAACAGCTTTCCACCCCCAGAACCCAGAGAGAGTTGTATGTGGTGTACTCGCGTTTTCTTGCACAATTTCGCTGTGGCCATACCTACTGCAACTTCTGGAATCAGCCTGAGGCTGTAAAGCAGGAAGTTTTTTGGCGAAAAGACAAACTTCCTTTTACCTTCCGCCTCGTGGAAAACCGAATGATCATTACCGAAAATGTCTCCGGTGATCCGGCACTTGATTCCGGAGCAGAAATTACTCATATCAATGGATTTCCTGTTCCGGCCATCCTCGACAGTCTGGCAGTTTATGTCAAAGGCGATGGTTTCCGAAACCACAAGCGAATCAGCGACCTTCAGGTTTCCGGTGTGGCAGAATATGAAGCTTTTGATATTTACTTTCCGCTGTTGTTTGAGGTCGGTGATTCTGTCGATGTAACCATTCGCAACCTTTTTGCCGGAGAAACCCTTACTCACCGCGTAGCGCTTGTTTCTGTGGAAGCCCGCAGGGCGGCACTGCTGCGGTTATTTGGCAAAAAGCAAATCCAGGCCGACGATCTGTGGCGATTTGAGAAGCTAAACAAAGAATCTGCTTATATGCAACTGGGCGATTTTACGACCTGGACAATGAAACTCGACTGGAGACAATTTCTGAACAACTCATTTGAGCAGTTGGAAAAAGAAAATATTCCCAATCTGATTGTCGATATCAGGGGCAATGAAGGGGGAGCAGATGAAGTGCTGTTTGAACTTGCAAAGTATATCCTGAAAACAAAAGCAACGACTCCCTGTGAAAAAGACTTGCTTCGGTACAATACAGTTCCACAAGATCTGCGGCCCTATCTTTCTACCTGGGACAATAGCATTTTTGACTTGTCGAAAAGACTGAAACCCACTGAAAACGGCTACTTTACCTGGAAGAAAAAATATCCCTGCGGCAAAACTTATCCCGCTTCCCGCAAAGCATATCAGGGCAAAATTTATTTCCTTATCGATGCGGCCAACAGTTCTGCTACATTTCTGCTCGCCCGGGTGATAAAGGAAAATAATCTGGGGACTCTGGTAGGAGAAGAAACCGGGGGCAATATGAATGGAATTACCGGGGGAATGATGTTTTTTATGACTCTTCCTCATTCTCAGATAGAGATGGATATACCGCTGATCGGAAGTTTTGCAGTAGAGGAAATGCCCGATGGCGGGATCGTGCCGGATTTGATGGTGAAGCCTGATCCATTGGATATTATCAGGGGAAAGGATTCCTGTCTTGAAAAAGTAAAATCACTGATAGCCAAACAAATTTCAGAGTAAATCATTTATCAGAAAGATATGAAACGGAACATACTGATTCTGCTGGCAGCGATTTGGCTGCCACTATTTCTCTCTGCTCAGGTCAATGGCAACAGGAAGATGATTACCGACATCCGCTCGACGGGTGTATTTTCCGGGGTTAAAGTCAATTTCCCCGCCGAGGTGGAAATTGTCTGCCAGACGATTCCGCATCTTGAAATCACGGTGGATGAAAATATTCTTCCCTGGATTGAGGTAAAAATGGAAGGCGCCATGCTCCATATTCTTCAGGGAAAATGGATAGAACCCAGTCAGCCCGTGCGAATTGTTATCGGAACGGCCTTTTTGCATCGGCTGGAAACCGGCGGCTATGGCGAATACTGGGTAAAAAATATTGACGCCCCCGTGTTTACGCTGGTAAATCCGGTCGGTACAGTCCAACTGGAGGGCCGCACAGACCGTCTGATTGCTACTGTCAATACCGGAAGGGTAGATGCTTCCCAACTCAACGCGTCAGAAGCAGACATTACGGTTACTTCTTACGGGTCGGTACAAGTAAGGGCAAAAGAAGTGCTGCGTGCACAGGTCGCCGACAACGGCAAGGTCGTTTATGTGGAGAAGCCGGGGAATATTTACGGAACCGGCCCCATCGTTTCGGCTGAAAACGAAAATCCCCCCGCAGTAATGAAACCCCGGTATATCCAGGTTACCCTCGTCAACAACAGCCCTTCAAAGATCGATATGATTATTCAGGGGCCTCCGGGACACAGGTTTAGTTATGGCGCACCTTTAAGGGCCGGGCAGCGACGCACGGAAGAAGTGCCTCTCGGCACGAGGATATATCTTGATCAAATCATAATCCGAAAACTATTGGTAACAATTTCGGAAACGGATGAGAACCAGGTGGTAAAACTATTTGAAAATTGAATGCCTCATGATGGCAAATTTTAACATATACTCGGTTGTATTGCTGCTGGGGGTTGTTCAGTCAGTGATTTATACCACGCTGTTGATTGTCAGAGGAATCCGCAGGCGGCGCCTGTCCGACTTTTTGCTGGGGTTGTTGATTTTTCTGGCGGGAATTGTGCTATTGCCCTATATGCTGGGGTTTATGGGAATACCTGTGATCTGGACAACCCTGTTGTTTTTTCCCACCGACCCCGGGTTGTTGCTGGGGCCTGTGGTGTATTTTTATCTGGTAAGTCTGACAGATAATGAATTTCGTTTTCGAAAAAAACACCTTTGGCATTTGATTCCCTTTCTCCTGTTTGTGATTTACCGGTTGATCGTTTTTTTTCAGGGAAAGGCATTTGTGCAGATATGGATGGAAGAAGTGGATATTCCCTTTGTGCGTCTTTACGTGGAAATCGCAACGCTGGCTTCCAACTATTTTTATCTGTTTCTCACCATCAAACACTACAACCATTACCGGAAGTGGGTAGAAACGGCGTACTCCAATCCGGATGAGATCAGTTTTTCATGGTATAAAAATTATCTGGTTCTGATTGCAGTTGTTTTTACCTGTTCCTGGGTTTTCAGCTTGCTTTACACTTTTGGAATCCGGCTGACCTTTACCCAAAACTGGTGGGAATATGTGTTTGTTACGATAACAATTTATATCCTCAGCATCCGCGGCTTTCAGGAAATGTCACCAGTATTGATTCATTTCCCGGTTAAGCAAGAGGAAAACAATGATTCAGCCGCAACAGATATGCAGGACCGGGAGCTAATCGCTTTGGTTGATCGGTTAAAGCACATCATGGATGAAGAAAAAATGTATTTAAACCCCGATCTATGTCTGCGCGATGTGGTGCTCCGGCTGGGGCTTCCGACATCCGTTGTCTCTCAGGCAATTAATATGGGGTTTGGAAAAAACTTCAGTCAGTTTGTCAATCATTATCGGATAGCGGCGTTTAAACGAAAAGCTACTGATCCGTTGTACAGGCATTTAAGTCTGCTGGCGATTGCGATGGACAGCGGGTTCAACTCCAAAGCAACTTTTAACCGTGTATTCAGGCAGGCAACAGGGCTTTCTCCGAGAGATTTTTTGTCAAACCACAACCCCGGAGCGAATCCATCAGAGGTGGAATAATTTTTGTGAAAAAAGGTTTTGCACCAGAAACTTTTTCCTCCCATTTTTGCCCTATGCCGCAATTTTCACTTTCTACACAACCGCATCAAAAGCTTCTTACCCTAAAAGAGGAATACTATCAGTCGCTCTCCGCACCAATGGACGGGATGTGGCACGTGTTTGCTGAGCAATCGGCTCAATGGGAGATTTCTGCTGACCAAAAATTATCAGGTTTTTTCAGCATAAATAGTTCGGGGCAGTTGCTGGGGCTGTATATGAGAGATCATTTATTGATTCAGGCACCTGAGATTTTTCGCTCCTTACTGGAAGAGCATAAGGTGAAGGAAGCAATCGTAGGAACCAATGATCCCTTGTTTTTGTCGCTTTGTATGGATCGCGCCAAAAGCTCTTCGACCCATACCCTGATGTATCGCGACTTTCAGAAAATCAGTATCAGCCTTCCGCTTCCGGTTTCTGATGCCAACTTTCGCCATGCAACGGCCGATGACGCGGAGCGTATTGCGGTTTTCTTCGCCGAAAATGCCGAACAACGACCCGACCAGGACTGGTATAGTGAATATGTAAGGCAATTACAGACGCGCGGCGAAATGTTTCTTCTGGAACTGAATGAAGAGATTATCGGTATAAGCGAAATCCGCAAAAGTAAAGCTCAATCAGATTATGCAGATGTGGGCATGCTGGTGGCCGAAAAACATCGCAGGCAAGGGCTTGGCGCATACCTCCTCGCCAGTGCCAAGGCAGTATGCTACCGTTATGGGGTGATTCCTGTTTGCTCTTGTCAGATGGATAATGTCAGCTCCCGCCATGCCATTGAAAAAGTAGGTTTTATCAGTAAACACCGAATGTTGCATGTACGGTTTTGATTCTCCTCATATCAGCTTCCTGAAGTTTGCCGGCTTGCTCCTGCTGGGGGGGGGGATTTTCTCCGGGTGTCCTTCTGCAACCCAATCGGTTTCCTCCGATCGCTATCAGACAGGAAAGACGCTGGTGTACGATGACTATATTTATGAAGCCGCTTTCCGTACTCCTCAGCTTTATCAGATGGGGGTGGAAGAATCGTTTCCTGTTATCTATCTGGGTACAACTACTCCGCTGGTGCTGGAATTTGATGAACTAATCCCTGAATCGGTCTATGAGTCCAACCTATATGTGGATATTGTAAATTGTGATGCATTCTGGCAGCCTACCAGTGTAATGCCAATTGAGTTTTATGAAGGGTTTACTCAGGACAGAATCGAATTATTTGATCGTTCTGCTTTTACCCGCATCCCTTACGTCCATTATACCTATGCCTTTCCTCAGGAGAATGAATATTTCAAAATGAGCGGCAATTACCTTCTGATTGTATATCGCAACAGCGACAGGAAAGATCTGGTTTTGAGCAGAAGGTTTGTTGTAGCAGAACAAAAGGTGTCCGTAATTCCCAAATATAACCTCGCCAACCGGCTGGAACGGGCCCGTATGACTGAGTATAGTTTTGACCTGGCCGTGCCGCCGGGTCTGGGCATTTACAATCCTGCCAATGACCTTACCATTCGTGTGCTGCAGAATTTTCGTTGGGACAACGCTATAACGCTGGGTAGCCCGCGATTCTCCGGAGACAATAAATACGAATATCGCCTTGATATTGCCAACAGCTTCAATGGGGGGAATGAATACCGGCGCCTTGACATACGGAGCACCCGGTTTTATTCTGAGTCCATGCAGGAGGTAGTGGATAAAGAAAATATATACGATATCATTCTTTTCCCCGACCGGCCCCGTGATTTTAATATTTTTTCTACCCGCCGCGACCGCAATGGCAGCTATAAACCCTGGGTTCAGGAGTGGCCCAATGCAAAAATTCAGGCTGATTATGTCAGTACGCATTTCATTCTGGAGCGCGACGCTCCGGTACCCTCGGGTGAAGTGTATGTAATGGGCAGATTTGCCGACTGGCAGTTTCGCGATGAAAACCGACTTTCCTACAACAATGAAACACAGCGCTACGAAGGCGACATTATCCTGAAACAGGGCATTTACGACTATGCGTATGCTGTCCGCCGCACAGAAGACGCTGTACCCGATGAGGCAACCCTCGAAGGCCGGCATCTGGAAACCGAAAACTTTTATACGATCATCGTCTATTACCGCGGCCCCTCCGACAGATCGCCCAAAGTCATTGGTTACGCTCCGGTCAACTATTACGAATAAGGCGTAGCGGGCAGTATTTTCCCTGAAACCTCCCCAAACCCTACTCTGATCCCTTCCTTCTCTGCGCGTCCGCGCAAGGTGACAGTATCTCCATCTTCAATAAAAGTGCGGCTGCTTCCGTCATGGAGGGTAAGCGGTTTTGTGCCTGACCAGGCCAGTTCCAGCATAGAACCAAACGAATCAGCATCTTGTCCGGAAATGGTACCTGAGGCCATGAGATCACCCACCCGTACATTACATCCGTTGACTGTATGATGGGCGAGCTGCTGGGCCATATTCCAGTACATATAAGAGAAATTGGACCTGCTGATGATATTTTCGCTGCCATTTTCTGGTGTAAGCCCCACTTCCAGCCGTATATCGTAGTTCTTTTTACCTTCACATGTCAGGTAAGGAAGCACTGCGGGAGATTGATCGGGGCCTGCTACCCTGAAAGGCGCCAGTGCTTCGAGTGTTACGATCCACGGCGAAATAGATGACCCGAAATTTTTTCCCAGAAAAGGGCCAAGCGGTATGTATTCCCATTGCTGGATGTCGCGGGCAGACCAGTCGTTGAAGAGTACCATTCCAAAAATATAGTCTTCTGCGGCCCGGGTAGAAATTTGTTCGCCAAGGGCACTTTCCTTACCGATGACAAATGCCATTTCCAATTCAAAATCCAGACGGGCGGAAGGCATGAAGGCCGGGACATTTGCGTCTTTGGGTTTGACCTGACCCCAGGGCCTTCTGATCGGCGTACCGTCCACAACGATAGATGAGGCTCTGCCGTGGTAGCCCACCGGAAGGTGGCGCCAGTTGGGAAGCAGTGCGTTTTCCGGGTCGCGAAACATTTTCCCTACGTTGGTGGCGTGCTCAATGCTCGAATAAAAATCGGTGTAGTCTCCGATATGTACCGGCAGGTGCATCCGTGCTTCATGCATAGGCACAAAAGCTTCGGGAATGTTGACCAGGGGCGACTCCGGATCGCAGAGGGTTTGTTGAATGGCAGTTCTGACAGCAGCGGTAATGGGTTTTCCCAGGCTTATAAAATCATTCAGCGCAGGCTTGAGCAGGAGCAGCGGATCAAAATAGAAAGCATCAAAAACACCGGCTCCTGCACAGACCGCAAGGTCCAGAATCTGGTCGCCAATGGCAACGCCTGCTCTGGGGTTTCGGGCCCCGGTGGAGTATATCCCGAAAGGAATATTGTGAATGGAAAAATCAGAATCTTTGGGTATTTCTACCCAGGGTGTAAGTTCGCGCATATCGGGATGTTTATCGTTTGTCAGTGATCCAGCCAGGACTGAAAATAGGTTCCGTCGTCCAGCTTCAGTGCATTTTGGGTAATCATCAGCGGCCTGAAGGTGTCGATCATCACCGCCAGTTCTTCCGTAGATTTTTTTCCTATACTTCTCTCATAAGCGCCGGGATGGGGGCCATGCGGTATTCCTCCGGGGTGGAGGGTGATATATCCTTTGTTGATATTATTCCGGCTCATAAAATCACCGTCCACATAATAGAGCATTTCGTCAGAGTCAATATTGGAGTGATTGTATGGTGCCGGAATCGCCTGCGGATGGTAGTCATACAATCTCGGACAGAAGGAACAAATGACAAAAGCTTTGGTTTCAAAGGTCTGATGTACTGGCGGTGGCTGATGCACGCGGCCGGTTATCGGTTCGAAATTGTGAATGGAAAACCCGTAAGGGAAATTATACCCATCCCAACCCACAACATCAAATGGGTGTGAGGTGTAAACCAGTTCGTGGAGGTATCCCTGTTTTTTGATTTTCATCACAAATTCTCCCTTCTCATCATAGGTCTCCAAATCCTGCGGAAGTTTATAGTCCCGTTCACAGAATGGGGAATGTTCCAGCAATTGGCCAAACCAGTTGCGGTAGCGTTTAGGGGTGTAGATGGGGTGAAAAGATTCTGCATAGAGGATGCGGTTATCTTCCGTGTCGAAATCTATCTGGTAAATCATACCGCGGGGAATGATCAGATAGTCGCCATATTCGAAGGGGATATTTCCCAGAAAAGTGCGCAGCGTGCCGCTTCCCCGGTGAATAAAAAGCATCTCGTCGGCGTCTGCATTTTTATAGAAATAATCTTTCAGCGATTTGCGGGGGGCGGCAAGGCCGATATGAATGTCGCTGTTGACCAGCACAGGCTCACGGCTTTCGATAAAGTCATCTTTGGGCAAGAGGTCAAATCCTTTCAACAGGCGGGCAGTCATGTTTTTCTCAACTGCAATGACCGGGTTTACATCTTTTGCACCCGCAATTTCCTTTACCATCGTGGGGCGGTGAATATGGTAAAGCAGGGACGACATTCCGTCAAACCCAATGGTGCCAAACAATTGTTCGTAGTACAAACCTCCGTTGGGTTTCTCAAATATTGTATGGCGTTTCGGAGGTATTTTTCCTAGTCTGTGATAAATCGGCATGGGTAAGGTTTTTGGGCAAAAGGTTTGGTTTTATGGGCAAATAATATGAATTTTCAGGTTTTTCCTTTTTAAGGGAAACGGAAAGATAAACAAAATTAAAACATTTATAAACTTCTTATGGAGACAACCCTCACCCTCAATCAAAAAAAGAACCTTACTCCCGCAGCTCTGGTAGAAAAAAGCATCGTACTTGGTCAGGGCAAACTCAGCAGCACTGGTGCCCTGGTCGTGAACACCGGAAAATTTACCGGGCGCTCTCCCAAAGACCGTTTTATTGTAAAGGATGACAGCACCCGCGACCTGGTGGATTGGGGCGGATTTAACAACCCGATCTCGCCTGAAAGCTATCAAAAGTTATATGCAAAGGTGGTTGAATATATGGATCAGCAGGAAGAAATTTATGTCCGCGATGTCATTGCCTGCGCCAATCCCAATTACCGCCTGAAAATCCGCGCATTCACCGAATACCCCTGGCAGAATCTTTTTGTATTCAATATGTTTATCCGCCCCGCTGAGAAAGAACTGTCTGCCTTTATTCCTGACTGGAAGGTGTTTGCTTTTCCCGGGCTCCTTGCCGATCCGGAAGAAGATGGCACCCGCCAGGAAAATTTTGCCGTGATGAACTTCACCGAAAAAACCATCCTTATCGGAGGTACAGCCTATACCGGCGAAATCAAAAAGGGGATATTCTCTGCGCTCAATTTTATCCTGCCCACCGCCAATAAAGTTCTGCCGATGCACTGCTCCGCCAACGTGGGCACCAATGGCGATACCGCCCTGTTTTTCGGGCTTTCCGGCACAGGAAAAACCACTTTGTCCAACGATCCTGAGCGCCGCCTGATCGGAGATGATGAGCACGGCTGGGCCAAAGAAAGCATATTCAATTTTGAAGGGGGCTGTTATGCCAAAACCATTGATCTTTCTCCTTCCAAAGAACCCCTCATTTTTGATGCCATCAAGTTTGGCGCCTTACTCGAAAATGTGGGATTTTTGTCCGATGGAAATACCGTTGACTATAAAGATGCTTCCATTACCGAAAACACCCGGGTGAGCTATCCTATCTATCACATCCCCAATATCATGTACAACTCACGGGGGGATATTCCGCATAATATTTTCTTTCTAACCTGTGATGCATTTGGTGTTTTACCTCCGATTTCACGACTTACGGTGGAGCAGGCCATGTATCATTTCCTTTGCGGATATACAGCCAAAATCGCAGGTACCGAGGAGGGCGTTACTGAGCCGGAAGCTACGTTCTCTACCTGTTTTGGTGCTCCGTTTCTGCCGCTGAATCCTACAGTTTACGCCAATCTTCTGGGCGAAAAACTTCGCCAGGGGAGCAGATTTTCCGATGGAAGTATCCATGTATGGCTGGTAAATACCGGCTGGACAGGTGGAGGCTATGGACAGGGTTCGCGGATCGAACTTTCTTATACCCGTGCCATTGTCAAGGCTGCGCTTACTGGTGCTCTCGATCATGTCGAATATCATACTGACCCTGTATTTGGTTTGCATATTCCCAAACGCTGCCCTGACGTCCCCAATGCCATTCTCAATCCACGCGACACATGGCGCAATGAAGAAGAATACGACAAAGTCGCAATATCTCTCGCACAGCGTTTCATCAAAAATTTTGAGAAATACGCCAAACTCGCCGCGCCTGAAGTCATTGCCGCCGGGCCAGTTGTTGGTTGATTACTTTTTCATTCTGCAATGTTGAGTTTTAAACACAGAACGAAGTACCCCCACCGGGTGACACAGAGGCCGCAGAGGAGTTTCTCTGTTTCTCTGTGTTCCTTTTTCTGCAATGTTAAGTTTTAAACACAGAGGCCGCAGAGACACAGAGGGTTTTCTCCGTTTCTCTGTGTTCCTTTTTCGGCAATGTTAAGTTTTAAACACAGAGGCCGCAGAGACACAGAGGGTTTTCTCCGTTTCTCTGTTTCTCTGTGTTCCTTTTCCTGCAATGTTAAGTTTTAAACACAGAGGCCGCAGAGACACAGAGGAGTTGCTCCGTTTCTCTGTTTCTCTGTGTTCCTTTTTCTGTAGTGTTATGTTTTAAACACAGAGACACAGAGGTCGCAGAGGAGTTGCTCTGTTTCTCCGTTTCTCTGTGTTCCTTTTTCTGTAGTGTTGACAGAACGAAGTACCCCCAGGGTGACACAGAGGGGTTCTGAATTACTCAATGCGCTTCCAGCCAGTTCTCCCCTACTCCGACCTCTACGTCCATAGGCACGCCGATATTGACTGCATTCAGCATTTTTTCCCGCACAAGGGCCTTCATTATCTCCACTTCGCTGCGGTGAACATCAAAAACCAGTTCGTCGTGAACCTGCAACACCATTTTTGACTTTAGGTTTGCAGATTTCATTGCCTCTGCCACCTGTATCATCGCAAGTTTGATAATATCGGCAGCCGTTCCCTGAATGGGTGAGTTGATCGCGTTGCGCTCTGCAAAACCTCTCACCGTGGCATTGCGGGAGTTGATATCGGCAAGGTATCGCCTTCTGCCAAAATACGTTTCCACATAGCCGGTTTGCCTGGCTTTCTCCACACATTCATCCATAAAGGCCTGTACCCTGGAATACTGGGAAAAATAGGCATCAATAATATCTTTGGCTTCTGTACGGCTGATGCCCATCCGCTGACTCAGCCCGAAAGCAGAGATACCGTAGATAATACCAAAATTGACCGTTTTGGCGCGCGACCGCTGCTCGGCTGTTACATCACCTGGCGCAACCCCAAATACCCTTGCTGCGGTGGCGCGGTGGATGTCTTCCTTATTGGTGAAGGCTTCTATCATATTTGCATCCTGGCTCATCGCAGCCATGATGCGCAACTCTACCTGCGAATAATCAGCCGAAACCAGTACAAAATCTTCGCTTCTCGGTATGAATCCCTTGCGTACTTCCCGCCCGTCTTCAGACCGGATGGGGATGTTTTGAAGGTTGGGATTTACCGAACTCAGGCGGCCGGTTACGGCTACCGACTGGCTGAAAGTAGTGTGTACCCTGCCGGTTTTGGGATTGATCATCCTGGGGAGGGCATCGACATAGGTGGACTTAAGCTTGTTGACTCCGCGGTACGCCAGAATCCGATCGGGTAAAGGGTGGGTAACCGCCAGATAGGAAAGTTCCTGTTCATTGGTTACGTATTGCCCGGTGGCGGTTTTTTTCTGTTTGGCTCCTTTGCCCAGATTCAGTTTATCAAACAGGATTTCTCCCAGTTGTTTGGGCGAATTGACATTAAACTCCTCACCTGCCAGATCGTAAATTTCCCTTTCCAGGACAACCAGCCGGCCTGCCAGTTCCTCCGAATATTCGTCCAGCGCATCTTTGTCTATTCTGATTCCCTCAAACTCCATATCAGCCAGAACAGGCATGAGCGGCTGTTCTATTTTTTCGAAGACAAACGAATCTTTTACTTCTTTTTCCAGCGCTTTTTTTAGTTGAAGGGTCACATCGGCATCCTCACAGGCATACTCAACCAGAGCGGGTAATTCGGCTTCACGCATGGTTTTTTGCCCTTTGCCCCTGGGGCCAATCAGGGTTTCGATGGAGACAGGCGAATAATGAAGATATTCCTGGGCCATATCATCCATATTGTGTTTACCTTCAGGTTTTACGACATAGTGGGCCAGCATGGTATCAAACATGGGGCCGTCAACCGAGATGCCGTAATTGCGGAGCATAAGGATATCATATTTCAGGTTCTGCCCGATTTTCAGTATGGCGGAGTCAGAAAGTACCCCCTGAAATTCGCCCAGAATTGCCCTGATTTCTTCTGCCGACTGGTTTTCTGAAAAATGGATGAAATAGGCTTCTGAGGGTTTAAAACTAATCGACAGCCCGACAATTTCTGCCAGCATAGGATCGATACTGGTTGTTTCTGTGTCGAAACAGAATTGCCCGGCGGCTTTAATTTTCTCTATCAGTCCGGCACGTGCTTCCGCTGTTTCTATCAGGGTATATTGGTGATTTACATTTTCAATGGTTTTGTGGCTCGTTTCAAAAGAGAGGGTCAGTTGTTCTCCTTCAGGAATATTATCGGTTGTCTGTACGGGGTTAAAACGGCTGTTGAGAAGGCGAAGACCAATGGTCTTAAATTCGAGTTCTTCCAGCAGTGGAGCGAGCGCTTCAAGGTCGGCATGGCCTAGTCGGAGGTCTTTCTCTGTCCAGTCGATAGGCATGTCAATCATGATGGTAGCGAGTTGTTTGGAAAGCAACCCTTGCTGGCCGAAGTTGATGAGATTTTCCTGAATACTCTTTTTGGTAACGGATTCCACGTTTTCAAGGATTGTCTCAATGGTCCCAAACTGCTGGATCAGTTCGACCGCTGTTTTGGGGCCGACTTTGGGTACACCGGGGATATTGTCCACAGCATCGCCCTGAAGACCGAGGAGGTCAATAATTTTTTCGGGTGGCACGCCAAAATTTTCCTCTACCTCTTTGGGGCCGAGAATATCAAACCCTCCACCTTTGGAGCGGGGTTTGTAGAGAAATACGTGGTCTTTGACGAGCTGGGCATAGTCTTTATCGGGCGTCACCATAAAGACATCAAATTCATCACCGGATATCTGGTAGCTGACAGTACCAATAATATCATCAGCCTCGTATCCCGGTTTTACCAGCGCGGGGATATCGAGAATTTTGAGGAGTTTGTAGATATAGGGAATGGCTGCCACCAAATCTTCGGGCATGGCTTCCCTGCCTGCCTTGTATTCGGCGTATTGCTCATGCCGGAAGGTAGGGCCGCTGGTGTCAAGGGCGACGGCGAGATGGCTGGGGTTTTCTTTGGTGATAATTTCCAGAAGAGTATTGAGGAATCCATAGATAGCGCTGGTATTCAACCCTTTGGAGGTAATGCGGGGTGCGCGGATAAAAGCAAAATGGGCGCGAAACAAAAGCGCCATACCGTCCAGAAGGAATAATTTATGTTTGGCCATGCAGATTTAATTTTAACACACACCAGCAATCTAAGAATAAATTTGCGATTTGGGGTAAATGCGCCATTTTTGCATTGCTATGATCACATATTATTTTTTCCGCCACGCCGAGAGCATGGGCAATGTCAACAATCATCTGATCGGCGGGCGCAGCAACCACCTTCCGCTTTCCGACCGTGGATATACCCAGGCACGGCTTCTGGGAGAACGTCTTTCCAAAGAGAGATTTTCGTTTGACCAGGTATTCAGTTCCGTAGCTGTAAGGGCAAGCGAAACTGCCCGCATTTCATGCGAACATACGGGATATGACTTTTCCAGGGTAGCGTTTTCGGAAGAACTGGTAGAACTTTCCCAGGGAGAGTGGGAAGGGAAAGACCGGGCCTTACATTATACTCCGGAGGTCAGAGTTTTGCTGCGGGCAGATCCGCACAACTTTCGCCCTCCCGGCGGAGAATCACAGGGAGAAGTAGAGGAACGAATGTACAAATGGATGGAAGGAACCCTGAATCAACTGGATGGAAAAGAAGATTTAACTGTGGGGGTGTTTTCTCATGGATTTGCCATCAAATCACTTGTCAGAAGAATCCTCGACTTTTCGCCAGCCATGACATTCTACACCGTTGTGCATAACACATCCATCACCTGTCTTCAGTTTCACAAATCGCGATGGATCGTAGAACGGGTAAATGACTTTAGCCATCTGGCCGGAACAGAAATCATCGGCCATTACTGACAAAGAGAACAAATCTGGCTGGAATCTGAGCCGGATATGGGTTCCACATTTTTCTTTACGCTTCCAAAAGGTTAAGTTCACAGTAAATTTTCAGATGAATAAACCTGTATGACTGACGAACAATTGGAACAACTTCGCTATCCGGTAGGGCGCTTTGCCAGACTTGGCCGACTTACTCCCGCACTCAGAAAAACACTGATCCAGACCATTGCCGAAACCCCCGCTCAGGTAAGGGAAAAAGTTAATAATCTTTCCGAATCACAACTGGATACTCCCTACCGCCCGGATGGATGGACAGTTCGCCAGGTGGTGCACCATATGGCCGACAGCCATCTCAATAGTTATATCCGGTTTAAATGGACGCTTACAGAAGACGAACCACTAATCAAAGTCTATAACCAGAAAGCATGGGCCGAAATGCCGGAAGCGGCAGAAGGGCCGGTCGAATACTCGCTCCTCATTCTCGAAGGCCTCCACGCCCGGTGGACCGACATGCTCAATCATATGACAGACAAGGATTTTGAGTTAAAGCTCACACACCCGGAACAGGGAAAAGTTGACCTGGATCATATGCTTGCCCTTTACGCATGGCATTGCCGTCACCATATGGCTCATATTGATCTGGTAGCAAAATAAGGTTATGTCTCAAAGATCCACTTTGTCCCAATTCCCTGCCTATACTTCTGACCTGAACGAAGTAATTGAATCTGAAAAAATTTATATTCAGCAACGGCGCAAACACTACAAAGAGTCGCATCCGGATGATCAGGGTACAGATCTGAAAAACCTCTGGGGGGTTGCCGTTTCCGGTGGTGGAATCCGGGCCTCCACCCTTACGCTGGGCGTTTTCCAGAAGCTGATCGTGGAGAAGATCATGAAAAAAGTGGATTATCTCAGTTCAGTTTCCGGAGGAGGTTATATGGCATCCTGCCTTTCGACCCTGATGAACAATCCGCCCGAAAAGTTCATCAAACCGGAAGGACTCAGTGATGCTGAATTTGAAAAGGCAATACCTGGAATGGATTCCGAAACGTCTCCACTGGTTTTGCTTATCGAAACCCGCCCTTCGGAAAAACAACCGCAGGCAACCGCAAATGAAAAATTGTTCCCGGAACAAAAGCCAAGATGGATGCCATCCCAGATGGAGCCGGAAATAGCTGAATCAGACAAACAAAAAGGGGCAGAAGATCAGCTTGTCATCGAATATACCCATCCTGACAAAATCAAAATTGATGCCCGGCACCAGATTCACCACCTACGCTCACACGGCGAATACCTTTCTACAGAAAAAAGTATTTTCAGCCCATCGGTACAAAAACTGGTAGGGGCCATTTTTGCCGGAATCGTTCACAACATTCTCCTGTTTTCTCTGGCTTTGACGGCTTTTGTGTCGATCAACTATATTGTATTTGACTTTATCTCAGGAGGAGATTTTTTTTCCGAACTCCGTATCTATCAGACGCAACTTTACGCTCCCGTAACAGAAGGTGCCGCACCGCGGAGCCTGACTGACCAGCTTTCCAGTTTCTGGTCCGATTACGTGCTGGTTTTTTTGGGGAAAATCAGGGAAAGTCTGGCTCATCATCTGTTGCTAATGGGCATTATGGCAGTGATGGGCGTTACTGCAGCCCTGTACTTTATTTTCAGAGTGGGAAATATTCTTAAGAGACTGGAAAAAGCCCGGAAGGCCCCTGACAAAGGGCCGCTATCTTCGCGTGCCCGGTCAGGGCATACACTGGAAAACTATTATGAAACCCTTTTTACCCGGCGGTTCAACCTGGCAGGCACCCTCGGAGGCCCAATGTTTACCATTATATTGTGGTTTCAGGCTATGGCCAGAGGCCAGGTAGGAGGTCAGGATTACTGGATTATTTTTGGCCTGCCTGCATGCTTCGCAGCAGGATTATTCCTTGCGGTGTACCTTTTTCTGCCTTTCACCAATTTTCCATCGCGCCATACCAGGATCGCCCGTTCAATGGATGGTGTGCTCAGGGGCGGCGCGCTTTACGCCCTGCTGATATCCATCGCCATGCCTGTGGGTATTTTGCTGCTGTTTTCATTCAGCTTTTTCTTTAATGAGCTTTTTATCACACTTACTTCCAGTATTTCTTCTCTGGCTTCTATCGGTGTAGGGTATCTGGCGGTATCTGGCAAAGTACAGGGAGAAGGGTTTTTCGCAGGGCTGCTGAAAAAACTGAAAATACCGGCCATTACCCTGTCCATGGTTCTGTTTGTGGTGCTGGCTGCTTCTGCGATTACGAGTATGCTTATTACCCGAAGCGAGTATGTCTATCTGCCTGGCTGGCTTCTGGGCGGATCGCTTTTTCTGTTTATCGCACTGGGAATGTTTGTCAATTCCAACCGGCTTTCCCTTCATTATTTTTACAGAGACCGGCTTTCAGAGGCATTTCTCAAAACCGACGGGCGGGTGCTGAGAGATAAACCACAAAGACAGGGCATGCCCATGGTAAACCTCCGCAATGACGAAAATATCCCGATCAAGGATATGGGCTGGAAAAAACATCCGGAGAAAACCGCAGTACAAAACAACGATCCTGAAAACCGGATTGATCCCGACGGAACTGTCTGGGAACCCTGGCCGCGCAGTCCTTACCATATTATCGTTACAGCAATCAACCTTCAGGGAACGAGCGAACTGGTACGCAAAGACCTGAAGTCCGATCATTTTGTTTTTTCAAGAAACTATACAGGATCGACCAGTACAGGTTATGTGCGTTCGGATGTGTACCGCGAGGGGAAAACCAAACTCGCACGTGCCATGACGATATCAGCAGCGGCGGTAAGTTCGGGTATGGGAATGTCAAGTTTTTTTGCCCAGACCTTCATTACAACTTTGCTCAACCTGCGGCTCGGCTACTGGACAGAAAACCCGTGGCGATATAAAAACTACGGAACCCCCGGCTGGAAAAACCCCAAGTGGAATTATACCTTCTGGCCCTACTATCTGGTACAGGAACTACTGGGGCTTCTCACCGCCGACCGGCGGATGGTCAACGTTTCCGACGGCGGACATACGGGTGATAACCTCGGACTTTTGCCGCTGTTGCAGCGGCGTTGTAAATACATTATCATATGCGATTTTGAAGAGGACAAAAACTTTCTCTTCGAATCTTTCAGCCATGCCATACGAATGGCCAATATTGAAGAGAATATTGACATAGAGATTGACCTGAGCCCGCTGGTTCCTTCCCGGCCCGAACCCGGAAAAATCACTTCCAGTGCGCGATCAGTAGCAATCGGAAAAATCGGATACCCCGATCGCACCACCGGTACCATTTTCTACCTCAAATCTTCCATCAACCAGGAAACCCTGCCGGTAAGCGCGTCCAACTATCACGCAAAATACCCTGATTTCCCGCACCAGACGACTGCAGACCAGTTTTTTGATGATGCACAGTTTGAAGCTTATCGCTCACTGGGATTTCACATCGGGCGACAGGCTGCAAGAGAAATCAGGAAACAGTTGGAAAAGGATGGGGAGATTCTGGACGAAAAACGTTAGTTTTGCAGTTTGATACCAATCTACTCGCCCAATGAATTTTGAATTATCAGAAGAACACCTCATGGTGCAGCAAATGGCCCGGGAATTTGCTGAAACAGAACTTAAACCCGGTGTAATTGACAGGGACGAAAAACAATATTTCCCCAAAGAACTACTCAACCGTATGGCCGAACTGGGCCTGATGGGTATGATGGTAGATCCCCAATATGGTGGAGGTGGCATGGACACCATGTCCTACGTACTCGCCCTCACCGAAATCGCCAAATGGGACGCATCTGCTGCAGTGATCCTTTCGGTTACCAATTCGCTTGTAGCCTGGGGAATGGAAAAGTACGCCTCTGAAGAACAAAAGCAGAAATATCTGACCAAAATTGCGACCGGAGAACATATCGGTGCATTTTGTCTTTCAGAACCGGAAGCAGGAAGCGATGCTACCCAGCAGCGAACCACAGCCATTGACAAAGGAGATCATTATGTACTTACCGGCACCAAAAACTGGATAACCAACGGCAGCATTGCCGATACGTATCTTGTCATGGCACATACAGACCGGGACAAAGGTCACCGCGGCATCAACTGTCTCATCGTCGAAAAAGGAAGTGAAGGTTTTGAACTGGGGCCGAAAGAAAACAAACTCGGCATCCGGGGTTCTGATACCCACTCACTCAATTTCAATGAAGTAATAGTGCCGAAAGAAAACCGGATCGGTGAAGACGGATTTGGATTTGTGTTTGCCATGAAAACCCTCAACGGTGGGCGTATCGGTATTGCATCTCAGGCATTGGGAATTGCTATGGGCGCATACCAGCAGGCACTTGCCTATTCACACATCCGCAAGGCATTTGGAACAGAAATCAAAAACCACCAGGCGATACAGTTCAAACTGGCCGAAATGGCAACAGAAATTGAAGCTTCCAAATATCTGATCTGGAAAGCGGCTATGGAAAAAGATGCGGGTCTCGATTATAAAGTTTCCGCAGCAATGGCCAAGTTGTACGCCTCCAAAACCGCGATGTTTTGCGCAGATGAATCCATTCAGATTCACGGTGGAAACGGATATGTGAAGGAATATCACGTAGAGCGGATGCTCCGGGACGCCAAAATCACCCAGATTTACGAAGGCACCAGCGAAATCCAGAAAATCGTGATTGCCCGGGGGCTGATGAAATAGCGCTGAAGCAACCCCGGTAAAAAAAGGAACCCCTGCCAGCCAAAAGCTGAAGGGGTCCGGCTAATACTGCTATGTAAAAACCTAATGCAAACATCTTATGCCGTGTGGGCGTTTATGGCTGTGGTTTGCATCGTTTTTGTATAGCGGCCCAAAGGCCAGGTCTTTATTTTGTTGTATGGGCAGGTGTTTTGCCTTGTTTATACTACAATTTACACAAAAAACTTACATGATATTCAGTGATGCGCCGAACGGCATGAAATCCATCGTGAATGGTGGAATCTGCATTACGAAAAAGAGGTTTTGTAAACTCATGCAGAAAAATATTAGCTTTACGCAGATTGGAATTTGTCTTTCGCATGAAATCAATATTGATTCATCTATTTACCCATGACAGGCCGGTTGCGGTTGTTATCAGCTTGAATGCGGTAATTCTTTTTTTGCTCTCCTTTGACCTCAACCCCAGCACCGTTCTTGCACTGGAGGTGCTTGATGCGCTATTCCTTTTTTTCTTCCTGATGGAGGCACTGGTCAAAATCAGCCAGATGGGGTGGCGTGAATATATATCCTCCGGATGGAATAAGTTTGATCTGGCAATTCTGCTGCTCAGTATTCCTTCTTTTTTGCTGTTGTTTGAGTCAAACTTTCCCAATCTGTCCTTTCTGTTTGTTTTCAGGGTCATCCGGATGGTCAGATTTTTTAAATTTATTAAATTCATTCCCAATATTCAGGAAATGATCGCCGGGGTACGAAGAGCTTTCAAAGCCTCTGTGTTTGTATTGCTGGCTTTTTTCATTTACAGTTTTGTTATTTCCCTTGTCAGTTGCCGGATGTTTAAAGACCTTGCGCCGGAGCAGTTTGGCGATCCGCTGATCTCTTTTTACAATATATTCAAAATATTTACTATCGAAGGCTGGTATGAAGTACCCGAACAATTGATCCAGAATACTGACATGGGGCCGGTGAAAATATTTTTTACCAAGCTATACTTTATTACTATCGTCGTTTCGGGCGGATTGTTTGGCCTCTCAATTGTCAATGCAATCTTTGTGGAGGAAATGGTGCGGGATAATAACGACAATATGGTCCTGCAAATAGAGGAAATCAACCGTAAACTGAGCCTCCTGCTTGAAAAACAGGCCCCATCCTTGCCTTTAACGCCCTCACCAGAAAATCAGGAGCATGCTATTCCTCCCCTGACCGAAAACCCCGGGCTTACTGAGTAATTTCCATATTACTAAACCGCTCATCCTGTCCTGCGTGTGATTTTCCTAACATGCTGATTTTCTGCGACATACAATAATAAAAGTATTTTTTACATTAATTATTTTCAAAATAAATCCCTTTTCAGTAAATTTTTTTCATAATTTTTTAAAAAAATTTGCAAAATCACAATCCGCGCTGTAATATTGTATCATACAACGAAGCACAACACACACAATTAAGAAGTTCTTTAGCCATGCCATAGTTTGATTTAAATTCTTACACTGTAGGGTGATGAAAATCGGTAGCCATACCCTCTTGTCTCGGGGGCGAGGGTTTGGGATAAAGCTCCCCCCCATTTGGTGGGGGAGCCTAACCACCTCATGAAGGTTCGAATCCTTCCCCTACAGCTCGCGAGTAGTAGTAGTCCTTTTTAATCGGCCTCCGGGATAACCTCCCGGGGGTTTTTTATTTTATACGGTAACAATTCTCTACATTTCAGGTACGATATTACCCACACCCTAATTTTACCTGATATGTACCGCAAATCCGCTACGCCTGCATTGCTTTTGCTTTTTGTGACCGCGATCCTGTATTCCTGTTCACCCAAAATTCTCAGGCTTCAGGATACCATTCCTACCGTTGGTTTCAGGGGAATTGACATCCAAAACATTCAGCCCGGCAACCAACTCACCGATATAAAACTCAATCTCGGGCTGCGGTTTCTCTTCCGGAACCCATTCAACAAAAATCTCCTCATACCAGAACATCAGGTAACACTCAAACTCAATGGCAAAAACATTCCCGGGCAAATCGGCAATCACGCCGGATTTACCGTTCCTGCCAAAGGGCAAAAACTCGAAACCTATACTTTTACCCTTGATCTCAATCCGCAGGGAGTCTTCAAAACCTGGAATGTACTGGGGAGAGACAATTATTTCGAATTTGAATCTCTGGTAAAACTTGATCTTTCCGATTTTGCCGGTGAACTATCCCAATACGGCATTGCACTACCCAAAAACCAAATCACAGAAGCTTTAAATCTCCAAGATGCACTGGCAAAAAAACTGGGAGAACACACCCTGGAGTTTGCATTTGGTGATACCATCCGCCTTCCCACCCTGCCCTCTGTGACGCTCTCCAATCAGCCTGCCAGTGTAAAGTTTCTCGGGAAAATGGATACCCTCAACCTGGGGATGTATCAGGATGCGATTACCCCTTTTGTCGATCAGGTTCTCACAGCCCAACTTGAAAAGGATTTGATTTATCCTTTTATCTACGAACTCAAAAACCTCAACTGCCCCCATATACCGCAGCCACGGCCCTGTATCGATATGTTTTCAGACGCAGTGGAAACTTTTATCAATGCGAGCTTTACCAATGCGGGAAAAAGAAACCAGATGAACGGGTACTGGAACGACATGAAAAACGACCTGCTTTCGCCTCCCAAAGAAGGTGATCCTGTATTTGAAACTGTGGTAAGTGCACTTATCCCCAATTCGCAATCCAACCTCAACCTGCTGCAAACCCAATGGAATACATTCAAAAATGCTGATCCGCTGCTTGTATTTCCCGGCGCAGGTGTCACCGGCCTCAAAGTGGAAATCCCCTTCCGGTTTGTCAACAACAATCAGTTTCCTGTTCAGGCGCCACAGTTCCTTACAGAAGCGCAGATACTGGCAGGAAATGCAACTTATTCCCCTGCGGGCTTTGAGGTTATACCAGCAAACCAGAACGCGATGGTCGGGCCCGGGCAGAGCAGAGAGATGAAAGTCATTATGACGCTTTCCTGGGCACAGGGAGCGGAAGGAATTCTGGGCCTGATCTCAGGGCAAAATATTTCCCCCAACCTGAAAGGAAAAACTGCTGTGGATATGGGGTATGGTCCGCTCCGTATGGAGTTTAATCTCAGCAATATGCCTATGCAGATGGGGGGAAATCAGTGATTATTCGGTCTTCACTACTTTAATCGTTTTTGCTGCGTCATCGACCCATACCCGCATAAAATAAACTCCGGAACTCAGATCGGTTACAGAAACAGCAGTCGAAAATTCTCCTGCGGAGGAATGGGTATTGGGGGCAGAATAAATAATTCTGCCCGAGACATCCATGAGTTCCAGACGCACATCTGCTGCATGTTTCAGGTCAAAGGACACAAAAAGGTTGTCGCGCAAAGGATTGGGATACAGGCGAATATGGCCATTTACCGGAAGTTCATCTTCAATGGCGATATTAATATTCCGGCTACCCTGGGCATACCATACGCCCCATCTTCCGTCGCTGATCAGCCCGGTAGCGTTACCGGTGGAGCTGATTTTATCTGAAGCCAGGCTGATTACGGCCACAACGTCCACGCCATTTGTGGTCTGTGCGTCAAAAATGACTTTATCATCGGTTTTGGAATAGGAGGGAAAACTCAGGCGATCGTTTTGGAAAATGGTACCTAAGTCGCCGGTTTCGATATTCCCCCCGAGCAGATAATTTTCGCCGGTAATGGTGTTGAAATAATCAAAAGCAATTACCGCAGCAGAGTTTTTGGAGAATACGGCATTTCCCACACTTTCGCCTTCTTCGAGGCTGGAAAAAAGTTTGGAAACCGTCCCGTCTCCGTAATTGTTGGCGCTGTTGTTCCATGCGCGAATAAAACCCACATCCCAGTATTCGAGATTGGTACCAGAGAGATTGGTGATTTCGTTGAAGGCGTCGTACATGATATATTCGCCCGAATAGTCCCACTCAATCCCATCGGCATACAATACGTCACCTGTGGTAACACCCTGGGCAGTAGTAGGGTTGTAAAGTCGGTATTTGACACCGGTAATCGGGTTGGCTGCGAGGTTAAAAACATAAATGGCTGTATCAATGGAAGTAGAAATGGCCGCCAGTCTGGTTCCGTCTTTGGAAATGGCTACGTTATCCCACTCTGCATTTGTGCTGATTTTGGTTTGCTGTGGGTTGGAAGGATTGAGATAGAGGCCGTAAATATGGTGGTCTTCCCCTACAAAATAGGCTACGCTGCCATTATCGGTTACACTGATTTTGGCCCGTGGCGTTGTATTACTCAGCGCCTGAAAATTGGTGCCCGTAGTACTGGAGATATACAGTTCGACCGGATCAAAATCATTGACGTCGGTACTCACGATAAAATCCGGGCCGGGATTGACGGGTAATTGATACTGGTAGTTTTGTCCGTTGGTTCCGCCCCCATTGCCGCCGCTTCCACCGGGGCCGGGGATTCCCACCTGGTCAAAAGCATTGCCGATCGCCGTTTTATCGGCAGCCGTAACACCCGCCACTGTATTGGCAGCATTGAGTACGCCCACCCGGAGATCCACAAACTGAGACGAACGGGTCAGCCAGTCGCGAAGGGTTTTGTAATAGATTTGTTCTGCCTTTTCTTTTCCGATAGCTGTAGCAATCAGGTAAAATGCGTGGTTAGGAATTCCGCTGTTGATATGCACCCCGCCGTTGTCCTGCGATCCGGTATAAAGTTCGTTCATATGTTTGGGTTGCCAGCCGTTGCTGTTGAGTCCGGAGCCGCCGTTGTGCGGGTCAGACATGCTGCGAAGCGCACCCGAAGGAAACACGTTGGTCTTTACGACGGTTTCACCCAGCGTCCAGTCGTCGCGATCAATCATCACGCCGAAGACATCGGCAAATGATTCGTTGAGCGCGCCTGACTGTCCCTGATAGTTGAGATTGGCAGTGCTTTGTACCACACCATGCGTCATTTCATGGCCGGCGACATCAAGAGACTTTGCCAGTGGCGTAAATGCCGTGTTTCCATTGCCATAAAACATGGCCGCGCCATTCCAGAAAGCATTGTCCATCGGGCCGTTTTCATCCTGTACATTGATAAATGACACGATATCGCCGCTATCGCCATCTATGGAGACGCGACCAAAAGTATTGAGATAATAGTCGTAAGCCACACCGGCATTGTAGTGAGCAGAAACGGCTGTGGCATTCCAGCTATTTTTATTGCCTGAGGTAATTTCGTTGTAGGAAGGATTCTGGGTAGAGGTATTGTTTAAATCTGCGGTAAGAATATATCCGTCACCGTTTTGGGGGTTGTTGTTTGACCCGTGATACATAGACCGGGACATATCCAGCAGCACAAAATTGTTGGTGGCATATTCAAATGAATGAACCTGGCGGCTGGCGCCTGTGAGGTCATTGGCATTACCTGTCACGGGGCCAATTGCGCAGGTATGGTCATAACTAAAGAGCACAGCGCCGGTTTTGGCATCGATAAAATACTCATACCGCCTGATAAAATTGGGGCGAATGGTCAGATGCCAGGCCAGCCGCTGAGACCGGATATAACCGTGTGTGGGATAGACAACCAGTTCGGCTTCTGCGCCGTGATATTTCAGTATGTCTTCCTGTGCCGGGGTAAGTGCAACCACATTTGTTTTGGTGCTCACGTCCTGAAGTGCGGTGAGTTCTGCTGCGGCTGGAGTGACTTCGGGAACGACGTCGCTGAGAACTGGTGTAGGCTCATATCTTCCTGTAAAGAGGATTTTATCGGGAGCAGTAAAATGCACAATTACTTCTCCGCCATACACGGGCACGCCCTGGTACACCTGGGAAAGTTTTACGTGAGTAATTCCATTGTCTTCGGTAATCTGGTTGAGAACAAACTCTTCGCGCGGAGATTTGAGGGGCAGTACATCTGCGATTTCTTCGAGGTAGTCGAGCGCCGCTGTTTCTGTCTGGGCAGAAGTAGTGCGGCTGGCCATTGCGCTTGCGGGGTTGGTGCTTTCAATAAAAACCGGGAGGCCGCCATCGGGATCGCGAAAGACCTGCATTTCGTGTAGTGGCGAGTTGCGGGTAGTAAAGGATTGAGGGATTCGCAATTGCCCGAAAGGTACGAGTGCGGGCTGATTTACGGTTATTGCGGAGGCAGGAATTGCGTTTTGCGCAGCGATGGTTCCGGCAGGATTGGAAATTTGAGAAGAGGCTGTGCCCGTTTTCTTTTTGGCTGAGAAAGGATGAACAGACTGGGAATATCCTTGTGGGTAAAAACCCAAAATAAGGATAGAAAAAACGGTCAAAAGGAGTAAGCGGATTTTCATAGTGTATTTGTTTGTATGGAAAACGAATATTGGGGAAAAAATGCATTTTTTCCAAAACCAAATGCCACACACTCAGGGAGCATGTGGCATAAGAATCATTATATAATAGGGATCAATCGACAATTACGCTGAAATCAGAGCCGATGACATAAGAAGTTTTCCCATCGCTACCGCCGCCAATACCCGTATAGCCATTGCGGTAGAAAGTATTTCCGTTCTGATTGTAAATATTGGATCCGCCGTTTCGTGAATAGCCGCCGGACTGTTGTGCCAGTTGTACCAGATTGCCAAGTGCAGGCCCGCCTTCGTACCCAAAATATCCATAGGCATCCAGCCAGTAGCGTCCCTGATACACGGTTCCCAGTGCCTGAAGGCGGCTGACATCCACGGAATGCAATTCTCGTCCGTTGATAAAAACGCCTGTATTTCCACCGGAAGCATTTCGCTGGAGGGGGCCGCCCAGGTTCATGCCCGGCATGATAATACCAGCTCCGGGGCCGCCTTCCATTCCCCAAAGCCCGTTGAGGCGGTCATACCAGTATCTTCCTTCAAGAATTTTTACACCATACTGCAATTCAAGTGCCTGGAGTACATTTTCAGGCACACGCTGTCCATTGATTATCACTACGCGATCTGTTTGCATATCAGATTCATTTGAAGTCAGAGAAACCGATGCAGGGGTATCGGCCACTTCATATTCAGCAATAGGCGTGGCTGTGCAGGCAGATAAATAGAAAGCAGTTGAAAGCGAAAATGTAAGGATAAGGGTTTTCATAAGATGGAAATTAACGATTCTTTCCCTTTTAGTCGGAAAAGTTGTAGCTCCATCACCGCTTCCTATAAAAAATCATTTGGTAGCGTCCAGTAGTGTCTGATAAAACGCGGTAACCGCTTCCGGAGCTGGATTACGCATATCCCCCCAGGTAAGGCGGTACGGCTCGCCCTCAGGTGAGTGCCATTCGATAAAATAATAAATATTGCCGGGAATATTGATGGGTTCATTTGTCTGACTAATTTCTGCGATGCGCAGGAAAAGCGCTTTTGCCGTAGATTTTTTCCCTTTTTTCAGCAAAGAAAAGGATTCACTCGTAGGCGCTTTATCGAAAATGCGTCCATCTTCCAGCAATACATAAGTGGATACCATTCCGGTAAAACCTCCGCCAGATCCAAAGACAATACGGGCATCGGGGTAATTTTCATGATTATAGTCCTGACTTTTGCAGGCGAGGGCAAAAACCATTAACATAATGGGGAAAATACTGGCAATTGATTTCATAGAAAGGATTTTATACAATAATATTCAAATATTTGCTAAAATCTGATTAACATTCGGATATGTCTCCAACTAATGAAAAATGCTCTTCTCATGAAGCGGCCAGGAATCAATGACATTGTAGAGTTTCTGTTCCGGGAGGTACCGGTTCCGGCATCGTCACGCCAGTATGCACTGGAAGTTACGAGACAGATAATCATGGAGCGCCAAATGTTTTGGAAGCTGGAGGATCTAACCCTTTATTTTGAGTATTTACTACAGCATTCCGGGGAGCAAAACGTTCTTCTACGCAATATCCTGATTGCAGTCAATCAGGAATTGCAAAAAAAAGACCAGCTTTTGAAGGGGATTAATGCAGCCACGATTGCGTTGCTAATGATCGATGATAATGTACAGGCCATTACCCATGCGTTAAAAGCAATTCAGACTGCGACTGACGCCAGCAGGGTGTATGTGTTCGAAAACATATTTGATCACGACACACAAACCCTTTATGTGAGTCAGCGTTTTGAAGTTACAAATTCGCTGGCAGAGCCTCAAATAGATAACCCTTTGCTACAAAATGCAACCTATACCGAATTGGGTTTTGGGCGATGGTATGAATTGCTGAGTGATGGAAGAAGTGTAAAGGGGCTGATAAGCGATTTCCCTGAATCAGAAAGAATAATCCTTGAACCACAGGACATCATTTCCATTCTGGTAGTCCCGATTTTTATTGAATCTGGATTCTGGGGGTTTATCGGTTTTGATGATTGTCAGAAGGCGAGGATATGGAATCAGACAGAAGAGCATATGCTCCTGAGTGTTGCTAATTCTATTGGAAACTATATTTACAGAAAACGGGAAGAAAAACGTCTGGCAGAAAGCTGGGAAGCGTTGGAACGCCGGATTGTCGAGCGCACCGAGCAGCTCGAAAACTCAAACAAAGAACTGGAAAGCTTCGCATATTCTATTTCCCACGACCTCCGCGCCCCACTTCGCCACCTCAATGGTTACGCGCAGTTACTTGAGAAAAGAGCGGGAAATATCCTTCAGGGAAGTAACCTTGAAGCGCTGGGTTTTATCTCGGCGGCGGCCCAGAAGATGAGCCAGCAAATTGATGCCCTGCTCGCATATTCCCGGATCAACAAACGGGAAATCGTGCTGCGAAAAGTAAACATGAATCTGATGATCAATCAAATACTCAAAGTACTTCTCGGGCAGGAACACAACCGCATTATCCATACAGAAATCGGAGACCTCCCCGATGTTTATGCCGACGAATTGTTGCTGGAGCAGGCCTTTATGAATGTACTTTCCAATGCTGTAAAATTTACGGGAAAAAAGGATGAAGCGAGAATTTCGGTTCAGGGGAAAACCGAAGAAAATCAGGTATTATATATAATTTCGGACAATGGGGTAGGATTTAAAATGGAATATGTGGACAAACTGTTTGGCGTATTCCGGAGACTGCATCCGGAAGATGAATTTGAAGGGTCGGGAATCGGCATGGCAAACGTAAACCGAATTATTACCCGTCACAACGGAAAGGTTTGGGCAGAAGGCAAACCCGACGTGGGCGCCACCTTTTACATAAGCCTCCCCACAGGCGAAAATATTTCCTGATTTGGCTTTTTGTGTTAATTTTATCAAACTGAAACTATCACAACCCGCAAACCTCAATATTTATCAAAAAGCATTTACGCAATATAGGACTCTCTGTTCTCGTCTGGGTCGGCGCGGCACTTTTGTTTTCATTTATCCGGTTGTATGGAGTAGAAGAAGAATCGGTTTTCGAACTTCATGTAACCCGTAACGGGAGTATTCCCCTCCGGATTCTGATGCAAGGCTTATTCTCAGGTGTAGCTTTCGGGCTGGCCTTTGGTATGCTCGACATTCTCCTGGACCAACGCATTCTGAAACAGACTGCTTACGGACTGGTGATTCTCATCCGTACCTTCTCGCACATTGTGCTTACCCTCATTATCATTTTCCATTCTATTCTGATCAGCCATATATTTTTTGATGGAAAAGTGGAAAACACCTTTATGGATTTGTTCAGGGAAAGTATGTTCTCCAAAACAGCCGTCGTACTCCTGATCTATACCGGCGTGGTGAGTATTATTTTCAACCTTATCCGACAGATCAATAATATGTTTGGCCCTGGGATTTTGTACAATATCATCAGCGGAAAATACCATCGCCCGAAAGAAGAGTCGCGGATTTTTATGTTTCTCGACCTCAAATCCTCCACTACCTACGCCGAGCGGCTGGGGCATATTCTTTACAGCGAACTTATACAGGACTGCTTTTACGACCTCACCGATACGCTCCACAAACACAATGTGGAAGTTTATCAGTATGTGGGGGATGAGGCGGTATTAACCTGGAAAGTTGAGGAAGGGCTCGAAAATGCCAATTGCCTGCGCGCTTTTTTTTCCTTCGAACAAAGCATTCAAAAACGGGCCGAATACTATTTCAACAAATACGATCTGGTGCCTGCCTTTAAGGCCGGTATGAATATCGGACTGGTCATGGTCGCCGAAGTGGGCGTTATAAAAAAAGAAATTGCTTACCACAGCGATGTCCTCAATACCGCAGCCAGGATTCAGGGTTGTTGCAACCAATATGGCAGATACCTGCTGATTTCCCAGGACCTTCACCGCCATGTCGAGAAATTCGACGGTTTTATCTTTGAAGAAATAGGGAAAGTCCAGCTAAAAGGTAAAAAACAGGAAGTGGTGATCTTTAGCGTGGACAACAAAACGGAGATAGAACACCCGTATGAATTCAGTGAATAATCCTTATTTTTGTGGTTAAATGAGGAAAATGGCATCAAATCGTGTCCGGAACTGGTGGAAATGGGTGATCGGTACGTTGCTGATTTTGCTTGCCACCATCCAGATTTTTGTCAGTTTTGTAGTCGGCCCGGCAATCCGGACAACGGTTTCACGCACGGTAAGCCAAAACACCCGGAATTTGTATTCACTCCAAATCCAAAGTGTTGACTGGAGTATTTTCCGCCGCAGTTTTTCCATGAAGGGGCTGAGCCTGGCATACGATCAGGCGTGTTTTGATTCGCTGGCAGCAGAAGGACATGCAAAACCTTTCCTTTTCACAGCGCAGGTACCTGAGGTAGAAATCACATTTGAAGACCTTTTTCGCATCATCCGCCACCGGGATGCGCACCTGAAATCGCTTACCCTGCATCAGCCTGAAATTCAGGTTAGGAGTTTCCCGGAGTTTGCCGGGGAAGGAGAATCTTTTCGCCCGGAACGCATATACCAGCTAATCTCACAGTTTGTCAATACTCTCCATATTGAAAGGCTCAGAATAACCGGCGGCACACTGACATTCAATCCCTCGGAAGATCAAAGGCAAAACAGTTTTAGTGCCAGGGAAATCAGCTTTGAAATCCTCAATTTTCAGATCGATTCCACCACTGTACTACAACATGACCGCCCGTTTTTTGCAGATCAGATTACCGCGCGCATGAATATCGAGGACTATATATTTTTTGTGCCCGACAGCAGTTATTCTATTCGCGCAGGAAAAATAGAAATCTCCTCTCTCACAGGAGAAATTACAGCCGAAAACATTCAGGTTCAGCCAGTTATATCTTCACAAAACCATTCGCCGCTCCGGGAATCATTTGATATTTATATTCCACGACTGGTACTTCAGGGTGTGCCCATTTATACGGCCTGGTTTGATCGCAAACTCGATATGGCACTGGTTCGGATTGTCGAGCCGGTAGTAAGCAGCACGACCAACCCGTCGGTACAGATACCTTCCGGAAAAAAAGACCGGCAGGTACCAATCGTCGAAAAACTACTTCCGTGGTTTGGAAGAATCGCTACCGGGTCGCTGACCGTGGAGGGCGGCAAATATTTTCATCTTAAAAATACCGGAGATACGACACTTTCTGTCGAAGGGGTGGACATGACGCTCTCCGGCGTAAAACTTGATTCGGGTATTTACCAACCTGATCCCAACCGGATTCTGTTTTCCGACAATATTTCGGTCGAATACACCAGGCTTCGGACGCGGCTCTCCAGGCAAAACTATACCCTGACCACAGGCGCCACCAGCCTCTCCACCGGAGACGGGGTGTTGTCTGTGCGCAATATTGATCTCAGAGCAACCAGCCAAAAATTTGCAGAAGCACTGGTCGAAGGCGGAGATGTCATTTCGCTTACGGTTCCCAGAGCCAGCTTTTACGGACTGGATCTGCCCGGTGTGTGGCATGAGCGGATTCTATCGGTCGGATGGGTCGAAATCTACGAACCACTGGCCGAACTGATTAACCGCCCCCAGGTCGAGCGCGAACTGGTCGATTCGCTGGCAAAATCCAATCTTTACAGCCTGGTCGAAGACGAACTACGCGCCTTTTCCATACGAAACTTCTTCGTGAAGGGAGGAAAATTCAATTTCAACACATCGGATCTGGCTTCAGGCAATGAATTTGCCGCCTCGGATATCAATGTTCATATCCAAAACTTCCAACTTTCACCCGATACCACCCTGCGCAGAAAAAATCCCTGGTATGCAGATGATATTGCAGTAAAGGCCAATATAGCCGACTACCTGTTTATATTGCCCGACAGTTCGTATGCCATACGGGCAGCCAGTATAGGCATTTCCACTGCTGATTCCGCCATTTTCGCAGACTCAGTATCCATTATCCCACGTGACACCACACAAAAAGGGCGGCAGCACATTCACGGTTTTATTCCTTCTGTCTATCTTTCCGGCCTTGATGTAAGGCAGGTATGGGTATATCAGACCCTGATCATCGACAGCCTCCACCTTTCCCATCCACAAATCGGTATGCACAACCCGGAAGCGGAGGAGCAGCAAAAATCCTTTCTCCCTTCACTGGAAAACATCGATTGGTACGCTGCTATTTCCCAACGGCTCCATTCACTGGAAATACACAATATTCAGATAGACTCAGCCCATTTCACCCGGCAGCATACAGGCCCCTCGCCTACCCTGCTGATGGAGATTCCGGTGATGAGTGTCACTGTCAGCGACTTCCGGCTTGAACCAGGAAGCCGGATCGGGCCCGAAAACATGCTTTACTCCCGCGACATTCAGGTAAAAATTGACGGAATAACGCAGCCACTTCCAGACAGCATCCATACCCTTCAGACGGGGGCAATCTCATTTTCTACCGCCCGGCAAAAGTTAAACATTTCTGATATAAAAATCAGTCCCAACCCATCTGCACATTCCCCCGAAAAACAGAACCGCTACCGGTTTGAAACCCCGCGCCTGATTGTCGAAGGAGTCAACAGCTTTGAACTTCTCGAAGAAAAGATTCTCAACCTGGAAGGGGTCACACTCTATGATCCGAAACTATCGATGGATCGGTATCCCCAACTGGAAAAAACGGATATAGATTCACTTGCCAAATCGGACCTTTACCAGCTTATTGCAGGGAAACTGGAATCGTTGCGCATACACACGTTTCTGGTGATGAACGGATTTGTGAGGCTGAATGAAAACAACCCGCTTTCCGGCAATGCCTTTACAGCAAGAGATATAGTCATACTCATTACCAATTTCCAGCTTGACCCGGCGGCGCGTACCAATACCGGAAATCCTTTTTATGCCGATGATATTGATATCGGGATGAATATAAGAGATTATTCTATTATGCTGGCGGACAGCAGCTACACCATCCGTATCGGGGATATAGGTATTTCCACAGCCGATTCGAGTATTATCGCCGAAGAAATTGAAATCACCCCCAACCGAGAAAGCAGATTTCTATCCCGGGCTGGTCAGCAGATGGAAATTTTTATCCCATCGGCAAGGTTGGCTGGGTTACGGGCAAATGAAATCTACTTTGACAGAGTACTGAATCTGCGTTCGCTTCGACTTTCGCGCCCGCGGATAGCCCTCAGTCAGTCGCCTCCTTCAGCAGAACAACCCAGGGATATTAACCTGTACGCTATGGTGGAGAAGTTTTTCCACCGGGTATCACTGGACACATTTTCCATTGAGAGAGCCCGTTTTGAGCAGTTTCTTCCTCCGGGAGACACAACCCGCCCTGTTGTTTTGCATGATTTCTCCTTTAACCTGTACCGGTTTGTACCCGACCCGCTGGAAATGATGCGCCCCGGCAGGATGCTGTTTTCCGATGATTTTGATTTTTTGATACCCACCTACACCATTCCGCTGAAAGACAGTCTCTACCTGCTTGATTTGCACAACCTCAGTATTAATTCAGCGCTTTCGAAGGTGACCATTGATTCTGCCACTTTTGCCTCCAATTACAATATCTTTGACTATGTTGTAGCCAATGGATATGCTATTGATTATTTTGATCTTAGGACAGGTAAAATTGAAATCGAAGATGCTGATCTCTACGCTATGCTTCAAAACAGAGACCTGATCGCAGGAGAGATCAGCATCGAGAACCCCAATCTGATGATCCAGAAAGACCGGCGGTTTTCACCCGATCCCGACCGGCGTCCGCCGGCGCCACAGGAGTTACTGCGTTCATTGAGCTTTCGCCTGGCCGTGGACAGCATCAGGCTTAGCAGGGGCGTGATCAATTACTTTGAGCGGGTGGACCGCGTGGCAAGGCCGGGATATATTTATCTCACCAGCGTATCCGCAGTGCTCAAAAACGCCACCAATCAGTTTCCCCGAATAGTGTCCGGAAAAAAGCAGGAAATGACCCTGCGAGGGCAGGCCATGATCAAAGACGAAGGAAAACTGGAAATCAGCATGTATTATCCGCTGGGAGATACTACCAATCCTTACACAATGGAAGGCACAGCAGGGCCCATGGATCTTACTACTTTCAATTCTATACTTGAGCCGGCAGCCGGAGTCAAGGTCGCCAGTGGAAGAGCGTTGGATATGGCATTCAGGATCAGAGGAACCGCGCATAATGCCAGAGGAAAAATGTGGTTTGAGTATGAGAACCTGAAAGTATCGGTGGTAGAAGAAAAAGAAAAAGAAGATGAGGAAAACCAGGTTTCCCAGCGCGGTTTTGCGACGGCCATGGCCAATGCGCTGGTAGTAAGATCGCGGAACCCCAAACGGAAGTTTTTACGTGTGGGCCGTATTGAATACGAAGCCGACCCCAGCAAAATATTTGTTGCACACTGGCTGAGAGCGCTGGTAAGCGGGGTAAAATCGAGTATCGGGATGGAAGGAAAGGACGAAAATATCGAAAGAGAAGATTAGAAGGGCAATCCAAACTTTTTTATATCTTGCGATATTCAATCAATCACAAAACCAATAAAACCCGAAATTTATGGCCAGCAGAACTGGATTTTCCAACAAACTGGGATTTGTTGCGGCGGCCGCAGGCTCTGCCGTCGGTCTCGGCAATATTTGGAAATTTCCCTATGAAACCGCCCAAAACGGAGGCGGTGCATTTTTGTTGTTGTACATTATTTTTGTCGCAGCAATCGGTTTTCCCGTCATGGTAAGTGAAATCGCCATTGGCCGAAGTACCCAGTCCAATCCCTACGGTGCATATCTCAAAGCGGGAAACCGAAGCTGGGCCAATGTAGGTCTGCTGGGCGTCATTTGCGGCATCATGATTCTCTCCTTCTACAACGTTGTAGCAGGCTGGGCTTTTGGTTATTTCATCGAAATCTCTTTCGGAAGCCTGTTGGCAGAGCCTGATTACGGCGCATTTTTTGGCCGTTATGTCGCCGATTTCTGGGACAATATGGCCTTTTCCATTGTTTTTATGGTGCTTACGGCGATTATTGTACTTCGCGGTATTCAGCAGGGTATCGAACTGGCTTCCAAAATCATGATGCCTTTACTCTTCCTGATTCTTTTTCTGCTGATCGGATACGCACTTACGCTCCCCAACGCAGGTGCAGGTATCGCCTATTACCTCAAACCTGACTTTAGTAAAATTAGCCTTTCAACGATAAACTCCGCCCTCGGACAGGCATTTTTCTCCCTTTCTCTCGGTATGGGCGCATTGATTACTTATGGCTCTTATATCGGGAAAAAAGAAAATATCCCCTCTGCTGCGGCAATCGTAACTATTGCAGATACTACAGTTGCCTTTCTCGCAGGACTGCTGATGCTGCCACTGGTATTTTCACAGGGTACACCTCCCGAAGCCAGCGGCCCCGGGCTGGTATTTACGATTTTACCAGGCATTTTTGCCCAGTTTGGCCCGCTGGCCGGCCGTATTGTGGGAGGCGCTTTCTTCCTGCTGCTTTCGGTTGCCGCGCTTACTTCTACCATTTCGCTGCTAGAAGTTGCCGTTGCCTATTTTGTTGATGAGAAAAAATGGTCGAGAAAACGGGCAGTCATCGTACTGGCAACTGCCATTTTTATTATTGGACTACCCAGCATGCTCTCACAGGGGGGACTGGCTATATTTTCAAACATCACTTACGGTGGCTCGACCAAATCTTTCCTCGATCTGGTCAATGATCTTTTCTCTGAAATAGGCTTGCCGCTCGGTGGTATGCTCATGTGTCTGTTTGTGTCGAGAAAATGGGGGTTTTCCAATATGACCAATGAAGTTCATTCGGGAAATGAAACTTACCCCGGATCGTTCCTCGAAAAATTTGTCAAAATTATGGTTACCTATATCTGCCCGGTTTTCCTGGGCGGTATCCTCATTTCCAATGTGCTTGAAAAGTTTTTCGGAGTAAACGTATTCTAGGAAAATAGAACGCTGATTTTTTATCAAAAAGAAATTTTTTGAGAAGATTTTTATCATTTCAGCAAAAGACCAAACGCATTTTTCCCGGGAGAATAAAGTTGTTGTTTACCACAAAAATCAATTATGCCTACAAAAAATCAATCTCTGCTTAACTGGGTAGAAGAAATCAAAACATTGATGACTCCAGATTCGGTCAGGTGGTGCGACGGATCGAAAAAAGAATATGACGAGTTGTGCGACCTGCTTGTTTCCAGAGGAACTTTTATCAAACTCAACGAAACCAAACGGCCCAACTCTTTTGCCTGCTTCTCTGATCCAAGCGACGTGGCTCGGGTAGAAGACCGAACCTTTATCTGTAGCCGCACCCGCGACAATGCCGGCCCCACCAACAACTGGAAAGATCCCCGCGAAATGAAGGAAGAAAGGGAGCCTGTACTTCAGGGTGCCATGAAAGGGCGCACGATGTACGTAATCCCTTTCAGTATGGGGCCTGTAGGTTCGCCTATGTCCCAGATCGGCGTAGAAATCACCGACTCCGAATATGTGGTGGTAAATATGCACATTATGACCCGCGTGGGAAACAGCGTTCTGGACGTTTTGGGTGCGAATGGGGAGTTTGTCAAATGTCTGCACACCGTAGGTGCGCCGCTCGAACCCGGGCAGGAAGACGCCAAATGGCCCTGCAATCCTACCCTTAAATATATTGTCCATTATCCCGAAGAAAGATCTATCGTAAGCTACGGCTCCGGATACGGAGGAAATGCCCTGCTGGGCAAAAAATGTTTTGCCCTCCGCATTGCCTCGACCATGGCACAGGAAGAAGGCTGGCTGGCCGAACATATGCTCATCATGGGTGTGGAAAGCCCGCTGGGTGAAAAAACATATCTGGCAGCAGCTTTCCCAAGTGCATGCGGCAAAACCAATTTTGCCATGCTTATTCCTCCTAAAGAATTCAGCAACTGGAAAATCACAACTGTGGGCGATGACATAGCCTGGATAAAACCCGGCAAAGATGGTATTCTCCATGCGATCAACCCTGAAGCCGGATACTTTGGCGTGGCTCCCGGAACCAATGAAAAAACCAACCCCAATGCTATAAAATCTATTGCCGCCAATACCATTTTCACCAATGTGGGGGTTACCCCTGACGGAGATGTGTGGTGGGAAGGATTGACCGACGAGGTACCCGAAGGAATCCTCGACTGGCACGGCAACAAGTGGGACCCCAACAGTGGAAAGCCGGTTGCTCACCCCAACTCGCGATTTACGGCACCGGCGAGCCAAAACCCCGCCATTGATGAAAATGTAGAAAACCCCGATGGCGTACCCATTGCTGCGTTTATATTCGGAGGAAGAAGAAGCACTACTGTGCCACTTGTGTATCAGGCGATTAACTGGAGCTATGGAGTCTATGCCGCCTCCACCATGGGCTCTGAAACCACTGCCGCCGCTTTTGGTGAACAAGGCAAGGTGCGCCGCGACCCCTTTGCGATGCTCCCCTTCTGCGGATACCATATGGCCGATTACTTCAACCACTGGCTGCAGTTTGGCCGCGACCTGCCGGCACCTCCCCGGATATTTCATGTCAACTGGTTCCGCCGCGATGAAAACGGAAAGTTTATCTGGCCGGGATTTGGCGACAATATGCGTATTCTCAAATGGATCATCGAGCGCGTAAAAGGCCGTACCTCCGCCGTTGAAAGCCCTATCGGGTGGATGCCCAGATACAAAGATATAGACTGGAGCGGTCTGGAAACCTTCTCACGAGACAAGTTTGAAGAACTTATGACCATTGACAGAGAAGCCTGGAAACATGAACTGCTCTCCCATGCCGAGCTTTTTGAGCGCATGTATGACAAACTTCCCAAAGAGTATATCTTTATGCGGGAACTTCTTCTTTCCGGCCTGTGGCGGTCTGCTGCAAAATGGAAAATGGAGCCCGAAAGAATCTGATAATCAATAACGGAATTATAAACTTATTGGGACAAAGGATATAAACCACAAGGAACACAAAGGCAGTCACTGAAGATCACAAAGAAAAAGCCTCTTAGTGCGTCTGCCTTAGCAGATGAGGCCTTTGTGTTCTTCGTGGTTACTCCTTTTCATTCAAAAAGTCTCTGCATCCCAATTACTTTATAATTCCGAAACTATATAACAAACAGCAGGATTTTGCTAATCACAATCCCTGCACCATGGTGTGAAAGTTGGTAGAGGAATTGATAAAATTAAAATAATACAAATTCTGACCTCAAAAGCAGGTCAATAAGTTATTTCTCCAGGGAAAACCTATGTAACCCACATCATCAAGGTATGGCCTGATGAAAACTGCGATACCCCGGTCTGGGCATATATATTCATATAACCGATCTGTACGGCGAGATTCTTCCGCTGCAAACCTGCTGAGGTCTGAAACCAGTTCTGGTCAAAGGTATTAAAAGTGACATTCTTCCCGAAGTTGATCATCACCTCACTGCTCATCGAAAGAAACGGGGTGTATTGGTCAAAGGCTGCCTTGGGAAAAGTCTTGCGGATGCCCGACATAAACCTGATCCGGTTGACAAACATATACCCCTCCGACTGTTTTTCATTAATCATAATTTCCTTAAACCGCGCATCATATCTGATCCGGTTGATGATAGAGAAGGTATTGTTTACCGGATGTACAACCTGAATCTGCCCCCACGGGCGGTGTTCTATCCTGCCCAGATTGTGCGCTGGCGTGGGCAGGGGAAGTAAAGCAAATGTATATCCGCCGGTAATGCTGATATTGTCAAAGTGCCGGGTAATACCTGTACGGGCAATAAAAAAACCGTTGGGTACGTAATGGACGTCATTCCAGAGGGAATAGTTTTTATTGATTTTAGCTGATGTCATATAAGCCAGCCAGATATGCTGCGAATTGACAATCGTTTTGTTTTGCCCCTGTACAAAACCGGGCACAAGCGCAAATACAATCAATAAAATGAGTAAGCCGGGAATTCGATTTTTTTCTGAAGTTTTCATAACCTTTATTTTTTCTGAGGCTGAACGGGTTCAGCCCTCAGGTCATTTTTCTGAGTGATTCAAACAACACTACCTGATCGAGGTAAGCCATATAGGGCCGGTAGTCCACGCCTTTCGCCATTATAAACCCGGTAAGCAGGGTTTTTACACCAGCGATGAGGTCTTCCGCTTTCCAGGGTTTTTCATAGTATTTGTCGATGGCAGCCTGGTTGATGGCGCGGATGGTGTCCTGATGCGTGGCAAGCCCTGTAAGCAAAATTTTACGCGTATGCGCAAACCGCACATCATTGTTCATTTCAATCAGGAAATCCACGCCGCTTTTATCGGGCATCACGTGGTCTGAAATGACAAGGGCAACCAGATTGCCTTTTTTGTCCACGCTCTCCATAAGCTCAAGGGCCTCTGCCGCAGATTCACATTCCTCAATGACAAAAGCATCTTCAAAGAATTCCAGATCTCTCGCAACCGCCTGCAGTACTTCGCGCTGATCTTCGACGAGTATGATATAGATTTTTTCCATGGCTTTAGGGTTTGGGGAGTTGAATGGTAAACTGTGTATGTCCGGGCCGGCTTTCTATCTGAATACTTCCCTGATAGCTGTCGATAATTTTTTTGACAATAGATAATCCCAGCCCCAGGCCGAAGGTAAGTCCGCTCACTTTGGTGCTGAAAGTGGGTTCGAATATTCTTTTCATCACCTCATCGGAAATACCGGTCCCGTTGTCAGAAATCGTGGTAGAATAATATTCGCCCTCTTCGGCAATCGTAATTCCCAGCACAGGGTTTTTGGTTGCTGCCTGTTCCATACTTTCACAGGCGTTTTTTATGAGATTCACCCAGACCTGAACCAACTCGCCCGGACTAGCCAACAGCGGGCCTTCGCTCTGCCTGTCAATTTTTACATTGACCTTTTTCGTGAGGTTTTTGGTTAATGTCAGGGCTTTGGTAATGGTCTCTTCGATGGAGGTTTCGACGGGCAACCGGTAATTCTGGCTGCCGAGGTCGCGGACTGATTTTACCACATGCGCGGCATGTGTCGCGGCTACGCGCATATCGTGAAGCACAATGGCTGCCTCCGAAACCTGATGGATCAGGTCAAAGTTTTTCATTCCGCTGCGCACAATGCCTACCAGTTGTTCATCTGACAAATGGGTTCGCGCAAGTTGTTTGGCAACTTTTCCGGGCAGGTCGTACTCATTCTCCAGCCATTCTTTCCGGTCTCTGATCTGCGCTGTGCTGAGTTGCTGCCCCCGTTCGAGTGGTTCGACAAAAAATGACAACAACTCTCTTTTCATCAGAAAGCTGCTCATCTCGTCGATCAGCCACTCGGTATTCCGTTCCAGTGCGCCGACTGCATTGTTGAGTTCGTGGGCGAGTCCGGCGGCCAGTTGCCCCAGCACAATCATCTTTTCTGATTCGTAGAGTTTGCGCACGGCTGCCTGACGCTCCTGGCTCATCTGCTGCGACAATACCTGGCGGAGGTAAATTTCATGCACAATCACCGGCAGAAAATCGCGGGCAAAATCTTCGCTGTGCTCCATCTCCGGGCTCCGCTCAATATAGGCCAGCCGGGTCTCTTCGGCAGCAATGACAGTCAGATAACTTCTGTGTTCGTAGCTGAAAAAGCTGTAAACGCCCAGAAACATATCTTTGGTGCTCTGCTGCACTTCATAATCTTTGCCCTCATCGTCTTTGAGAAAACAGTCAAGACAACCTTCCAGCACCAGATACAGCCGCTTATTAATGGTATCACCGGTAAGCAACACATCTCCCCGCTGTATCACAATATGGCGGGACGCATCGGCGAAGTATTTTTCTTTCAACGCCTCAAGATTGTCGTGGGTGTGAAACAACTGGCTCATGATATAAAATGCGTTGAATAAAGAACAAACATCGTCAGTCCGACCAGGGCAAATCCCACAATTCCTATCAGTACCCCTACCTTCGCCAGGTCTTTGGTCTGTACCAGTCCCGTCGAATGTGCAAGGGCATTGGGAGGCGTGCTGATCGGCAGCGACATCGCCAGCGAGGTACTGATGGTCGTACCGATAATGATCAGTTCGGTTCCGCCTACAGACGCCAGACTGGCAGCAGAAGTACCCAGGCCTGCCAGCAGCGGCAGGATCAGGTTGGCGGTTGCCGTATGGGACATAAAGTTGGCCAGTACAAGCCCGATGAGGCAGGCAGCGGCAAATATCGTCAGCGGAGACATGGTATCCAGTCTGATGCTGGTAATCACCGCCTGTGCCAGCCCGGTTTGGGTCAGCGCCAGTCCGAGGGCGATACCGCCCGACACCAGCCACAACACATCCCAGCTGATGACTTTCAGGTCTTCTTTGTTGATAATGCCCGTAGCCAGAAATATACTCACCGGAATCATAGCCACCACGTAAGCGTTCATCCCGTGGAGAAAGTCTGTCAGCCAGAGAAACACCGTCAGCAGAAAGGTAGCATATACGATCACAGCTTTGGGGGTTTTGACAAAGGATACCGGTATGTTGAGATGAATGGTCCGGGTGGAGGAACGGTAAAACATCACCAGCAACAACCAGGCAAAACCCATCATCAGCAATACGATGGGTACGCCGAAGGACATCCACATGCCGAAGGTGATATGCGACCCGGCGAGAAATTTCAGGGCAATCGCATTGGCAGGGGTACCGATCGGGGTGCCGATGCCTCCCAGGTTTGCTGCAATGGGTATGCCCAGCACAAAGGCCGTGCGGGCGCGGTCATTGGGAGGGAAAACATTGAGCACCGGAATGAGGATGGAAAGCATCATGGCTGTGGTGGCCGTATTGCTCATAAACATCGAAAAAACAGCCGTTATGGCCATCAGCCCCAGCAGTACCCACTGCGGTTTTTCACCAAAATAGCGGAGCAAGACACCCGCGATATTCTGGTCGAGGCGGTACTTGGTGGCGGCGGCGGCGAGAAAAAATCCCCCCAGAAACAGCAGGATCACCGGTGAGGCGAAGGTGTCCATGATTTCGTGGTAGGACATTGCATTTCCAAACTCTGCGGTCGCTTCCCCACGGAAGGGAAGAAAACTGCTGTCGGAAATCATGACCAGTTCGAGGGTAATCAGGAGAATAGAGGTAGCAAAGATGGGGATGGGTTCCAGCACCCAAAACAATGCCGCCAGCGCAAAAAGCGCAATCACACGTTGCTGAATCACCGTCAGCCCTTCGATGCCGAAGGCTGAAGCGGGAAGGATCAGCAGAATCAGGGGGAGGATTATGGAAAAGAATAATTTCAGATTCTTTTTGTCCCGGAGGACACGTGCAAATGCCATGGTAGCGATCTTAATGATGCCCCAAAGCTACTGCGGGAAAAGCGGGGTTGTGTTATCTGCGAATCACCGGGGAGAGTGATTCTTGTCATTGACAGTGGTGCGGAAAAACCGGCATCCCGCCAAATTTAAAATTGAATTTTAAATTTGGCGGGATAAGTTTATAAAATCTATTCACACAAAGGAAGTTGCTTATTCGGACAACTTCTCTTTTTTTGTATAAAATCCACCTTGCAGACTTCAGCAGGGGAATGATGTTTTTCAGATTAAAATAGAAAAATATGCAGAAAAAATCGGCTTCGTTAAAAACCCTTGACCAATTTATTGACGAACAATACGGCGAAAAAGGAACTGCCAAACGTGACAAGTTTGAGCAGGGGTATGAAAATTTTAAAATTGGCTTTTTGATTCAACAAGCCCGTCGGGAAAAAGGCCTGACGCAGGAGGAACTTGCCCGACGGTGTGGCACTAACAAAGGGTATATTTCCAAAATCGAAAATAATTTAAAAGAAGTGCGGCTTTCAACCCTTCAGCGAATTGTTGAAGTCGGCCTCGGTGGCCAGCTTGAGTTATTGATCCGACTGTAAAATAATATTACAAATTCCGGGGAGGGACCTATTATCTCCATGCGCCCGGCGGCGCAACGCACAGGGAAATATAAAAAATGGGCACGTCTCGTGCTATAATCCTGTCACTCCCTGAATGGGATCTTCGACCCTTCGGGGTTTGATCTTCGATCCGTTTTTTTCAGGTCGTAGGCCAACCCTGAAAGGGTGTCAGGATTATAGCCAATCGGCCCGCCCCCTGTTTTTCCCTCTTGCGCCGCGCCGCAGCGCGCAAAACCCCGCTTCTCCCACGGAGAAGCCCATTTTTTAAACACCGCCCGTCATTCCGACGACCGAAGGGAGTCAAAGATCCCTTCGGGAGAGGAACCTATTCTCACGACCCGCCATCGGCGCAACCCCTATCTAAGGCTTCTCCAAAGGTATCTCTCCTTCCGCAATTTTTGGGGGATATCTCTCCCCTGTCTAAGGCTTCTCCTATGGGATCTCAGATTCCGCAATTTTTGGGGGATCAATCCCCCAAACCCCCTGTCGCTCCGGTGGTTCAGTTGGCACGCCTTCGCTTGCTCCGCCGCTACGGCTTTGCCAACTGCTCCACCTCCGCTCCTGCTCAATGGAAAGCCCGGAAGGGACTGCCCTAAACTGGGGGGGATAAAGCGAGGCGGAAGCCGAGATTATAGCCCCGATACTCCGGCGAATCGTAGTCGCGACGCGCAACGCGGCAGTACTGCGAAGTGCTGAACCAGCTACCGCCGCGGAGCACACGATACGACCCTGACACAGGCCCCTGATAATCCTTCTCAAGGCTAACTGGATAAACCGCAGCCCAATCCCAACACCACTCCCAGACATTGCCGCTCATGTCGTACAAACCGAGGGCATTAGGGTTTTTCCCGCCTACCGGATGAGTACGGCCATTGCTATTTTTCCCATACCATCCCACACTATCTATATCATTACTTCCGCTATACACAAACGGGGAGTGATGAATTCCTCCTTTTGCCGCGTATTCCCATTCGGCTTCCGTGGGCAGGCGGTATCCGCCCCGAAGATTGACCGAATAATTGTCTGCGGTGTCTTTCGCAATCGCCTCTGCTACTCCCATTTGCCTGCTCACCCAGTTGGCGTAGTCCACGGCATCGTACCAACGGACATTTACCACCGGGTTGTTTCCCGGATCGTTCCAGGTGGGTTCCAAATAATCTTTGATATCGAAGTTATTGGCTTTGCAATACAGGGCAAACTGCCAGACCGTCGTTTCGTATTTTGCCATCTGAAAACTGCTCACTTCCTGAAGGTGGAGGATTTCGTTGGGAAAACAATTCTTATCAATCGTACTATCACAGCCCATATAAAAAGAACCGCCTTCTACGGCTACCATGACGGGGTAGTATTTTTCCATCAGATGGCGGTACCAGACGGAGTCAAGATTTTTGATGGCATCGCGGAGAGAGGAGGAAGAAACGACGGGTTTTTCCAGCAACAAAGCCGCCGAGTCCAGCAGGGTTGTGGCACGGGCGGTGTCGCCGGTTTCGCCATGCCAGAAGGCCATTTCCAGATAGGATTGGGCAACCTTAGACTCTCCCGCTTTTAATTTTGCAGCAGAGTGAATCGTTTTTACCGCTTCTTCATATTCCAGATTGAGAATCTGATCATTTGCATTTTCCAGAATCAGGTTTACGACTTCTCCATTGGACTTTTTCCGATCGGAAAGAGCTTTTTGTGCAAAAACCGCCATCACTAAAGCAAAGACCAGCGCAACCCCGGCGACGGCGAGGAGTGCCCTCAGTCGGAGGTTGCGTTTTTTGGCTTCGGCTAGTTGTTGCTGGTGTCTTAATGCTTCTTCTTCTTTTTGTTTTTTTACCTGCTCCCGGCTTTTCTCAATCCATTCACGCTCCTCGTCCTTTAGTTTAAACTTCTCCAGATAGGGTTCGATAAATAGCAGTTGTTTTTCGGTAAAATATTCCCTTACGCCTGCATGCAGGGCTACCTGGCTGCGGATGAGGCGCTGTACTTCGAGAATGGCGATTTCTTCATCTGTGCGTTTTTCGTGGATTTGGCGGGCCAGGGAATCGTGGGCGATTTCGTAGCGATCTTCGTTTTCCGAGTAGCGGAGAATACGGCTGGTGAGCAGGGACTGAAGGATGTTCTCAATAAGTTTTTCGCTCACCCCCGCCAGCCGGTCGAAAAGGTTCTGCCGGGAGAGGGGTTCTTTGGTTCCTTCAAGGGTGACAAAATGCGAAAGAATTTTCCAGACGGATGCAGGGGATTCGCTGTGTTTTATGGCAATCTGCTGCACCTGCTCTTCGAGAAAATCGCGAAGCACATCGCCGATATCTCCTGCAGCGTTTAGCGTTTCACGGGTAATTACGGCATCTGCCTGCCGGGTATCATCGCCCGTCGCCAGCAGATACAATTTGTCCATAAAAACCTGAAGGTAAGGCAAAGGGATGCTCAGGGTTTTTTCCTCGCCCTTTATTTTTTCAAAAATGGCTCCGGCGAGTTTGTCTTCCTCTCCCGTCTGTAAACGCACATTACTTTCTTTGCTTTCACTGATGTTGTTTATCACCGTTTTTACCTTGTCGAGGTTCATCGGCTCTACCCGCAGTTTTTTGCGCAGGAGTTCGGGTACAGCCCTTTCAAACTCGTAGAGGTGGCCGAGGTATTCTTCGCGGAGGGTGAGGATGATTTTGACCGGCTGTTCGACCCGGAGGATTTCTTTGACGGTTTGAATAAATTCCTCCTGCTCTGTTTTTGTCCCAAGAATATACAATTCTTCAAACTGATCGAAGATCAGATAGATGGGTTTAAAAAATCTAAGGTAAACCGCCCTTAGACGGCGCGCTATCGGGGAAAGCGGTTTCCGGGGTGTGGCAGGGCTATTCAAATCTTCATCCAGCCATTCAAGATCGCTGGTGAGGTTTTGCTCCTCCCCTTCCACTTTGCGCAGGGCTTCTTCCAGTGATTCATTGAGGTTTTTTCCCCTTCGGACAAACAGCGGGAGCCAGTCGTGGGTTTGGAATTTATTGGCCAGACCGCACTGTATCAGGCTGGTTTTCCCGGTTCCCGATGCACCATACAAAAGGATAATGTCCGACTGGAAAATCATTTCATACAGCAGCCGGGTTTCATCTTCTCTGCCAAAGAAAAACTTATGATCTTCGCGGGTATAGGCGTCGAGGAATTTGAAGGGGTAGGTTTTTTTACTCATACCAGCCTGATTAAAGATCATCAAAATTAAGTGCATCCCCCAACAAACAGCGCCGCGCCTCCTGAAACTGCGAGACCACACAATCCAGGTTAAACATGCGGTAGGTTTCTTTATTCATCACCAAATCTCCCAGGTTTGTATCGGCTTTCTGTATTCCCTTAAATTCAAGGTTTACGATACTGTTGTCCTCCAGAAACAGGTATTCGAGCAACTCTTCTTCCATCGGCTGTAGCTGATAAAAGCATATCCGAGATCCGCCCTCGAAAGTAAGTGCGTTATAGTCTATCACAAAAGGCGATAAAACGATACAATCCTGATAATGATCTCCTTTATAAAGCAATACGGCATCGGTATGGGCAGTGTCCTGCGTGTAAATTGACTTTTCGGCGTCTTTATTTGCTTTGCTGTCAATACCCAATGCCGCAAAATGATGGATGTAAGCGGGTTCATTGTGCCGCGCCTGGCGATAGCTGATATTTTTTATCGAGGCCATACGATAGGAGACAAGGAAAGAAAAATGACTGAGCAAAACGGTCAATTGGGTTTCGGCTTCTGCGCAGTCAGCCAACTCCAGCGGTTCCTGTTCCAGCCTTTGGCTGAGTTTTTGAAGGTTTTTCACCGCCTGGTGCAGTTCAGTGCCTTCATTCAGATGAACTTCCATTGCCTCAATCTCTGGTAGATGAAGTTCACTGTTTATGTCTAACAATACAGGATAGAGGTTGATCAGCAGGGCAAATTGTTCATCCAGTTCAGGCCCTTTCAGATGGTCCAATCTTTTTCGGATAAGTTTCCGTGTTTCTTCAGGTAGGGTCAAAGGCCTTTTTTTCATTTCGTCCCACAGGCGGGAAAACATCGAAAAAAGGATTAGGTCAAAACTCTGCCGGGCGATATGAAGGCATTTTTCGACATAGGTTTTGGGTTTGTCCGCCGTAAAATCCTCCTTGCCAATGGCCATAAGCTTCCCCAGTTGAACCCCAATCACGCCTACAAAACTGTAAGCGATGATTTCTTTGGCTTTGTCGTTGATTTGAGGTTTGGATTCCCAATCAGAAATCAGCGCTACCTTATCGAGAAATCGTTGTGCAGCGGGCGCATACGGTTTAATGGCGGTAATCAGTTCGCGGGTCAGGTGTTCATTAAAAGTGTAGCCTAACACACGGCTTTCAGGTGTCTGCAAATAATTTTTACCATTTTCCTGAATGACGGGATATAGCTGGTAATTTTCCTCCAACTCATTCACTAAACCCGTAAGCGCATTCATTATCGTGTTTTTTTCTACGCGGGCATTTTCCCTGAGAATTGTACCCAGGCGAGTATTTTTTTCCAAACCTTCGTATTGCCCGGACAGGATAACCACATCATTTAAAAGCGGGCTCCCCTCCAGCAGTTGCTGTAATACACTCATCACCTCTTTCAGTTGATCCGCAGCGATCATCTTGCGAAGAAGTTCGGTGATTTTCCGGATTTCATTCATCAGTATATTGTCAGGAATGTATTGCCAATATATGAAAATTATTCATATCAGTATCACCAGCGCAGGGTTAAAGCACCTTCAACCCCAGAGATTCTGCCATTGGATCGAAATCACGGTCGTTATGTAAGATCTCCTTCCCACTTCAATTTTCCCTTCAGGTTCAGCAATGCTTTTTGGTGCAACATCTGGACATACAGTTTCAAGGCTTCTTCCACTACAGCTTTTTTGGTAGTCAATCCGCTGATTTTCATGGCTTCCTCCATTAGCTGAGGGTTTATGACAATATTTGTTCTCATGTTTGGATTATTATTTATACACCTAATTTACGAATATACATTTCATCGACCCAATCCCCGCATTCGCAGAACAATTCCCCTTACCCATAGACTATCCGTAATTTTTTTTATTTTGCTGCTACTAATGCTGCAAAACGAAGATTCTCCTCATGTTACTCAAAATCAATCGCCTCACCAAAACCTACCCCAACGGCACCCAGGCCCTCAAAGGGGTGAGCCTCGAAATATCCACCGGCATGTTTGGTCTCCTCGGCCCCAATGGCGCAGGTAAGTCCACGCTCATGCGCACCCTCTCCACCCTCCAGGAGGCTGACAGCGGTTCGGCTTTCCTCGACGACCTCGACCTCCTCAACGATAAGACAGAAACCCGGAAAATCCTGGGGTATCTTCCCCAGTCCTTCGGTATCTACCCACGAGTATCTGCTGAAGAAATGCTCGACCACTTCGCTACGCTCAAAGGCATCCACAATTCCCGCGAACGAAAATCCATCGTCGAAGCCCTCCTCCACCAGACCAACCTCTACAACGACCGCAAAAAGATGCTGGGCAAATTCTCCGGCGGGATGAAACAACGCTTCGGCATCGCCCAGGCCCTCCTCGGCAATCCCAAACTCATCATCGTGGATGAACCTACCGCCGGGCTCGACCCCGCCGAGCGCCACCGCTTCCACAACCTCCTCAGCGAAATCGGCGAAAACATCATCGTCATCCTCTCCACCCATATCGTCGAAGACGTAAGCGACCTCTGCCGCAATATGGCGATCATCCACAAAGGAGAAGTGGTACTGGCAGGCGTACCCGCCAGCCTGATTGCACAGGTTGAAGGCAAAGTATGGCAGACCGTCGCCGACCACGATATGCTCCCCTCCATCGAAGAAAAATGGAAGGTAATCTCCACCCGACATGCTGCGGGAAAACTGCGCATCCGGCTTTTCTCAGAATCCAATCCCGGACAGGGATTTGATGCCGTACAGGCCGACCTCGAAGATGTGTATTTCCTCCATATCAGAAATAAAGAACCACAGGCTATCGTCGGATAAGTTTACCGTAACCAGGAAGATACTATGTTGAAATATATATTCCTCTTTGAACTGAATTACCGGCTCAAACGACCGGCAACGTATGTATATTTTGCCATTATGCTCCTCCTCGGCTGGGGACTCGGCAGCATTATGGCCGGCGGACTGGAACTTTCCGCAGCAAACGCACTGACTGGCGGAGGGAAAAATTTTGCCAACTCTCCCTTCAATCTCCATCAGTATATGATCTCCTTCGGGCAGTTGTTTGGCACCTTTGTCATTGCTGCTTTTATGGGCGTGCCGGTCTATCGCGACTTCCAGTACGACGCCCACCCGCTGTTTTTTACCAAACCCATTACCAAGCTTGATTACCTCGGAGGCAGATACCTGGGTTCGATGGTTTTTGCACTGGCAGCAATGTTTATGATGGGGATTGGCTTTTATATCTCCACCCTTATGCCCTATGTGGAGCCCTCCAAAATCGGGCCTTTCCACCTGATGAACTACCTCAACCCTTACCTGCTTTCGATTATTCCTTATACACTTTTTTCAGGTACGATTTTCTTTGGCTCAGTAGCGCTGACGCGAAACCAGTTGCTGATTTACCTCAATGCAGTCATTATTCTGGTTCTGTTTTCTTTTGCCTCCAACCTCGCCAACGAGCTTGACAATGACCTCCTGGCTTCCGTCCTCGATCCGTCAACGGGCGTAGCGTTTTTGAAAGAAACAGAGTACTGGACCGTAGTTGAAAAAAACAGTATGCTGCTCCCGCTTTCACTCAAAACAGGACTCAACCTCCTGCTCTGGATGAGCGTAACGGCCGGGCTGGGAGTGCTTACCTATATTCGCTTTCCTTTTACCCAGGCATTTGATACCGGAAGCAAAAAACCAGCGACATCTTCCACTCCTTCTCCCCTGCCCCAGTCTGCGGCTGAAGAAACTGAAGTTGTCGAGTCTATGGAGGCGGTAGAACTTCCGCCTGTAACCCAGACATTTGGTCTAAAACGCCATCTGACGCAGTTGTGGATGCTGATAAAAAGGGAGTTTCGCGGCATATTGACAAGCCCGGTGTTTATTGCTATCGCAAGCATAGGAATATTGATGATGGTGGTATCCGCTGCATTTTCAGGAACGGTTTCGGGACAGATTTTCGGGACAGCGACCCTGCCGGTTACCTATCAGATTCTGAACCTGCTCAACTCCAACTTCCACCTGTTTATGGTGGCGATAATCATCTTCTATTCGGGCGAACTGGTGTGGAAAGAGCGGGGAGTAAGTATGAACGAATTGTACGACGCCCTTCCTGTGCCCACCTGGCTCAGCTTTGCTTCAAAACTTGTGGCACTTACAGGTATCGTCGCCTTCCTCATGGTGGTGATCATGTTTTGCGGAATTATCATTCAGGCAGTTCAGCAATACTATCGCTTTGAAATCGGCCTGTATCTGAAAACCCTGTTTGGCTACCGGCTGGTTGACTATGTGTTTATCGCGGTACTTTCATTTTTCATTCAGACGATTATCAACAACAAATACACGGCGTTTTTTGTGGTGGTGCTGGTGTATATGTTTAATTCTGTGGGGCTCGGGTTGCTCAACATCGAACACAATATGTTGCAGATGTATTCTGACCCCGGGCTGGCGTATTCGGATATGAACGGGTACGGGCATTTTACCTGGCCTTATTTCGCCTTCAAGCTCTACTGGGGTGGTTTTTTCCTCATACTGGGGTTACTGACGAATATGCTCTGGCAGCGCGGAACGGAAACCCATATCAGGTCGCGGCTTTCCTTATTAAGGCAAAACTTTAAGCCGGGTTCGTGGGCTACGCTGGCGGTGGGAATCGCACTTTTTGCCGGGATGGGGAGTTATATTTTCTACAACACCAACGTGCTGAATGAATACAGCAACTCGGAAGACCGGGAAAAACTGCAGGCTGACTTTGAGAAAAAATACAAAAAATACGATGGGATAAACCAGCCGAAAATTACCTCTGTCAAACTCAACATAGACATTTTCCCCCAAAAGAGAGCCTTTCATGCAACAGGAACCTATATCCTGGTCAATAAGTCAAAAACGCCCATTGACTCCATCCACCTCAATATTGACAGTGACATGATCTATGGGAAAATGGAGTTCTCAATCCCGGCAGATTCGGCATCGTTTGACAAGGAGTTTGGCTACCGCATTTACAAGCTGCGGGAAGCACTGATGCCGGGAGATTCGGTTAGCCTCGATTTTGAGCAAAAAATGGAGATTCTCGGTTTCCCCAATTCTGGTTCCAATACCAGCCTGGTTTACAACGGAACCTTTTTCAACCACGGGTATTTCCCTTCCATCGGGTACAACCGGTTCTTTGAACTGTCAGACAGTGAAATTCGCAAAAAACACGACCTTCCTGAAAGAGCGCGTTTTCCCTCTATCGATGACACCGTAGCCATCAACTATACCCTGATTGCAGAAGACGCCGACTGGATCGATTTTGAGGCGACGGTAAGCACAGACCCTGATCAGATTGCCATTGTGCCGGGTTACCTGCAAAAGGAGTGGGAAGACAACGGCAGGCGGTATTTCCATTATAAAATGGATTCGAAGATGGTGAAATTCTTCAGCGTGGTCTCTGCGCGTTATGAGGTAAAACGCGACAAGTGGCAGGCGCCCGACGGGCGGGAGATCAACCTGGAGATTTATTATCACAAACCCCATACGTACAACCTCGACCGGATGATGGATGCGATGAAAAAATCGCTGGCCTACTACAGCGACAACTTCGGTCCCTATCAGCACCGGCAGGTGAGGATACTGGAGTTTCCGCGTTATGCGGGCTTCGCGCAGTCTTTTGCCAATACCATTCCTTATTCTGAGGCGGTGGGATTTATCGCTGACGTGGACGAAGACGACGTGGATTATCCGTTTTACATTACGGCGCATGAGCTCGGCCACCAGTGGTGGGCGCACCAGGTGATCGGCGGAGCCGTGCAGGGATTTCAGTTTCTCTCCGAAACCATGTCGCAGTATTCGGCGATTATGGTGATGGAAAAAGAGTTTGGAGCAGAAAACATCCAGAAGTACCTCAAATACGAAATGGATACCTACCTGCGGCAGCGCACTTCGGAGCGGGAAAAAGAGCTTCCTGCCCTTCTTTCAGAAAACCAGTTGTACATCCACTCCAACAAGGGAAGTGTGATAATGTACGCCCTGAAAGACTATATAGGCGAAGATTCACTCAACGCTGCGATGAAACGTTACGTCTCGGCTGTAAAATTCCAGAACCCGCCTTATACCACCACCAAAGAGTGGAAAAAATATGTGGAAGCGGTGACTCCCGATTCGCTGAAGTACCTCATTACCGATATGTTTGAGACCATTACCCTGTTTGACAATCAGGTGAAAGATGCTACCTACACCGAAGAGAACGGGAAATATAAAGTCTCTATCGCCTATGAAGCCAAAAAACTTCGCGATAATGGCAAGGGCGATGAAACAGAAATTCCCCTAAATGATTATATTGACGTGGGTGTTTTTGCGCGGGAAAAAGTGGATGGAAAGTACAAAGACAAAGCCCTTTACTTTGAGAAACTTAAAATTACCAGTCCGGTGGATACTTTGGTCATAATCGTTGATGAAAAACCCTCAAAAGTGGGTTTGGATCCTTACAATAAACTCATTGACCGCAAACCGGACGACAATACGAGAAGACTTACTGTGAAAAAAGACAACTAATTTTTACCTACTATGGAATTTACACCTATCAGACCAACAGCACTTAAATATGGTCCCATTATCGGAGTAGCCACAGCAGCTTATGGCATTATGCTGATCGCTACCAACCTGTTTACCAACAGTGCCCTTTCTTTTGTTTCCTGGATCATCAGCATCGGCGGGCTTGTGCTTGCCTTCAGGGAATACAAAAGCCTCAATCAGGGTTTCATGCCGTTTAATACCGGCTTCAAACTCGGGTTTCTCACCAGCTTTATTGCCAGCGTGGTTTCAGTGATAATCAGCCAGGTTTACACGTCGCTGATTGCTCCTGAGTCCGTAGAAAAAGTACTCGATTACACCCGTATGCAGTTGGAAGAAAATCCGGCGATGACAGAAGAAGTCATTGACATGACGATGAGCTGGACATCAAAAATGATGGAGCCGTTTATTGCCATTCCTGTAGGCCTGGTTACCGGTGCCATTGGAGCGGCCATCATGGCGGTTATTCTGGCGGCTATTATGAAAAAAGAGCCTACCACCAACGTATAATCATTGTACCGAAACAGATTTCTTTTCCCCGGTCTGGAGGTTTTCAAGAACCAGCAGATCGGGGATTTCTGTTTGTAACCCTCCCGAAACCTGCGGTACATTGGAAGCGGGAATACTATAAAATGAACCCAGAATAATATCTATATCGCCATCCTGGTCATAATCTCCGGCATCCATCACCAGCCAGCGTCCGGTCTGGGTTGCATCTATTGTAAAAGGAGAAAAGGTAAATGCTTCGGTGTTCTCATTCTTCAGGTAAATAAAGTTTTCACCAACTGCTTTGGCTGGCTCAGGAAAAAATGAAACAGCCGCTATATCCTGATCCCCATCTCCGTCAAAATCGCGTACCAGCACCCGCGTAGCTCCATACATCGGAAAAAAATATTTCTCCAAAAATGCATTTTCGCCGTCGTTGATAAATATCCTGATTCCATGATAGGGTTTAGGGGTAACAGAAAAATCGGCATTGTCTCCATTGGCTGTAACAATATCCAGATCGCCGTCGCCCTCATAGTCAATCAGTTCAAACCAACTGGAACCATATACAGGGCTAAAGCGCAACACATTTTCCAGCCGGAAGTGCAGATTTTCCTCCTGATATAAAATAAAAACGCCTTCATCTCCCTGCGCCGCGAGAAATACAATATCTTTTTTCCCGTCGTGGTTCATGTCTGCCGCGATGGAACGGATTACGCCGGCCTTCGGGTAAAGCACTTTCCGGTGGTAAGTTTTACCCGAATGGGTAAGAAGAGTAAGTTTTCCAGCGTAGTTTCCGTATTCACTGACAAATAACTCAGTCTTTCCGTCTCCGTCGATGTCTTCGGCAAGGGTATGCACCGGTCGCGAGAGACTGTCGAGAATCTGCGTTCTTTCATCCGGGCGGGAAATATTCATCCGGCCTTTTACCTGATCAGTAGGCTGCATTATCCCTATTTGTGTAATAAATGACTCCTTGCCCAACTGCGCGTAATTGGTTACCGGAAGTTCTGCCATATGAAGCAGTTCGGGCCTTGCCGGGTGTTTCCATTGAAACACCTGTCCGAACACATCGCCGGTGAAAATGGTCGAGATGCTGTCGGCAAATTCCAGATAGGTCAGATAGGCCGCAGGTTTACCATCAAAGGAAACAGGTACAGGGGTAAATTGCTCCAATCGCTGAGCGCGCTGCCCTGCGCCGGGGATTTCTCCCAGTGAGTCGGGCGCATGGGTCAGTACAAAATCTCTGATTTTATCCCAGTCTTCCTGTGCAATCAAGGGTTTCTCCGGATATACACCCATCATTTGGATGGTAAAACTCTCGGCGATAGTCGCTTTGGCAATCGGGTTGAATCCTTCGGTCTTTATACCGAGGCGGGCGGCCATTTCTGGCAATACTTTTTCTTCCCATATATCACGGGGCAGCATACCGGGGTCGGGTACAGAATGGCAGCTACCACACCAGGTTGTAAACAAAGCCGCCGGCTGTTCTTCCGGACTGTTCAGGCAGCCTCCCCATGTCAGGATCAGGCCGCATAATAACAGAAAGACATAGCTGTAAGCGCGATTCATAGGATATTATATTCCGGATTTTTCTGAAACAACCATTTCCCTGCCCTGCCCTTTTGAGTCGTAAATCATAACCTTCCGGGTATCGGCGGGAAGCCAGACTTTGCGGGTGGATTGGGAGAGAAAACCGGAGCCGTAATAAAATTCAATTTTCCGGGTTTTTCCATCTGCCAGCATAATTTCTGCATAGAAATCAAGCGGGCCAGGTTTAAGTACTTTAGGCGAAGGATTATTTGCTGTGGCAAACACTTTCAGCACATCTTTATTCTGAGAAACCACAAATCCTTCCTGACCACCTACATCCAGCCTGACAAATGCCCGGGCATCTTTGTCCACTGTATTTTTCCCCATGGTTTGCATCGTAAATTCCCCTTTCCCGTTGCCGGTAAAAATCAATCCCTGAAAGGCATCATAGGTTCCGGCAAATACTTCATTTCCATAATCGTTGCCCACCAGCATAAAATCCAGTTGATTATCTGCGTTTACATCTGCCACTACAATTCCATTTACCGGAGCAAACTGCGCATTCACAGGCAGGGGCGTTACGCGAAATTTTCCATTCGAGAGATTTTCTATATAACTGGTTTGCAGATATCTCGCTTCCAGAATCAACGCTTCTTTCAACTCATCGGGAGTAAGGACGGAATCCATCGTTGCCTGCCCGTAGTCTGCAAAATCGGTAAACCGATCGCGGAAGCGGGGGCTTTGGGCATAAAGATCTTCCCAGAAGTGAACAGGACAAAGGCGGAAACTGTCGTCATCCATTCTGAAATAACATGCCAGAATGGCGTCCACGCTCTGGTTTTTGTCAAAATCACTGGCAAATACCTTCAATGGCTGGGTCATTGAAACATTGTAGTGGTTGTTTCTGCCCAGGTTTCCGGCGATATAGTCGATATCGCCATCGTTGTCAAAATCCCCGCCTGCGATACTCCGCCACCAGCCGGTATAGTCTTCGAGGCCGGTATCGGTCATCAGTGTCAGTTTTTGGCCATCGTTTTTATAAATTCTAATGGGCATAAATTCGCCGGCCAGCACCAGATCGGGGAAATTGTCGTTGTCCACATCACTCCAGATGGCATCTGAAATCATTCCTGCGGTGCGAAGCGCCGGACAAACTGCGTCGGTAACGTCTTCAAATTTCCCGCCCTGATTGCGAAGAATAACACTCTCAGCGGGGTAAGGGTAGCGGGCAGGAATCACACGGCCGCCGATAAAAAGATCGAGGTCTCCGTCCTGATCAAAATCTGCCGCCCGGGCAGATGAGCCACTGGTTCTTATATCGGGGATAGCCAGGGAATCCAGCCGGAAATTACCTTTGCCGTCATTGCGGTAAAAACGATGGCGATATTCCTGAGAATTTTCAGCATACTGAAATCCGCCACTGACAATATACAAATCCTGGTCGCCATCGTTGTCGCTGTCAAAAAACAGCAAACCTTCATCAATATTGATTTTTTCGCCACCAAACATAGGTTTTTCTGCAAACTGACCGTTTGGCTGCTGGATAAACAAGGTAGGCGCAACCTTTGCGAAACCACCGGCACAAAAATCCTCTCTTCCGTCGCCGTTTACATCGGCGACAGCCAGACCGGGGCCGTTTTCTGAAAATTTATGCGGAATGGTTCGCTGCGTATTGAAGTCAACCTGATCGTAATCGGGCTGGCGGTAGGTGATATTCAGTTTTCCGGTTATTTCTTCCAGGAGCGGCGGGAAACTGGCTGCAGAAGAAAAAACATCACCCTGATTTTCTGAATCGGTATAAGCGACTTCCAAAAGCTGGTTGGCTTTTACGGCTGTAATCCGCTGTGTTTTTCCATCGGGCCAATAGACGATCAGGGTATCTGCCTGCGTTTCGCTTCCCAGTCCGAAATGCACAAAATCTTCTACTGTGGAGATATAACCCCGGTAAATATTGTGTTCATGAAATTGGCGTTTCCCATTAGCATATATAATGGTGATTTTCGTTCCCAGGCCAGAGCGGTTATATTCAGGGCCATTGAGGCGGAGGCGGAGGTAATTGGCAGCGACAATTTCCTTTGATTTTTTGGAATACAGTGTGTTTTCATAGACAGATACCGGATCGTTGATATTATTTACGACATAATCCAGGTCGCCGTCATTGTCGAGGTCGGCAAAAGCAGCGCCATTGGAAAAAGATGGGTTAGTAAAGCCCCATTCTTTGCTCACATCGCGGAAGGAGAGATCGCCATTATTTTTAAAAGCATAGTTGGGCACTTTTACCGAAGGGATTTCCTCAAGGAGGTATTGTAATCCGGCAAAATTGCCTACTTCCTTACGAAAGTTGATGAAGTCTTTATCGGTAATATCCCGGGGAAAACCATTGGTTACAATCAGATCGCGGTAGCCGTCATTGTCAAAGTCGGCAAACAGCGGAGACCAGCTCCATTCGGTCTGATAAACGCCTGCCAGTTGCCCGATTTCACTAAAGCCACCGTTGCCATTGTTGATTTGAAGCATATTGCGGGTAAACTGGTGGGTATAGCCCAGTCGTTTGTCGTTGATATAGCTGATATATCGCGGCCCGCTGATCACGGTTTTCTGGCGCAGATTTTTTTCCGGCAGCATATCCAGGGTGATAATGTCTGCCAGTCCGTCATTATTTATATCGGCGATATCATTTCCCATCGAAAACCGGGACTGATGGCGGATCATACTGTCAATTTCATTTTCAAATTTTCCCTCATGGTTGATATACAGGACATCGTTGCTGAGGTAGTCATTTCCCACATAAATATCCTGCCAGCCGTCGTTGTTGACATCAAAAATGGCTAATCCCAGGCCATAACCTTCATATCTGATCCCTGCCTCTCCAGATACGTTGGTAAATGTTCCGTTACCATTATTCCTGTACAGTCTGTCGGTGTTGGTGGAGGTACCATCATTGACTTTGGGGCGATATACAATAGGGACACCGTGTTGTTTGGAATTGACCAGAAGGTAGAGATCGAGATCGCCGTCGCGGTCATAATCAAAAAAAGCGGCATTGGAGGTAAAGCTGTTATCATTGATTCCATAGTTGGCTGCTTCATCTTTGAAGGTAGGAATTCCGTCTTCGTTGAGTCCCTGATTGACAAAAAGCATATTTTCTCTTGCGACGGAGTCGAGGAGAATGGATGCGCAGACATAGATATCGAGCCAGCCGTCAGAATTGATATCAACGAGCGCGACACCTGATTTCCATTTATTATTTCCACCGATATCGGAGTAGGAGGAAATATCCTTAAACTTCAGGTTTCCCTGATTGAGAAAGACTCTGTTGGGTACAATATTTCCGGTAAAAAACAGATCACTTAGTCCATCATTGTTGAAATCACCGGCAGCGACACCACCTCCGTTGTAGAGGTATTCGATATTGATGATGTTTAATTCATTTGATTCAATAATATCATTACTGAATTTTATTCCGGATTCGCCGGGGCTCAGGAGTCGAAAAAGGCCGGTGTTTTTCTGCTCACAACCAGCAAGGAGGAGCAGAGTGGCGATAAGGACAGTCAGTTTCCTGGAAATCATGATACCGTAGTTTTCCTGTTGGAAAAATAAAAAAGAGACCACAAAAAGTGGTCTCTTTCTTTCAATATATGAAAATTTAGAAGCCTTCGTTTTGAACGATATTTCTTACGCCGTTGACCGTACTTTGAGTAATAACATACTCTGGTATAGGCGCATAAATATACTTTTCAGTGAAAGTTGCGTTGGCAAGGTGATTACGCTTGATGCTTTCTTTTGCGAGATAAGCATTCATATGGCTTACGATATCAAAGGGGAGAGCAGATTTGCCTTCCTTGCTGATAAGGTGCCAGCGCACCAGGTCAAAGAACCGGCGGCCTTCCATTCCCAGCTCAATTTTACGCTCAAAGCGGATGGCTTTCAGGGCTTCAGCCTGGCTACCAAATCCTGAGTAAGTACCGATCAGGTAATTGGCAGCATTGGAACCATCGTCGAGTTTTACAAAACCGGCGGGGTTGGCAGCACGTTGGCGAACCATATTGACATAAGCAAGTGCATCATCGAGGTTATTGAGTTCTGCCTCAGCTTCAGCAGCGAGGAGCAGGATATCGGCATAACGCAGAATGTGAACGTTCAGAGAGCTGAGCGTAAAACCCCAGTCATATACACCGGCAGTACCACCATCAAAGTCTTCAAAACGGGGAACATTTTTCTTGGGAGAATAGGGGCCACCGTTTACAACGGCGCGAATCCAGTTGTTGCCCGGGTGAAGTCCCCAGTCCATATAAGGAATACCTCTGCGGCCAACGGTCCAGTCGAGACGGGGATCCAGCGTACCAGCATCCGGAGTGAACGGATCAGTAGAAGCAAGACCTTCATCATTTTTCACATCCACATCATTGAAGGTATCAAGCAGCGGAAGCCCGTTGGCGTCAACTTTGAAAGAGTTAACGAGCGTCTGGGTGGGCTGGAAGAAACCGCAGCAGGCAGCGCGGCTGGAGCTACCGTGAGGCATGTTGAGGGTATTTTCGTAGTTTCCATTGGAAATACTACCATCACCGGAAGAAGCCTCAAAGGCAAAAATAGACTCAGGGTTTCCGTTTTCAGCAGCGACATGGAAGTTGTCGGCATACAGATCGGTCAGTGCATATTTTACGCCGGTTGAAGTAACACCACTTACTGTAATCTGATCAAACAAAGCCTTAGCTTCGGACCACTTGCCCTGGAACATGTAGGTTTTGGCAAGGTAGCAGGCAGCAGCCCATTTGTTGGCACGGCCAGCGGCAGTCTGAATTTCGGGGAGATTGTCGAAAGCAAATTTAAAATCAGCTTCGATTTCGGGCCAGATTTTATGGTCATTTTTGACGGAAGGATAATCTGTGACCGTTTCATCTACATAAGCAGGGTTGCCGAAAGTCTGCATTGCTTCAAAGTGAAAATGGCCGCGGAGGAAACGCGCTTCACCGGCAATTCTTTTTGTGTCAGATTCGGAGATACCTTCAGCAATGGCGAGCGTACGCAGGGTTTCATTGACACGACCAATCCCGTCGTAGCTGGCATTCCATTTATTGCTCAAAGGAGGGCTACTGGGCTGAACCTCAAAGCGCTCGATTGGGTTGATATCCACAAAGTCTGAAGGCTCTGTACCTTTATAAGCATCCTCAGCCCTGATACTTCCCCAAATCCAGTTGGAAGCACCACCAGCCTGGTTGAAGTGGTTGTTGTCCCAGCTTTCAAACCATAAGCCGTCAAGGACAGAATATGCCCCGATAAGCATACCTTCCACACCTTTGAGGTTGGCAAGGGAAGGAGCCGAATATGCGCCCAGCGGCGGCTGGTCCAGAAATTCATCGCTACATGAGATACCAAACAGCAGGGATGAAATAAGTAGGATTAAAAAATATTTGAGTTTCATTTCTGATCAGATTTTAGAAGTTCAGATTAACACCGAAGAGTACCTGGCGAGGGGTAGGATAACCACTTTGATCAACACCCATCAGCAGGTCATTGCCCTGAATGTTGATATCTGGATCGGGAGCAGAGTATTTGGTAACTGTGATCAGGTTTTGTCCCTGTACATACATTCTTACGCTTTTCAGCCTGAGTGCGTCAAGCAGTCCCTGTGGCATATTATAACCCAGTTGGATCGTACGTGCACGCAGGTAAGAACCGTCTTCGATATAATAGCTGTTGGAAGTACTACGGGTATAGTCGGTATAACCATTGGCAGAACCCGGAGCCAGGTAAGGCAGCGTGGCGTTGGAATTGTCTGCACCAGGAACCCAGCCTTCATTGAGTACTCTGGGGCTTACACCACCCACAAATACCCGCATATCGGTGAAGTATTTGGTGTAGTTGTAAAGTTCATTACCCTGGTTCCATACCCAGAAGGTAGAAAAGTCAAATGCTTTATAACGAAGTCCGAGGTTGATACCCATGATAAAATCGGGGTGCGGGCTTCCCAGGAATACGCGGTCATCATCGTCGATCTTATTATCGTTGTTCTGATCTTTGTATTTCCAGCTTCCGACAACAGCTCCGGTCTGGGGAAGAGCCTGGATTTCCTGCTCACTTTCGAAGAAACCGTCAATTTCAAATCCGTAGAAAGAAGAAATCGGATGCCCTGACTGAGTGCGCACTACGTTGTTGAGACGTGAAGCATTGCGGGAGAAGAAAGTCTCGGGGTTTCCGTCGATATCCACTACGTTGTTTTTGTAGCGGGTGAATGTAAGGGTTACGTCGTAGTAAAGATCGGGAGCCAGTTCGCCGCGGTTGGTAAGGTTGATATCAAAACCTTTGTTTTGCATTTTACCTACGTTCACAGAAGGCTGGATTACCAGTGGCTCAAGTCCGTTTCTTACCCGACCCACCAGAAGGTCTTTGGTATTGTTGATGAAGTAGTTGAATGAGAAATCAATCCGCTGGTTGAACAGCGTAGCGTCAAGACCGATATTGGTGGTTTCAGAAGTTTCCCATTTAGTAATCGAACTTCCTACCCGTTGAGGTGCATAACCTTGTGCTACCGAATTCTGGCTGCGGTTGATGTCATAGTTGGTAGATCCAACGTTGAAGTAGAAAATGGAGTACTGGTTGTTGGGATTTACCACACGCTCGCTACCCATTTGTCCCCATCCACCACGGATTTTGAGGTCATTGAGGAAAGAAACTCCGCTGAGGAAACTTTCTTCAGACAGACGCCATCCCACACCAAATGCAGGGAATACACCATAACGGTTATCAATACCGAATTTGGAGGAACCATCGCGACGGATCGTACCGTTGATCAGGTAGCGGTTTTTCAGGGTATAGTCAATTCTTCCGAAAGTAGAAGCAAGTGTCTGACGGAAAGCGGTGGAGCTTACGTTGGTGATCACCTGCTCTGTGTTCAGAGAAATAAATTCAGGATCTTCGAAGTCGAAGGTATTGGCACTTACAGAAATACCATCACCGGTACCTTTAACAGCTTCCGTACCTGCCAGCAACTTGATGTTGTGTTGACCAAATTGTTTGGTATAGGTAGCAGTGTTGGTCCATGTCCAGAACAGTGTATAGTTGTTGGTCTGGCCCATTTGGGTAAGGCTCACGTTTTCAGATCTTTCGTAGGTCTGATAGGTGAAGTTTTTGGAGAAAAAGTTTCCGTAATCGATTCCGAAAGATGTTCTGAATACCAATCCGCTGATTGGCTCAAGTTCGGCAAACATATTACCGAAAGCCTTATAGTTGTTGCGGATATTATCTTTCTGACGATAAAGCTGAGCGACAGGGCTGGTACCGTTTCCTGATTCACCTACGGCATTACCTCCCCATCCGCCATTGATGTCATAAACGGGGATATAAGGAACCATACGATAGGCCTGCGCCCATGCACCGCCTTCACCGCGGTTGTCACCATTCAGGAAGTCTTCATTGAGTACCTGAAGGTTTTCGCCAAAGCGGAAGTATTTGGTAGGACTAAACTGCGTATTTACCCGTATCGCGATACGATTATAAGCAGACTCGATAAAAGTTCCTTCCTGATTGAAGTAGTTTACGCCCACTGAGTAGGTGGATTTATCTGTACCACCGGTGGCGGTAAGCTGGTGGCTGTGCATCAGACCATTGCGGGTGATTTCCTTGAACCAGTTGGTACCGGGACTCACGTTCATAATCTGATATACACTACCATAGTTTTTAATGGAGTAGAGATCAGCGTTGGCTCTGGGATCACCTGCGGCAACACCACCTTTGAAACCGGGGCTGACTACAATAGAAGCAGGAACGGATGCACTGCTCATGGTTCCGAATACAGGGTGATAGTAGTCAGAAGCGTTGTTCTTTTTCAGATATGCGAGATATTCCTCTGTGTTGAGAAGTTCTGGCATAATGTTTTCCGGAATATACTGTGTACCGACAAACCCGTCGTAGGAAAACTGGAGGGGACCTGCTTTACCTCTTTTGGTGGTAATGATAATTACCCCCTGAGCAGCACGTGCACCATAGATAGAGGCAGAAGTAGCATCCTTCAACACCTGAATAGACTCAATGTCCTGAGGGTTGACCTTGGAAGCATCTCCGGTAGGTACTCCGTCAATTACATACAGCGGATCACTTTCTCCGAATGAGGTAAAACCGCGGATACGCACTTTGGCTGCTGCACCCGGCTCACCACCACCACTCACGACCACCCCTGAGGCACGGCCCTGAAGCTGGGAAGTAAGGTTCGCAGCCGGTGTGGTGAGCATGTCTTTGGTGTTGACCACGGATACTGACCCGATGATGTCTGCCTTACGTTCGGAGGTGTAACCGGTAACGAGAATTTCTTCCAGTGTACTGATCTCCAAAGTAATGTTCAGATTGGTTTCATCTCCCACGATGATTACTTTGGGCTGAAACGAGACCATTGAAACCAGAAGGCTGGTCCCTTTCTCTGCGCGGATCAAAAATCCGCCTTTTTCATTGGTGAGTACGCCATTGGTGGTTCCCTGAATCAGAACCGTAGCGCCGACGATAGGGTCTCCATACTCATCTGATACAGTTCCCGATACCTCAACGGTTTGCGCCATTACCCCTAAGGGAAGGGCAAGCAGGAACAGAACTACCAAACGAATGAAGTTGGGAAAAGGTCGTACCTTCCCCAAGTGTAAGAGTTGCACTTTTTGCATAGTAATAGCAATAGATAGTTTAGTTAACAAATCCGTAATCTAAGGTAGAAACAATTTTTTACAATTGCAATCTTATATTCTTTTCAACTATAAGGTTTTTTTTCAACATGTCGCCTTTTTCCAATAACAACCTTTTCAAAATGAAGTAATTGGTGGTTATCCTCCCGGGGCACCTGATTTAAATTATTTTAATAACCGGGGCTTTTGTTTTATTTACCAGCTTCAATTTTGTTTTATGCAAATAAGAACTCTTCTCCTCACCTTTTGGGCCGGCATCTTCCTCAATGGATCTGTTGCCTATGCCCAGTCTCTTACCCAGACTGTCAGGGGTAAAATTGTGGATCAGGAATCGCAGTTTCCGCTCGCCGGAGTCACTGCCATCCTTATCCCGGCCGATGGTGCCGTTGTCATTGGGGCATATTCCAATGAAAATGGTGAGTTTCGCCTCAACAATGTCCCACTTGGAAGGCAAAACTTCTCTTTCCGATATACCGGCTACGAACAGGTAGTTCTCAACAACATTGAAGTGACCTCCGCAAAAGAGGTAATTCTTCAGGTGCTAATGGCACCCTCCGCTGTAACCACAGACACCGTCAGCATTGTCGGAAGAAGAAACGGAGATGTCAGCAATGAGTTTGCGCCCGTAAGCGCACGTCAGTTTTCGGTCATCGAATCCAACCTCTATGCAGGCAGCCGCGGGAGCCCGCCCGCATGGCCTCCAACTATGCTGGCGTCCAGGGAGCAGATGACAGCCGAAATGACATCGTCGTCAGAGGTAATACCCCAAACGGTGTGCTCTGGCGACTCGATGGAATCAATATTCCCAACCCCAACCACTTCTCTATTCCCGGTTCGGGTGGCGGGCCTGTGACCATTCTCAACAACAAGTTCCTCGCCAATTCCGATTTCTATACCGGGGCTTTCCCCTCCGAATACGGCAATGGAATTGCCGGAGTATTTGACCTCAAAATGAGAAATGGAAACAACGAAAAACACGAACTGAGCGGCCAGTTGGGTTTCCTCGGTACAGAACTCATGGCTGAAGGCCCGCTTTCCAAAAAATCGGGGGCTTCCTACCTGGCAACCTATCGTTATTCAACCCTGGGACTCTTCAGTTTTTTGGGCATCAATGTCGGTACCAATGCCATACCGCAGTATCAGGACGGGTCGTTCAGGCTCAATTTTCCGCAAAAAAACGGAGGCTCATTTACCATTTGGGGAATCGGCGGGCTCAGTGATGTGGACATCGTGCTCAGCGACCAGGAGAAACCCGACTCCGCAACGCTGATATACGGGTCCAATGACAGAGACCAGTACTTTGGAACCAATATGGGCATTGTAGCGGCTTCCTACACTCACCCCATTAACATCAATACCTTTATCAAAGCCAGTGTGGCGGCCTCCCGTACCATTGCTGATACACACCATGACTATATATTCAGGCATGTTGAAGGCCAAAGCCCTGATGATTTTTATGTTGTGGACGCCCTTCCCCCCATTCTCGACTACAAATACGATGAAACCAAATACTCTGCCTATTTCCATTTCAATAAAAGGATAAAACCCGGCCATGTACTCAAACTGGGGGTAAATGCCGACTGGTTTCAGATGAATTATATTGACAGTGTCAGAGTCGTAAACCCGGGTGTCAGTCCTACCCTGGATCCCTGGCGCGTACGCTGGGATGCCAGTCAGGGAGCCGCACTTGTACAGCCATTTGTGCAGTATAAAATGAGCGCCGGCCAAAATCTCGACATCACTGCCGGTATCACCAGCCTGTACTGGAGCCTTAACAACAACAGTTTCAGTCCCATCGAACCCCGCTTTGGACTATCTTACAAAATCAGCGACGGAAAAAGACTCAGTTTCGGCACTGGCCTGCATTCTCAAATTCAGTCCCCTTACCTTTATTTCTACGGCAGCACTACCATAAACAGAGACCCGCAGGAACTCAATATGGATATGGGACTGACAAAAAGCGCCCACGCAGTCCTGTCTTATGATCAGACTTTCAGAAACATACGCATAAAGGCGGAAACCTATTATCAGTATCTTTACAACATCCCCGTGAAAGAGGGAAGCAGTTCTTATTCTCTCGTTAATACCGGGGCAGGTTTTTCCCGGTTGTTTCCCGAAAAGCTGATCAATGAAGGTACAGGAAGAAATTTTGGCGTGGAGCTCACCGTCGAAAAGTTTTTTACCCACGGATACTATTTTCTGGTTACCGGGTCCTTGTTTGATGCCAAATATAGAGGCAGCGACGGGGTTTTGAGAAATACAACATTTAACGGAAGGTATGCCGTAAACGGCCTTATTGCCAAAGAATTTACCTTCAAAAACGGCTCAGCGCTTCAGATTGGGGCGAAAGTAACCTCCGTAGGCGGAAGATGGTATGGACCGGTGGATCTGGATGAATCTAATCAGCAACTGGAAGTTATCTATGTTGACTCTCAGGTAAATACAATACAGTTTCGCCCTTATTTCCGGGCCGATGGTAAAATCAGCTACAGGATCAACCGTCCCAAAATTACCCATGAATTTTCCGTTGATCTGGTCAATGTATTTAATGTCAAAAACATCCTGACACTCACTTTTGCACCTCAACTGAATCCACCTATTGTAGAAGAGAATCAACTGGGATTTTTGCCTATTTTCTTTTACAAGATCGACTTTTAAGGTTTAACGCAGGCATCCCTCCCAATAAAGTCAAATTGTCACTCAATCGATTGACAATCAAGTCATAATGGCTTAAAATAGCTTTATAATACGCCATTTTGACCCCAAATCCGCTACGGTACAGGAGTTGTTTATTTCTCTGTGTAACAAACAAATCACACATTCAACTTTAAAAGGAGGATAACGATATGACACTTGTAAAAAGAAACCGGTTTTTCCCATCTTCATTGTGGGATGATTTTCTGAAAAATGACTGGCTGGACACCCCTGTGTGGACTGACAATACCACTACACTTCCTGCCGTCAATATTAAGGAAACCGATGAAAGCTTTTTGCTCGAACTCGCGGCTCCGGGCATGACCAAAGACGATTTTAAAATCAATCTCGAAAACCATGTCCTGACCATCTCTTCCACCCGCGAAACCAAAAACGAAGAAACCGCTGAAGATGGAACCTATACCCGCAAAGAGTTTAGTTACAGCGCTTTCAGCCGTGCTTTCCGCCTGCCGGAAACCATCAACAGCGAAAAAATCGGGGCAAAATACACCGATGGTGTCCTTTACCTGACGCTGCCCAAACGGGAAGAAGCCAAAGTAAAAGCACCCAAACAAATTGAAATTGCCTGAGGTGCTTCCAGTAAATAACAGTAAAAGATAAGTGGGGTTTCATAAGTGAGTTCTTATGGAAGGGTCAGGTTGAACTATGTTTCTCCTGGCCCTTTTTTTTTAAAACAAACACAGTCATGGAATTCAAAGATTATTATCAGATTCTGGGAATCGGAAAATCGGCCTCTCCGGATGAAATAAAAAAAGCCTACCGGAAGCTGGCCAAAATCTATCACCCCGACAAAAACCCGGGTGATAAAGTAGCTGAGGAAAAATTCAAGGATATTTCTGAAGCGTATGAGGTGTTGAGTGATAAAGACAAACGCGCCCGGTACGATCAGTTTGGCGCCAACTGGAAATATGCACAGGAAGATAACCCGGAGCAGGGATTCAACCGGGCACCCGGCGGCGCAACCTACTACACGTACGAAGGCGATCTCAACGATCTGTTTACCGATGACCGGGGTTTCTCCGAATTTTTCTATCGGATGTTTGGCGCAGACAGTCCCTTTGGCAGCAGAAACACAGGCCGCAGCAACCGTAGCCGAAAAGGCCAGGATTATCACGCGGTACTTCCGGTAAGTCTCGAAGAAGTGTTTCAGGGTAGTCAGCGGACATTTCAGGTCAATGGAAAAAATCTCCGCATCAAAATCAAACCCGGAGTGCAGGAAGGAAAAACACTCCGGTTGCCCGGAAAAGGCGGCCCCGGCGCAGGTGGCGGCCCCGCGGGAGATCTGTTTCTGCAAATCCAGATTCAGCCACATCCACAGTTTCAGATTGAAGGCGCCAACCTGAAAACAGAAACAAGGGTGGATTTATACACCTTCCTGCTCGGCGGAAAGGTTGAAATCCCTGCTCCGGGAGGAACCGTAAGGATTAGCATAACACCGGAAACGGAACCCGGAAAAGTCATCAAAATCGTCGGGAAGGGATTACCCCTCGACGAGTCTCTAAAAAGGTCGGGAGACCTGTATGTAACCCTTCAGGCCAAAATCCCTCACAATCTGAGCGAAAAAGAAAAGGCGATGATTCGCGAACTAGCCGATATGCGGGCGTAGTGATACCTGTACTAATCCAACGGTTCTTTGCCCGGCCCCGGAATATGGTTATATTTCGGGGCATTTTTTTGACCTGCATCAATATCAGTTTCATTATGGCGGCGGGCCTTGTTTTGGGCAAATTTCATCCCTTGCATGTCGGGCATATCGGGTTAATTCATTTCGCCATGAACCGGTGCGAGCGGCTGTATGTTCTGGTTTGCGCCGCTCAATCTGAATCCATATCCGGAAAAATTCGCATAGAATGGGTGCAGGAGGAAATGAAAGATTTTCCGGACATTATACCCGTATTACTTCCCTACGACGAAAACGAATTGCCTAATACATCGGTTTCTTCCCGCGAAGTTTCTTCCATCTGGGCAGACAAAATCAGGCAGGTGATTCCTGAACCCGTCGATATTGTATTTAGTTCGGAACCTTATGGCGCCTATCTCGCCCAATTCCTCTATTGCCGGCATATCGACTATGACATTCCCCGAAATGCCCATCCGGTATCGGCAAGCCGGATTTTGTCGCACCCATTTTCCTGTTGGGAATATATCAGCAGGTCTGCGCGTCCGTACTTTGTCAAAAAAGTCTGCATTTGCGGAACCGAATCAACCGGAAAAACGACCCTTACCGAAAGACTGGCAAAACATTATCAGACAGTTTTTGTACCTGAAGCGGGCCGAATGCTTATTCCACACACAGAAGAATGCACCCCGGAGCTGCTGGAAAAGACAGCCATTTTTCACGCACAATTAATAACCGAAAAACAGAAGCAGGCAAACAGGCTATTATTTTCCGATACCGACTTCAACACTACCCTTTCCTATTCGCGGTTTTTATTTGGCAAAGACCTTGAGGCCACTACACTGATAGAAGAAGCCAACCGGTTTGATTTATGGCTCTACCTTGAGCCTGATGCCCCATATGTTCAGGACGGCACGCGGCTAAATCAAACGTTGAGAAATGCCCTTGACCAATCCCATCGCCAGACCCTTATATCGCGGAATGTACCATTCACACCGATAACCGGTAATTGGGAGGAGAGATTTGAGCAGGCAGTCAGGGTGGTGAGTGAGGAAATTGGTTGCTGGAGAAGATAGATACCTGGTTCAATTCCCCTGTCATAAAACTTTCAAAAAATTCTCAGTATTTCCATTTATCTTTATTGGAAATACGGAGAATTGGAAATATGCGGGATTTTTTTCAGAAGGTAATTGCTTTTCTCTCCCGGAAAAATACCTGGGTTGCTTTACTTTCCGTCTTATATATCTGGGCAAAAAAGCTCAGAAAGGCATGGCAACGGCTGTGGTTTTATTCATTTTTCAACAGAGCCCGCTACAAACAATTGCCCTGGAGCAAAAAACTGATCAGCCTGGGTTATACAGCGCTGGTTTGTCTGATGCTTTTTGTTCTGGTCATGGAAACCAACTTCCTATGGTTATTTGGCTATATGCCCAGTATGCGCGATGTGATCAACCCGAGGGTCTCTCTGCCCACCGAAATATACTCGTCCGATGGACAACTCATGGGCAGTTTTTATATTGTGCGAAGAAAACCTGTGACCTTCGAAGAAATTGATCCCAGAACCATTGATGCACTGATTGCCACAGAAGATATCCGGTTTTATCAACACTCAGGGCTGGACATATACGCCCTATTTGGCGCTGTCTTTTCTACTGTCAGCGGAAGCCGGCGAGGGGGAAGCACCATCACCCAGCAACTGGTCAAAAACATTTATGATACCCGAAAAACCAGTTCTGGTGGGTTACTGGGGCTAATACCTGTGGTTGGAACCATTTCAGCCAAACTGAAGGAATGGAATACGGCCCTGAAGATTGAGTTTTTTCTGGAGAAAAATGAAATCCTCACCCTCTACCTCAATGCGGTAGATTTTGGCAACAATTCTCACGGGCTTCAGATTGCCAGCGAATATTATTTCTCCAAAAATCCCAAAGACCTTAAAATAGAAGAATCTGCCTTACTCATAGGAATGCTCAAAGGCCCCAGCCTTTACAACCCGCGCAAAAATCCCGAACTGGCGCTTGAGCGCAGAAACGTGGTTTTGTCGCAGATGGAGAAATACGGATATATTTCTGCAGAAGAAAAAGACAAACTCAGCAAGAAGCCTGTTCGCCTCAAAATCAGGGAAATTGTAAAAGAAAAAACTGTTGCACCCTATTTCCGCGCTGCACTCGTAAGAGAACTGTCTCAATGGTGCGAAGATACAGGCTATAATCTATACACCGACGGCCTGAAAATCCATACAACCATCGACAGCCGGGTACAGCGATATGCAGAGTCGGCAGTCAGGCAAAATATGATCAATATCCAACAGCGATTCGAAGCAGGGTTTGGTGGATACAAGTACTGGTTTGACAGCAAGATCGCCCAGGAAAAAAGAGACTATTTAAAAGAAAATCCGCTGCCAAAAGGACAAAAACAGCAGGATATTCCGCTGATGCCCACAGAAGTTTTCCTCCGGACGATGATCGAACAGTCAGACACCTATAAGCGCCTGACCGAAAACGGAAAAACACCGGAAGAAGCACTGGAAGAAATGCAAAAGCCCGCCCGGAGGAATTTGTTTTTCCAGAACAACGAGCGCAGGGTTCGGATTTCTTCCGTCGATTCGATCAAGCATATCATGCAGATGATGCATTGTGGCCTTGTGAGTATCGAGCCCACCACCGGAGCGGTCAAAGCCTGGGTAGGCGGAACCAATTGGAACTGGTTTCAGTACGACCATGTCGATCAGGCCAAAAGACAACCCGGCAGTACGTTTAAAGCCATCCTTTATGCCGCAGCCCTCCAGAATGATCTGGAGCCTTGCAGCATGTTTGCCGACACAGCCGTTTCCTTCCTGACCGAAAATGAGGGAGTAGAAGAAATATGGGATCCGCAAAATTCGGATGAAAAGTTTACCAATGAAGTGATGCCCCTCCGTTTGGCGCTGGCGCGAAGCGTAAATACCATTGCCGCTCAGGTCACTGAGCAGATTGGCCCCGATGAGGTGGTAAAAATGGCCAAAAAGCTGGGGATAGAAAGCGAGCTGGATGAAACGCTTTCTATCGGGCTGGGCCCAAGTTCTGTAACGCTGCTGGAACTGACCCGTGCATATACTGCATTTTGCAATGCAGGCAGGCTCTGTGAAACCCGCCTTGCCGACCGGATTACCAGCTATAATGACAAAAAAATCGCAGATTTTCGGCCCAAATCACGAAGAGCAATCAGCCCGGAGGAAGCCTACAGCATGATTTTTATGTTGCGCGGGTCGGTCGAAGAGCGCGGCGGAACCTCACGAAGGCTATACGACTACGGCATTTGCAACAACAATGAAATCGGCGGCAAAACAGGTACTTCCACCAACTACGCCGATGGGTGGTATGTAGGAGTTACCCCTGGTCTGGTCACTGGTGTATGGGTAGGAGCGGAAAATATGCGCATACACTTCGAAAACGCCAATGGTCAGGGCGGGAGAACAGCATTACCCATTTTCGGGCAGTTTATGCAAATGGTTTACAGTGATAGCAAGACAGGAATCAAAAAAGGAAAATTTGAAGTTCCGGAGGATTATGACCTAAACCTTGATTGTGGCAAAACGCCGGCAAAACCAACTTCTTCGACTGTACAAAAACAACCTTCGCAAGGGAATACACAGAGTCAGTCAATCAAACCCATTCCCAACCCCGATATTCCTGCCGACAGCCTGATTCAGGATTCGGCAAAAGACGCTTTGCCCGATACGGCCTCCAGAAAGTAGCCTTAAGGATGGATTTGCGGGTATGGAAATGCATTTCGGACTTTTATTATATTCATTTTTACTATATTCCCCCGGTAATTATTGCCGGGTTTTCATTAGAATCTACCACTACCCTAAGTCTGTCTGGCAGACATCCCGAATTATGGGTTATTTCAAACCGAGTTTAACTAAATCTGATTATGAGACTACTATTCACCCGTCTGGTTCTGATCTTCGCTGTTATCACCTTTTCCTGGTCATGTGACACAGGCGGCGGCAAAGTGCGACTGCTGGTATTTTCCAAAACCAAAGGATTTCGCCATGCTTCTATCGAAACCGGTATCAAAGCCATTCAGGAACTGGGATTATCTCAGGGGTATGAAGTGGTTGCAACCGAAGACGCTTCCATATTTACAGACGAGAACCTGCGGGATTTTTCCGCTGTGATTTTCCTGAATACAACCATGGATGTGCTGGACTATTATCAGCAGGCAGATTTTGAGCGATACATTCAGTCTGGCGGCGGATTTGTCGGTATCCATGCCGCAACTGACACCGAGTATGAATGGCCCTGGTACAACCACCTGGTAGGCGCCTACTTTGCGAGCCATCCTAAAATACAGGAAGCAAAATTAGTGGTCGTCGATAAAAACCACCCTTCAACCCAAATGCTCCCCGATGAATGGACACGCACTGATGAGTGGTACAATTTTAAAGACTTCAACGAGGACGTCCATGTTCTGGTAAAAATAGATGAGTCGTCTTATGAGGGAGGGAAAATGGGAGAATTCCACCCCATGGCCTGGTATCACGAGTTTGACGGAGGGAGGTCTTTTTACACCGAATTTGGCCATACGGAAGAATCCTATCAGGAAGATATGTACCTGCAACACTTGTTGGGAGGTATTCAGTATGCAATCGGAAACAATAAACGCAATTATGCCCTTGCACGGTCTGCGCGTGTACCGCTTGAAAACCGGTTTGTACGCACGATCCTTGCACAAAATCTGAACGAACCCATGGAAATTGACGTTCTCCCTGACGGAAAAGTTCTGATGGTAGAACGCAAAGGCGCCCTGAAAATATTTGATCCTGCTGCTGACTCCATGCGCACGATCGTGGAAATGCCCGTTCATAAGCTCCATGAGGACGGACTTCTGGGCATTGCGGTGGACCCCAACTACAGCGAAAATCACTGGATTTATCTTTTTTATTCCCCCGATGTGGAAGAACCCAAACAGCATGTCTCGCGGTTTGTATTTGACGGGCAAAATCTCGATCTGGCTTCGGAGAAAGTTCTGCTGGAAATCACCGTACAGCGCGATGAATGCTGCCATTCGGCAGGCTCACTGGAGTTTGGTCCCGACGGAAACCTGTTTATTTCGGTTGGAGACAATACCAATCCTTTTGCCTCTGACGGCTTTGCACCTATCGATGAAAGACCGGGACGCAGCGCCTGGGATGCGCAGCGTTCTTCTGCCAACGCCAACGACCTGAGGGGGAAAATCCTTCGTATTACTCCACAACCCGACGGTACCTACACAATTCCGGAAGGCAATCTTTTTCCTCCCGGAACTGAAAATACACGCCCGGAGATTTATGTTATGGGATGTCGCAATCCCTTCCGGATTTCCATTGACTCTGAGACAGGTTATCTCTATTGGGGAGATGTGGGCCCCGATGCGGGTAAGAACAATGAAAACCGCGGTCCCAAAGGACTTGACGAGCTCGACCAGGCGCGGCACGCCGGTTTCTGGGGTTGGCCTTATACAAGAGGAAATAACCAGTCTTACCGGGATTTTGATTTTACCTCTAATACCTCAGGGCCTGGTTTTGATCCGGAGCATCCGGTGAATCAGTCGCCCAACAATACCGGCATTCAGAATTTGCCGCCCATACAAAAATCCCTGATCTGGTATTCTTATGACCGCTCTGAAGAATTTCCCTGGGTAGGTACAGGCGGAAAAAATCCTATGGCCGGGCCTGTATTTCACGCCAAAAACTTCAAAAACGCGCCGCACCGCTTCCCCGATTATTTTGAGGATAAGATTTTTTTCTACGAATGGATTCGCGGCTGGATTTATATCGTGACCCTCGACGATTCGTCACGGTTTGAGAAGGCAGAGCCTTTTATGGCCGGATCAGATTTTTCAAACCCCATGGATATGGTCTTCAGCCCGGATGGAAGCCTCTACATTCTGGAATATGGTGAAAAGTGGTTTGCCCAAAACTTTGACGCACGCCTGAGCCGGATCGAATATGTCAGTGGCAACCGCGCACCTGTGGCAAGAATCGTGGCAGACAAACAGGTAGGAGGTTTGCCCCTGACCGTAAACTTTTCGGCGGCATCTTCTGAGGATTTTGACGGAGACAACCTGAGCTACGAATGGTTTTTCAACAGTTCGGTGCCACAGTCCCGCGAAGAATCGCCCGCATTTACCTTTGAGAAAGAAGGAACCTATGAAGTTACCCTGAGAGTAACGGATCCTTCGGGGGAAAAGGCCAGCACAAAAGCAGAAATCATGGTAGGCAACGAACCTCCCGTGGTTGAGATTTCTCTTCAGGGCAACAGCGAATACTTCTGGAACGGCAGAAAACTCAATTATTCGGTGAAAGTAACCGACAACGAAGACGGAAGTAGTGAAAATGGGAAAATCAGTGCCGAAGATGTTACCGTTACCCTGACCTATATTCCCCAGGGGCAGGACATAACCACCGTTGCCCAGGGGCACCAGACACAGCCTGTCGTACCCAAAGGAAGGGAATTGATTGATGCCTCAGACTGTAAGGCCTGCCACGCGGTAAATGAAACCATCAATGGGCCGAGTTTTGAATCGGTTGCAGAAAAATATTCGGCCAAAGATTCGAGCTTCCTTATTTCAAAAGTAATCAACGGCGGTGCCGGGGTATGGGGAGAAAGGATGATGTCTGCTCACCCGCAACTCAGTCGCAAACAGGCCGGTGAAATGATCGGCTATATCCTCAGCCTCAATGAAGGGCCTGTGCAGACCGAAGCAAAATCACTGCCTTTAAGTGGCTCCATTTCACTTACTGACCATATCAAAGCAGGTTCCAACGGATCCTATGTGCTCATGGCCAGTTATCAGGATCAGGGAAAAGGAACTATTCAGCCGATTATGTCACGGGATCGCCTGGTGCTCCGATATCCCAGACTCGAAGCAGAAGACAATGATGGTATGAGCAACAGCATGTCTGCATCGGATGTAAGAGATGTCACCGTGGTGGGAGATATTACCGACGGACGATATATGATGTACAAAAACAAAAACCTCAGCGGGCTGAAAAAAGTCAATTTTCACACCCAGTTCCGAGGCAATTACCCTTATGCAGGTGAGGTGGAAATTCATATTGACAGCAGGGACGGAGAAATGATAGGAAAAGCCAGCTGGACGTACAATAAAACCCAGAGCGCGTTTATGACTTACTCCGCAACGATTAAGCCCACAGAAGGAAACCATGACCTGTATCTGGTTTTCAGAAATGCTGCCGACAAGGAGAAAATCATAGCCAATCTCGATGCAATTGAGCTGATATTTGAGTAACTTATCATCGTCTCAGTTACTTATGCGATTGCTTATGTTATCCTCAAAAACTGCCCCGGCAGTCATATGGCTTATATTTTTCCTGTGTTTGGTAAGTTATTTACCGGCACAGGAAAAAGTACGCCCTCCCAATCAGAGCGTGTATGTGGACGGACAGGGGATCATGCGGTGGGTAAGCAATAAGGAGGAAGTTCACGGCTTCGGGGTCAACTACACCACTCCGTTTGCCCATGCATACCGCTCTGCCAAAAAGCTTGGCGTAGATCCGCTGAAAGCGATTGATGCAGATGTGTATCACTTTGCGCGGCTGGGATTTGATCTTTATCGTGTTCATGTATGGGATACAGAAATCAGCGATACGCTGGGAAACCTGTTGGATAATGAGCATTTGCAGGCCTTTGATTACCTTATTTTTAAGCTCGCCGAAAGAAACATCAATTATGTCCTTACCCCTATTGCCTACTGGGGCAATGGCTGGCCTGAGCCCAATGAAAAAACGCCGGGGTTTTCAGAGAAGTATGGTAAAGACAACTGCCTCACACATCCGGAGGCCATCAAAGCGCAGGAAAACTACCTGTATCAGTTTTTAAGCCATGTCAATCCCTACACGGGGAAGGCATACAAAGACGATCCCCGGCTCATAGCTGTTGAAATCAGTAATGAACCCCACCACAGAGAGGCGCCGGCAAAGGTGACTGAGTTTGTACAGCGAATGGTAAAGGCAGTTCGCCGTTCGGGATTTAGTAACCCGGTTTTTTACAATATCAGCCACAGCGTCCATCTGGCAGAAGATTATTTTAAAGGGGGGATTCAGGGAGGTACTTTTCAATGGTATCCGACCGGACTGGGGTATCAGGAAGAACTTTCGGGAAACTTTTTACCCAATGTTGACAATTATCTCATTCCATTTGACGAGACCATCAAAGCTGCCAAAGGCGCAAAAATCGTCTATGAATTTGACGCAGCAGATATTGCCAAAACCTATATTTATCCGGCCATGGCGCGATCTTTCCGAGAAGCAGGGATACAGGTGGCAACGCATTTTGCTTACGACCCGACCTTCCTCGCTTATGCCAATACGGAGTACAATACCCATTATATGAATCTCGTGTATGCGCCGGGTAAAGCGCTCAGTCTGAAGATATGTGCCGAGGTTTTCCGGCATATTCCGATGAATAAAGACTTCGGGACCTTTCCCGGAAATACAGCTTTTGGCGATTTTCGCGTGAGTTATGAGGAAGATTTGGCCTTATTTAATTCGGGGGAAAAATATTTTTACACCAATACTACCCGGGATCAGCCCAAAGATCAGGCATCGCTAAGACATATTGCCGGACGCGGAAGCTCTCCAATGGTAGATTATGAAGGTACCGGAGCATATTTCCTCGATAGGCTGGAAGCGGGAGTCTGGAGGCTGGAAGTCCTCCCTGATCCGATGATAACGGATAACCTGTTTGGAAGAAACAGCCTGGAAAAAACCGTTGCTGTCGTGCAATGGAATTCCCGCACGATGGCGTTGAACCTCCGCGATCTGGGCAGTTTATTTTCCGTTTTTCCGTTCAACTCCGGCAATCAGGCGCAGGTTCAGACAGTGGAGGGTGAATTTTCCATTTCGCCCGGAACCTATCTGCTGGTGAAAAAAGGGACAAAAACTGCACTTTCTGCCAAAGATCACTGGGAAAACATCGACCTGGGAGAGTTTTACGCTCCGGTGTCAACGGTCAGCAAAACCCGCCTGGTTCACCATCCGGTGGAGGTCACCTTTGCTAAGGCACCTCTCACTGTAGAAGCACAGGTGGTCAGTCCCGGGTCCATTCCGGAAGTCCGGCTTCAGGTTACCAGCGGCCCCGGAGGGTGGAAACAATTCCCGATGGAGAGAAAAAACGGGTTTACCTATTCGGCCCAAATCCCCGCTGAACTGGTCAATGCAGGTTCCCTCACCTATTATATTTATGTAATTTCGGAGAAAGAGACACTGACATTCCCGGCGGGAAGTCAGGGGCTGCCATATCAATGGAGCTTTTACGCCCGAAATCCCTATAGCGTCAGGGTCATCGGAAAAGCGCAGCCATTATATCTGTTTGATGCGCAGGAAGACGCGGCCAGGCTTTCCGTGACACGTTATTCGAGGGAATCGCGTTTGGTTCCGACCGACCTGCCACACGAGGCTGAGTATCAGATACATATAGACAGGCTATTTCAGTCCGACAATGAAAATCTAAGGGGAAAAGTTATTCAGGATTATACTGCCCGGTATTACCTCAATCCCAAAACAGATCATCTGCGCGACCAGTTGGAAGACAAACAGGTTCTCGTGGTAAAAGCCCGTGCCCTTCACGACCAGCCCGAACTAATACAGATTGCTTTGACAACCCGTGAGGGGAATGCGTACGGAAAAATCATTTCCCTCAGCCAGGAGATGGAGGAATACCGGATACCCGTCCGAAGCCTGGTCAAAGTGCCATTGGTAACCAAACCGCGGCCTTATCCGAGCTTTTTACCCTATTATTTTGAAGGAGGAAGTGAAGATTCACTGAATCTGGCAGAGGTTGAGGGGGTACAAATCTCCATTGGCCCGGGCCTCGCTGAGCCGCTGCTGTCGGGTGAGCATCATATTGGGATTGTAAGTGTGAGGCTGGAGGGCGAGTCGTTTATTCCCCCCCAACAACCACTGGAGATCGGACGTGTGGAGGTAATTGATTCGAAGATTCTGGGAGAAAAGAGAACGCTGAATATTTACCTTCCGGAAGGATATCATCCTGATTCAGCTTTCAGATACCCGGTATTGTATCTTTTGGATGGTACTTTTAATGAAGACTTTTTACACATCACCGGGCTGGTACAATTTTTCCGTTTGATGTTTAATATGCCTCCGACCATTGTGGTGGGTATCGCCAATGTGGACAGGAAAAGAGATTTTACTTTTCCCACTACGGATGCAGAATTAAAAGCTCAGTTTCCTACTACCGGCGGGTCAGCGGCGTTTATTCAGTTTATAGAACAGGAGTTGCAGCCCTATATTGATTCGCACTACCCTACCGACCGCCGGAAAATCCTTATCGGTCAGTCTCTTGGTGGGTTGCTCGCAACGGAAATTTTACTAAAAAAACAACATCTCTTCACCGATTATATGATTGTAAGCCCGAGTCTGTGGTGGGATAATGAATCCTTATTGAAAGCAGCGGATCCGTTACTTGCCAGCCAGGATGTACACGCCGCCAATGTGTATGTTTCTGTGGGGAAGGAGGGAAAAATTATGGAAAAAGACGCGATGGCACTTTATAGCAAATTAAAGGCTGCGCTTGGAACCGGGGCGAATGTCTATTTTAAACCCATGAAAGACGAGAACCATGCGACCATTTTGCATCACAGTATCTATGAGGGGTTAAAAATTCTGTTTCCTTACAAAGAATAACTACAAAAAAACAGGGTACAGAAAAAACCTGTACCCTGGCATCGTATCGTATTTTATTTCATTTACACGTCGCAAATTTTGACGGCAGCGCGAAGAGAGGCCAGCGGATCGGGGCCGGCGGGGATAAACTCCTGAGCCACAAATCCGGTATATCCTGTCTCTACGATTGCCTGCATGATGGCGGGGTAAAACAGTTCCTGCGACTCGTCAATCTCATGTCTTCCCGGAACCCCACCAGTGTGATAATGACCAAAGTAAGGGTGGAATTCCTTGATGGTTGCAATTACATCGCCCTCCATGATCTGCATATGATAGATGTCATAAAGAAGTTTGAAGCGGTCAGAACCAACTTTTTTGACAAGCTCAACACCCCAGGGAGTGTAGTCACACATATAGTCAGCATGGTTGCGTTTGCTGTTGAGCAGTTCCATGATGATATTGACATTGTGTTTTTCGGCCAGTTTTACCACGCGGTCCAGGCCGACGGCACAGTTTTCGAGCCCCACTTCGTTGCTCATTCCGTTGCGGTTTCCTGAAAAGCAGATAATATTTTTCAGGCCCATTTCAGCCGCTTTAGGAATGATTTCTGCATAATCTTTATACAGTTGTTCGTGGTACTGAGGATCGTTGAATCCTTTTGGAATACCTAACGGGCTGCCGAAGGACATAGAGACTTCAAGTCCGTGGTCGATGGCTACGTGCCACTCATCGGGGTTGAGGAGGTCAATGGCCTTGAGGCCCATTTCTTTGGCAGCTTTGCAGAGGTCTTCCAGCGGGATTTTGCTGTAGCACCAGCGGCAGGCCGAGTGGTTGATATTTCCTTTGAGTGCCATATCGTCGTCATTGTTTTCGGTAGAAGCGGACGACTCGGCACAACTTACGAGAGCGGGAAGCCCGACAGAGCCAAGTGTGATGGCCTTCAGGGCATCTTTCCGGGAAATTTTTCGAGTCATAGTAGTTTTTATTAGAAAATTTTTAATACATCACGGATGTCTTTAACAGTATAGTACAGGACAGTCGCGCCGCTTAATTTACCTTTATTTATAAAGTAAAAAGCAAAAAAACGAAATTTTTTGTAGTAGTTTGGTTCATAAAAAAGGGACAGAAGGGTTACTGTCCCTTTATTTTTTCTACCTCCTGCTTTAGCTTGCTGCTGGGGCGAAGGTAGTTGTAGTTTTCCCAGAAAGTTTCGTCAAAGTCGCCCATTTGCTCGTTGAGTGATACATCGTCGCTGATCAGCTCACTGTCAGGGAATCTGTCAGCTTTTCCGGGTTCCATTTGGGTGACGAGCATTTCGAGGTTGAGGTGAATGAGCATAGATTCGGGCATATCAAATCTGCCTTTTGTCGTAATATTCCCCTCAAAGTCGAGATTAGCGTAGTTGAAATACCATTTGCCCCGGTCATAAATATAGTCAATCCGTCCGGCTTCCTCATTATAGGTCAGCCGTATTCCCAGGGTACGCATGAGCGTCATAGCGGCAGCAGCTTTAAAGCCCAGTGCCCGCGAAAGTGGAAACTTTTTACCTTTTTCACTGAGTTTGTAGTCGATCGATACAAAAGCCATGGATTTGACATCGAGGTAAATCGTGCCCTGATATAGGCGGCGGTTGATTTTTTCTTTTTGGTCGAAGGTGATCACATACACATCACGGCCTCCCAGAGTGGATACACCGTCGATTTGATACACGTAGTGTTTAAATTCTTTGAGGTCGAGGAAACTTTCTCCCAGGGTTTCGCCGATTACCGGTCGGCCCAGAATACTTTTGGGCCCGCCGCCGCCGATATCGACGGCGAAGTTTTCGAGCAAAGCAGAGTCAGTAAAAGAGCGGCCTTTGATAAGTCTGAGGCGGTTTTCGGAAGATTCTTCGACCTGATTAGCAACTTTGTATATATCTACCACTGCCTCATTTAGCTGGGTAGGTTTTCCGTCTCTTCTGATCATTTCCCGATAGAATCCCTTCATATTGAGCGGGTTGTGATTGTAGTTTTCCGGAATTGATGCAATCGCCTCACGCAGGAGATCTTCGGCTTCGACCGGGCGGATCACTACTTCGGCGAGCGAAACCTGTTTTTCACTTAGAAGGACAGTACCCATATCTGACGTGCCATTTGCATTCACAGCCATTTTCAGTACTGCATAACCGATATGTGAAAACATGATGGAATCGGCTCCCGAGCCGGGAAAAACAAGGAGGAAGTTCCCATCTTCATTGGTAAGGGTACCCACTTGTGCCTGAAGTGCGCGGATCTGAACATAAGCCAGGGGCTGTTGAGATTCGGCATCGACTACTCTACCGGAGACACGGTTTTGTGAAAAGGCAGGAAAAGTCGCTGCCAGCATAAGAATGGAAAGGAAATATTTCATCTGTGGTTGAGTTGTTGTATTTACAGGCTAGAAGAAATGAGCGGGTGAAAAGTTGCATCAGGGTTGATTTTTCAGGCGAAAAACATAAACATCTCTGTAGTTGCCCACAGTATCTTTCATAAACGGCTGAAGCCGGGGTTCATGGAAAAGCGTAGTATCGCTGATAATCATAAAATCAGCCCCGCGCCAGTTGACAAAACCCATGGTTTCGGTATAGTCTTTATATTGGTTTCCAACCCAGCCTTTCCGATCCATGAGATAGAGGACATAATTGGGTTCGATATGCGGAATAGCGACTACTTTTTTATCTTTTGTTACGCCAACGGAGTCGAGAAAAGTTTGAAATTCGGGTTCATAAAAAGCCTCATTCGTACGATAGTTTTTCTGGTTGCCGTAATATCTGCTTTGCATTTCCATTTTGGCATAATAGACATTATAAAACAGAAATCCTGCGACCAGAAATTTAAATACCGGAGAGTGAAAAAGAGACGGAAAATCTGCCTTTAGAATCTGCGTTCCCTGCAAAAAAATCATCGCTGGGAATATAGAAGTTACGATCATATAATAATCGTGTATATCAAATTTGACAAAGAAGAGATAGATATACGCAACGACTCCTGTAAAAGACATAGCAGATAGTGCAAAAAGAAGGGGATATTTTCTCCCGACGGAAGAAAAACCGGTAAGGGTAAGGAAAATCAGAAGAAGATGCATCAGGGTGGAATAATAGTTTGGCCCGATGTATCTGAAGTATTGAAAAATGATAAACTGAAATTTACCCTGATCGAGGTCAGTCAGCGGGGTAGCTTTATTGACAAAATACACATCGTGGGCTTTACTGTATATATCTGCATAAATATACCAGGCGCCAATCAGCGCTATACTTCCGGCGAAGTACAACAGGTATTTCCAAACTGGTTTAGAAAATATGGTTCTTTCCTCTCCAAACTTACCCCACTGGTTCCATTCAAAAAACCAGATGGCACCTGCCATAAGGAGGCTGATACCTGCAGATAGTTTGATCAGCATTCCCAGTGTAAAAAATACCATTGCCCAGATAAAATGCTTTTGGTTCTGCGAATTTCTGAATTGAAAGAAAAACCACCATCCCAGCAAGGCCAGACCAATTGCTGGCGCATCGGGGAGGAAGTTGTTGGTATAATAAACCATCGCAGGAGAAACAAACACCGCGGTGAGCGCCATCGCCGGCCAGAACAAGTCCCGGGTAATAAGATTTACCGTACGGCCATAAGCCCAGAGGCCAGCAAAAACGATAAGGATATTGAGCGAGCGAAAAATCCACTCACCGGGGCCCAGGATACGATAGAGCATGCCTGCCAGCCAGTAAATGATGGGAAATTCGCCTGCCGAACTGCCTGTTCCCGCCCAGAACAGATTGTGGAAGTGTGGGGTAAAGAAATTGGCAGTAGTGGAGTAATAATTCCAGGCCATGGAGGCACAATCCGATTGCCGCCAGGCGTGGATACTCTGAGGGGGAAGGGAAATGATATTCTGATACCCGTAATAGATAAAAAGGAATATCAGGGTATAAAACAGAATCGCATTGAGAGAGGTCGCCAGGCGAAAAAATCGGGAATTACGCATATTACCGGAGTATGTGGCCGAATTTACAAAAGATATTGCTGGATTTCCTAGTCATCGCGATCAACGAAGTAGAGGGGGTCTTCCTGCATTTTGGAGAGGACGGCAGCCCACATTTCGGGAACAGATATAAGCCAGGAGGTTGCATCCAGCACTTTCCCTTTGTGGAGGAATGGTTCTCCCAGTACATCGCGGAGGCGGTCGTATCTTTGGATCCAGCCTTCGAAGTTGTGGACAGTATAATTTTTTTCTGTGGAGTTTTCATTTGTCCGGATCGTATAGGTGAGCGGGAATGAGCGGAAAAGATATGGGGGGTGAACCAGTTCTTCGATTGCGTGAAAAGAGGTATTGGGGCGGAGGCCGCAGCCGAGCATGAGGATAAAACCTTCGTAATCGCGGATTTTGCGGAAGGGCGAATTGGGTCCGCAGGGGGTATTGTCGGATTCGTGGCCGGAGAGGATGGCCTCCGCGCACGCGCCGGAGCCACACACGGAGTGTGTGGGGTGGATACTTCGTATCACGCTTTTTCGTTTGCGAAAATGCTCCGGAATAATGCCGATATTCGAAGCGGTACGTGCATGGTCAAATACGGACTGAAAATCGTTTACCAGTTCGTAGCTAAGTGCCGGCATGAGAAGGGTTCCTTCCGGGCCCACGGCATGCAGAAGGGCATCAATTACCGTTTCGGCTCCTCCGGGTATATTCCCCAGGCTGCTGAGTGAGGAATGTACCAGCAGGGTAATCCCCGGATGAACGCCCAGGTTAAGCAGTGCTTCAATTATTTTTTGTCTTGCATCTGATACTGTTTCCATCATCAGCGGAGAATCGTAACCGTTCCACTCAGAGTTTTGTCTATGGGTAGCCGGTTGAGCAGGCCCTGATAGTTTAGTTTCCATGCATAAACACCGGAAGGGCTGGGGCTTCCTTTCGAAGTACCGTCCCAGTGTTCATCGGGATTATCCGTTTCAAAGACGATTTTGCCCCATCTGTTAAATATCTGCAGTTGATAGGAGTTGATTTCGCACTGGAAAACGGGGTAAAAATAGTCATTTACCCCATCTTCATTAGGCGTAAATGCATTGGGCATAAACAGGGTACAATCGCAGTCTTTGACCGAGACTGTAACGCTATCTCTGAAAGTCTGGCAATAATCGGTGAGTTCTACCACATAAAGCCCCGGTTCACTGATTTCGCGTTGTGGGGAGGTTTCTCCGTCCTGCCAGAAATAGGCAAGCGCATCGGGGTGGGTTATATTGAGGATCAATGATTCATCGGGGCAGAGAACCGTATCGGGTCCGAGGTCAGCCTCAGCGAATATCGACTGACTGTAAATGGTATCCGAAAGGAGGCAACCTGAGACCTGCACGTCCACCCAGTACTTCCCTGTTTTATCAATCAGGAATGTGCCGGAAGTGGCTCCGTTTTGCCATCGGTAAGTTGCGCCCGGGCTTGATACATTGAGGAGATAGGTATTCTGGTCGCAGAGAATGGTATCAGGGCCAAGGTCAACCACAGGCAGATCTTTGATCGAAATGGATACGGAATCCCGATCTGTACAACCATCTTTTGAAACAGACACAGTATATAAGCCCGGGGTGCGGGCTACGATCACCGAATCAGAAGCCCCAAAACCCCACCGGTAAGTGGCGCCAGGGAAAGAGGCATCGAGAATAACAGATTCTCCGGGGCAGATTTGCTGGTCGGGACCGAGGTCAACTTTGGGGTCAACGAGGTCGATGGTGACAGTGTCCACAAGTTCACATCCTTCAAAAGTGCTTCGTACCCAGTAGGTTCCGCCACGGGTAACGGTAAAAGTCGGGGAGGTACTACCGTCCTGCCAGAGATAACTGTCTTTATCGTTACCTGCATCCAGAATAAGCGTATCGCCGGCACAAAGTTTTTGAGATTCACCGAGGTAGAGGCTGTTGTATTCGGAGAAATAACCATAGGCTGCTCCGATTCCGGTATCGTAAAACACACCCAAATGGAAAAATCCATTGTCGTTTCTCACGCGGTTGGTTCCATTATTGTTAAGGCTGGCGGTAACGGGTATGCGTGCCGACACCCATTGGCCGGAGGTCCCGGGTACGGAACTAAAGGAGGAGGAGGAGATCACGCCTGAGGCACCATTGAGAGTAAAACCGGTTTCATTTCCTGTTTGCGTAAGAATGATCAGATAGACGTTACCACTTCCTCTGGCGAAACCCACCTCTTTTGCTCCGCTACATCCGATAGCGGGAAGTAAAGCGCTCCCGGCCTCATCCCCGGCTCCGGAAAGATGATAGACATAAATGGGCGCGGAAGCCCGGATATGGAGCGCGTTGGAAGTCAGGTCCCTGACGGCGGACTGGCCTGTGTTCAGGGAAAGCTGGGGGAAGGTATTCCCGCTGAGGAAGATTTCGGTATTATTCTGAGTGGCGGTTATATAAATTTTTTCCTGACTGGCTGATCCTTTTACGGCGATGTATTCTTTGCCAATCACGGAAGTGGGTACAAGTTGGTCGCCGATGAGATCCCAGCCAAATCCGATCAGGATAGAGTCATCCGAGCCGGTGACGGCGATGGGTTTGTCGGAAGAAATGGACGAACCGGCAAGGTGGGAATATCCCGATGTACCTGTTGACCGTGCGGAATAGGTTTCTCCGCGGTTGAGGATGACGGTAAACGGTGTATTAGGTCCATGTCCGATAATGGGTTGTGTGGGAGTGATGGTTACCGTTGTCTGATCTCTTGTTGCGACAATCTCAAAACTGTCATTGCCGTGCATATTCAGAAAGTTGGTCTGACTGGGGACAAAAAAACGGGTACCCAGGGCATTTTTCCCTTTCAGTACATACACCTCAGGATTGTAGGGGTTGGCGACTTCGTAGTAGGCTGCGATGGGGGTAGTTGACTGAATCAGGAGCCCGTTGGGGTTTACAGTATTGGCGGGGATGTTTTCAATACTCTGAATATAGCTGGAGAGATCTACCGTTCGGGTTTCGTTGGCATTGACAGTGATCTGTATGGTTGTTGCGGAGGGATTGGCAGGCCGGGTGATAGTTACGGTTGCAGGCTGATCAAACGCGGATACTTTCACCTGAATGGGGCGGTCACCATGGGCGCTCGAAACTTCGGGTGCAGCAAACCAGAATTCTGTATCGGTCTGAGCCGTGAGGCTACCCACTGACACCAGCGAAAGGAAAGCAAACATCAGGATCAGTCGCATAGGGGGAGATCGTATTAATAAAAAGCAATCTACATAACTTTTGTGGTTATGGAGAGGAAAACCGGGAAAATGTTGGGTGAAATCAGTGGGTGGGAGGGCTGTAACCCCGTTTCCATGCAGTTTATCACAAGATCTTCAGGTCAATTCAGGTACTCAGTTCTAAACTTAGTCAACTGAGAATCCGTCCCCAGAATAAATAGTTTGTCACTTGACTCCAGTGATTCTGTCGCAATAGGGTTGAGTTCGATGGGTCGTTCTGCATGTTTTTTCCCCAAAACCAATACACCTGTCCGGGCACGGATGCCCAGTTCTGCCATCGTTTTCCCCACCAGTTCGGGGTGATCCCTGCAATCAAACACTTCCAGCCTGAGATTATGATTCCCCTCCCCGGATACCAGTTCAATAAATTCGTTTAACGCCGGGCGCGTAATCATATTGGCCATTTTCCTGCCCCCGATGAGATTAGGAACAATGACCTTATCTGCACCTGCACGCCGGAGCTTGGAAATGGACGACTCGTGAGATGCACGGGCAACAATTTGAATGGAAGGGTTCATCTGGCGGGATGTCAGCGTGATATAGACATTTTCTGCATCTGTGGATAACGAACTGATCAGCCCCCTGGCCCGGTGAATACCTGCTTCTTCCAGCACTTCCTCGTGAGTTGCGTCGCCCTTTATTACCAGAATCTGGTGTAAAAGCATAAACTCATCGATCACATCCTGCTGATTTTCAATGACGACAAAAGGTTGTTTTTGGCGAATCAGTTCTATGGCCGCTTCTCTTCCGTTTCGGCCTAATCCACAAATAATAATATGTCCCGAAAGTTTTTGCACGGTTTTACTGGCTTTATATCGGTTAAAAATAAGTTGTACCTCCCCTTCAATCACAAAAGTAGTAATGGTGGTAATGGCATATACAAAAACTCCGGCACTAACAACGATCAAAAGGATCGAAAAAACCTTCCCACCGGGACTTAGTTCTGTCACCGTTCCGAAACCCACCGTACTCATGGTAATAATGGTCTGATAAATCGCATCCAGCGTATTATACCCCTCAATGACAGAATAGCCGATGGTGCCGATCAGCGAAGTACCCAAAAGTAGCGAAATCGCCAGCATTATTTTTTGCACCGAAGAAGGAAGTTGCATCTTACCGTATCATCCTGAAACTACGATGAAATTACAAAATCTTCTGAATCACACCTATAAAAACATCAAAAGCACTTTATACAACTATATTGTTTCTTTATCTTGAAGCCTTATTCCATCAGAAACAATGAACATTCCCTATCTCCGCAACGACACACCCGGAACGGCCAGCCGCATTCACCTCAACAACGCAGGCGCCAGCCTTATGCCCCGTCCCGTAATCGAAAAAATTAAGGAAGTCATCGACCAGGAAAGCCTTGAGGGTGGCTATGAGGTTATGCTGGCAAGACAAAAAGAAATTCACCTTGCCTATGAATCGGTTGGGCAGCTTCTCCACAGCGCTGCCGCCAATATCGCCTTTACTGCCAGTGCCACGGATGCCTGGTTTGTAGCACTTTCCTCTGTTCCGCTTGGCAATGGTGATGTAATCCTGACCTCCTCCAATGATTACTGTGCCAACCAGATAACTTTCCTTTCCCTGGCCAAAAAACTGGGAGTAAAAATCGTCTTCGTACCCGAGCTTCCCACAGGAGAAATAGATGTTGACGGTTTCGAATCCAGTATAAAAAAGTATAACCCGCGACTGGCAGCTATAACCCACGTTCCCACCAATTCTGGCCTCGTACAGCCGGTCGCTGAAATCGGGCGGATATGCCGTAAATACGACCTCCTTTACCTCGTTGACGGGTGCCAGTCCGTGGGGCAGATAGATGTGGATCCACAGGCGATAGGATGCGATTTCTTCAGCGCTACCAGCAGAAAATTTCTCCGGGGACCAAGAGGAATGGGCTTTCTGTGGGTTTCTGACAACGCCCTCCAAAAAGGGCTTGAACCACTATATATGGATCTCAACGGGGCAGAATGGGTTGATGCACAGACCTATGTCCCCAGAAACGATGCGAGAAGATATGAAACCTTCGAATTTTCCTATGCCCTCCTCCTCGCCCTCGGCACTGCCACCCGATATGCTATGAATGTGGGGATTCCCGCGATCGAGTCCAGAATCACCATGCTCGCCAATTATATCCGCTCCCGGCTTCGCGCCCTTCCCGGTGTACGTGTACTCGACGAGGGAAATACGCTTTGTGGAATCGTCACCTTTCATATCGAAGGCCGTGATCCGCTGGAAATTAAAAACCGTCTTGATCACAGAGGCATCAATTGTTCCCTCGCTTTTCGCAGAAATGCAGTCATCGATTTTGATAGAAAAGGGGTCGAATGGGCGATCCGGTTTTCTCCCCACTATTACAATACCGAAGCAGAAATTGATGAAGTATTTCAGGAACCCATCTAGTTCGGTACAGGATGATTGTGACAAAAAATTTGCTTACCTTTTTATTTGTTTTTTGGCCATCACAATTTTTAAACTTCAATTCCATGAAATCAACCTCTTTCCTTTTCCTCATTTTATCCATCCTGCTTATGGGTACTTTCCTTGCTTGTAAATCAGGAGAAGCAACTGCTCAAAAACAACCTAAACCGGTAAAAGAAGTGCCTCCCGCACTAAATATGCTCGACCTCCTGCGCCGGGAACCATTTCTCTATATTACAGGCTCCGGCTCCAACGCCAGAATTCAGATTCGCGGCCAGAAAACAATTTCTGACCCCGATGAAGAAGTCATGTTCCTGCTTGATGGCCAGCGCATCGGAATGGGCTATGAGGCAGTACAGGATATCAACCCCAACGACGTAGAGCGGGTGGAGGTAATCAGAGACCAGGCGCGCCTGGCCCGATATAATGTCTCCTCTATGACTGGTGCCGTGAATGTTATCATCAAAAAACAATAAGCGTATGAAACAATTCCTTACTATCGCATTTCTGGCTATCCTACCGCTGCTATTTTCATGCAAAAGCTCGGGAACCGTTGCCAGAGATTCCAGTGAAAGTCTGAAAAACACACCCGCCGCCACCATGGCCGAACTTCTCCGCAGGCAGCCCAACCTTCAGGTCATGGGGTCTGGTGAAAATGTGCGCCTTCAGATCAGAGGGCAAAATACAATTATCACCTCCAGCGAACCCCTTATCGTTGTCAATGGCTATCGCGTAGGCACAGGGTATGCTGCCATTCAGTCCATTAACCCCGCAGATGTGGCCAGAATTGAAATCATTCGGGACCCCGGTCAACTTGCTGGCTATGGACTGGGAGCCGCAAACGGTGTGATTGAAATTCACCTGGTGAAGTAACCGATTCCTACCGTTTACAAACCCGGAGCTACCGTTCATCGGCTCCTCCCCAGCCGTTTACAAACTCACACTTGACTCCGAACGAAATGACAGACATCTTCGCTTCTGTTATTTCGTTCTTTTATTTTTCACTCTAAATGCACAATTTTATGAAGACACCTTCCAATAAGGGTATAGCCATGACCCTTTATGTCCTTTTCTACCTGCTTACGGGTACCTATGCACAGGAAAACTACATGCCGGAGCTTATTCCGCCATCTCCTACTGCTGCTGCCCTCGGAAAGTATGGAGAAATTCCTGTAAGCCAATATACCGGCATACCCAGTATCAACATTCCCCTATGGGATATTTCTGTCAGAGATATTACCCTTCCCGTATCGCTCTCCTACCACGCAGGCGGCATTAAGGTGGAAGAAATTGCCCCCTGGACCGGGCTGGGATGGTCCCTCAATGCGGGAGGAGTCATTACCCGTACCGTCAGAGGACTTCCAGATGAACTCCCCAACGGATACCTGAACAATGTCGTACCCGCCGTCGGCAATATCGACGAACAGGCAGATTACAACTACCTCTACGCGGTGTCAGAAGGGTCCATTGACGCAAGCCCTGATATCTATTACTACAGTTTTGCCGGTTATAGCGGAAAATTTGTGTTTGAGGAAAACGGAGATATTTTCTCCATTCCTCATAATCAGTTAAAAATCGAAAAAATATCGGCATTTCAGTTCGAAATCACCGATGAAAACGGGATCAGGTATGTTTTCGGAAAAAGTTTTACCGGGGAAGACGCCTATGAAGTCTCCAGCGCCTCCGGCCACAACAATCTCAATGCCCCCTTTGTCTCCAGTTGGTTTTTGACACATGTGGTTTCGCCTTCCGGATATGAAGTGGTCAATCTCAAATATACCACCGCAGGTGGACATATATCCCAAACACTCTCGGCGGAGACAGAATACCAGCCCATACCCGGAAACCTGCTCTGTATGGCCGCACCTTCACCAGTCTTCTCCAATATCGCCACAGTTATGGATAAAGCAGTAAAACTCTCTGAAATAAACTGGCCTGGCGGGAAAATGGTTTTCCTCAAAAATGGCACCCGTAACGACCTGGGCACAGCCAATCTCGACTATAAACTTACCGACATCGTCCTGTACGGAGCCGATGATCAGGAATTTCGTAGGTTTTCCTTCAATTACAGCTATTTCAACAATTCGGCTTCGGATTTCAGGAAAAAAGACTCAAACTCCTCAGCGTTACAGAAAAAGCGCCCGGAGGCTTTACCAATCCACCCTACCTTTTTACTTACGAAGAAAGCGTAGCCATGCCTTCCCGCAACTCCAAACAACAGGATCACTGGGGGTATTTTAATGGGGCAGTTTTCAACGACAATATCAACACCCTGATCCCAACGATTACCATTGGCACCCAGACCTTTACCGGCGCCAATCGCAACCCCAACTTCAATTTTGCCAAAGCCGGGGTAATCACTAAAATCACCTACCCTACCGGCGGGCACACACAGTTTGAATACGAACTCAATACCGTGCAGGGATCTCCGGCCAGCGGCCTCCGTATTAAGAAAATCACTACCCATGACGGAACCGATCCCGCCAAAGATTTTATCAGATCTTTTGTTTATGAAAATCCCAATACACCCGGTATATCCAGCGGAAAACTGGTCAGACCACTGGCACCCTATTATGAAATGATGACTTTCATCATGGATGACCCCACCACAACCATTCCGGGTAAAACCATAGACTGCAACTTCTACCGGCTATCTTCTCAGAGCGTCTATTCGCTCGGAACTACTCAGGGCGGTGCAGTGGGTTATACACATGTCACCGAAATCACCGGAAATAACGGAAATAACGGAAAGACCGAGTATGAGTTTTCTTTCATCCCCGACTTTGACGTTTTCAACTCCATGGACTGGCACAGAGGAAAAATGCTGCAGAAAACCGATTTTGCCCGCACCCCTTCAGGTTATAAGAAGGTCACCGAACAAATATTCACCTACAACTTCAGCGGGTCTGTTTACCTTCAGCAGGATATTTCCTCTCTCCATGTGAAACCCAATAAAGTAGGGTTGTATCCCTTCACCGGCCCCGGAGTCAACTATTTAGGTATGTTTAATTTCACTGGATCCAAAATTCAAAGCAGATGGGTAATTCCTACTTCTGCCATCGAACGAACCTATAGCAGTGACGGCGTCAGCTTTCTGGAAAAGAAAACCGATTATTTCTACGACAATTATCACCACGGACAGATTACCCGCTCCATTACTTATAAAAGCGATGGGAGGATTGCTGTCAAAAAAAATAAGTATATCCGCGACTATGTCTCAACGCTGCCCCTGAATGTGTCTGCAGGCACACCTAAAGTTCAGGATTTGCTCGACAAAAATATGGGAACCGTTTTGGTAGAATCGCAGGAGTGGGAAGGCACGTCTGTCAATGATCTCGCGCTCATTTCAGGTAGTTTGCGCGAATTTGATGAAACAGGTACGGCTCCCAACGGCGGGAAAATCATCCTCCCCACAGCCATCTGGCATATGGGATCAGCTACGCCTGTCGCCGCCGCTGTATTCACCCCCGAAGAAAACCTCACTTACCCGCAACTGTATGCCAAATTAATTCCCGGCAATCAGGTAGCAGGCAAAAACTGGTATATAAAGGACATGGTTTACCAGTACGACAGTTATGGCAACCTGATCCAGCAGCAAAAGCTTTTTGGCAACCCTATTGCTTATATCTGGGGATACAACCGTCTGTATGCGATTGCCCAGGCCAATAATGCAGCATGGAACGAAATTGCCTTTACCAGTTTTGAAAACGACTACAAGGGAAACTGGGCCTACGCAGGTACACCCTCTGCCGCTAGCGCCAAAACCGGCAAAAAGTCGTATTCCCTTACCACCGGGAGCATTTCAAAAGCCATGATTCCTCCGGGTGAATATATACTCAGCTATTGGGCGCAGGGCAACGTCAGCACCTCATCCGGTACCCCCACCAGCAATTCCGGGGTCGATACCGACAGCAATGGATGGACCTATTTTGAAAAGAAAATCACTTACTCTTCCCTTGCCTCTCTGATGATCTCCGGCTCCGGTCTGATCGACGAACTTCGCCTCCACCCCGCAGATGCAAGTATGACTACAGTAACCTACAACCCGCAGGGTGCCATGACAGGGATAATGAATTCGGAAAATATCTCCGGAAACTTTGAATTCGACCCGTTTGGCCGACTCACCCTCACCCGCGACCACGAAGGCAATATTTTAGAGCGCATTACCTATAATTTTAAAAACTAGTTCCGTGAACAACACAATCAGAAAAACCAAATGGCGCATCGCCGCCGGAATATGGATGACATGGGCTATGGCAGGCAGCCTGACGGCCCAATCTGTCAACCAGAACTTTGTCCAGACCGAAACGGTAAACAAACCTGTCAAAACCGAGAGTGCCCTGAATGCCCTATCGGATATGGAAGACAAATGCCGTGTAGTCGAATACTACGATGGCCTGGGAAAACACATTCAACGGGTAGAAGTGCAGGCTTCAACCAAAGCAAAAGATCAGGTCATTATCCAGAGTTATGACGCATACGGCCGCAACGTCCGGTCTTACCTGCCTTATGAAACCACCTCCGGCAACAATGGTAATTTCAGATCTAATGCAGTTTCTGAACAGGATGCCTATTTTGACCTCATGGGACTGATTGCTCCTGCTGACAGGGATTATCCTTTCGCGGATCAAATCTTTGAACCCTCTTCGCTCAACCGGGTCATTGAACAGGGAGCACCCGGATTTGACTGGCAACCTGCACAGGGACATACAAAAAAGTTCGTTTTCCGCACCAATGACCTCTCTCAGGGAATCGATGCCGTCAAACGATGGGATTATGCTCCGGCTACCGATCAGTTTGTCGCTGCCGGAAACTATGCGGCAAACTCCTTATTCGTAGAAGAAGCAGAGGACGAAAACGGCCATAAAAAAATATCCTATAAAGATAAAACGGGCCGTACTATTCTGGTCAGGGTAGAAATAAATACAACTACTACTGCCACGAATCCTGCTTCATGGGCCAATACAGGCTATTTCTATGATCAGAAAGGAAACCTCCGAATCATCCTTCAGCCGGAAGGTATGAATGCCGTCCTTTCCAATGGCGGAAATCTGTATGCAGGTACCATTATGGACAATTTCGCCTTCTCATACCAATATGATGAGAGAAGCCGCCTGATTGCCCAAAAGGCACCGGGCGCAGGCTGGAAGTATTTTGTTTATAATCCCCTTGACCAGGTAGTGCTGACCCAGGATGCCGCTTTGAGAGCCCAGAACGCGCAATTCTGGCTGTTTTCAAAATATGATCATATGGGAAGACCGGTTATCAACGGCCTTTTCCAAAATACCGGCAACCTCACCCGGGATCAGCTACAGGCTTCTATCCGGACAAATATGGAAAACGGACAACAAAAAGCCTTTGAAGCCCGCTCCCCGCTCAACTTCGACCAGAATCAGGGTTATACCAATCAGGCTTTCCCGCAGATAGTGAAAGAACTTCATACTGTGACCTGGTATGACCATTATGATTTTAATCTTGATGGGATCGCCGACAGGATGTACACATTCGAACCCGAAACTCCGGACAATACCGCATTTTACAGAGCAGCCGATAAGCAAACCGGATCGCGGGCATGGATTCTCAACAAAGAAACAGATATGCCCGACAGCTTGCTGACGGTAATATTTTACGACGAAAGAGGAAGGGAAATTCAGAGTCTTTCGGAGAATCACCTTGGCGGAGTCGAACTCCTGACCAGGAAATACAACTTCTCCGGCCATACGACCCGAAAAGTACACCGCCACACAGATGCCAACCGCAATTACGCTGTAATCAATGATATTACATTCGATCACAGAGGACAGCAACTCACCACTACCCAGACCAACGAGCTAGATGGGGTAAAAGACAGCCCGGTTATCATCTCTTCGCTCGAATACGATGCGCTCGGCAGACTTTCTGAGAGAAATCTACACTCTGTCGATCAGGGACTTACCTTTACCCAGTCTATCGACTACGGGTATAATATCAGAAACTGGCTTACCGATATCAATCAGATAAATCCGGCATGTTCAGCTACTGGTAGCGGAGAATTGGGGAGTAGTGAAACAGAAGGTGGACTAAACGGAGAGACTTCCATGTTATTTGGCGATGACAATACCATCGATATTTTCGGGATGCGATTGTTGCACAACACAGGTTTCACCTCACTCAACGGTACGGCAGCACCCCAATACACGGGAAATATTTCCGGGATGATCTGGCAGACAGCCTCAGATTGTGATGTCAAAGGTTATGGATTTCAGTACGATCATATGGAAAGGATGCAAAACGCGTGGTTTGCTGTGGAAGGTACCGGTGGCGTATGGAATCAGCAACTCAACCGATATTCTGTCAATGATATCACCTACGACCGAAACGGGAATATTCAGAAACTGAAGCGAAAAGGAAAAACGGGGGCATCCACTTTCGGGCTTATCGATGACCTTACCTACACCTATAGCGGAAATAAACTGCTGAAAGTCAAAGACAAAGTAACCTCGTCTTTTTCCAGTCTGGGTATAGATCATTTTTACGACGGCAATCCCACTACCAATGATTATTACTACGATGCAGCAGGGAATATCGTCACCGACAACAATAAAGGCACTACGGTTACCTATAACCACCTGAGTAAACCGGTAAAAATTCAGTATAGCAACGGGAGTCGCATTGACTGCATCTATGATGCCGGAGGGAATAAACTCCGCCAGAAAGTGACAGCCGCCGGCACCACAAATACAGAGGATTTGGTCAATGGGTTTTTCTATAAGAACCAGGAACTTGCCTATTTCATCCAACAGGAAGGCAGGGTCAACTTTGTCAATCAGGCTGCATTTGAATATCAGTACAATATCACCGACCACCTGGGCAACGTAAGGGCCAGTTTTCGCCCCGATGCGCTGAATGACTGGGTAATCGTTCAGGAAGATCATTATTATCCTTTTGGCATGAGGATGGGTGGCAAATCTTACCAGAGCGGGATGGAAAATGATATCCGGTTTAATGGAAAATCGCTGGTCAGCGACCTGAATGTGGACTTGTATGATTACGGATTCCGGTGGTATATGCCTGATATCGGGCGCTTTGTGAGTGTAGATCCCCTGACGGACAAATACACCTATCTCACCCCTTACCAATTTGCCGAAAATACGCCTATCCAGGCAGTGGATATGGACGGACTGGAGTCAGTTTATATCAATATTGACATGACCCTCTTTGATAATTTCATGGCCAACCTGATCAGCGCAGAAGAGTTTTATAAACAACTTTGTGAAATGTTGAAAAACGGCACGCCGCAGGGACAGGTAGAAAGCGTAAAGGGTCTGTATGAATTTGCGGTAGCCCTCTACGAAGATCCAGGCGCAATCGCCCGGCAGATCAAAGATCGGGTAAGTCAAACATTTACTGATCTCGGCAGCACTGACCCGGCGGTAGCAGGAAAAGCCATAGGAAAACTCAAATTTTTTACGGTCGAGCTAGTTGCCGGATCAAAAGCTGTCTCCGCCCTGGGAAATACTTCTAAAGCTACACAGGTCATAGTTGCAGCTACAGAAGAGGCCGAAGGAGGATTTATCATCCTGTACCGGGGTCAGGAAAGCGCTTCGAAAGTCATCAAGTCTTATGCTGCCCAGGAAAACGGTTATGCCTATTCCCAGAAAATCATTGAGACATCCAATCTCGATGACCTGATGATGAAACATGCACTGGATAGCAGGACAAACAAATCGCCTTTTATCTCTGCGAGTATTGATCCCGCAGTAGCTGAGCATTTTGCAGGCCCCACCGGGACAGTCCATGTTCTCAGAGTACCTGTAAGCAGAGCCATCCCCAACCCACACAACAGTTTTACAATTCCAGGGGGGGCAAGTGAAGCGGAATATTTAATTCCTAACTATATTCGCCTAAGTGAATTTATCACACCTTAACATTTTTTAATTATGAGTTTTATTCATTCCAATGCTCTTCGACTGGAAGATGTGCCCCAGTCCGACGCAAACATCAATGAGATCAGCAGGTTCGCAATTACTTTTGATGTATCAGAAGTGGGAGAAGCTGGAAAAAATCTAAGTCTCGACAGTGATTTTTCCCAATTGACTTTACCCGAGTTGCGCTGTATTCTGTATGTAGAACAACGTCGCTGGAATCACTTCAACCGGGCCTATGATGCTCAGGTTGAACAAAAACTCAGGGATATTGTAAGCAATATCCGCGCTTCACTATAACAGACGCTGCAGTCGTTCCGGGGGCGATCTGCTTCCCGGAATGGCTCAGTTTTTTCCACCACCAATTTTCACAACCATGAAATCTCTCATCCACAACCGATTACTCGGCCCGGTCGTCCTGGGCATATGGGCCGGCGTTGCTTTCCGATTTGTCAACGGGTTAATGCCTCACGATGAGGCTCCTGGCTCTGCAAAAGAAGACCTCACCATCGTGCCGGTTATTGAGTTTCGCGACGATCTCTGCCTTTTACAAAATTATCCCAACCCATTTGCAGCGTTCGCCGATAAAAGGGAAAAAGAACATGCGCAGCCTGATACATACCCTTTATCAGGCCCTTTGTTACCCCCTTACTCACGCCCGCCTGAAGCTGCCTATCTGGGTAAAATCACTGCAAGCAATCACAACTCCACTACAGGAGTTCTCCACATGGCCGGCAAGACCGTTGCAGTGGCTGAAGGTGATACACTCATGGGTTATCATGTGGTACAGATCCACCCCGAATATGTCCTTATTTCGAAGAAAGGGCTTTCTTTCAGGTATAATGTCAACCCGGCAACAAAAGTATTACCATGAAACTCCCAGGCAGCGCCCTTGCCTATACCATGGTCCTGACAATGGTCATTGGTGCGCTCCTGGGAAGTCTGCTGGCTATCAATCAGCACTACCGGAAGCTTTTTCACAGTCAGTATGCTGAAGACCGCGCCCGGGACAATCTCCGATCCGGCATGAATATGATTCTCTCCATGTCTCCCGTAACCAAACAATCTTTTGCTATGAGTCTTTTCGAATCACCACTTGACAGTTTTTATGCCCGCACCGAACCCTGGGGTCTTTTCAGGCTTGTCCTTGGTAAAGGCGTTTTTGCCAACACAATTGAAACCCGGGCGTGTCTGGCGGGTCAGACCCTGCCGGCAACTACTGCGGCACTTTTTCTCTCAGGCGAAAAACAACCACTCACCCTCGCAGGAGATACGCACATTACAGGAGATGTTGTCTCCAAACGTTCTGATTTTATTGCAGGAAAGGTCGAAGGCTTCCGATATTCTGGTAACAGGTTAGTTGAAGGGCGAATTTTGCCTTTTGCCTCCTATCCTTCTCCCATAAAGAATGAGTGCCCGCTGAATCCTGTTTTCCCCACACTACCCCGCCCTGCTGCCGGCATGGCTGTCGTTGCCAACCTCCGCGCCGTGCAGACCTGGGAAGGAGACAATCTGGAAATTGCAGAGTCAAAGTCTGTGTATATTGACAGCATATATCTGAGCGGAAAATGCAAAATTATTTCAGGCAATGAATTGATTATTTCGCGACGCGCCAGTCTTAATCATTGTCTGCTGTTTGCAAGAAAAATTATAATTGAAGATGGGTTTTCAGGGCGGATACAGGCATTTGCAACAGATTCGCTGATTGTCGGGAAAAACGTACATCTGGAATACCCTTCCGTAATCGGGATCAAAAAATCAACAACCCAACCGGTATTCCTTCGCCTCGATGCCGGCTCTGTTCTGGAAGGAGAATTGATTTTTGATGGCGGTAAATTAACACAACCACCTTTTTCACGTGATCATATCCTGATTTGCCAGGGAGCAATTATCTATGGCTGTGTAAAGACTTCCCATAATCTTGACCTTCGCGGAAAAGTAAATGGTATCGTCGCAACAGGCAATTTTCTCCTCAATACGCCCGGAACTGTTTATGAAAATTATCTGTTCGGGGCAGAAATCAATCCGGCTGAGTTATCCCCTGAATTTGCAGGCATTATTACGGATTCGACACGGTGGCTCCAAATCATCGAATGGCTGTAATATGAAACCCTTTGCCAAACATACCCGATTGAAAGGAAGTACGCTCACCGAGGTTCTGGTTGCGCTTTCGGTATTGTCTGTTGCCTTTGGCGCCGGGTTGCTCTCACTGCGGCAAATCACAGGGATACATTCTGCACTGGAAATATTCCGGACTCAAACCCTAACCCGGCAGGAATTGTATTTCTTCGACGGCTTTTCACCTGTAACCGAAGAAAAAATCATCGCAGGCAGAAGGATTGTCCGAACCATTCGGATCGTGTCAGTTCAACCGCCACTGGTAGAAATCACGGTTGATTGTTATTTCCGGAACCAATTGCTGGAGACACGATCGATAATTACGGCCTTAAGACCACACAACTATGAAAACGACAATAAAACCAAAAATTCACGCATTTACCCTGCTGGAGATGATGGTCGCGATGACACTGACCGGACTGGTCGTAATGTATGGTCATCAGGTGTTCAGGGTTTTTGACCAAAGCGCCATTCAATATCAACAAAGTATTTTCAATGCGATGAAGCAAAGCAGGGCCATGCGCCAGACTGGCAGAGATGTATGGAGATGCTGGCAAATGGAAACTGAAGGAGAGGGTACAGCCATCCTGCATACTTCTGTGGAAAATGGCGAAAATCCGCCGGTATTTTATTTTTCAGGGGACTCTTTTATGATCAGAAGCACACCGGCGCGCACCGATACCATCAGCGGCCTCCATTTCCGAATTGAAGGAGATAAGTCGGTTCGTCTTCAGGATCAGGGAGGATTATTTAATCAGTTTTTTCTCTTACCGGACAAAAGCACAGCAGTAAAAAATGAAAACCATTAATATCACCGGGCTCAGCAAGAAATCTATTCCGGCGCACCCCACTGCGAATCTGCGATCTGAATTGGTCATAACGGAAATCAGGTTGGGGCCACCGGTGACGCTTGCCGAAAAACAGCACATATATCGCCTGTTGGCAATTCTGCTGCAATCGGGCCTGGGTATTATGGATTGTATTTATTTGGTTGTTGAACAGACGGGAGGAAAGGAGGCCCGCCGGGTGCTGGCCAGGCTTGGCGAAGACCTCGCTGCCGGGCATTCCTTTTCATCCTGTCTTTCTTCACAAGGCACAGTATTTAGTGCCTTTGAGATCAACAGCCTTCGGATGGGCGAGCAATCAGGGCAGTTGGGAGAGGTATTCAACAGCCTGGCCAATTATTTTGAAAAGAAAGTCAATCTGCGCAGAAGTGTGATTCAGGCACTTTCGTATCCGGTTACGGTGATAGCCATTTCACTGGTGGTCATGGCCTTTATGCTGGGATTTGTGGTACCGATGTTCAGGGATATATTCCAGCAGTTTGACGCAAAACTTCCCGCCATTACCGAATGGGTAATAGGCATAGCAGAATTTTTCACTTCCGGCGGCTGGCTCGTGGTTCCATTTGCAGGGATACTTGCCGGGGTGGGTTTTTTGCTAAGAAAGCGCGCGCGCTTTCGGCGAATATCATCAAAGATCATAAGCAGAATTCCGTTTCTGGGCGAATTTGTACTCAAACTCAGCCTGGCGAGGCTAGCTCATAGCCTGGGGATGCTGCTTTCGGCCAGAGTTTCTCTGGATCAGGCATTGGATCTTTCGGACAAATGGCAGGGTATTTTCCGGTGGAGGAGGCCATAAAAGCGATCCGCGTATCCGTAACCAGCGGTTCGACTTTTTTGAAGCCATACAAAAAACAAAGGTATTCCCGATATTTTTCATCCAGATTATCAGGGTAGGCGAACAATCTGCCCGCCTCGAGAGATGACAGGCCAGCTTGCACGAACTATGGAAGAAGAAACCGAGCGGACCATACAGCAAATTACCCGGCTGGTAGAACCGCTGCTCATCCTTGTGCTGGGGATGGTGGCATTAATTCTGATTGCCATGTACCTCCCGATGTTTGAACTGGGTAATGCCATTAATTAGACCATAAATACACAATCATGAAAATCAGACCCACATTTTCAGGAATGACCCTGACAGAGCTATTGGTAGTACTGGCCATCCTTGGCATACTGCTATTGCTGGCCTTTCCTGTATTACGACCGGTAATTTCCAGAACCTATGCGATGGAAGCCAGAACGAATCTGCGGCATCTGGCCGAGTTGGAGGAAAACCATTATATGGTAAATATGACCTATAGCCCGGAGTTACCCCAAGTGGGTTTTGAGCAGGCAGCGCTGGTTACCTCAAAGAACGGGAAAGCCCATTACCGGATAGAAATCATCTCTGCCGGGAGAGAAAACTTCAGAGCAAGAGCCACAGCAGTTACCGATTTTGACGGAGACGGGAACTACAACGTATGGGAAATCGATGAAGTCGGACCCCAAACGAAATCACTCCGACTGATTATTTCATAAACCGAACTGAATCATCAAAAATGATTGTTTTCTTATTAACACTGGGAGCGATTAGCTGCTTTTTTTCTGCCTGGCAGGACTTTCGGAATCGGGAAATACACATTGCCCCACTGGGACTGTATGGTCTTGCAGGGATGTGCTACCGGTTGCTGGAGGATGGGTGGAGTTTTTGGGGCGAATGGCTGCTGAACCTGACCATTGAGACAATGATGTTGGGAACAGCATGGGTTGGATACAGATTGCGAGGGGAGAAACGTATTATGGACGTAAAAATCGGCTGGGGTGATGCCATTTTCCTGGCATTACTAGGGATATGGTTAAAGCCCTATTGGTTTTAATTTTCTACTGTTCAAATACGATGATCTCAGCTTTGCTTATTCTTCTGGGAAGAATAACCGGTCATTTCCCCAAAACTTACCCAATCCCAGTTGCAGGCATTCTGGGCGTTTCATTTGCCTTTTTTATGCCTTTGTGGCATATCTATCTTTCAGACCATATAAATAGCATATGAAAACACAAACGGTTGATTTTCGGGCTGCCGGCTTGCTCAAAGCAGAAGACGCCCATTTTTTCAGACTGGTACCTGTGAAAATTGCAGAAGATTCAGTCTGGGTTGCCGGAGACACACAATCGCGGGCAAATCTGGTTCAGGTGCACTTGCTGGTAGGCCGCCCGCTTACCTTTACGGAGGTCACCTCCGCAGCGCTCAGTGAGATGCTTTCCACGGTATATCCGAAGGCGGGTCCGGAAGCCCTTCAGGCCGCCGATACCGACGAATCGCCCGATGTAGTGCGTTTCCTCAACCGTACGGTTGAGGAGGCGATCAGGCAAAACGCCAGCGACATTCACTTTGAAAGATACGAATCGGAAGCCCGGATTCGCTACCGGAGAGAAGGTGTACTAATCGAAAAATACGAGGTATCTCTTCCCCGCTACAACGCCCTCATCAGCCGGATCAAAATTATGGCCGACCTCGATATCGCTGAGCGCCGCCTGCCCCAGGATGGAAGAATCAGATTTGATACCGCTCCCCTTCCGGTGGACGTGCGTGTTTCTACCCTCCCTGGCAAATATGGAGAAAAGGCTGTGCTCAGACTCCTGACACGGGCAGAAGATCATCTGAAAATTTCCAGCCTCCATTTTTCGCCGGATGAAGAGGCCCGCTTCCGAAAAGGCATTTCACGTCCCAATGGTATTATTCTCATAACGGGCCCTACCGGCAGCGGTAAAACCACCACCCTGTACGCAACACTGAGCCACCTCAACCGTCCTGATAAAAACATTCTTACCGCAGAAGATCCCGTAGAGTACAACCTCAAAGGAATCAATCAGGTGCAGATTCGCGAAGATATCGGGCTCACTTTCAGCCGCGCCCTCCGGGCTTTCCTTCGCCAGGATCCCGACATTATCATGGTCGGGGAAATCAGAGACGGCGATACTGCCCAGATTGCCATACGCGCTGCACTTACCGGCCACCTGGTCTTCTCCACCCTCCATACCAACAATGCGGGAGATGCCATCACCCGCCTGCTGGATATGGGAATCGCGCCCTATCTCCTGGCCGCATCCCTGCGTTTGGTTGTTGCCCAGCGACTTATCAGGGTTCTTTGCCCAAAATGCAAATACAAATCGTATGAAGTCTGTTTCCCCGACTTTCAGCAAAACTTCGCTATTACCAGCCACTTTATGCCCCGTGGATGTGAGGCCTGTTTTTATACCGGTTATGCCGGGAGAAAACCTGTCTTTGAAGTCCTCCCTGTGGGCGCCCAGCTCTCTCAACTGATAAAAAACGGAAACCCGGATTTCCGGGCATTTATGCACCAACACAATATCCGCACGCTGGCCGAAAATATTAAAACCCAGGTAACCGAAGGAGTTACTTCTCTGGAAGAAGCCTGCATCCACTGGAATCATGAAGACTAAACCCAACCTCCACCTGCTTTTTATTTATTCCGTCATCTTCTTTGCTTCCTCCACCGCCTTACATGCACAGGATCAGGACAGGATCAGCATTATCGCCGCCCGGCTTGACTCTATGGCAAACTTTATCCCAGGGCTCAGAGATAAAACCTCTATATCACTAAGGGATGTTCCCATCGCCGATTATGTACGTGCAATAGGAATCAATCACAAGGTGAATGTGTATATAGAAGATGCGCCGGAAACGGTGCTGACCACCCACCTCACCGACGAATCGGTATCTTCTGTATTTCTGTTTATTTGCAGCAACTTCAACTATGACATAAAAATCAGTGGAGGAATTCTGATTTTTCTACCCTGGAAGCCGACCCCCGACCCAAAAACCCCTCCGTCAGTTAATACCCCGCTCATTGCTCTTTCAAATGGCCTTTTATCGTGTGACTTAAAAAATGACAGCCTGTACGCGGTCATAAAAACCATTTCATCGCTTACGGGAAAAAAACTAATCGCCCATCCGGGTTCTGATGGGCTTCTGACTGCTTATTTGCCCCCAACCCATCCTGATACGGCAATCCGCGCCATTTTCGCCACCAACGGCTACCGGATCAGCAACCGGCACAAGGGTTTTCAGGTAATCTACGCTCCGGTTACAGATGAGGCATATCCGCAAAAAAAGGGGATCAATTTTTCGGTAGAAGCCTTCTCCGACGCAGAACAGCAATACCTGGCTGTGGATGCAGATAATACAGATCTGGGGATGCTGATCAGGGCCGTATTTGAAGAATTAAACCAGGGATACCTGATCTACACCCAACTGGAAGGCTCCGTAACCCTGCATGCAGAAATCGCCCGGCTAAACGATCTGCTCAAATCGCTCCTCGCCGGCACAGAATATACTTTCAGAAAGGAAGGGGACATATACCTGGTCGGCCTGAGGGAAACGCCCGCCATGAATACTACCCGTGTAGTAACACTTCGCCATCGCCCCAGCTATCAGGTGATGGATCTTATCCCCGGCGCAGAACCCGGTGAAAGAGAAATGCCCATGATACAACCCGTCAAGCCTGTAATGACAACCCGACCTTATGATCAGGATTTTGGTCAGGAATCATCCGGATTGTTTAATCCCGGCATTACAGTTCCTCAGACGCATACCACGCCTCCTCAGATCAACCGCCTCCACATTGGAATGACAGAACTGATAGAATACCCAGAACTCAACCGGATTATCCTGAGAGGCCCGATGGAAGAGGTGGATGAAATTGAAGATTTGTTACTGGAAATTGATCTGCCCGTGCCCATGGTGAAGGTGGAAATGATTGTGGTAGAAGTAAATAAAAACCGCCTTATCCAGACAGGGATCGAAGCCCGGTGGGGAGGCGGGGAAGATTCGGCCTCTGTTCGCAGCCTGTTTCCCGGACTGGATTTTTCGGCAAATGGCGACCAGATCAACCAGTTGTTGTCCAATATCCCCGGCCTGCGGCCCATCGGGCTGCTCGACCAAAATTTCCACCTCACCCTACAGGCCCTGGAATCGCAGGGAAACGTAAAAGTGCGAATGAAGCCCGTCCTTTCCATGCTCAACGGCCGGGAATCGAGTCTCACCATCGGGCAAACGCAGTATTTCCTCCTTGAAACCCAGACCGCCAGCACAGGTGCTGTCAGCAATTTTCAGCAGTTTTCACAGCGATTTGAGCGCATAGATGCCAATATCACCCTGTCCATTAAGCCCTATATTTCAGAGGGGGAAATGGTAACGCTCGACATTATTCCGGACTTTACCACCCCGGTCGGAGCATTTGATGCAGACGTACCCCCCACGATAGCCACACGCAGATTTATCTCTTCTATCAGAGTAAAAAATGGAGAAACGGTAATTCTCGGTGGCCTGAGCCAGGAAGAATCCTCGGAAAATACTTCCGGGGTTCCCTTCCTGAGCCGTATTCCCGTGCTGAAATACCTTTTTGGAAATGTGGACAAAAACAAAACCTCGTCCTCTCTTCTCATCTATCTGACCCCAACCATCCAATACCAATGATACAGCAATTATTGATTGCTTCGGGTTTTTACGGCCCTACGTTCCTGTGTGCAGCCGACCTTACACAGGAAGGTGAATTCAGAACCCTGATGGCCCGATACCAAAGGGGGAACCTCCGTATCTATGAGAAAAAAGCATGGACATGTCCCTCAGATTTCCATGCCTATATCAAGCGTTTTCCGGGCGTACCTTTGACTCTCATTACAAAAGGTATATCTGCACATAAGTGGATTTCGATCCATACGGCAGACCCGGTTTCTGAGGTGATGGGAGTGAAAGTAGAAAACAGAAAGGATTTCCTCATGGCCTGCTTCCCGGCAGCAGATCGCGAGGTATGTGTTGCCGTAGTTTCACGGCGGGACAGCCATACTCCGGTGATCGAACAATTGGGAGAGGCGAAGACAAGGATTATTTATCACTATTTCGCTGACACGATGTTGCCCTACCTGCTACCGCTGATACCTGATTATTCTCCTGATCAAACTTATCTGTTGGCTGTGCCAGACACGACATACGTGTGGAGAGATGGACTGATTCCGCCGGATGACCTCCGGGGAATGACCATTTCTGCCGCCCGGTATGCCCAATGTCTGGAAATAGAAGAAAAATGGCTTCCCGCATACGCAGCAATTGTCCAAAGTTTTACTAACCCGATCCGATATGAAGGGATGGATGAAATTGCTGCCAACAGACACAATCTGCGAAAAAACCACCGCTGGCTTCGAAGTTTATTCTGGATTATAATGATCATGTCCGGCCTTCTGCTTTCCAATATCGGGGCAAGGGGATGGTTAAAATACAGGCACCGGGAAAGGGCACTCAGATTTGTCAACAGTGATTCCCTTTTACAAACCATCAGGGAAAACCGGCAGATAATTACCACTTTGGAAAACGGTCTTCACTCCCTGGAAAAAGTCTCAACCATTTCGCTGGTTGCAGACAGAATTGCGGCGACGGCCAGTGAGGAAATTGTTTTTGATGAATGGGTATTTTTCCCCGAACCTGCACAACTTCGGAAAATTCATGAAAGTCAGCCCGGGCTAAATCCAGACTGGATCATCAGAGGCAGAGCCCTGTCTGCTGCTGCGTTGTCAACCTTTTCGCAGGAACTGGAAAACGGCGAATGGGAAATACAGTCCACTATTTTCGCCAGTGATTATGACTACGGCTCCGGTTGGTATGATTTTACTTTGACGGGATTTGCAGATCAGAAAACACCGATGCCATGAAATCATTTTTCACTCTGTTTCGCATCAGGGTTATCGTTGCTGCTCTGGTATTTTTGGGTGGAATAAGAGTATTGCTCTTCACCCGAAATACCCTGGCGGAAGTCAGACAGGAAGAGGCATTCGGTGTGAGAGAAGATACCCTCCAACACGCAAATGCAATCCTTGAGGCGCAACAGCAACGGATCAATGAGCTGAGAAAGCAGAGCAAAATCAAAGAAAAACAGCAAAAAGTTACCGGGTTTACCTCCTATCTGGAAAATCTTTGCAAAGGAAGGGGCGTAAAAATTACGGTATTACCGGTTCAGGTTTCCACAGCTACAGACAGACAACTGATACAGTTTCAGCTTCATGGGAAGTTTCCGGAATTGCTGGAAGTTGTTTTTCAGATGGAAGTAGCCGATGAAATGGGGCGAATTATTTTTTTACGCTGGTTCAGGCAAAAAGTCGTGATCAACGGCCAGTCGCAGCAATTGCTGGTTGCTGAGGTAAAAATCGAACGATAATACACCCAGGCTAGCCCAACGATTGCAAAAAACGGGAATAATGGGTATAATCCGCAAAAATTCTCTGCTATGCGAATGAAACTCCCTGCTTTTGCTGTTATCTGCTTTCTGCTGATACTGACTTCCGCCTCCGCACAAATCAAACTACCCCAGATCATTGGCGACCATATGGTACTCCAGCAACATCAGCCTGTACCTATCTGGGGGTGGGCGAAAAAAAATGAAAAAATCACTGTCAGTTTCCTTCACCATACACTTACCACCAAAGCAGGCAAAAATGGCGCCTGGCGGGTAAACTTACCCTCCTCCAATGCCGGAGGTCCTTACGAAATGATCATCACCGGGAAGAATGAAACCATCAGACTCACCGATATTCTCATCGGTGAAGTGTGGATTTGCTCCGGCCAGTCCAATATGGAATGGCCGCTCAACCGCGCCAATGATGCGGAAAAAGAAGTTCGCCAGGCCAATTATCCTTCCATCCGGCTTTTTACCGTAAAAAAAACGATCGCATTTTCGCCCAAAGATAATCTCAGTGATGAAACCTGGACGGCATGCAGCCCGGAAACGGTGGGCGGATTTTCAGCCGTAGGGTATTTTTTCGGACGCAAGCTACACCTCGACCTTGACGTACCCGTGGGGCTGATCAGCAGTAACTGGGGGGGAACGAATGTAGAAACCTGGACCAGCAAGGAAGCAATTACACAAGTGGAAGGCTTTGAACGTTCTACAGATGATCTTTTGTCAAGTACCATGGAAAAGGCCAGAGCAGAAAAGCAGGCTAAATACGATATTATGATGGCCGAATTTGGGGAGACAAAAGGCGGAATCGTCGATGGAAAACCCGTTTGGGCAGACCCCAATCTGAATATCAAAACCTGGAAAGTAATGGAACTTCCAGGACTTTGGGAATCTAAAGGGCTGGAAGGCCTCGACGGAGAAGTTTGGTTTCGCAAGGTAGTAGATATACCGGCCGAACTGGCGGGTCAGGAAGCGGAAATCCATCTGGGGCCCATAGACGACAGTGATGTAACCTGGGTCAATGGGGAACCGGTAGGAGAAACCCATCAGCAATACAATGTGCCACGCGTCTATAAAATACCGCAGGGGATACTCCGGGCGGGAAGAAACACCATTGCCGTAAAGGTGGAAGATACGGGAGGTGGAGGCGGACTATATGGACGGCCGGAGGATATGTTTATTCTTGTGGCGGGAGATCATATAAGCCTTCGGGGCGACTGGCTGTATCGCATCAGCCCGCAAGGCCTGTGGATAGATGTATCACCATTTGGCCCCAACGACCGCCCTACCCTTTTGTTTAACGGAATGATTGCCCCGCTGATTCCCTATGCGATTCAGGGAGTGATATGGTATCAGGGCGAATCCAATGCAAGCAGGGCGTATCAGTATCGCACCCTTTTCCCGACGATGATTCAGGACTGGCGCAACCACTGGAACCGGGACTTCCCGTTTCTGTTTGTGCAACTAGCCAATTTCATGGCGCCCAAAGATCAGCCGGGCGAAAGCGAATGGGCAGAGCTGCGCGAAGCGCAAAACATGACCTTAAACCTCCACAAAACCGGTCAGGCACTGGCCATTGATATTGGAGAAGCCGACGATATTCACCCCCGCAACAAGCAGGATGTCGGCTACCGGCTGGCCCTCGCTGCACTAAAAATTGCCTACGAAAAATCCATCGTCTATTCCGGCCCCACGTACCGGTCCATGCAGGTCCGTGGGAATAAAATTGTGCTGGACTTTGAAAATACCGGTAGCGGCATGGAAGCACATGACCGGTATGGTTATCTGCGCGGGTTTGCCATTGCAGGAGCAGACAAGCATTTTGTATGGGCAAAAGCAGAGATTCAGGGTAACCAGATTGTGGTATGGAGCGAAGAAGTTCCGGCACCGGTTGCCGTGCGTTATGCCTGGGCTGATAACCCCGATGACGCCAATCTGTACAATAAGGAAGGCCTCCCCGCGGGGCCGTTTCGCACAGATTTGTGGGAAGGGATTACCGTGGGGAGGAAATAATTGGCGGGACGATTATAAAGTTTTGATACGGATATTGCGAAACCACACCGGGTCTCCGTGGTCCTGGAGTGCGATATGACCTTTTCCGGCCCGGCCATACACGGGCCACTGCGTAAATTTGCTGGCCTGATACAACGCCTCCCATTCGGGACTGCCCAATTGATAATCAACGACTTTTTTGCCGTTGAGCCAGTGCTCTACATGCCCGTGATCTACCACGATTTTAAAACTGTTCCACTCCCCGGCAGGTTTTACTGCGGGTTCGGAAAGTGCATGAAGGTCGTAATTTGCGCCCGCCTGGTGGCTCAGCAGTTTTGCATCTGAGTGGCGCTCATCGTCCAGAATCTGAATTTCAGGGCCTGAAAAATATACGCGATCCAGGCTGTCAGCTTCCACAACGTGAAAGAAAACGCCGCTGTTTCCGCCCTCAGAGATTTTCCAGTCCATCTCAAGAATAAAGCTTTCGTACCCGGCTTCTGTTACAATATCGCCGCCGCCTTTTCCGGAGAGAAACAGCGTTCCGTCTTGTACCTGCCATACGGGTGAAATGGTATCTGCCCGGTAATTGCGCCAGCCCTGGGTGGTTTGTCCATCAAAAAGAGAAACAAATCCATCATCTTCAGAGACAGATTCCGTTTTTTCTGCCGCCGGCTCGCAGGCAGTCATCGCAAACATGGCGGCAGCCATGGCGACCATCAGGGGGGTAGTGATTTTTTTCATAGATCAATCATTCGTTTTAACAGCCCCCAATATCGCAATAAATTCATTTTATGCTAGAGGGAGTTTCTCCGCAACAGATAAAACGGATTTTTCACAGATTCTCTTTTCTTATTCACAATCATATCGGCGGCTGATTGCCCCATCCTGACATAATCGGTAGAAATAACAGTAATGCCGTTGCCCACAATTTCTTTCAGGGGGGTGTCATTGTAGGAAATAATTCCCACATCTTTTCCCGGCTTCAGCTTCTTCTTCTGACACTTCTTTACCAGTTCGATAAGATCTGAATCCTCCAGGACAATATAGACTTCGCCTTTACCGGGCGTGTGCCCGGACACAGTTGGGATCAAATCATAGTCAAAATTGGCGTCATGACAGAAATTCCTGAAGCCAACTCTGATTTCGGGCGGGTGTTTTACATGATGTGGATATACCAGAAAGATTTTTTTGTATTTCTGAAACAGGTCGAGGCCCGAAAATAAGGCGCCTTCCAGATCTTTGGAAAAATCCTGATACACACTGCCAAAACTAAGTTCCTGATCTTTTACCGCGCGATCCAGAATCGTGCTTGTTTCGCGGAATTTTCCTCAGCAGCGATTCATAATCGTCGCGAAAGTCGTAAAAATGTGGCATAACCACATAATAATCGAAGTTGCCAATGCTGTCGAGTATTGTCTCTTCGGAAAAACTTAAAATCGGAGTTGTGCACATGCAGACTCACACATGCCCGTGTGCCCAGCGCCCGTGTAAACGCATTATACACGACCTTTTTGCAATCGGTAAGATTGTTAAAAATCACCATGATCCGCATCTTGGCTACTTCCGGTGCGCCATTCACATAGTAGCCTTTGCCTGGTACGGAAGAAATCACTCCCCGCTGACTCAGTTCCCGATACGCCTTTTCCACTGTGTCACGCGAAAGATAATACTCTTCACTCGTTTCGTTGATGGAGGGAATCCGGTCGCCGGGTTTAAACAGCTCCTGATTAATCTCTTCCAGAATGGTGTTGATCACCTGGCGGTATTTGGGCAGACGGGAGTTTTCGTCAATTCGCTCAAGTTTACTGGCTAGCGTGGTCATAGTAGTAGTTGGTTTATAAAGCAAGAAAGTGGATTTGTCAGAACCCCTTTGCGTATTATATACACAATATAAATAACCCTTAGAAAAAAAACAAGCACCGCACAGGTTGTTGGTTGAAATTATTGATACGGTCGTTGAAAAAAATTTCTATTCCCGCTCTTCACGTTAGTTTTTCGCTATTAAAATGATAGGTATATGAATGCTACACTTAAGATGGTCATCCCCGTTGTCTTTGGTCTCCTCATTCTGTGTGAACTGGCATGGTCTCTGAAAAAAAGAAATCACGTGTATCACCCGCTGGAGACTTTTTCCAACATCGTTATTCTCATTGGCAACCAGATTCTCAAACCACTGGTAATCATCTGGAGTTATACTGTTTTTTCTTTTGCCTCCCGGTATCAGTTGTTTTCGCTTCCTGACAAGGCGGTTTATTATCTGCTCGCTGTTTTATTTGTCGATTTCCTTTTCTACTGGCAACACAGACTCAGTCACGAAATAAAGCTACTGTGGGCCGTCCACAACGTGCATCACAGCAGCCTGTGGATGAATTTCACCACTGCATTCCGGATCAACTGGCTCGGCGGGTTTATCAGTCCGTTTTTTTATCTGCCAGCCGTTTTCCTGGGTTTTTCAGCAGATCACATCACGATTTTCCTGCTCATCAACCTTGTTTTTCAGTTTCTGCTTCATACCGAAGCCATCGGCAAAATCCCACTCATCGAAGGCTGGATCAATACACCGTCTGCTCACAGGGTTCACCACGGCTCCAATGACCTTTATATCGATAAAAACTATGGGGGCATATTTCTGTTCTGGGACCGGCTATTTGGAACCTATCAGCCGGAAACTGAAAAAGTCAGATACGGGGTCACTACCGGATTCCAGGGGCACAACCCCATCAAAGCTGTTATCGGGCCATTTGTGCAATACTTCAAAGGCGGGTTTTTCCGGGAAAAAGAAAATCAATGCCCGGAACCTTCTTCCAGAAGCTTGAGTGAATACATGAGCGAACGCCCGTCGTGATAGGCACTTTTCCAGACGTTGGCTTTGTTGCGCGTGGTGGTTTCGGGCGAATGGTCTGTCCCGAAACTATACCACCCGCCGTAGGTGGGATCGATCAGATGTTTTTTGATATAATCCCATTCCAGCAACATGCCTTTCCGGTACGAAGTTTCTTCCGGATATAACGTGGCGAATAACAGCAGACTGTGAAATCCTTCGGCCTGTGCCCACCAGTTTTTTCTTTCATCCACAATTTTCATCCCCTCCGGAAAATAATACCCCTGCTCATACACGCCACCGAGCTTGTGGTCAAAACCCTTTTCCAGGCTGTGGTCAACCAGTTTTTTTGCTACGGGCATGGTTTCCTGGCAACAGGATTCGCCTAGTATTTCAGCCGCTTCCAGCAGCAGGAAGCCGGTTTCTGATGTCATGCCCAAAAGAAGCATGGTCACTATTGTAATGTTTTTCTCTCGACGCTTCAGAACTGTCGCTGTACGAAACGTGTTTCCAGTCGGGAGTACTGACAGATGGCTACACCTGTAATAAGTAATGGTATCGCGAATGGCGATCAGCTGCCCTTCAAACCGCTCCCTAAGCAATGATCTCCGCTACGTACACCCAAAAATGCTTCCAGAAGGTGAATGGTCGGATTTTGGTCTGTAACCCAGTTGCGCTGTCCGGCGGGTACTTCCAGGTCGCGCCCGTAAGCCTGTCCCTCGCGGTTGAGGAAAGGGTAATACCCGTTGTTTACAGAATCATGGCTGTATTTTTCCAGCCACATAAAGGTTTTTTTCGCCAGGTCAAGGGCCTCTTCGGAGCCAGTAAGTTTGTAGTATGCGGCCAGGCCGAAAATGGCAAATGCATTCCCATAAGCCCATTTTTCGGCATTATTTCCTCCGCTTTCCGGTTCGCCTGCACGGTTGACCATATAATAAAAACCTTCTTTTTCGTGATCCCACATTTTGTCCCGCAAGAAAGCATACCCCTGGTCTGCATATTCTCTGAATCCGGGTTTTTCGGGATAAAACTTCGCCACTTTGGATGTTACCCACAAGTGGCGCGCCTGGGTAACGATGCTTTTGTTTTGCGGACCATTGGGCTCCCATTTGTAATCAAGATCGGATAGGTAACCGCCCTGCTCACTGTCGATAATGGCCGGATACCATTTGTCCAGCAACTGGTCGTGGAGTGCCGTAGTCAATTCCGCCTTTAATTGTTCGTTGGTCATACCAGAATCAGTGTCATTTTCGGTGGGCGCACAACCAGCCCAAAAGAAAACTCCGCAAAGAAGCGTCGCGATCAGATGCGTAGTAGTATTCATTACTTTGAGGTTAAAGAAGTAAATAAAATGAGGTAATAGCTATTCGAATGTACACATTTCTCTGAAAGATTACGCATTCGCCCTCACCCGTTCACAAATCAGACTTCTGTGCGCGCAAAGCCGCCAGCGGCAACAATCCGTGCGGCAGGCGAAACACCGTCTGCGGCAGCCATAAGATCAGCGTTCCGGCCAGATCGTTTACCTCTGTATATGCCACCACTCTTGCCAGAGCCGTCAAAGTTCCCCAGATGACCATATACATCAGGCACAAACGTCTTACTTTCGGAAAAAAAACGCCTATACTGACAATAAAATCCATTACTCCGGCTACATGCAAAAAATGTGACGCCGGTGCGCCGCTGATGCCCAGAATGCGGGTAATCATAAAGTGAAAGTGACCAGGCTGGGCGTAAATTCCGCTGGCATACAGACCGTGCCCCGTAAATACCAATGCACTTACAATGATCATCAGCCTTTCGGGCGGAAAGGAAAAGCTTTTGCCAGCATGAAATGAAAGGAAATACAATAACAATAACGGCGTCGCCCACTGGGCGGTCTGCTCTATCAGTTGGGCAAATTCAAACCGGCTACCTTCCCAAAGTACCCATGTCATCAGCAGCAAAATCGCTGAAGAACCGGAAATAATAGCGTACAACAGCTTTTTACCAGGATTTACCAGCCAGGCCATCGCAGCACCTGCCAGGCAATATAAACCTATAGCGGTGATTATCCACGAAGCAGAGGGATGGTTTTGCTGCCAGATGTGGAAGGGATTACCGGAAAGGAAAAACTGCCAGCCCCTTCCCAGTAAAAGGGTAAATACGGCCATCCGGAGCACAGTTCCGGGCTTGAGGAAAAGATTGGTTACCATTGGCCAAATCTAAAAAAAATAGTCTGTCACACAACCCATCAGCCCCGGTACTATTCACATCGGATTAAACCGGCGGATAAAATCGTCTTTCCTGTTTTCGGCCACCGGGATTTCTGTCTGGTCGCGAAGAATGGCTATTCCGCCCTTTTTCCTGCGCTTGTATTCGGTAACCTGCTGAAGATTAATCAGATGCGACTGATGGGCGCGGAAGAAACCGAGATTTCCCAGCAGTTCGTCGTAGATTTTGAGTGTGCGGGGAATGACGATTTTTTTGCCATCGGCAAAAAAGAATTGAGTATAGTTTCGGTCCGCTTCGCACCTGACAATGTTTTTGACTTCCACCACGACAAACCCATCCATCGTCGGCAGGACGATGCGGCCATATTGCTCGTTGAGAATATTGAGGTTTTCCCTGAAAATATCATAACGCACCTTACGGCTTTCTTCGCGTTTTTTGCCACCGGCCTTGGATACGGCAGCGATAAGTTCGTCTATATCAATGGGTTTGAGCAGATAGTCGATCGCCGAAAAACGGATAGCCTTGACGGCATATTCATCGTGAGCCGTGGTAAAAACAATGTCAAAATCAATGTCTTCCAGATTGTGCAAAATATCAAAACTACTGCCCGGGCTGAGCCGCACATCGAGAAAAACCAGATCGGGCTTCAGGGTTTGGATAGCATGGAGACCAGTATTTACGCCATTGGCTTCTCCCACTACTTCCACTGTATCACAATACATGGAAAGATAGCTGCGCAGAATCACGCGGGCATCTTCTTCGTCATCTACGATAATGGCGCGGATCATGGGGGTAAAGGGTTTTTATTCTGATTCTGATTCTGATTTTGATCATTGTATGGCCTTTTCTGTCGTTCAAATTTACACTTATTGCTTGAACTTTAACTTAGGATGGAAATCGCCAATATCGCAGTAATCCATTTGTGCGTTGCTCATGTTTTTTTGTTTTTGCTCAGCTCAATAAATGTTTCCAATTTGCTGGCTAGTTCTTCGGTCGAGGGAAATTGCTCACGGTAGGATTCAGGCAGGGTAGTAGTAAGGGTGTAAGTGGCAACACCAATAGGTTTGCTGCTGTCTTTCAGAGCATATTCCACAATGGTGCGGTTTTTTGATTTGCAAATAATGATGCCGATGGCTGGATTTTCGTGGGGCAGTTTTATCGTGTCGTTCAGTACATTGAGATAAAACTCCATTTTCCCTTTGTACTCAGGTAAAAATTCCCCGGTTTTTAGTTCTATGGCGATAAGACATTGCATGGCACGGTGATAAAGCATTAAATCAATAAAATACTCTTTGTTTTCGAGTTGAATGCGGTATTGATTGCCGAGGAATGAAAAGCCGGGACCAAAATCCATCAGAAAAGCGCGGATGTTTTTAATGATGGCTTCTTCGAGTTCACGTTCTGAATGCTCCTGATCGAGTTCCGAAAAATGCCAATTGTATTCATCCTGTAATGCCAGTACGGCCTGGTTTTTAATGTTGTCGGGAAGAGTACGCTCAAAATTGTTTTGGCCGAGGGCAAATTTTTCAAAGCTTTTCAGTTCTATTTTATGAATAAGCACATCTTTGGTCCATCCGTATTTTTTGGTTGCAAGGATGTAAAACTGCCTTTGTTGCTCGTTTTTGCATTTGCTCATAATTACCAGATGTTTCGACCAGCTAATTTCTCCAACCAATGGTTGGAGATTTGCAGAGGAGCTGTACTCCTCAAAAAACTGTTTCATATACCACAAATTGGTACTGCTAAACCCTTTAATGCCGGGAAATTCCTTCTGTATGTCTAGTGACAGGGTTTCCACCACAGCCTTCCCCCAGCCAGATTTCATCTTTTCCGAAAGACGTTTTCCTAAATCCCAATAAAGACTAATGATAACGGTATTTACGACCTTCGCTGCATCGTATTGAGCCGTGCGGATTTTGTCTTTGATTTCCTGTAGAAAATCACCGTAATGCCCTGCCAATTTATCTTTCATAAGCCTTTCCTGATTAATAAAGTGAGTGTGCAAACCAAAGTTTTTTATTCTGATTTTGCTCATCTCAATTTCCTTCTACTATTTTTATTTCTTCTTCCGTCAAACCGTAAAGTTGGTAAACTAATTGGTCGATTTGGGCTTCAATTCTTCTAAAATCATCTGCCAAAAATATTTGCTTTCCCATAAATCTGCCAATATTTTCCCATCATCCCAAATATATCGGGGGAATGAGAATAGCTTTTTAGTTACAATTGCACAACCCGGTTTACCGTTTCCTCATCCAGGCTCTAAAGTCATCGCCAAACGCTTTTGCGTTATCGGGAGAAAGTTCGTCCCACTCCCGGCCACACCACAGCCTGTCTACCCCGGCTTCGAGGGCTTTCGTTACTGCTTCATATACTTGTGCCGGCGTGATATCGCAGTCATAACCCGCATATCGCCCGGGGCGGGCATATACCCGCTTCGCCATTCACTTTGTACCGCACGGCGGCATTCCTGGAAAAACATAATCGGCGCTGAATTCGGTATCGCTTTCGAGTGCTGTTGCAGCCTTGGTTCCGTCTCCTGATCATACCCCAGCATGCTCAGATACATAGATATGAATAGCGGGGGATCGGCATCCCCAAACAGTATTTTTTCGTAGTTACGCCGATAATGCCCAACGAACGACGCCCCATGCTGTCAAACCGCAACACTCAACCAGTCAGAATACGCTCCCATTTTGCGATAGTCCCCAGTGGCTCCGCATCATAATATCCCATGTCATGCCAAGTGATCAATATGCCAGCCTGCCTGAATACCGGATTGATCTTGTCAGACTGCTTGTAATATCTTTCGCTGATTTTCGCGGGAATCCATCCAGAATTGCTCCAAAGTTAGCACATCTGCATACTGAAAAAGTATGCGCATAAAAGCCGAAAATTGCCATCAGCGGGTTTTTCTCCTGCGTTTATTCGGTTGCCAAAATTTTGAATCCTTCTGTTTGGGTTCTTTCACGGAAAATACTTCCGCAGCTTGCGGCAGCAGCAGGTTCCCGAAATGTTTTTCCCCAGCGCTGGGGCTCAGTAAAGGCCCCCTCCCCGCTCCTGTCCAAACTTAAAGCCCTCCAGGAAAGGATGATTTTACCAGATTCTCCACAATTGCATCCCAATAACGAATATAACCGGGATGGTTGAAACAGACATTTTTTCCCTTTTTCGCCAAATACATCAACTTCGGAAAACTCTTCAAATCCGGGAATAGCACCCGTAATAACTAGGGCTCCAGAATGCGGGCATATACTTACCTTTTTCTGGGTTCGGCCTCTGCCCACAATCTATTCAGCACATCTCTGCTGGCGTATTTGGGCACCAGGGTCCTGCCTGATCCATTAAATGGGATAATAGTCAGGTGTCAATTTTACCCAGGTGTTGGTATATCTTCGTCCGTTTTCGTCCGTCTTGGGGCGGTAGTTTTTTTGGTACTGATTAAAAACATGGTCGTGGCTGAAGGTCGCGACCGTATTTATGCCGGCAAGTTCCCGCATGGCATCGAGGCAGTTGGCAATGCCTCTGTCAAATAAATACTCAGGTAAAACAGGAGTACCGAGAAAAACTCTCCTGCTTTTCTGGGAAGACAGATTGAGAGACAGTGGATTCCATGGTAAAGAGATGCGAGCCAGGTTGCGTGGAGGTTTGGAGAAATTTTCTCGTTTCATTTTGGCTGCTCTGTAAATAATAGCATAGCCAATATACCGATTTCACCATTATATTCCGATTACTCCGAATAGTTGGAATGGACGTATTTATACCTTTGCCTGCTTTTCTTTTTCGATTTTGAGATGATTTTTTCGATTTCCGCCATTGGCAGAGCTACAATTTTGGCGATGATTTCGACCGGCATATTCTCATTCCAGCATCTTTCAACTACCCCTTCTTTTTCTTCTAGTTTACCTTCTAGTTTACCTTCTAGTTTGCCTTCTAGTTTGCCTTCTAGTTTGCCTTTTTTTTCTGCTGCTGTCAATTTACCCCGCTCATCCTGTTCGGCAATAGAAGCGTTATCGTAAGCGATCAATTCCTCTTTTTTCCAGTTGTGTTTATCCGCATCCTTGTAGGCTTCTATGAGCCCGGCGTCGTCCACATTTGCGGGTATGAAAGCCAGATTTTCTGCATTTTTGATGAAAAAAATCCACTTTTCCACCAAGGTTTCCAATTCGTTTACTTCCTTGTCAAATTTCGTCAACTCGATAAAAGTAAATTGAATATCCTTTAATTTGTGTTCATACGTTTCACCATTGACGATGATGTGATGCGATAGATAATGGGGGCTATCAAAAAAGTCGAAATCAAGGATCCCTATGAAATAAGTAGGCTTCAACAGTGGATACTGCTCACCCCGGTCTATCTGCATCGAATAATCCCTGCATGTGTAGTATTGAACCCTTTATCAAAGCCATCTACATCCGCCACCTGCATTTCGATGACAAATTGCCGCCCCTTCGCATCCTGGCACGAATATTTATGACTGTAGCTTTTTCTCCGGCCACCCGGGGCAGCTGATACGGATTGATAATGGAGACCTCCTCTATCCTTTCCCTATCGCTTAGCTTTAGCACCGCGTTCAAAAACGAAATAATGATCAGGGTCTTCTGCTCATTGCCGAAGATTTATGGGAAGTGACATCATTTTTTACATCTACAAATTGCATCCTGCTTTATTTTCCGAACCCCAATTTACAAAAAAATTCTGGATTTTTTTACCGGGTAATATTACCCCGATCCAGCCCCCCGCGTCGCGGAGAGATGACTGCTCCGTCAGGTGCCCGCAGCTCATCCGCACCCTCAATCTGCGCACCTTTTCGCCTTTTTCGTTGTTTTGATAGGCTTCTTCCTCCACAATTTCGAAATAACTCTCCTCCGGCTGGAGGTCTTCGGCGGAGGTAAATCGCTTTCCGCTGTTGCGCCAGTTGATCACCCGCTGCGGGCTGAACCGGTTCAACCACTGTAGTCTTTTCGACGATATAGGAAAACTAAGGTTCGCAGTACAGGGTCTGCCGCCACGTTTTTGCATATCTCTGAGATGCACCCATTGACGTCTGTTACTGTAAGGCAAACGGTATATAAACCGGGATTGGCGTAAAAATAGCCGGGATTTCAGCGTTGCGCTATATCCATCGCCAAAATCCCATCTGTATTTAAAAGGCGGCTGGCCCGATACTTTGGCAAAAGCAGTGACATAACTAATGGTCTGGTCAAGGGTATGGGTGTCTGCCTGACACCCGGGCGCAGAAGCCGATTCGTTGCAAATGGTCGTAATGCAACCTGAAGGATCCTGTGTTTCCAGACATACGTTGGCACTCAGAGTGCCGGTATCGGTGTATCATGTACAGGATTTGCCCCGGAGACAACGGTTCCGTCGCCAAAGTCCCAGATGTAGAGCCAGGACAATTGCCTGCCCGATCTGGTAAATGGACGCGATAGACCTGCTTGTCAGCGCCTTTGTCCTGAAAAAACCATATTCGGCTAAAAAACTTCCTCCGGGTTTACGGTTTCTCCTGGGTGCGCACTTTTGTATCGCGAATCACCACTTCCAGTTCGCCGGGGCACTGGGGGCAGTTGAGGCGGGTAAAGGTTGCGCGAAACGAATACATGTCCAACTGATCTTTTGAGAATCCGGTTGACATGTAATAATTATCTATACCAGCCTGAATATCAACCGGATTGTTTTCAATGGTTGCTGAAATAAAAAAGTCGGGGTTACCAATAACTTCTTCGGGCAGCGGTTTTTCCCGACACCCCGACCCGAGCACAAATCCGCTGATCAATAGCCAGATAATTTTTCTCATATCACTTAAAAATGAGCCAGATCGTATTCGAGGATGAACCTGAACTGGAGATTTCTATCCATAACCGCATTGCGGAAAAAGCCTTGTTCCGTTATATCTCTCAGGCCGTAGTTGCCCTGAAAACCCACCCGGGTTCCGCGCCCGAGGTAATAACGATACCCTGCGGTAAGGCTCATATCCATAGGTCGAAAACCCTGTGTGTAGCCCCATTCCTTTGTCGTTTCCATATCCTGTGTTTCAAATGGGAGTATCAACTGCCGCCGTACCTCGCTCCGGGCGTTGAGGAGCAAAGAGAGATTCGCGCCTGCAAGCAGCGAATGTCTTCCTCTGAGGCGAATATCCGCAACCAAAGGTATTTCCAGATAGTGTAGGGTCTGTGGTGAAATGGTGGTGGCCATCGTTTCTGCACCAAAGGAAAAATCTGTTGACCGATAGGTCGAGTCTGCATGCAGTCCTCCCCTGCCCTGATACAAAATACCTGTCTGAAGTCGAATGGCCGGTGTTACGGCGTAGGCATATCGCAGGCCCACCACCGGGCTGAATGTCGCATCAGCTTTATCGGTGCGGTTGTTTTGAAACCCGGGAGAAATACCTGTTCCGAGGGAAATCCCCAGATAATGCCTTTTCCGCAGGGGGTTTTCTTCTCCCGGAAAAAATTGGGGGCTATACGTTTCCGTTGGTTGTGTCAGGCGGTGAGGCCGAAACGCGAGCATTTGATAATACGCCAGGTTTTGATTAAACGATTGCCCGGGGAGACTTTCCTCCGATGCAGAGGCACGGGGGGCAGATTCCTCCCGGACAAAACGCCAGATTGGGCAGATATAAAAATCGGGTGCGTTTTCACAGTTTTTGTGGCCCGGGCGCGGTACTTTCTCCGTCCGGCCAGAGGCTGTGATTCATCACACAGTTCTTCAATAATTTCTGGTTATGTCCTTAATAGCCAGTGAATCAAAGGAAGAAGAAGCATTGTGGGACAATGAAATTTCTGTTCCGGGAATGTCTGAAAGAGGATAAAGGTTGGAATATAAAGCGGCGGTCAGTCCTGCACCGCCTGCCAGAAACAACCAGAAGAAAAGAAAAAACCTTCTGCGCTTTTTTCGGGCAGCCTGATCTGCCAGAATGACTTTTTCGGCAGCCTCCCAGTACCCCTCCTTCCAGGTGAAGGAGCGGCCATCCAGTTTTTCCCGGAGAAAATCGTCCAGTTTTTCGCGGTCGCTCATAATAAAAAGGTGTGAATCACTTTCATTGCGTTTTGAATCATTTCTTTGATACGGGTGCGGGCAAAAGACACATGCCATTTGGAGGTGCCATCCGAAATCCCCATCATCTCTCCGATTTCTTTGTGGTTGTATCCGTCGATAGCAAAAAGGTTAAAAACTTTGCGGCTCATTTCCGGCAGTTGCTGAATCATCTGCGTAAGTGCTTCTGCATCAAATTTTTGTTCAGCTTCATTGAGGTCAATAAAATCTTCCGGAAACGAGCCGCCTTCAAAGTCAGAGTAATCTATGGTTTCGAGGCGCCTTTTGTTTTTCCTGAATTCGTCGATGACCGTATTGATCATGATTCTCCGTACCCAGGCTTCAAAAGGCACCTCGGGGCGTCGCTTTTCCAGATTTTTAAGGATTTTGAGAAAACCCATATTCAGAACTGCGACGGCATCTTCTTCGTTTTTCATATAGCGGATACATACCCCCATCAGGACGTTGAAACAACGTCGGTACAGTTGGGACTGTGCCAACCGGTCCTCCTCAATGCAGGCCCGGATCAGCTCTGGGGATATGTCTCGCATAAACGATTCACTGGCTTATTTGATCAGCACCCTGCGGGTAACCACCTGCGCATCAGCCTGTATGCGTAAGAGGTAGGTTCCCTGCGGTAAGTTACGCACATCAAGCGAGACTTCCCTGTTTCCTGCTGTCAATCCTTCGTTGCGGCTGGCTACGGTCTGGCCCATCATATTTACGAGCGAAAGGCTGAGGTTGACAGGCTCTGCAAAGGTAAGGTTTACATTCAGCACTTCACTTGCAGGTACAGGGAATATACCCAGCACTTCTCCACTGGTGAGCTGGTCAATACCGGTAGTTCCCACCGCATGAATCTGGGTGCTCCCAACTTCAAAGTTTGCTCCTTCAAAATGGCCGTTGGAGCCATCGATCGTCACTGTCCACTCTTCGCTAAGTTTGCCGGCAACTTCTACATGCACTTTATATGTACCGTATGCGAGGTTGCTGAAGCCAAATTCGCCATTCACGTCTGTAACTGTATGCCCCGAAGCAGAACCATCATTGTGAAGCAGCAATACCGAAACATCTGAAAGCGGATCACCAGGCCCTTTATTGGCTCCCTGACTGATCAGACCACCGATAAAGCCCGGACCACCAGGATTAGAACCCGGAACCAGCATAATAAGCGGGTTAAAAATATTGCTGTTTGTTACGACTGTGCTGGTCGCATTCGCCCAGGAAAGTTCATCGCCCAGATAGGTCGGCAGGTAATTGGCATAATCAGGAGAAGAGGGCAGCAATGCGGCCTTGATCAGATACGTTCCGGGTGCGACATTGTTGAAGCTGTAAAAGTTCTGAAGAATGGACGCGGTATCAATGGCCGTCAGCGTTCCGGTGATTGAGTCGTGCTGAATCAGGTAGGCGATGCCATCGTAAATCATACTGCTGCTATCTGAGATGACCATTCCACTGACGGAAAAAAGACCATTGGCGGGAGGCATCACGACCTGACAGAAAGTACTGGAACAGTTGCCCACAAGGTCATTGATGGTAAGGCATACCAGCCACGGACCCGGAGTCTGGAATACATGTGTGGGGTTAGCAACCGCGGAGGTCGTACCATCACCGAAGTCCCAATGATAGCTGGTGCTGTTGGGGTTGGCCGAATAGGATGAATCCTGGAAGGCATAAGCGCCTGATGGTGTAATGCCGTAGGTGAAACCTGCCTGGCAGTTGGGGAAACCACCCAGATATACAGAATCGCAGAAGGTATCAGTACAGCCGGAATCAGATACAGTCAGACAGACGATATAGGTTCCCGGTAACATTAGAGTAGAAAAAAGGCAGCGGATATGCCTTGAGAAGAACTGCCCATCGCTAAAGCCCAGCTATGCAGTGGTACCGGGGCTATTGCTCAGGCTATCGCTGAGAAACTGCACATCACCGGACAGTCTGGAAATAGGTAAACAATGCCGAACATGTGCAGGACCGCTGTTGCCTACAGCTATCGCAGAGCAGCAGGTGAATCAGGAACACAACCGCTTTCCTGCATCGGCGATGCAAAGATGAGGCAGTGATAATCGGCACTTTATGCATGCTGGTGGGGTTCATCTGGGTTGAGTTGGAACCGTCGCCAAAAGACCAGCTATAGGTCAGTGGAAGTGAAGGATTGCTGCCAAATGAAAGGTTGGTAAAAGAGACAACCGTTGACTGCGCGTTAAATGCTGTAAAATCTGCCTGGCAGAAAGTTGCCTGGCCGGTGATGACACTGTCGCAGAAGGTGTCAGTGCAGTTGGTGATAGAATCTGTTACGGTAAGACATACCAGGTATGTGCCGGCGTTGGCATAGGTGTGCTGAGGGATCATGGAGGAAGAGCTGGTTCCATCGCCAAATGACCAGCTATAAGTAGCATTCCAGTTGGCAAGTGAGTCGGAGTAAAACCAGAAGCTGTTTTGCCCGGCGGGAATAGCATAAAACTGTGCATCACATGCGGGAGTTCCGGAAACCGAAACACTCGAACAGTATGTATCCGTACAGTTGCCCAAACTGTCTATGATGGTAAGGCAAAGGGTATAATTGCCCGGCGAATAGGTATGAACCGGGTTTTGGAGGGAGGAAAAAGTGCCGTCTCCAAAATCCCAGAAATAGCTAAATATCGTACCGGGTGCTCCGCCCAGCGCCTGACCCGAAAAAGAAAATGCACCTCCACCCAAAGGCGTAATATTGATGGAAGCTGTACAGTTTCCGCCACCGGCAGGGCAGGTGTTGAGGCTAAAATACTGGTTGCTGTTGCCGCTCCAGTATCCGGAAGTATCACTTACCATACCGTTGCAGCCCGGGGTGCTTACGGTGATTAACCCCTGCGGAAACTGGTTCTGTACAGTCGTAACCCAGTAAAAATTGCCCAAACTGTCGGTAAAGGTAGAATCTACATAATACAGAAATCCGCCCGACTGAAGGCTGATAAAAACTGTCTGAAATGGTACAGGTGTGCCGTTGTTATTGACATCCCCGTTGATAAACAACTGGTACTGTGCGCGGCTCATACTCAGCGTAGCCAGCAGCACAAGAAATAATAGCGAGAGTCTTTTCATATGACTTATTGCGGTTAGGTTTTTGGTGTAGGAATGATGGTTTTGGCGCCATTTCCCCCATACACGTCTCTCCGCTGATGCAGGTTGGGTTTGGCTACAAAAAAAATATCCGCTCAGAATAACTGCGTTTTTATATTATTTATTAGAATATTTTTTTATAAGATTATACACAAAGATAATATTATGAAAATCTATTTTATTATCCTTCCCGCCATGCTGCTGTATTCACCTTTATTGGCACAAAAATCTCTGAATTTCAGGTTTTTTGAAGGATTCTCCTATCAAATGACTATTTCTCCGGAGCTACCATCTCCCTGGCTTCCTCCGGGGCAGATCGGTTGGCAATTTACCCGTCAGAACCAGTTTGACAGGTTTGTACTTCCGCCCGGCAATGCGGCATGGAGGATAGATTTTGAAAAATATCTCGCACTTACCTTTGTTATTCCCGACAGGTATCTGTGGCAAATCAGCGTTTCCGGCGTAAAGTTCTCTCCCAAAACCGCCGAAGTCATGATTGACTGGGAAGGCGGGCCTTACGGAGAATTTTTGCCCACAGACACGCTCACTACCTGCCTGCTGCTGATTGAAAAACACCCAAAAATGACTTTTATCGGCGAAACCAACCTCCGGTTTGCCCTTTCGCACAATTTCCCCGAACAAATCCTGTACAGAAGCAGACAGAGCAAGCCGGAACCAGCGCTTTTATTTCCGCCAGCTTATACGCCCGAAGACCTCCAAACCCGCATTGACCGATTAAAAGCACAAAAAGGAAAACCAATGCCCCGTCCCTAATCAGCCGATTCGCCCCACCATCCCTCAGATTCTCCCTATTGATAAATGCGGGTAGCCCGATAAAGCAATAGTATCCATATTGCTGAAAATCTGAATGCTACCTATGAAAAATATTGAATGGATAATTGTCGTGGTTTCACTGCTTGCACTTGGCAGCGGTTGTTCTCCTGTATATGGCCCTGCCATCATGGGAAATAATTTCCCGCATCAGGCCCGGGCGATTTACAAGGACAGTACCGTAAAACAAACCTGGGTCAGCGGCTCTGTTCACAATGGAATGGAATATCAGTCCAATGAAGAGAGTTTTCTGCTTCAGGCACAAATACACCAGGCGTATTCCTCCCAAAACTTCCGGGCTACTTACGGAGGGTTTATTTATGGAGGAAATTATGATATGCAGAGAATTCAGCCCGAAAGCCTGAATTATTTTGGCGCGGGCCTGCGAGGTTCTGCCTGCGTGGCTTTGGGAAAAAGGAGATTTGAATACCACCTCGTTGGTCTTCAGGCCGGCTGGGCCACCGAGGTGGGTGCTTTCAACCGATGGAAAGAAGAACAGGCTCAACTGGGGCAGATTGTCAATATCAACGACAACAATTTTGCCATTCCCACCATGAACTTCTTCACCGGATTTGAGATGAAATCACCTGACTATCAGCGCAGTTGGGGGTTAGAAATGGCGATTGGCTCCAATGGTATTCCTTTTACTTTTCATTACACCACACGGCGGATCAACGCCTGGCTTCAGCTCAACATGGGGCTGATTGACGAGGAAAATAATCCGCAGGAACTCCCGCCCGCCGGTTTTGGAATAGGTTTCAGGCTCTAGTTCAACCGGGCAATTCATATTTCGCCTCGCAGAATCGTCTGTGACAAAAAACCTATGATTATGAAAAAACTTATCTTTACAAGCATCCTTGTCGTTGCCAGTTTCTTCCCTGTTTCGGCACAAATTCTGAATGGCGGTTTCGAAAACTGGAGCAATGATACAATTTTCGACATTCACCCTACATTCCGCACCGGAACCTATGGCCTGGGGTATATTTTCACAGGGCAGTCCAATGTAACCCGTGTCAGTGGTTGCGACGGATTTGGGATTCGTATGGAATCTGTTGCCAACGGAAACGATACCATTCCAGGGTTTATTTATACCGGAAAAGAAGGTTTTGATATATCCGGAGGCGGGACACCCTATACAGGAACGCCCGACTCGCTGAAACTTTGCCTGCGGTATAATATTGTTTCCGGAGACACAGGTTTTGTCGCCTTGTTTTTTCAGTCAGGAGGCCAGTTTGTAAATATTTCCCTGATTCCATTTACAGACAGCCTCCCGGCGTGGACCCAGGTAGCCTTTGATCTGGACACCTTTGTCGTTCAGCCTGATACGCTTATTATGCTTTTCACTTCCGGAAATTTTGACTATCCCCTTCCCGGAAGCTGGCTCGAAGTGGACAATATTGCATTTACAGGCACAAATGAGCAAATTGCCGACCCCGGTTTTGAAACCTGGATCAGTATTTCCGACGAAGAGCCCGACGACTGGTTTTCTCCAGACCGCATTATTGTAGCTGCCGGAGGCAATCCTACGGTAACGCGATCAGTAACCGCCTTTGAGGGCAGTGCCGCCATACAGATTGAGACGCAGATACTCCCTTTTGAGGATACACTGGCTTTTGTAACCAACGGGCGGATTGACGAGAACGGAATTTCGGGGGGCAAACCCTATACAGGCCCGGCCCGGCCCGTAAATCTGGGAGGATTTTACAAATATATACCCGTAGGCAACGACACTGCCTTTGCCTATGTGCAGTTTTCCGTATATAACGGTTTCACCGGTCAGCGGGAAATCCTCGGTGCTTTTACCCGGGCACTTCCCCCGGCTGCGGAGTGGGATTATTTTGAAGTGGAAACCGACCTCAGCGGGGCCATTCTCAATCCCGATACGGTTACGATCGTTTTTGCTTCCAGCGACCCCGATCATATTGCCTCCACGGCTCCGGTGGGTATAGGCAGCGTATTGCAGCTCGATGCCCTCGCATTTGACCAGACCGACGGGCTCGGTCATTGGCCAGATACCCACAATCTGAATATTTATCCCAATCCGGTTGCAGATGATTTGTATGTAGAATGGGAAATGGATCAGCCGGGAGAGAACATCACCGCAGAAATCCTGGGAATCAACGGCCAGATCGTGTATAAAGAAACTCTTCAACACACTGTAGCCGGAAAAAACCAGCGCATACTAAACCTCAGCAGTCTGAGTCCCGGTGTATATGCCCTGAGACTTTCCGGTGAAAATCAGGCATTCAGCGTGAGAAAGAAAGTTGTAATTCATCGATAAAACATCAGCACTATGCGGTATTTCACATGGTTTTTTCCCTTGCTCCTGGCTACGACGTTTGCGATCTCAGCCGCAGGTCAGGCAATCCATTCGCCCGTGATTACCCTCCGAAATGAACATAAAGGCACAGGGACAAAAATGGTCAGGGGAAATTTTCTCTGTGCCTCCTACAATCTTTCCATAGGCGCAGGGCTTTTTCTTCTGCCCTCCGATTTTACCAATTGGGACCGGGGCGAATTTCTCCCAGCCGTCGGCCCGAATCTGAAGCGGGCGTGGACGCGGCCACCCGTCTGGGACAACGACGGGTTTATCATCAATTATATGGGTCATTCCTATCAGGGTGCCTGGTATTACAACAGCATGCGCAGTCAGGGCGCGAAAGTCTGGCAGTCCTCCCTTTTCTGTCTGGGGCAGTCACTTTTATGGGAGTATGGATATGAAGCAGTCAAGGAGCAACCCAGCAGGCAGGATTTGATTACAACACCGGTCGGGGGAGTCGTTTTTGGCGAACTTACCCACAGACTTACCCTTCGCATGCACCGGCGGGGGTTTAATCTGGCCGAAAAAATCTTCATCACTGCATTTAATCCGACCTGGGTACTCAACAATGGTTATAAATAAATCTCGCTGTTATGAAAGTAGATTCAGGGGTTTTCGACCGGCGGTTTTCATACTGCCTTATTCTTCCTTTGGTCCTGATTTTTTCCAGCCTAAACGGACAATCAGCGAAAAGCCTGCATTACTATTTTGACAATGACCTGCTCTACTTTCCCCGAAACAATGACAGGGACTACACCTTTGGTATGGGCATGGGAATCACCGGCACCCGGAAGACGCATGCTCCCGCCCGTCGTGAGACCCTATCCCTGATGGGCGACCTGCGGCTTTATACTCCCGACAACCTCCGGGCTACACGCATATTACATCGGGACAGGCCCTACGCTTCCCTGTTTTCGCTCACAGTCAACCGCACCTCCTTTTTCCCTGAAAAAGGCCTGATCCTTCGCCACTCCCTCGAGGCAGGAGTGTTGGGGCTTTTTCTCGCCCGTGAGGTGCAAAGCAGTGCACATGCACTTTCCAGAACTGTAACCGGCAAGGAATACCCCTATGAGCCCATGGGCTGGGGAAACCAGATATCGGCAGGCGGCGAACCCACCCTCCGATATAGTTTCGAAACCGAACAACAAATCCCCTTCCTTACCTGGCGCAGCATACACAAACCCGGTAAAGAATATTTTGCACTCAATGCCAGCGGAGGTCTGGATTTGGGTTATCTGACGCGGGTGTCGGCAGGATTGTCTGCCCGGCTGGGTGCATTTCAGCCGATGGGGAACTTTTCCCGCAAGCGCGAATTTTTCTTCCAATGCCGCTATCAGGCCTTTGTTTATGGGTACAATGCCCTGTTGCAGGGCCAGTTTCGTCCCTCAGCACATACCCTTACATACGAAGATCTGCACCCTTTGGTAAGGCAGTGGGAAGCAGGGTTTACCTGGCACCACAAATGGTTTTCCACAAGCTACCTGCTCATTCACCGCTCAGCAGAAATGCGCAATACCAATCACCCACACCATTACTATGGAAGATGGACCATGACCTTTCAACTGTGAAAATTACACAACACATTGTATATTGGGAGAAACTGTCGCTACCTGCGGTCTGCTTTTATATGAAAGTTTCTCCACTTGCATTTCTGCTTTCAGCATGGATCTGCCTGGCGTCCGCCGTTTCGGTAACAGGGCAGCCCAACGATCTTCGCTTCGAGCACTTTGGCATGGAAGACGGTCTGCCCAATATGACCATTCAGGCCATTACCACCGATCACAACGGATACTTGTGGCTGGGCACCTGGGATGGGCTGAGCAAGTATGATGGTTCCCGGTTTGTGAATTTTTATCCAACCCCGCCCGACAGTCTTTCGCTGAGCTTTCAGGATATCACAGGGTTGGATGTGGACTCGGAGGGAAAATTGTGGATTGCCACCCAGGGCGGGTTAAATTGTTATAATCCCCTGAATGGAAAATTCAGGCAATTCCTGCCAGAGTGGGGAAACCCTACCGCAATTGGGCGCCACTTTTGCCAGAAAGTCTATTGTGGTAAGGACGGGAAGGTGTATATATCAATCGGTTATTCGTCAACCATAGATATTTATTTACCTGAATGCAGGGGTTTTGACCATGTTGAAATTTCCGGGGTAGCCTATGATTTTCTGGAAATGAAAGATACCTTATGGATCGCTACCAATAAAGGACTGTATATACTTCCTCCCGGAGAAAACCGCGCTGCGCCCGGAGAACAGAAAAACGAATGGATGAAACCACTCTCGGGTAAGGATATCCGATGTTTTCAACCTGGATTAAAGGGAGAAATATGGATTGGCACCCTTGATGGACTTTATTGTTACTACCCGGAAACACAGCATCTCCAGCACTGGGATGAAAGCAGGGGACTGAGTCATCCTTATGTGCTGTCCCTTACGATGGATAATCAGGGCGGAATCTGGGCCGGTACTTCGGGCGGGCTCAACTATCTCCCCACCGGAGCAGAGCGTTTTTCGGTCTTTCGGCACAACCCCAACAATCCCTTCAGCCTTACCAATGACGTAGTAATTTCTCTGCATATAGACAAAGGCGAAAACCTGTGGGCAGGTACTGCCTACGGCGGGCTCAACAAGGTGAGGCTCCGCCCTGAAAAAAAATTCAAAACCTGGAACCACACACATTTTGGCGCAAGAAACCGGGAACTGATGGTTTTTCACTTTGCCGAAGGCAACGAAAACAGGCTGTGGGTAGCTACCAATCAGGGGCTTTTTCTCCTCGATAAATCCACAAAAAAAATTGTTGACAGGTACAGTTACAACCTCAGTGGGAAAACCGGACTGAGCGGAAACGGGATTTTTTCGGTATATGAAGATGCTCATTCGACTGTTTATGTCGGCATTATGGGCGTAGGATTGGATGTTATTCACCTGAAAACCGGTGTCATAACCCATTACCGGAAAGAGGAAAATTCGCCCTTAAACCTGGCGGGAAAAGAAATACGAGTCATCAGAGAATCCAGTTTCCAGGGAAAAAGAACGATATGGCTGGCTACAAATAGCGGCTGGAGCGGACACGACCCCGAAAACGATATGTCCTGTACCGTTACTATGGACAGCGATCCCAGGGTAAAATGGAACGGATACCTTTGGGATATTCTGCCAGATGATTCTACCCTTTGGTTTATCTCATCGGGGGGACTGTACTATTATAATCTGGAACAGAAAAAATTTATAATCGGAGGCTGGAATCCCTTTCGCTCAGGAATTAATACACTATTTTACCCGGTATCACTTCTCCGGAAGAATCATGATTTGTGGCTGGGAACCTACGGTGCAGGGCTTCTCCACTACCACATTTCAACAGGCAATTACGAACATTACCGTATCAGCGACGGGCTTCCCAACAATATGGTCTATGGAATACTGGAGGACAGCAACCATCACCTCTGGATGAGTACCAACCGGGGCATATCCCGAATGAATATTCACACCCGCACCTTTACCAATTATACTACGGAAGATGGGCTGCAGGATGAAGAATTTGCCTCAGGTGCTTACCTTAAATCGGAAGAGGGAGAGATGTTTTTTGGAGGAATGAATGGATTTACCAGTTTTTACCCCGATAGTATTGGCGAAGACAACAGTATTTTTGTGCCAAAGACCATGATTCAGTCGTTGCGGGTTTCAGGAGAAAATGTGTTGACTGACACCACCTGGCAATACCGGAAAGAAATACGCCTGCCCGGCTATCAGAATCAGCACCTCGAAATCAGTTTTGTTTCCACCGACCTCTCCCACCCAGCCAAAAACCGCTACCAGTTTATGCTGGAGGGATACGACGAGACCTGGAGCCTGCCAACCGAAAAGACCCTCGCACAATATACCCGTATTCCTCCCGGAACCTATCGTTTTCTGGTCAGAGGGAGCAACAGTGACGGGGTACTGGGTGAGCAGGTAACACAGCTCAGAATCATTCTGACGCCCCTATGGTACCAGCGAGGGTGGATTAAATATGGGGTTCCGGCGGCTCTTTTTCTCCTCATGATATATTTGATTTTTCTAAGAATACGGCGGCTTCGAATGGAGGAGCGGTTGAGACTCAACTACCGCATTGCCATGGTCAAACAGGAAGCACTCGCCGCACAAATGGATCATCATTTTACTTTCAATTCCCTCAACTCCATCCAGCGATACTTATCAGAAAATGATAAAAATAAAGCCATCAGGTATATCAGCCGGTTTGGGCAATTGTTGCGCCGCACACTGGATCACGCGCAGAAAAACTATCTGACCATAGAGGAGGAACTCACCACCCTTGATCTTTATCTTTCTCTGGAAAAACTCCGAACCAAAGACCGGTTTGTGTATGAATTTGTGATTGATCCCGAAGTAGATGTTTACAATACCGAAATTCCCACCAACCTGCTACAGCCGTATTTGGAGAATGCCATCTGGCACGGGATTATGCCATTGGAAAACCGGCAGGGAAAAATTGTAATTAATTTTGACAAAAAAGATCATTTGCTGCAATGTACCATCCAGGACAATGGCATCGGGCGGAAAAAATCAGCCGAGCTTCGCGCCGCCAGCCAGCTTAAACACAATTCACGCGGAACGGAACTGATACTGGAGCGGATTGAGACGCTGAATACACTGGATCATACCGACATCAGGATAACAATTGAAGATCTCGAATACACTACCCATGAAACGGGAACCCGCGTTGTGGTAACCATGCCGTTTCATACATGAATTGCAGCACTAAATCATCGACAGAATCTCCTGAATGATCTGCTGAGCCAGCGAATCAGCTTTTTCCTGGGTAGGCGCTTCCGTATAAACGCGGATGATGGGTTCGGTATTGGAAAGGCGGAGATGCACCCATGAATCCTGAAAATCTACTTTTACCCCATCCACATCATTGACCTTCTCGTGCTGATACGTCTTTTTAAAAGCTTCGAGCAGTGCGGCGGTATTGATCCCTTCGTGAAGCTCGATTTTTTCTTTGGCCATAAAATAATCAGGATAGGTATCTCGGAGGGCGGAGCAAGACATGCCTGATTTGGTGAGATGGGAGAGAAAAAGGGCTATTCCGACGAGTGCGTCGCGGCCATAATGAAGTTCGGGATAAATAATGCCGCCATTGCCTTCACCTCCGATGAGGGCATCGGTGCGTTTCATAATTTCCACCACATTCACCTCCCCTACGGCAGATGCATAATAACGACAGCCGTGTTTCTGGGCGACATCGCGCAGGGCGCGGCTGGAGGACAGATTGGATACGACTGCACTTTTCTGGTGGTGGAGAATATAATCAGCAATAGCTACAAGGGTATATTCTTCGCCAAACATCCTTCCGTTTTCGTCGATAAACACCAGCCGGTCCACATCGGGATCCACGGCGATACCCAGATCGGCCTCATTTTCGCGGATATAGTCGCAGATTTCGGTCAGGTTTTTTTCCAGCGGTTCGGGATTGTGGGTAAACCATCCACTGGGCTGGCAGTTGATTTTGATCACATTCTTTACGCCGAGGGCAGCCAGAAGCTGAGGTACATACACCCCTCCGCTGCTATTGACACCATCCACCACTACTTTCAGCCCTGCCTTACCAATGGCATAACGATCTACAAGTTTCAGATTGAGGATTTTCTGAATATGGATGTCCACAAAATCTTCGCGGGGGGTGATGTTACCCAGTTGCTGCACCGGGCTGAACTGGTAATATTTATTTTCGAGAATTTCGAGGATTTCGCTGCCGTCTTTTTTGGTGACAAATTCGCCCCGGTAATTGAGGAGTTTCAACGCGTTCCAATCTACCGGATTATGAGAAGCGGTAAGAATGATGCCTCCTGCGGCGTCAAGTTCGGGGACGGCAATTTCAACGGTCGGAGTAGTTGACAGCCCCAGGTCAACGACCTGAAACCCCAGCCCTACAAGGGTACCGGTCACCAGTTGGTGAACCATACCGCCCGAGGGGCGGGCATCTCTACCCACAACTACAACCCTTGAAGAGGACTTGAGTGTAAGCCATGTGCCAAAGGCAGAAGCGAAGTTTACAATATCAACAGGGGTGAGATTGTCGCCGACTGTACCGCCGATTGTACCTCTTATACCCGAAATGGAGGAGATCAATGTCATAGCTGGAGGAAGTAGATTGCCGGGTAAAGATAGATAAAAATCACAAACCCTCTTAAATCCCGGTAGTATTTCTCTAAATTTCGGCAATAACCCTTCCAAAAATGACCCCCAGAGAATCCGAAGAAATAAAAAAGCTGATATACTCCCGGTGCGACCACGGTCTTCTTTCTCCTACCCGCATTCACCCGCTGAAAACCTTTTCCACCCCGGAAGCACTTGTGCTTGTAAAACGGGAGGACGAGTCAGGCTTTGGTATTTCGGGTTGTAAAAAACGGAAATACGCATCCCTGATTCCTTTCCTGCGAGAAAACCATATCCGCAAAGCTGTACTTACAGGTGGAAGCCATTCCAATCATCTGCCGGGAATCGTACAATTGCTACGGGAAAACCAGATTCAGCCCGAACTTCTGGTAAAAAAAAACCACCATTCCTCATTAAAAGGAAACAGCTTCCTGCTCCACCTTCTCACCACGCCGGATGAGATCACCTGGGTTTCCTCCTCTGGTTGGAAAGATGTCGAAACGCTGGCCGAAAATCGGGTAAAAGCGGCGGGTTTTTCTGCGTTTTTTATTCCCGAAGGCGGAAGCTGCGAACCCGCCCTGCCGGGTGCGATGACGCTGATGGCTGATATTGAACGAAACGAAACTGAATCAGGATTGCAGTTTGATCATATATTTATCGACTCGGGAACCGGCCTTGTCGCAGCAGCGCTCGTCATTATGAATCATATATTAAGCCGAAAAACTCAGATCCATGTAGTTCTGATTGCGGGAGATGAGCAGGCATTTCATTCGACCCTGCATAAAGCGGGGAAATGGGCGGAGCAACTGACAGGAAAACAATTGGGTGAGATTGTTTTTCCCAACGTTCATTTGCCCGATACCGGAAAATCATTTGGCAGTACCAATGCCACGGTCTTTGCAGAGACGAAAAGGCTGGCAGAAGAAGAAGGAATACTCACCGACCCGGTTTATACGACCAAACTGTTTATGACGGCACGAACGGCCATAACCACCCTGCCCTGCCGCGGCAACGTGCTGATCATACATTCGGGCGGCGGAACAGGATTAATGGGTTGGCAGGAAGCCTTTGGATAAGGCTATCAAACGCAGCAGGTTTAATTACCGTCAGCAGCGTTTTCGAGATTTCTCTCCAGATCGAGCGCTTCGCGGATAGAATCGGTTTCGGCTGCGAGCGAATCGAGGAGCGCTTCGGTATCAGCAGAATCCAGCTGGTGCTGCGATTCGCTGACTTTGTCTTCACGCTGGCTGCTCTCATCAACGGCAGAACCACAGCCGGAGAGAACAAAAGGCGAAAAGCCCAGCAAAAAAATCAGAATCCGGATGTTTTTTTTCATCTTATTCAGGCATCAGTTCGCAAAGTTAAGAATTGATTCATATTTTGCGCCAGTTTTGTACTCTGTCTCTTTTTTTGTATTCTAGCGGAGTTAAATTCTCAAACAATGAAATACCCGAAGGCTTTCTGTAACTTAGTCATTCCCGCTTTAGCTGCTGGATTGATATTAAATAGTTGCAATACAGATCTTGAACCCCTCCTCCCCGCAGATCAGGATCCCGCAATAACCATACTGGAACCGTCATCCAACAACTTTCTCCTCGAATCAGGTGATGAGTTTACGGTAACCTTCCGAATGGCAGATCAGGAAGCGTTAAAAGTATTCCGCGCCATTGGTACCATTTACGATCAGAATAATCAGGTTGTCGGTAATGACGTCATCCTTTTTGAAGAAGATATTACCGGCCAAAGTCTTACCTACAGCTACGTGGACGATGTGCCGGCAGTTAATCCCTATTTCAAAATCCGTTATACCTGCTACGCAGTGGACACAAAAGGCGCATATGCCTCCTCCATTTTCTGGGTAAGCGTACTGCCTACGCCTGCTGATCCTTCTCCATTTGAAGTACTGACCTATCAGAAAGACAGTATCTTTAACAGGAAATCCAACGCCCAGTACGGCTTTAACTTTACGCAGCGCCGGCAGCTTCCGGCAGTAGCCGGGCAAACCCCCAATACGCTTGACCTCGATATTGCAGAAAACTCCGGCACCGGGCAGGGAATCTGGGCTCCGACCATTACCTCCCCCAGCAATACGCTTTTGGGCAGGGACTCGGTATTTGTGATCACCAATTCCGCCAAATTCAATTACGAGGAAGCTACCTACGAGACCATTTATCAGGCCTTTTACTCTGACCCCTCACCCCGCAGCACTACGCCTGTACTGAAAGTCGATGATTATGTGATTGTAAGGCTGACCAAAGCTCCTTTCCCGCAGTTTGCCGTAATGCATATTACCAAAGTGAAGGATGACGGAGCCGGTGTGAATGTCAGAGACTATGTGGTATTCAACTACAAAGTAACCAGCCAGTAATTATCCGGTCATCGGGTCTCAGATTTTTACACGTACAGGATATTTCCTGAATTACCTTCTCAGGGCACAGGGCCCCCGGTGGGTGCATTCTCCTTTTGTCTTTCAGCTTTATACTGAAGTAATCAGAGGGAAAGGCCAAAATGATTCGATCGAGGCACTCCGAAAGCAGTTGATGCGTAGTGAGGCTATCGTTGAAATTACGGATTTCGGAGCAGGAAAAGCCGGGAGCGGCAGCGGCACAATCAGGCGAAGCCTGAAGGAAATTGCCCGCACCTCAGCCCGAAGACCTTTTGAAGGAAATCTTCTTTATCGCCTCTGCCATCATTTTCAACCACAAACCTGCCTTGAACTTGGTACCAATCTGGGTATTTCTTCCCTTTACCAGCTTTCTGCACTAAAAAACAGCAGGTTTATCACACTAGAAGGTTCGCCCAACCTGGCAGAAATCGCAGGTAAAAATATCGCTGATGCCGGTTTTCGGGCAGAAATCCATACCGGCGAATTTTCAGAACTGCTCAGCCGCCTCAATCTTGATGAAATACAGCCCGACTACGTATTTCTCGACGGAAATCACCGGTACGCACCTACCATGGAGTATATTTCCACCATTCTTCCCCATATGGCTCCGGGCGGAATGATCATTCTGGATGACATTTACTGGTCTTCCGAAATGAAAAAAGCATGGGAAACCATTTGTGCCATGCCCGAAATTACCGTTAGCATTGATTTGTTTGTAATGGGAATTTGTTTTGTCAAAAGACCGCAGGCAAAAGAACATTTCCGGCTGCGGTTTTGGTAATTCACCCCCTGTCCGGTGAACCAATCAGCCCGTATCTTCGCCCAAAATCCTTGATTTTTTCCGCAAAACAGGCACATTATTTGACATATCAGGTTTGCATAACATTTGGTGCGAAAATATTTACAGATATTGCATAAATTTGTTTGAATTTTTTACCAAAGGGCAAATATGAAGGCGAATAAAAATTTACTAATTATCGGGGGAATGGTTCTGCTAACCATTATTGCCTTTCTGCTGATTAGTTATTTTTCCGGCCCCTCGGGCAAAACGGATGCAGAAATCGTAAAAGAACTCACGGGTGAAATCGAAGACCTGGAAAGCAGTATCCTGGAAGTAGAAGTTGTGCTGACAGAAGTGGATCGCGACCTGGGTCAGAAGAAAGCGTTGCTGGATCAGAAATACGATGAAATCAATTTCCTTACCCAGAAAATCGAAGAACTGGAAAAGCAGGGAAAAGTCGATCAGGCGACCATCCGCGACCTGAAACAAAAGCTAAACGAAGCCAAAGGCAAACTCTACGATGCCTCCCAGGTTGAAATCTATAAAAAAGAAATTGATCTGCTGGTAATCGATAACTCTGTCCAAACCCGCGTGGTTGACAGTATAAAACTTCTGATGGAGCGATATGATAGTGTGTTTATTGTCATGAATCAGGAGACACAGACTATCCGTCAGGAGTTGGCCGATTGCGGTGGAAAAAACAATACAACCACTACCCAAACCGACCCGCAGATCAATCCGGAAGATAATTGGAAAGGCTTCAGAGCAACCAATTTCCGGTTTTACAGAAATAATGAAAATACCCCTGCCGGAACCCAGATCAAAGGTGAAAGCCTTGAAAAACTCAAATCCAGTTTGATGTTGAAGGAAAAGGTGTAACGAATGGAGACAAAGATTTATACCTGGTATTTGAAAACTTCCTCACCCGCGAGACATTTTTCAGCAAAAATACCCGAGGCGGCAACTTCACTTATAACGGGGCATCCAAAGTTGCTTCGGCCAAATCCATCCTCAAGTTCACAGGTTCCAACAGTGTAGTATCTGTCCAGCTTGAACAGGATGAAAGCGGTCAGTTTAAAACCGGTGCTTACAACGTAAGTGTGTATTGCGATGGGGAGATGATCGGGCAGAAAAAGAATATCTCCATTTACTGATTCAACCCGTCCCTTACAACGGCTTCATCTGTTCAAACGTCTCGTGGCAGTCGTTGCAGTGGTGAATGGCGCGGCAGGCGGTGGGACCAAAAGTGCTCAGCAGTCTGGTATTGGTAGAATTACATTTGGGACATTGCGCATATTTCAGTTCTTCCATGGTTAATTCTCCTTCAAATGGCCGCGGCGGACTCAGTCCAAAATCTTTCAGCAGTTGCCTTCCTTTTGTGCTGATCTGATTGGTAGTCCAGGACTGTCTGTAACTGATTTTTACTTCCATTTCCCTTATACCCGCTTCTTCCAGGGTTTTGACCACATCATTTTTCATCATTTCTATAGCCGGGCAGCCTGCAAAAGTGGGCACAATTTCTACAAATACCTTTTCACCTTCCACCCGCACATCCTTCACTACACCCAGTTGAACCAGTGAAATCACAGGTATTTCCGGGTCTTTGACCTTCTCCAGGAGGGTGAAAATTTCTTCTTTTGTGTACATGGATTCGGGTTTTCTTACCATTTGGCATGCGGATCAATAGCAAAAACCTCTGTCATCTCAGCCAGTAGCGGAGAAAGCCACTGCGTGTGATGCCCGGTTCTTCCGCCAAAGTGTTCTACCACTTCACCGGCAGGAGGCACAATCAAACCACAATTTCGCAGAAAAGATTCGACCTCCATCCGCCATTCTTTCATCAGGGTATCTTCCAGTGGCTGCACCCGCTCAGCCGCCAGCACCTCACTGAAAACCGTAGGTTCAAAAATGCCAAAAGCGATGGGATATACTTCATTTAGCGCAGTCTGAAGTTTCTGATTCGATTCCTGAGAGGCTTTTCCCAACTGTTCCAGAAATACCCGTGCGTGCATCTGGTGGTATTTTTCTTCCCTGGCAATTTTGTATGCCAGTTCAGCCAGCGGCTTGTAAGAAGATTCTGAAAGATGTTTCAGCCGCACTTTATCCGCCATATCGAATAAATAATGCCTGACCAGACTGAATGCATAATCGCCAATAGGATATTCGACCAGATGGCAACAGTGATATTCTTCCGCAGGGCGCATAAACGCATTTGTATCGGGGTCAGTTTCACCCAGTTCTTCCAGCAACTGAAAGTAAGACCAGGCATGGCCGATTTCGTCCTGCGCCATAGAGGCAAAAGCAATATCTTCTTCCAGTACGGGACCGATACCCACCCACTCAGAATTGCGGTGGCCGAGGATAATTTTATCATCCGCCAGTCGGTACAACAGGTCTTTGATCGCTTCGGTCTGCATTTTTTCAGGTATTAATTTCGAATAATCACTTTACGTGGAGCTTTGCCTTCCAGGGTTGGCAGGTGAATGACCGTTACCTGCTGACCTTTTTCCACCCGGGCAACCACCTGCTCAGTAGCCGGTTTCTCTGAGGTGCCACTTTCTCTTTCCAGACGGGCAAACAACTCGCGCTTAAAAGTTTCGATGGTATCTTTCACCTTATAGCCATTGCCTTCGCGGTAGTTTTTGTCGAAGGCGTGAAGAAACATATCCGAGTCTTCATAGCTTGTGGCATGAATATCGCGGCTTTTCACGACCCAGATATTGGCGCATTGTTCTCTTCTGCCAAACTGTTCTTTGGCAAGTACCAGTGCCATTTCGGCATTAGGCGCGTGAACCGAGCCGGTATGCACGTGTTGTTGTCCCCGTTCCTGCTGGGTAAACACCTCATAGGTCTGCCATTGCAGTTTATCTTCCTCTTCATAGGGCGTTTCCTGAGAGGGAAGTGAGATTCGGTTGACGCGGGGGTCGTGAGATTGGGTCATGGATGGTTAATATTAAGCCAGTGGAGCTACGTATTCTTCTTTCGGATTGAGCAACGCCCTGCGCACCCAGCGGCCTTTTTCTTCGGCATAACGACGTACGGCGAGGCGTTCCTTATTGCATGGGCCATTGCCATTGATTACCTGTTTGAAAACCTCCCAGTCGGGTTCGGTATATTCCCACTGGCCGGTTGCCATATTTTTTTTCAGATTGGGATCGGGAATGACCAGGCCCAGTTCCTGAATTTTGGGTACATACATATCGAGGAATGCCTGGCGCATTTCGTCATTGGTGGCAAGTTTCACTTTCCATTTGACCAGTTTCGCCGTGTGCTGGGACATTTTATCAGGCGGACCAAAAAAGTGCATAATGGGTTCCCACCATCGGTTGAGCGCTTCCTGCACCATCTGTTGTTGCACAGGAGTGCCTGTGGCGAGGTGCACGACGGTGTCGTGGCCATATTTGAGATGGAATGACTCTTCGTAGCAGATTCGCTCCAGGGCACGGCAGTAGGGGCCGTAAGAGCCTTTGGAGTTTGTGACCTGGTTGACGATGGCTCCTGCATCAATCAGCCATGCGATGACCGCAGTGTCGGCCCAGGTTACTGCGGGGTAGTTAAAAACATTGGAGTATTTGGATTTGCCATTGATCAGATCGGAAAGCATGGCTTCGCGCGACTTGCCGAGGGTCTCAGCGGCAGCGTAGAGAAGCTGGCCGTGGCCTACTTCATCCTGCACCTTGGCCATAAGGGCAAGTTTGCGGCGGAAGCCGGGCGCGCGGGTAATCCAGGTGCCTTCGGGCAGAGCGCCAATGATTTCAGAGTGCGCATGCTGTTCGATCATACGCGTGAGCTGGCGCCGGTATTCGTAGGGCATCCAGTCTGTGGGTTCAATTTTGAGTCCGGCGTCAATTTTGGCTTCAAACTCAGCCAGTTTGATGGGATCCTCGTCTTCGAGGCGGGTTCCCATATTATCGATTTCGATGACAGAAAGGCTACCGTACATTTGTATCGTTTGAAGGTGAAACAGAAAGGCCCGCGAGGATAAAGTGAGCGGCTTCATTGCCAATATCTTCGACCGACATTTTGCCTTCGGGGCGGTACCACTGGTGGATCCAGTTGATGGAAGCAATCATCATGGAAGTAGTAAACCGGGGATTTGCATTTCTGAAAATCCCTTCACCGATTCCTTCTTCTATGAGTTGGATGAAAGCAGATTCGTAGCGGTCAATGAGGGCTTTATATTCACTGCGGCGAGGTTCTTCGAGGTGAATCCATTCCTGAAAAAAAATCGCAGACGCATCCTGATTTCGGATGATGACCGAAATATGCGCCTTTACCATTTGTTCGAGTCTTTTTTCAACGGGCAGTGAAGTTTCAGAAAGCGGGAGAACCGTATCGAGAAATTCGCGTGCGCAGCGAATGGCAATTTCCCAGAGGATTTCATCCTTGGACTGGTAATGGCTGTAAAGACTTGCAGGTTTTATGTCGAGGGTTTGTGCCAGGTCGCGCATAGAGGCGGTTTGGAAGCCTTTTTTGCTGAAAAGGCCACGTGCAGCGCTGAGTATTTCCTGCTTTCGCAGACTTAAGTCCTGAATACGGGTAATCGGCATAAGTACTACCTAATGTTCGTTAGGCAAGTTAGGAAAAATATATGGAACGGGCAAATGGGGGAGACGGATAAGAAGACCGTAACACGCGAGTTAATGAGGTACTTTCTTCATGAAGTAGGATTTTTGGCTTTGATAGATAAACATCGTTAATCTCCGCAAAATCTGCGGAGATTAATCACGGGTAAGGGCAGTTTTTTTCCGTGAGGCCCCAAACAACTCTTTTCCAAAAACCAGCATATCCGGAATGATCAGGGCAAGTACAATCAGCAACCAGAGAAAATGCCAAAATCATTGATATCAGGCTTTTCTGACAAACTCTGATTTTAAAGCCATAGCTCCAAAACCATCAATTTTGCAATCAATATTATGGTCTCCTTCGGTCAGCCGGATGTTTTTCACTTTGGTACCCGGCCTTTATGGGAGCAGTGGATCCTTTTTACGGGTAAATTTTTTCACTACAACAACCGAATCACCATCCTGCAAGAGATTTCCATTGGCATCCTTTACTACCAGCGTATCTTCTTCCTGCAAATCCTGCGGATTCCATTCATGACCACATTCCGGGCAGGTGTAAAGTTCCTCTCCGGTAAAGTATCCATAAGGTGATTTACACTGGGGACAGGGTTTCATTTCGTCAGACATCTTTTTAATTTTAAAATTCCCTGCGAATAAACATGAATTCTTGCGAAATAGTACTGCTGAAAGTCATTTTGTCGCTGGTTAATATAACTTAGTTTTGCAATGGCAACAATCCTCATATATGGCAGAAGCCCTATATAGCCTATCAGGTGATGAAAAAAATACTCCAGCACTTGTTTTGATTTTTTATCATTATATTGATAAGTCGATGCTCCATCTCTGAGCCGGATGAAGCCAGAATCAGTTCAGAAAAATCACAAAAAAGCTTTCGCGACTTTCAAATATTCATAGCGTTTACCCGAGATCGCAAAAGCTCCCAGAAACAATGCTCCAGTGCCGAAAACAGAATTAGGCAGGTTATTATTTTACGATCCGATTTTGTCCGGGGACAAAGATGTCGCCAGCAACTGTCATCACCCGGCAATGGTTATGCAGAATATAGAGATATATCCATTGGGGTAAATGGAAAAGGTTTTGCCAGCAAAGGGTCTTTAATACGCCCAATCATATTCCATTTGTAAAACGAAATGCGCATACAATCCTTAATGCTGCATTTAATGGGATCAGTACATCTAACCAATACCTCCCGGAGGACGCACCAATGTTTTGGGATTCACCAGTAAAAAGTCTGGAGAAACAGGCATTGGAGCCCATTCTGGCGCTTGAAGAAATGAGAGAAACTAATTTTTCGAAGGAGGAAATATTAGTCGAGGTGGTAAACAGGTTAAAAGGCATCCCAAAGTATGCCTCACTATTCCAAGCGGCATTTCCGGAACCCGACCCCATCAATGCAGATAATATCGGCAAATCGATTGCAACCTTCGAACGACTTAATAACTGCCAATGCGGTTTGATCAATATATGAGAGGCGACTCCAACGCAATTTCATTGGGTGAAAAAGAAGGGTTTATGTTGTTTAAAAAAGTCGGTTGTGGTAATTGTCATAATGGACCCATGTTTTCTGATTATAAAACGCACATTTTAGGAGTGCCACATAACACAAAATTATCGGAACCCGATAAAGGGACAAATGATGAGTATGCATTTCGGACAGCCAGTTTGAGAAACCTTCGGTTTACGCGCCCTATATGCACAACGGAACTTTTAATACGTTAAAAGAGAAGTATTGGAATTCTATGAAGATATAGCAGATGGTAAAAGCAGAAATGAAGAAATAACAAAACAGCAATTTGATCCCTTATAAAGAATTGAAGCTGACGGTAAAGGAAATGGGGCCCATCATCTCTTTTCTGAATGCGTTAAGTGATTCTGAATTTGATAAAGACATCCTGCAGTCCGTCCCCAGCGGTCTGGCGGTAGGAGGAAATATCGATTAGTTTTATTTTGTTAAGGGCTTGCCGTATCATTTCGCCACCAACGCCAACACACCAATTTCAGGCATTCCCTGGAAATCGTTGAGATTTGCCGTTGCTATTTGAGGAATATCATTTGCCATTGCAACAGAGACGATTTCCAGATCGAACACTCGATTTCCACGAGGTTGATATTTTTGAATGAGTTGCTCAAAGTGGCCAAGGCTTGCAGGGGTTGGATATAAAGTGGTGGCATTTTTTGAACCTCCTGATAAAACTTCATTGAATCAGCTATACCAACATTTAATTTCGAACAAACCGCAAAAATTCAGAAATAACCTTAGTCGGCACGATAACTCATATGCAGGATTGGTCAGTATTGCAACAGCGGAGGCATAGTAACCCGACTGGGCATCCAAACCATAGACCAATACATTGGTGTCAGGATAATCCTACTCATGCGCAAAATCCCGTATATTCACAAGATCCAGCTTTCCTCCGAGATTGACGCTGCCGAGCAGACTCCATTCCCGCTTAGGTGGGGGAGGTGTCTCATCCAGAGCGATAACGGTTACGATCACACGCTTACCGAGAAAATGTTGAAGGTGTGCCTGATTCAATAAAGATTCGCCCCAATGTCCTTGTATGGTAATTGCTTGCATAATCTGCTTTTTTCTCAATGTACGTAATACAGTCCAGATTGTCTAGTTTCGTTATGGTTTTTTCATTCAATTCTTATACTTCTCATCACTCCTTCCGCAACAAAACTGTGGCCGAAATGATCTGGCAGGCCGCCAATGGCCATATTCCAGGTAATGGTTTCCTTCATCAGGAAGACGCTAAACATCAGCGCGCTCACAATCTCTACATATGAAAAGGGTGGAAGCCGCCTGCTTTCAGGTGCTTCAGGCCAAAGAAAAACAGATATGCACCAATTAATGTCCCCAGTAAAATTGCATGTCCGGCGCCAAATAATACATCCATACCGTCGGGAACAGGCCGGTTGATGAGGATAAAAGGCAGGAAAACCACGACCCCCGCCATGTTCTGATAAAAGATAATTTCTGTCCGGCTGTAGAATCCAGAAACTTTCTTAAACACCACCACGCTGGTTGCATGGATCATGGCAGTAAACAGGGCTGCGGTCATTCCCACAAAATCTCGGTTGGCAAAGGTAAAGGGTTTGTCGGCATAGACCAGCGCGATTCCCGAAAAAGCCAGCAGCATGACCACCAGATTGCGACGGGTAATTTTTTCATCCAGATACAAACTTCCTATCAGCGCTACAAATATGGGCCATGTATGAAATCAGCACAGCATTGGCAATGGAAGTGTAAATGAAAGTGTAAAAAACAAATACATCCGCAACGTATTGAGTACCGAAATCCCGATCATAAAGGGATAATTGCCGCGGAAAATCTGTTGTTTTCGGGAGACCATAATGGCCCCCACAATGGCCGTGGAAAATCGCCCGCATAAAACTCATCGAGGTGGCAGCCACATGAATATTCTTGATAAAAACCCGCTCGCGCCTGCCATCGTCGCCGAGGCCAAAATTGCCATAAGTGCTCTTTCACGCATATAATGTGCAGGCAGTCAGTGATATACCTGCCTGCATAACGCCGCAAATATAGCGGTTTTCGACTGGCAGAAAGCTACGGGTTTGGGATAATTTTCAGGATTTTCTATCTTTATTTAAAGAGAAAGCTATGGCTGTATTACCCGTTCGGCGTCTTGTTTCAGTAGAAGATTACCACCGTATGGCAGAAGCAGGGATTCTGACTGAAAGGGATCGTGTAGAACTGATTGATGGGAAATTATAAATATGGGTCCTATTGAAAGCAAATGTGCGGGACATGTAAATAAAATTAATGCTATTCTCTCACGGCTTTTAAAAAAGAGCGCTGTGGTTAGCGTTCAAAATCACGTCCACCTCAACGACTTCTCGGAGCCAGAGCCGGATATAGCTGTATTGAGGCCTTCACCTGACTTTTATATATCCCATCATCCCCAGCCAGAGGATATTACCTGGTCATGGAAGTATCTGATTCCTCCCTTAACTGGGACAGGGAAAACAAACTCCCGATGTACGCCGCAGCAGGCGTAAAAGAGTGTTGGCTGGTGAATATCGTGGCTAAAGAAATCGAAGTTTACAGAGTTCCTTCCGGCAACATCTACAAATACCGGGAAATTGCCCGGGAAAATGATACTATTTCTCTCACAGATTTTGACCTCTCAGTCGCTGTAAGCGATATATTGTAATCCTCTCTACGTTTTTGCCTATTGGCGGTTCTCGCAAAGAACGCAAAGGTCTCGCAAAGATCGCCAAGAGCCTCTTCGCGGACTTTGCGTGAAACCCTTTGTGCCTCTCCAGGTTTTTGCCTATTTCGGTTGAGTATAAATCAAAAATCGTATTTCTTATTTCAGCACAACTGTGTGCCCCGTCCGAAATGCCTCGTCTGCTGCCAGCACGATTTTCAGGCTGTTGATGGCGTCGTTGACGTGTGGTGTCATGTCCCGATCGTCCCGAATCGCGCGCAAAAATACTGCCTGCTCCAGGTCGCATAGTCCCTGATGATCGGGTTCAAATGTGGTATCGACCATTTCGTCGGGTTTGAGAAATTTGCCGTCAGTACCCGTAGCTGCATAATGCACTTTCAAGGCATTGGTGGTAGAATGTCCATCCACATCATCAGACCCACTCGGTGCGCTCTGTACCAGATTTATCCACGATACTCACACAACCTTTCGGGCCGATCACGTCCTTGACGAAATAGGCGGTTTCACCATCATGGGCCCCCACCCTGCTTCGTACCAGCCTACAGATCCATCGTCAAAAGTGACATGCAGATGGCCGTAATTGTACATCCCGGGTTTGATCTCGTCGGTAGGCGTGCACCGATGGCATTGACCGATACAGGGTTTGCCCCTGTCATCAGACACATCACATCCACATAATGCACACCGCAATCCACGATGGAGACATGGACTGCATCAGGTTTTTATGCACGGCCCAGGTACTCCCGTGGCTTTGCTGGTTGAGGTTCATACGCATTACCAGCGGTTTGCCAAGGGTGCGGGCGATCTCGATAAATTTTTCCCAGGCAGGGTGTACACGCAGGATATAACCGATGACGATTTTTTTGCCTTTGGCTATGGCCAGGTCGCGAATTTCTTCGGCTTCTGCCACCGTTTCTGCAGTGGTTTTCCACAAAACATGGGCACTCGCATTGAGTGCCATTTTCACATATTGTGCAGTGTATCGGGATAGGTATTGATGGAAACGGCGTCGGGCCTGGTTTCTGCAAGTGCCTTTTCATAACTATCAAACTGCGGGAGTCCGCCCAGTTCTGCGGCAAGTCTGCCACGGCTTTCGGGCCCGCGGGCTACCAGCCCTACAATTTGAAACTCAGGCATTTTGTGATAAGCCCGGGCATGGGATGCACCCATATTTCCACAGCCTACAACCAGTACTTTAATCGGGGTTCATATTCGGTTTCTTTATTGAAAACTAATTTCCTTTTACAAATATAAAAGAACTCAACTGTAAAATGTATATTCAAATCGCCCAATAAGGCTGGGCTAACGTTGTACTTCCTTTTCTCCGCAATTATGGATAAGAAACTACTACTCTTTTTACTGGCTGCGATTTTCGCCGGATGTAACGATCCCCGCTCCGTCACAATCGAATATGTACCGCTTCAGCTAAATATTCAACCTTCTTCGGATAGTCTTTTTACCTGCACCGATGATCTGGAGGTAACCCTGTGGGCAGAATCTCCTCAGCTCTTTAACCCCACAACCTCGATGTGGATGCCCGCGGTCGAATCTGGGTTACTGAGGCTGTCAACTACCGCGATTTCAACAATTCGCCCAAAAACCACCTGCGCTTTGGCGAGGGCGACAGGGTCGTTATTCTCGAAGATACTGACGGAGATGGGAAAAGCGACCTTTCCAAAGTATTTGTGCAGGACAAAGATCTCGTCGCTCCTTTGGGAATTGCGGTAATCGGCAAACAGGTCATCGTCTCCTGCGCACCACACCTCATCATTTACACAGATGAAAACGGAGACGACAAACCCGACAAAAAGGAGATATTTCTCAAGGGCTTTGGCGGATTTGACCACGACCACAGCCTCCACGCAGTTGTCGCCGGCCCTGACGGACACTGGTATTTTAATACCGGAAATGCAGGCCCGCATACCGTTACCGATAAAAGCGGATGGACATTGCGCTCGGGCAGCAATTATACCGGTGGAACGCCCTACAACAAGGAAAATTCCGGAGCCAGAGTTAGCGACGACGGGAGGAATCTGGGTGGGTGGTCTGGCCTTCGAATCAACCCCGACGATACAGGGCTGAAAGTGATGGCGCACAACTTCCGCAATGCCTACGAACTCGCCCTCGACTCTTACGGCAATATGTGGCAAAATGACAACGACGACCAGGTGGTTACCTGCCGGGTAACCTGGCTGATGGAAGGCGCTAATGCAGGGTATTTCAGCGCCGATGGAACCCGCACCTGGCAGGCTGACCAAAAGCCGGAACAGCCGATATTTTCCGCCCACTGGCATCAGAAGACCCGGGTGTACTGCCAGCCGGAGATTGTACGGGTGCGGGCTCGCTTACAGGGTTTGCGGTGTATGAAAGTGAAGTTTTGGGCGAAAAATACCAGGGAATGCTGCTAAGTGTGGACGCAGGGCGAAATGTCATTTTCGCATACAAACCCAAACCCAATGGTGCGGGATTCGAACTGGAAAGACATGATCTGATCACGACGGTCGGTGGTTCGACGGAAGGTTATAAATGGAATGAAATATTTGAGGACACCCGACGCTGGTTTCGGCCAAGCGATGTAGTTGCGGGAACAGAAGGCGCTGTACATAACCGACTGGTATGACCCGGTCGTCGGTGGCCACCAGATGCACGACTCCATAGGATATGGCAGAATATTCCGTATTACACCCAAAGGAAAAAACTTACGCCTCCGGCACTTGATTTCACCACCATCTCCGGGCAGGTTGAAGCACTGAAAACCCCTCAGTAAATGTGCGGAATCAGGGATTTGTTCTGCTGAAAGATCAGGAGATACGATTGTCGCCGTGATAAAGCCATTGCTCAGCGACCTAACCCTGCCATTCGGGCCCGCGCCATCTGGCTGCTGGCACAGCTTGGGCCGGAAGGACAGACTGTTGTGGAAGAAATTCTGAAACAGGGAAAAGACCCATTGGAAAGAATTGCCTATCGCGCATTGCGGGAAGCTGATCCTGAAAATCTCCTGGCTTACGCAGCCATTGCCGTCAATGATCCCTGGCCGGGTGTGCGACGAGAGGTGGCTGTTTCCCTGCGAATTATGCCCTGGGAAAGAAAAAAAGAACTGGTTTTCAAACTCACCGGTCAGTATAAGGGAAATGACCGCTGGGAACTGGAGGCGCTTGGGCTGGCAGCCGAAGGTGGAGAATCTGTCATATATCAGAAAATCACCCCAAAACCTCGATCCGCTCAAATGGTCCGGGACTATTTCCACAATCGCCTGGCGGCTTCACCCTGAGGAGGCTGTAACAGCCCTCAAGCAAAGAGCACTTGCAGAATTTGTGGTTAGTCTGACAGAACGAAAACAAGCAATGGACGCCCTGGCATTTATTCCACAACGGGAGGCCGCACTTGCCATGCAGGAAATTGCACAACATGGCGACAAAGAAATAGCGCCGCTCGCGTTATGGTGGGTGGAAAACAGGAAAAAATAACGAATGGCAGGCCTGGGCAGGCGATTTGCCTGTACAGGCCGATGAATCAGGCGGAGCGGGCTATCAAGTCCCGATATAACCAGTCTGGGTTTAGGCACAAATGAAACAACAGCCGATGAAGCAACCTGGAATGCAGCGGCCATTGCGGCAACCACAGGCGACCCAGCAAAAGGCAAATCCACTTTTGAAAGAAGCTGTCTGACCTGCCACAAGATGGGCGAACAGGAAATGATATTGGCCCTGACCTAAGCCAGATTCACACCAAATTTGACCGCGCTTCGCTGGTGGATGCGATAGTCAACCCGGCGGTTCGATTGCCTTTGCTAAACCCACACAAATCGAAACCAAAAGCGGAGCAACATACTTTGGGTTTCTGCTGAGCGACGGTAATGTCAAAATGCTCAAAGAACTATCCGGCGAACGACGCGCTATTCGCAGTGAAGATATTCTCAAAAAAGAAAAACTCAACCAGAGCATTATGCCCATACCAGCCGGACTGGGGCTAAAGCCAGCTGATGTTGCGGATATAAGTGTTTATTTATTGAGCCGAAAATAGGCATCCCAAATTGTTGGAAAGCAAATACAAAGGACAGGAAGGCGGGAGAATATTACTACCACCCTCCGTCATTTAGTACCCGCCCCGGTAGCACCGGGGGAAGAGACTTCGACACAACAGAGAACAATGAATAAGAAAAAAATAACATTATCCCAACCGGAACATTACCTTTGGAAAAAGGTGAGAGAAACCACCGCGAATTTAGATCCATGAACAGCACCGGACGCATGTCTTTGGCTTTTGGCTTTTAGCTGTTGGCTTTTAGCTTTTAGCTTTTGGCTTTTAGCCTTTAGCCAATAGCCAATAGCCAATAGCCAACACCCAACAGCCAATAGCCAATAGCCAACAGCCAAAGACCAACACCCAACACCCAACACCCAATAACCAACAACCATGAGAGACTTTAGAAATTTAGAAATCTGGAAAAAAGGAATATCAATGGTAAAGGACATTTATACCGTGACCAAGTTATTACCGGATACAGAAAAATTTGGTTTAATAAGCCAAATGCAACGATGTGCGGTTTCCATTCCATCCAACATAGCAGAAGGATGTAGCAGAAATAGTGAACGGGAATTCAAACGTTTCCTGGAAATTGCTATCGGTTCCGCATTTGAACTAGAAACGCAGTTATTAATCTGTGTTGAACTAAACTACTTTAGCCAGCAACAAGTGGAACGCATTCAAAAAAACCTCACCACCATCCAAAAACAAGTAAACTCCCTTATAACCAAAATAGCTGTTAGCTTTTAGCTTTTGGCTTTTAGCCTTTAGCTTTTGGCTTTTAGCTTTTAGCCTTTAGCCAACAGCCAAAGACCAACAGCCAATAGCCAATAGCCAAAGACCAACAGCCAATAGCCAATAGCCAAAGACCAACAGCCAATAGCCAATAGCTAATAGCTAACAGCCAAAGACCAACAGCCAACAGCAAAATTACCCGTTTGTAAATACGTCTTCTATCACCCCTTATATCTCTCTAGCTATGCCTACACGCAGATCCATGATCAAAACCTCAGCCGCCGGACTTGTTGGTCTGGGGTTAAGTGCTTATATGAAACCGCTACTGGCAGCAGAAAACCGCAGATTTAAGATCGGCGCATGTGACTGGTCCATTGGCAAAATGGCTGATCCTACGGCGCTCGAATTTGCCGCAACCCTCGGACTCGACGGCGTACAGGTAAGTGTGGTGAACAGTCAGGATATCATTCACCTGAATGACCCGGCGGTGATGAAAAACTACCGGAAAACCGCCAAAGCAAACCACACAAAGATCGGCGGGCTGGCCATTGGCAGGATGAACGAAATTCCCTACAAATCAGATCCCCGCACAGAGGAATGGGTAAGTGCAAGCATAGACCTGGCAAAAATGCTGGGCGTTCGCGCGATATTGCTGGCATTTTTTAGCAAAGGAGATTTAAAGGGAGACAAAGCAGGTACAGCGGAAGTCATACGCAGGCTCCGCAAAATCGCCCCCAAAGCCGAAAAAGCAGGGGTGATATTAGGCGTAGAATCATGGCTTAGCGCAGAAGAACATGTCGAAATACTCGACGCGGTAGCATCGCCCAACGTGCAGGTCTATTACGACCTAGCCAACTCAGAGAAGATGGGTTATGATATATATGAAGAGATTGTCTGGTTGGGGAAAAACCGTATCTGCGAATTTCATTTTAAGGAGAACGATTTTTTACTCGGAGAAGGGAGGATCGACTTCCAGCGGGTGCGAACGGTACTCGACGAGATCGGTTATACCGGCTGGGTAGTAATCGAAGGCGCGACCCCCAAAGGCATGACGATCAAAGACGCCTACACGCACAACGTCGCTTTTGTGCGGGAACTGGTAGGCAGATCCTAAGGGAACAATATAGGCACAAAGCACCTATAGACTTGCATTTATCCTGATGGGTATTATGTGTCTATTGGCCTACCCCTGGGCGAATAGCTGCAAAAGGATCGGGCCAATATGACCTTTTCCGGGGAAGTCAGGAAACCATCTGCATAGGCAGACACACAAAGACAGCACGAAAGTCTCAAAGATAGCATTTCCCTTGTGTCCCTTGCACCTTCCTCGTGCCCCTTGTGTTTACTTTATTTTGCTGCGAACACCGCTGGATAGCCTGGATATACCTCTGCCAGATACTTGTAAATCTGATGGAAAGGGGGGATATTGGGGAGTGGCAATGAGGAGGTAAATGGTATGGGGGGTGGATATGGATTTTGGCTACCAAGTCTAATTATTGTATCAAAAGTGGTCAAATAATCGTATTTTCCTATAGATTTGAATAAACAAAGCAATAAATGGGTGTTTTAATAACCGATGATCTTCTCAAAAATGCTCCTATGTCGGAAAGCGAGTTTCGTCTGGAGTTGGCTATATTTTTGTTTGAAAAGGAAATCTTTACCCTTGGTAAGGCGAGTGAATTTGCAAATAAACCCCAATTTATCCTGCAACAAGAATTGGCTAAGCGGAAAATTCCGGTTCATTATGGATTAGAGGAATACATGGAGGATTTGGCTACTGTTGAAGAAATGAGAAAGAGAAGTGATAATAATTAGCGATACCTCCGTAATTAGCAATCTAATCCAAATAAGTCGATTGCAGATATTGAGCAGCCTATTTGGAGAAATAATACCATTTTAGATCAGTTAATCACTGAGGCGAACTTCTATATTGGCGAGAAATTTTATCAACAAATAATTGAAAACCTGGGCGAATAGCCGAAAAAGGATCGGGCCAATATGACCTTTTCCGGGGAAGTCAGGAAACCATCTGCATAGGCAGACACACAAAGACAGCACGAAGGTCTCAAAGATAGCATTTCCCTTGTGTCCCTTGCGCCTTCCTCCTGCCCCTTGTGTTTACTTTATTTTGCTGCGAACCCGCAGCCTGCAAGCACCCTTCGGCACCGCATTAAGCAAGCATTGCCCGGCAATACCAGCCTTTTTCCCCGAGCCCGGATATACCTCTGCCAGATACTTGTAAATCTGGGGGAAAGGGAGGATATTGGAGGGTGGAAATGAGGAGATAAACGCTACAGTAGCGTATATACGGATGTTAGGCATAATAGACAATCAGCCCATGATATTAGAACAAAAGACCCTTGAAAAATTAAGAGACTTAATTAATGAAGAAACCCAATACAGGAAAGGGCATGAAATAGTCGCCTTTTTCAATGAACTTGGTTTTAAAGATTCATATGGACAAGGATTTCCTTCAAGATGGGTTTATACTGATGAAAAATTAAAAAAATCAACGGGCATACTTTCAGAAATTGATAAATGCATTAAAAATGTACTGAACCCAGTTAATTTCATCGGTAGGTTTGGTGACTTAGATAAGTGCATTTCTGATTTTAATCAGTACTTAGTTTTTAATGATTGGAAAGTTGTTAGAGAAGGAAAGGAAATAAAATTTGTGAAACCTGGCAAAATCAACTTTGATGAAGTTAACAGTGGAACTGACATAAAAGAAGATGACTTTTTAAGTAAAGAATTTAATGAAATATCTATTGATGCGCTTGGATTAGATGGGATGTTGACTGAAATTTTAAAATTAAGATTTGATGAAATAAAATCATGCCTCAGCAATAATGCGCCCCTCTCAGTAATATTCATGTGTGGAAGCACTTTAGAGGGAATCTTACTTGGAATAGCCTTGTTAAAGCCAAAAGAATTTAACACTTCGAAATCATCCCCTAAGTCAAGTGATGGAAAGGTAAAACCCTTCCATGAATGGACACTAAGTAATCTAATTGATGTCACCTACGAAATAGGAATGTTAAAGGAAGACGTAAGAAAATTTAGCCATTCGTTACGTGATTTTAGAAACTATATTCATCCTTATCAGCAGTTGAGTTCTCAATTCACCCCTAATAAGCACACAGCGCATATTTCATGGCAAGTATTAAAAGCGGCCATATTTCAACTTTCAAATAATAATACACAATAATGGCAAGCAAACTAAAACATATTGGAATAAAAGGAAGCGGCTATTTTTGTGATGTTTATAAATTTCAACATGAAGAAACTGGTGAATTTGTTGCGGTTAAAAGACTAAAAGAAAAGCACTATGATAATGACGATTATCGATATAGGTTAATCCGAGAAATTAAACTTCTCACCGAATTAAAGGGTTGCCTTAATATTGTTGACTTGTTAAGGGATGGAAACAATAAGGAAAAAAAGCAATTGTGGTACATGATGCCTTTTGCTGACCACAACCTATACAAGTACATTAAAAAGAATGCTCAAAAGATCACGCTCGAAGAACGATTTAAATTCGCTGATCAGATAATAAGTGCTATTAAATTTGCTCATGGTAAAAATATACTGCACCGAGATATTTCTCCTAACAATGTGTTGTTGTTTGGTTCAGGAGAAAATATTGAAGTCAAGGTTTCAGATTTCGGTCTTGGCAAAGACGAAGAATCGTTATCACATTATACAGGCTCAAGCGCAGAAGGTTATGGACAAATACTGTATGTTTCTCCTGAGCAAAGGGAAAAGTTGAAGGATGCTACTATTCAAAGCGATATTTTTTCCCTAGGAAAACTGATATACTTTTTATTTACAGCTAAGGATCCTGATAATCTTAAACCATTCATTTTATCACCGTTAGTGTCTAGAGCTACTGATGAAGACCCATCAAAAAGACACAAAAACATTGAAGAATTTGAAAAGCACTACACAGCGCTTAAACAATTACAATTGGATCAAGAAATTCCTGTAGAATATCTTTCCATTAAAGATTTTTTAGGATCAAAAGATAAAATTGATTGGAATTTATTTCACCAAATTGCACTTAAAGGAAGAATAAATAATCATGTGTATTCAGATTTTTTAGATCCAATCATTTCTGTTTTATCTGATATTTCAAAGATTAAAGAGTATTACAATGAAGTTGGAAATGACTTCAAATATTTCATAAATCAGTTTTCAGAGAAAGTTTATGAGTGTATTGGATCAATAGGTTGGCCTTTCAGTGCAACAAGTTCATTCGGTAGCTTCTTGAAAAACGTTGTAATTAATGTAAATGATCCAGAAGTAAGATTGGTCTGTTTGAAGTTAATGTGGCATCTGGCATTTGTTTCAGATCAATGGAGTGTTCAATCGGATATTAAACCACTTCTAAATAAGAAGTATATTTCAGATGACATTGAAATCTCTTTGGCCGATCACATCCAATCAAATCCATTAGAAATTCATGTTTCAGATTTTGAACAATATGATTTACCACCGATAATTAAGAAATCAATAATACTTGCGAACGAAAATCACAAGAAACAAGAGTCAGAAAAATATACAGAACCTGATGAATGGAATTTTTAAATATGCCTAACAACACCTAAGCCGCATTAAAACGTCGGTTTAGCCGCAAAACGTTGTGCACCATTGAATAAACTTGGAATTGACAAGACAAAAGAAAATATTAATTATTGGCGGGCTCATACTTTTGGGACAACTAATCTATTTTTCAGATTACATCTCACCTTTTCATTGGGGGCAAATGAAAGTAAGTGGACTTGCTTGTACTTGTCCTGACGAAACAGTAGTGAGTGGACAATTGTATTTAAGAAGCATAACTCCTGACAGTCTGAAGAAGTATGACTTGGATTACTCTGAGATTTATGTTTCGGAAAGGCCTTCAACCGACATTGACCCAATGGGTGTCGATTTATATATTATTGAAGGACAATTAATGGGTAAAGACAGAGTGAGTGAAGGAGACCCTTGGAACCCCAAATTGAAAATTGACAAATGGCGAGAAGTTGATTTACTTAAAGATTGGGGAGTAAAAGGCCTTTTCTTTGTCCAGTTATTTATTTGGTTAATAATAATAAGACAAACAAGAAATAAAAACGGTGCATAACAACTAAGTTTTCGTGCGGCGCGCAGCGCCCAGCATGAAAACGCTGTTCCCCCCCACCAAGTTAAGCCCCCATTCTCCCGAATAGCGAGCATCCGGTCGAAATACCCTGGGATGAGGCACACAAGTTATTGGTTGGACTAACATCACGGCATCTCCACAACCGCCTCCATCCCATCCGTCATACGGATGTCCCAGCCTTCTCCTTTGGAGGAGGAGATAAAATAAGCTTCCAGGCCCAATTCGGGGTGTTTCTCCAAAAACTCCCACGCCTGGTCAAATCCCATTACCATAAAAGCTGTGGCATATGCGTCGGCAGTTGCGCATTTTTCCGCCAAAACAGAAACGCTCAGCAAGGTATGATTGACCGGATATCCGGTGTGCGGATCTATCGTATGGGCGTATTTCACCCCGTCCTTTACATAAAATTTCCGGTAGTTGCCGGAAGTCGCCAGCGAACGGTTGTTCAGGTTTACAATCGCCGACATCACACTGATTCCCTCTATTTCCAGCGGCTGCTCTATTCCGAGTGTCCAGTATTTTCCCTCCACATTTTTTCCTTTCGCCCTTACCTCCCCTCCCACTTCGATCATATAATTCTGTATGCCATTCCCTTCCAGCAAATCAGCCAGCACGTCCACCGTATAACCCTGTGCAATGGCGTTGAAGTCGAGTTGTACTCCGGGCTGCTTTTTGCGAAGGATAAACTTACCCGCATGCGCTTCGGGGATAAGCTGCATAAAACCCACCAGTTGCCGTACCGAGTCCAGATTGCCGGTTTTTATTTCCGGCACCTTCTCTGGCCCAAATCCCCATGCCCGTACCAGGGGCATGACCGTGGGATCAAACAATCCGCCGGTCAGTCGCCACACCTCGCCTGACTGGTTCAGCATTTCCCTGAAGTGAAGATCATCCGTGACAATGGAATCATCTCTGTTGAACCGGCTGATGGTCGAACCGGGATTATAGGTAGAAAGCGACTGGTCAATCACCGAAAAAACAGAATCTATCGATGCCTGAAAATCTCTTCCATCCACCGGATCAATACAGGTAATGGAATAGCTGGTCCCCTGCGCGGGACCGGAGTACTGTAACATTGTACCCTCCGGTTTGTTTTCGCAGGCGACCAGCAGGATTCCTATCCAGGCAATTGCCGGAATTTTTTTCATGAAACCCGGTTTAAGCAACGCCGATTTCTTCAAGCAAAGCAGGCTCAATATTGGTGATCTGCCGTGTCGCATGATCCCATTCGACTCTTCTGCCTGTACGCAGGGAGATGGTGGCCATGTGAGCAGAAATTGCTTCTTCAAAACCCTGATCTATTCCGCAGCTTGGCGTACCTCCGTTGCGGATGCAGCTCAGCCATTCGCGGATATGGAGGTGGGTCGGGTCCACACGCTTACCGTCGCGATAGGTGTAAAGCAATCCTTTATTGGCGAAATAAGCTGCGGTGGCAGAAGTTACCCCATCCACGCCTTTGGCTCTCGGGTCGTAGCTATACAACGGGATCGAAGGATCCACAATTTTGTCCTTGATCATTTGGGCATATCGGGTAGAGCGGGGATCGGCATACACCGTAATTGCATTGGCGAGATCCATGGTCGCGTCATGTCCCATGAGCAGCGTTCCGCGCGAATACTGGTTGCCAAGGGTCGCACTGTAAAGGAAAGTCATTCCTTTTTCCTTGCCGGACTCCTGGCTGGTACCGGATGAAAATTCAGGGAACTCCATGACTACCTGGAACACATCGGGCACTTCGCGTCCGTCTCTGTGGGTATAAATTCCGCCCGAAGCACTAACGGAAGCAGGAATACCCATTTTCAGGATACAGTTCATCCGGTCATAGTCGTGGGTAAGAAGGTCGCCCGATAGCCCTGTACCATAGGCCCACCATTTGCGCCAGCGGAAAAAATGCTCGGCGTTGTAGGGAATAGCAGGTGCATTGCCGAGAAACTGTTGCCAGTCAATGGTCTGCGGGCTGGCTTTTTCGTGAATATCGTATTGCCATGCGCCGTTGTCGTCGTTGCGGTTGGTGGAAATCTGGATCAGGTTGATATGGCCCAGTACATTTTTGGCGATAATATCCTGAGCGGTGAGGAAACTCTGGGTCTGCCTGTGCTGGTGTCCTACCTGAAATACAATTCCCGTGCTCTTAATGGCATCGTACAGTTCAAAGGTTTCCCCGATTTTGTGGGTCATACATTTTTCGACATAGACGTGTTTGCCTGCCCTTGCAGCAGCTATGGCCATAGGTGCGTGGTGGTGGTCGGGCGTAGCAATGATGACCGCATCAATATCGCTGCTGGCGATCATATCTTCGAACCGCAGGTAGCGTTTGGGGGTATTACCGTCCACGGTTCCGGCATCGATGGCGGCTTCGGCTCTTACATCAAAGAGGTCGCAGACACCGGTAACGCGGATATTGAGATTTTCCTGCTCCATAAAATCTTTCAGACGGTTGTCATTCGGATTATTGGTCAAGGCTTCCTGCATATTTTTTTTCCATTCACTATTGGCAAACCCTGCGGCGCGCATCAGTTGTTCGCCCCTGATACCATAGCCCACGATACCGATACGGATCGGATCGCCGGCCATAGGGCCTGAGGGTGGCGGCGGTGCAGCCTGGATATTGAGTTCCTGCAGGATATTGTTTTTGAGTGATTTGTCGGAACTGTTTTTGGCCCATGCGCCCAGTCCGAAAAAGCCCAGTACCGGCAGTGCGGCAAGACCTTTGATCAGGTCGCGGCGTCCGATTCCGGAGGAGGAATTTTGTTCTTTATGATTATCCATGATAGGTTATCGTTTGGGGTAAAAGGAAATGTCAGGCTACGGGTTCTTTTTCAGGAGCAGCAACGGCTTGCGGTGTGGGCACAGATTCGCCACGGCGGAGGGCCAGCAGTCTTTCGAGGCCGACATACACACTGGTTGGGAAGGCATAAAGTACGCCGAGGGCAAACATTTCAATCAGGTTTTTGTTGACAAACAGATAACTTCCTTCGCTGGGGAGAGCATATCTGGCGCCAATGATCGCAGGGTGGGAAAGGTAATACATAGCCAGAAGCACCATTCCGCCAATCGCTGCATAACGGGCAAAAAGGCCCAGGATCAGGCTGAGGCCAATGAGTATAAGTCCCCATACGTTGACAAAATCCACGATATTGAGGAGCCAGGGCGTGCCAGCCATCCAGTGGAAAATACCAGCAAACCAGCCCTGAGAGTCCATGAGGTAGCCAGAGGCCGACCAGTTGGGGTTCCATAGTTTTACGACCCCTTCATAAAGAAAATGCCAGCCTATGAGCATGCGCAGGACTACAAGCATGCGAAGCTGGAGCCGCGAGTACCGCGAGGTTCCGTTTTGATCAGATGTAGTATCCATAGGTAGTCAGAATTGATAAATTGTTACGAACAAGGGAAGGAAAGTACGATTTTCCGGGGAAAGATTCAATGATGTATGGGGGAAAAGTGCAGGTACAGACATAAAATGATCTGGCCCGGGCAACTGATCTGTCATGTTAATTAAGAAGCCAATTAAATACATTCATATGTCTTATTCCGCTTCGGTTTTGGGTAAACGAATCAGTTGTGAGCAAATCCATATTTTATTCTCAATTGGTTCGCAAATCACTCTATTTTGAGTATAACAAATTATCAAAACATGCAAAAATTGCAACTTTTGATAATCAACATAACTCGTACTGAGCCATTGGCTACAATCCATTACATTTCGGTGAGGTTGACTCAGGTTATGCGTCACATAAGGCTACAATTATCACTTCGTTCTTATGTCCAAACAACCCGTTTTAACCTACTCGCTTTCCGGGCACATAGCCAACCGGCAGGGCGAATCTATGAAAGGTCTCACTGTCAAGGCTTTTGACAAAGACCTCCTGACACCCGATGACCCGCTGGGTCAAGCTACAACCGACGACCGTGGAAACTATGCTATTTCATTTCAGAAGTCTGATATTTCCAGACAACTGCCAGAGTTATTTGGGCCTGATCTTTACGTATGCGTTTTTGCCGACGACCAGTTGGTGGGCGAAAGTTCCATTTTCTGGAATGCAGGCGAACAAACCGTGATTGATGTGGTTGTCAATCTCACCGTTTCTGACGCGAAAAAACCCGCTTCCCGCCTCAATTTTGATCAGGTGATCAAATCCCGCGCCGCACTGGCCGACAACCGTGGCGCTATCAGCCAGAGTATCTTTATCAGCAGTGATGAATTCCCCGAAGCGGAAATTGCCGTTATCCCTGTCGAACACAACCAGGCAAACCAGAAAGAAACCCGGTACGAAATCCGTATCAATCTGAAAAATGCAAAACTGGGCGTTCGCACGACGCCCCCGCCCCTTCAGGGAAAATTTCTGGAAGAAAGATTTTCTGAACAACAAATTCAGGAGTACGACAAACGTTTTACGGCATTTATCCCTGATCACCTTTCGTTCGATCCTCATCCGCAGAAACTGGTAAAAGCATTTAACCGGATACCTGACAGACTTCAAAAAGATCTGAGGTATAATACGACTATTTTCAACCCCGATCAGCGCCAGGTATTTCAGGATACCTCCTATCCGTGGAGTGCTTTTGGAAGGTGCGAAACCAATTTCGGTCCCTTCAGCGGGGTGATGATCGGTCCGCGCCATTTGCTTACCTGCAATCACGGGATTGACTGGACCCCACCGCCGGGTTATGCTGCCGACTGGCTTACCTTCACGCCCGCCTATTTTGATGGCAATGCGCCTTTTGGCTCTACTTATGCCACACATATCTACTGGGTGAAAAAGGACAACAACGACGGATTCAGCAACGGAGATGAAGGCCAGTATGATTACGTAGTCCTTGTCCTCAATGACCGGATCGGAGAGCGCACCGGCTGGTTGGGCACAAGGCGTTATACCGATGCCTGGGATTCGCTGGCTGCCTGGTGGCATATCGGGTATCCGGGCGACCTCAACAGCCAGCAGAGACCGACTTTCCAAAGCTGGTTTACAATGAATGGCCACGACGACCAGGACGATGCGCACCAGATATTTTTCCATCAGGCAGATGTTTTCCCCGGCCAGTCAGGGGGGCCTATGTTTGGATTCTGGGAAGGAGAAGTAGGCCCGCGGGCGGTAGCTGTACAGTCATGGCAAAATTCAACCACAAATGGAGCCAGTGGCGGCGGTGATCTGGTTGATCTGGCGATCAGAGCCAGAAATGAACATCCATAAGGAATTATCCCCTCGTTTGTAATAGTAGTAGTTATTCTCGACCTCTGCACTGAATTTTTAGTGCAGAGGTTTTTTCATTGTTCAGAATTTTTCCAAAATTAGTCAGGAATGATTCTGATCTCCCGTCCTATCTCCATATAAAATTCTACGCTTTTCACCCCAAAATCCATTCTTATGAAACGCTTTCGCTTTCTTTCGCATGAGAACAGCCTTGTTCCGGCTTTCCAGCGGCTGGGGATTATTGTGCTGTTTCTTTCTGTCGTATTTTCTGCAAAGGCTATTACGATTTCTACTACCAGTCTGCCCAACGGCAGCGTGGGGACACCCTACTCCACCACGATAGTAGCTGCGCTTGGTGCCGGCGAAGTCAATGCCTGCTGGACCATCGCTTCCCAGCCTCCCTGGATCACGATGATCACTGGCAATGGCGCGGCTTTTCCCGCCTGTATCGGTGCAAACCGTTATCCCGGAACCCAATTGACCATCACCGGTGTACCGCCTACGGCAGGTACTTTTACATTGGATTTGAATGTAAGGGCGTATGATGCCGCCAACAATCTATTGGGCAATGCCTCGAAGACTTTCTCCATTGTCGTTACAACTACCGCCCCGGTAAGGGTAATGATGACCCTCGACCGGTCAGGCAGCATGTTTGGAATCATTCCCGGTATCGCAGCGCCCGGCCTTGCCGATCAGTCCAAATGGTCTGCGCTCAAACTCGTGTCCAATGATTTCCTGGCCGAATTTGATGCTGTCCGCAATGAAGCCGGAGACCAGGTGGGCATCCATTTTTTTGATGACAACCACCTCTCCATGCAAAGCCTTTCCAGCTTTGGTACCACATCCGGTCTTCACACTACCAACTACGCATCCCCGCCTCCCGGCACTCTTCTCAACTTTATGAATGCCAATCCGCCAGCAGGCATGACCTGCATTGGTGGCGCTATTCGCAAAGCGCATGAGCAGTTTCCCGCAAGTGCCAACGGAAATATCATAGTCTTCTCCGACGGGGCGCAGAATACCGATCCTGCCATCAATGCCGCAGGCACGCAAATCGTCAGTTCGCTTTTTGGTTTTAGTGGAACTGGCTTTACCGGTGCAACCTTGCCCCTCAGTCTCAACGCCCTCAACGGCGCGATTCCTGTCCACACCATTCACCTCGGTGATGTCAGCGGGGCAGCCATCATGAACCTTGTGTCCACCACAACGGGCGGTCAGCATTTTTCCATTCAGAACAATGGCGACCTCAATAGTTTTCTCACCATGTGGGACAATGCGCTGGTCACCAATCTGAGAGGTAATTCGCCTGCTATTGGCGCAATCAGAACAGGCAAACTCCCCAATGGTGGTTCAGTTTCCGAAACCTTTACCGTAGATGATCAGGCGGAAAGTATCCTTTTTAAACTGATCAATTTCGGCACAGGAAGAATCCAGGTTTCTATTAAAAAAGACGGGGTAAGCATAATAGAAAATGTACAGCCTCCGCTGACAGGAATGTATAATATCACCAAAGGACTTCTGGCAAAGAAGGGAATCGCCTCTTTTGGCGGGACATGGGAAGTTACCCAGACCGGCCCTGCGAGAAATTACTACCTGGCATTATTTGTTGAGGAAGAGGCATTCAGATTTAATACCCTTATCGGAAACCGGATGCACCAACCGGGAGATACCATTCCCCTGCGGGCAGAACTGGTATATAATGACGGCACGCAGTCGTTTATGATCCCCGATGCAGATTCCGTTTATGTCATTATCGCCAAACCCGGCCAGGATTTCAACGACGTTTTTGCCAAAGCTTCCATTGATTTGCCTGCGGAGCCGGGAGAACAGAATATTCCCCCGGGTCAGTTGAAATACGATGCGCTGATAACAGGCAGCAAAGATTTTCTGGCAGCCATTACACCACAAAGCCGCCGGATTACCTTAACCAGCAATGGCGACGGAACCTATACAGCCCCATTTACCGACACCGAACTTTCGGGCAATTATCAGTTTTTGTTTGTCATCAAAGGCACAAATGCCAAAATCGGAAAATACGAGCGTGTACAGTTGGTTTCGACCGTGGTGGATTTTGGTGTGGCTGATCAGGGAAAAACGACCTTTACAATTCAGATGCTGGATAAAGGCAATGTACTGACGATCACCCCTGTCAACCAATATGGCCACCTTATCGGCCCCAACCGACTGAGCCAGATTTCGGTAGTTGTGCAGGGCAAACCGCTTGTACTTACCGACAACCTGAATGGAACTTACACTGCCCAGTTGCCTGCGACCATCACAGGGCTCGAACAGGTAGAGGTGAATATTAAAGGAGCCACCTTCTTCAGCGATAAGCTGGCAAAAATTGATGGTGCACCCGCTATCGGCAATGTGCTTGATCAGATTCAGCAGTGGCTGGAAAACCATGGGTTGCCTGGCTGGCTGTTATGGGTTTTGATTATTGTGTTGGTTGTGATTGTGGTGGTGTGGAGGAGGATTCGGAATAAGCCATAATACAAACACAGGACTTTTATTCATTAAAAATTTTTTCCGATCTCAGAGTCAGGTTCCATCTGAGCTGCCCGTCTAATTGAGGCAAAACAGTATGGAACCTGATTTTTTATGATTGCGAATACCAAATACCTCCCACCAAAAGGAATTTTTTCACATTCCCATAATACACATATCCCCTACCCCGTTGATATTGCGAAATCGATTGCGTTTTATCACCAAAATTACTTACCTTTTCAGGAGATTCCTCCACAGCCCGATCTATGTATTTCCAATACAAATCAGATGCAGGACAATTGATTTTCAATCGCTTAACAAGACCCTCCTCACTTACCTGATTTAAAATACTGTCAGGCCCAACCGTCAAATATCTACCACTATGATAAGACTATCACTTGTTGTTTTCTTATTTTTCCTCTCCACTGTTTCCCGCGTCTTTGCCGTAGTCATGTACGACGAAGGACGCGAGATGGTCAATGGAATCCAACTCCTCCGCGACAAAGACGACCCCCGCGCCTTCTACTATATCCCGCAGTTTCCCCGCCTCTCCACCAAAGAAGACGGCTCCCTCGAATTTCTCTGTATGAAATACGTAGGCCAGGGCGGCGAAGAAACCAATGGGGGTATTTTCCACGCACTGGTCGAGTTTACCCTCCCGCAGAATGTCGTCGCCGCTGCTGAGATTGAACTCGGCAAACGCGTAGCAGGTGCCCGTATCGTCGGCCCGGTTCCCATGATGCAGGCTACGGAAGACGATGAGAACGGGCTGGCCTCTTTTAAAGTCATTTCTGCCATCCTCAACAATACCGAAGGCGATAATCCATTTACCAGTTCCGTCATTACCTCCGGTTATGCGCCGCTGCTTCCCGGTTCCAAAGCTGCCATTGCAGCCAAACTCAATCAGGCGGGCGCCACCCTGCTCTGGGAATCGCTCCAGGGTCCCACTTCCGATATTTCGGTTTCTATTCACGGTTATTATGAAGCTGCGGTGAAAGGCTATAATGCAGTCGTAACTGCCGAAGTAGAAAATGTATATGAACACTTCAGCCGCGTCTATAGCAAACAGGAAGGTTATACCAAACGCCAGCTCCGCAATATTACCGACGAACTCCGCCAGAATCAGGTGCTCAAAATCGAGGTATTCGACCGCTCCGCCGGACTCAATATCAATACCAAGGATATGGACAATATCCTCAATATGGTCACTGACAAACTGATTGAACTTATTTTCGATGCAGAAACCGGATGGGCAAAACAACCCGAAAGAGAAACCGCCGTCGAACAGGGACAGATTCAGGGTCGCCAGGACCGCGGCTGGTTTGCACGCACTTTCCTCGGCGCCGATGATACGCCCTACTATACCGACGACCAGTTTGTCATGAAAAAAAGAGAGGACATTCGGGTAAATAAATTTTACCTCAACCTCTCCAAATCTACCACCATCAAAGTACCCGTTTACACCTCCGGAAATATCGGCGGCCTGTACGATGCGCTGGGTGAAAATGATAAGTACTTCCGCATTGTAAACCTCGATGATGCGGCATTCCAGAAGCGCGATGTGCATTTTCAGGTTGACGGCGAATTTGTCAACGCATTTGACGATCTGATCAACTTCGTTACTGTCAGCTTCAAAAAAGACCCCGGAAATGGAAAAGAATCGGTTACCAAAGACCTTGTATTCAGAAAGGAAGACCTCAACAATAAATATTTTCAGACGGTAACCTATCCCCGGCTCGGGACAGACGGTGAAGAATGGCTGAATTACAACTACCGCATTCTATGGAGCATAAAAGGCATACCGAATCCTATCTCTGTACCCGCCGATGAAAAAGACTGGAATGAAAATAATGCGACCTCCATTCCGCTGGCGCCTCCGCTTACCAAGCGCATACTCGAAATCGATGCTGACCGGCAGCTTTTTAAAGATGCGGAAGTCAGATCAGCGCAGATTCGGTTTATGACCATACTGGGAGGCAAAGCGCAGGTGCACAAAACGGTGATTCTCCGCACAGATGATGCAGAAAGTACCGCCCGTGTCTCTCTTTACCACGACCCGGGAGAACCCATTGCTTACCAGATCACCTGGTATTCTACCAAAGGAATCCTGAATCAAAAAACCCAGGTACTCGAAGGCGAATATATGTTTGTGCTTCCTCCTGATCCTTCGGAATTCAATAAGTAACCTATCCGGCAAACAACAAACACATGAAACTCCGAAATACAAGCATTTTCTTTTTCCTCTTTCTCCTGACCGGAATGCAGGTTCAGGCCCAGCAAATCCTGATAGACAGGGGGATTCGTGCCGCAGGTTTGTGGTGTTTCCCGCTTCTGACCGACTCGCTGACGTATCTGTATCTCCCCTCAGAAGGAAAGCTCGCAACAGATGCCGAAGGCAATCCGCAGTTCTCCCTGCTGCGTTATATCATCAACAAGCCCACGGGGGCAAGCAGCGGATCTGCCATTACAGATGCCGATGGAGGTGCAGTGTTGCACTTTCTTTTCCTGTATGACACCCCTGAAGATCAGGTAAAAAATGCGCAGAAATCACTTCAGGAAAAACTGAACAACGAGGAGGTAAAACTTCGCGGACCCGTGATTTTTGACAAAGGCCGTTATACGCTCATTTCTTCCATTCTGAAACCTGCCCCCGGACAAAAAGAGGTGGAAGTACTCTCTACCGGCGAGGCGCCCGTTCTCGAAGGATCAAAAATCGCACTGACTTTTGACCTGACGCCACAGAAATCCAAACTCCTCATGGAAAGCCTTACCATGAAAACTTCGGATATATCCGTGGTATTTGACCTGGGGTTTTCAGGCCTGACCGACAGCTATAATGCAAAGCTGGAAATCGACTGGACGGAAGTGCGCAAAAGCGAGTCGTTCAAAGCTGGCGGAAGCATCTACTTTGTGTCTGCCGATGTGGGAATGGCATTTGACCGGCTCCGGCGCGACAACGCCATCCGCCTCACGACCATTGGCGAAAATGCCAACCTCGACGGCCTGCTCAATACTGTGTATGACAAACTCCTCAAAATGTTGTTTGACCCGGTACCTCCTGAAAGAGTACCACAGGATCAGCAGGGAGGCCTCGCCGATGCCATCGGCGCGATGGTCGGCGGCGCACTCAACAGCCGGAATACCACCGGTTTTGGGCTGAGTGTGGGATTTCAACTCAAAGATTTCAAAACGGAAGGAACCAGTGTGCTCACCTTCAACGGGCGTTCGACCGTTGACCGGCATCACTTCATCACCTTCAACGCCGGTGATCTTTACAACCGGTACGGCAAGGACGAAAAGTTTTTCCGCGATGTACCACTCTGGGATCCGGCTTTCCAGCAGCGCGAGATTTTTGTGGGGGTGGATGGGGAAATGGAAAAAGAATTTTCGACCATGCTCAACAGCGTTTCTGTCAACCTCCGGAAAAAACACCAGGGCGGACAGGAAACCATGAAATCTGTCCTGATTCAACGGGCAACTTTCCAGAATTTTAATGGAAAACTTTCTATGGTTTATGGTTCGGTCAAGGACACCAATCGCGTCCAATGGCTTGACTACGAATACCAGACGCAGTGGCAATTTCAGGGAGGCGGAAGTTATGTTACCCCCTGGCAAACCGAAAATTCGGCGATGATCAACCTCTACACCCCTTTTCGCAGACATAAAATCGAACTGGAAGGCGATCTTGCCGGACTGGAAACCCAGGGCGTAAGAGCGATTATCCTTGAAATTGCTTACCCGTTTTTTGATCAGGCAAAAAAAGTGCGGCAGACGATCCGCCCCGGAGATGATCTCTCCACCAAAGGCATGGAAATCACCCTGCCCAACGAAATCGATACCGTTGACTATTCTATTACCTGGATCAAAAAAGACGGTTCCAAACTGGAGTACAAAGGACAGGATCAGTACGGGCTGATATTTCTCGACGAATTACCTCAGAACTAATGCACAACATGCAATCAAAATATCTGACAGTGCTAAGCTTCTGCCTGATTTTCACAGCAGTTACGACGGCTTTTGCGCAGAAACTGGATTTGCGCAAAGAGGTAAAAATTACCCTGAAGGACCAGACCGCTGTTGTCCTTTATCCTTCTGCTGAGTACAGAAATCAGTATTACTATTCTCCCGTCAACCTCCGCATTTCCATAAGAAAGGACAATCAGCCGGAATACAGTTTTCTCACTTTTAAAGAAAACGACGAAGGGCCTGTGACCGGAGGGTTGATGCATATCATGCTGACCTGGGGACTGAGCATCAGTCAGGAAGAAGAAGCGATAGAAAAACTGCGATCTGAGGTGGACAGCACGGCGGTTATTTACGGCGCGCTTCCACTGGAGCCACTGGAACCAGCCTCCGGCTTTTATATTATTTCAGACAACCGGGGTGCCGAAATCCTGCGCCGCTCGCTGAAGTCATCGGCTGGCCCGTCCAATACCCCGGGAGGGAAAATGGCCGCGTCCTTTATGTTTTCGGCAGATGATGCAGTAGCCATAGAAAAACTCATGGCAAACCCCGAAGACTTTAAGGACAGCCGGATATTTTTTGCCTGGAGATATGCCTACTCTGATCAGATTTTTGCAATCGGCACATTGATCAGCGCACTATTCCCCCATTAACCATTAACCATTGACCATTAACCATTAACCATTCACTATGGGATACCAAACCTTGAAACGAGTGTTTTTCCTGACCTGGATCGCTGCCTTTTGCCTGATGGCGCTGCCATCGCAGGGACAGATTCTGGACAATGAAAACAAAATCAATCTGACACTTTCTGATGGGACTGCTGTAACCCTTTACGGCGCTGCGGCCAGTCTCTCAGACGAGAAGACCAAAGACTATTATTACATGCCGACCAACCTGCGGCTGTCAAAAAAACCGGACGGAACCCCCATGTTTCTGTTCCTGAAGTTTACCGATGAAGACAATGCCGATGCAGAAGCCAGCGGTGCAATTCTTCACCTCCTGATGGAATACGGCCTTACCAAAGAGCAGGAAACAGAACTTACCCGCATCCTCCGCGCCCGCTATGAAGGGGCCGTACTCAAAGGCGCTGCCGAAGTCGAACCCGACGGAGACAACTCCATCCGGGTAATTTCGGCGACCCTCACCGGGGCACGTACCCGCACCCTGGTCATGTCGGGAAAAGCGCCCGTATTCCCCGGCAACAAAATTGCCGTTGCTGCCGAACTCGATAAAAAAGGCGCACAACTTCTCGACGCGACCTTCCAGAAAACCCGTTCGATTACCGACCTTTCCATTAACCTTTCCTACAACTATACGGTTCGGGTTCCCGCTGCAAGAGGATTTTACGAAGAAGACTGGAGCAAAATGGACAGCCTTCACCTGCTGGACTCTGCCTATTTTAGTAAAGAAGTAAAGGAAGAAAAAGATTACGGAGAAAAAGCCATCAACGGTGTGGTAGGTGCTATTGCAGGCGGGCCGATAGGTCTTGCCATCGGATGGTTTGGTTCAGGGAATAAAAAAACCACCAAATTCAAATACGACGAACTTCGCACCTTCTACCGCAAAATGGAAGAACTGGGAGTGGTTACGGTGAGATTTGAAGAAAACGTTGACGACCAGCGGGTGGCGGCTATCAGAGAAGCATTTTTCCAGCACTTCCTCAACAGTTTTACAGAAAAAGAAGCACAGGAAATTCCGTCCCCCGGAAAACAGGAAAAACTGGAAATGCCCAATATCAAAGTAGGGGACGAATACAAATTCCGCCGCGAGTTTGCCGAAACGATTATCGAAAAACGCAAGCGCACCTTTAACCTCAGCTATGCGCTTGCAGTCAAAAAATCGTTTCAGATGACAGAAAACCTCGCTTCCTGGTACGACAATGTAAGAGACAATCCCAAATGTGTTGGAACCGTTCTGCTCAACGATCCTTTCTTCCAGCACCGGGATGTGAATGTCATTATGGACCTTGATGCTGAAGATATGATGGGCAAAGAGTTGAACTACGTTACCGTCAGCCTTCGCAAACAGCGCAGTGTAAAGGGAGCCAATGACTTTTCCCATCAGCTTACATTTGACCGCAAGTTTTTTGAGGAAAACGGCAACCGCGCTACCGTTACCTATTCCAAAGCACAGGACGGCGATCCGGACGAATACGAATACAAGGTGCAGTGGAGTCTCCGCGGGGGAAATATATTTCCGCCTGCCGACACCACCTGGACCAAGGGAAGCTGGCAGGGCGTAACGCTCGCTCCGCCTGTAAACCCGCGCAACATCCGGTATGAGGTCGATTTGGACGAACTTTCAGACCTGGGCATCCGAAACGTCACCCTTCAGCTCAGGTATGAGAAATTTGGGAAAGAGGTAGAGACCAATATGAATATCGGCCTTTACAGCAAACAACCCTATATGGAAAAAACCATTTATATGGACAAAAACACCCGGGGGTATGCCTACCGGCTGATTTTCACCCATAAGGAAAAAGGCCCGATGGTAACAGACTGGGAAGCCAAAATCAATACGGACTACATCTTTGCCGTGGTCCCCGAGCAGTTGAGAAAAGGAGATCAGAGTTTTATCGACCAGATGCTCGAACGCGGCAAACAAATCGTAGCCGGAGGCTCCCGCGACGCCGAAGTTCAGGACGGACAGAAAGTTCTCGACAAATTTAAAGATGTGATTACTACCAATTAACTCATAACCACAACATTTCATGGCACGCTATAAAAAATTATCATCAATGAATATCCGACACAGCGTAACCCTGCTTCTGCTTGTCCTCGGGCTTTTTTCGGCCCTCCCGGCACAAAATCTCCAGTATGAAACCGGGCTGGAGCTTAAACTCAATGACGGCACTGCGGTCATGGTCTATCGCGGCGGCGGAAACAACTATTATTACCTTCCTCCCGCAAGCGCCATGCACCTGGGAATGAAAGCAGACGATACCCCTGAATTTCTCTTCATGAAGTTTACGACCGAAGCCCGCGAAACACAGGGGGGCGTACAGGGTGCTATTCTCCACTTTTTGATTGAGTGGGGACTTACTCCAGGTCAGCTTACCGAGCTGGAAGAAAAACTCAAACAAAAAGCGCCGATCAAAAACAATGCGGTGCTCGCAGGGCCAGTCGACCTGAGAGCCAAGGAAGGAGAATCTTTCCGGATTGTTTCTGCCATTCTTCAGGACAAAAAGTTCACTTCCACCTTTATCACTTCCGGTTATGCCCCTCCTATGCAGGGAGGCAAGGCAGCCGTAGCTGCCCGGCTTGACGCCAACGGCGCGCAATTGCTCGATGCGACTTTCAAGAAAACCAGCTCGATCACAGACGTATCGCTTGTATTGGACTACGAATACACTGTCAAGGTTAAAGCAGCCAAAGGTTATCTGAAATACGATCTCGAAATCACCCACGAACAGGGAGACGGCATGGCATATGACTTTATGCGCAAGGAGCTTGACAACCGCCCGCAGGATCTCAAGAATGCCATCGCAACCTATGAGGCCAACAAGAAAAAGCTCACCAATGAATGCGGTGTAGCCGATGGTATGGGCAATATGCTTATCGCTATGCAGGCTATGGATAAGGCAATCGGCAATACCAGCGGTTCAGGCGATACCGGCAGCCCATGGGAATATGGGGTAACCGAATCCATGATGCGCAAGGTGTATGAGTACTTCGAACAAAAGGAAAAATCATTCTTCGCTGGGAAGAGAACCTTGACGATGAAAGACTGACCGTGATGCGGGAGGCATTTTTTGGGTTTTTCCTCAATTCTTTTGCAGAACCTGTGATGCCAGAGTTTAATACCATCATTGCAGCCGGAGACGGATTTAACCCTGCCACCAACAACCCGGTAAAAGACGAAAAACAGGCCTCTTATCAGTTTAAATCCTGTACACAAATGGAGTCCAACCGGGTGATCAGAAAAGAAATCCGCCTGGACAACCTCGTACTTCCCGTTACCCGCCGCTATCAAATGGTGACCAACCTCGCCAGCAGTTACGATATGGTCAGAAATAACCCCAAATGCATCAGTTCGATCAACCTGAATGACCCCTTCTTCCAGCACAGAGACATCAACTTTATCCTCGACCTGGAGGCACAGGAAATCTTCAGCAAAGAGATCAACCACGTTACGGTAAATGTGAAAGCGCCGTGCTTCAGGCAACGATTTTGCCGATGCCATCACCTTTACCAATGATTATATGCGTGAAAATGGCTCACTCGCAACCATCACCTACGCCCGCGGAGAAGACCGCAACCCTGATCTTTACGAATACAAAGCACAGTGGAGTCTGAAAGGCGGTAACACCTACCCCGCCAATCCGCCCTGGGTTAAAGGCGACTGGCAGGGCGTAACGCTTGCTCCGCCTGTCAAACCCCGCAAAATCGAATTTGAATGCGACCTCGACGAAATGCGTGAACTCGGTATCGTGAGAGCTACCCTTCAGGTGCGGTATTCCAAATTTGGGAAAGAAATAGAAGAAAATATTCCGATTACTGTCTCCAAAAATGAGCCGCTCGTGGAAACCACTATCTATGAAGACCGCGAAGCCCAGGGGTATGTATCCCGGCTGGTTCTTACACATAAAGAACACGGAAAACTCGCCCTCGACTGGGAAGCCAACGTCAACGACGACTATGTGTATGCGTCCATTCCCGACGAACTTCGCGAGGGAGATCAGACCTTCCTGCAGAAAGTCATGCGCGCAGGAAAAGAGGTACTGACCCCACGTGCAGACGGCACGGTGGATCCTCAGACCGCCATTCTTGACAAGTTTGCCAAAGTGCTCGGTATCTTCCTCGGAGAGGAGTAGAATTGTTAATGGTTAATGGTTAATGGTTAATGGATGATGAAATCAACAATCTATATCTGCCTGACCTTTCTGTCCGTATTACTGCTGAATATACCGGGCAGGGGGCAGGCGGTATTTATCGACAAACCGGTAAGAGTGGGAGAACTAACGGTTTTCCCCTCTATCCAGAACCCCAATCAGTATTATTATCTGGTGGATAAGGCGCGTCTGGCCGTTACCGAAGATGATAAGCCGCAGTTTTCCTTTCTGCGCTATGTACAGAATGCCCCCGGCTCGACCAAAGACATCAGTCAGGAGGGAGAAGGCGGCGGAATTGTGCATGCGGTCATTACGCTCGGAGTAACTGACGAACAGCTTGATGAGGCAAAAAGGGAAATTCGCAGAGTAAACCCCGATGGCGAAATCATCGGCCCGGTGATCTACACATCTGGTAAGTTTGGGCTGGTGTCTTCCTTTGCCGAAGAGGGCAGCGAATTCACCCATCATCTGCTGGGACTGGGTTCGGCTCCGATTCTCGACGGAAACAAGGCAGCCATTTCGCTGAATCTCACCAAACAGGGGGCAAAAATCCTGTGGGAATCGTTTAAAACCGCGACGCCTGACGTTACCTTTTCCTTTGAGATGCAGCTCGAAGGCTATCGCTCGCCGATTCAGGCGACGCTGGAAGCCAATTTTGATCAGATTTACAAACACAAAGCTTTTGAGGCGGGTATCGCTTCAGTTATGCTTCAGGCAGAAGTGAATGCCGCATTTGACGATATGGTCAAAAACGGCGCGATCAAATTTACTGGCGTGGAAGCAGATGAAAATATGGAAAAGCTGATCGAGATTGCTTACAAAAAGCTGACCGACATGATGATGGAGCCAGTCAATAATTCGGTCTCGCAGTTTGCAGACCTGGGCCGCACCCAAAGCACTATGGATCGCGCCAGCAATCTGCTCTCTCAATCGCGGAGAGAAACCGATGCCGCCAACCGACAGATTCGCGAAGACAACCGGAGGAATGAAGAGCGTGCCCGAAGAGAAGGCGATACCAACTTGAAACCCAAACCGGAACAATCTGCGCAAACCTTTACCATTGCGGCTTCCTTCAAAATGAAAGAAGTAAAGACCAGCGGCGTTTTTAAAGTAAGCCTGAATAAAATCATGGCAGACGAACTGGCTATCCGCTTCGACGAGAACATCGGCAACATGAACAAGTACGCAAAGGACGAAACCATTTTCCGGCAGGTCAACCTCGACGACCCCTTCTTCCGCCAGCGCGAAATATCGGCCTTCCTCGACGGCTACAACGCCGCTGAATTTGGGCAGTACATCAATTTTGTCACCGTCAAGCTCGTAAAAACGCATGCGAAAGGCGCAACCACAGAGCAGGAAATCAGAATTGACCGAAGCGGATTCAACGAAAAAGGGAACCTCTACAAAATGGTTTATGGCTGGAAAGACGACAATGACCGCAGAAAATGGCTGGACTACGAATACGAAATCCTGTGGAGCTTCTTCGGAGGGCAAGAGGTCGCAGAAGCAAAACGGCATACCTCGTTTTCAGCCATTAACCTAAAACCACCCTTTGAGCCACGTACTATTACCCTCGATGGCGATCCCGAATACCTGAAAGAAAAAGGGGTGCGATCCGTAACAGTCTCTGTTTACTATAATGTCGGAGGCCAGGATAACGTCAAAAAAACCACACTCAGCACTGAGCGTGGCCAGATTTCAGAAAAAATCAGCCTGCTCCTTCCTGAAAACCGCTACGACTATGATTACGAAATTCAATGGAGACTCAGAGGCAATCAGGTCGTCAATTCCGGGCGACAGTCTTCCTCCGAATCCATTCTGTTTATCGACGAATTACCGGAATAAATTCAGAATAACTTACCCGTATATTTTTCCATACCACAACAAACTTAAACTTATGATACGACCGATTCTGATACTCATGGTTCTGATGCAGACGACTATCGGCTTGTTTGCACAACAAATCCTGCTGGACAAACCTGTTCGCGCCGGGGAACTCACCGTTTTCCCCACGATCAGCAGCCCCAACGAATATTATTACCTCGCCGACAAGGTGCAGGTTGCCAAACATGCCAACGGCGCGCCCATGTTTTCATTTATCAAATATGTGCGCAACACCGATGCTGTAGCTGGTGCGACCAGTACGATTACCGAAAGCGACAATGGCGGCGGGATCGTTCATGCCGTAGTACAGCTTTCGGTTTCTCCCGAGCAGCTTGCCGATGCCCAGCGCGCCCTTCGCCGCATCAACGGTGCGGGAAAAATCGTAGGCCCGGTCGTCTATAAAAGCGGTACCCTCGCGCTGATTTCTTCGGTAGCCAGCCCGCAGGGCGGTATGTCCAAACAGGTCATCGGACTGGGAACGGCGCCGATTCTCGACGGGCAAAAAGCGGCCATTTCCATCCAGCTTACCAAAGAAGGATCAGACATTCTCTGGGCTACTTTTCAGACTCCCACCCCCGATATGAGCGTCTCTTTTGAAATGGAAGTCGAAGGTTACCTTTCTCCCAAAAGAGTCATTATCGAGGCGGATTTTTCGCGTATTTATACGAACAAAACCTTTGAAGCGGCTGCCGTTACACCCGTACTTGCGGCAGAAATACAAATGGCTTTTGACGAACTTCACGACCAGGGCGCCATCAAAGTTACCCAGATCGGAGAAGATGAAGGGCTAAACAAACTGATGGAAACCGCTTACAACAAACTCACTACCCTGATGTTTGAAAAAATCGGCGGTACCGGCGTTCCGGAGCTCAACCAGCTTATTCCAGGTGGGCAGCGCTCCATGCTTGACCGTGCCACAGATATGCTCAATACGGCACGCCGCGAGGCACGCGAGGAAAACCGACAGTTACGCCAGGAAGCACGGCTTGCGGCTGAAAGGGAAGCCCGCGCCCGCAGTGAAGTAACTGCACGTCGCACCGAGCACCTGAGAGAGACAGGAGGATCGACCGAGCCCATTCCCGCTGACCAGCGGAGAGGCTCCCGTGAAGAACGCGAAGGCGTCACCCCCGCCAATCAGCCGATTGAGCAGGTACCCGTGCCAAGTCTGGCAATTGCGGTTTCCTACCGGATGAAATCCATCAAGCAGACAGGAACCTATAAAATTGACCTCAACAAATACACTTCCGATACCCGCACCATGCGGTTTGACGAAAACCTCGGAGAGGTAAAAAGCTGTAAGGAGTGTTTCCTCCGCGTCAACCTCGACGACCCGCTGTACAAACAGCGCAATATTTACGCAAGACTCGACGGCCTGAATGCGCAGGATTTTGGAACTTATATCAATTTTGTAACCGTCCTTATTATGAAAAAACACCAGGATGGTTCACAGACCGTTCAGGAATTGCAGATTGACAAAACCAAATTCAACGCTACGGGCAATGACTTTGTGGCCACTTACGGCTGGAAAGGTGATGACGACCGCAATGCCTGGCTGAGTTATCAATACAAAGCAAAATGGAGCTTTTTTGGAGGATACGAGGTAGAGACCGACTGGCAGAATGAAACCTTTGGCAGTATATCGCTGGTTCCTCCTTTGGTCAAAAAGCCTATTTACATCGAAGCTGATCCGGATTATATGACTGACAAAAAGGTGCGGTCGGTAGAACTGAAGCTATTTTACAAACTGGGCAATAAGGAGGAAACCAAATCCCTCAACCTCCAGATGGCCAAAAATGAGCTATCACGGACGATAGAGCTGATTCTGCCCAAAGGAAAAGACGACTACGAGTTTCAGACTACCTGGTTTGTCAGAGGCCAGCAACCCATTGCTTCGCCCCGCATTCCCTCCACTTATGGAATGGTTTACCTCGATGAACTCCCCCGATAATCCACCACACACTTTTGCACACACTTTTGCACATACTTTTGCACACACTTAATGAAGTTATCTATGAAAATTCAGCATATAAATATCCGGCTTTTACCCGCAATCCTTCTGGCTGCCTCATGGATTGCAACAGGCACTCAGGTATGGGCGCAGACCTTTCCGGCCTATCCCACTACAAGAGGCAGCGTATCCGAGGAACGGGTGAAACTTCCTTTTTACTCGGAGCCGCAGACAGTGCCGGTCGAGCGCGTAGGAGATATGATTCTGTATCAGGGTGATATCAGAGTAGAACTTGCATCCGGTCGCGGCGGAGCTACCATTTCCAATATCGATAGTCTCTGGACCAATGGTATTATCCCCTACCAGATCAAATCAGGCCACCCTTACCGGGATACCATTCTCAAAGGAATCCGGATTCTCAACAACCGCACGCCGCTACGGATTGTACCCTACAACAGCGCCATCCATACCAGCTATGTCTATATCCAAAACGACGGGACGGGTTGCTGGTCATGGATCGGAAACCGGATCGATTCGGTTCGTCAGACCATCAATCTTGACACCAATTGCGGGATTGAAGGTGTACAACACGAGCTTTTGCATGCCGCAGGGTTTTATCACGAACATTGCCGCTCAGACAGGGACTCTTTTATCAATGTCGATCTGAGCAAAATGGTAGCCTCCTGGCGTTCTCAGTTTACCAAAGCCCCTGTTTCAGCCTCTATCAACTGGACCCGCTACGACACGTTGTCCATTATGCATTATGAAGGCGACCACAGCGGAATTGAAAGTACACCGGGCACGCCCTACATGACTATCAAAAGAAACGGTGTGGACACAGGCCGCCCTACACGCCGCAACCGGGTATTGAGCCCCGGTGATATTGCCGCAATATACGCGCTGTATGGCGCCTACGAGCCAATTTTGAGAGCGTTCAACTGGTCGGCATCTCCGGGCGCTTCTTCAGGTGGGGGAGGCGCTTCGGGTGGAGGAAGTTCGCCTGCCGGTGCTCCCCGAAGACTTGCTGTTGATGTACGTTATGATGTAGATCTTGTGCCGCAGCGCACCTCTGTTTCCTGCTGGGCTGCGGGTGCTGCCATGCTGGTTGGCTGGGCAGATTCTGTTTCAATTGACCCGGAAGCCATTGCACGGGGAACAGGATACTGGCGGAGATATTACAACCAAAGCGGCCTGCCACCGAGCGATACGACCATGTTCAGAAGATGGGGACTTATTCCCGAATACCCGATGTGTTATACGGTACAGGGATTTGCCAGCCTTCTTTCGCACTACGGTCCGCTTTGGGTTGCCGCTGCTGTTGACCTTACCGGCCCCGGGTCAGCCAACGCGCATATCCGTGTAGTGACCGGTATGCGGGGAGACGGAACGCCTGATGGAACCCGGGTGTATATCAACGACCCCTGGGACAGAGGTATGACCTCTTTCAGGGAGCCGAATAACGGTTCGCAATACGATATGACCTTTACAGAATTTATGCGAGAAATGGAAAACCTGGGCGCCCGGGAACTTAGAGAAGCTTCTCCCTGGTATGTGGCCCACAATCCCTGATAAAACATGAAAATCAGAATCTTAAGTTTATGCTTTCTGGTCTTAACGGAAATGGTCGGTATCACGGCCATTTCCGCTCAGACAGAACTCAAGCCTGTCGAAGACCAGAATATCCTGACAACCCTGCTGGGTGAAAGTAAGATCGCCAAAGTAACCCTGCTCGCCCAGGGCGAGCGCAATCTGACGGTGAGCGTTTCGTATAAAAACCTGCCGGCAGGAAAAAAATATTCGGTCAAAGGTGTGATCCTCAACCGGGTGAAAAGACCCGTCCCGGATATTGCAGAGGCAAAAGAAAGTCTGAACGGAACCTCGGGTTCGGCTGATCTTACCTTCAACTTTTCGCCCACCAAAAACTACACCCTGACCAATATCGAGTCCAACTATATTATGATTTCCCTGATCCCGGAAGATAAAAGCGGAGCGGGAAACGCGCTGAATGAGATTCTGGGAAATGCCACGGTAACAGGTGAGGACTATATGTATTACCTCGTCAAACAATGGCGGGTGGGAGGCAGTGCTTCGATGACTGTCAATGTAAAACTGACTCCTTACAAAAAAGCCGCCCTTATTCAACCCTAAACCTACGAACGATGAAAAGGATTATCCTTTGGAATATAGTCTGGCTAGGCCTCTTCTGCTACCTCAAACCGCTTCAAGCCCAGGTAAGGCCCAATATTATCAGGTTTTCCACGCCTGATACGGCTTCGGTTGTAAAGCCGAAAGAAGAGGACGAAGATAAGGAGCGCCAGGGACCGGCCAACCTTCCCTTCGAAATTCTTAATCAGATTGGTTCCGACCATGAATTTGAGTCCAGCAACGGAATCCTCAATATATTCCGGAAAGTATATCGGGACGCAAACCCCCTGTCCGGCTATTATTATTATTTGCCTGCCGAATACAACCTCAACTGGAAGCGTGACCGCAGTGAATATGCTTTTTACGTCACCTTTAAGGCCGCTACAGCCTCCGGGAGAGGCGAAGCCGTAGTCACAGCCGAGCTGAAACCCAACATCACCCGCAAGGATATAGACATCGCCCGCGAACTCCTGATGCAGGATATCAAAAACGATCCGGTGGCAAAACTCCACCCAGTGAGCAACCTTGTGTCTATGCCCCTTGCCTCTCCGCCCAAAATCAGTTTTGCCCAGATTCAGAACTACGGGGTGAATCCTGCCGATATCATTGTCAGGACACCAACCGACTTCCTCGATCCGATTGTAATCAGTTGGAAAATGGAAAGAGTAGATGATCTGCTCCTTGCCCTTTTCAATAATGTAGGCCTCAATGGTAACCTCACCCTGGAACCCGATGGAGAAGGAATGCCGGCTATAGAAATCCCCATTAACCTGAAAATCGACGACCCCAAAACTTTCGGCAAATTTGAACTGGAAGGCAGCTCATGGCGCACCACCGGATGGCAAAATACCACAGATTACCCTGTGATGATGAAAAACATCCACGTGCTCCGCCTCAAAAACGTCGGTGGAACCCTTCAGTCCAATATCTATACCTGGAGAATGGGGAATGCGGAAGTGCCCGAAAAAGCCACTGCCAAATTTGACGCCAGCCAGTTTCCCGCCTGGCTTGACAACGACCCGACCATAAAAAATATGTGGATTGAATACGGGGTACAGCCCTGCCAGTCATGCAACCAGGCAGTGAGAGACAAAATCCTCGGTGGCGTCAGCAGCAACCAGATCAATGCGATTGAAATTACGACACTTAGCCCGCTCAGTTTTTCGGGCGCAAAGATGATGAAAATCCGCATCCGGTCGCATCAGGCCGATCCCAATGGCATCTCAAAAGTGGATTTGCCTACCGTCACCATATCGCAGGACTTCGCAAATGCCGGCGGCGGGCAACTGTTTATCGACCAGGGAGAAAAACCCGATTACGAATACCTGATTACACTTTATATGGCGGATGGAACTAAATATGAATCCGACAACTGGCAAAAAACCAGCGATCTGGAAATTGTCATCGGAGAGAAACAAATCCGCGATCAGATAAGCCATTTCAGAAATTAACCCCTATCGGCGGAAAACTCCGCCAGAAAAACAGTTATGAAACGTATCCCACACATTCTGACCTTCCTGCTTCTTTGTCTCGGTTTTGGACTCGCAAATGCTCAGGTAGCTTTTACTCACAAGGCCGAAGCGTCCAACACTTCCGGGCATATTACCACCATAGACAATGCCGCTACCAATGGTAAGCCCGAAATGGTTTTGATCGTACAGCAAATGTACGGCGTGTACAACAACCATGAAGTCGGCGTATGGTATTACAACGGCAAATGGACTGTTTTTAATCAGGACAGAACACCTATACCCGCAAATGCACAATTTCAGGTGCTCGCGGTTGATCCCGCCCAGTACAAAAGGGCATTTGTTCATACGGCCAATACTACCAATACCCGCGGGCATATTACCTATCTCAACAACACACTTACCGACAACCAGGCGGGTGAAATGGTATTCGTAACCCAGCGATACGGAAAGTACAACACCAGTCCCGTCGGAGTATGGTACACCAGCGGAAAATGGACCATATACAACGAAAACCGCCAGCCCATGCCCGACAATACCCAGTTTAATGTCATTGTGCTCCGGGCAGGAGAAGTAGAAGGCGCAGGCAGCTACAAAGGGCAGACTTTTACCCACACAGCCACCGCGGCCACCAAAGGCAGTGCATCTTCGGCGTATATAAGCTATATGCGGGACACACGGCTTGACAGCAAAAACAACGCCTTTGTGTTTACCACGAACAACTATGCAAGTGTTTACAATACCCACACCACCGGCACATGGTACAGTGCGCCCCACTGGACGGTTTTTAATATGGACAGAACCGAGTTGCCCGCCAATTATCGCGTGAATGTACTGACCCTCGAATTTAACCTCCGGATGACAGCCGTGATGACCACACCACAGGTGATTGCCACCCGGCCAGCTACCACTGGCGGCAATACCCCTACAAGTGTAGCCACCCAGCCCGTAAGAACCGGAGTGAATACTCAGCCGGTAAGAACAGATCCCCCTTCCGGGAATATCGCAACCTTTGACAAACCCGTGAGAGCTACCGCAACGCTTGATCCCAGCGTTTATAATCATGCCGTTCTCGACAATATCACGGCCCAGCCCGGACGCTGGGTGATTGCCCCTTATGCAAAACCCAATACACCGGCAGATCCCGGTACCGGCGCTCCTTCTACCGAAGTGCAAGGCCCCAATGTCAAATTGGGCAAAGAACTACAGGATATTTTGGGCGACCCGCTCCTGCGGCCATTTGTCGAAAAGCTCAATATTTTCAGGGAAGTATATGGCGACCTGAATCCCAATTCAGGGTTCTTTTATTATCTCCCGGCTGCTTATACGCTCAACTGGACCAGAGATAACGGCGAATATTCCTTTTTTGTCTATTACCTTTCCGCCGACAACACCGGGCGGGGAAATGTCATTGTAACTGCCGAGCTCACCCCCAATATCAGCGAGCAGGATATCGAACTTGCAGAGGCGATGCTCAGCAAAAAAATGGGCAAAACCATTAAACTATATCCCATGCCGCTGCGAAACACACCGGCAGTTTCATTTGGCAATAGTCTCGCACTTTTTGATGTGGAGCCTTCCAGTATCAGCACCAATATTCCCTCAGATTTCCTCCAGCCTATTGTCGTTTCCTGGAAAATGAACCAGCGGGTGGACGATCTACTCGGCTATATGATGTCGCGCAATCAGGTAGCGGGAAATATGGCTTTCGAACCTTTCTCCGAAGAAGAAAAAGTATTCAGTGTGCCGGTTCAACTCAAACTCAACGACGCCAAAACCTACGGCAAGCTGGAATACCCCAATGCAGGAAGCCTGCTCAACGGATTTACCAATCCGCTTGATTACCCCATTATCCTGACCAGTATCGCTGTCATGCGCGAAGCCGCGGGTAAAACAACTGTTGAGAATGTAACACTCAACAATTACGAAGTCAGCCCGCAGCAGATATTCTCCGGTTTTACCGCTGAAGAAAAAAATAAAGTCATGAATGGCGCCCTGATCTCCAAACTCTGGGTCAACTATACCATCAAAGCCGAATGTGAATCCTGCAACCGCAATATCCAGAACAAAATTCTGGGGGGAACCAGCAATAGCCGGGTACAAAAGATTGAAGTGGAAGTGCTGACGCCCCTCGCCTACTCAGGTGCGCAAAACATCAAACTGCTGATCCGCTCCCGCCAGGGTGATCCCAAAGGCGAAGATGAAGTCATGTTTCCGATGGTCACCATTTCACAGGATGGTCAGACACTGAAAGGCGGAGAACTGATGGTATCTGAAGGCGAAAGCCCCGAATACAGTTACCAGATTGTAATGGTGAAGCCCGATGGCGATGTACAGACCAGCGAATGGAAGACCAGCAGCGATCTTTTTCTCGTTATTGGCGAAAAAACCATCAAAGATTTATTTGAAAGCGACATGCCTGCCCCTTCAGGAAATGAATAGGCATCATGTGATCCCGGGGTCATATTTTTAAGAATATGACGTCCTATATTCATGTTTTCAGCGATACCGGAGATATTACCCCAAAACTGACTGATATGACCTTTTGGAAAAACCTTTTTTTTTTTTTTTCCGGTTAAGCAATGATCCTTGTTATTGCCCACAGCCGTATTTTCTCTGCCTGCGACCTTGAAAAAGTAGATCCACTTGCTCCGCAGGCCTTTTACTGTCTCCAACAGCGGCTGTAGAGCGCCCTGTACCGTTTCATTTTTCCAATACCTCTCAAAATGCCGAATCTTATGAATGGGACTTTGGCGATGGCGGCACTTCTGTGTGTCCTGCGCCAGATACACCTCACTGCGGGAACTTTTACAGTGACCACTTACCGCTACTGGTGCAGGCGCGGCGGCAACAACGTCAGAGCGACAGAATCGTGATAATTCTCTCCCCAGCACGTTTCGTATGTCGCCCTCCAGCTTGTGCGGGGCGATCTGGCATTTGCAGTTATTGCCAATACTGCAAAATGTTTTTGTCGCAGGGTATGAGCGCGGCGGTGCGGATATCAGCGAAATTGTCGTGTATAAGCTCAAACTTCAAAGGAAATGTGAGAAGGAAAAGCCGAGCTCAATAATACGGTTTGCGCCTGCTGCTGGCGAAGATACCGGAGCGATGGCATTCGCTTCCAACAGGGAGACATTATCCTTATATGGGTAGAATGATCGGGTATGATGTGCTGGTGTCCCGTATCAGCATCAACTCCATGACTCCGGTGAATACCAAATCCTACAACGGTATTGATCCGCATTCGATGACAGTAACCTCCAATGGCGATGTGGTCATCGTAGGACAAAAGACGACATCAACTTTCAACGGACAGGTTTTGTCCTTGAGCTACGCTTTAACGGGATGCTGCGCCTCAACAACAACCTTGACTCTCTCTGGATACGGCCATTTATGACAATCGGAAAGCCTTTGTATTCTGTCGTGCAAAATTCGGCCAAATTGCGACGGTAGGCGCTATCCGGCAGGATTAACATCCAGGGATGGAATCGTCTTTACTGCCATGCTTTGGTACAGTCGTGGACAAGTCCGAACTGGGAGATGCATCCTCCTCTGGGCAGCCCGGGATGTACTGATCAAAAGCAACGGCGACGTAATTGTAGGCTGACATACCAATTCTGCGGGAGCTTATAACCCCTTCTTTGTGAAACTCAACCTCGCTCACTATCCAGAACAGCCAGTCAAGCTATCCTCGGCTCTCTTCTACCAACAACTGATTTTCGATATGAAGAAACCGCTGACGGAGGATATGTAGGGGCAGGCTATGGACAGACGGACTGGAAGCAGGCCTTCTGCTTCTGAAAGTTGACAACAATCTCAATTATGTATGGCACAAGTCCTTTGGAGGTAACTTCCGCGACTATGGATGTAGTAGAAGTACTGCCGGATGGTGGTATAGTCATCGTAGGGTTACCCGCATTAGCAGCAATAAACCGCTCGACATGATTGTGATTAAAACAGATGCAAACGGAAATGTAAACTAAACATACTTCAATTAAACGCCCGACTCCTATGTATAAAAATTCCAGTATTCTCCTGTTATCCGTCTTATTCACACTTTTTTTCATTCATAGCTGTGATCTGGAAAAAGTAGATCACAGACGCCTCCGGTTGCTGCTTTTGGAAATAACCAATGACTTGTTGCGGCGCACCATGTGAGATCACTTCACCAACCAGTCCACTAATGCAGCTTCCTACCAATGGGATTTTGGAGATAGCAACAGTTCGACTGTCATCCCAAACACATCTATAATGCCGAAGGCACTATCAGGTCAAACTGACAACGACCGCTGACATTAATATACCGATAAATTACCAAAACGGTAACCATCGCTTCTGGTCTTACCATTAACACACTTACTCCGGATCACGGAAAAAAAGGAGAGGTTATAACCATTACCGGAAAGGGATTTGGAGCCCGACGCAGCGGGCATTAGCGTTTCTTTTACCTCCGGCGGCAGCAGCGGTTCAGCAAATCAACGGCCACGCAGTTGAGAGTGTTGGTTCCTGAGAGCGGAAGACGGAGTAATTACCATCACAAAAGATGCCCTCGGGAACTACCGCTGCATTTACCTATGATAAACCCGTCATAACAGATTTTTCGCCCAATCGGAAGAAAAAGGAGATGTAGTCTCATCACGAAATCATTTGGAGAGGACAGATTCGACAGGTTAGCAAATGTGTTAATGACAAACCTACTGGTCTCAAAACCCGACCAACACATTTCAAAGTTCGTATTCCTTCGAGAGCAGGTAACTTGGGACCATTACCGTAAATGTCAGCGGATATGATGCTACGGGGGGCAACGCTCCTTTTGCTTATCTTCTTTCAGGTGTGGTCAGTACCTTTGCCGGTTCGGGCACGGCCACCCAGTTTCTCGATGGCCGAACTGGCCACAATAAATTTGCCTTCCCTTATGGCATTGCGGTGGATGCCTCAGGAAATGTATTTGTGGGGAACTCGACAAAGTCACAGGGTTAGGAAAATCACGCCCAGGTTGTTTCACATTTGCTGCCGGAAAGTGCTACCGGAGAAGTTCACCAATGGCGTAGGGCCGGCTGCCACCTTCGGCAGGCTTGCAGGGCTTTGTTTTTGACAACAACGGAAACCTTATCATCGCCGACTTTGGCAACAACGCCATTCGCAAGTCTGACCCCAACGCATCCATTACGACTGTCGCAGGGCGGCGGCAACAGGAGCGCCCGGATATCTCGACAATTTTGGCAGCGCGCGGTTTACTTTCACCGGCGTTGCCGTCGATGCAACAAACAATATCCTCGTAGCAGACCAGCAACCACGCCGTCAGAATGATTACTCCGGCAGGATTTGTTTCCACAACTGCCGGGCAAAACGCGAAAATGGCGATGCAGACGGACCCCGCCTGGGATCTGCAAGGTTTTCTGCTTGAAGACATTGCCATTGATCCTGATGGAAATATTTTTGTGAGTGATGCCGGAAACCACAAAATCAAAAAATCCTTACTGACGGAGCCTTAACCACGCTTACAGGCAATGGCTTCAGTGGCAATATCAATGGCCGGGGGCCTGTATTTAATACCCCTGTGGGTATCATTGTGACGCCAACGCTTAATCTGTTTTGTGGCTGACAGGTTTAACAACAAAGTACGCGTCGTGATGCCCAATGGCTTTACCTACCCAGTCTCGCAGGAGACGGCTCATTCAGGTATCAGGATTGGCGGGTCTTGTGCAGATCGCAGGGCCATTTGGCCTTGCCCTTACAGGGCAATGTTTATGTCGCCTGTTATAGCCACGACAACATAAGGAAAATTACTGTTGAATAAATTTCGCGGCCTGAGTACGTTCACCTAAAATCCCCTGTATCTATGCGTATTTCTCCTGTAATTTTCTCCTCACCCTAAGTCTGTTGCTTTTGGATGCGATCTCGATACCGTCAATCCGGTAACTCCGCCTGAAGCAAAGTTTATCGTTGATCCTACGACCTGCTATGTGCCTGTACGGTTGCTTTTACCAACCAGTCCACCAATGCCAGCAGTTATCAGTGGAACTTCGGGGACAGAGCCACCTCTGCCGAAGCAAATCCGTCGCATGTGTACACGACAGATGGTACATTTACCGTAACCCTAAAAAACATTGAGGATGCAGGGACAGAAGATCAGACCACCCACCATTACCGTCCAGAAGCCCGTAACCTTTGCCGCAGCACTTTTTTGGAAATCTCAATGAAATTGAAGAAAATGGAAACGATGTAATCGAACTCGCCGAAGGTTATGTCGTCACGTGGGTCATCAGGGACAGGCCCCAATACCAACGCAGACGAGTTTATTGTACGGTTTGATGCATCCGGGCAGGTGGTCTGGAGCGATCATGTGGGCGGCAGCAGCTACGATGTCTTCAACGGAGTTGTGCGCACACACAACGGCTTTATGGTGGTGGGAGCCACGTATAGCTTTGGCGCTGGCAACGGAAGTGATATGTATATCTGCAAATTTAACGCAAATGGAAATCATCTGTTTACCCGTACCTTTATGGAACAGAATGCGATTATAGCAATGATATCATCGCTGTAGCCAACGGATATGTATGTACTGGTAGATTCCCGATGTGAACTAGCATTGACGTATTTCTCGTAAAAATTGACCTCGGAAACCTTGTCTGGCAAAAAAATGCTGGATTTCGGCGGCAATTATGACACAGGAAATGAGTGATCCAGACCTCCGACGGAGGGTTTGCCATTGCGGGGTTTAGCTCAGCGAAATAATACCGATATGCTGCTGATAAAAACCAGTACCAACGGCGATATTAAACTATTTGAAAAACTGTATGGAGGCGGGGAATATATATAGATCAGCCGACGAAATTCTCGAATATCCCGGAGGAGGATTTATCCTGGCTGGAGCTACTGCCAGCTACGGACAGGGAGAGCAGGATGCATATATCGTGCGCACCGATGGCAATGGCAATGAAATATGGGCTTTCCCCTATGGTGAAAACAGCTATGACTGGGTCAACTCCGTCACCATCGCTCCCGATGGCGGTATTGTCGCATGCGGAACCGGAACCCAGAGCCTGCTGGTATATCTTTTAAAAGTAGATCCCTCGGGAACAAAAGTATGGGAAAGGTTTTATGATTCGTATTATGCGACATCTATCAAAGCTGCCAGCGACAACGGATTTATCATCACCGGGGCGCGCAACAACCCTTCCGACAATGAAGAAGATGTATATCTGATCAAAACCGACGCAGATGGAAATGTGAATTAAAGTCAGTTTCAGGGAGATTTCCCGTCTTATGAATTCAGGAACCGAAATCTATATACAATGAAGCGCTTTAGTATTTTTTTACTGGCTGCATATTCTTTTTCACTGATCACGGCGCAGCCCGTTATCAGCGGGAAAAAAGTACTGGAAGGTTTTGAAATTTATCCCGATTTTAAAGTCGCAGGGCTGTATTATTATGCCCCGGGCATACTGACCCTCGCCACCGAATCCAACGGAAAGCCACAGTTTCAGCTTGTGGAAATGCGCTACACAGGCACCGCCTGTACCGATGACCAGGGAGCGCAGCGTTTTCTCAATCTCGCACAATTTACAGTGCGAATGGCACCTATGTCTGCGGCAACGCTCAATCTCATCAGGCAAAAACTGCCGCCCAGCCGCACACTTACGCTCAAACCACTTCCCATCCGCTATATCGAATCGTTTCTTGTGACGGCTGTTGGCAAAAACGCCGAAGATGAGCCCGGATTGCAACGCCTCGCCAAAGGTAACAGCTTTGGCGCAGAGTCTGGCAGCGGAAATGGTGGAACTTACTGGACAGAACGCACATTCACCCTCAAACTCGACAACTATGAGGCGCAGCTTTTGTGGGATCAGATCGAATCAGGCAAACTATCGGTCAGTTTTGGGTATGCCTTTTATGCTGATGCCGTATTTGGCAACCTGGCAGAGATTCGTATTTCGGGAGACAGAGAATCAGTCAACGAGCTGAATGAAACCCTTTCGGCAGAAGACCTGGTTCAGGAAACAGATACTACGGTTACACCTATGGCCATTCGCAGCGACGCCTTTGGCATTGTCATTGACGTAAAAAAGTGGCCGGAAGCACTCAAAAAGCTCGATATAAATGAAGGCATGCCGCCGGCATATCCGGCTGTGCAGGTAGCTTGTTATGATTTTTCCGATGACCTGCGCCCCGACCTTTCACTCAAAAAAATCGAGGTAGAAGCCGTCGGTGTGGGAGGTCAGCCGCTGGCACCCATTTCGGCAAGATTCAGCAAAGGAAACCCTGACCTCAACATGGTCAACCTCAACTTCCCTTTTGCCGTGCGGATGGATCGGCCCATGCGTTATCGGGTAATATCCTTTTCTCAGGCCGGAGAAAAAATCACCGGAAGCTGGATCGAAAAAGAGTCGTGTGCCGGACTGATAGACATTACCACCGAGGCTGATAACAACAAAATTGAACGCATCAACGCCGAGTTTGAAGTTGATACCGAAGGAATGCAGGTTGCCGCGCTCACCGAAGCAGAATGCCTGATTTCCTATACAATGGCAGACAAGCCCGTAAAACAACTGCTCCGTTTTTCCGCCGGTGATGCCCTGCCTTTCCAGTCGCTCACCTTTGCCTGCCAGGATGACCAGCCGGTAATTTTTCAGGTAAGCTGGAAAAAACAGGATGGAACCATCATTCGCGGGCCCCGGCAAAACCTTACCGAAGATTATTATTATCTGACACCCCCTGCCGCTGAAAGTAATGAATGATTTTTTTATCTTTAATCGTTGAAGTTCCTGGTTGAAACACCATTATCCCCTACTTCCCCCTGGCAAAAACAGCAACAATGGCAAAAACCTATTTACAGATTCCCCTGATCGCCTGCCTCCTGCTGATCGCAGCCGGATGTAAGCCTGTACAAACCACTACGACCAACAACGGTGTTGTGGTGGATTTTAATAGTTCAGGCACAGGCGCGGCCGTTATTAATTTCGGAGAAAATACCGAAAACAAGAATGTACCCGTCATCGAATGGATTTCTCCCGTAGGAGGAAAAACCGAGGCTTTCGACCATGTACATATTGAACTGAAAGTTACATCGGAAGAACCCATCACAGACAAGGACTTTTCCGTCTATGTGGCAAAAATCAAGCTGGGAGATAATAAAGCGGGCGAAAGGCCATTATTCAAAAAAAATAACGAGTACTTTTTCAGCGCCAATGTGCCCCTTGACCGGAATTTTGAAATGAATGTAGTAGAGGTCAAACTCACTACGCCCTCAGGAGTAATTGTCAGTGCGCCGCCCCGGTTTGTGTTTATCAAAGATAAAATCGAAACCGATCTGACCTGGATTTCTCCCAATATTGTCCTTTATCAGGATAAGCCCTATACCCATAACGACGAACTCCTACCGGTTGAATTTAATATTCAGTCACAGGCTTCACTTACCAAATCAGATGTAACCCTCGTGCTCAACGGGCAGCGAACCCCGCCTACAGAAAGTGCGACCATGGTACCCGCTTCCAACGGGCGGTATTTTTTTAAGGATTATATTCCCATGGCCAATAAGGAGTCCTTCCAAACGCTTCATATCGAAGTGTTGGGACAGGCATCGGAAGTGCTGAAAGTCAATTTTGTTCCACTCACCAAACCCAATCTCTACATCGTAGCCATTGGCCCCAAAACAGACCTGAAATATACCGTCAATGACGCCCGCGACTTTGCCAGCCTTTTTGCCAATCAGGGAGGAACCGGAGGAAACCGGCTTTACGCCAAAGTGGAAGTCATTTCTTTGCTGGCAGAAAAAGCTACTGCCGGAGAAATCAGAGGCGTACTGGAGGAGTTCCGGGCAAAATACGTTACCCAAAATCTGAAGTACAACGACGTGCTGGCGATCTTTATCTCCTCTCACGGATTTCTGAGCAATGGAAATTTCCGTATCAAAGGCGATGATTATAAGCCGACCCGGCAGGAAAGCACCTCAGTATCCTATCAGGATGACATCATAGATAAGCTCAAGGAAATACCCTGTAAAAAACTCATTTTCCTCGATGCCTGCCACAGCGGCGGAGCGACGGCTTCAGGTGAAAAAAGCGATGCGGTAAGTTCGTTTGAAATCAATCTCGCCATACAAAAACTCAACAAAACCCGCGAAGGGTTTATCACCATCGCTTCCAGTCAGGCAGAACAGTATTCTTATGAAGACGATATGTGGAAAAACGGAGCTTTTACCGAAGCCATAGTCAAGGCGCTGGGTTCTTCCCTGGCCGATACCGACAAAAACAAAATCATTACCACAACTGAGCTTTATGACTATATCAGCAAAGAAGTGCCCCGCATTGTCAAGACCGTAAAACGCCAGGATCAGGTACCAAAACTGGTAGAAAACGATCTCGGAGATATACCGCTGTTTGTGGTTACGAGGTGATTCTTCGTGGCTTCGAGAGCCTCAGCCACCGAAGCCACGACTCGTCAAACGGCATTCAATCAAATAATTAATCGCAAAAAAACCTTTCGAATATGAAAAACATCCTTTCGCTTACATACCTGCTTATCGGGCTTTCTTTCGCCCTTTTTGCCCAGAAAAACCACGCAGTCAATTACCGTGTTACCGCTGCCGATGACTCCAAAGTTCAAATCACCTACGACCTTCCGCCCAATGGCAGCCACCGGGCGTTTGATGTAACACTTCAGACCAAAACCACCAGCATACGCCCCCGCACGGTTCAGGGTACAGGCAAAGGCATATTTGCCGGAAACGGACTTGTCATTGACTGGTATTATACGGCTGACGGGTACTCGAAAGCAGACCTTTCCGGCCTTGAAATTATCGTTGTTGCCATAGACCCGCTGGAAGAGCCTTCAGGCCCGGAAGTAACCCCCCGTGAAGTGCGTACCATTTCTCCCTGGGCCGGGCTGGGTGCTGTGGGCGCCTCCGGAATCGGGCTTCTCACCACAGGCGTTGTCTCCGAAAGCAATGCTCAGCAGGATTACGAAATTTACACCACCAATCTCAATCCTTCAGCCGCTGTTTACACCGAACTGGGAATCACACGCGATGACCTGTACAACGAAGCCAACAGCAAACACAAACGCGGAACTGCCCTTATGATCGGAGGCGGAATAGTAATTGCTGCCGCAGGTGTGATCCTGATCAACCGGCTGAACGTCCAGAAAAAAATCAGAAATATGCAGTCCTCACGTTACAAACTTGAAGTAAGTCCGATGTACAATACTGGTTCTGCATTCACATCTGCCGGCGGGCATCAGGTAGGACTGAATGTCGGCTGGAAATTTTAACCCCAAAATACTGTAGATAATGAGAAGATTATTTTTGCTCGGTTTTTGCCTCTTTGCGATTGTGCCTGTCAGCTTCAGTCAGGGAACGTATGAGGCATTAAACCTATTTATCAATACGCCTTTTTTCGACGAATTTCTGGAAATGCGCAAGCGTTCGGAGGATGCCGTGAAGGACTTCAAAGCGATTCAGTACCGGTATTCCGACGAAGAAGTGGCCATGCTCCGCGATCATTACAACGCATCGGCAGAATACTTCAACCGCGCACTGGTCAATATCAAAGATGATATGCTTGACAAAGGCAAACGCAAATACATTGCTACCTATCCGTTGTCCTACTCCAAGCAGGTCGAAACAGACCTTCGCCGCGCCAAAGAGTACTACGAAAATACATTCCAGAAAGAAATCGCACAGATTACCGGCGGGGAAATTACGGGAACAGCCTTCCTCACCATGCTGCCTACCCTGCTCAATTACGGGAAAACAGCTTTTGCCGTCGTGCAGAAAATCCAGGCAGAGATCAGCAAGTTTAACGAATCCCTGCTTCAAACCCATTTTTACGAAAAATTCAGATTCCGGACCTGGGACGAAATCCAATAACCTCTGACCGAATGCTGAAACATAGTATTATCCTGATTTTATTTGCCGGGCTGATGTTTTCCCTTTGGGGACAGCAGCCCGGCACAGGTCTGCTTTTCGATGATGAAAGTTATGACGAAGTCGCACGCCAGCCCGACTATGGGCAGAAAGGCGGCAACGACACCATACTGAAAGTTGACCTCAAACCCTATTGCCCCAAGCCCATCAATCAGGGCCCGTTTTCTACCTGTACGGGCTGGTCGGTGGGGTATGCTGCCCATACCATAGAGCATGCGATCCTCAACGAGTGGGAAGGGCAGACAGATAAAATCACTGAAAATGCTTTCAGCGCATTTTTTCTCTACAACCAGATCAAGGATACGCCCGGATGTACGGAAGGAACCTATATCACCAAGGCGCTCGAGCTGATGCGCGACAAGGGGAATATTTTTTCCAAAACCTTTGACGCCGACGGGTGCGAAAAGGAGCCGGAGGCAGGCGATTTCGCTGTCGCGCAGAAATACAAAATCAAAGATTTTCGCCGCCTTTTTGACCGCGATTCTCCGTCCCGGGAGAAAGTCAGTGCGGTAAAACAGAGCCTGATAGACGAAAAGCCCGTAGTCATCGGCATGCAGCTCAAACAAAATTTCCTCGACATGCGCGGATCAGAGTGGTGGTTTCCCGACCTGGGCAACAGCCCTCTGCTGCCCATGGGGCACGCCATGACAGTCATCGGGTTTGATGACACCAAAGGATCAGCCGGAGGCGCCTTTCAGTTGATGAATAGCTGGGGAACCAGTTGGGGAGATGGCGGATTTTTCTGGGTCAATTACGACGACTTTGCCAAATATTGCAAGTATGGATTTCAGTTTTCCATAGAAACCACCGAAGCACAAAAAGTCGATCTGATAGCTAAGGTCAACTGCCGTTTTCCCAAAGTAAATGACAGCGATGTTACCTTCACCAATATCTCTTCCACGATGGTGAGCAATGCCTATAAAATTACGGGAAGGAAATGGAAGAAAGACGATATATTTCAGTTGCAGGTGTATGATGTGACCGGAGAGCGGTTTATGTATGCATTCAGTTATGACCCTGAGGGAGAAATCCACGTTCACTGGCCCCGCGACGGAAAACTTGATGATAAATTTCAGGGGCAACACCAGAGTTCGGTCATTGTTTCACGCGATATATTTCTGACTTTACCCGAAGAAACCGCCGCATTGGAACTAAACAAAACCGGGCTGGAGCAGATTTGTTTTTTGTTTAGCCCCACCCCCATTTCCGACATCAACGAAAAACTGGCAAAAATCCGCAAACAGGGGCCCAACCTGAGCAAAGCCGTTTACGCCGCCTTTGGCGACCAGATGCTGCCCCCCGAGCACGTGGTCTATAACCCCAAATATATGGGCTTCTGGGCCTCCAAACGCTACAGCGACAAGATTGTGCCCATATTTTTGCAGGTGAATGTGGAGTGATGGGGGGAGGATATTGTTATAGCAAAACATTTCTTCGAAATCAGGGCAATTGGAACGTTCTGAACTACAACAAAGTCATTTATTCTAAAATAACTGAATTAGCCAAAAAAATCGTTATTTTAGTAGTATAAAAAATATCCTCTATGGGCGAGCGTGATATTCAACAATCTATACTTAAAGCCGTAAGCAGGCTGTCTTTTGTCCAACAATTAAAACTTCTGGAGTTCATTAACTCTATGCTATCTGTTTCCAGAGGAGATCGATCTAAAGGGATTTTGCAATTTTCCGGCATATTTGATGCAAATGATACTAAGGAATTCCAGTCCTCCTTGAGTGACGTATCACAAATTGATGAAGATGAGTGGTAGATTTTTATTGGATTCCAATATAGTTATTGCAATACTTAGTGGAGACCAAATAGTCATAAGCAAAGCCAATCAGGCAAGTGAGATATTTTTACCTTCTGTCGTTATTGGAGAACTTTATTATGGTGCATTTAACTCAGGTAAAAAACAAATAAATATCGAAAGAATAGACCAGTTAAGAACACAGGCTACTGTATTGAATTGCGATGGAAATACGGCTATGTATTATGGTCAAATAAAAAAAGGGCTAAAAGAAAAAGGCAACCCTATTCCTGAGAATGACATTTGGATTGCAGCTATTGCTCTACAATACAATTTAAATCTTGTAACAAGGGATCACCACTTTTCCTACATCGAGGGATTGAATGTCGAAAAATGGTAGCACCACTAAGGATGGGCTCCTGATATCACAATGGCGTCCATTACTCCCCTACCCCAACACATCCCGCACTACTTTCCCGCTCACATCGGTGAGCCGAAACTGCCGCCCCTGAAACGGGAAAGTCAGTCGTTCGTGGTCCAGGCCCAGACAGTGAAGTATAGTCGCCTGAAGGTCGTGAATATGCACCCGGTCCTTTACTCCCGTAAAGCCGATATCGTCCGTTTCCCCAAAAGTAAATCCTTTCCTTATCCCGCCTCCGGCCATCCACATGGTGAATGCCTCAGTATGGTGGTCCCGCCCCCGGTAGTCAGCCGAAGCGCGTGTCTCCATCATGGGCGTGCGCCCAAACTCCCCGCCCCAGATCACCAGCGTTTCGTCGAGCAGCCCACGCTGCTTCAGGTCGGTGAGCAGGGCCGCTACGGGCTTGTCCGTAACCTCACAGGCGTTTTTCAGTCCGTCGTTGACGCCATTGCCTTTGCCTGTACCATGATGATCCCAGCGGCGGTCAAATAACTGCACAAACCGCACTCCCTTCTCCACCAGTTTCCGCGCCAGGAGGCAGTTATTGGCAAATGATTTTTTGCCTGGCTCCGTACCGTACATTTCGTGAATGTAGGCAGGTTCGTCGCCGATATCCATCGTTTCGGGCACGGCCGTCTGCATCCGGAAGGCGAGTTCATACTGTGAGATACGGCTGAGGATTTCAGGATCGCCGACTTCCTCGTATTCGCGCTGGTTGATGCGGTTGATGGCATCGACGGTTTTTTTGCGAAGATCGCCGCTCACTCCCGCAGGATTGGCGAGGTCGGCTACAGGGTCTCCTACCGAATGGCACTGAACCCCCTGATACACGGTTGGCAGGAAACCGCTACCCCACACACTTTTCCCAGCACTTACATCGATAGGGCCTGAAAGCAGCACAACAAAGGCAGGCAGATTTTCATTCTCCGCTCCCAACCCATACGCTACCCACGAGCCCATGCTTGGCCGCCCTACGCGCGGACTGCCTGTATGCATATAAAACTGCGCCGGTGCGTGATTAAACTCATCGGTATGCATGGCTTTGAGAATGGAAACCTCATCTACCCACTTTGAAAAGTGGGGAAGAAACTCCGACACCCAGGTGCGGGATTCTCCATACTGAGCAAAGCGCGTCTGAGGCCCCAGAAGGTTGGGTACGCCTTTGAGGAAGGCAAACCGCTTGCCTTCCAGCAGAGAAGGCGGGCAGGGCTGTCCATCGAGTTTTTGCAGGGCGGGTTTGTAGTCAAACAACTCCAGTTGTGAAGGCGCACCTGCCATATGAAGGAAAATTACCCGCTTGGCGCGGGGTGCGAAGTGGGAGGGCGAAAGTGCCAGCGGATCGTGTCCGGGAAGGGAAAGAATATTGCTGCCCATTTCCCCGCAACCGACCAGAGAACCGAGGGCGATACCGCCCATTCCGGTGATACATTTGCGAAGAAACTGCCGCCGCGTATGGTAGCGGGAAATATCGAGGTGGTATTGATCCAGATGGTTCACAGGAGATTTTCATTTAACTGTTGACAAATACATCAAGATTTAGCAGCGCATTGGCGACCAGGGTGTAACCGCAGGGAGCATTTTCTGCGGCTTCGGTTTCTTCATATAAGCGTAGCAGTGCCTCCATTCGCACAGGATCAGGTTCGCGGAAAAGTACTTTCCAATAACCTTTCCGGATGGCCGCCTCCGGTTCAGAGTCGAGGTCTTCCATCCATTCTCCCAGCACTACTGCCGCATCAAAAAATACTGAGTCGTTGAGCAGTACCAGCGCTTGTAACGGTGTATTGGTACGAATGCGCCGTGAAACACAAAAATCCCTCACCGGTGCATCAAAAGTAGTGAGAAGGGTAGTCGGAATGGTTCGCTTCCAGAAATTGTAAATGCCTCTCCGGTAAGGCTGATAACTGATAAGGTTTGCCTGCCGGTAAGGATCGAAAGTGCGCGGGTCGGGAATATTGAGCAATACAGGCGGTCCGCCAGAGGTGGTGTCCAGCATCCCGCTCACAGCAAGCACCTGATCCCTGATCTGCTCCGCAGACAGGCGTTTCCTCGGCCCGCGACCGAGGAGGCGGTTGGCAGGGTCAATCGCCAAAAGCTGAGGCGAAGCTGTGGCGCGCTGACGGTAGGCCGCCGACATGACAATTTCTTTTACCAGGGACTTTGTGGAAGCGTTGAGATTTCGGGCAAACCGCACGGCCAGCCAGTCGAGGAGTTCGGGATGGCTGGGTGACGGAGACTGACTGCCAAAATCTTCTGTTGTTTCGACGATACCCGTACCGAAAATCTGTGCCCATATCCGGTTGACATAAACACGGTAGGTCAGCGGATGTCCGGGATCAGTCATCCATCGCGCCAGAGCCAGCCGGTCGGGACTTTTCCCTTCCTCCATCGGTGGAAGAGAAGCCGGTACACCGGGTGAGACCGTTTCTCCGGGTGTAAGCCAGTTACCCCTGAGAAAATGGAAGGTTTTTCGCCTTTTTTCTCCCTGAAGTTCCTGCAAAACAGGAGTTTGGATAGTCGGAATGGCATTCAGTTCTTCCAGTTTTTCTTTCATCTGAGACCCGTAATGTGCATAAGCGGGTTTCTTTAGGCGGTATTCCAGCCAGTCAATCCGGAACAAATCCGACTCAGGGATTCCATTCATCCGGAAAAAAAGATAGAGGTTGTGTTTACCTTCTACTGATCGGATGGGGGTGTTTATGGTTTTCCATTCATCCCATTTCCGGGTAACAGGGACTTTCAGAGTAGCCAGTTTTTCCCCGTAGAGGGAATCTGCAAAAATATCTATCCAGCCACCGGCCTTCTGACTCGCCACGTGAAAACTCATTCGCTCTACATCCGTCATATCTGCATTCTCATACATAATCCACGACGAATCCTGAATCTGAAATACGGACAACTGATCCGGAGAGGTGAGTTCGATAAAACGGCTGTGATCCTGATACTCTTCTGCCTCCACGCGGCGGAAATCAAGCTCGTAGATTGCCGAGGCTGCCTGCTGGTAAAGGTTTTTTCCGGGGTGAATATATTCTTTGCCCGCATGTTGTTCAATCCAGCCCAGAACATCTTTTACTTTTCCCTTTACGGAGTCTTCGTAAGTAAAAACTTTGGGTTGCTCGTTGTAAATGTCCTTATCCGCAGTATTGTTGAGAAAGGCCATAAAACGGTAAAAATCCTCATGGCGGAAGGGATCATAGGGATGGCTGTGGCACTGGACGCAGGCCATGGTAGTACCCATCCACACTTCCCAGGTCGTACCGACCCTTTCGATTTGCGACGCGACGCGAAACTCCTCGTCATCGGTTCCTCCTTCGTCATTGGCCATGGTATTGCGGTGGAAGGCGGTACCAAAAAGCTGTGTTTCGGAAGGATCGGGAATCAGGTCTCCGGCGAGTTGGTATAGGGTAAACGAATCGAAAGGCATATCGCGGTTGTAGGCATTGACTACCCAGTCGCGGTATTTCCAGATGGAGCGGTTGAGGTCTTTTTCATAGCCTTTGGAGTCTGCATACCGGGCGAGGTCGAGCCACATGGAAGCCAGGTTTTCACCATAACTGGGAGAGGCAAGATAGTAATCCACCATTTTTTCCCAGGCCTCGGGAGAATGATCATCGAGGAAAGACTGTAATTCATTTTCATTGGGAGGCAGCCCGGTAAGATCGAGTGCCAGACGCCGTAGAATTACCGGTTTTTCGGCTTCGGGGGAAAAGGAGAGGTCTTTTTCCTTCAGTTTTTGCAGGAGAAACTTATCTATTCCGGTAAGTTCTGTTCCCCGCAGAGAGATATCAGGAGGAGAAGCCGAGGTATCCGGGGGAATATAAGCCCAGTGATCTTCCCATTTGGCACCCTGATCTATCCATTTTTCAATCAGGCTGATCTGTTCGGGCGAAAGCGGATCAGCTTCCAGCGGCATGCGCTTTTCAGGATCGTGATGGTGCAGGCGAATGACCATTTCACTGTTCCTGCTATCCCCGGGGATAATGGCGTATTTGCCCGATTCGGTGGTATCGAGCGCTTCTTCCCGGAAGAGCAAACTAAATCCGCCCGATTTTCTCACACCACCGTGACAGCTCAGGCAGTTTTTGTTGAGAATGGGCCGGATGTCGCGATTGTAACTCACCTGTTGGCCGGACCAGCCACAGCCCAGCAACCCCAAAAGAAATAGTAGCGATGCAGTAGTTCTTAATTGCAATGGAAGAAAATTAGTTTCTCTAAAGTATGGATTTTTAGGCGGAAGAAAAACAGGGACTGGGGGAACAAACAACAGAACTGTCTGGTGTAGGGGCCCTGTGCTGGTCGGGAGTGCACCGTTTGGTAATTGGAGGCAAACCGGTACTTTAGGGATTCTGCGATTACAAACCGTTGTAAACGGATACAAACCGTTGCAAACAGATACAAACCGTTGAAAACGGATACAAACCGTTGAAAACGGATACAAACCGTTGCAAACGGATACAAACCGTTGAAAACGGATACAAACCGTTGAAAACGGATACAAACCGTTGAAAACAGATACAAACCGTTGCAAACAGATACAAACCGTTGGATCCATGTGGATTCTGCAATCCCAAACCGTTGCAATCCGATCCTTGAGGGATTCTTCGATTCCAAACCGTTGCAAACAGATACAAACCGTTGCAAACAGATACAAACCGTTGCAAACGGATACAAACCGTTGCAAACGGATACAAACCGTTGCAATCCGATCCTTGAGGGATTCTTCGATTCCAAACCGTTGAAAACGGATACAAACCGTTGAAAACGGATACAAACCGTTGAAAACAGATACAAACCGTTGTAAACGGATACAAACCGTTGAAAACGGATACAAACCGTTGAAAACGGATACAAACCGTTGTAAACGGATACAAACCGTTGCAAACAGATACAAACCGTTGCAAACGGATACAAACCGTTGCAAACAGATACAAACCGTTGAAAACGGATACAAACCGTTGCAAACGGATACAAACCGTTGCAAACAGATACAAACCGTTGCAAACAGATACAAACCGTTGCAAACGGATACAAACCGTTGCAAACGGATACAAACCGTTGGATCCATGTGGATTCTGCAATCCCAAACCGTTGCAATCCGATCCTTGAGGGATTCTTCGATTCCAAACCGTTGCAAACAGATACAAACCGTTGCAAACGGATACAAACCGTTGCAAACGGATACAAACCGTTGCAAACAGATACAAACCGTTGCAAACGGATACAAACCGTTGCAAACGGATACAAACCGTTGCAATCCGATCCTTGAGGGATTCTTCGATTCCAAACCGTTGAAAACGGATACAAACCGTTGAAAACGGATACAAACCGTTGAAAACAGATACAAACCGTTGTAAACGGATACAAACCGTTGAAAACGGATACAAACCGTTGAAAACGGATACAAACCGTTGTAAACGGATACAAACCGTTGCAAACAGATACAAACCGTTGTAAACGGATACAAACCGTTGAAAACGGATACAAACCGTTGTAAACGGATACAAACCGTTGCAAACGGATACAAACCGTTGCAAACGGATACAAACCGTTGCAAACGGATACAAACCGTTGCAAACGGATACAAACCGTTGCAAACGGATACAAACCGTTGGATCCATGTGGATTCTGCAATCCCAAACCGTTGCAATCCGATCCTTGAGGGATTCTTCGATTCCAAACCGTTGCAAACAGATACAAACCGTTGCAAACGGATACAAACCGTTGCAAACGGATACAAACCGTTGGATCCATGTGGATTCTGCAATCCCAAACCGTTGCAATCCGATCCTTGAGGGATTCTTCGATTCCAAACCGTTGCAACAGATACAAACCGTTGTAAACGGATACAAACCGTTGAAAACGGATACAAACCGTTGAAAACGGATACAAACCGTTGTAAACGGATACAAACCGTTGTAAACGGATACAAACCGTTGCAAACGGATACAAACCGTTGTAAACGGATACAAACCGTTGCAAACAGATACAAACCGTTGCAAACAGATACAAACCGTTGCAAACAGATACAAACCGTTGCAAACAGATACAAACCGTTGCAAACGGATACAAACCGTTGCAAACAGATACAAACCGTTGAAAATCGGGAGTGCACCGTTTGGTAATTGGAGGCAAACCGGTACTTTAGGGATTCTGCGATTACAAACCGTTGTAAACGGATACAAACCGTTGCAAACAGATACAAACCGTTGAAAACGGATACAAACCGTTGAAAACGGATACAAACCGTTGCAAACGGATACAAACCGTTGCAAACGGATACAAACCGTTGAAAACGGATACAAACCGTTGAAAACAGATACAAACCGTTGCAAACAGATACAAACCGTTGCAAACGGATACAAACCGTTGAAAACGGATACAAACCGTTGCAAACAGATACAAACCGTTGGATCCATGTGGATTCTGCAATCCCAAACCGTTGCAATCCGATCCTTGAGGGATTCTTCGATTCCAAACCGTTGCTAAACAGCGTCCTCTGACAAAGATTTCCCCCCAGACATCTCTCTGAACCGACCTGCCCCAGTTTTTCTTCTTCCGCCGCTGTATTTTTCAGGTAAATGGATAACTTGAGCCAAAGTCGTGTACTATGAAACGAATTACTTTGCTCTTATTGCTACTGCACATAGGTATGGCGCACCTCCCAGCACAGCTTCCCCGCCTGAAGGTAAGCGAAAACGGAAGATACCTGGCCACAAGCGACAACAAACCTTTTTTTTATCTGGGTGATACTGCCTGGGAGTTGTTTCACCGGCTCAGCCGCGATGAGATGGAACTTTATTTTGCCAACCGCGCCGCCAAGGGTTTTACTGTAGTGCAGGCCGTAGTGCTCGGCGAAATCGACGGAGTCACCGAACCTAATGCCGAGGGTAATCTGCCGTTTGAAGGTACGGATGTTACCAAACCCAATGAAGCTTTTTTTGAACTGATAGACTTTGCCGTGGGAAAGGCTGCAGAACACGGTATTTACATGGCGATCCTCCCCACATGGGGTTCCCACGTTGAGGACAAACCACATCCTTTATTCGAAAATCTGTCGCTATTTACACCGGAAACAGCTTTTGCCTACGGAAAATATCTTGCCGAAAAACTCAAACACCACTCCAATATAATCTGGGTATTTGGCGGCGACCGCGGCCCGGAAGGTTATGAAGCGATCTGGGATAATATGGCCCTCGGCACACACAAAGGCGATGGCGGAAGACTGATGACTTACCATATTTACGGAGGCCGTTCATCCTCCGAGGTCCTTCACGACTCTGTCTGGCTGGATTTCAACATGGTCCAATCCGGCCATATGCACCCTGCGGCGCCCAACTACGAAATGATTGCCAAAGACTATGCGCGCATACCCGCCAAACCTGTGCTTGACGGTGAAGCCAACTACGAAGGCCTGCATACCGGCTTCAAAGAATACGGCCCCAAGTATGAGGACTTCGACGTGCGGAGGGCGTCGTACTGGTCGGTCTTCGCCGGAGGTTGTGGCATTACTTACGGACACAACAGTATATGGCAGATGTTTGACCGGGGGCGAAAACCCATTATTTACGCAGATATGTATTGGTATCAGGCACTGGTAGCACCCGGTTCTTCCCAAATGCAGCACCTCAAAAATCTAATGCTGTCCCGCCCCTACTTTAGCCGTATTCCTGACCAGAAAGTACTGCTGACAGAAGGAGAAAGCTGGCCTTCTGATGGTTATGGGGCCAACCATATTCAGGCGACCCGCGACGGAACGCCAGAAGGTAAGGATGTTACCTATATGATGATTTATTACCCCTACCCCTACAATGTCAAAGTAGATACCCGTGTCATTGCGGGTGAAGCCCTGAATGCCTGGTGGTACAACCCCCGAAACGGAGAATCTGTTTTTATTGATAAGTTTTTTAATAAAGGCGATTTCACCCTTCCCTGGGATAACGGGATAAAAAAGGAAATGGGCGGACCCGACTGGGTACTGGTTATTGACGACGCATCCAGGGGCTATTCCCCCCCCGGAAAAAGATAGGCGGCAAAATACCGTTCTGTGAATTCATTTCTATTTTTATATTTACAGAAACTACGTCCTATGAACAGACTACGCTACTACTTATTGTTAGGAATCCTTATTGCTATTTCGACCAGCGTTTGCGGGCAAAAAAAGGATTCCTATACCCCCGGTTATATCATTACCCTCGGACAGGATTCGCTTCCCGGACTGGTTCTGCTTCAGGATCATGTATTTAATACCACCACCTGTGTTTTTAAGGTCTCTAATGACGGGGAAGAGCAACAGTTTTCGCCCGGCGAAATTAAGGGCTACGGATCAGGCTCCTCAGTCTTCCTTTCGGGATACAATGCAGAAGGAAAAGACGTTTTCATGCAATACAAAGCCAGAGGAAAGTTTAGTCTTTTGTACTTCCGGGACGAATATTACCTGAAAGACGGTGATTCTCTCGAATCATTGATTCTGAGTCAGGAAAAGGTAAAAATTGAAGACCGCACATTCTTCAAAGCCCGTGAAGAATATAAATATCTGCTCAGGGACAAAATGAGCGACTGCTTTGCGATCAACTCGTATCTGAAATCTACTGAATTTAATCTTCAGAGCCTGGCCCACCTCTTTGAAGAATACGCAGGCTGTTCATTTACGAAAATAGAAGTGTACAAACACGAAACCGACAAAATGAAAATCCGGCTGGGGGTTGCGGCAGGAGGAATGGGATCTGTACTTGACTTTCTCCCCGGCAGCAGTGCCCGATATGTTTTTGCCGAATTCGGTTCTCCCCGGATTGCCTATACCGTTGTGCCTTCTGTTTTGGCCGAATTTTCCTTTCCCGCCCTTACCCAAAGGATATCTTTTCGCACAGGGGCAACGTTTTATTCGGCTACCAATGAATATGAGCGAATCAGAGAGGAACCAGGTATTACCGATATTCAACATGTCACGGTAACGTCCTCCCGACTTGAAATTCCACTCTACCTCCGATATGCATTTTCTAAAAAAGGCAGAGGGCCCTATGTCATCGGAGGTTTGGGGTTAGACCGGTTTACCCGCTGGGACGCGGTCAGGGTAAATACACAGAGCCAGAATATCGTGCTCCGATTTGAAAATGACCTGGAGCAGAAAGATTTTTTTATCAATTATCTTATTGGTGCAGGTGCTGATTTTCAGGTGGGAAAAAGGGTAGTGCTTGTGGAAGCGATGCATGGTTTTGCCCCCTATCTCCTCGACGGGAAAGGTACACCTATGCCGACCGCCTGGTTTCAGTCTGTGAGTATTTCCGGCGGAATCCTGTTTTAATACAGAAATTAATAAGAAAAAAAGTTAATATTATTATTTCCGGTTGTGGAAAAGTTCTGTGGGATAATCAAAGTTTTGATTTGTTTTTATCCCCAACGGGTATTTTTTTGCTGGTTGCTGAAAAGTAATTATTTCCAAAAGGTTCTTTCATGTAAAGTTCAACAACCACAATAAAATTCCCATGACAAAACGGCTTTACCTTTTTACCAGATTGATCCTGCTTGGTTTCTTTCTGAGCGGACAACTATTTGCCCAAACTCCGCCTCCCGGCCTTACCGGCCAGGCTCTCCGCGACTGGATTAAGCAAAATTTTTATGATGGATTTCATACTACCCTGGGCTACTCCACAGCCAGGATGTATATGTACAATTACATCGACAACAAAAACAACACCATCACCGATGTTTATGGAGGTTTTGTACAGCCATGGACCTTTGGTGGTACCGGTACCAATCCTGCTCCGATCAATGCAGAACACACCATTCCGCAAAGCTTCTTCAGCAGTGTTGAGCCGATGATGTCAGATATACACCATCTCTTTCCATCTCTCGATATATGGAACAGCACGCGTTCCAACTACCCATTTGCTGATATCAATGACAACGTAACCACCAAGTGGATGCGCGATAATGTGAGCCAGACGACCATTCCTACTACGCTCATTGACGAATACAGCGAATACGCCAACCAGCAGTTTGAACCCCGTGAAGATCACAAAGGAGACTGCGCACGGGCGATTTTCTACTTCTACACCATGTACCCTACCCAGGCGGGTGCCATTTCTTCCGTAGCAGATCCTGCCATGCTTTATCAATGGCATCTTCAGGATCCTGTTTCGGCCAAAGAAATTGACCGCAACAACGGAATCGAAACCTACCAGGGCAACCGCAACCCATATATTGACCATCCGGACTGGGTGGCAGATGCGTGGAACGTAACCTCCTCAGCACCTTCTGCCCCCACTAATCTTGCCATTTCCACGGGTGCTACCAGCCTGACTCTTTCCTGGACTGATGCCGCTGGCGAAACAGGGTACGAAGTGTACCGCTCTACGGACAATACCAACTTTTCACTGATAACCACCCTTTCTGCGAATACAGCATCATATACCAATACCGGCCTTACCCCCGGAACTACCTATTATTACTACCTGGTAGCTTTCAACGGCACAGGCAACAGCCCCAATTCGGCTACAGTCAGTGGCACACCTGCGGGTGGCAGTGGTGGCGGCGGCAACGCAACAGACCTGATTCTCTCCGAATATATTGAGGGTTCCTCCTTCAACAAGGCACTGGAAATCGCCAATTTCACCGGAGGATCGGTCAACCTCACCGGCTATGTACTCCGCAAAGAAACCAACGGCGGCGGCGTATGGGGTGATGATTATGCGCTGAGCGGAACCCTCGCCAACGGCGAGGTGTGGGTCATTGCGCACAGCTCCGCAGACCCCGCGATTCTCGCACAGGCAGATGTAAGCACCGGGGCTGCTATCGTCAACTTCAATGGTAACGATGTAGTCGGACTATTCAAAAACGGATCGCTACTCGACGTAATCGGCAACTTTGGCAGCAGTGCCGTGTTTGCGCAGGATGTAACCCTGGTGAGAAAAGCCGATATATCTTCTCCCAACACTGTTTATACAGTAGCAGAATGGGATTCCTACCCCACCAATACTTTCAGCAACCTCGGCGCTCATACCTTTAACGGCTCTGCCCCCCAACCGCCTGCAACCCCAACCAACCTGACCCTTCTTGCGACAACGGTTGACCTGAATCTCGCATGGGATGATGTCGCCGATGAAGAAGGTTATCTCGTTTTCCGTTCGGAGGATAATATTTCATTCTCCCAGATCGCTTCCCTGGCAGCCAATGAAAATACCTTAACTGACAATACCGTACAATTGCTGACCACCTATTACTACTACGTCGTCGCCTATAACGCAGGCGGAAACAGTGGCAATAGCAATACCGTCAGCGGAGCAACAGAAAGTACCGGCGGCAATGCGACTGATTTGCTGATCTCCGAATACATCGAAGGTTCTTCATTCAACAAAGCACTGGAAATCGCCAATTTCACCGGCGCAGCAGTTAATCTCTCCGGCTATGTACTCCGCAAAGAAACCAATGGCGGAGGGGTATGGGCTGATGACTACGCACTGAGCGGAACTCTGGCTCATGGCGCTGTATGGGTGATTGCCAATAGTGCTGCTGATCCGGCGATACTGACCCAGGCAGATGTGAGTACAGGCGCAGGTATTGTTACCTTCAACGGGAATGATGTCATCGGACTGTTTAAAAACGGTACGCTGATTGATGTTGTGGGCGATTTTGGCACAGGTAACAACTTTGCGGCTGATGTAACACTGGTGAGAAAAGCAACTGTTACCAGCCCATCCGATGCCTATGTGGTAGCCGAATGGGATTCTTACCCCACCAATACCTTCAGCAATCTGGGGACTCATACTGTCAATGGCTCTGCCCCCACACCGCCCGCTGCTCCTGCGAATCTGGCGCTTACCGCCACAGTTGACGATCTCAGTCTTTCATGGGACGATGTAGCCGATGAAACCGGCTATCTGGTTTTCCGGTCGGCAGACAATGTCAACTTCTCACAGGTCGCAGATCTGGGCGCAGATGTAGTTGCTTTCACTGACAATACGGTTCAACTCCTCACCACCTATTATTACTATGTAGTCGCCTACAATGCCGGTGGAAACAGCGGAAACAGTAATACCGTAAGTGGTCAGACAGAAAACCCGCCGGTGGTAGCTACCGATCTGTTTTTCAGCGAATATATTGAAGGCTCACAAAGCAACCGCGCACTCGAAATCGCCAATTTTACAGGGGCTGCGGTCAACCTTTCGGCCTATTCACTCAAATGGCAATCCAACGGCAGCGGCAGTTGGCGCAATACATTTACGCTGAGCGGCACACTCGCCGACGGCGATGTATTTGTCGTAGGCCGCTCAGGTGCAGCTTCTGCGATTACCTCGGTGTCTGATGTTATCCTTACCGGTGGAGTCACCAACTTCGCAGGCAATGATCCCGTAGGTCTTTTCAAAAACAATGTACTAATCGATATTATCGGCGTGTTTAACGGCGGAAGTGCCAATTTCGCAGCGAATACCACGCTGGTCAGAAAATCTGAGGTGATTAGTCCCAATACAACCTATACCACTTCCGAATGGGATGCCTACCCTAGCAATACCTTCTCCTTTATCGGCAGTCATACGTTTGGTACCGGAGGAGCACGGGTGGTATTCGAAGAAATAAACACCTTGCAGGAAATCAACGCATGGCCCAATCCGTTTGACAACAAGCTGACGGTAAGCCTGACTGTTTCGGAGCAGACCCGCATTTCTGCCGGACTGTACAACCTAATGGGGCAACAGGTGGCCGTAGTGGTTCCCGAACAACTGTATGAAGAAGGGAAATCAGAATTAACTGTTCCTACCACCTCACTCGCTCCCGGAATGTACCTGCTCAGAGTTTCTGTTGGGGCAGAACATCAGACAATTAAAGTCATCAAAAAATAATGGGGGGAAAATAATGGAAGAGGCACTCCGCCGAATCGAAGTAACGTATCAAAACAAGCTCTCAGCCCTGCATCTTACAGGGCTGGGGCTTGTTGATTTACCCGAAATCCTTCTCAACGCCGCACATATCACTGTGCTCGGACTGACAGATAATATGCTGGAAGTTTTACCCGATTCGATCGCAGAAATGGAAAATTTGCGGGTACTTGAGTTGGGGGGAAATAAGCTTACGGCGCTCCCGGAAAGCCTTTGCCGGCTCAAAAATCTGCGTGTACTGGTTGTCAGAGACAATCAACTCACACACCTTCCAGAGGCATTGGGCGATCTTCAGGCACTGCGCATGCTGGAAGTGAGAAATAATCAGATTCAGGTTCTTCCGGCATCCATCACCCGGCTGGTTGCTTTAAGAGAGTTGTACCTTCGGGCGAATCATTTATCTGCCTTACCTGAGAGATTTTCAGACATGAAAGGCCTGACCAAACTCGACCTTGCAGAAAATGTATTTAGTGAACCGCCGGTAAACCAGGCAGATTTCCCCAACCTGAGTATGTTTTGGTTGTAACACGCTCCCTGATCTTTATGCAGCAGATTTGGTACGTTCTCCGTCATAAAGAAAAACGGAATATGAAACACATAATGTATTACCCATTACTGGCGGCTGGCCTTTTGCTCGCATGTAATAAGACTATCGACCCGGTTCTGACTCCAGACTTCTCACAATGCGATTGCCCTGCTAATGAATATCATTTCGTATGCGGGGAAGATGGAAGAAACTATGTCAGCGAATGTTTTGCCGACTGTATGGGGGTGAACGTGGCGGCAGATAGCAATTGCGCAGAAATATTTTTTGACCCCAATGATACCCTAACCTGGCCTATCCAACTGGTATGTATTCCGATTGGAAATGCAAGTTCTCCCCAATGGGTGAAAAATTTTACGGATGGGTCTTCCCTATGGCAGGAGGTAAATGGAAATTATTTCCGCGGATATGAATTGCCCTGCGTCTGTCTTCCTCCTTCTACCCGGATAGCTACGCCAACAGGTGAAATTGCTTTGGGAAATATTTCGGAAGGAGACCTGGTCTGGACACTGGATGAGCGCGGACAGAAAACTGCGGTTCCGGTTTTGCTCAGGAGTCGCGTGTCCGTCAGTCCGGATCACCAGTTATTGCATATCGTACTGGCTGATGGCCGCACCCTGGATGTTTCTCCCGGACACCCGGATATGCGAGGTTTACCACTCGTATCGTCCAAACCCGGAGACCTGCTCGACGGATCGGAAATCATTTCCGCTACATTGATCCCTTATACAGGAAGTGAAACCATGGATATTTTGCCCGGAGGCAAAACCGGATTCTACCTGGCCAATGGCATCATGATAGGAAGCACCCTAAAAGACCTTATACCCCAACCCCGGAATAAAGCGAATTCCGTTGCTCCCTGATTTTGTCAGAAGCCAGATAATCTTCGAAACTCCACAGACTGTCAATGATACCATTGGGAGTAATTTCGATGATACGGTTGGCAATCGTCTGTACGAGGGTGTGGTCATGGGAAGTAAAAATGATATTTCCCTTAAAATCTTCCAGCGAACGGTTGAGCGCGGTAATGGATTCCAGGTCCAGGTGGTTGGTAGGCTCGTCCATAATGAGGAAGTTGGGGAAACTCAACATCATTTTGGACATCATACAACGCACTTTTTCACCTCCGGAGAGGACACTGGATTTTTTGAAAACTTCCTCACCGGAAAACAACATTCTTCCCAGAAAACCTCTGATAAACTGCTCGTCATTTTCCTCGCTTTTGGAGAATTGCCAAAGCCAGTCAACCAGATTGAGGTCATTTTTATTGGTGAAAAACTCCTCGTTATCGTTGGGCAGATAATCGTAAGTAATGGTCTGACCGAATTCTACTTTTCCGGAATCGGGTTTTTCTTTACCTGCAATTACATCGAGGAAAGCAGAGATTGCTGCAGATTTTCGGGAGAGAATCGCGATTTTGTCGCCACTGTTGACAGAAAATGATACGTTCCCAAACAGGGTTTCGCCGTTGTGGTTCTTTTTACTAAGGTTTTCCACATTAAGAATTTGCCCGCCTGGTTCACGCCCCATCTCAAAATTGATAAAGGGATAACGGCGGCTGGAGGGCCTGATTTCCTCAAGATCGAGTTTTTCCAGTGCCTTTTTACGGCTGGTAGCCTGACGGGATTTGGAAGCGTTGGCGCTAAAACGCTGAATAAACTCCAGCAGTTCTTTTTTCCGCTGCTCAACCTTTTTGTTTTTATCAGCAAGCTGGCGCGCCATCAATTGGCTTGACTCATACCAGAAGGAGTAGTTTCCGGTAGAAATGCGGATTTTGCCAAAATCGATATCCACCACATGCGTACAGACCATGTCCAGAAAGTAGCGGTCGTGGGAAACAACAATGACTGTATTTTTAAAATCGGCGAGAAAATCGGCAAGCCAGGTAATGCTTTCAGCGTCGAGGTCGTTGGTAGGCTCGTCCAGCAACAAAATATCGGGGTTTCCAAACAGGGCCTGAGCCAGCAGAACTTTCACTTTTTGCGGGCCATTGAGTTCTTTGACCTGAAGGTAATGCAGATCTTCGGCAATCCCCAGCAAACTCAACAATTCAGCAGCATCAGAATCAGCCGTCCAGCCCCCCATTTCTCCGAATTTATTTTCCAGTTCTGCCGCCCGCAGTCCGTCTTCCTCCGTTGCATCGGGATCCATATAGATGGCATTTTTCTCTACCATGATGTCATACATTTCCTTATGACCCATGATCACCGTCTCCAGCACCTGCTCTTCTTCAAACTCAAAGTGGTTTTGTTTGAGTACAGCCATGCGGTTGCCGGGTTCGATGGAAACCGAACCCCGTGAAGGCGCAATATCACTTGAGAGGATTTTGAGAAAAGTGGATTTACCTGCACCATTGGCACCGATAACGCCATAGCAGTTCCCCCGGGTAAACTTCAGGTTGGCTTCATCAAAAAGAATTCTTTTGCCGTATTGCAAGCCCAGATTGGTGACTGTAATCATTTTTGGAGAAAATAGGTTATTAGGAATTTGGGCGCGAAGGTACGAAAATATTTGGATAAGTCCCTGTATATGACCTTAATTCCAGAGAATAAACAGAAATTTTCGTAACTTGGCAGTATGAAGAAATATCCCATCGGCATACAGGATTTTGCGAAGATCAGGCAGGAAGACTACCTCTATGTGGACAAAACCCGGGAGGTGTTTGACCTGACTCAGAATGGTTCTTACTTCTTCCTCTCCCGCCCGAGGCGGTTTGGCAAGTCGCTGTTGCTTTCGACCTTGAAGTATTTCTTTGAAGGGCGGCGGGAATTATTTTCCGGCCTCTGGGTCGATCGCGAAGCGGATTATGACTGGGCAATTGCATTTCTCTTTTAGTACGTTAAGTTATAAGGATATCGGGCTTGACGCAGCACTATATCAGGCGCTCGATCTCCGGGCAGCAGAAAATGGAATCACGCTTCAACGAAAAGGCCTTGGACAGCGATTAGAAGAGTTGATCCAGGCACTTGGAAACGGTCCGCAAAAACTTGTGATCCTCATCGACGAATACGACAAGCCGCTGGTCGATTATATTGAAAACATCCCCCAGGCAGAAGCCAACCGTAACATTCTCAAAAACTTCTTTTCCGTCATCAAAGACGCTGATCCCTTTATTCGCTTTTTTCTCATCACCGGGGTCTCGAAGTTTAGTAAAGTGTCGCTGTTTTCTGACCTCAACCATCTCGAAGATCTGACGATTAACCCACTTTCCGCTACACTGACCGGTTATTCACAGGCCGAGATGGAAAGCTATTTCTCCGAAGAAATCGACCATATTGCTGCGGAAAACGGAAAAATCCGAGAGGTAGTCGTAGAAGAGATTCGCCGTTGGTACAATGGATACCGCTGGTGGGGAAAAGAAACCCTCTACAACCCTTTTTCGGTGCTCAATCTGGTGAAGTCCCGCACCTTTCGCAACTACTGGTGGGACAGCGGTACTCCGACCTTCCTGCTCAAACTCCTGCGAAAAAATTTCCAGTATGACTTTTCCCAAATCTCAGGAGGCAGCTCAATTTTTGAGAGTTTTACGATCGAAAAGATGGACTGGCGCAGCCTGATGTTTCAAACCGGCTATCTTACCCTCAAAGCTTACGACCCTGAATATGAAGTCTATACGCTGGGCTACCCCAGGAAGTCAAAGACTCCATGTTTCAACACCTGCTGGCGGCCGGGTTGATACAGTAGTACAAAGCAAAGCCGGGGTATATGTAATGGAATTTAAGCTTGACGCACCGGCAGACGAGGCCATGGCCCAGATCAGAGAAAAACGCTACGGATCGGCCTGGATGGCGGGCGACCAGCCGGTAACGGCGGTGGCCATTAGCTTTTCGTCGCAGACCCGATCCGTCGCCGAATGGAAGGCCATGCCTTACGCCGAACTGCTGGCCGAAGGATAGCTCCCTATTAAAGATTTCGCGTGTTGAAAGTATCGCCCTGAGATAGATCCCCGGTTTCAAAACCTTTTTTGAACCAGCGCATACGCTGCTCAGAGGTGCCATGTGTAAACGACTCAGGCACGACATAACCCTGGGCCTGCATTTGGAGGCGGTCATCGCCAATGGCATTAGCGGCGCGTAGGGCCTCCTCCACATCCCCCTGTTCCAGAAGATTTTTTTCCTGCACATAACGGGCCCATACACCAGCCAGAAAGTCTGCCTGAAGTTCCAGCCTGACAGATAAGTCGTTATACTGGGCTTCGCTGATGCGGCGGCGCTGGTTGTGAACCTGATCGGTGATACCCAGTTCGTTTTGCACATGATGTGCTACTTCATGGGCCACAACATAGGCCATCGCAAAATCTCCGGGGGCACCAAACCGGTTTTTCAGTTCATTGTAAAAACTCAGATCAATATAGAGTTTTTCGTCAGCAGGGCAATAAAACGGCCCGGTAGCCTCACTGGCATAACCACATCCTGATTGCGTAGCGCCGCTGAAAAGTACCAGGGTGGGATGGGTATATCGACGATTTAGCTGCTCTTGAAACAGTTTGTCCCAGACAACTTCCGTTTCCTTAAGTACGACAGAAACAAATTGCCCCAGTTCATCATTGGGAGCACTTTGGGAAGTCGTAACTTCCTGAGGACTGCCGGACTGAACCTGTTGCAAAACCTGCATGGGATCCTGCCCAAAAAGCAGGGCAATGATAACGATGATGATTGTTCCAATGCCGAAACTCGCACCCACTCTTCTCCCACCACCTCCACCTCTGCGGTCTTCTACATTCGAGCTACCTTGTCTTCCTTGCCAGCGCATAAAAATTGTAGTTTTTAGTTAGACATGTTTTCACCGCACCAATATAACTTTTTTCCCTAATTTTGCCCATGCTATGAAGAATGGTTTTTCCCTTGTATTTTTCCTTCTGCCATTATGTCTTTTTCTCCAGGCACAAAACAATCCTGAAACAGGGTTTGGCCAGATGAATGAGCCCGTGTTGAAGGATACGGATATATTTGTACGCCGTACTACCGGCGCAATCACACTTGACGGTTTTCTCCAGGAAGAAGACTGGTTCAGAGGTAGTCCTGCCGTCGAATTCTGGCAACATTTCCCGGCAGACACGCTGAAGGCAAAAGGCCAGACGGAAATCTACATGTCCTATGACGATGATTTTTTGTACGTAGGCATCAAGTGTTTGAGTTTTGATGATCAGTATATTACCCAATCGCTGAAGCGGGATTATAGCTTTACGGGAAGCGACAATATCAGCATCCTGTTTGACACCTACGCTGACCGCACCAATGCATTTTTATTTGGGATGAACGCATTTGGCATCATGCGGGAGGCGCTGATTTCCAATGGGGGCAGAGATTTTGATGATTTCTCCGATTCGTGGGACAATAAATGGTTTGGCAAAGTCAAAACTCACGGAGATTACTGGATTGCCGAAATGGCGATTCCCTTTAAGACCCTGCGTTTTAAAGAGGGATCACAACGCTGGCGGTTCAACAGCTACCGGGTTGATACAGATTTTAATGAGATCACCAGTTGGGTGCTGATTCCCCGCAACCAGATCATTATGGATCTGGGGTTTATGCGCGAAATGGTATTTGAAGAACCCCTTGCCAAACCCGGAAAAAATATATCTGTCATCCCTTACCTCACCGGAGGTGTTACCCGCGATTATGAAAACACCGACCAGCAAAACCCGAATTTGCTTAGCGGCGTGGGAGCGGACGCAAAAATTGCCCTCACCAGTGCATTAAATCTTGACCTGACCGTAAACCCCGATTTTTCGCAGGTAGAAGTAGATCAGCAGGTAACCAATCTCGACCGTTTCGAAATCTTTTTCCCCGAAAGAAGGCAGTTTTTCCTCGAAAACGCAGACCTGTTCAGTGCTTTTGGCACAAGTCGCGTAAACCCGTTTTTCTCCCGCAGGATTGGTGTCGCCGTGGATACGGCCACAGGTCAGAATATCCAGAATCCCATCCTTTATGGCGCCAGAATCAGCGGCAAACTCAACAACAATCTCAGGGTGGGGGTACTCAATATGCAGACAGCCAGTGAACCAGACAACGGGCTACCCGGGTTCAACTTTACGGTTGCCACGCTTCAGCAACGCATATTCAGCCGTTCCAATCTCTCATTTATTGTGGCCAACAAACAGGCGGTCAACGGGCATTCCTACAAAGGCGACTTTACTGATTACAATCGTGTGGCAGGACTGGAATACAGAATCGGATCGGCCAACAACCGATGGAAAGGGAAAGTTTTTTACCATCAGGCATTCACCACGAAACAGGAAAAAGACAAGTATTCGCACGGTATCCAACTCGAATATCTCAAACGTAGATACCGGCTCGAATGGTCTCATGTTTTTGTGGGCAGCGGATTTGATGCAGAAATGGGTTATGTACCCCGGCACGATATCTTTATGGTCAGTCCGGAAGCGCAGTTTTATTTTTATCCCTCCGGAAAAACCCTCAACACACACAGCATAGGTCTGGATTACCGGGCCATTCTCAAACCCGGAAATGATGGAAATACCCTTCTGCCCGCATGGGGAAAGTCAGACCAGGATTATTCTGCCACCTGGAACCTGGAATTTACCAATAATACACGGGGACAGATTCAGGTAACACGTAAAGCGCGTATTCTGTTGACGATTTTGATCCTACGCGCATTCAGGAAGATTCCATATTTTTATCTGCCGGAACTGCCTACAATTACACCAGCATTTCGGGGAATTATGCCTCCGACAGCAGAAAAAGACTGTCTTTTCAGGTGCGCCCGGTTTTCGGAGAATTTTTCAACGGCACCCGTGCCGGCCTGGGGGGCGGTTTTACATTCCGGTATCAGCCTTTTGGCGCGATTACCTTAAACTACAATTACAACCATATTCAGCTGGCTGCGCCTTTTGAGCCTGCCAACCTCTGGCTCTTTGGCCCGAGAATCGATATTACTTTTACCAGAAACCTCTTTTTTACCACTTTTATTCAATACAACAGCCAGCTCGATAATGTGAACGTCAATGCCCGCTTTCAATGGCGGTTTAAACCTGTTTCAGACTTTTTTATTGTTTTTACCGACAATTATCTCACTGATCCCTTCAGCCAGTTTTCTGTGCGCAACCGCGCCATTGTCGCCAAACTCACCTACTGGCTGAATGTTTAAATAACATTTTATGACAGACTACTCCGGACAATCCTTTCCTCCCAGCCTCGAACCCGAAGACTGGGCTCATATGCGCAGACTCGGCCACCAGATGATCGATGATATGATGGATTTTCTTGAAGGAATCAACGATCAGCCCAGTTGGCGCCCCATTCCGGAAGAAGTGAAACAAAAACTCAATCAGGATTTGCCCCAGCTTCCCACCGCAGCCGAAGAAGTATATCAGGAGTTTAAACAGTACATTCTTCCCTACCCCAAAGGCAATATCCATCCCCGTTTTTTTTCCTGGATTCAGGGTACAGGAACTGCCATCGGCGCACTCAGCGATATGCTGGCTTCGGCGATGAACCCCAACGTAACCATTGGTGAACATGCCGCCATGTATGTCGATCAGCAGGTGGTCAACTGGTGTAAACAAATGCTCAATTACCCCGCCAGTGCCTCCGGCATGCTGGTAAGCGGAGGTTCGATGGCCAATATCACAAGTCTTGCCGTTGCCCGAAATGCATTTAAAGACGCGAATATCAGGAAGCATGGCCTCAAAAACACCAGCCATTCCCTTGTTCTTTATTGCTCAACCGAAACCCATAGCTGTATCACCAAAGCAGCCGAGATTATCGGCCTCGGCACAGATGCCGTCAGGTTCATTCCGGTCAATACGCGGTTTGAAATGGATACCCGCCTGCTAGTACAGGCCGTTGAGGAAGACAGGGCAAACGGACTTACGCCTTTTTGTGTGGTGGGAACGGCGGGAACCGTCAACACAGGCGCCATTGACCCGCTGGAGGAGATACTATCCATTTGCAGGGAAAATAACCTATGGTTTCACGTCGATGGTGCTTATGGCGCCCTGGCCAAACTCGATCCCCGCTTTGAGCAGGAACTACAAGCCATAGAGTCCGCTGACAGTGTCGCATTTGACCTCCACAAATGGCTGCATGTACCTTATGAGGTAGGATGTCTGCTGGTGAAAAACGCACAGTTACACAGAGACGCATTTGCCATAACACCCAGCTACCTCCTGCAATTTGACCGGGGACTGGCTGCGGGGCCTGATTCCATCAACAATTACGGGTTCGAACTATCGCGCGGATTTAAGGCGCTGAAGGTATGGATGATGTTGAAAACCTATGGTATTCAGTGGTTTGCAGGTCTTATCGCCAAGGACAATACGCTTGCATCCTGGTTGGCACAAAAAATAGAAAATCACCCCAATCTTAAACTGGCTGCACCCGTAAAACTAAGTATCGTGTGTTTCCAGTATGTGAACCCACGGCTGAATATGGAACAGACCAACAGCCTCAATAAAGAAATTGTCATCCGGCTTCAGGAAAAGGGAATTGCTTCTCCGTCTTCCACGATTCTGGATGGAAAATTCTGCATAAGAACGAGTATCGTAAATCATAAAACCACCTATGCAGATCTGGACATGATGCTGGAGGCCATTCTGGAACTTGGAAAAGAAATTGTCTGAGAAATGTTGATGTGAATTTTGACATAAACACAGACTTCTATGCGTACAACCGCACTCATCACAGGATCAACTTCGGGTATAGGTAAAGCCACTGCCCTTGACCTTGCACAAAAAGGCTGGAAGGTGATCATTCACGGAAGAAAAAAAGAATCGTGCGAACAGGTTGTTCGCGAGATCACAGAGAAAACAGGCAATACCAACCTGCATTTTATAGTTGCAGATTTGTCTGACATAGACTCAGTTAAAAAAATGGCAGAGACGATCCGGCAGGATTTTCCAGAACTAACGGTTCTCATCAACAATGCAGGCACTTTCAGCAAGACCAGGATTCTTACAAAAAATGGATGGGAACAAACCTGGATGGTCAACTATCTGTCCAGATTTTTCCTAACCACTCTCCTTCTCGATCTGCTCAAAAAAAACCGCCCTTCGAGAATTATAGATGTAAGCGGAATGTATCACAGTAAGGGGAAAATTCATTTCGAAGATATATCCCTCTCACAAAATTATTCCCTCGGGTCAGCCAACAATCAGTCAAAACTGGCCAACATACTATTTACCTACAAACTTGCCCGCGATCTGGAAGGAACAGGGGTAGTTGCCAATACACTTCACCCCGGCGCAGTTGATACGGGGTCGGTACTGAATTCAAAAGAAATCTCCGCTCTTGAAAAACTCATGTACAGAATCTTCCGCCCATTTTTTAAATCCCCTGACCAGGGTGCTGAAACATTGGTTTTTCTTGCGTCTGCACCCGAAGCAGCAACAATAACCGGAAAATATTTCGTCAACCAGAAACCGGTTAAAAGTTCACCAAAAAGTTATGATACGAGTTTACAGGAAAAACTCTGGGTATTGAGTAATGAAATGGTCCAAAGCGTGAGCATGGTTTAGGCCAGAATATCTTTCACCAGTTTTCCAGAAACATCTGTCAGCCGAAAATCTCTTCCCTGATAATGGTAGGTGAGCTTTTCGTGATCCATACCCATAAGGTGCAGAATCGTCGCCTGAAGGTCGTGGACGTGAACCTTATCCCTCACTCCATAAAACCCTATGTCATCCGTTTCTCCGAAAGTAACACCGGGTTTTACCCCGCCTCCTGCCATCCACATGGTAAAAGCTTCACTGTGGTGGTCACGCCCCTTAAAAGGTGCCACTTTTCCTCCGCGGTTTTCCCACATAGGCGTACGGCCAAACTCTCCTCCCCACACAACCAGGGTTTCTTCCAGCAATCCGCGCTGGTCGAGGTCATTGATAAGGGCAGTCATCGGCTGGTCCACGTCGCGGCACCGCTCTACAAATCCGTGGTGAAGCGAATCATGCTCGACATTGCCATGTGTGTCCCATCCCCAATGGTAGAGCTGTACAAACCGCACGCCCTGTTCCACCAGTCTGCGTGCCAGAAGACAATTGTTGGCAAAAGCTGCTTTGCCTGGCTGGGTTCCGTACATTTCGTGGATATAGGCAGGTTCTTTCGAAATGTCCATCACCTCGGGCACAGAAACCTGCATATTAAAGGCCATTTCATATTGTGAAATGCGCGTCAGAATCTCCGGATCGCGGAAATCCTCATACTGATCCCGGTTGATTTTGTTAATCGCCTCAATGGATTTTTTGCGAAGGTCGCGCGACATGCCTTCGGGATCTGACAGGTACAACACCGGATCGCCCTCCGAACGGCACTGCACGCCCTGATATACCGTAGGCAAAAATCCGCTCCCCCATACACTTTTGCCCGCACTAGGTACTTTCCCTCCGGAAACCAGCACCACAAATCCGGGCAAATCCTGATTTTCGGTTCCTAATCCGTAAGTCACCCACGAACCCATACTGGGCCTTCCCAGCCGCGGACTGCCTGTCTGTAGCAGCAACTGCGCCGGTGCGTGGTTGAACTGATCGGTGTGCATGGCTTTTAAAAAAGCTACTTTATCTACGGCTCCGGAAAAATGAGGCAGCCGCTCCGATACCCATGCACCCGACTGGCCGTATTGGGCAAAACTGGCCTGCGGCCCCAGCATTTTGGGCACGCCCTGGATAAAGGCAAAAGTTTTTCCCTCCAGCAATTCCTGCGGACAGTCTTTTCCGTCGTATTTCTGAAGAATGGGCTTGTAATCAAACAGTTCGAGTTGGGAGGGAGAACCCGCCATGTGCATGTAAATTACCCGTTTGGCCTTACCGGCAAAATGCGTCAGGCGTGGCATCATCGGGTTGTTGATTTCTCCGGAAAGCGCAGCTACCATTTTTTCTGCTTCGCTTCCGCATCCTCCGAGCAGACTTCCCAGCGCCATTGCGCCCATACCGAGGGTACAGGTTTTGAGAAAATGGCGGCGGGTCTGCCATTGAAGATTTCTGTATTCAAATTCCTGGTGGATATCCATAGATGTCTATTCTTTCATGATAAAACTGTCGAGATTGAGAATGGCATTGGCAACTACGGTCAGTGCTGCTTCATTCATTTTTTCTTCATGGATATCAGCGATCCTGATCGCCATGGATTGATTTTTTTCCTCTCCTGCGGAAGCAATAGCGTCTGAATATAGTTCCATCAATGCTGCTATCGCCACCGGGCTGGGTTCTTTGAGCAGGGCAAGCCGATACCCCTCGCGAATCTGTGCTTCCGGTTCACTGCCAGCGGCCTTCATCCGGCGGGCGAGGGCTGCGGCTGCTTCCATATATACCGGGTCATTGAGCATGACCAGCGCCTGAAGTGGTGTGTTAGTGCTAATCCGGCGGGAAACACAAAACTCCCGGCTGGGCGAATCAAACATTACCATTGAGGGATACGGGCTGGTGCGCCGCCAATGGGTATAAATCGCCCGACGGTGTTTATCATCTCCTTCACTGGTCACCCATTTTTCACCACTATATACGACCTGCCAGATTCCTTCGGGCTGTTCGGGCATGACCGAAGGGCCGTACATCTTGCGGCTGAGCAGCCCACTCACTGCCAGCGCCTGGTCGCGGCATTGCTCGGCTGTAAGGCGAATCCTTGCCCCACGGCTGTAGAGGCGATTCTGCGGATCATGTGCCAGCACTTCTTCGCTCACTTTTGCGCTTTGCCGGTAAGTCGCTGACATGACCATGGTTTTGAGCAGCATCTTAACGTCCCAATTCCATTCGCCCGAAAACTGCAACCCAAGCCAATCCAGCAGTTCGGGGTGGCTGGGCGGAATGCCTTGTGTGCCAAAATCCTCCAGTGTCTCCACGATCCCTCTTCCAAAAAGTTGTTCCCAGAAGCGGTTGACGGTAACCCGTGCGGTAAGCGGATTTTCGGGGCTGACAAGCCAGTCTGCCGCAGACAGGCGGCTCACAGGCGTTTCGGGCGATAATTGCGGGAGAGAACCGGGCATAGCAGCTTTCACCTCATCGGCTGGCGCCAGCCAGTTTCCGCGGGTAAAAACAAAGGTTTTGCGAAGATTCCCCTCGGTGCGGGATTTGAGGACGGGCGTCTGCACAGCCTTCCTCCGAAGTCTGAGGAGGCTGTCCTGCCAGGTGATCAACTGGGCATCGGGCGCTGGGACGCCTTCGTAATTCAGCACGGTTTCATACAGGCGGAGATTGCCATCGGGATCGCTTTGTTCTGCATGCGTATTGACCAGAAAAATATAAATATCGTGAAGTCCTTCTCCCGGGATCACAGGTGTATTTACAACCGAAGGCCCGTTTTTGGTCGCTGAGACATTCACCGCCGCTACAACGGGGCCCTGGGGATCGTCTATTCTCACTTCCAGTTTCCCCTTGTTTCCAGCGCAGGAATAACGGAAAGTAAAACTATTGAGGCCCGTAAGTTCAACCTGATTGTATTTGAGGAAGAATGATTTGAAGGGAATGTTTTTAGGTAACCTTGCCCAGTTGTCGGCAGATTTGTCCCAGTTGATTTCCACATCATTAAAGTCATCGCAATCCCAGGGCAGCAGGCGGGGGCGAATGGCAGTCTTAATCTGCGAAACCAGTTCGGCAGTAGTATCAATTGCTCCACCTGCATATTTTTCATTAATCCAACCCACCACCTCTCTGATCGCCGAATCATTTTTGGCTGAAAAAGTCTCCAGCACAGGAAACTCTGTATCGAGGTCGGCATCCTGGGCGTCGTTGAAAAAGGCCATAAACCGGTAATAATCCTCCTGAAGGAAAGGATCGTAAGGGTGGCTGTGGCACTGGACGCATTCCATTGTCGTTCCCTGCCAGACGGTCCAGGTAGTATTTACCCGGTCGATGACCGCGGCGGTCCGGTATTCCTGATCCTCGGTTCCGCCTTCGGTATTGTTCATCGTATTGCGGTGGAAGGCAGTGGCGATCAACTGATCTTCGGTGGGATGGGGCAAAAGGTCTCCTGCCAGTTGTTCGCGGGTAAATTCATCAAAGGGTTTATTGTCGTTGAATGCCCTGATCACCCAGTCGCGGAATTTCCAGATATTGCGGAAAGGATCTTTTTCGTACCCCTGAGAATCGGCATAGCGGGCGAGGTCGAGCCACATCGCTGCCCATCTTTCACCAAAATGCCGGGAGGCAAGCAATTTGTCCACCACCTTTTCATAGGCATCGGGAGAATCGTCATTGACAAACGCACTTACTTCTTCCGGTGTAGGCGGAAGGCCTGTCAGGTCAAGACTCAAACGCCGCAACAGGGTAGCCCTGTCTGCCTCGGGAGCAGGAGCAAGGCCGTCTTTTTCGAGGCGGGCGAAGATGAAATTATCGATCGGATTTTGGACTCTTTTTTTAGCTTTTACAGAAGGGATTTCAGGCATTTGGGGGGCGACATAGGCCCAGTGATCTGTCCATTCGGCGCCCTGTTTTATCCAGCGGGTGATCAGGGAGATTTCCTCCTCCGACAGCGGCTCCATTTCCAGCGGCATCCGCTCCTCCGGGTCGTGGTTCCGGATGCGGGCAATCATTTCGCTTTTTTCGGGCGAGCCGGGCACAATCGCAGGGTTACCCGATTCTCCCCCTTTCAACGCCTCACTGCGAAACAACAGGCTCAGTTCGCCCTGACGCTTCACCCCACCGTGGCAGCGCATGCACTTTGCGTTGAGAATGGGCCTGATTTCTGTATTAAAATCAACTCTATTTCTATCCGAAATAAACACACTCACCCCGATTCCCGTCAATAACAGGAGCCCGAGGCTGAAATATACAATCTGCTTGCGGCTCATAGGAAGTCCTTTTTCCGTGTTTTGTGAGGAAAAGGTAAAAAGGTTAAGGCAAAATCGCAACTCACTTATCCATCACAAATATCCGCTCCATTATCTGCCATTTCTCATCGGCGGAAGAATCTGCTGAGGTATTTTGAAATTGAGACATGTGCGCCTCCCACTCTGCCTGACGAGGCAGCGTTGCCAGCCTTGCCATCGCCTCCTCGTGGTCGAAGTCGTCCACGGTTTCCATAATCATAAACATCTGATGCCCAAGCAGGTAAATTTCCATGTCGAGAATACCAACCTGGCGCATGCCTTCGGTGATTTCGGGCCATACTTTGCCCGGGGCATGGGCTGCCTTATAAGCTTCGATCAGTGCCGCATCGGGCCGCAGGCTGAGGGTTTTGCAGTATCGTTTCATATAAGAAATTTTGTTACTTCCGGCTTAACAAACCTCCAGCACGGCCTTAATCACTTTATTCCCAGGGTCAATCCAGTCCGGAAATACGCCGATCATCTCCTGCATACCGGCCCGGTGAGTGATCCAGGGATCAGTGCTGATCCTGCCTTTTTCGATCATATCGATGATCTGCACAAACTCATGGCTCTGGCTGTTGCGGCTGGCCATAAGCGTCATTTCCTTCCGGTGGAAATAGGGATCGTGGAAGCTGTAGTCTCCGATATACAGACCGATAAATACGACTATTCCCCCAAAAGCCACATACTCAATGGCTTTTGCCATCGAATGCCGGTTGCCCGTAGCATCAAATACCACAGTTGGCAGATCGCCGCCAAAACTGCTGCGAATGAGTTTTTCGGGATCACCTTCGGTCGGATTTACCGTTCCGGAGACGCCCATTTGCCCGACACAAAAATCCAGCCTGTCGTTGTTGACATCCATCACCACCACCTGTGCACCTGCCGCCCGGGCAAACTGTATGGTGCCCAGCCCGATCGGCCCGGCACCGATGACCAGCACGAGGTCGCTTGCACTTACGCGCGCCCGGTTGACGGCATGACAGCCAATCCCCAGCGTCTCGACAAGGGCCAGTTGGTCATAGGTGAGAACAGAAGATTTGTGCAGATATTTTGCCGGGAAACGAAGGTATTCGCGCATGCCGCCGTCTTCATGCACACCCAGCACCGAGAGGTTTTCTCCGCAGTTGGTTTTGCCTCTCCGCACCGCCTGATCCAGAGTTGGATTGCGGTAAGGCTCCACCGAACACCGGTCGCCGGGTTTTACATGTTGTACATCAGGTGCGACCGACACGACTTCTACTCCGAGTTCGTGTCCAAGGATGCGCGGGTAGGAGAAAAACGGCTGGTTTCCGGCGAAAGCGTGGAGATCGGTACCGCAGATGCCCACACGGTGGATTTTCAGCAGCGCCTCGCCGTCGGCGAGGGTGGCAGCAGGTTCGGTTTCGATCAGCGAAAAGTCTCCGGGTTTATTGAGAATAATTGTTTTCATAAAATACAGACCATCAGAGGCAAAAATAAATGTCCGGCCAAAATATACATCTCTTATCAGGTTTGCTACATTGGTGGAAAAATTACCCTATGGTCAAAGGATTTTATACCATCATGCTGCTGATTCTGTCCAACAGCTTTATGACCCTGGCCTGGTACGGCCACCTCAAATTTGCGGAGATGAAAGGATTTGCGAAACTGGGGCTGGCAGCCATTGTGCTGATCAGTTGGGGAATCGCCTTGTTTGAATACTGCTTTCAGGTGCCCGCCAACCGCATCGGCTACCAGAACCACGGAGGGCCCTTTTCGCTGGTCGAACTGAAGGTGATTCAGGAAGTGATTACGCTGGTGGTATTTGTGATTTTTTCGCTGCTGTTTTTCAAAAACGAGACCCTGAAAACCAATCATCTGATCGGATTTGTGTTTCTGGTACTGGCGGTATATTTTATTTTCAGGAAATAGGCCGAAATCCCTATTTTACCTCCATGAAAAATCTGCGCTTATACTCCCTCCTTTCCCTGGCCATTTTTGCCTGCCAGAAGCCCGAACCACCCCACCACCTCTACCTCCGTTACGAAAAACCCGCAGAAAAATGGACCGAAGCCCTCCCCATCGGCAACGGTTTCCTCGGAGCCATGATATACGGACAGCCAGCCCGGGAGCAGATTCAGTTTAACCACGAAACGCTCTGGACGGGCGAACCCCGCAGTTATGCCCACGACAGCGCTTTTTATTACCTCGAAGACCTGCGCCGCCTCCTCTATGAAGGAAAACAGGCAGAAGCCCACGACCTGGCAATGGCGCATTTTATGGGCGAACCGCTCAGACAAAAAGCCTATCAGCCCTTTGGCGATATATTTATCGAATTTCCCGGCCACGACAGATACACCGTTTACCAGCGAAATCTGAACCTCCGGAAAGCCCTGTCCGAAGTTACCTATCAGATAGGCGACACTACTTTCCACCGCGAATATTTTGCCTCTCACCCCGACAGGGTCATTGCAGGGAAGTTTTCGGCAAACAAAAAAGCGGCCCTTACCTTCCGGCTGAATATGGATTCGCCCCACGAAAACCACAGCCTGACCACAACGGATGACGGGATGATTTTGACTGTGAAAGTGGCCGACGGCGTACTTTCCGGTGCTGCCTGTCTCGCCCTGCGGATTACGGGCGGAACTGTCAGATCCGATGAAGGCGGATGGACCATTTCCGGCGCAGATGAAGCGGTGGTTTTGTTATCCGCCGCTACCTCCTACGTGCGATATGACGACGTAACGGGTGATCCTGTGGCACAATCGGAAGAGACCATAGCAACTGTCAGGGGTAAAAAATATGCAGCATTGCTCAGCGCACATATCACCGATTACCAGCAACGCTTCAACCGGTTTGATATCAGTTTTGGCGAAAACGAGCGGGTCAGCCTCCCCACCGACGAACGGATCAGCCAGTTTTGGCAAAAACCCGAAGACCCGCAACTCATCGCCCTTTACGTGCAGTATGCCCGGTATCTGATGATCGCTTCGAGCCGGAGCGGAACCCAGCCCGCCAACCTTCAGGGGATATGGAACGACCAGATCAAACCGCCGTGGGACGGCAAGTGGACCACCAATATCAATGCTGAAATGAATTTCTGGCCTGCGGAAATAACGAATCTGGCAGACTGCCACGAATCGCTGTTTTCACTGATCGAAGAATGCGCGGAAACCGGGAAAGTCGTAGCGCAAAAACACTACCAGGCCCGCGGCTGGGTGCTTCACCACAATACCGATATATGGCGGGGCACGGCGCCGATCAACCACGCCAACCACGGCATATGGGTTACCGGCGGAGCCTGGCTTTGTCAGCATTTGTGGGAGCATTATGCTTTCGGGCAGGATAAGGATTTTCTGCGGAAGGCGTATCCGCTGATGAAAGGCGCGGCAGCGTTTTTTGTCGATTACCTGACCGAAGACCCCGAGACCGGATTTCTCGTCAGCGGGCCTTCCAACAGCCCCGAGAATGGCGGTCTGGTCATGGGGCCTACCATGGATCACCAGATCATCCGGTCGCTGTTTCGCAACTGCGCAGAAACGGCGGGGATACTGGGAGAGGATGCTGCCTTTGCCGATACCCTGCGTATGATGATCGGGAAGATCGCGCCCAATCAGATCGGGCAGCACGGGCAGTTGCAGGAGTGGATGGAAGACAAAGACGATCCCGAAAACCATCATCGCCACGTTTCGCATTTGTGGGGCGTGTATCCCGGCAGCGAAATCAACTGGCGCGACAGTCCGAAACTCTTCGACGCCGCGAGGCAGTCGCTGATATTCAGGGGAGATGAAGGCACGGGGTGGAGTCTGGCCTGGAAGATCAACTTTTGGGCGCGGTTTCTCGACGGAGAGCATGCCTATCGGATGATCACCATGCTGCTGGGGCCGGCGGACAACGAAATTCGATATACAAGAGGAGGTTCATACCCCAACCTGTTTGACGCGCACCCGCCATTTCAGATAGACGGAAACTTTGGTGCAGCGGCGGGCATAACGGAGATGATATTGCAGTCGCATTTGGGCGAACTGCACCTCCTGCCTGCCCTGCCCCAGGCACTGAACAGCGGTTCAGTCAGCGGCCTTCGCGCCAGAGGCGGATACACCCTCGACATGACCTGGCAAAACGGCGAAATCACCGCCCTCACCCTTCACGCAAACACCGATAACACCTGCGTGATCCGTTACCAGAACAAACTCACCCAACTACCAGTAAAAGCCGGAAAAACATACGTTTTGGGAAAAGACTTCAGCATCTGAGATGGGGGAGCAGATATTTGGTACTTCCCCCGAAAATATTTGGGAGAATGGAGGATTTTTTGGAGATTGGGGGGTATGACTAAAGAGAAAATAACTTTATCCCAACTCGAACAATACCTTTCCAAGGCTGCATGGATTCTGAAAGGCCCGGTAGATGCTTCTGACTTTAAAGTGTACATATTCCCGCTGCTATTCTTCAAAAGAATTTCGGATGTATATGACGAAGAATACCAAAACGCTTTCAATGAATCGGAAGGCGATGCGGAGTATGCTTCGCTTCCGGAGTTTCACAGATTTATTCTGCCGGAAGGCTGTCATTGGAAGAATGTGAGGGCAACAACTTCCAATGTGGGACTCGCCATCGAACAGGCCTTACGGGGAATCGAACAAGCCAATCAAGAATTTCTCTACGGAATTTTTGGCGATGCGCAGTGGAGTAATAAAAACAAACTCTCCGATCGATTGCTCATTGATCTGATTGAGCATTTCTCGCAGTACAATTTGTCCAATAGTAATGTTGATGCTGATCTATTAGGACAGTCATACGAATACCTGATCAAGCATTTTGCAGATCTCACCAATAAAAAAGCAGGTGAATTCTATACCCCTCGATCTGTAGTGCATTTGCTGGGGTTGATCCTTGATCCTCACGAAGGGGAAACCATTTATGACCCAGCTTGCGGAACCGGTGGCATGCTGTTGGAATGCGTGAATCACCTCAAAGATCAAAATGAAGACTACCGCACTTTGAAATTATTCGGACAGGAAAAAAACCTGACTTCCAGCTCTATTGCCCGGATGAACATGTTTCTCCATGGCATTGAAGACTTTCAAATTTATAGAGGCGACACCTTGCGCAACCCTGCATTTTTTGAAGCTGACGGACTGAAAACATTTGACTGTGTGATTGCCAATCCGCCTTTTTCGCTCAAAGAATGGGGTGCAGAAAACTGGGCTAACGACCCTTTTGGACGAAACATAGCCGGAGTACCTCCCCAGGGAAATGGCGACATGGCCTGGGTGCAGCACATGATCAAGAGTATGAACAGCACTGGACGTATGACCGTGGTTTTACCGCATGGAGCCCTCTTTAGAAAAGGCGCAGAGGGCCGCATTCGCGAAGCGTTGATTAAGCAAGATATGCTGGAAGCAGTGATTGGTTTAGGACCAAATATCTTCTACGGCACACAATTGGCCGCCTGTGTGATGGTCTTCAAGCAAAACAAAGTAGCCGACAAAAAAGGCAAAGTGCTGTTTATTGATGCTTCAGAGCAGGTAAGGGTGGGCCGGGCACAAAACTACCTGGAGCCTGAGCATGTCAACCAGATTTTTGAATGGTACAAAGCCTTTTCTGATGTGGAGAATTATGTGAAGGTGGCTGAGTTGGATGACTTAAAGGAAAATGATTTTAACCTGAACATTCCGCTGTATGTGGAGAAGGTCATTGAAGACAATCTGCCCAGTGTGGAGGAGGCGATGGCGGATTTGAAAAAGGCTTGGGTGGAAAGTCAAAAGGCAGAGGAAAGATTCAAAGAAATACTTAAAAACTTTATTTGACATGGCATACGAAGCACCAATTACGATTAAAAAGGCAATAGACAATATTCGCAAAAAGCATTATGTGTTGCCATCTATTCAAAGAGAATTTGTTTGGGATACAGAGCAGATTGAGAAATTATTTGACTCTCTAATGCGTGACTACCCAATCAGTACCTTTCTGTTCTGGAAAGTTGACAAATCAAAAATAAAAGACTTTCAGTTTTATGAATTTTTACAACATTATCACGAAAAAAACGCTAAGCATAATCGTAAGGCGGATTTAAGTCAGGAGGAGGATGTTATAGCTGTGTTGGATGGCCAACAAAGAATGACTTCTATGTATATTGCCCTTACAGGCTCTCATGCAAAGAAACTTCCATACTATTCATGGGATAATACTAAGGCCTTCCCAAAGAAAAAGCTCTACCTAAATCTGTTGAAGCCTGCGGATGATATTGAAATGGATTATGACTTTAGATTTCTAGACATCAATGATGCAACCAATTCTGAAGATTTTCACTGGTTTGAGGTTGGTCATATCCTTGAATTGATTGATCCAAGCAAAGTATCAAAGTATTTATCAAGGAATAATCTTATGGATTCTTCAAAATTCAACGAAGAAAAAAGAGACTTTGCAATCGACACACTGAATAAATTATTTAACGTCATCCACCAAAAAGGCAGCATTAGCTTCTTTTTGGAAGAGGGAGAAGAGCTAGACAAAGTGCTGCAAATATTTATTCGAATTAACAGTGGAGGCACTAAACTTAGCTACTCAGACTTGTTATTATCTATTGCCACATCTCAATGGAAAGAAAAAGATGCAAGAGAAGTAATTCATGAATTCGTTGACGACATTAACAAAATAGGGGATGGATTTGACTTCAATAAGGACTTTGTTCTGAAGTCTTGTCTGGTGCTAGCCGATTTCAATGACATCAAATTTAAGGTGGATAACTTCACCAAGGACAACATGAAAACCATTGAGCAAAATTGGGAAGCAAGTGCTGTGGCCATTCGATCCTCAGTTGAGCTTGTAGCAAAATACGGCTACAATCGCGATAATTTGACTGCCGCTAACGCGTTAATACCAATCACATACTTTATTTACAAAAATGGCTTAGGAGATAAAATTCTTCATTCTTCAAGTTGTGAAGGAGACCGAAAGGCAATTATGGAGTGGTTAGCCAGGGTACTTTTGAGAGGAACTTTTGGTGGTACACCCGATGCTATTTATCCAGTAATGAGAACTCTAATCAACCAACACTTTGGTCGTTTCCCTCTATCTGAAATAGTCGAACACTACAGAGGTAAGAGAAAAACAATTTCATTTTCTGAAGATGATATTGAAAGCATTCTGGATATACAATATGGCACCAAAAGAGCTCATAGTGCCTTGTCATTACTTTATTCCTCGCTCAATTTTTCGTTTAAGTATCACCAGGATCATATTCATCCAAAATCATTTTTTAATAAAAGAAAATTAACTGAACTGGGCATTTCGGATGATAGGATGAAACAGCAATTCATTGAACGGTCCAATAAAATGGCGAATCTTCAACTCTTGGAGGCCACTACGAATATTGAAAAAAAAGACAAACAGTTTGCTGATTGGCTCAATGAGCAGTTCAATAATGAGACGGACAAGGGTAACTTTTTAATGCAGCACCACATCGGAGCAGACGCATCTCTTCAATTTGAAGATTTTGTTCAATTCTACGATAAACGCAGAGCCACATTAAAAACCAAACTCATGCAAATACTAAATGTAAAAGCAGGAGAAGAATTAATCTTAGAATCTACGGAAGAATGACCCAATCCCAACTCGAAAAATACCTCTGGGGTGCAGCCACTCTCCTTCGCGGCACTATCGATGCCGGGGACTATAAGCAGTACATCTTCCCGCTGCTGTTTTTCAAGCGCATTTGCGATGTGTATGACGAGGAATTTGAAAAGGCCCTGGCTGAAAGCGACGGCGATATGGAATACGCAGCCTTTGCCGAGCATCATCATTTTCAGGTGCCTGAGGGTGCGCATTGGAACAACGTGCGCGAAACCACCACCCATGTGGGCATGGCATTGCAAGAGGCTATGCGCGCCATTGAAAAAGCCAACCCCGATACGCTTTACGGCATTTTTGGGGATGCCAGTTGGACCAACAAGGACCGGTTGAGCGACGAAACCCTCACCAACCTCATAGAGCATTACTCCCAGCACAAGCTGAGCCTGAGCAATATTGCCGATGACAAGCTGGGCAATGCCTACGAATACCTGATCAAGGAATTTGCAGATGACAGTGGTCATACCGCAGCGGAGTTTTACACCAACCGCACCGTGGTAAAGCTCATGACCCTGATCATGGACCCGCAACCGGGCGAAAGTGTGTACGACCCTACCTGCGGTTCGGGTGGACTCCTGCTCAACTGTGCCCTGCACCTCAAGGAAGAAGGCAAGGAATACCGCACCCTCAAACTCTACGGGCAGGAGATCAACCTGCTCACTTCGGCCATAGCCCGCATGAACATGTTTATGCACGGCATAGAGGAGTTTAGCATCGTGCGGGGCGATACCCTGGCCAACCCCGCCTTTTTGCACAACGATGCACTCAAAACCTTTAACGTTATCCTGGCCAACCCACCTTACAGCATCAAAGCCTGGGACCAGAAAAGTTTTGCCAACGACCCTTACGGACGCAATCTCTGGGGCGTGCCCCCACAAGGCTGTGCCGATTATGCGTTTCAGCAGCATATCCAAAAGAGCTTGGATGCAAAGAATGGACGCTCCATTTCCCTATGGCCCCATGGCGTATTGTTTAGGGATAGCGAAGCAGAGATGCGCAGAAAAATGATCGAGCAGGATTTGGTGGAATGTGTGATTGGGTTGGGACCGAACCTGTTTTATAACTCTCCGATGGAGGCGTGTTTGTTGATTACCAAAACGAATAAAGAGCCTCATAGGAAAGGAAAAATTCTAATTGTGAATGCTGTAAAGGAAGTGAAACAAGAAAAGAACATCGCTTTTTTGGAAGACAAGCATATAGATAAAATCTTCAAGACCTATCTGGCCTTTAAAGATCAGGAAGGCTTTTGCAAGGTGGTTTCCAATGAAGAAGTGCTTGAAAACAAAGGCAGTTTGAATATCGCACAGTACGTGAGCAACGTAGATACGAGTATCCAGGGAATATCCATTGAGGATGCATTAAGAAATTGGAACGAATCCTCATTGGAACTTAAGAAAAGCATGAATGAATTATTTCAAATCTTGAATTAAGATGGAAGTAACTATGCAAAAGATAGATTTGAAAAACATCAACAAATCGGGTTGGGAGAGTTTTCGCTTTGAGGAAATTGCCTCAAAAATATCCGAAACAGTTGATCCCAATTCAACCACGCTAGAAACTTATGTGGGTTTGGAACATTTAGATGCGGAGGATATCCATATCCGCAGAAAAGGTACACCTGATGATGTAAGCGGAGGCAAACTGAAATGTTATCCCGGAGATGTGATTTTTGGAAAAAGGCGTGCATATCAGCGGAAAGCTGCCATAGTAGATTTTGAAGGTATCTGTTCAGCGCATGCCTTTGTTTTTAGGCCAAATCCAACAGTGATTGACCCTAAATTATTCCCTTTCTTCCTACATTCTGACCAATTCATGCACCGCATGGTGGATATTTCTGTTGGCGGACTTTCTCCTACTATCAATTGGGGAGATCTTAAAAATCAAGAATTCCTCCTCCCACCCAAAGACCAACAAGGCCAATTGGCCGAACTCCTTTGGGCGATGGATGAGGTGGTGGAGCGGGAGAGAATGCTAAAAGCAGATTTAGAAAATGCACTGAATACCATGATTGAAAATGAAATTCATGGCGTTGATTTGCATGGCAAAGTAATTCGAGAAGTGCTTGACGAACTTTCGGAATATGTCGAGTTAGTGTCCTTATCTGAATTAGGAGAGCTACTTAAAGGAAAAGGAATACCAAAATCAGATGTTCAAGAAGCCGGTTTACCCTGTGTTAGATATGGTGAATTATATACAAAATATAATCGCATAATTAGAGAATTCCATTCCTTCATTTCCGAGGAAATAAAATCAGAGAGTTTTCTTTTACAAAAGCATGATGTTTTGTTTGCTGGGTCAGGTGAGACAATAACAGAAATAGGTAAATCAGCAGCTTTTGTGGATGATATTGAAGCTTATGCTGGTAGTGACACTCTCTTGTTTAGGCCATTTGATATGGATGGGTATTATTTAGGTTATTTAATGAATTCACAACTGGTAAGACAACAACTAAATAAATATGGAACAGGCGCGACAGTTATGCATATTTATAATTCAGATTTAGCAAAAGTTAAAGTGCCTAAAATTGGCAGGGAAAAACAAATTGAGATTGCAAAAAAACTCGAATCAATATCAACTAATGTGTTTAAGCTGGATTCCAAAATCGCTACCTCCAAGTCCCTCCAAAAATCACTCATCAACCAAATCTTCTAACCTTATGTCTGCTTCCACCGGCAACACCGCTGCTCCCCTCACCATTGCTCAGATCGAGGCGAATAACAACCGTAAACTCACTGCCGATAAAATCCGACAGATTCTGACCAAAGTCCGTAATAACCCCAAGCAATCGGCTCGGCGGTGGGTGTGGGAGCTTGCCCAAAACGCTAAAGATGTGCCGAATAGCCGGTTTGATCGGATTGCTATTCAGATTATTCTGGAATCAAACCGCCTTACGTTTGCCCATAATGGAGATCCATTCTCCATGCAGAATATAATGTCGCTGATCCAGCAAGTAAGTTCCAAGGACTCAGCCAATGAGGACGAGTCGGTGACGGGAAAATTTGGAACAGGCTTTATCGCGACCCATCTGTTGTCGGAAATCATTCACGTGGAAGGAGTTGTGGAGCATTGGGGTGGATTCAAGCGCTTCAACATCGTGCTTGACCGAAGTGACGAGAAGTCTGAAGATATGATGGTCAAGATTGGTGCTGCGATTGATCATGTACGGGGCATTGAAGGGGATAGCGCAGATTTTCCGGTTATCCAGAATTACGAAGCGCAAAGAAAGGCAGATAGCTTCGACACAAAATTTATCTATCCGCTGGACCGGGATTCAAGCCGCGAGGCAGCCCAGGCAGGCCTCGATGATTTGATACATACCCTGCCGCAAACCCTTGTGTTTAACCCCTCCATTGCCTCCGTCGAGGTGATCAACCAGGTTGCTGGCCAAAAGGAGACCTATGTTTGCCATCCTCCTGAGCCTCAAACAGAAAAGATAACCCGATACCAGATTGAAATTAAGCAGACAGACGGCACTACCGAAAAGGTATTTTTTACCCACCAAAGTGAAAACTGCTGTCTGGTAGCTGAAGTGGAAAAGGATGCTCTTGCCCTGGTAAAACCCACCCGCAGCCAGCCAGTGCTGTTCAGGGACTTTCCTTTGATCGGTTCTGAGCGTTTCTTTTTCCCATTGGCCTTAAATGGGCTGAAATTCAATCCCACAGAGGACAGAAATGGAATTTACCTGCATGACGCGGAGGGTAAACAAGCTATCGAGAACCGGGGGTATATTAAGGAAGCAGGAGATGCCTACATGGCTTTTTCGGAATGGCTGATTGATGCTGGAGCCAGCAACCGCTTTGTACTTGCTCAAACCCGGCTTCCGAAGGAAGAATGGGAGCAGTTTTCAAAAGACTGGTACAAAGGCCTTCAGGCCAAATGGAGAGGTTGGCTATTGGAGAAACCTATGGTTGAAACAGCTGATGAGGGATTTCAAATATTGAAAAACACCTGGATCCCCATTTATGGAGATAAACGAGAAATCAAAGAGGCATTTTATGAGCTATGTGTTCCTTTTTACGGCGCCGGCTCGTTGCCCCAAAAAGAATTACTGCATGAATGGATTGACGCTCTTGGCCCGAAGGATGAATGGGATACCTGGGGTAAGCGGCTTGACATTGGTTTAGAAGACCTTGTAAAGCAAGTGGCTTCCAAGGAAAATCTATCGGCTCTTGCTGCTGACTGTTTCCAGGACGAAAGCACTGCAGTTTCCTGGCTGAATACCTTATACCAATTCTGCCATGAACAGACCGCAACAGAGCTCCTGACAAAGTATAAGCTCGTTCCCAATCTATATGGGCTGTTTTTCCAACTAGATAAACTTCATCAAGAAAACAAAGATGAACCCATGCCGGATGAGTTTCTGGCGATATATCATCAGGTATTTCCATCTGATGATTGGCGGGAAAAAGTAATTCATCGGGAGGTGATATTGCCAACTCAAAACCTTCAGAAGCTAGGAATGAGCGACCTATCCAAAAAAGTGAATGAGGAGATCCGAAAAATAGCAAAAACCAATGTTGGGCAAAGAAATCTGTTTTTGGAAAGAAAAGATGCCCGGGATATTTTGATAGAAATATTGCGATATTTCAGCCTTGGTTCTCAGATGGATAATATTCAGGCGCAGGTATTCAGCCGGGCAAAACAAGTGTGGAAATTCGACCAGGAGCCCCAAAAAATCAGCGGGCTTGAGCCTTTCAGTTTTATTCCAGCATTAGAGTTGTTGGTTCAGTTGCTGCATGATACTATTCAAAGTTTTAAAACGATTAATGCGTTTTCAATAGAACTTGGCCTCGCCGACAACGCTGGTATCAACTGGCTGAATACGTACCTGAATCTTATAGCGGGCAGTTCATCGCTCAAGGATATGCTCGAATACGGGAATATCGTTCCTGCAAGAAATGGACAACTGGTAGCGTTTGAGGCTGTTCATGATTTTGGTACAGACGAGACGCCATTAAACGACGAACTCCTGGGTATATTATCCCGATTAGATCCGAAACAGAATTGGTTTGGGGAACTGCCTGCTCAAGGCCTTACATTGAAGTTTAAGAAGACCAAGAAGTTCAGTGATCTTGGTGAGGCTTTGGATCACGCCGTGAAGGGAAATTCGAAATAATCTGGGAGAGGATGAAGGAAATAGTTATAAAAAGCATAAGGCAGACCTGCTGAATCTTTTCGGATGGATCAAAAATAACCAACGAATGGCAGAGGAGCATCTTAATTACTTTTTCAGAAACAGAGACTCGATTTATGTAGAGGTTATTGAGAAAAATGGCGGTCTGCCCGTGGACACCATTGAGGCCATGCAGGACCCGGAAAAACGGACGATTATCGAGCGAGTGGTTAATTCAAAGCTCTCTGCGAGCGATCTAAATGCCCTGCTTGATGCCGCCGAGGAACTGGACTCTATTGATAAGCTGTTGAATCAAGCCAAAGAACTGCAGGAAGAGCAGCGGAATTTCAACTATTTGCTTCGTCTCGGAAGCACTGTGGAAGAACAAGTCAAAAAAGCCCTCGAAGGGATCGGCGTTGAAATGAGTGTTCAGCATCAGGGTATGGGAGCTTTCGACTTTGTGGTCCGCAATCCATCCAACGGGCGTGAATTTTTTCTGGAACTGAAATCGTTCGAACACCAATCCCAGCGCCCCCTGCGATTTGCGCCCAGCCAGGCAGAAAAAGCCCAAAAGAATGAACCTAATTATGCAATCTGCCTTTTGCGAAGACCTGATGATAATAATTCACTTTCTGAAGAATATGTACATAAAAACCTTTTTTTCAAGAAGCAGATAGGGACATACTTCTCAGATGGGTATGGAGACTACCTTAAACTTCAAAGTATCAAGAATAGCAGCAAAGAATCCAGGCTTCATGTTGTGCTACTCGGGGACGAACGAATCGAAGTTGATCTTAAACCAATCATTGATCAATCATTAGGGTTTGCTGACTTAACGGCGGTAATGCTCACGTATTTAAGAGGTGAATAGAATGGATTCAAATTTTAATCAAGACTGCTAAGTGTATTTTTATGATCTAAGACAGCGGATAAAATGATTACCTTTACCATCCTACAAAATCCCTCATGAGTCACATCTTCTAACCCCTCATACCCCGTACCTCCCGGTCTTCAGAGGGCCGGTTATATGCGTACTTCTTTTCGTAAATTGCTTATTATGTCACAATCACGAGAAACCCACTCCCAGATCAAAACCTTGCTCCGCCATCTCAACCAGGGCTTGTATGAGCGTGAAGAAGCCATCCGGCTGGCACTACTCGCTGCCTGCGCCGGGGAGAGCATCTTCCTGCTCGGGCGACCTGGCGTGGCCAAGAGCATGGTGGCCCGCCGGCTCAAGCATGCCTTTCGGGATGGGCGTTCCTTTGAGTACCTGATGAATCGCTTCAGCACACCGGAAGACATCTTTGGGCCCATCTCCATTCAGAAGCTCACGCAGGAGGACACCTACGAACGCCTTACTGAGCACTACCTGCCGGGGGCTGAGGTAGTCTTTCTGGACGAAATCTGGAAGGCAGGCCCATCCATCCAAAATACCCTGCTCACCCTGATCAACGAGAAGGTCTTCCGCAATGGTGCGCAGGAGATCGACGTGCCCCTGCGGGGCCTCATCGCCGCCTCCAACGAACTACCCGAAGCCGACATGGGACTGGAAGCCCTCTGGGACCGCTTCCTCGTGCGCCTGCTCGTCGAAGGCGTAGCAGACCGGCAGCACTTCCGCGACCTCATCTCCGCGCCCGAGGATTCCTTTACGCCACCCGAAGCCGAACATCAGATCACGGAAGAACAGTACAATGCCTGGCAAAAGGACATCGGCAAGGTCGTCATTCCCGAAGAGATCTACGGCCTGATCGACCTGATCCGACTCAGGATCACCGAGCACGTCCAGGCAAACCCGGAGCAGGCCCTGTACGTCTCAGACCGCCGCTGGCGCAAGATCGTCCGTCTGATGCGCACCGCCGCATTTCTTAATGGTCGGGAAACGGTGGACCTGATGGATGGCTTTCTCATTGCCGCCTGCATATGGGACGAGCCCAAACAGATTCCGCTGGTCACCGACTGGGTGGAGGAGAGCATCCGCCACCACGGCTATGCGCTCACGCTGGATCTGGAAACCGTGAAGGAGGAAATTAGGCGGCTGAGGAAGGATGTGAAGAAGGAAACGACCATGAAGCGTATGGAGTCGTACCAGGAGCTTTTCGTTGAAAAAAGAGACAATAAAGAGCATGTAATCTTTACCAAGGGCGGGGAGGAGTACTGGCTTCCAAAGGCAGAGTGGAATGGACTACCCAAAACTCAGCATAAGGAGTTGCAATGTGCCAGGGTGAACAAGGGCGCCTACCGATCATCAGAACGGTTTTACTTCAAAAAGAGCGAAAAAGAGTATTCCGTGATCTGCAATAATGAGGAGGTTCCCATAAAAACCGAGACCAAGGCCCGTGAAGTTCTGGAAAAACGCGCGCCACATGATGTCGTAGTCAAAGCCTGGGACAAGCAGGTTCAAACTATTCTAACCCAATGTTCAAATGCCCGCGGCCAGATCAACCGCTACAAGGAGAATGAGCTGAGCCAGCTTCGGCTCAACCTGTTTGTGGACCCGGCAAAGGCTGGGATTGTAGAAAGCCATCTGGAGCAGACCCTGCAAGGCATCGCCGGTTTGGAGGTAGCGGTAAAGAAGGTGCAGGATGACTACCACAACCTGAAAAAAGAGGAAACAACAGGTGGGAAGAAATCTTCCCCTGCCCAACTCAACTCTGCCCAGTCATGAATCAGTCCCCCTATCGTGCCTTTGTGCAGTTTGGCGAGATGAGCGATGAGGCCCAGCGGGCTGCCTTCGCCGGGCAGGTGCAGCAATACGTACAGGGCATCCGTCGCAGCTGGGAGATCAGTGATCCTGAGTTGCGGGCCTACCTGCCTACTGTGGAAGCCCTGTGTGAGGCCGATGACCTGCGGAGCCTCTGTCAGCAGGACGAAGGACTGGCGCAGGAAGTCACGCGTGCGTGCCTGGACTTTGTGCGGGACAGCCACCGGCAGATGCAGCGGCAGGAACCGCCTATGGCCGAAGAGAGGGCAGGCTTACAGCAACAGCAAGCCCAGGCAGCGGAAGATTTTCTCGATCTGTATGCGCAGCACCCCGACTGGGAAACCCTGCCCGAGCCAGATTTTTATCAGAAAGAAGCGAAGGACCATCAGCAGCAAGCACAAGCACTGACCGAGGCAGAAATCCAGATCCGGGATCAGGAAGCGAAGCACCATGGGGGGCTCAAAGTGAAGGGGAAACTCGACCTGGAAACCGGCAAATTCATCCCCCTGGAAACCGAAATGACCCGGGCGCTTTCAGACCTGAAGACGCGGCAGGAAACCCTGTCGCAGGCGCGGACTGCCCTTCGCAGCCATTGGCTAAAAGCCTGGCAGACCCGCCTCGACAAGCGCCAATGGGATTGGGAGATCGAGCAGATCGCGCAGGCGCGCACGCCCTTTCTGGAGGAGCTCTGGCAACGCATCGAAGCGCTGAAGCAGCTCAAGGACATCCTGGAGCCCTTTCAGGAGGAGTTGGGTCGCTTGTGGGACCTCAGCCGGGGCGGATGGAAAAGCTCGGGATTTGACCTGCTCCGCAAGTATGCCGACTTGCTGAAGCACGATGCCACCCTCCGCGAGCTGGCAGAGGCGCTGGGGCGCTGGCAACAGGCCGAGCGGGAATGGGAAGCCCGGCAGGTAAAGGAGCCCGTCGTCCAACAGGTATGGACTTATCAGCGTGCTCAAAAGGAGGAGCTGATCGGGATCCGCGAAAGCAACGAGCTCCACAATATGTTGCCAGTAGAGGCAGCCATGCTCAGCCATCCGGCCACCCGCAGCATCTTTTTCAAGAAATACGCCGAGCGCAAGCTCATCACCTTTGCCTACCAAAATCGGCAAAAGGACTGGCGTACCGAACAGGAAGAACGCACCGAGCAGGCGCCCAAGGCAACTAAACGAGGTCCGATCATCGCCTGCGTGGACACCAGTGGCTCCATGCACGGCAGCCCCGAACAGGTGGCCAAGGTGCTGGTTTTCGCCTTGCTCAAGCATGCGCTGGCGCAAGACCGGCCTTGTTTCCTGATTTCCTTCAGTACCTCCATTGAGGTGCTGGAACTCACCGGTAAAGAAAGCCGGCTGGACACCCTCGTTGCATTCCTGGCCATGTCCTTCCACGGGGGCACCGATGTAACGCCTGCCCTCCGGGAGGCCCTGCGTAAGTTGGAAACAGAATCCTACAGGAAGGCCGATGTGTTGCTCGTCTCTGACTTTGTGATGCCCGCTCCGGCGGCAGACCTACAGGAGGCCATTCGGAAGCAGCAGGAAGCAGGAAGCCGTTTTTTCTCTCTGGTGATCGGACAGGATGCTACCCCTGCCCAGATGGATTTTTTTGATGGACATTGGCTGTATCAGCCCAATCAGCCTGAGTCCTTGCGGCCTTTGCTTCAGGCAGTGGGTAGAGAGGAATAGCTGCTAATGAATCATATATTCTCGCTTATGCCCCAAACAAAAGGAAAAAATAGTATTATTCCCCTCGAATATGTAATATTAAATGTAATTAGAAGGCTAAACTTCATGAATACACTTTCCTGAAATAGAACCATATCTGAGAATGAAAAAGAGGTTCATTATTCAAATGTAGCGATGTCAAAGAATTTATTCCGTTTTTTCAAGTTGCTATTGTTCGTTATAGGAACATATTTTCTAGGCCTTTTCCCAGAACTAATGGGGGGAATAGTTGAAGAATTTATTAAAGCCCAAGTCGGAGTATCTTATACATACTGGGTATTAGGTATCGGAATCGCTGTAGGCTTGGTTTATTTTTGGTTAGAGTACAAAGTCGACAACACGCAGATTAAGGAAAATAATCCAGCTTCGAACAGGGAAATAATTCTAAAAGGAACCCTCAAAAGGTATAAAAACAGAATTGAGCAGAAGCTAGTAGGGGATTTGTCATTTGAGATTCCTTTGAAATTCAAAGTAGTTAAAACCTTACCTTTTGAAGAAATACATAAAAAATTTATTGTTAATCCTTCAGAGTTGCAAATTAATGATTATCCCACTTTAGTTAGCTCGTTCTCTGAAAGAATACGTCGTTTATTAATTCTGGGTGAGGCTGGTTCGGGAAAGTCATTGCTATTATTAAAAATAGCTATCTACTTAATTGAGAAAGCAAAAGACGACGAGCACCATCCCATACCCATAATAATTAATCTTTCTAGCTGGCCTTACAATCAACATCCGTTTTTAACTTGGCTAGAGCAACAACTGACTTATTCAGCCGGAGAAATCGGAGTATCGCTGATTACTGCTAAAGAGTTGCTTAGTCGAAATCAGATCTTGCTTTTGCTGGATGGTTTAGACGAAATTGATCAGGATAGTCAAGAGAAAATATTAAATCAGATAAATAAATATTTATCTTCTAGACAAAATAAATTAGGGAGTGATGAAATATATCCTGAGGTAATAATTTGCTCTAGGCCGCACAATAATCAAGGTAAAAGCATACCTGTTTATGGTACTGTTCTGATTAATAAACTCAGGCAACAAGATGTCAGGGTCTATTTGGATAAATTAGAATCTATTCATTATAATAATGCAGGTGCCCGGCTACTGGAAGATTTTAATCGAAGTTCTCCACTAAGGAGATCCTTGGATAATTCGTTTTCAGTTCATATCGCCCTTTCAGTATATACTAATAAAAGAAATACTGGACAAGAGCAGGATGAAGGGTTTCCACAAGCAGCAGCTAATACAATCGAAATAGATAATTGGCTATTATACACCTATATTCAGCAAGAGCTAGGTAAACTTGCAGTGAAAACCCATATTGGGCCTAAAAAATCAGTAAAAACCTTGTCATGGGTTGCTGATAAAATAGGTAGATATCCTCCTTATTCTTCCACTTTTGAAATAACGAACATCCACCCAAAGTGGTTGAAATCAAAAAAAGAATGGTCCATGTTTTTTGTTTTTTCAGCTTGTCTGAGTGGGATTGTACTTGGATTATTTACCGGTCTAATCCTAGATGGTATCTTTGGTTTGTTTGCTGGTTTGAGCTATGGCATCTTTTTAGCTTTTATGTTCAACTTGGTAGTTAAAGAATATAAGTTTTATGAAGTGATTTCGTACGATCTTAGCTGGCCGAATTTTTTCAGAAGCCTTTTAGGAGGAGTTGGGGTTGGTACTTTAATGTTTATCTTTTTTCTCCTTTTGTTTTTTACTTTGTCAACTTCGTCAACTGCAATTCGATTTGCTAGTTATTTTGGAATTTCCCAAGCCATTGGATCTTTTCTTATTTTCTTTTTTGATAAAAAAGTTGGAAGGATTCAGAAAGTAAAACATCCATATCAAAGGGTATTTGCAAATATATTTCGACATGAACTTCCTATCTACATTTTAGTTGTTGGGATATTCATTTTATGTGAATTTAGCTTTCGAGTAGACGGACGCTCAGGGATTCTTGTTTTTTTTGAGAAAAGTACGTTCGTATCGAAAATGACTTTGGGTTTGGTGATTGGGGCAATATTAGGAATATTTAGTAACAGCGCAATCCACCTATCTCTGATATATTGTTTTTTCGTTGTAACACGCCAAATTCCCCCAGACTTAATTCGATTCATGAAACACACTGCGAAATTTACTGGGATCTTAGAGCAAGACGGTGGTGTTTGGCGATTTCGACATTTATGGATACAAAATGCTTTTATCAATTGGCAAGCTGCCTTGAATGATTCAAAAGATTAGCCTGTTTTTTACTATTTTATATTTTTTTGCATAAAAACGTATCTCCGAACAGAAATATTTTAGTAAAAACCCTGCTGAGCAATTCCTTTTCATGGATTTTAATCACTATCTTACAGATATCTATCACATACATAATTAGCCATGGATACTTTGCAGATAACACTTGTCATTATTGGTTCCATATTGGGCATTATTTTTATTTTTGCCCTATGGTCTTATTTTTCAGACAGAGAGCAATTTACTGACGCACTTGTTGCAAGGATTACAATGTTTTTTGTCAATTTCACAGCTGTTTCAAAGTCGATTGTCACGACTATACTTGCAACCATTTATGTAATTTTTGATCCCATCCTAATTATAATAGACGATTTCGTCGTAATAGCAATAGCTATACACTTGGTTTCTAAGTTTTTAAAGCAAAGGATAAAATCATTTTTCCCGTTCCCTAAACCATGGAAGCTATCTTAAGGCCATGATGGCATCCTACTGTACATTTTGTGGGATGGGTTTGTTGTGTTGTTTAAACTGGGCTTGACGATAGAGTAAGAGGAACGCTAAAAGGTGGAATTTTTTGCCAGATGAAATTTTAAAGCCTCCCCCTTGTATTCTTAATCTAATAGTACATTATACCCTTCAACAAACTCAATAGCGTAGCAGACTACATCATCCATCTATCAAAAGGTCAAATCATCCCAGGCAGCTTACTCCTCCGGGAATCAAGCCCACAAAACAGCACGCAATCCTCATTTATTACTTTCTATGTAAAAAAAATATATAAATTCCTTATGTTTGACACATGAAACATAGCGGAAGGGCACTTATAGACTTCCTGTACCGGGAGCAGTTGGAGGTCTTTCGTCCGGAAGACCTGGAGGGTTTTTTAGGGAATCTGGAGCCGGGAGCCTATGTGATGTTGGATGAATTGGTGAAGCGGGGATCCCTTACCAAACTCAAGCAGGGCTTGTATGCCTGCAATCCGCCCGGTGCGCGGGGAGAATCGTTTATGCCCAACTGGCACAAGGTGGCCGCTGCATGGCTTCAGCCCCGGCCCTATTGTATTGGCTATTACAGTGCGCTTCAGGTTCACAACCTCATCACCCAGCCATCCCTGAAAGAGTACATCATCAGCCCACAGCGTGTACAGCCAAAGGAAGTGATCATGTTAGGTATTCCTTTTGAGGTTATGTACATGAAGCCGGAGCGCTTTTTTGGCTACCAAAAAACCTGGATCAATGACCACGACAAAGTCTGGTGCAGCGAAATCGAAAAGACACTCATTGATTGCCTCGACCGCCCTCAACACGCCGGGGGTCTGGAGGGCATTGTCAAGGCACTGGATATGTCCGCGAGCAAGATAAATCCAGCCAAACTCCTTGAATATGCTGAAAGATTTCAGGTTCAGGCAGTGATAAAGCGATTGGGATTCGTCCTGGAGGCCATGGGCTTGTTTCCTGAAGTACAGGAAAGTCTGAGTACCCACCTCACAGAATCCTACACCCCGCTTGATCCTTCCATTAAACTCAAAGGCAGGTTTCATCGCCGCTGGCGAATAGAAGATAATATTGACATTGGCGATCTCATACAAACCATTCACACATGATTACCTCAGGAGAAATTCAGCGGCTGGCTCGCTTACGGGGCGTGAGAGACACACATGAAAAAGCTTGGCGCAGCCTGATGCGAAATGTGAAAAAAATGGTAGCTTTATTAAACGCATAACCGACCAACCCATGCCCTTCAACGAACTCAATAGCGTAGAACATTACATCATTCACCAGCTCAGTGGTGTGAATCTGAATGCCCGTGGGGTCCAGGAAGGCAAAGTTGGCTATGGCGCTGCCTGGGTGTATAAATCCGCCAATGAAATCCAACGGGGCGTCAATGAGGTATTGGTAGAATCAGAATTAAAAGCCGCTTTGATTCGCCTCAACCCCGAAATCACCCAAAACCCTTCCCTGGCCGATGAGGTCATCTACAAACTCCGTGCTGTATTTCTGGCCGTCAATCAGGTAGGTTTGGTCAAAACCAACGAAGAGTGTTTCAAATGGCTAGCCGGAGAAAAAACCATGCCCTTTGGCGAAAACAACCGCCATGTGCCCGTCCGCCTTATTGATTTTGAAACCCTCATCAACAACAGCTATATCGTCACCAGCCAATACCGCATTCACCACCGCGAAACCAAAATCCCAGATATTGTACTGCTCATCAACGGTATTCCGGTGGTGGTGGGTGAAGCCAAAACCCCCATTCGTCCTTCCGTCAGTTGGCTGGATGGCGCGCATGAAATTCACGACATCTACGAAAACAGCGTACCCCAATTGTTTGTGCCCAACATCCTGAGCTTCGCTACCGAAGGCAAGGAATTGTATTATGGCGCCATCCGCAGTCCGTTGGAATACTGGGCACCCTGGCGGCTGGAAAACGATGACGATGCCCTGGCCAAACGGCTTGGCTTATCAGAGATCGGCAAAGAATTGTCAGACCTGCTGAAACCTGCCCGCCTGCTGGATATCCTGCAAAACTTCTCCTTATTCACCTCGGACAAAAAGAAACGCCGGATTAAAGTCATTCCCCGCTTCCAGCAATACGAAGGCGCCAACAAAATTGTAGAGCGGGTCAAAGAAGGCCGGGTAAAAAAAGGCCTGATCTGGCATTTCCAGGGATCGGGCAAGTCTCTGCTCATGGTCTTTGCTGCCCAAAAACTCCGCAAGGCGGCCGATCTGAAAAGTCCTACAGTGATCGTATTGGTGGATAGAACCGACCTCGACACCCAGATCAGCGGCATCTTCAATGCGGCAGACATTGCCAATGTAGAAACCACCGACAGCATCAGCGTACTGCAAACGATGCTGGAGCGAGATACCCGCAAGATCATCATCTCCATGATCCATAAGTTCCGGGATGCCAAACCCAACATGAATACCCGCGAGAACATCATCGTGCTGGTGGATGAAGCGCACCGCACGCAGGAAGGCGATTTGGGTCGCACCATGCGGGCAGCATTGCCCAATGCCTTTTTGTTCGGACTCACCGGTACACCCGTCAACAAAGCCGATAAAAATACCTTTTGGGCCTTTGGTTCCGAAGAAGATGCCGGCGGCTATATGTCGCGCTATACCTTCCAGGATTCCATTCGCGACAATGCCACACTTCCCCTGCATTTTGAACCACGTCTGGTCGATGTGCATGTGGACAAAGAAACCATCGACAAAGCCTTTGCTGCCTTCAAAGAAGAAGCCGCCCTGACCGATGAAGAGGCAGATGCCTTGAATCAGAAGTCGGCAAAGATGGCTGCCTTTTTAAAATCACCCGAGCGGGTGGCCAAAATTGTGGAAGACATTGCCAAACACTTCAATGAAAAAGTTGCGCCACACGGACTCAAAGCCATGATTGTTACGCCTGATCGTTTTGGTTGTGTGCAATACAAAGAAGAATTGGATAAATACTTTCCCACAGAAGCAAGTGCGGTAGTGATTTCTACATCGGCCAACGACAACCTTGAGTTCAAGCAAAAATGGGGGGTAGATAAAAGTAAGCAGGAGAAGATTGTAGATGAATTTAACGATGCGCAATCCGATTTGAAATTCATCGTCGTTACCGCCAAGCTCCTCACCGGCTTTGATGCGCCCATTTTGCAAACCATGTACCTGGATAAATCACTGAAAGACCATACGCTTTTACAGGCCATTTGCCGCACCAACCGCTTGTATCCGCAAAAGTCCTTTGGTCGAATCGTCGATTATTTTGGCGTCTTTGATGATGCTGCCAAAGCATTGCAGTTTGATGAAGAAAGCGTTAAGAAAGTCATTTCCAACCTTTCCGAACTTCGCGCCCAATTACCAGGAGCCATGCGGGATACCCTTGCGCATTTTGAAGGTGTCGACAGAACGATAGGCGGCTTTGAGGGACTCGAAGCCGCCCAGGATGCCATCAAAACCGATGAGAAAAAAGATGCATTTGCCAGAGACTATAAATACTTGTCTAAACTCTGGGAATCACTTTCGCCCGATAATCTCTTGGATCTATACCATGCAGACTACAAATGGTTGTCACAGGTTTTTGAATCTGTCAGGCCGGCTTCCGACAGTATTGGCAAGCTGTTGTGGTTCTCTTTAGGCGCCCAAACCACAAAATTGATTCATGAAAACATTCACGTAGGTGAAGTACATCAACTGGATGAATTTGTGCTGGATGCCGATGTGATCGAAGATATCTTTAACAATCCAGATCCCAAGAATGCCAAAAAACTGGAGAAGATTTTGGTCAAGCGTTTCCAGCGGCATGCAGGCAATCCCAAATTCAAGAAACTCAGCGAACGCCTGGAGGAATTAAGAAACAAAGCCGAACAAGGCCTGATTACTTCCATTGAATTTGTAAAAGAACTCTGTAAACTCGCAAAGGAAACCGTTCAGGCAGAAAAGGAGCTGGAAGAACTGATTCAGGAAAAAACACCACAAGCAGCTCTCACGGAATTATTTCTGGAATTAAAAACCGATCAGACACCCGCAGTTGTAGAGCGAATTGTAACAGACATTGATGCCCATGTACGCATGGTGAGATTCGCGGGTTGGCAAAACACCAATCAAGGAGAGCGAGAGGTACAAAGTTCATTGAGAAAGGTACTTTGGGCGAAATACAAAATAAAGGACCAGATATTATTTGACCGGGCGTATGCCTATATCAAGGAATATTATTAATCCCCCCATACCCCAAAAAACTCACCCTCCTACTCCTCACCTGCCTTGCTCTTTCCTGCGGTCGGGTGGATCAGCGTGATCAGAAGTCTGTGGTACATTTGGCGGCTATCGGTCCGCAAACCATGCCCGCCGTTTTTCAGAAACTGACAGACTCAAAAAAATAATCGGGAAAGATTCTCCAGTAAAACGCATTTTACTGTCCTTCCGGAAACCTTCGTGTCTCTCGTGGATTTTTATCATTATCCCTGCAAGAATGCTGATGACCAGGTTTCGATTTCATATTCCGATATGAAATATTCCCACCTTTAAAGTTGATAATTAGCAATTTATTTGCAAATATTGCGTATCGCGATTTACAATAATTATGAGAAAAAAATCTGCGCCTGCTATGCGCCCACAGGATATAGGCGTCTTATTAAAGATCTGCCTGGAGGAATCTGATTCCTGGACCCAAATCTCTCTGGCTCGGGCACTCTGCCTGAGTCAATCCGAAATCAGTGAATCTATTACCCGATCTACTTATGCGCGTTTGCTCTTTGACAAGGGCCGCCAGGTTCATCGTCTGGCGTTTATGGATTTTATTCAGTACGGATTGGCCTTTGTTTTTCCCCAACAGCCGGGCATGGTGCAACGCGGGATTCCTACTGCCCATAGCGCGCCACCTCTGAGTACCGAGATAATCAGTGAGGAAAAATATGTATGGCCATTTGCCAAAGGGAATGTGAGAGGTCATAGTATCCTGCCCCTTTACCCTGCGGTTGTTCAGGCTGTACAGGCGGATTCTCAACTTTATGAATTACTGGCTTTGATCGATGCCGTTCGTGTAGGTAGGGCACGCGAACGTAACCTCGCTCTGGATATGCTTAAAAAGAAATTACTGTGAAAAATTCATTCATCAACAGAAAGGCTACAATAAAGGTAGAACTGGATGACGTGGTAATTAAAATTTTATCCATGGCATTCTTCCTCTGCCACTTTTGCAAATAACAAGATATACTTCCCCCGGGGGATGGATAAGATCAAAAAAAATAATCGGGAAAGACTCTCCCGTAAAAGGCATTTTACTGGCCTTCCGGAAACCTTCGTGTCTCTCGTGGATTAAGCTTGAATCAGGGAAAAACACATTGGCCAATAAGGCACAAAAGAAGATTTTACATATATTTCCCTCCTGATTCACCAACAATACTCACAAGCGAATATTTTACGTAAATGGAAACTAACAAATTTCTCCTTTGGACTATGCTCCTCCTGTTTGCTGGTTTTTATCTCACCGCCTGTACGAATGGCAAGTCAGGCCATGAGGAGGGGAATGCTCATTCCGCATCCACAACCCCCGAAGCGCTCGTCAGCCGTGGCGAATACCTGGTCGGTATCATGGGCTGCAATGACTGCCATTCGCCCAAAAGAATGGGCCCCAACGGCCCCGAAATCATCCCCGAATTAATGCTCTCGGGTTTTCCTGCCGACCGCCCCATCATCGCCTTTAAAGACAGCCTCATCAAAGCCGGTTATGCTATGTTTTATCCCGACCTGACCGCTGGCGCAGGGCCGTGGGGTATTTCTTTTGCCGGAAATCTCACCCCCGATGAAACCGGGATCGCCAACTGGACTGAAAGTCAGTTTAAAATCGCGCTTACCAGGGCCGGTACAAGGGCCGGAAACCGGACGGATGCTCCTGCCGCCCATGCCCTGGCAAAACTATAAAAACATGGAAGACAGCGATATTACAGCGGTCTTTGCGTACCTCAAAAGCCTGAAGCCTGTCAGTAATCTCGTGCCGGCGCTATTGCTCCCGACGATATGTAAAACCGCTACAATCCAAGCACCTGCCCGTCGGCCTCCAGACGGGCCTTAAGCTGATCGTAATCCACATCCTGTACGCTCGTGTTGCCGTCAATCGCCAAACTGGCTGCCGTCGCTGCCGACTGCCCCAGGATCATAAATACCGGCTCCATGCGTATCGAGCCGTAGGCGATATGTGAGGACGAAAGGCAGACGGGTACGAGCAGATTGGTCGCTTCGGAGTTTTTGGGGATAATGGCTTCATAACTCACCGGGTACGGCCGCCCGGACTTACCTGAATATCGCCTTCGTTTCGGGCAAATCCGTTTTCATCCACATACCGCTGGGCGTTGTGGGAGTCCATATTGTACGACCCCATGCCGATGGGTTTGGGCGTGGGCTTTTCCTTTTTGAGGTGAAGTTCGGTCATCACAAAGTCGCTCACCATCCGCCGCGCTTCGCGCACATAGATCTGGTGTGGCCAGTGGCCATTGTCGGTAAATTCGTCTTTTGCGAGGCCCACTGGCTCATTTCCGCACGCACATCTTCGGGCACGCGGGGATCGTAGGCGAGTGCCCACATCAGCCCTTTCTGATAGTCTTCGTGTTCTTTCAGGATTTCTTTTCTGCGCTCGTAGGTAGCTTCGGGGTAATCGTAGTTCATGCCGATATTGTCGGTCGAAAACGCCCGTGGTTGTTGGTGTCGGTCTTGCGGTTGGGCGCGCGTCAAATTTTTGAAACACCTGCCGCCAGCCTTTGTCCAGATATCTTCCCAACAGTTCGTACTGCATCGGGTCGTAATTGGCAGGTTTGGGGAAAGGAATCTGGTTTTCCGTTGCTGTGGTAAGACACATGCGGTAATTGTAAGCCTGAAGGCGCTGGTCGCCCTGCCCATCTTCGCCGGGGTCGCCACCGTGAATACGCGGCAGAAGGCCGCTGGTGCTATCCTCAGGGATGATATAAGGGCTCACCGGAAAGTCAAACTGGTGTTTGAGGGTATTCGCTTTCTGGATGCCGTTGAGCGTTTCGCCGTAGGTGGCATTGGCTTCCTGCCTACGGTGTAGGATACGCCCGCAGCGGCCATCAGGTCGCCTTCATAAGTAGCATCCATAAATATTTTCCTGTCCAGCTAGTGCCATTCAGCATGGTAATGGAAACGATTTTCTCCTTCTTTTTTTACTCCGTTTTCCCGGTCAAGCCAGTGGTCGCGAAAAACAGGAATATCATTCTCCCGAATCAACGCCTCAAATGCCGCTTCGGCTACATGGGGTTCAAATACCCACATGGCATCTTCGTCGGCGCGGTAGCGGCTGTATTCTGCGGGTTTTTGCTGGCGCTGAGCTTCGGGCTTGTCGTAATGGGCTTTGAGGCGGCGGTAATATTCACGGGCAAAACCTCCAACCGCGTTTTTATCTCCTGAGTCGGTAAAACCCAGTCCGCCCGCGGTAAGACCGCCGAGGTGCGTTTCGGGGCAAACGATGACCACCGATTTGCCCATTCTTTTGGCCTGAATCGCAGCAGAAACGCCGGCGGAGGTTCCCCGTAAATCACAAGGTCATAGGTGCGGGCTTCTGCAGCCAAAGGCCAGTAAAAAAGCAGCGAGAAAAAGCAGGGGTTTCATGTAAAATTATTAATTTAGAGTAAAACAAATCATCATGCTGATTATCGAAGGACTGGAAATCAGGAACTATTCTGAACACATGAGCGACGGTGAGTTGTTTGAATTTTGCGCAGACAACCCGCAACTCAGGATCGAAAGAGATTCCCGTAAAAATATAATTATTATGTCGCCAGCCGATGGTGAATCAGGATATTTTGAGAAGAATTCATCGTGGATATAGGTATCTGGACAAGGAGTCATTCTGGTGTTTCTTTCAGTTCCAATACAGGTTTCCTCCTCCCCAACAGTGCGATGCGCGCCCCAGACGCCTCCTGGATCAGTCCGGAAAGATGGAATACACTCAGTTCAGCAGAAAAATCCAAATTCCTGGCAGTCGTTCCGGACTTTGTGGTTGAAGTTCGCTCGCCTTCGGACAATATCCATACCCTCGGCGAAAAAATGCTGGAATGGATCGAAAATGGTGTCCGTCTGGCCTGGCTGATTGATCCGCAAGCCAAACGGGCATTCATTTACAGGGAAGATGGGTCTTGTGATACGGTGGAAGGATTTGATCAGAAACTCTCCGGTGAAAATGTACTGGAGGAATTTGTTTTTGATCTTTCCCAACTCAGACTCCCGTAGTATTAGGGCGCTTCAAGGGACGTCCCAACAGGGCTTTATTGTAATAAAACCTCCAGCAAATCTTCCACGGGTTTTCCTTCCCTGTCTTTTACCCCAAATCCGCCTTTATAATCCCAGGTTGACCAGGATACGCCATTGGTTTCCAGCACTTCCCGCATATCGCTGTACCAGTTGAGAAATGACTCTCTAGGCACTGTGGGAAGACAACCCCATTCCCGCCAATACACCTGTAACCTCTTTCTCTCGCATAGTTTACGGGCTTCATAATCCGTTTTCCAGACTGTCTTTGGTGAAAATGTGATTCATCCGCTCGACAGAAGCTTTCACCTCCGCATTCAGGGTATCCATCACTTCCTGAGGAATCGGCAAACCGGGATATTGCACCGGGCCTTTGTAATTTTATACCCGTCCAGCTCGCTGTATGATGGGTCAGGAGAAAGGGTTCGTAGAAATGAAAACTCACGATGATGTGTTTGTCATTTTCGGGCAGGCGCAGGTCGCCAAATGTCTCGGTGGACTGCCAGCGGTTGGAGCCGATAAATATTTTCCGGTAGGGTTCATTTTCTCTTACGACTGCGGCGGCTTTTCCTACCAGCACATTCCAGTCATCGGGATTGTCGGCGACGGGTTCGTTCATCAGTTCGTAAGCGAGAAAATCGTTGGGATAATTGATCAACTCAGCAGAAAGCTCGCGCCAGCATCTGGAAAAAGTGTTCCTGCGCCTCAGGTTGCGTCCAAAGCGGTTTTCGCCTTCATTAAAATGGTGGGAGCGGAGAATGTGCAGATCGACAATGGCCTTGAGGTTGTGGCTCTGGCACATTTCAGCGAATTGTGAAGCAGGGCAAATGCTTCGGGTTCTTTTTCTCCGGCTTCATTCCACATCTGCATTTCATCGATGGGAATACGGAGGTGGTCAAATCCCTGTGCGGAAAGGAAAGCGACATCCGACTCGGTAAAATAAGCTTCCCGCTCTGCGCCACGGCGATTGCTCTGCGATAGCCAGTGGGAGATGTTGGTTCCGCGGTGAATATCAAAAGTAGCGACTTCTATTTGTGAAGGCACTTTGTCCGCAGGTTTTGCACAACCCGCCAGGAGGATCAGTAGGAAAGGAATAAAGTATTTCATAGCAATTAACTTAATTTAATCAAAAACATAGCGTGGCTCTAGCTCTAGCTCTAGCTTTGTGTTTATTTTTTGATGCAACCGGATGTGAAACACAGAACGAAGTACCCCCACCGGGTGACACAGAGGCCGCAGAGGGATTTCTCTGTTTCTCCATTTCTCTGTTTCTCTGTTTCTCTGTGGTTTTCTACCCATTAAGTTTTAAACACAGAGACACAGAGGCCGCAGAGGGATTTCTCCGTTTCTCTGTTTCTCTGTGGTTTTCTACCCATTAAGTTTTAAACACAGAACGAAGTACCCCCACCGGGTGACACAGAGGCCGCAGAGGGATTTCTCCATTTCTCTGTTTCTCTGTGGTTTTCTACCCATTAAGTTTTAAACACAGAGGCCGCAGAGGGATTTCTCCGTTTCTCTGTTTCTCTGTGTTTTTACCACAGCACTACAAAAACCTAAACAAACCTACAATCGCGCTGGCTGATGCGACCTTAAAAAGCTCAGAAAATTTCTGCTTCTTTTCCGGCAGTTTCAATGCCTTTTGTCACTATGGCTGAAACAAATTCACTCAAAAGATCAGTCAACCCGGAAATCTTCGAAAGATCATCGCCCCAGGCTTCGGTCAGCTTTAAAACTTTATCTGCCAGCACCTTTGTATCTCCCGTAGTTTCCCATTCGCCCCAGACAGAAGCAAAAAAGTCGAGATATTCCTTGTTGTCGCTCAGCGGAATTACCGTCTCCCCGCGTTTTCCCCTGTAAAATACAACCAGCGCTGCAAGCGAAAAAACCAGCCCTTTGGGTAAACTTCCCTTTCTTTCTGCATACGTCAGCAGCGAAGGCAATACCCGTGTTTTGAACTTGGAGACCGAATTGAGGGAAATACTGAGCAGCAGGTGGTGGATAAACGGATTTCTGAACCTGTCAATGACATCTTCTGCAAACTGTGCCAGTTCTTCTTTGGGTAAGTCGAGGGTAGGAATGATTTCTTCGAATAACACTTCACGCACATATTTGCCCAAAACCGGATGCTCCACGGTCTGTCTTACCGCTTCTTCGCCGTAGAGATAAGCCACAGGAACCATCACAGTATGGGCGCCATTGAGAATGCGCACCTTGCGCGTGCGGTAGGGGGTCAGGTCATCGGTAAACAGCACATTCAGTCCGGCCTGGTCGGCGGGAAATTCAACATGCGCCTGCGCGGGCCCTTCAATCACCCAAAGGTGAAACTGCTCCCCTTCTACCACAAGGTTATCCTCATAGCCAAGTTCTGCCTGTATCTCTGCGATCCGGTTGCGCGGATAGCCCGGTACGATGCGATCCACCAGCGTATTGCAAAAGTAGTTGGATTCTTTCAGCCATTGGGCAAATCCCGGTTCCAGGTTCCAGTGAGCCGCAATCTTCAGGAGAATATCGCGCAGGTTATCGCCGTTTTTTTCGATCAGTTCGCAGGGAATAATAATACAACCTTTGTCTGCTGCTCCGGAAAAATGTAGATACCGGCGGTACAAAAGCGCCGCCAGTTTACCGGGAAAACTTGCCTGCGGAGCGTCTGTCAGTTGGTCTTCCGCATTAAATGCTATACCCGCTTCGGTGGTATTGGAGAAAATAAATCTCAGGTCGGCGTTTTCTGCCTCTGCGAGGTAGGCTGCATAATCTGCGTAGGGATTTACCGCCCGCTGAATACAGTCAATCACTTCGTGTTCGCTGACAGCTGTGCCGTTTTTGATCCCGTTGAGATACAAAGTATAAAGTCCATCCTGTGCGCTGAGCATATCAGTCATTCCCTGTGCAATGGGCTGAACCACGGAAATGCCGCTGTTAAAACCAAGTTGCTGGTTCATACGGTGAATAATCCAGTCAATAAAAGCGCGGAGGAAATTTCCCTCGCCAAACTGAAGTACACGAACAGGAAGAGAAGGACGAGCTTGAATATGATCTGTAATTTTCATCGCAGGTTATTGGTTGGTAAATCAATGGGTGAAAGTTAGGGTGATATTGGGCAAATACAAATTTGTATATTTGGTTATATTCTCTGCAACCGTTACCATTCTGTATGATGAAAAATTTTCTACTCTCTTCTGTTATTTTGACCGTCTTTTTGTGTCTTTCCACTGCCTGTGGATCTTCCGGCAAAAAAGAAAATTCTGCCAGCAACCGCCTTCCCAATGTCGTCATCATCTTCACCGATGACCAGGGTTATCAGGATCTGGGATGTTTTGGTTCGCCCGACATCCTCACACCCAATATCGATAAGATGGCAAAAGAAGGTGCGCGATTTTCGAGTTTTTACACCGCTCAGCCGGTCTGTTCTGCTTCGCGCTCCGCGCTTATGACCGGCTGCTATCCTGACCGGATGGGTGTTCATGGCGCATATATGCCATTTTCAAAAAAGGCCCTCAACCTCAACGAAGTCACCATCGCCGAAATGCTCAAACCGCTGGGATATGCAACCGCGTGTTTTGGCAAATGGCACCTGGGCGACCATCCCGATTATTTGCCTACCAAACAGGGATTTGACGAGTATTTTGGACTCCCTTTTTCCAACGATATGTGGGACAAACACCCCGAAAACAAAAACCATCGCTTCGGCAAACTTCCGCTGATTGAAGGTGATTCTATTATCACTTACCTGGAGGATCAGAGCATGCTCACCACCTGGTATACCGAACACGCAGTGGACTTTATCAACAGGAAAAAAGACGAGCCATTTTTCCTGTATGTTCCCCACTCAATGCCGCATGTGCCGCTGTTTGTCTCCGACAAGTTTAAAGGTAAATCTGCCCGTGGACTGTATGGCGATGTGATCATGGAAATCGACTGGTCGGTAGGACAGATTCTTCAGGCCCTGAAAGACAATGGGCTGGACGACAATACACTGGTTATTTTCACCTCTGACAACGGCCCCTGGATGAGTTATGGAAAACACGCCGGTTCGGCGCTACCACTTCGCGAAGGAAAAGGCACCGTCCTCGAAGGCGGCGTGCGCGAACCAACCGTTATGCGCTGGCCGGGGAAAATCCCTGCCGGGCAGGAAGTACATAAACCCTGTATGACCATCGATATTCTCCCGACGCTGGCCGGACTGACCGGAGCGGAACTGCCGCCCCATACGATTGACGGGCTGGACATCTGGCCGATTATTTCAGGAGAAGAACACGCCCAAAATCCACATGAAGCCTATTTTTCTACTACCATACCAACGAACTTCAGGGCGTGCTCAGCAGCGACGGGCGCTGGAAACTGTATCTCCCACATCGCTACCGCTCCCTCAATGGCCGTGAAGGAAACGATGACGGCACCCCGATTCCCTACGAGATGAACGATATGGGGCTGGAATTATACGACCTGGACAATGACATCAGCGAAACCAAAAATGTAGCCGCAGAATTTCCGCAGGTCGTGGCAGAAATGGAGCAATACGTCGAAAAAGCCCGTGCAGAGCTTGGCGACAAACTCACCGAAAGGACAGGTGCAGGTGTTCGCCCGGTGGGCGAGCAGGTGTGGTAGCCGGGCCTTCGAGTGACCTCAGGCACCGGCACTTCGAGGGACCTCAGGCACCGGCACTTCGAGGGACCTCAGGCACCGGCAAGAGGGCCTATGCCCGAATTCTTGGTAAATAACCGGTGGCTGAGGCTCTCGAAGCCCCGGGCCCCTAAGCAGGTTCCTGCTGGCTCAGGCAGTGAAAACTGCCCAACCCCCAGACAATATCTGTGGAATCAAGCCCGACGACTTTCCGGTCGGGGAAACACGATGTCAGGATGTCGAGTGCGTCTTTGTCCTGCGCGCAGCGATAGGTCGGCACGATGACGAGACCGTTTGCGATATAAAAATTGGCATAAGAAGCCGGCAATTGCCGGTTGTCGTACCATACCGGATCAGGCATGGGCAGTTCGATGACCTTGAGCGGAGTGCCATCGTGCAGGGTCATGGCCTTCAGGGCGTGAAGGTTTTCCTGAAGGGGTGCATAATTGTCGTCCGAAGGGTTGGATTCTACCACCGTGAACCACGGTATCGCGGCTCACAAAACGGGTGATATCGTCAATATGACCGTCGGTGTCGTCACCGACAATGCCATCGCCCAACCAGAGGATCTGTTGTTGTCCGTAATAATCGCAGAGATAACGTTCGATTTCTGCTTTGGAGAGGTGCGGATTGCGGTTGGGGTTGAGCAGGCAGGCGGTAGTGGTCATCAGGGTTCCATCGCCATTTACCTCGATCGAACCGCCTTCCATGATGATACCCGGGCGGTATATCGGCACACCCAGATAGCCCGCGGCTTTGACCGGAATTTCATTGTCCAGATCAAAAGGCGGATATTTTCCTCCCCATGCGTTGTAATTCCACTTCACTACGGCTTTGGGCTGGGGCGAATGCGGGTTTACCACAAAAGCTGGCCCATGGTCACGGCACCAGGCATCATTGGTAGGGAAAATATGAAAAAACACCTGATCCATGTCTGCACCTGCTTTGGAAAGCATTTCGGCCACATGGTCGCGCATGGCGGGGTCGTTGACATTGATATGCACCTCTTCCTGCGTGGTGAGCAGGCGCACAAACTCGCAGTAAACCGGGTAAATACTGGCAATTTTTCCCGGCCAGGACTCTTCATTGTGCGGCCAGCTCAGCCAGGTAGCGATATGCGGTGCCCATTCGGCTGGAAAGGTATATCCTTCAGCCCGGGAGTATGGGGTTGGGGAATGGATGAATTGGAATCAGACGTCATAAATTATTCCTGATCGATAAAACGCTGGAGAATAGGCTGATAGGTATCGATGCGGCGGTCGCGCAAAAACGGCCAGTGGGTGCGGTAGCTGTCAGAAGCAGCGAGGTCAATTTCCTGAACGTGAACCACTTCCTCTTCGTGCCCGGCCTTGTAGAGCAGTCTGCCGAAGGGATTGGAGACAAACGATCCGCCCCAGAACTTCATCTCACCTTCGATGCCCACGCGGTTGACAGAAACGACAGGCACACCATTGGCGACCGAGTGGCTGCGCTGGATGGTTTGCCAGGCGTTGTACTGTTCGTCGTTGGTGGCGGCATCCTGGCTGAGCGCCCAGCCGATGGCGGTGGGGTAGAAGAGCATTTCTGCGCCCATGAGGCTGGTGATGCGGGCGGCTTCGGGTGCCATTGGTCCCAGCAAATGAGCACACCGATGGTGGCGTAGGCGGTTTTAAATACCCGGTAGCCCGTATCGCCGGGGGTGAAATAAAACTTTTCGTAATAGCCCGGGTCGTCGGGGATATGATTTTTGCGGTATTTGCCGAGGTAGGAACCATCGGCATCGATGACGGCCACGGTATTGTGGTAGAGGCCCTGGGCGCGGCGCTCGAAGAGCGAGGCGATGATGACGATATTCAGCCTTTTTGCCAGTTCCTGGCAGGCGACCGAGGGGCCATCGGGAATCGCTTCGGCGAGGCCGAAGTTGTCATAGCTTTCGATATCACAGAAATAGAGCGAACCAAACAACTCCTGCAGGCAGACAATCTGCGCACCTTTGGCGGCGGCTTCTTCCACTTTGAGGAGCGCTTTGGCGCGGTTGGCTTCCACATCCGCGGAGCAGGACATCTGCACCAGACCGACGTTTACGATTTTATTTTTCAAGGTATATCATTTTCTCCCTGCAAAAATAGACAGGCGCGAGGGTTTTGCAAAATGGGGGGAGAGGAATTGGCGAACTGCAACCCTGTGGACAACCAGTTCTTTTATAAATCTGCCTGCCAGGCAAGCGGGGAAAAACATACGGCCAGATATATGATATTTCTTTATAAATATTTGGATGATTGAGGGAAATTTAGCAGATTTATACGCCCGGATATTGAGCGTAAAGCGAAGTCCTTTAAGGATTGGTTATTTATGGTATGAACGATGAGCATCACTTGTCACGAATCTATCAAAACCACGGAGTGGTATCTGCATGTGCGGAAAGACGCAGAGGAGAAACTGCGCAGTCCGCTGGAGGACATGGATATTGAAGATATTTAGGGGATATAGGCAATATTGCGGGTGCGAAGGTGTTATACCAAACTCAAAAAAGAACAATAAAAATAAATAAATATGAAAATAAACTGGGGAAAAGTCTTGGATTTCGCCCTTGATGCAGGCGTAACGGTAGCAAAAACTGAATTGTGGGTAAACGAGAAAATTCGAGAACTATCGGATAGCCGCACCCAAAACCAAGCATTAGTTGAAATTGCATATGAAGTTGCAAAAATGGACAATGATGCATGGCAGTATCTAAAACTACACCTTGACATAAAGGCAGGAAAAAACGAATTGGCTGATTTTATGCTGAATTATTGCAACTATGTCGTAAACCTTGAAAACAGTAAAATCAAAGGCTTATTATCGGCAAATATCAATGAAGCCTTTGAAACACTTCAGTTTGATTTCAGAAACGGGATGGATGTTTTTGAAATGGCAGCGCATTATGGAATATTAGCAGCATATAGTGAGTCTAGCCCAAGAGCAAATTCTTTAACTCAAGCCTTTGGAAGGTTATTAAATGGTGGTGAATGATTTACGATATTTTCAAAATATCATTATTAATATTATTTATAATTATTTTTGGAGAATATTCAAAAGTAATTGGAGGGTTTTTGTGGGCAATCCTAGCATTAGGGTTACGTATTCCATTAATAGGAAAATTATATCGTTTTATACTTTTCGACAAGATTAAATTTTCGGTTTTAATAAAGGCCGCCACATGGGCTATTGGTGCGAGTGGGATATTAATGGGTATTTTTGTTTATTATCTACTATTTCAACCAACTGGCAATCAAGTTGAAAATTGGATTATTCTTATTTCATCTGTTAGCGTAATCGTCAATTTCTTTCACCGTACAATGTATTTAGATATGCTTGACTACGAGGATATTCATGCTTTTGGTCAAAAGTATGTCCGGAAAGTTATGGGAGACGAAGCAGCATCACTCATGGATGATAACGAGATTAAGCCCAAATTGATATTTTCAAATCTGATTGATACAGAAGTTATTCGATTTCTTCGATATTTGGTCTGCATAGGTGTATTCTACTTTTCGGCAAATCAACTTAATTTTTTTGATATTAAAAGCGGTTATTCCTCAAATTCTGATTTGTTGTTGTGTATAAAATACGCCTTTGCATTTGTTCCAATCGAAAAAGTAAGTAATATCGAAGTGGCGTTTGAGGGTAATTTCTGGGATGCAGTAAATGTATTTCTGGGTATTGGGGTCTTTTTATGGACAATAGTGTTTTTTAACGTCGTTCTGAACGAAGCAACTACGATTATTCAGCAACATAAGAATAAAAACAGCGAAAATACCTTGGAAAAAAAATTTGACAATTTAGAAAATGTCTTAGGAAATATTTTCATTCACTTTCGAGGGCTGTTAGATAATCTTGAAAAGAAAATTGATAATATGGACGAAAAAACCGAAAACGAAAAGTATGGGCAATTCTTCTAAACGCAAAAAAGATGAAAAAAGAAAAAAAACGCTCTTAAGTAGAATTCGGGGATGGTTGAAAATAGGCAAAATTTTTGTTCTTTTGGGTTGGGCGCAATTCAAATTGTCGCAGTGAAAAAAAGATCCTCCCCGAAAGGGGCCTGGCCTTTCCGTTATCGTCGGGATGACGGTTTGCGTCGGGAAAAACCGTCATCCCGAACGAGCGATAGCGTCGCAGATCCCGAAGGAGGGACCTTTAAAGCGAACCGACTGCAGTGGGCGACATTTTGGTTTGCGCCCGGCTGTTACCAGGTGGTTGATAGTGGCTTAGCCCAGCCCCACAAGTTATCGGTTGGGCAGGTGTCCAAAAGTGGTTGGGAAACGAGAAAAAAGGGGCACTATCTACAATCTCTCTTTTCAAATAAAATATGGATAAAATACGGATATTCCATCTTGGAATTATCCCAGTTTTTGATTACTTTTGGGTAAATTATGGATAAAATATGGACAAAAAGCTTAGTTGATTTTGCCACAACCCAGAGAATCATCACTAAGGTAGGACTCATCGACTCCTTTTCTTTAAAGGTCAGTGGCTGACCCTTGAAAAACAGGAAAATCGATACCTAAAAGAACTCGCAAAATTGCAACTATTCAGAGTATCGTCTCATCAACCCGAATTGAAGGCGCAACACTTACCAATGAGGAGATTGAAACCCTGATTAAGAATCTGAAAATCAACAAACTGGAAAGCAGAGATGAACAGGAAGTCATGGGATACTTTGAGGTGCTGGAAATCATCCTTCTTGACAACTTTGATACCATCGGCTTGACTGGGAAGGGAACATCTTTCATCTTCATAACCTCCTTTTGAAATTTAGTTCCAAAGACCAAAGTCATAAAGGCAGTTACAAGCAATTGTCAAACAAAGTTGTAGCAACTTACCCTGGCGGTAGCCAAAAAATTATTTTTAGTACTACTGAACCTTTTTTGGTTAAACCAGAAATGGATAATCTCCGGAATGGACAAACAAGGGATTTGCCGAAGGTAATATCCACCCTTTAATCCTTATCGGCGCATTTATTTATGAGTTCCTTTCTATACACCCTTTTCAGGATGGCAATGGTAGATTATCGCGATTATTGACTACCCTGTTACTTTTGAGGCAGGATTATGGCTTTGTTCAATACGTTTCGTTTGGAAATGAGGTAGAGCGCAGAAAAAAGAATATTATCAAGCCCTGATGGATGCGCAACAAAAGAGAAATACGAAGAAGAAATCATTAGTGTATGGATTTTGTTTTTCCTGGATTGCCTCGAATCATTGATTGTGAAACTTCAAACCAAATATGAACAATACAAGGAAAAAGGGCCATACCTGAATGAAAGACAAAAAAAGATACTCGATTTCATAAGAGAGAATGAACCGCTGAAAGTCGGAGATATCACAACTTCTTTTGAAAACGAGTCCAGAAATACCCTCAAAAAAGACCTCCAATATTTGAACCAGGAAGGCGTAATTGATAAATTAGGGCAGGGAAAGGGGACTATTTACGTCATACGATCAAAAGGCGATGGAGAATAGACCGGACGGGCTGCCGGACGCCATAAAGCCGGTAAAATCTCCTTACGCCTGCCCGTCCCCAAAACCAATACTGCGCGGCACGGTATGCGTATGTCCGCTATGAGCAAGAAGAAAAATATAGGAACTCTATTACTTCCAGAAGATCGACCCCGCTGGGCCAGCCAAACAAAATCCATCTCCTACTCCTTCAACACCTTCCAACGACCGATTTTGCCATCGGCGATGATCTCCACGAGGTAAACGCCAGGCTGAGCCGGTATTTCCAGGTGGATCAGACGCTCATACTGGGTGGACAACCGGGCTACCTCCTGCCCGGGAAGGTTTCTCAGGATCACTGTAACGGCAGAGGCAGGCGCGCCAAGGTCGATGGTCAGGTCGCCAGTGGTGGGGTTTGGGTACAATACCAGACTCAGCGTCTTTGACCCCTGACCCCAGGGATCAATGGCGTTAGTAACGGCATTGCCCACACAGGCGAGATTCAGACCGCCCAGTAAACCAATATTAAACGACACATAAACGCCGCCATTCGGTCCGATGGCAAGGTCGCCTTTCGGCGCGAAAGCGCTCGTGAGGACGAAGCCGCCCGGCGCAAAGGCCTCGTTCATGCTACCATCAGGTTTGAGGGAAGCCACATAGGAGGTGTTCGCGCCGCTAACGATTATTTCTCCGGAGAAAAACAAATTACCCGCCTCGTCCTCCCGGAATCCGAGGTTTCGTACGGATTGGGAATTGGGAATGAGCACCCGCGCAAGACCGCCCTCACCAAAGCTGGCATCCAACGTCCCGTCGTCCAGCAGGCGAAACACCCGGATAGTATCCACATAGGTCTGCGCGCCGAATTCGGCGGTGTTGATGACCGCAATCTTGCCATTCCGCAGGGCGAGTAAGCCCTCGAGCCGGTTATCGCCTTCGGGGCGTTCGTAGTAAAAAAAGCCATTCTGGGCAAAACTGCTGTCTATGCTTCCGTCCGGCAATAAGCGGAATAAAAAGCCCCGGACGTGCGGAACCGCATTACTGTTTCCCGAAACGAGCACCCTGCCCAGAGAGTCCACCGCGATGTCTTTGTTGAAATCGCTGAGCGTAGCGGCGGAGACAACTACCAGTCCGTTATTTCCAAAAGAGCCGTCCGGAGAACCGTCGGGAAGCATGCGGTATACGGCGATGTCGGTGTAGGAAGTCGCATTGAAGCGACTGCTGCCTGCGAGCAGGATATTGTCGTTTAAGTCCACCCGCATATTAGAAAATGTATTGTCGAAGGCGGAATTTCCCCAGTGGCGCACCACTTTGCCATTGACTCCGAAAGTGGAGTCCAGCCTACCGTCAGGATGTAGGCGAAGCACCACCTGACTGGCCCCGGTCACACCGGGCAGGTCGCCGGGATCGGGCGCGTTCGTGTAGGCGCCCGCTAGGATGCGGCCATCGGAAAAGAGATGCAGCGTTTTAATTCGGGCCTCAAAAGCTCCCACAACATAACCTTCCTCGCCAAAATCGGGATCGGGCGTGCCATCGGGCAGGTATTGTGCCAGGGCATACTTCACCCCGACGGGGGTTCCCTGCGTTCCGCCAACCAAAATACGTCCGTCTGGCAGCACCCTCACGTCTTCGGCAGGCGAACTGTTTAACACCTGACACAGATAGGAACCCTGGGTCGAAAAGGAGGCATCCAACGATCCGTTTGGTTGAAATCTGGATGCCACGCCCCTGGTTTGACCATTGTCCAGAGTGGCCTGCCCCACGACTATAAAAGAGCCATCGGAAAGGCGGAGCATACTCCTCCCTTCGGTAGCTGTAGCTCCGGGAAAGGTCCACGTATGGATGCCAAACGCATTAAAATCCAACCCGTCGGCGTCCCAGCGACCAATAATGACGACAGGATGACCGTTGAGGTCGGGTCGGGTTCCCGCGAAATACACATTGTTATCCGCGTCAACCATGATATCGCCCAATACGACGTCGAGGCCAGCAGGGCCATGAATGGGTGAGGCATTGGGACCAAAGTCGTTGGCCAGGGCCCCATTTGGTTGCCACTTTTTGCAGGTCAGGAATTTTGGAGAGCTATATGTGCCACCGAGGTAGATGTTTCCGTTGGTATCGATGGCCAGGGAAGCGGCCACGGCCGGGGAGATTTCGGGTTCTTCCTTCAGCCCATTGACGCCAAAAGTGGAATCCGGACGACCATTGGATTGAAGCCGGACCAGGCGGATAAAGTCCAGGTTTAAATCCGGGTTTGGGCTGCTCATGGCGATCACCCACTTGCCATCGGTTTGGCGAAGCACGCGTGCAGGCCGGTCTGCAAAGGCATCCATTACCGGAAGAACGGCGCTTCCACCCACGCCAAAGGAAGTGACCAGCGCACCGGAGGCGGTATTGTATGCGGAAAAAGACAGCGTACCCGAAGCGTTCGTTTTCAGGACGTAGGCCGTCGAACCATTTACGTGAAGGTCTTTAAATATAGCGCCGGTCAGGGTCAGGCGGCCCGCTGACGCGAAGGTATTGTCCAGCTTCCCGGCGGCACTGAGCAGTACCAGCATGGCATTGCCCGCCTGCTGTCCACCCGCCAGGATTTTACCGTTGGAAAGCGGTTCGAAATCCAGGATTTCATCGTCTCCGGGGCCGTACATGTCCGGAACGGAAACGCCCCGGTATTCGCCGAAGGCCGGGTCCGGGCTGCCATCGGCAAGCAATTTCACCATGAGGCCATCGTTACCGCCGAAAGGCAGGTAGCCGCCCGCCGCCAGGAGGCGTCCGTTACTCAGTTGCCTGATCACATTGAACCTGCTGTCGTTTGCCTGCCGGGAGAAGGCTAGTCCTCCTTCGCCGAAATTATCGCAGAAGAGCTGAGCCTCCATTCGCGTGGTAATCAGGAGGAGCATAACAAAGATACAGGATTTGAGTAACGCGTTCATGAGTGAGAAATTTATGGATTGTTAAGTACGCGGTGGGGTATTGAGAGAGCGGTTGCAGGGGGTACGGGCATCGTGCAGCATGTGATAAGGCGAATAGAGTGGTGAGACCACTCAAGGCATAAGGTCGAAAGCGGGATACATGGGGAAGTATTTTTGCAGCCCATTTGTGCCGTTTGATTCTGCCTGTATATTACAAAAAATTAAGGTAAACGCGCTAAAATAAAAATCGGGCAAAGGTCATTAGCTTGAGTTGACAAACAAAATCCAAAAAAGACCTCCAATATTTGAACCAGGAAGGTGTAATTGATAAATTAGGGCAGGGAAAGGGGACTATTTATGTCATACGATCAAAAGGCGATGGAGAATAGACCGTGAAGAAGAGGGATATAAAACCAGTACTTCCAATTTGAATTGCGCCCTATTGAACAGGCTACACTACCTTAATTTGAACTTAGGAATTTTGAGTGCCTGATAAGCTTTGACGCCGAGAATGCTGAAAAAATCTCCCATTTGTGGTTGCGTTTGAAGGTAACCGGGTCTTCTTCTGAAAATCTTCCATTGACTTCAGCCAATCAAAACAACTTTATCTCCAGTTTGTAAGTCGATAAACTTTGTCAAACAAATAGCCATCCTGCTGAGCAATTAAATCGAAAACCCTTACGCTTAGCATCAAAGTCATTTTCACTTCCGTCTTTGATCACTTCCACAGCAACTTCAAAACGCGTTCTCAGAAATATGGTCTTCTAATTTGAAATCAGAACCATCGGTAAAGAACAGCAAACAAACGCTTTCATATCAAATGTCCCAAAGAACTGACCTGCTTCCGGCGACGGCATCAAATTGTTGGCAATATTTCGTACGGCTTCGGCGTGGACTCGTAGCGTGTCATTCCAACAAATACATCGGTATTGTCAGTTCGGGCATGGTGAAAAATGACTTGAATTCCCCAGTCTTTCTGAATGCCTTGTTGAGCTTTTAGCTCGGTTAATAAAAGCGGCCTTGCATTTAACATAAATGTCGTCTTGCCCTTCTTTTACTTTGCGAATGGCAATTTCTAAAACTGCTTTTTGTTCCATTTTTTTCTATTGGATTTGAAGTTGAAAAGGCAAACTGTGAAGCAACCACTTCAAAAGTGCTGAAGTATTTTAAGTTACTTCTTCTTTCATGATGGGGCTCGGCAAGTTTCATAAAAGCTTCTTTTTTGTTGCACACCGTCATTCGACAGTAAGACCTTCAATATCTTTTCCGCCAACGACTTTAAACTCATAGCTTTCTTTTTACGCCTTCATGTTAACTTAACAAGTCCACAAAATTTTTGCGGTATTCATTGAACTCCTTTCCATTCCGGGTTTCACTCTGCGGACACCGATTTCAAGAATTTCACCATTACCAGAAGCCAAAGTTTTTAAATTGAATTTCGGACCTTCGGTTTGTTGCACAAAAACATAGGCTTTTAAGTCCATTGTTTTTTTGAACTTTAAGAACTTACTGATCACACCCATTTTCCCCTGAACTTTGCCAACGGTTTTATAGGTTTGATAATCAGTCATTCCAATAAAAACCTCGCTTTCGTCAGGCTTTGGCAATGCATAAAACGACTGAAACCTCACGGTCTGCCAAAACGCCTTCTTGTTCTTTAAGCACGGTAATGAAGTTTTTTCTGAGTTGCTTTAAACTCATCATTCATCCCATCCTTAACCAGGCGGATCGCTATTTCAGTAACAGGCTGTCCGGTTTTTTCAACCATTGATTTTTTAATAGGTGAGTAAGAAACAGCCAAAATTCCAACCAGTCTATGATCAATATTTTATTCATTGTACTTGTTTTTAATTCACAAACTCATTAGTAATGCATATTTTTGCAAGTAGTTACATTTTCAGCTAATAGTTACTTTTTTTAAACTATTATTGATTTTCAATTACTTATAAGATGAAAAAAGTTGAAATAAATTCGGAGCGCCGACAATATGGTCCAAAACATCCACAAGTATGGTGGATGCCCAGTAAGTGCGACACTAAAAATCATTGGCGGAAAATGGAAACCTTTGATTTTGTACTTTATATCGGTTGACGTCAACCGCTTCGGACAACTGCAACGAATGATCCCTGATTGCAGTAAAAGAATGATGACAGTCCAGCTCCGGGAACTGGAAGATGATGGGTTGGTGCACCGTGAAGTGTTTGCGGAAGTGCCCCCCAAAGTGATTTACACGCTGACAGACAAGGGGGAAAGCCTGAGACCACTGTTTGGTGAATTGAGCAAATGGGGCATTGAGAATGTATTGGAGCCCAGAATGAAGGAGAAAAAGTAAATACTGTGCATAAAAACGAAATCCGACATATATTCCTATTTATTCTGATAACTTCCATAAGTTTCGGTTGCAAACCGGAGAGCAGGAATACGCAAAAAGCATTGTCTGACGCTTTCTTTTGTATTGGAACTAGACAATATAGCTGGGAAGATCGTGGCCACATGGATGATTATTACAGAGAAACAAGAAAAGTAAATGTTCAGGTTTGGTATCCAGGTAATAAGGTTGATTCCGGCAGTATAAAAACCCCTTATCTATTGTTCAGTGATAAATTCTACCAAAGATTAGAAGGCTGGACAGATGGAGATTATGGAGTTGTACAAAAAGTTGAAACAGCTTCTTTCGTTGGAACTCCGGTTAAGGGCGATTTAAATAAAACACCATTACTTATTTTTTCCCCAAGCCTGGGAGGAAACCTGAGTTATTACACATACTATGCAGAATATTTTGCTACCCACGGATACATCGTCATGGGTATAAATCACCTGTTTGAAAGTGAAGCAGTGGTTTTTAATGATGTTGTTTACCCGGCAAAGCACTCTTTTTACGACAGTCTCAAAACATTGAAAATACCGGAAGAAATTTCAGCCGAAAAATACAGGGAAGCAATGAGCGCCAGACAAAAGATTTTAGCGCAGGATATTCAGTTTTCTTTAAATCAATTACTTGAAGACCCGGAAATTGGAAGATTGATCGATACCACAAAGCTAGCGGCGTTCGGTCATTCTATTGGCGGTGCGGCGGCTATTTTTTCTTCTATTCTTGATAAGCGGATAAAGGCAGTTATCAATCTCGACGGCACACCACCCGCCATCGCCTTAAACAATGGAATAGATGTTCCTTATCTTTTTATCGAAGATTTGACTGACTACCAGAATCACGAAGGATATGCTATTCAATACAAGCGAAGAAACGATTTTTGCAAGATCAACCGGGCCGACTCATGGCGCGTGCTGATTAAAGGATTTAATCACAATAGTTTTTTAGATGTCAACTATTATTTGGCAGAAAATGCATCAGAAGCCCATAGTGAAAAAGCCAGCTTAGACATGATCATAAATTATATGGACGATTTTCTTGATCATTATCTTCTGGGAAGTAATGAATTAAACCTTACACCGACCCGATCAGAAAATGTGGAAATCATTGGATTTGAGAAATCGGAACCAGGCGCAAGTGAATAATTCCATCAGTCAAAACCAGCCTGTTCTGACTGATGGGTGTTTTATAGGTCAAATGTACTGAATAGAAAGAATCAATATCATAAAGGAATACGATTTAGCCTAAAAAATCACTTTGATCATACATGTATCTAATCGCCTCCATATCAATATGTTTATTTTTAGCTGTAGTTTTACTCACAAACGATACTAAATCATTGCCCAGAAAAATCTTAGGCATTTGGCTGCTTTGTAGTGCTTATTATAATTGGGGTATTTTTTTGTGGGCAGAACATTTACAAAGTCAATATCCAGGCATTATCGTGTCAGGGATTTCTTTGCCCATGCTCTTTGGACCGTTTTTGTTTTGGTACGTAAAATTTCAAACTTCCGATACCCGATTTACTAAAGAAGAGCTCTGGCATTTGGTTCCGTATGTGTTAATCAGTCTTTCGTATGTTTCGTATTTTTTTAAGCCATTTGAGCAGCGGGTCAATAGCCTCTTAGGCAGTAACGAAGGCTTTTTATTTAAAAACCTGGTTAGGACAACTTGTATTTACATTTCAATACCTTTTTACTTCGGTTGGTGTACCTTAAAAATATTCCGCTTTCAGCGAAGCCTTAAAAACAACTTTTCTAATTCTGATAAAATTAATTTTAACTGGATGCTCTTTTTAGTGGCCGGTATTCTGGTAGTATGGAGTGTGGTGATTATTACCCAAAATGAAGAGTTACTAACAGAAGCGATGGCGGGTTTCCTCATTTTATTGGGTTATTTTGGTGTTACACAAGTAGATGTTTTTTCAAAAAGAACAACACAGAGTGCTTTGATAAAAGAACCCAAACCCAAGTATATAAACTCAGGGCTTGAAAATTCAGAAATCGAAAGATTGCATCAAACACTTATTCAAATATTACAAACCGAAAAACCATACCTCAATCCAGAGCTTACCCTGCAACACTTAGCTTCGATGATTAATACGCAGGTACATCATCTCTCGCAGGTAATCAACGAAAAGGAGCAGAAGAGTTTTTATGATCTTATAAACGAATGGCGGATTGAGGAATTTCTGAAAGAAGTAAAAAACGAAAAAAATAAAAACTTCACCCTGTTTTCCATAGCATACGACTGTGGATTCAACTCTAAAGCCTCTTTTAACAGGAATTTTAAAAAATATACCGGCAAAACGCCCACTGAGTACCTGAATGGGTCTATGTGATTGTTTATCAGGAATTTAAATTTTAATAACTACTAGTCTCAACCTATCGGATGCTACTTCTGTCTTCATTTTCATTGCTTTCTTTGCAAAAAGATGAAGGTAATGAACAATAAAGCAGTGTTAGAGACATTTCAGATTTCCAAACAATATGGAAATAACAAAGCACTCCATGACGTAAACCTAAGGATTGAAGAAGGGCAAATCTACGGACTTATTGGTCTGAATGGTTCGGGTAAATCCACCTTCATGAGAATCGTTTGCGGGATTATATCTGCCTCAGAAGGACATATTGAACTTTATGGAAAGTCTGGCAATTCCGATTTGCAAAAATACAGAAGCCGGCTGGGGCAAACCATTGAAACGCCGGCTCTATACCCCGAAATGACCGCCGATGAAAACGTAATGGTTCAAATGACCCTGGCAGGAATTTCTGAAAAGAACAAAATCAAAGAAGTGCTCCGAAGAGTAGGCCTGGCCGATACAGGAAACAAGAAAGCAAAAAACTTCTCATTGGGCATGAAACAAAGACTTGCTTTGGCTATTGCCCTTATTACTGACCCCCGGTTTTTGATATTGGACGAACCTACCAATGGATTAGACCCTGTGGGTATCATCGAAACCAGAGACATTATCAAAAACTTAGCTCAGGAATATGGGCTTACCATTCTGTTATCGAGCCACTTGTTAGATGAACTATCACAAATTGCTACCCATTACGGTATTCTGCATCAAGGTAAATTGATTATTCAAATATCCGCTGAAGAGCTTCTTAAAGCTACCAATCAATACATAAAAATTATTTGTGATAATGCCAATGCTTCAGCAGAAATATTAAATACTGCCTTTTCTGTAAAGTGTGAAGTAAACTCCCAAACTGAATTAAGAATCAATGAACAGTTGGATCGTATTGCAGATTTTAATAAAGCTTTGATACTAAGCGGTCAAAAAGTAGAACACCTTTCATTTAATCAAATGAAACTCGAAGATTATTTTTTAAAAATTACCCAATCCAATTAATATGAAAGATTTACTAAAAGCAGAATTGTATAAATTGTCGAAAAGCAGAACTCTGTTTTATTTAATGTTATTGCTTTTCGTTACCAATACCTTGGGTATAATCACTAGTAAACTGCTGAAAAACCATGTTTTGCAAGGTCAGGACGGCATATTTCAGGCTGGCACAAGTGTCAATGCCATGTGGTTTGGGGCCTTTGCCGGTTTTTTTATAGCATCTGAGTTTCAAAACGGAGGGATTCGAAACGCACTTGCTCTGGGAAAAAATAGAGCAGGTGTGTTTATGGCAAAAATTTTTTCCATGACAATTTGTATAACCGCTTTACTATTTGTGATAGTGTTGGTCCAAACTATTGGAAACTCCATTGTAAACGGTTATGGCGATATGCCGGTAGGTGAATTTGTAGTTTTTTTTCTTAAGACTTTTATCCATATCATTATGTTTCATTTGCCTTATGCTGGTTTCTTTACCATGTTTGCGTTTTTGACACAAAAGTCAGGGTTTACAATTCTTCTTTCATTTTGTTACGAAGCAATCCTTTTGGTGTGTGGTGGTTTTTTTGAAAATTACAAAGGGCAAAACCTCAAGCCACTATTGCAGTTTTTCCCACAGTATTATTATACCAAAATTGACAACAATCTAACCAATCATCAGTTTTTTGTAGATGGTTATTTAGTCTGTTTGCTGTACTTTTTTGTGCCTGTTATTATTTCAATATTTCTTTTTAGAAAAATGGATATTAAATGATAAGAGAATATTTTAATTTTACATTCTATCCTTTGGAAGAAACTATTAGAGATAGCATTAAATGGCTGCTACCAGCCAAAAATAAAGAATACTGACCGGAAAGTGGTTTGTGAAAAGTGGCTATACACGATGACTTTAGACCAGCAGGAATTCGATATCAGGCTCGAATGGGGGCTAAAAGGAGTGGAAGAACTTGCCCCGGTTTCTGATGTTGTGGTGATTGTGGATATTCTTTCTTTTTCGACTTGCGTGGATATTGCAACCAGCAGAGGTGCCATTATTTACCCCTATCGCTGGAAAGATGAGTCTGCCATTGAATACGCACAGTCTTTAAACGCAGCACTTGCCAGCTTTCAGAGAAACGCTACCGATGAGTTTTCACTTTCGCCCACTTCACTTCAAAGGATTACAGCAAAAACCACATTGGTTTTGCCATCACCCAATGGTTCAACACTGAGTCTGGCAACCGGAAGTACCCCTACCCTCTGCGGCAGCCTGAGAAATGCAAAATCTGTGGCCCGGCTCGCACAGGAATATGGAAACAAAATCTCCATTATTGCGGCTGGTGAGCAGTGGCCGGACAAAACGCTGAGACCTTCTTTTGAGGATTTAGTTGGCGCGGGCTCAATTATTTCGTATTTAGCAGGTAGCCTGTCGCCGGAAAGCAAAGCAGGATTAGCGGTATTCAGAGAATCAGTACCGACGATATTGTCTGATATTCAAAAATGCAGTTCAGGTAAAGAGCTGATAGAGAGAGGGTTTGAGCACGACATTTTTCTGGCTTGCGAACTCAATTCAAGCCAGAATGTGCCCGTTTTGACTGATGGGCGTTTTGTAAGCCATCCATTCTGAATACCTGCCTGTATTGAAAATTGAAGAAAAAACGGTATGCGTAAACACAACCGTTATGTGTCATTAAATATAAAAACATGAAAGCAGCTATTTATACAAATTATGGCCAACCAAATGTTTTAAAGCTGGTAGATATCGAAAAACCTCAACCAAAAGATAATGAAATTCTTGTCAAAATATATGCAACGACTGTGACTTCAGGTGATGTAAGGTTACGTAGTTCAAATTTTCCGCTTTTAGTCTGGCTGCCTGTCAGATTGATATTTGGTTTATTTAAGCCAAAAAAAGAAATATTAGGGCACGAATTTTCGGGTATTGTAGAGGCTATTGGTAATAATGTTACCAAATATAAAGTTGGAGATGAAATCATAGCTACACCTACGATGCTAAAAACTGGCTCTTATGCTGAGTACATCTGTATTCCCCAAGATAGAAAAAAAGGCGTGCTTGCACTGAAACCAAAGAATCTGAGTTTCAATGAAGCTGCTGCTTTGCCAGTCGGAGGAATGACTGCCTTATTTTTGCTCAATAAAGCTAAACTTCGCAAAGGGCAAGATGTATTGATTTATGGTGCTTCGGGGAGCGTAGGTAGCTATGCTATTCAAATTGCCAAAGCTCAGGAAGCTTCGGTGGTGGCTGTGTGCAGTAGTTCGAATTTTGACATGGTAAAATCTCTTGGAGCGGACAGAGTCATTGACTACAGGAAAGAGGATTATTCATTACTCGATAATAGATTCGACATTATTTTTGATGCTATAGGAAAGACCTCCAAAGCAAAAGGGAAAAAAGTATTGAAACAAGGCGGTAGTTTTATTTCAGTTACGTCCCTCACAAGTCCGACTCAGGAACACCTACGAAAATTAAATGAACTTGTGGAAAAAGAAAAAATCAAACCTTATATCGACAAATCCTTCAAACTCTCAGAAATTGTAGCTGCTCATCAGACTACTAGACATCTTTGAAAAAAGGCGAAAAAAGCAAGAGTATTGTGTTTACCACAACAACGATACCTATGCCTTTTTCGCAACTACTCAAATTTAGTAAAATCTACCAAGACTATGGTCTGGGTGCAGCAAAGAATTTTTACCTGTTGGTCTCGCTGATCAGTTTGGGCAAAACGGTCAACCTGTACAAACTCAAGGATCACGTCAGCAGCGTACTGGGCAAGACAGAGGCCGATGTGCAGAGCCACTACCAGCGGCTGATTCGGTTTTTTAAAGACTGGGGTAAGTCGGAGGAATTTCTGCACGACATCCTGCGCCACAATCTGGGGCTGCTGCGTCAGGGGGCATCAGACGCTGATCCTTGACGGCACGAGTTGGAAGTTTGGCAAGACCGAAATCCACTACCTCGTACTGGCTGTCCAGGTAGGCGGCGTAGCCATCCCCCTGTACTGGAAACAGCTCGGAAAGATCGTACCCTCCAGTCAGGAAGAACGAAAAGAGATGATGGACGAGGCCCTCGGTATCTTCGATCTGCGCGGGATGACCCTGCTCGCAGACCGGGAATACATCGGCAAAAAATGGTTTAAGTACCTCAGCGACAAAGGTCTACACTTTGTGATCCGGATGAAACGCGGCGACTACGAGCAGGATACCAATGCCCTCAGCGGGCGGGCTATCGGGCCATGTACCGCCGCTGCCAGCAAAAAGAAAGTCGTGAGCAAGCAGATCACCCTTAACCATACCCCCTATACCCTCGTCATGATGCCCAACCCCAAAGTCGGGGCCGACGAACCCGTCATGATCTTCCTCACTACCCTTCGTAGTAGCCGATACCGCCGCCGCCGCTTACCAGCTCCGATGGAAGATCGAGTGCATGTTCAAGCACCTCAAGACCAGCGGCTATCACCTCGAAGACCTCAACCTCAAAGACGCGGGCAAAACCCGCCTCATGATCGCACCCGTAGCCACCGCCTACCTGCTCGCCCTCCGAGAAGGATGGCGAAGAAGAAAGAAAATACCGCTCAAAAATACGCCGACGGAACCCGTGTGAAGCCTGCTCCCTCTTCCGGACAGGACTCGCCTATCTCATCGAAAAATCCCAGCAACTACAACGATTCCTTACCTATCTTGACTCCATCACGAAAACCCCCAAAACCACTCCTGATTAAAAATGTATAGTAGTATGGCTGCTCATGAGTATGTTGATACCGGGCGAAAAAAAGGGAATGTGGTCATTGAAATAGTTGATTAAAACAGAGAACGAACTCTCTATAAAACCTGAAGGAACAACTTAAAAAATGACACAACCTATAATGAAAATTTATCTTACAGATCAGGAAAATAAGTTCAGACAACATCTTGACTTGTTAAAGTCCAAAAAAGTAATGGTTTACGACAAATCACGGCTGGAAGAGAAAACCACGGCTACTGATATCGACACGACCAAAAAAATTGACCAGCTAAACCTTGACTTTCTGTTTGGCTATAAAATTTTCCCCGACAAGATAATGTCCTTTAAAAACCAGTGGACAGAGGAGAACAGAAAAATGAAAGCCGGCGACACGATTGCACAACAAATTTACATTCCACCTGTAAAGACATTTTCGCAGAAGATAATTTTTGGGGTAAGAATAAAAGAAATCATTAACAGACCGGACAAAAAAGGATTTAGTTACGAAACACTTGAAGGACACGTAGAAAAAGGTGTTTCTACATTTACTGTTGAGCAAATTGATAACAAAATAGTATTTAAAATTCAAACTTATTCGGCACCTGGAAACATTTTGACTAAAATGGTTGGCCCCGTTTTTTCTATTCCTTACCAGGCCTTTTGCACCAGGGCAGCTTTAAAAAATGTGAAATGGCAATTGGAAAACCAATGAGAATAACCAATCAGGATACAATTATAATAAAGACCAATGCTCCGACAGATTTTTCATTTCATTCTCATAGCGAATTAGGAGCTTGACAAGAGATCTGTAAAAAGATAAAAGGATAATATTTATATAAGTTTCTCAGCATGAAAACAACACCTTTTTCATTACTCTTAATCCTTATATGCCAAAATTTGTTCGGCCAATTTGAGATTTGCAACTCCTCTACAAACAAAGACCTCTATGACGTCTGGTTTATTGACCAGAATACAGGCATCGCTGTAGGTGATTCCGGCACTATCGTCAGAAGTATCGACGGCGGAATAAACTGGACTTTGATTATGAGCGATCATTCTGTCAGCTTCAGAAAGGTAAAGTTTTTTGATTCACAGAATGGAATTGCAATTGGCTTTCAGAATTTGAAGAAAAGCCTGAAATCAATCTCTTTCCCAACCCTGTAAAAGAATGGCTATACATTAATAATCAACATAATTATGAAATAGGAGAGATAGAAATCTACAATACCAGCGGGCAGAAATTGCTATCCATAAGTCATTCTCAAAAAGTGGCTATATCCGCACTATCTCCCGGGATATATATGGTCAAAATTAAAACAAACAAAGGCGACCATTGGGAAAAAATCTTAAAAGAATAACTACAGCACATGAGACATAGTTTCAAGACAATAAAAACCAGTAACAAGCAATAATAAACTGAGTTATATGAGAAAAATATACAAACCAAGATGCAGGAACAAAGGAAAATATCTGAATGCTATGACAAAACCGCTGAAAACTATGCGGCAAAGTTTAGCAACGAACTTGAACACAAGCATCTGGATCAGATTTTATTAAGAGCCTTTATTCAGGAAAATAAAGATAACGGCAAACTCATTGATCTGGGTTGTGGTCCGGGACAAACCACCGTGTTTTTATATGAAAATGGACTGCAAAATCTAATTGGTACAGACCTGTCTTCTGAAATGATAAGCGTCGCTACCAGATCAAATCCTCAATTGCATTTTGAGCAGGCCGATATGTTAAAACTGAAATATCAGGACGATAGCTTTGGCTCCGCAATTGCTTTTTATGCGATTGTGCATTTTGATTACGAACAGATCAAAACCGCCTTTCGGGAAGTACAGAGGGTGTTAATGAAAAATGGGCATTTTTTGTTTTCATTTCATGTCGGCACGGGCCTCATTCACTTCGATCATTTCCTTGAGCACGAAGTTGATATAGACTTTGCTTTTTTTGAGGTCGAAAGGATAAAGGAAATTTTGCTGGACCTGGATTTTGAAATTAAAGATATCATCGAACGGCACCCCTATAGTACCGAATACCCAAGCAAAAGGGCTTATTTCTGGGCGGAAAAATGTAGGTGAACAGGATTAATAAGTGCGCAAACCAAAAATACTAGCTGAACAGGCAATTCATATCCAGGTCGTGTTGAACAAGGCTGCCGGAATATTCATTTTTTTTCATCCCGAAAGTGGTAATCATTGTCAGCCAAACTGCTTTGGTGGTCCCAGTTTCCTGTTTGAAAATTCCAATTTTATTGCGCAACTGCCCGGCATACGCCTTGGTAATAAGAAAAGGTTCTCCACTGAATTTTATCTCACACAAGTTGATCACGCGGTCTTTCAGACAAAATATCACACATTTTCCGTCTATAAGTGGGTTTAAATATAGACTTATAGACAAAAAATCAGGCAATTTTTGTCTATAAGTGCCCGATTTCATTCCATTACCTTAGCTCAGCACTTCCCGCACGACTTTCCCGTGCACATCCGTCAGCCGGTACCTTCGGCCCTGATGTTTGAATGTCAGTTGCTCATGGTCTATTCCCAGCAGATACAACAACGTCGCCTGAAAGTCGTGAACATGCACAGGGTCCTTCGCGATATTGTATCCAAACTCGTCAGTCTCTCCCAGTGAAAAGCCTTTCTTTACTCCTCCTCCTGCCATCCAAAGCGTAAAACAACGCGGATGATGGTCGCGTCCGTAATCTGTCTTCGTAAGTTTTCCCTGCGAATAGTTGGTTCGCCCAAATTCTCCTCCCCAGATAACCAGGGTATCGTCGAGCAGACCACGCTGCTTCAGATCGGTAACCAGTGCAGCAGAAGCCTGATCGGTCTGCCGGGCCTCCGATCTTATCCCGGCGGGCAATCCGCCGTGATGATCCCAGTCCTGATGATATAGCTGAACAAATTTTACCCCCCGCTCCGCCAGCCGGCGGGCCAGCAGGCAGTTAGCCGCAAATGTTCCGGGAATCCTCGCGTCCGCTCCGTACAGATCAAATACGCTTTCGGGCTCGCCCGAAAGATCCATGACTTCGGGCACAGAAGTCTGCATCCTGAAGGCCATTTCGTACTGGTTTATGCGGTTGCTCAGTTCGGGATCGCCCTGTTTCGCCATTTCCATCTCGTGCAACTGCCGCAGATAATCGAGCATTTCCCTGCGGTCTGACTTGTCAAACCCCTCCGGATTGTTGAGATAAAGTACCGGGTCGCCCCCCGGGCGAAACTGTACCCCCTGGTGCCGCGATGGCAAAAATCCATTCCCCCACAGACGTGCATACAGGGGGCTGCCCTCCTTTGTTGCTGGTCCCTCAATACAATGGCTTGCGGGCGATTTTTCGACATCGAGAGCCGAGCCCGTAACTCAGCCACGAGCCTATGCTTGGCCGTCCGTCGATCTGTGAGCCGTCTGGAAAAAAGTGATGTCGGTCGTGGTTCTGGTGCTTCGGTGTACATCTCAGTTGATAAAACAAATTCATTCAACGTACCGCGAAGTATGGGGCGGAGTTCGCTCATCCATGCGCCCGACTGCCCGTACTGCTGAAAGGCAAACTGCGCCCTGCCAACGGCAGGGAAGTCTGGCCCGAACTCATGCCCGTCAGCCGCTGCCCCTGTCGCACCGAATCGGGAAGCTGCTGGCCGTTCATCTTCTGGAGCAGGGGTTTGGGGTCAAACAATTCCAACTGCGAAGGGCCTCCGCTCTGAAACAGATAAATCACCCTTTTGGCGCGGGGAGGAAAATGTGGGGAAGGCAAAATACCGCCACCGGCAGCAGCAGGTATTATCGGGTTTTGATCTTTGCCCAGTAGCGTTCCTGCCCCAAGCAGCGAACTGAGTGCCAGTGCTCCCAGCCCCAGGCTGGTACGGGTCAGGAAGTCTCTCCGGCTGTAAGAATGGTCAAAATGATTGCAGGCCATAAGGGGTTTTAATTAGCGTTTCATCTGAGCGGCGTCAAAGTTCATCACAGTTGTGGCAACGACTGTCAGGGCAGCCAGTGCGGGTTGATCGGAGAGAGAGTCGGCAGGAAATTCACCTGCGGTGAGTATTCCGGTAACTTTCCCGGGGTTGTTGCGGTATTTATGCAGATTTTTTTCATACATATCCTTTAGCAGATCCAGTTCCTCCGGCTTGGGTTTGCGCGAGGTAAGGCTCCGGAAAATAAAGGAAATGGATTCTTCCGGCTCCGCCTTTCCGGCCAGAGACCGGGAGGCGAGTACACGCGCTGCTTCCAGAAACTGGGGATCGTTCATCAGCAAAAGTGCCTGGAGTGGAGTGGTGGTTTTTTGCCTTCGCACCACGCAGTAAGCCCGGGTAGGCGCGTCAAAGGTATTGGCCAGCGGGGGTGTGATGGTGCGCTTCCAGAATGTGTAGAGGCTTCTGCGGTAGAGATCTTCGCCGTGGCTCTGCACATAACCGCCGCCCATGCGGTTAAAGTCCCACAGCCCTTCGGGCTGGTAGGGTTTGACCGGCGGCCCGCCGGTTTTGGACACCAGCAATCCGCTGGCGGCAAGGGCCTGATCGCGCATCATCTCAGCCGTAAGGCGCAAACGGGGCCCGCGGGCCAGCAGGACGTTGTCCGGGTCGTTTTCATCGAGCCATTCCGTCCCCTGGGAAGCCTGGCGGTAAGTGGCAGACATCACAATTTTTTTGTGAAGGGCTTTCAGGTTCCAGCCTGAGGCCGCAAAGTCAACGGCCAGCCAGTCGAGTAGTTCGGGGTGTGAAGGTAACTTTCCCTGGCTGCCAAAGTCTTCGGCAGTAGCGACAATGCCTCTGCCAAAAAACCACTGCCAGTAGCGGTTGACTGCCACCCGGGCGGGAAGTGGATTGCGCGGATCTGCGAGCCAGCGGGCAAGCCCCAGACGATCCGGTCTCAATTCCGCCCCCAATGGATATACAGCCAAAGGCGTAGCCGCAAATACAGAATCTGCCGGTGCATCGTAAGCGCCGCGTTTGAGCAGGAAAGTCTGCCGTGGGTTGTGCATTTCATCCATGACCATCACTTCCTGCATGCTTTCGATGGCCTCCACTTCCCGGCGCCGCAGGCGGGTAAGAGAATCTGTGGCAGCGGAAACCTGTGGATCGTAATTTTTCAGATAATATTCGTACAAGAGGGAGCGGTTTTCGGGAGTTAATTGGGTGAATGTTTGCGCCCTGCCACTCACCAACGCCGCTATTTCCACTGCACTGAGTGCGCGCCCGGCAACTACTATTTCATCCACCTGCCCTCCGGCAAAACCTCTGCTGCGCCATCGGGCGCCAACCTTGAGGTAGGTATCGATATAACCGCCGCCGGGTGTTGTGGGGTGAAAAACCATATCTTTTACCAGGTGGTCTCTCACCGTTTCCATTTCTGCTTTTTTCCCGTCGATATAGAGATTTACACCCTCAGCACGGGAAGAACCGTCGTAGGTCAGCATCAAATGAATCCACTGGTTGCGGGGAAAATCTGAAACTGAAAGCTGGTGAATCGCATTCCAGGGGAAATCATGGGCCAGCCGAACGTCCAGCCTGCCGTTTTCCACCGATACCTGATACCCTTTAAAGGTGTATAATGCTGCGCCTTTATTGGCGTGAAAAATTACGCCTTCCTTCATTTCATCCGGAATATTCACCCACATCCCCACTGAAAATGGCTCTGATCGGCTGAATCTGCCCACACCGGGAAAGGAAAGCGCATTGTCTCCATTCAGCTTTAATCCTTTGCCTGTTTTGCCGGGAGCAGGTTCGGCCCGCTCTTCCGCCAGCCGGTCGGTAACCGGATCGGTGATTTTGCCGGGTTTTAAGGCATTGATTCTGTTGGGAATACGGTCATTGGATACATTTTCCAGCGGATACCAGGCCAGCAGACCGGTCGGTTGAGGGGAAATGGAAACCGGCTGGTTGTGGGCAAACCACTCGTCAAAAGGCTTTTCTCTGCTGATATTTTTCAGATCATTTTCCTGAGAAGCAATTTCCCTGCGGAGAAAATCGATTTGCGCTTCTTTTTCCTCATCGCTGAGCAACATGACGGGGCCGGGCATATCGGAAGTGTTCCAGGTAATCTGGCCAGCTTCGGCTACCTGGTTGAAGAAAGCAAAAAGGCTGTAAAAGTCTTTCTGGGAAATGGGATCGTATTTGTGGTCGTGGCACCGGGCGCACTGCATGGTAAGTCCGAGAAAAGCTGTGCTGAAAGTCTGCGTGCGGTCAGCCACATATTCTACCCTGAATTCTTCCTGAACAATTCCGCCTTCTGCATTTTGGGCGTGGTTGCGGTTGAATCCGGTGGCAAGCACCTGTTGCGGAGATGCATCGGGCATAAGATCGCCGGCGAGTTGCCATGCGACAAACTGATCGTAAGGCATATTGGCATTGAGCGCACCGGTAACCCAGTCGCGCCACGGCCAGTGGGGGCGGTAGTAATCGGCCTGATAACCATGAGTATCGGCATACCGCGCGAGGTCAAGCCATTCGGAGGCCATGTTTTCGCCGTAATGGGGCGAAGCCAGCAGACGATCCACGACCTTTTCGTAGGCATCGGGCGTTTCATCGGCCAGGAAAGCATCCATTTCCGCTGCGGAAGGGGGAAGGCCGGTGAGGTCAAACGAAACTCTGCGAAGTAACGTCTCCTTATCTGCTTCGGGAGCGGGTTGAATAGCTGCCTTTTCGAGGCGGGAAAGCACAAAAAAATCAATTTCGTTTCGGGGCCAGCGACGATTTTTAACAGGAGGAACCGGATGTTTTTCGGGAGGAATAAAGGCCCAGTGGTCTTTCCATTTTGCTCCCTGTCTGATCCATTTGGCGATAGTGGCGATTTCTTCGGGGGAAATGGTAAGATTCGATTCGGGCGGCGGCATCTGGTATTCGGGATCTGTGCTGATCATACGCTGTACGATGGCACTGTGTCGCACATCGCCCGCTACAACAGGAAAAACCCTGCCCAGGCTGTCCAGCGCGGCAAACGAGCCTTCTTCGGTGTCAAGCCTAAGGTCGGCTTTGCGTGCGTTTTTGTCCGGCCCGTGGCAGGCAAAACAGCGGTCAGAAAGAATGGGTTTTACGTGAAGGTTAAAGTCAATCACCTCCGGAAGGTTTTTTTCGGCAGAAGTGATACCAGAAGGCAGATTGTTTCCGCAGCCGGATAAAATCCACCCCAACCATAAAAAAACAGCGGAGAATATATACCTCATACGCATTAGCATTTTCGATTGTAATATATGATAAATATCACCTTTTTTTCAGGACGAGTCACCTTCGTTTATGACTCATATCATATCTATTTTTCATCGGTGAAGGTAATTTTCATGCAAAATAAAGTCATCTAAAATGACCATTATCATATTTGGACTACCGGGTTCGGGTAAATCCGTTTTTGCTGAGGCCATGGCTGCCAGACTGGGAGCCGCTTATCTGAGTAGTGACCGCATCAGAATCGGAATGCATCAACACAACCGGTATGCATCTGCGTCCAAATCAGAGGTATATGAGGAGTTGAAACTCCTCACCCTCGAGGCACTGAATCAAGGAGAGCGTGTGGTGGTGGATGCCACCTTTTTCCGGCAGGGATTAAGAGAAAATTTCACCCGTGGCCTTCCAGGGAAATGGTACTTTATTGAGATTTTTGCTGACGACAACGTCATTCGATCAAGACTTCAATACAAAAGACCTTATTCTGAAGCTGACTATGAAGTGTTCCAGAAAATAAAAACCCTTTTTGAACCGCTGGAACAACCACATCTGAAGCTCGATTCGGGTCTGTTGTCAACTGAAGAAATGCTGCAATTAACTGAGGGGTATTTAATTTCACACGGCTATGGATCCATTACAGGTACAACAGTTAATCAGGGATAAAGCATTTCCCGATACGGCCAGTAATCCCGAACTGATCGAGACACATATCTCATGGATTATACTGACAGATCATTACGCTTTCAAAATTAAAAAGCCGGTTCTTTATAGCTTTCTCGATTTTTCGACGCTAAAAAACCGCGCTTATTTCAGCCGAAGAGAACTTCTGCTCAATTCCCGCCTGTCGGAAGGAGTTTATCTCAAACGAATTCCTATCTGGGAAAATCAGGAGAAAATCTCCATGGAAGACAACGGAGGGGAAATCATTGACTGGGCTGTGATGATGCGAAGAATTGCAGGCCATCTCCAAATGAATCATATGCTCAAAGCAGGCGAGGTCACCACTGAGCACATGGAAGAACTGGCAGAAAAACTGGCTGCTTTTCACAAGGAAACTAAAGTCAACTTTCTTCCCCAGTCTCTTTACAACCTGAAGCTCGACTTCAACGATATTCTGGGTTGTATTAAACCGGCCCAAACGCTTTCTCCTGAAATAGCGCTCACCATCGAACGCGCGGTCAATCTGTCCAATCATTTTCTCCTCGAACACCAGCGCGAGTTCAGAGTCAGAGTAGATAAAGGGTATGTCAGAGACTGCCACGGAGATCTTCATTCCGGCAATATATTTCTCGAATCTCCGCCTGTCATTTTCGATTGTATTGAATTTAATGACGTTTGGCGGCAGACCGATATTCTGGATGAAGTGGGTTTTCTGTGCATGGATATAGAAGCTGCCGGCGAAGACCAACTGAGCAGGGATTTCCTTAACGCCTATTTAAAACATCTTCCGGCAAAACTGTCGGCTCAGGAAGAAGCCATTATGACCTATTATAAGCTCTATCGCGCCAATGTACGGCTGAAAGTATTGCTGCTAGAAACCGCTAAAAAGGAATTATCCCGAACCGCTTCATCTGAGGCGAAAAGAAAAGCCGCTACCTATACCGCGTTGATGAATCGTTATATCACCCAGCTTTCCGAGCCTTCCACGATCCGGGCTCAGGCATCCTGATTTGGAAAGATAACCCGTAGCATTATGAAAACGTTACTAATTCCCACCGACTTTTCTGCCACTGCCGCTCACGCGCTGCAGTATGCAGTCCCTTTTGCGAAACAGTTGGGAGCAAAAATCCTACTGTTTCATGCGCACCCTCTTGCCGAATATTATACCGAAGCCCCCGCCTACATGGTTCTCGAAAAAACGGAGACGATCAAACAAAACGCGCTCCGCAGAATGGAGGGTATCCGCAACTCCCTCCTCGAAAAAGACCCAGACCTTGTAGTCGAAATAGTGGTAAGACAGGGGCCCTTTCAGCGGGAACTTAATGACCATCTCGAAGAATACCCCGTTGACTGGATTATCATGGGTACCAAAGGCGCACATGGGTTGAAAAAAATATTTGCCGGCACCCAGACAGCCCGGGTAATTGGCCGCACCTCCTGTCCGGTGCTGGCGATTCCCGAAGCAGGTAGTTTTAAAGGGATTACCAACATTCTCTATACCACCAATTTTGAGGATGAGAATGAAGGCGTGCTCCGGCAACTCGCAGCCCTGGCCAAAAGTTTTTATGCCGATATCCATATTCTCCATATTTCCCCGGCCAAAGACGAGGCTACCAAAGATATTTTTGAATGGTATCAGGATGTGGTGAGAGAATTTATGCCCACTATCTCCACCCATTTCCATTCTATGATCAACCCCGATATCGATGCCGGTATCCGCGATTTTGTCGAAACCATCACCCCCGATCTGCTGGTTATGTCCACTCGCAAACGAAACTGGAAAGAATCCCTGATCGAAGGCAGCCATACCCAAAATATGGCATTCACTACGCATGTTCCCCTTCTCGCTTTTCATGCAGAAGCCTTCGAATATGAAAATGAAAGAACCGGGGCATAACCACTGCTACCACACACAGATCGAAGGAGCCGGAGTTTTTCCGGCTCTTTTTGTTTCCCTATGTCTGAAGTCTAAATTTGCAATACGGGAGTGGTCTGCCTATATTGTTGCTGCAACTACCTATTTCATGCAGCATTTTCCTCTCGGTTTTAAAAATAAAAAAGGCTGCCTTTCTGTTGTTCTTCCGATATTAGTCTCGGTGCTGATCCATACAGAACTTCAGGCGCAGGCCGACTCCACCGTAACCTTTGCCCTCGGCTACTACGGCAACAACCTCTGGAATACGGGTCTTTCTTTTGATACAGATTACATCTTTCGCTCGGTTTCCTACCTTGATAACAAAGGCAGAACCCGTGTAAAACAACGCTCTGCCCATGTGCTGCTGGGCGGATATTCCGATCCGTACAACTACGATGCGCGATTTGTGCAGGCAGGGTTTCGTTACCGGGTAATCAAACGCCAAAAATCAAAAGGCCTAGTTTATCCCGTACTGGGCGTCAACCCGCTGGGTATTTACCGGAGTTTTTTGCCCTCCACCTATTCCGTTTCGCCGCAGGGAACCATAAGCAAAGTTTTTATTCCGGGCCGGTGGTATTATTCGCCGTCTGTCAGCGCGGGTTTGGTAAAAGCAAAGGCAATCGATAATCCGACCGGATTTTTCGCCCGAATCCACCTCATGGCCCTGGTTCCCTACAACACCTATATTCTTCCCCTGCTCAATATCGAAGTGGGGTATCAGTTTCACTTTCTTCTCCGCCGCAAATGAAACATATTTTCAGACCGATAATCCTCCTCTGCCTGGTGATTCCGCTGGCTTTTTCCTGCGTGCAGGAAACGCCCGGCGTACTGAACGAAACCATCTATGTGCGGCACGAAGGGGCCGATATGCCCGCCTACGTTCACGGCAATGCCTCCGAAAAGGTGTTTATCCTAGTGGTACACGGAGCCGGAAGTTTTGGCCTGGCCTTTCGCAGCGGTACGTTTACCTCCGAACTGGAAAAACGCTACGCAGTAGTTTACTGGGATCAGCGCGGGCAGAGCATGTCGCAGGGACATTACAGCAAACCCGAAGACATCATCAGCCTGATGGCCGATGACATGATGGCCCTCGTGCAGGTGCTGCGGTTTAAATATGGCGAAGACATAAAACTATTTGTCCTCGGTCATAGCTGGGGTGGCGCCCTGAGCGCAACGGCCCTGATCGATCCCGTCAATCAGTCGCTGATAACAGGCTGGATCGAAATGGACGGGGCCCACGACTTCCGCCTCGCCGGCACCGCACGGCGCAGACTGATCCTCAACACCGCCGCCGAACAAATCGCCCTCGGCAACCAGCCCGAAGCCTGGGAAGAAATCCAGACCACCGTCACCGGCCTCGATTCCCTCCCCGGCGACGACTACCGCGAAATGCTCCGGCAGGCGCAGCAAGCCGTGCGCCTCCTCGTCGAAGACGATCAGGCAGAACCTTCGGCGATTTCTTCCGAAGAACTTTCCCGCACCGTTTTTGAAAACAACCCCATCACCTGGAAAGTCTCCGACCTGTTCAACAAACCCTTTATCTACGCCCGCGACATCGACTACTCCGTCAGCGACCAGCTCGCGCAGATACGCATACCCTCCCTTTTGCTTTGGGGCAAATACGATATCAGCGTCCCTCCCACCGTCGGCTACGACGCCTACCGCCGCCTCAGCAGCAGCGACAAAAAACTGGTCATATTTGACCGGTCAGTACATCACCCCTACGACACCGAAAAAGACCTTTTCGCAGCAGAAGTAATTGATTTTGTGGAGCGGGTGAAGTGAAAATTATAGACACGCGCCGTACGGCGAAACCCCGTAAGCACGGGGATGAATCCCCGCGCTATGGATATTTGAACCATTTTGCAGGCGTAGCCTGATTGATCCCGGAGGGATCGAATGTTTGTAGCCACCCGGCGATCCTATTTTTATTTTTCCCCATCTCTGCGCGCCGCAGGGCGATCAACCCTGGCCGGGGCTTCGAGCTTCCTCAGCCACCGGCAGGGGGCCTTCGGCCTAAATGCATCTTCGATACTTTGAAGGCACCTTCGGTTCCGTCGGAGCCTACGATTTGTAGCCCACGGGGCTCGCCCCCCTGATTTTTATCCTGTGTTGCGCCGATGCGCGCCTCCAACATCGGATATATCCGGTACTCTTTTGCATATATATCTGTATAGATGCGACGCTCTATTCAAGATATATCCGAACATTCGCCCCATCCCTACCTAAATCCCCTATAAATTATCCTTTATCCTAGATTTTTCTGCATGGAATCTGCATATATCCTGCCTTTTATACACGGATCCCGCATATATCCGCTTTGGTGCGCCTCTATCGCTGTGAAAATGCGCCCGACCCATCGTTTTAGCCCTTTTTCTTCCCAACAAAGTGCCTGCCATGCCGACCCTGCACCTCCCCCTAACCACTTTTCTGAGGGGTTTGGCTGCCGACAAAAGGTAAGAAGGTAAATCGCAGATCCCTTCGGGAAAATCTAAAAGTTAATGAGTCCTGGTGGGGCGAAAGCCAAGAAGGCTGCTGCGAAGGCCGGGCGTAAGGCTGTAGCGATAGGCTACACGACAGTTCGGCGCAACGAGGTGCCAACTGCCGCCGCGATTCACACGGTGGGAGCCGCTGGTAGGCCCTGTGGGGTTGGATATATCCGAAGAAGGATAATCCCCATACCAATCCCCACACCACTCCCATACATTGCCGCTCATGTCATACAGGCCCAGACGGTTGGGCTTTTTCTGTCCCACTGGGCGCGTGCCGGTATCCTTTGTATTGGTCGTAAACCATGCGTAGTCGCCCAGGGTGGATTCACTGTCTGTACCTGCATATATCGTGCGGCCACTGCTGCCGCCCCCCGCTGCGTATTCCCACTCCGCTTCCGTCGGTAACCGCCACTGCTGCCCCGTCTGCTTACTCAGCCAGTCGCAGTAGGCCTTTGCTCCGTACCAACTCACATAATTGACCGGGTGATCTTCTCTCCCTGATTTTACCACCCAGCTATTGCCCTGTTTCTGAATCGCAGCTTCCGCATAACCCAAATAGCCCTTTCCCGAAGCATCATACCATTCCACACCACCCTCACTCTGATTGCCTTTGGCATTCAAAAACTCCGCATACTGCCCATTGGTCACCTCCGTCTTTCCAAGCCAAAAATCACTCACCGTCACGTTATAGTTTCCCCGCTTAAACGTCCCGCCTGTGATCTTTACCATCTTCGGGCCGGGGATTTGGTCGGTGATCGGTGATGTTTTAACAACCCCCGTTTCGGGTGGCGTAATTACGGTAGGTGTGGCCTTCTGTTCTGGCTTTGCTATAGCCTGTGCCACAAACACAAAGCCTCCGCTGGCGTCTCCGGGCAGGGTGCCTTCATGGGGTGTTGGAATTACTTTTTGCATTTCCGCCCGCAGTTCCAGCCATGTCAGCAAGTTGTCGTCGTAAGTATAACTTCTTCTCAGTGCCCTCAAAAATCCGTTGGTAAACGGGGAGTGATCTGTGCCGTCGGGGGTACGTTCCTTGCCTCCGGAGGTTAGTAGCAGCCGGGATTTGTTGCGGAGCTGAAGTGCAATCAATGCCTGCCGGTCGGCTTCGCTGGTAGGGCCGTCGCTGATGGTCGTGGGTTTGGCCCGGTCGTTGAAGGCGATCTCCCTGTCTATCGTACCCGAATAACAAGCGTCTATCGCCAGAAGGATATGCTGGCAAGGGATCGTTGTGATAATATTCCCGATGGTGGTCAGATCCAGATGGCTGTCGTTGTAGGGATCGTCGTATTTGCCCTCACGGGTGACAAAAAATCCTTTGGTAAGGGTCGGGTTAAAGTCTCCATGACCCGAAAAAAAGACCATCAACTGTCCATCCCCAGGGTAGGATTTATTTTTCCATTGTTCGAGTATCTGGTATATCTCCCGGCGGGTTTTGTTTTTATACACCATGACCTGAAAGCCGAATACATCGCGCAGTTCTGCCGCCAGGGCATCGGCATCACGCCCAGGGTTTTTGAGGTCTTTCCATCCCGGATCGTCATACGTATCCACCGCAAAAAACAGGGCAAAGTCCTTGCCTGCGCGCAGGGGAGCGTTTTTTTCAGCCGGGGAAGGGGCCATTCCTGCCAGCGGCAGGAAAATCAACAAAAGTAGGGTTGTGTAAGAAGTCATTGCGAAGGAAATGTTGAAATACTATTTCACGATTGAGGCATATCGTAAAGATAATGATTTTAGGGGAATGTTGGAAATCGCCAGGCCTTTGGTGCGAAGGATCCAACCCCGGAGGGGGATATAAGTGCTATATCACCGCTTCGCGGTTGGCTCTGCGAGCCGTTTTCCGGGCCGTAGGACTGCCGCTGCTTCGCGGTTGAGGCCGGATTCCCGATTGCCATGCAACGACCTGCTTCGTGTCAGTGCGAAGCACCAACCCCGAAGGGTCGAAGACTCCATAAAGGATGGGGGTATAATTGCTCTGCCACCCCTTCGGGGTTCATTCTGCGAATGGGCACTTTGGGGCTATAATCCTTACACCCCTTCGGGGTTCAGGCTAGCGCCTCGCCTTTCATAGTGCTGGCAACTACTGCCTTGTATCTGTGCGAAGCACTAACCGCGAAGCGTCGAAGATCCCATTAAGGAGTGATATTTTTATAGCCAAAGGCCATATTGGCTTGAATAAAAACCCCCGAAGGGTCGAAGACTCCATAAAGGATGGGGATATAAGTGCTATATCACCCCTTCGGGGTTCATTCTGCGAATGGGCACTGGGGCTATAATAATTTCACCGCTTCGCGGTTGGCTCTGCGAGCCGTTTTCCGGGCCGTAGGACTGACGCTGCTTCGCGGTTGAGGCCGGATTCCCGATTGCCATGCAACGACCTGCTTCGTGTCAGTGCGAAGCACCAACCCCGAAGGGAGTGATATTTTTATAGCCAAAGGCCATATTGGCTTGAATAAAACCCCGAAGGGTCGAAGACTCCATAAAGGATGGGGATATAAGTGCTATATCACCCCTTCGGGGTTCATTCTGCGAATGGGCACCTGGGGCTATAATAATTTCACCGCTTCGCGGTTGGCTCTGCGAGCCGTTTTCCGGGCCGTAGGACTGACGCTGCTTCGCGGTTGAGGCCGGATTCCCGATTGCCATGCAACGACCTGCTTCGTGTCAGTGCGAAGCACCAACCCCGAAGGGGTGACAGTATTATAGCCAACGGCATCCGCATCTTGAAATGAACCCCGAAGGGGTGGTATAAGTGCTATATCACCCCTTCGGGGTTCATTCTGCGAATGGGCACCTGGGGCTATAATAATTTCACCGCTTCGCGGTTGGCTCTGCGAGCCGTTTTCCGGGCCGTAGGACTGCCGCTGCTTCGCGGTTGACACTGACGCCTCGCCATTGATAGAGCAGGCAGCCCCCCATTAACCATTAACCATTATACATTGCCGTCACCAGCTTACCGATGTAGATGCCAAGGCCAGACTCCAGTATTACCAGAAGAAGGTTCATCTGCTCATGGTTGACGGTTGCTGGGCCGCGAAGGCTCAGAATGAGGAAAAATATAAGTCCGTACCCCAAAAGCATGGCATATACGGTCATCTGAAATCTGCGGCTCACATAAGGAGAACGGTCTTCGGCCTGGTTTCGGGTTTTGAGCCAGTCGTTAAACATCACCCCGATCCATGCGGCAAACAGCGGTACCATCATGGTTGCAGTGGTGATAAATTCGCTGATAGAAATTGCGTCCACGGTTTTAAGAAACCATAAAAACAGGATCAATATTACCTTAATTGCGATCAGTAGCGCCATAATATGGCCGCGAAGTTTGCCTTCTCTTATCCCGCTCGTGCGAAGGGGAATTTTTGTTTCGGTTTCTTCCGGTCCGGTTTCCACCTCCGGGAGCAGCGGAACCTCCACATCAGGCACCAGGTCTTCCATTTCGTCGGCCAGTTCGAGCAGCGACTGGCGAATCTGGCTGCGGCGCTGCCGCAATACATCGGCAGAGACCGTATCCTGTTTTTTCTCCCGCTGATGTTCCCCCCACTGGGCGGAAAGCTGGATGATGCTGTTTTTCCAGGTTTCGAAGGCCGGAAGACGGGAGATTTCAAGCAGCCATTTTACTACCGTTTCCTGCTCGCCCGAAGCGATTCGGTGCTGAAGATCGGGAAGAAGTTCACTGAGTTTCATTCGACAAGAAGTTTTTCCAGTTGCATCGCAAAACTATCGGCAAAATCTTTTAATAGCCCGGAAAACTCATTCTCCATATCAATAAACCCTTTGTTTAGGTTATTATAGGAACTGCCATAAAAGCCGGAACCGTATTTGCCTTCTATTTCCACCGTAATACGCACACCGGAATAGGTTTCTTCATGGGTAATGGTAAAAAACAAAACCTCCCGCTTCATCCAGTTGCAATCCGACAGGTTCAGACTTCGGAATATCTCGCATAAAGAATGCTGCGACTCATTTTCAAACACCACCCGGCAGAGATCAATCACTTTAAAGCGGAGCACATCTTTGTCGTATTCGCGTTTTACTTCCGGAAACCGCTGTTCGCAGGTTTGCTGTTTAAATTGCTGACTGGCGTAATTGTAAATTTTTTCATACACCAACTCTTTTGTCATTTGTTTTCGTATCTGGGTTTCAGACACTTTTTTATCGGTAAATGAAGGAGGCGTTATGTTAATTTTTCTGACAATGGATTTGGGGTTATATTCTTCCGTTATTACCCTGGCAGAGTCGGAATCAAAATATATCTCTCTTCCAAAAAGTTTGGGTTCTCCGGGTGTGTAGGTATCATAGACATACACCCCGACATTGGCTTCGGGAGAAATATCGGAAAGTGTAATCCATTTGTAAAACAATGTCTGTTCGAGGCTCAGGGAATGCTCTTGTTCAAAAGAGGATTTCAGCGTTTCCCAGGCATTGACGATATATTCGGTATCTCCGGGGCGGGAAAAAGCGAGGTACAATATCACATCTTTTTCTTCCACAGCAAGGTCATGCACGTGAAGTATTTTTCCAATACCGCTGTGGTCCAGCCAGCGCTGGTAGCGGTCTTTTTGCCCGTGGAGATACTCCATTTCCGCGCGAAAATCTGCCACCTGGGCCTGGGTGGAAAAATGAAAAACAGGTATCATAACCGTTAAAACCAATAATGGGGAAACAAACCTTAACATAACCGCATTTTGTTAATTAACGTCAACCTCTTTGGTTTCGTATTCTGCCATTTCTTCTTCGGCGAGGTTGACTTCGGGGCCAAAGGTGATGCCTTCATATATCGCCGCTACGGAAATACGGGTTTCCAGTTCGGGGAGGTCGATGGTCTGTTCGGGTGATTCGTAAAACACCACTTCCCATCTGCCCTCCGCATTCCGGCGGTAGTGGTAAATGGCGCATTCGGTTTGTTCCACAATCAGGTAATGGCGCAGAGACGAAAGACTGAGATATTCGCGGAGCTTCAGGCCCAGGTCTTTGCTTCGGGTGCTTTCGGAGAGGACTTCTACGATAATCACCGGGTTTCGCACGCCGTTTTGCGCCTGAAGATCGAGTGGCTGGCAGGTGACAACCCCGTCGGGGTAAAAATATTTTTCGCCGTCGGGGCGAAAGACTTTGGTTTCCTGAAACCGGGCTTTGCAGCCTTTCCTTCTGGCAGCAGGGGCTATCTGAAGGGTGAGATTGGTGCAGAGATCGCTATGCCGGTTACTGGCACCGGCCAGACATACGATTTCGCCGTCGTAGTATTCGTAGCGAAGGTCGCTTTCCTTTTCCAACTGGCGGTAGGTTTCCCATGACCAGGGTTCCAGGGGGTTGTACAGGGGTTGGTTTTGCATATTCATTCGTGGTTGTAGCTTTAATTCATTATATTTTCCATTCCAAAATAAATGTCCTCCACATTCAGCCTGATTCCCAAAGCGGGTAAATCGGCTGTTTGCCCGGGAGCAGTAAGGGTCTGTATTCTCCAGGTATCATCTTCGGCTCGGGAGAATATTTCAATCACCACTTTATCCTGGCTGATCAGCATATATTCTCTCAGGCTGGACAACTGGCGATATCCCCAAAATTTTTCTCCCCTGTCCAGCGACTCTGTACTTTCTGAGAGAATTTCCACTACCAGCACCGGATTGGTAATTGCCTGCGTCTCTTTCTGATCTCTTTCCACCGGGCCACATACGACCGAAAGATCAGGATAAAACCTTCGCCGTACCGACTGAATCGCCACTTTTACGTCGCTGCTGAATGTACGACAGGGTTTTCCCGCAGCACGCAGGGCATTATTAAGGGCTGTGTCTGTATTCACCTGAAGCTGTCCATATTCCGGAGACCCTCCTGCCATGGCGAGAATATGCCCATCGTAATATTCATACCGTTCCTTTGAACTGGCTTCAATTTCAATATACGTCTCCAGTGTGGTGGGAAGTATGGCTTTTTGCCCCATAGTTTATTCTGTTTCTCCCCCTAAAATACACAAACTTTTCCTTTATTCCAGCCTCAGGGCTTTTCCGCGAAATCGGTAGTTGGGTTTGGGATTTGTCCGGGGTAATTTGAATATTGGAACCCTAATTACGACTTACATGAAAAACTACTCCCTTTCCCGAAGAAATCTGCTTACCGGCCTGGGTGCTGCTGCCGGACTATCCTTATTCCCCGGCCAGCTTTTCAGCCGGAATGATGAAGTGGAATTATCCTCTTCTGTCAAACACAATTTCTCCTTCTGCCTCAATACCAGCACCATCATGGGGCAAAAAGTAGGTTTGGTAAAAGAAATTGAAATCGCTGCCAAAGCGGGTTACGATGCCATTGAAATATGGATTCGCTCCCTCGAACAATACCTGAGCGAAGGGGGAAACCTCAAAGACCTGAAAAAACGTATCGATGACCTCGGCATTAAAGTCGCTGATGCCATCGGCTTCGCTCCCTGGATCGTCGATGACAACGATACCCGAATCAAAGCGCTCGAACAGGCCAAAAAGGAAATGGATATGCTCGCTCAGATTGGCTGCCCCCGTCTCGCTGCTCCACCCGCAGGTGCGACCAACATAGGCGGCCTCGACTTGTACAAAGCAGCAGAGCGTTTCCGCGCCCTGGTCGAACTCGGCCAGCAGATGTCGGTAAACCCTCAACTGGAAGTATGGGGTTTCTCCAAAAATCTTTCCCGCCTCAGTGAAGTGTTATTCGTAGCTGCCGAATGCGGCCACCCGCAGACGCGTATTCTGCCCGATATCTACCATCTGTATAAAGGCGGGTCCGACTTCGACGGGCTCAAACTGATGAGCGGGCCACTGATCGAAATTTTCCACGTCAATGACTATCCCGCCGAACCTGCCCGCACAGATATTGCCGATAAAGACCGCGTGTATCCGGGCGACGGTGTGGCCCCGGTCAGTGATATCCTCCGCGACCTCAACCAGCCTGGAACGCCCAAAATTCTTTCGCTGGAACTGTTTAACCGCACACTTTGGGAGCAGGATGCTTTGGAGGTAGCCAAAACCGGGCTGGCAAAAATGAAGTCAGCCGTAGCCCTGGCGATTCAATAGGTTTTGGTCATGGTTTCGGGCACGACAATCGTATAGTCTGCCTTACCTTTGTTTTCTTCGTCCACTGCGTCTGTGGATTCCTGTTCGACCAGGGTAATATTGGTTATTTGTAACCCCGGGCGGTACTGGTTTACATACCAGATTATGCCTTCTTTGGAGTCAGAATGGTAGGAGCCGTTGATGTGGAGGAAAATCGTGTTTTCGCCCATATTTTCGAGGAGAAAATGCGCCATGGTAGCATCTTTTACGGCCTGTGCTGCAATAAATCTACGCAGTTTTTCCTCGTCCATATTGTGGCCGCCCATCAGGTTTTTCATCGCCTGATAGGAAGGCAGGTCGTAATCTATGGGAATAGGAACCGGAGCAATAAAAACCTTCTCGTGAGGGGGAAGCGTATCGAGATAACTGAGTCCCTGCGTAAAGACAATCCGGGCATAACGCCGGGGAATATTGGTACCGATCACATCGACGGAGTTTTCCATACAAAAATCCACGATAGGCCGGTAATCGGTTTCGTAGTTATTCCACAAGTCCAGGGTATCCTTCAACTGCTTGTCGGTAAGCTGGCCGTTCATATATTGTTCGAGACGGGCCTGCTGGTGGCGTTCAAACATTTCCATACCCACGGTAAGCACTTTATCGGCGGTATTGTCGTGGAGGTCGCGGGTAAGTTCAAATTCAAGCCAGTGGGCGATGGGGTTGTTGTGAAGTTCGCCGAAAAACACAATATCGGCCTGCTGCAGCCTGCCGAGCATTTTTCCATATGAGATTTCCTTTCCTTTCCGGTCAAAAATCCGGTAGGCAGGTTTTTCCTGAGACATAAGCGGGAAAAAATAAATCAGACACCCCAGGAGTGCCCAAATGGTTTTTTTTGTCATTCTGCAATATACAACTTCCCGGACAGAAAAGAAGATCAGACGCGGACTTCCTTCACCTGATAATAAAATCCGTCGGAAACTTCAAAAAAATAGGTTCCTGAATTGAGATTACTTACAGTGTATTCGAGTCTTCCGGTATGCTCGGGCTCTTTTTGCTCCTGAAGCAAAACGTTGCCGGTTTCATCCATCACTCTGATAATGGATTCATCTTCTGCAAAAGGGCTAAGTTCGACCCGGAGGTGCGCATCGTCGTTGTCAGGATTTACGATAAAGCCAACCGTAGAGCGAGGTTGTGTCGAATGAGAATCGGGATAATGTTTCTTTTCAACAGAGACCATGAGTATGGTGGTATAAGGCCAGGTTTGGGAAAAATGTTTAGCTATGGTATTAAAGCAAAAACCAAGCCAATGAAAATACCCGGACTATCATACAAGTCCGGGTATCGCATATTTTTATTTTTTGAATAATTCCAGATTGATATTAACTGATTATTTACCAAACATGGAACCCAGCGAACTCATATCGGTAACTGTATATCCGTCGGTAGAAAAAACTCCGGCATTTACAGAACCGATTTTCAGGTTTTTGATGAAAATATCCGTGGTTTCGTCTTTTCCTTTGGTTTCGATATGCGATTCGAGCATAAACCCATTGATTTTATATACGTTGGTAAAATCTGTCATCCCGCCATTGCTGTCTTTGACTTTTACAAAGTCGGTAAGTGAAGTCACATCCATGCTGATTTCTTCGGTCAGCCACACGTGATTGATTTCCTTATCAGTTTCTACGATGTATTCTTTACAGTTATAACCTTCAATTACGCGGGTTTTTCCGGTTGGAGTAACGGAATAAGTGCCCTTGTCAACCGATGTATTGGATACGCCGACTTTGATATTGGGGATTTTGGTAATCATGGCGGTTTTTTCATCGCCTTTGATCATCTTCATGGTCGATTTTCGGGTCTGCCGGTCGTAAATCATAATCATTTCTGAAACATCCTCATCCTGGCTTTCCATTTCCGTAGCGAACTGAAACTTATCGATATGATAGTTCATAGTGACGGGGTTGTCTTTTTTGAGTTTACCACTTTTATATTCCGAGCTGGAAAGGGTAAAACTGCCGATAAAAGTACTGGGCTGGACCGCTACGGGAGCAGATTCTTCTTCATCCATTGAGATGGTAACTTCACTTTCATCAGATTTGATGGTTACATTGCCGTTTTCATCAGAAGAAATCTCTGTATCGGGGTTACCATCGCCATCGGTATCCACTTCACCCGCTTCTTTTTTCTTTTTGTTGAAAATATTGTCCAGCGCATCATCAATCGCTTCGTCCACCTTGCGATCCACACGCTGATCCACTTTTCTTTTAACCTTATTTCCAACATTAATCTGAGCGAAAACGGAACTTGTTCCGACAAAAAACATCAGGAGTAAACAAATAGCAGTAATAGTTCCAAAGGAAGTTTGTTTGTTTTTCATTTTAGATAAAAGTTAAATTTCAGGTGTTTAGTCCGTCTTATTAGACGTGACAAAGTTACAAACCTGACCTATTAACGAAAAAAAAATCCATTTTTTCGGAAATACTTCAAACCGCCAGTTTTTCTTTGAGGTAACGCGCTGTGTATGAGGCAGAAATATCGAGTAGCCCTTCCGGCCTTCCCTGATAAAGCAGTTGCCCGCCCTGATCTCCGCCTTCAGGTCCCAGGTCAATAATCCAGTCTGCACATTTGATGACATCGAGGTTGTGCTCAATGATGAGTACGGTATTGCCCATTTCTACCAGTTCGTTGATTGCTCTGAGAAGTTTTTTGATATCCTCAAAATGAAGGCCGGTGGTTGGTTCGTCGAATATATAAAATGCTCCCTGAGACTGGGAAGTCTGGCTGAGAAAGAACGCGAGTTTCATTCGCTGCGCCTCTCCGCCGGAGAGGGTGCTGGTGCTCTGTCCCATTCGCAGATACCCCAGCCCTACCCTGTCGAGGATTTCGAGCTTTTCGGCCAGCTTGGGTACATCCCCAAAAAACGCCATGCCTTCGTGAATGGTCATATTGAGCACATCGTCAATATTTTTCCCATTATAAGCCACCTCCAGCACATGGCGCTTGAAGCGTTTTCCATGGCAAACATCGCAGAGAAGTTTTACGTCGGGCAAAAACTGCATTTCTACCGTCACATACCCTTCTCCCTGACAATTGTCACATCTTCCGCCTTCTATATTAAAGGAAAAGTCGCCGGGCTTCAGTGATTTGATTTTGGCGATCTGCTGTTTGGCAAACAGGTCGCGGATATGGTCATAGGCTTTGATATAGGTGACAGGATTGGAGCGGCTGCTGCGCCCGATCGGCTGCTGATCCACCATCTCAACCAGCTTGATCTGGTCTGCGTCTCCGCCCAGTGATTTCAGAAAACCGCCGCGCTCACCCGGCTGGCTGAGTTTTTTGCGAAGTGCCGGATACAGGATTTTTTCAATCAGCGTGGTTTTACCCGAACCGCTGACTCCGGTTACGACGGTGATTCCATACAGCGGAATTTCTACATCCACTCCTTTCAGATTATGCATCCGGGCGCCTGCGAGCTGGATTCGGCTGGCATTTTTTCGCCGGAAAGAAGGGACGGGGATGCTGTCTTTCCCTGTGAGATAATTGGCGGTAAGGGTATTGGCACCTGACAATTCCTCATATTTTCCATTGAAAACAATTTCTCCGCCAAGTTCTCCCGCTCCTGGTCCCAGGTCGATGAGCTGGTCAGCTTTTTTCATTATGCCTTCGTCGTGTTCCACCACGACTACCGTATTTCCCTGGTCGCGCAGGGATTCGAGGACATTTATGAGTTTGTCGGTGTCGCGCGCATGAAGGCCGATGCTGGGTTCGTCGAGAATATACATAGAACCCACGAGTCCGCTCCCCAGCGAGGTTGCCAGACGGATACGCTGCATTTCGCCACCGGAGAGCGTATTGATTTTGCGGTTGAGGGTAAGGTAACCCACACCTACTTTATGAAGATATTCGAGTCGCGCGACAATTTCTGCGATCACTCTTTTGGCGATGATCTGCTCAGTTTCTTCGAGATTCAGGCCTTTTATAGCGGGAAGGAGGTCGGAAAGCTGCATAAACAGCAGATCGCCGATTGTGTATCCATCCACCTTTACATACTCTGCGTCCTTGCGTATGCGGCTGCCTTTGCAATCGGGGCAGTTGGTATATCCGCGAAAACGGGCAAGCATGACGCGGTACTGGATTTTATGGGGCTGAGACGCCAGATATTCAAAAAAACCGGTGATTCCCGGTACACCATTTACCCCATTCCACAACATGTCTTTCTGTTCTTTTGAGAGATCCATATAGGGACGGTGAATAGGGAATCCGGCGGGAAAGGCGGCATCTATCCATTCCTGCTGAAAACGTCCCATGCTTTCTCCCCGCCAGGGAACCACCGCGCCCTCATACACAGAGAGGCCGGGATCGGGGATGACAAGTTCTTCATCAATACCCAGAATGCGGCCAAAACCCTCACAGGTAGCGCAGGCGCCATAGGGATTGTTGAAACTGAAAAAGTTGACCGAAGGGCGTTCGAAGGAAATGCCATCGGCGTCAAACCTTTCGGAGAAATGGCGGACAGTGGTATCATTGACCGAAACCATGCAGGCGCCGTGTCCTTCCTGATAGGCAGTCTGCACACTATCGGCCAGGCGGCTGCGCAGGTCGCGGAGGTTTTCTTTGGCGAGAATCAGACGGTCAATCAGGAGGGTAATGGTTTCGGGCGAATGTTTTCCCGCCGTTTCCATTTCCTCTTCAATGAATTTTACTTCATTTTCCACCACGATACGGGTAAATCCTTTCTGGAGAGAAAGTGCCAGTTCGGCTTTATATCCTTTGGAGCGAACTTTTATTTCTGCGAGTATATGAATCCGGCTTCCTTCTTCGTTGTCTGTAATATAGTCCACGACATCGCCGACTGTATCACTGGTGACCAATTTTCCGGACACTGGTGAATACGTTTTGCCCGCCCGGGCAAAAAGGAGCTTCAAAAAGTCATAAATTTCTGTTACAGTGCCCACGGTAGAGCGCGGGTTGGAGGTGCTGACCTTCTGCTGAATGGCCATTGCAGGGGAAATTCCCTGAATATAATCCACGTCAGGCTTCTCCATTCGCTCAAGAAACTGCCTTGCGTAGGAGCTCAGGCTTTCGACATACCGGCGCTGGCCTTCGGCATAAAGTGTGTCAAAAGCGAGAGAAGATTTGCCTGAGCCACTCACTCCGGTAATGACTACGAGCCGTTCACGGTCAATTTTTAACGAAACATTCTTGAGATTATTGACTCTGGCATTCTTTATGTATATATGTTCCATGTTGGATATTACGTTAAGCGATTTGGAAAGGATTATATCAATTGATATATTTGTTTTACTGAATTGAAAGTCATATCCATTTTTAAGTCCGATACGATACAAATTGCAGCTGAATCGATGTTTTTCCCTACACGATCACAGTGCGTAGAACTTAAAAGACTCGTATGACAAATATCTACGTGACTCACTAAATTCGATGTCATGGAGAAGGCGCTAATTAAGAAAACTCAGGACAGAGACCTCATCAAAGGTTTCATCGCAGGTAATGATCTTTGCTTTGATGTACTGCTACAAAGGTACAAATCAAAGGTGTTTACCACAATTTATTTAATTGTAAAAGATCGAAGCATCTCGGAAGATTTGTTTCAGGATGTCATGATCAAGGTCGTCCGGATGATCCGCTCCGGAAAGTACAATGAAGAAGGCAAATTTCTTCCCTGGGTGGTACGAATCGCCCGAAATCTCGCTATTGACCATTTCCGTAAAGTTCAGCGGACACCTATTCAGCGTGAAAGCGAAGACTATGATGTGTTCCAGTCTGCCCAGCGACTCGAGGGTAGTTCGGAGGACGAAATAATAACGGAAGAAAACGCTCGTTATATCAGAGAGTTGATTCAGAAACTCCCGGACAAACAAAGAGAGGTTCTGATCATGCGGTCTTATGCAGATCTGAGTTTCAAGGAAATTGCCGCGATCACAGATGTAAGCATAAACACCGCACTCGGGCGGATGCGTTATGCACTGCTAAATCTGAAAAAACTGGCGACAGACAACGGAACGCTGCAGGATTATGAAGAACAGGAAGTTCACGGATGAAGATATTATTCGTTTCATCTACGATGAAATGAAACCTCATGAGAGCGAAGCTTTCCTCGTGGAGCTTTGCTCTGATGAGTCGTTGTGGGAGCGATACGAACAACTGCAGGAAACTGCCGGGATGGCTTCCAGTGTCGTTTACGAACCTTCTGAGCAATCAGTACAAAACATCATGGACTATGTCCGTGAAACTGCCCCTTTTATTCCGCAACCTACCCGCGCAGACCGCATACGTGAAGCCACCCGCACATTCATTACCGGAAAAATCCCTGTTGCTGTCAGCCTCAATGCCGTCATTGTGGTGGCTTTTATCTTTTTCGTTACGGTAGCAATCATGGGTTCGGCTTACCAACTTACCCGCGGCGGTATTATCACTCCCAAAGGTACACTCGTACAGCAGGTGGAAGAAGAAAATTCAGATATCTATCAGTGGGATGACTCTAACATTCAGGAAGAGTTAAAGCAAATTCAGAAAGGGGTCGAAAACCTCAGAGAAGATCCGGTTCTTTAATCTTTCCTATTTCCCGTTCAGACCCGTTCCCACCTGTCTCCTATCCGCATCAGGATATGCGTGTCCGCAATCAATTCCAGTGGCAAAGCCCCGTACACATGGGGAAAAAGCTCGTCACGGTCTGCCGCAGGCTCCCACTTCAGCAAATGGGCCACATTTTTATCCGGCACCTCCAACACCACCAGTTCAGCATATCCGGCAAAAAATAAATCAGCGGAATTGATCATCTGGCTTTGGGTGGAAAAATGAATAAACCCTTCACTTTTCAGTGAGGCAGTCTGATAGACACCTTTCTGAAGGGCTCTCTCCCAGTCTTCTTTCGTTGCGAGGTGATAAATCATTCGTCAAAATCTATTTCTGTATTATCCCCAATATTGATGCTGTTGGCCTTTCCCTTCAGCGTTGTATCATTGCCTATCACCGAATGATTCAGAATAATGGATTCCAGCCGTGAATATGCGCCCAGAATCGAATTTCGTACAATAGAATTTTCTATGCGGGCGTTTTCGGCAATAGCAGTATAAGGCCCGATGATAGAATTGCGGATTTCACAGCCTTCGGCAATATATACCGGTGGAATGATCACCGAATTGTAGGGGTTGCCTGTGGGAAAATCATGCAACCGCTCCAGCAGAATGCGGTTGGTGAGAAGCAGACTTTGTTTTCGCCCGCAATCAAACCAGTTATCTACCCGGTAGGTTCTAAACTTCACCCCCCTTACAATCATCTGCATCAGCGCATCGGTCAGAGAATACTCTGCATTTACGGAGGGATGAATCATTTCCTCCAGCACTTCGAGCAATACCGGAATATGTGTGATTTTATACATCCCGACCAGGGCCAGATTGCTTGTGGGTATATCAGGCTTTTCACTCAGTTTTTTGACGTATTGCGCCTCATCGAGCATGGCAATGCCAAATTCTCTGGGGTCGTCCACCTGATGTACGGCCAGCATGCCGCCTTCGGCTTCGATAATATGGCGCGTATCGTCGCCAAATATGGTATCCCCCAACAAAACCAGTATCTCCTTACAGTCGCGGATCACTTCGCGCGCAGTCCATATCGCATGTGCCAGTCCAAGCCTGGGCTCCTGTACGACAAACTCCATTTCGATTTGCCCGGCATACCGGGTTTCCACATACTCCTGAATCTTTTCGCGAAGATATCCGACGATAAACACTTGTTTCCGGATACCTGCATCCAGCAGGTTCTCGATAATATGCCCTAATATCGGTTTGCCCGCCACCGGTATCAGCGGTTTGGGCTGTGTATGCGTGTGGGGCCTGAGTTTGGTTCCAACGCCTGCTACGGGGATCACTGCTTTCATCCGGCTTCCATTATATCAAACAAACTTTTGCGCAATCCTCCTTTATTATTTTGGCCCCCGAACATGGAAAAGTGTGCCAGTGAGAAACCTGGGTCGGGTGTCTTCGTACTGCACCAGGCGATTATATTTTTCGGCGACATCTTCATAACCGTCGAGCAGTTCAAACGGAGAACCCGAAATCATCCAGCCACTAAGCGGGTTATTATTCCAGGTATCGCCCATCTCATACCCTTTTTTATCGCGAACCCGGCGCATGAGGTCTTTGGCTTTTTTCAGATAATCATCGGTCTCATCCAGAAATGAATTCACATCTGCGCTTGGAGATTCTGCCTGCTTGCGAAGTGCAAAGGCCCGGTAAATATCCAGCCTGTGGTTGAAGCTGTCCAGCAAAGTTGTGAATTTGCCCAGATTCACATCCTGAGGTTCTTTTACGGTTCCAGCATCCATCAGATCCTGCGCAAGCATCATGACCTGAGTCTGAAGGAGATAGGCCGAATCTCCCGCCTGGCTGGCGGCGGCAAGGCTACGGTGCAGGAGACCATTTTGCTGATCCAGAATCTGGTTGCGAAGTTGAAGGTCTGCTGCCGCAAAAGCATCAAATGCGCTGATCAGCGGTTGGTGATATTCTTTGGCTTTGGCAAAATTGTCGTCGCGATAGTCTTCGTGTTCGTAATAGCGATAGGCTGTGGCCACAAGGTCATTGATCTGAATCAGGGCTTGAATATAAGTGATGCCGGCAGAGTCCAGTTCTGAAAGATATCCGGGCGCAATCGTCCGGGAAGTTTCCATCGCTTCTGCATCGCGTTTGTAATCGTAGAGACTGTAGAGCCCGTAAATATTCTGCTCTTTACCAGTTGGGCCAGTCTTTTTATCTGCCCATGATAGATAGCGGTAATAGCTGTCAAATATTCGGTCTGAGTGGGAATTCAGGCATTCTGTTGCCACATTCAGTTTGGAGACGATATCCTTATCCGTAGGGTTTTCTATCGGCTCCGCCTCCACCACCTGTTCTTCTTTGGGGTCAGCAGGCGGATCATCGGAAGAAAATTTATTTTTAAAATACAAAGACAGAACAAGCAGGATGGCCCCGAGAAAAAGCACGTTTTTCAGGGTTGAAGGTTTTTCTTTTTCCATACTGTAAATTAAAAATTTTCTATCGAACTGCGCACATTTTTTACACAATTCTACTTATTTCCGGTAGCGGGCATAGCGGTTTACCGGCTCCGGATATTCCCGGTGTTCTACTTTTTCTTCAAATTCCATTCCCAGTTTTTCTGCCAGCCGTGCGCCCTGTGTATTTTCATCGGCGACAAACAGAGCGACCTTTTCAAGCATAAGATAGTCGAGGGCATAACTTACCATTTCGGCGCCTGCTTCACTGGCAAAACCCTGCCCCCAGTAATCGGGTAAAAAGATAAAGATAGCCTCTGCGCTCACCCCGTCTTTCAGCGCAGTAAGCCCCATTGCGCCTACATACCGTCCGGTTGTTTTCTCCGTTACGGCCAGCGCAAAGATGGGGTTGGGAGAATGGTATGACATAATGATTTCTTCAAAAAAGGCCTTTACACCTTCCCGGCTTCTTTCCTCGGGCGAGATAAACAGATTTTCTGTTGCTTTCTGGCTGGTGAGGAAACCAAAAAATCCTTCAAAATCTTCTAATTTAAATGGCCGGATCAAAAGTCTGTCTGTCTCAAGTCGGGCGGGGATCTCCATAATTTTGTTTCTGTTTGATTCGGTTACAAATATACGATTCTGCCTGAATCCTCCCTATTTTCCAGCCGCGAAACTACTATTTCACCGAATCTTCTGTGCTTTCAGTCTCAAAACGATCTACCAGATATACGCTGAGCAGGATTAATGCCATGGCAAATATTTCTTCTGCCACAATAATTTCGCCATCGGTATATCCCCAGTAAAGCGCCACCAGCGGAATGAGATACGTTGTAAGGGTCGCAAAAACCGGACTGCTGATCTGAATCAGTTGACTGAGCATCAACAACGCCAGGGCATTCGCCAAAACTCCCAGTACCACAATCAACCCCAAAGCATGAAGCCCCTCCTGACTGCCAAATGCCAATGGGAAAAACCAGAATAGATTCCATAACCCAAAGCCAGCGGAGATATAATCAGAAATGATACAGAAGATAACTGCATCACACTAAGGCCTGAAAGATTAAATTTTACAATGTTTACTGTCATGCCGTTACAAATCGTCGCCAGTACCGCCACCATCGCAAAGGCATTCACACCCGAGATTTTCCCTGCTCCGGTCTGCAATACCAGAATCACTGCACCTGCCACCCCGATGAGCAGCCCCACTACCTGCATATTTTTTACTTTCTGCCTGTAAAAAGCTACCCCTGCAACCATCGTCATCAGTGGCGTCAGGGTATTGATCATCCCATTGAGGGCGCTGTCAATCCGGGATTGAGCCGTGGCATAAAGGAGCGTCGTAAACAGATTGGCAAGAAAGGCAAAGGCAATCAGCGGAGGCCATTTATTTCGGGGAATACGCAACACCTCCCTGAGTGCAAAAGGCAAAAGTACCAGTGTGGCTGACATCATACGCCCTGAGAACACCTGCGGAGGCGAAAAGACCTCCAATACCCTTTTCAGCATAATAAACGAACTTCCCCAGATAAGGGTAAGTGCAATTATAATCATCCACGATTTTGCACGGGTACTAACTGTAGGCAGAAAGTATTTCAATCACTGGCTTTTTTGAGCTTTCGCAAGAATAGCCAATATCTTCATAAAAACAAATTCTCTCCTTCTTGGGCAATTGCATTTAAGTGCCTATATTCCCTCCATGACTCAGGAACAAATTCTCCATTTTATTGAAAATTACCCCGGAAGGAAGGTAAAACTGGCCATCACTGATATCGACGGCGTACTCCGCGGAAAAATCATGCACAGGGATAAATTTCTCTCTGCGGTGAAAAGTGGATTCGGGTTTTGTGATGTCGTATTTGGATGGGATGCAGCCGATGTCGCCTACGACAATGCGACGGTAACAGGCTGGCATACCGGCTATCCCGATGCTGAATCTTTTATCGATCTTCAAACCTTCCGGAAGATTCCCTGGGAAAATGACCTTCCTTTTTTTCTCGCCGATTTTTCCAGACCCGATGGCAGCGCTCACCCGGCCTGTCCCAGAAGTCTGCTGAAACAGGTGCGCACCCGTGCCATGGATATGGGGTATGCGCCCTTTTTCTCACAGGAATTTGAATGGTTCAATTTTGAAGAAACCCCGCATTCTCTGCAAGAAAAAGGTTTTCGGCAACCCCGACCGATGACACCGGGAATGTTTGGCTATTCCATCCTCCGGAGTTCGCTCAAAAGCGCATTTTTCCACGACCTGTTTGACCTGATGGAAAAATTTGATGTACCGCTGGAAGGATTGCATACAGAAACCGGCCCGGGCGTGTATGAGGCTGCCATTTTGTATGGAGATATCCTCACCGCAGGCGACAGGGCGGTACTGTTTAAGACCGGGACAAAAGAAATTGCCAACCGGCACGGACTGGTTGCGACATTTATGGCCAAATGGAGGCAGGATCTTCCGGGTTGTTCGGGGCATATTCACCAAAGCCTCTGGAGTATTGACCAGAAAAAAAATCTTTTCTTTCATGCCGCCGACCCGCAGAATATGAGCGACCTGATGAAAAGTTATGTAGCCGGTCAGTTGCACTGTCTTCCGCATATTCTGCCCATGTATGCTCCTACCATCAACAGCTACAAGCGACTCGTGGAAGGCGCATGGGCTCCTACCACCCTGACATGGGGGACAGACAACCGGACGACCGCCCTGCGCGTGCTTGCCGGTGCAGAAAAATCGGCCAGGCTGGAAACCCGCGTATGCGGTTCTGACTCCAACCCCTATCTGGGAATGGCGGCGGCACTGGCTTCAGGACTTTATGGAATCAGGCACAACCTCCAACTGGAACAACCCCGCATTGTGGGCAACGGGTATGAAGCCCGGCACAACGGCGTACTGCCCCGAAACCTGTGGGAAGCCACAGAAGCCATGAAGAAATCGGAGATTTCTAGGGAGTTGTTTGGAGAAGCTTTTACCGACCACTTTGTAAGAACACGCGAATGGGAATGGCGGGAATTTTCAAAAGCGGTGACTGACTGGGAAATGGCGCGCTACTTCGAGATTATCTGATCTTTCGGGAAAAATAATAGTCGGGATCACGTTTGTAGGAATTATAGGTTTCGGGCGGATCGTATTGAGAATGCGTAAACAGCCGGTAGATAACCACGCCGCCCGCAAACCCGCCAATATGCGCCCAGAAGGCAACACCGCCCACTGCTTCGGGAGCAAATAAATCAGAGGTTCCATCTAGTAACTGAAATACAAACCATAACCCCAGATAGACAAAAGCAGGAATGCGGAAAAAGAAGGGAATGTAAAATATGGGGAAAAGCATAAGAATTTTGCTTCCCGGAAACATAAACATATACGCACCCATTACCCCGGCAATCGCTCCCGAAGCCCCAATAGAGGGTATCGGCGAATTCCAGTTAAACACAATATGGGTGATCCCGGCTATCAGTCCGCACAAAAGATAAAAAGCCAGATACCGCCTGCGCCCCATCCGGTCTTCCACATTATCGCCGAAGATATACAGCGTCCAGACATTTCCGATAAGGTGGAGCCAGCCGCCGTGGAGAAACATATTGGACTGGAAACATAATAGTCGCAAAGTGATGGAAGAAAATTAGAAATAAAGTATGGAAAAACAGGCAGATTAATGTCTTTTTTAGCAAAGATTCGTTAATATGAAAGAAGAAAGCCCGAAACAGGCCCTTCAGTTAAATTTCAGAATCTGATATATTTTACATCCATGAGAATACATACAGTGTATAAATGTTTGTAAAAATCTCGTAGCGTTTTGGGTAATAGGAGATTGTTTCCTACTTTCACATTTAATTTACCAAATCAAAAATACCCAAATCAATAGATTTCCACTTGATTTAAATAACATGTTTGTATATTTAATCTTTGATTTGATTTTTCACACCACATGCTAAAGATACACATTTTGTTATGAAGAGATGCATTCTGACAACGCTGATTGCGATTCCGCTGTGTATGCTTGCTCAACCCAACGCAACCATCAGGGCTTTCAAAGCCGAGAAAAAATTTGCCGAAGGAAGAAGTAATTATGACAATGGAGATTACCGTGCTGCCATAAAGGTATTTGATGAAGTTGCCGATCTGGATCCCGACCATCAGACGGTATATGAGCTGCGGGGAGAATGTTATTACAAACTCGAAAACTACGAAGCAGCCATCGAAGATTACGCCCGTGCGGCCAAACAACACCCCGAAAATGCAGAATTGAAAAACAGCATGGGGGTTTCTGCCGCCAATATGGGCAATTACCGTGCAGCAGCTTCTTATTTCTACGAAGCACTTCAGATTGACCCCAATCACGAGTACGCCCGCCGAAACCTCGATATTGCCAACCGCAAACTTCGCGAATCCGGCGATGGAACCGGGTCCAGTTCCAATTACGCCAACTCCGGCATCAGAGACTACGCCAATCCCACGCGAGACAACGATTACGGGCTGTTTGACAGAAACAATCCGCAAAGCAATAATCCAGGCAACTGGGATGTCTCAGGCACAGGTTCTCCTATGCCGGTTGACAGACCGCAGACAGGTACCAATCCGGAACCTGCAAAACCCCGGGAGCGCACTTACGGCCCCAGCAAAATTATCGTCGGCAAACAGACCGACCCCTATGTCACCATCGAACAGGTAAAGATTACCCAAAACGCCACACTCGTTACATTCAAAGTACAAAGCGTAGGCAGCAAACCCTTTCCCATATTTCTGGACAAAAAGGGAGGCCCCCATGCGCTTTATATCTCAGACAGAGCGTATAAACACGCTTTCAGGCTGACCGATATCCGAAGCCTGCAGGGCTGGCCGGAAAAGCCCTATACCCTCCAACCAGGTCAGGACAAATACTTCACAGCAGAATTTGAGCGCATTGACGACGATATGATTTTCTTCCACATTCTCGAAGGGCAAAGTAACCGGGAAGGCGCGTGGGATTTTTACGACGTCGAGCTTAAAGACTGATTTTCAAACAACTGTAACTATATTCAACCTTTACAACAAAATTAGGAATATGAATCATCACCGGTTTTATTACCTGCTCTTTACCGGAATGCTTTTGTTCTTTCAGACTCTGTCGGCACAGCAACCGCTCAATCAGGCACTGGATCAGGGGATAAATTATTATCAGAACAACCGTTTTGCTGATGCTATACGGGAGTTTGACAGAGCCAGAGGCGTTGATCCCGAAAACCCTGTGGTTTACGAATATATAGCCAATACCTATTTTAAAATGCAGGCATACGAGTCAGCAGAAAATTATTACTCGGAGGCAATCAACAAATACTATCAAATGCTGAAAAACAGCCGCATGGCTGATATTTTCAGAGATGGTGAGCTTACATTGCTGGAACCGGGAAGCAGTTCGCGCAGTGCCTATGCCATGCTCTACAACAACCGCGGTGCCACCCGCCTCCGGCTCAACAAATCGTGGGAGGCTATCCGTGATTTCGAGGAAGCCCTCAATATTAATCCGGGACTTACAGCGGCAAAAGAAAACCTTCAATACGCAAAAACCGGGCAGGTAGCTTCCAATGTTCCCCGCGGAACCAATTCCGGCAATCACAGCGGGCCCAATTATACCTATTCACGCCCGATCAGTGTGCCGCAACCCAACAACCCGGCATTAAAGAAAGAAGCCAGTGCAGAATTACGCACATTACGCGAAGAACAAATCGAGGAAGGCAGAAACAGCGTGTTTGATATCTTTAAAGCCAAACCTTTTGAAAAGAGAAATGTGCCCTCCAGAGGAAAACTCTACAAACTTCCTGCGGTCGGTGCTGTATCCCACAACTATCTCACTATTCAGCGGGTGGAAATAATGCCCAATTCTACGCTTATCACCATCAGTGTTACCAACAACGAGCGGAAACCTTTTGATGTGAGTATCGCTGACAAAAACTCAGATGACGCATTCTTCATTACCGACCGAACCGGTGCAAAACGGCTGACCTACCGCATGAAAAACGCGACAGGAATTCAGTTTTATCCCCGTACTACAGAACTGAAGCCCGGGGAAACGCTGGTTTTCACACTTGAGTTTCCCAAAATCCCCGATGACCTCGGGCATATCAACCTGATCGAAGGCAACAGCCAGATTGGGCAGGAATGGAATTTTTACGATATAGACCTGACCAAATAAACCGGTTTATATACCAAAAATCTGCGTGGGATTTGTCTCACGCTTTTTTTTTGCAGTAAAGGTAAATTATGAACTATTGTACTTATTCGATATATTTCCAATTATTCCCCATGTGAAAATAGTTGACGATTGCAATCGTTACATTTATACAACAAACCCTAAATTCTATGAAAACCCTCCGCCTGCTTTTTCTGGCATTTTTCTTCAAAACCACGCTTTTATCCGCTATGCCAATACCTCCCGATACTTACCAGCCACTTTGGAAGACGGTAGATTCGCTCGAATCCAAAGGACTTACGCGCTCTGCCATCGAAAAGGTGGACGAGATTTATCAGAAAGCGACAACCGAGCAAAACACCCCACAGCAGATCAAAGCCATTGCGCATAAAATCAAATTCCAGTCCCGGATCGAAGAAAAAGCAGATTCCCTGAATATTGCCCTGGTTATTTCACTGGCAGATCAGGCATCTTTCCCCAAAAAGCAGATTCTCCAGTCTATGCTGGCCGATATGTATCATCACCATTTCCAGCAGAACAGATACCAGATTTATGAACGTACCCATACGGAAGTTCAACCCGAAGATTTTCAAACCTGGGATGCCCAACACTTTATCAGCGAAATCGGACGCATGTATTTCGCTTCCCTCGAACCCGAAGAAGGACTGAAAAATGAGCCGGTATCTGCTTATGAGCCCATCATCATCAAGGCAGAAGAATCACCGCGCTTCCGCCCTACCCTTTACGACCTTCTCGCCCACCGGGCGCTCGATTTTTTTATGAGCAGCGAATCGGGTATTACCGAACATGCGGACAAATTTGTGCTTAAAGACACCGACGTTTTTGTACCGGCGGTAACCTTCACTCAACTTCAGTTTCAGACCACCGACACCCACTCCCGCATTCTTCATGCTGCCACCCTTTTTCAGCGTTTGCTGAAGTTTCACCCCATATCACAGCCAGATGCATTCACAGATATCGAAATCAAACGACTGGATTTCCTCCGCTCCCATGCTACCGGAGATCAAAAAGACACGCTTTACCTTCATTCACTCGAAAACTTGTATGAAAGTCTGAAAGGCCAGCCTGCAGCAGCAGAGGTATCCTACAAAATCGCTGCATCCTACAACAGCAGAGGAAATAACTACAAACCCCTTTCATCTGAGTTGTACCGCTGGGACAGAAAACGTGCAAGAGAAATCTGTGAAAATACAATCAAACAATATCCCGATACCCGTGGCGCGCAGGCGTGCCAGACATTGATTCAGAACATTGAGCAAAAACACCTGGCCCTGAATGTAGAAGACGTTAATCTTCCCGACAAACCATTCCGGATGCTGGTAGCGCATAAAAACCTCAACCAGGTACACTACCGCATTATCAGAAAATCATTTGACAGCGAACAATATTACTACCGCGAAAAAGAAATGGTTTCCATGCTGCTGAAGGAAACTCCGGTCGAACAAGGATTTGCAGCAGTCATAAATGGCGGCGATTTTCAGGAGCATCGTATCGAACTTCCGATGCCTGCCCTGCCTCCCGGCAATTACGTAATCCTTACCGCCTCATCTCAAAATTATGACCTGGAACAGGATGTATTCAGTTTTGCGGATATTGCAGTTTCCGGAATCGCATGGTTTTACCGAACCGGAAATAAAGGAGAGGTTGAAGTTTATATTTCAGACAGGGAAACAGGAAAACCGCTCAAAGGCGTAAGTGTACAGCGGTACAACCGCGATTACTCCGGCAACAGTCCGGTAAAAGATGGCGCCCCGATGATAACCGGAAAGTCTGGGCTGGTAAAAATTCCTTACAAACCGTCGTCCGGTTACTTCGAACTCGATTTCCGGTACAAAAACGACAGTTATCGCACCGACAGGATTTACGCGTATGCTTCCGGTGACCGCACCTCCATTCCTGTTACCAGCACTTTTTTCTTCACTGACAGGAAAATATACCGACCGGGACAGACGGTATTTTACAAAGCGATCGTCATGCTCACCGATGGCAAATCGCATGAAATACGACCAGGATTCCCCGTTACTGTAACTTTCTATGATGTCAATAATCAGAAGATTGCCTCGCAGGATCTCACCACCAACGAATATGGTACGGTCAATGGTTCATTTATTGCCCCGACTACAGGTCTGACGGGCCAGATGACAATCCAGACAGATGGCGGATACGGGTATTTTAATGTAGAGGAATACAAACGTCCCCGGTTTGAGGTGACATTTGACCAGGTATCAGGAGACTATCGCCTGGGAGGAGAGACTACCGTTACGGGTAAAGCAATGGCGTATGCAGGTGCCAGTCTCACCGATGCCACAGTCTCTTACCGTGTGGTACGCCAGGTACGCTTCCCTTACTGGTTTGGGTATTTCTGGCGTTTTCCCATACCCAATTCTCCGGAGCGCGAAATTGCCAGCGGCACGACCACTACCGATGCCAGTGGCAGCTTCTCTGTCGATGTAACACTCATTCCCGATGAGTCTGTCGCAAAATCGCAACTGCCGGTATTCGATTATACGGTTTTTGTGGATGTAACAGACATTACAGGCGAAACCCATAGTGCCAATACCAGTCTCAAAGCAGGTTATGTGGGAATGGAAGCAGACATTTCTGTTCCTGAGAAAATCACCCGTTCCAATAAAATCAGCTTCGGCATTTCAACCCAAAATCTCAACGGAGGGTTTGTACCTGCCAGTGGGACGATCGCTGTTATCCCGCTGGAAACGCCCGGTTTTGTCATGCGTACCCGGCGCTGGCAGCAGCCCGACCAGCATTTGCTCACAGAAGAAGCGTACCGGCAGACCTTCCCCAACGATGTTTATGCAGGAGAAAATGATTTCCGCAACTGGAAAGAAGGTACTACGCTCGTCGAAAAATCTTTTAATACAGCAGAATCAAAAGAAGTAACTGTCGCAGAACTTGCGCAGGCAAAACCAGGCAAATACAAGGTTGTGCTTACTTCAAAGGATGCTTCCGGACAAGAGGTAAAACTCGTGAAATTTTTCTCTCTGGAAGCACCGGAAACACAACAACCGGTCAGCCCCGTAAGCTTTGAAACCCTGCTCAGCAAATCCGTTGCAGAACCGGGAGAAACGATCGACCTAAGTATCAGAACTTCTGAAAAAACACTCTGGGTGGTCTATGAGCTCGAACATGAGGGCAAAATCATCGACAGCCAGCAACTGAAAATTAAAGGCAAAAAAGGAAAACAAATTTCCATTCCCATAAAGGAAACATACAGAGGCGGGATATTCATCTCCATTACCGCTGTTTGCCATAATCAGTTTTTCCAGGAAGAAAAAACAATTCAGGTTCCCTGGAGCAACAAGGAACTGACACTCTCCTGGTCCACCTTCCGGGACAAACTCCTTCCCGGTCAGGCCGAAGAATGGAGACTGAAAATCACCGGCCCCAAAAGTGAAGCCGTAGCCGCCGAAATGGTCGCGACCCTCTACGACGCCTCTCTGGATCAGTTTATCGCAAATGACTTCTCCCTCAATATCTATCAAAACAATTACCGGCAGTTTTCATGGAACGGCTATGACGGTTTTAACCAGAATTCTTCCCGGTTTTTCCGAAACCAGCCCACAACCTACCCCTACCCTACGGGCAGAAGTTATGACCAGTTGAACTGGTTTGGTGCGCTGGACTACAATAGCTGGAGGTGGACATTTGGTAACGGAGCGTATATGGCAGCGCCTTCGGCAGCCCCGCGTGCAGGCAAGGCGATGGATGATATGGAAAGAAACCTTGTCATGGCAGCTAGCGATGGCGTTGCCGATTTTGCCGACGCCGAGATGGAAGAACCTCAGAGCGATACGGTAGGAGGAATTACAGCAGTGGACGGCGAAACACCCCAACCGCCTGTTTCGGTGAGAGCCAATCTTAATGAGACCGCATTTTTCTTCCCCACCCTCAAAACCGATGCCGACGGATCTGTCATCCTCAGCTTTACGATGCCTGAGGCCCTGACGCGGTGGAAGTTTCTGGGACTGGCCCACACCAAAGACCTGAAAGTCGGTACGCTCGGGGGGACAACGGTAACTCAGAAAGACCTGATGGTAACCCCCAATGTGCCCAGATTTATGAGAGATGGCGACAAAATGGTGCTTTCGGCAAAAGTGTCTAACCTGAGTGAAAATGCGCTGAGCGGAACCGCAGAGTTGATTTTGCTCGACGCATTCACCCGCAAACCCGTAGGGTCGCTATTCAATCTGGGAAGCCCGCAGATACCTTTTTCAGTGAGTGCGAAGGGAAATACAGCCGTAAACTGGGATATATCCATTCCCGACGAGGTACAGGCAGTAGTTGTGCAGGTTACTGCACGCGCGGGCAATTTTTCTGATGGAGAGGAACATGTTATTCCCATACTGAAAAACCGCCTGCTTGTTACCGAAACCCTGCCGCTGGCAGTAAGGGGCGAGCAAACGCGTACCTTCGACTTTGCAAAACTCATCAATTCCGGCACATCTTCCACCATCCGCAATCAACAACTCACCCTGGAATTTACCTCCAACCCTGCGTGGTACGCGGTGCAGGCGCTGCCTTATCTGATGGAGTTTCCCCATGAATGTACCGAGCAGATTTACAGCCGGTTTTACGCCAACGCGCTGGCGAGCCATATTGCCGCTTCAGCCCCGGGCGTACAAAAGGTATTTGAACAATGGAAAACACAAAGTCCCGGAAATGAATCGGCCCTTCTATCCAATCTCGAAAAAAATCAGGAGCTGAAATCAGTCCTGCTTGAAGAAACCCCCTGGGTACTGAATGCCCATTCGGAGACTGAAAGGAAAAAGCGGATAGGAATGCTTTTCGACCTCAACCGGATGAGCGCAGAAACCAGTCAGAACCGGCAAAAACTCCTCGAAAGACAACTTGAAAACGGGGCCTTCACCTGGTTTCCCGGCATGCAGCCCAACCGATATATTACACAACTGATTGTAACCGGGTTTGGCCATTTACAAAAGCTCGGCGTACAGTCCGCTGCCGGTAATCCTGAAATCAACCAGGTTATTTCACAGGCACTTTCCTATCTGGATGGGAAAATTAAAGAAGATTACGACTATATCGTTAGCCACAAGCTCGACAAAACCAAAGACCTGATTGGAACTACCCAGATCCAGTACCTCTATGCCCGCTCCTTTTTCCCCGATCTGCCCCTGACCGCAGGAACAGAGGAAGCCTATAATTTTTATTATACACAGGCTACAACATTCTGGACAGGCAAAAGCCGTTATATGCAGGGTATGCTCGCATTGACTTTCCACCGTACTGAAAAACAAAAACTGGGAAGTGAAATCGTTGCATCGCTCAAAGAAAATGCAGTATTAAACCCCGAACTGGGCATGTACTGGAAAGGCAATGGCGGGTACTACTGGTATGAGTCACCTGTCGAGCAGCAGGCCCTGATGATAGAGGCTTTTAATGAAGTAACCCGCGATGTGAGTGCAGTGGAAGAAATGAAAATCTGGCTGCTCAAAAACAAACAGACTAATGACTGGAAAACCACCCGTGCTACCGCTGATGCCTGTCATGCGCTTTTGTCAACAGGTACCGACTGGCTGGAACAAAACGAAATCGTAGCTGTAACCCTCGGGAGCGTTGCTGTCAATCCTTTCGAACGGGAAGACACCCGCGTTGAAGCAGGAACAGGTTATTTTAAAACCTCATGGAGCAGCGGCGAAATCACTCCGGACATGGGTAAGGTAACCGTCAGCAAAAAAGCACCCGGAATCGCCTGGGGCGGGCTTTACTGGCAGTATTTTGAGCAAATGGACAAAATCACCTACGCATCCACGCCGCTTTCGCTCAAAAAGGAATTGTATAGGGTCGAAAATACACCGGCAGGTCCTACACTTACAGCAGTCAGCACGACAGACATCAAGCCGGGCGATAAGATTCGGGTCAGAATAGAACTTCGCTCCGACCGGGACATGGAATATGTGCACATGAAAGATTTGCGGGCTTCGGCATTTGAACCGGTAGATGTGCTTTCCTCCTACCACTACAAAGCCGGACTGGGCTACTATCAGAGCACGAAAGATGTGGCGACCCACTTCTTTTTTGACTATCTGCCCAAAGGAACGCATGTATTTGAATACGACCTGTTTGCAACGCAGAAAGGAGATTTTTCCAATGGCGTGGCGACCATCCAGTGTACGCGCACCGGAGTTTACCAGCCATTCGAAGGGATAAGGGTTACGGTGAAATAATTACCGTACCCCCATTCCCAAAGGCCAAACTGAGTCTTTTTATCTACCGGATGCCCCGACTGTTTGAGACAGAGCATAATCTGGCCTCTGTGGTGTGATTCGTGGGAAATCATATACCCCAGAAAGGCGGAAGGATGTGGTTTAAATCCTTTCAGACGACCGGTTTCCAGGGCAGAATCCAATAACTGGTAAATGGCTTGCCCGCTTGCATCCAGGGCTGCGGCCAGCGCTGATTGGGTCAGTCCCGGCCCTTTTTCCAGTTTGTCCAGTCCGTCCATCAGTGAGGGATCAGCTACTTTGAGCCACATCAGACGCACGTTGTGGATATGAGCAAACTGCTCAGCCACATTCCGGCCTTTGGAGGCAGATACGTCGGGCAGATGTTCTTCGGCAATGGCATCCAGAAGATATAGATTGATCCGGTTGTGAATTTGCCAGGTTTCGAGCAGATGGTTTTTCATTATAATCCAAAAGTAACATGCATCTCTGCTATATGGAACCCCCTGGAGAGAATCTCTTTTGCCTGCCGGCTCCCGGAGTTTAGCACAGGGTTGGTGTGGTTGAAATGAATAAAATAAATTTTGGCCTTTTCCGCAGCAGGTAGCCGGTCAAACCGCTGCATACTTTCAATGACAAAGGGATGCGGAATTTCCGAAATATCGCGGTTATTGATTTCTTCCACGTCAAAAAACGTTGCGTCCAGAAACGCCATATCCACCCCGGCAATTATTGTTTCGATCTCCTGGTCCCACTTCTCCCATTTATCAATGTCGGGGATAAACAACACTTTTTTCTCAGGCCCTGCAATCACGTATCCCACCGTTTCAGAAAACTCATCTCTGTGCGGCACGCGAAACGGAACAACCGATATATTGGAAGTCAGGCGAATGGCCGTGTCCGGCTGTAATTCGTTCAGGGTTATGTTGGTAAGATTAACTAACTGACTCCACGGGCCATTGTTTTCGAGAAACTGCTTCATCCGGGGCATGCAAAAGACAGGTACTTTAGCGGAATTAATGGCTTCTTTTCCCAGATACATAAGACCTGTATAATGACCGATATGGGCATGTGTGAGAAATATACCGGAAGGAATTTCTCCTCCAAATCCGGCGTATTGTTTCAGTGCTTGAGTCTGAGCAGGAAAATCAGGGGTAGCTTCAAAGATAAATGTTTTCTGATTTTCAGGATCCACTACACCCAGGCACACCACTTTCCTCTGCGGGTCAGGGTTTAGAAACAAACTGGCGCAACAGTCTTTCCGGCAGCCGATATGCGGAGAGCCGCCATCCTGAACGGTTCCCAGCACAATGAGTGAGGGGGAGGAAAAAGTAGATTCTGCAGACATAAAAGTTTGCCTGCCATCCTCTTCCGGAGGGTGACAGGCAACAACAAAAAGTGGCAGCAGCAACCAGCAACAACGGGCAATCACCGCACTCTGATTTTCTGGCCGGCTTTCAGATTTTTTGCATTGACCCCCTGATTGAGGGAGAGAATGGTTTCAACATTCACACCATCATACTGATTGGCGATTCCCCATAGCGTTTCTCCGGCTTTGACAGTATGTGTAACGATCTGCCCTGTCGGCACTGTCCTCGGAGCGGGCGCAGGGCCTGCCAGTGATGGGGAAACCTGTCTTGCACCGGCCTGCTGGGCAACCGATTTGGTGGTGTAGATTTTCAGCTTCTGTCCGGCTTTGATCCGGTACCGGCGGAGGTCGTTCCAGTTGGCAATCTGGGAGGGCGTTACATTGTATTTTTCGGCAATAGATCCCACTACATCTCCCGATCTTACGGTATAATAAACAAGCGAAGTGCCTTTGGGAACATATTCTTCGGAACTGCGTGTATAAGAAGTTCCGGAGCAAAGGAAGTCGAAGCATAGGTGATTCACAGGAGCAAAAGCTCTTGTCTTTTTCCATACTGGCTGGCAATCTGACGCTGATTAGCAGCAAAGAAACCGCCGTGTGCGGGGCGGAACCTTCAGAATATAAGGATCGTTGGAATAGGGAATCCTGTCGATTTTAAGTTCGGGGTTGAGATTTTTCAGCAACTCATAATCGGTACGGGTAATCTCAGCAATTTCCTGTAGGGTAATATCGAGCCGGGCAATATGCAACGTATCCTGGCTGTAGTCAAATTCTACATATATAGGGTAGATATTGTGTTCCGACGCATATTCGAAGGCATAGGTAGCGGCGACAAATGCAGGCACATACCCTCTGGTCTCACGGGGAAGATACTCCATGATTTCCCAGAAATTTTGTTTACCACCACTGCGGGCAATGGCCTTGCGAACATTCCCGCTTCCACAGTTGTAAGAAGCAATCGCCAGCAACCAGTCGCCAAATTCATTGTAGGCATTTTTGAGGTAGCGGGTTGCGGCTTCGGTTGATTTTAAAGGATCACAACGCTCGTCCACATAGGAGTTTACTTCCAGATTATACATCCGGGCGGTTCCCAGCATAAACTGCCACAGCCCGGTTGCCCCTACGCGCGAACGCGCGTGTGGATTGAGGGCACTTTCTACCACAGACAGGTATTTCAGTTCGAGGGGAAGTCCTTCCCGGTCAAGATATTCTTCAAATAAGGGAAAATACACTTTTGACAGGCCCAGCATACGGGCGGTCTGTTCGCGCTTTTTCACGGTATAAACATCAATATACCGCTGAACATATACATTATAATCGAGTGGAATAACGGTGGGCAGTTCGTACATTCTGCTGCGAATGGTACCGGCAGCATAGGAAGGTACCTCGGAGGAGCGAAACCCCTGTGTATTGTACAGAAGGGTATCATAAGTGCTTGCTTTGGCACCCGGGAAAGAATAATCCCGTCTCATTTCGTCGATCTGCTCGGAGACAGGGTCTTCATCTGTCAGTTCCTGAAAACTTGAACCTTTGGTAGGGGAGTTTTCATCTACCGGATTGGGGGTGGAAAGCTCCTTCGTTTCCTGCGTATCGTCAGGGAGGAGTTTGGATTTTGACGGACTTACCTGCGCCAGCAGGGGAATTGTCAGCAGAATCAGTACAAAAAGCGAAACAGATGACTTCATGTTGTTGGGTTCCATTGAGCGTATCGTATCAACCTGTGCGTAAAATATTAAAAACTGATAATTTTTCCTTAAAAATCGTTACATAACCTGTAGAAAATTCTGCGAATGAATTTTGGAGGCAAGCCGCAGCATTCCAGCCTCATCAAATCGTTTACCCATAAGCTGAATTCCGAAAGGCAATCCCGAACTATGAATCCCTGCCGGAACGGATATGGCAGGCACACCTGCGAGGTTGGCATGTACTGTATAAATATCGCTCAGATACATTTCCACCGGGTCATCCGTCTTTTCTCCGAGACGAAAAGCGGGAGTGGGAGCCGTTGGCAGAACCAGATAGTCGCATTGGGTCAGAATTTCTTCTGTTTTTTCCCGGATCAGCCTTCTCACTTTCATAGCCTGGGTATAATAGGCATCGTAGTATCCGGAGGAAAGCACAAAAGAGCCAAGCATAATCCTTTTTCTCACTTCAGGTCCAAAACCTTCGGTCCGGCTTTTGACATACAGGGTTTCCAGATCGCCATCGGCTTGAGCGCGATAGCCATAGTGGACGCCATCAAAACGCGATAAGTTGGAAGAGGCTTCGGCAGTAGTAAGCACATAATAGCAGGGTACGACATACGCCATTAAAGGAAAATCAAAAGCTTTCACCGTATGGCCTTCTTCGCGAAGTTTTTCCAGGAGCTGAAAAGTTGCCGCCCTGATTTCAGGGTCGAGTCCCGGGCTTTCGACCGCGTCGCGGATATAGCCTATGGTTGCTGGTGCCTGTGGAGTCTGTAAAGCATCGAAATAAGAAGGCACCGGTTGGGAGGAAGAAGTATTGTCATATTCGTCTTTGCCGGCCATCACTTCAAGGATGCGGGCTGCGTCTTCCACCGAGCGGGTAATGGGCCCTATCTGATCAAAGGAAGAGGCATAAGCGATGAGTCCCCAGCGGCTTACACGTCCGTAAGTAGGTTTTACCCCTATGACACCGCAGAAAGAGGCTGGTTGCCTTACGGAGCCACCGGTATCAGAACCCAGGGCCGCGTGACAAAGGCCGGCACTCACTGCTGCTGCGGAGGCGCCGGATGAACCTCCCGTAACACGGGCAGGATCCAGCGGGTTATGGGCAGGGCCGTAAATACTGGTTTCAGTAGAAGAGCCCATAGCAAACTCATCGCAGTTTTGACGACCGATGACGATCGCATCTTCTGCGAGGAGGCGGTTTACGGCGGTGGCGGTAAATAAAGACCGAAATCCTTTGAGGACACCCGAACCCGCCGTGAGCGTGTGTCCCTGATAACAAAGTACATCTTTGAGCCCGATCACCAGCCCGGCGAGTTTTCCGGCTGTGCCGGCGGCCAGTTTTTGATCCACCTCAGCAGCGCGCCGGCGGGCCTCGTCGGCAAAAACCTCCACAAAAAGATTGAGATGGCGTGTAGAATCAATACGCTCCAAATACAAATCTACCAGATCACTGCACCGCAATAATCCGGTAGATAAGTCCTGCTGAATTTCAGCAAGCTTTTGATAATCTTTCATATCAATTTTTCAGATGCTTGGTCTCGTCGGAGGCCGAAACTTCTGATTCAATTTCTCTCTTGATTTCGCGGGAAGCGTCTTTAAATTCACGGATTCCTCTTCCTAAGCCCCGCGCAAGTTCAGGAATTTTTTTCGCACCAAACAGCAGCAAAACGGCCAGCAGAATCAGTACCCACTCGCTGCCACCTGGAATAATGCCTAACATAATCATAGCTCAATTCGTTTAGATGTGGCTCAAAGATACAACTAATTGCAGAGAAAACGGGTATATGTTTATGTAATTTTTTCGCTCTTGCAATCCTATACAAAGATAGAAGAATTCCTGAGTCTTAAAAGGGAATTTTCTAATTTACGGGTAAATGCAGGCAGGCAAACGCTTGCAATGCCCTGTTTTAAAAGGTATTATTGTATAGCGTTCCGGACCCTCAAACCTGTTTTTATGAAAAGAGTGCCCCACAAATACTTCCGTCTGACAACCGCATTTTCCCTCCTTTTAATCATTCTTTTTCCAGGGCTTTCTGCTCAGGGGCTGGTAGGAGAACGCAAACTCAAAGACTTCCCCACCGACAATCCCTGGTATTATCCCTACGATTTTTCCGCCTATAACCCCGACCAGATTCAATTGCTTCATACGCCTTCCATCCGTGTCTCCGATGCGGCTTTTGTACAGTTGTGGCAATCAGAAAAAGGAGCTACCCGCGAACGACACCTTACCCGTTACAATGTCTTTATGGAGGAAGAATGGGATGCCGTATTTAAGCTCGATTCGGAAGAAGATATCCTGCATTTTTACAGCGAAGACAGCGTAATTGTTGTCCTTACTTCCAAATACAATTTTCTCTCCGGCATAGAACAGGTGATTGCCCGCGTTTTCGGTCTGGAAGACGGAACCGCAGCGCCCACCCACCTGCTCTGGCAGTCCAAAACCCGTTCTGATGAATCCGTCTGGTTTGATTTTTCTCCTGACAGCTCGCTGTTTGCGCTTTTTCATTTCCGCAACGACCGCCCCTACCGGAATGTTCACACCGCCTATGATCCCTGGCTGAGTACCGAGCGGGTAGGTTTTAAGGTGACCAATGCAGAATACGTGGAGTTCCGGCTGTTTGACAGAAAACTCACCCTTGCTGATACAGGCAGAGTAAGCATAAACAACCGCAGGCTGACAGTGATGGATTGCCAGACCGATAATGCCGGTAATTTTTATGTTTCTTCATTTGAAAAACCCAATACGCTCCAGGTGGTTCAGTGGAATCGGGAAAAGAAAAACACCAGTAGGCTGCACTATGACCAGTTTCCCGACCGCAATAAGTTGAAAGAGTTTTATTATACCCGGTTCCCTCCCGTAACCGGCGACAGCAATCGCCTGTATATCGCCGTAGCTGAAAGGGCAGAAAGGGGAAAACAGCGCGGAATAAAATCCTGGCAGGTGGTAAATTTTGATTTTGAAACCGGGCAGGTTGACCTCTCCCGCAAAATGGAAATCACTTCAACCCTGCTGGTTAATGCCGAAAAACAGCGAAAAAGTTATGGCATGCGCCCCCTCAAACGGTTTGATCTCTTTATGGCTATGGATATTGTGGAAATGGCCGATAAAAGTGTCTGGCTGATTACCCAAAACTACCATACCACGCAGGGCCGCACCTATGGGTTTGAGCATACCACCTACCGGCATTCGGAGCAGGAAATAGGCGAAATTATCATGTATGGATTTGATCCCGAGGGTCAGGTGCGACAGGTGATATTTGTTCCTACCTCACAGCAAACTAAAAAGACGGTTGACCTGCCCGGGCAATTTTATCACCTCGAAGTGGACCGCACACGGGGAATTATGCGTTTTGTAACCCGCGAAAGTTCGGAAGACGACCTGAGAGGGCCTGACAGAATCTACTACCGGAGGGTCAACCTCAATACCGGTGAAATCTCTCCCCGGCTGATGTTGTACGACGGAAAACGGCGCGAGCAGTTTTTGCTCAAAGCCTATACCGTCTGGCTCAACCCTTCGCTGGTAACATTGGTAATGATCGACGGAGAAGAAGGCAATGCCTACGCAGTGTGCGTGAATGTGGATTCGGAGGAAGCGGGCGATGCAACAAAGAAAAAGGAAAAGTGGTGGCGGTGAGAACCCGCCTACGCGATTGTACCCGAAGCGGCCAGACTCCGCATATACGCGATGAAGGTTTCTTTTATCATCCGATGATTTTCGGAAATCAATTCGGGGTCTTCCTCCGCCAGCGCAAAGGCGGCTTCTCTGGCTTTTTTTAAGATGTCCTGATCTTCGACTACATTGGCTAGCAAAAACTCGGGGAGTCCACTCTGCCGCGTACCCAGAAAATCGCCCGGCCCGCGCAGTTCGAGATCTATCTCCGAAATTCTAAATCCATCCTGTGTATCGCGCATCGCTGCAAGGCGTTTTTTGCCGTCAGCCGATAGCTTCTGTCCGGCCATCAGGATACAATAGGACTGGTATTGCCCCCGCCCTACCCGCCCTCGCAACTGATGCAGTTGAGAAAGACCAAACCGCTCGGCATTTTCGATGAGCATAAGCGAAGCATTGGGCACGTCCACGCCTACTTCGATTACGGTAGTTGACACAAGCACGTGGGTTTCTTTTTTCACAAAACGGGCCATTTCAAACTCTTTGGCATCAGGTGCCATGCGCCCATGAACCATTCCCACCCTGAATCCTGTAAAATACCGCTCCAGCAATTCAAATCCTTTCTCTGCGGCGAGCAAATCCACCTTTTCAGATTCCTCCACCAGCGGATACACTACGTAAGCCTGCCTTCCGGCCTCCAGTTCTTTCCTGATAAAACCCAAAACTTCCAGTCTTCTGGATTCGCCAAAAACCATGGTTTTGATCGGCTGCCTGCCCGGAGGAAGCTCATCGATCACAGACACATCCACGTCTCCATAAAGTGTCATCGCGAGGGTGCGGGGGATGGGGGTGGCGGTCATGAGCATATTGTGCGGGTAGGGATTAGCTTTTTGCCACAACCGGGCGCGTTGTAATACGCCAAACTTATGTTGTTCATCCACGACTACCAGACCCAGGCGATGGAATACTACATTGTCTTCTATGAGCGCGTGAGTTCCGATGGCGATATCGGTCTCCCCGCTCGCCAGGCCGGCGAGGGCTTCATCGCGCACTTTTTTCCGTTGCCCTCCTACGAGCAGGGTTGTCTTCATCCCCGCTTTTTGGGCCATCGGGGTGATTTTCTTGAAATGCTGTTCTGCCAGAATAGCCGTGGGAGCCATGATGGCGGACTGAAACCCATTGTCTCTCGCCATGAGCATGGTCATAAAAGCCACCATGGTCTTGCCACTGCCCACATCTCCCTGAATGAGGCGGTTCATCTGTACAGGCAGAGCCAGATCTCTACGAATTTCTTTGAGGACGCGCTTCTGAGCTTCGGTAAGCTCAAAGGGCATATGGTGCTGAAAAAAATCGTTGAAATAAGATCCAATCTGGGTGAAGGGGTTGCCGGAGTGCTGGGTTTTTGCTTCTTTTCTTTTGCCGGCCAGCATAAACTGGAAGAAAAAAAATTCTTCAAATTTGAGTCTGTACTCAGCCATCTGAAGTTTTTCCCAGTTTTCGGGGAAATGAATATTGCGAATGGCTTCGCGATGGGAGATGAGGCCGTAGTGCCTGATAATGGAATCGCTCAGGTTTTCGGGAATGTGATCTGCTGCCTCTTCAAAGAGTTTTCCCATGATGGTGCGAATCCCGCGGGAATCCATACCCACACGTGCGAGCTTTTCTCCGGAGGGGTAAAAGGGTACAATTTTGAGGACACTTTTTGTTCCTTCTTCTTCATTGAGGTAATCGATCTCCGGGTGGGAAATCTGAATTTTGCTGCCAAAAAAAGAGGGTTTGCCAAAAACCGCGACTTCTTCTCCTATTTTGATGGATTTCTGTATCCATTTTATACCCTGAAACCAGCTAAGTTCGATAAACCCTGAGCCATCGGTAAAGGATGCGGTCATCAGGCCTTTTCCGTTTCGGGTTTTGGTCACTTCGGTACGGGTAATTTTACCCACAAGCGTTACAAAGGAGTCTTCTCCGTGTATATCACTTATGCGAAAAATGCGGGTTCTGTCAACGTATTTCCGGGGATAATAACGAAGCATATCGCCATAGGTGCGGATATTGCACTCTTTGGCGAGAACAGCGGCCCTTTGAGGCCCAACCCGTTTGAGGTAAGTAATATCTTTATCCCAGACATTGTACATTGCCACGGACAAATTACGGTGTACCTGAGAGCTTTCCAAGCATGGGGCGGGCCGGAATGCCTGCATACGTTTTTCCCGCCTCCAGATCACGGGTTGCCACAGCTCCTGCGCCCAGCATACAACCCTTTCCCAGGGTAAGACGGGGCAACACCACCGCGCCTGCGCCGATTTCGGCTTCGGCTTCGGCTTTTACTCCCCCGCACAATATTGCGCCCGGGCCTATGGTTACAAATTCGCCTGTTTCCACATCATGGGAAAGGGAAACGGCAGGATTGATGAGGTTAAACCGCCCAATCTGGATATCTGTGGTGAATACGGCTCCGGGTAAAATGATGGTTCCCCCGCCTATATGCACATACTCAGAAATGGAAACCGAGGGATGAATCAGCGAAACAGATTCAAACCCAAGGCTGAGATATTTATTGGCCACCTGCTGTCGAAGAAGTGGATTACCGATGGCGACCACAAACCGCACAGTGCGGGGAAGGGTTTTCAGGACCTCTTCATCCGTACCGATAATGGGTTCGCTGTGAACATTTTTTTCCGGAGAATCAGCGACAAATCCCAGCAGATTAAACCGGGATTCGGGCGAATAGGCACAGCGGTTCATTTCCCGCAACACCATAAGCGCCTCCCGTCCCAGACCACCGGCACCTACGATAATAACCTCGCCTGCCATAGGAAAATATTCTTTTTGTAAATCAGTTCTCAACGTCTATATTTCAGACTTCTGTAACAAATATAAGAACATCCCCAAATTTTCCCTTCATGAAAAATCCCTTGCATTATCTGGTCACATCGCTGTTTTTAGTTTTTTCTTCAGCGATACTCACGGCACAACCGATAACAGGGTATATCGTTTCTCCCACCCCGGTTTTGGAGTGCAACAATACGCAGGTTACCATTAATGGCATATTGCCCTGTGGCAACGCGACTATCACCGGCACGGCGCACAGTATTGTGGGGAATGTACTTTTTGTAGATGTTTTTATCTTTCAACCGTTTATCTGCCTTCCCATCATCCTGCCTTACAGTGTAACAGAAACTGTGGGCAATATTCCTGCCGGGAGTTACACGATTACGATCAGATATTATGAAAACGGGGTCAACCTCGCCAACATGAGCGGGCCGCTGACCGTGGCTTCCTGCTGCTCGGTGAATTCGACGTTTACGGCATCTTCGCTTACGGGGTGTCAGGGAGACAGTCTTACGTTCACTGCCACTGATCCCAATCTCAGCAGTTATTCGTGGGTAGTTGCGGCCAATGTGTTTTCCACCGATTCAGTGGCAGGTTATACCTTCAACACACCGGGCAACTACCTCGTCACCCTCACCGGAGGTGATGGATCATGCACTACCAGTTCATCGCTGACCGTTTCCATTAAGCAGCCGCAGATTTCTTTTTCACAAGTGGTGAATGAAACCTGTCCAGGAACCCAGAACGGCAGTATTAATGCTCAGGCAACCGGCGGCACCGCCCCCTATGCATACCTTTGGTCAACGGGCGGAACCAGCCAGAATATCTCCCAGCTTTCGGCAGGAGTATATTCGCTTACGGTTACCGACAATAACGGATGTACCGATACTGACTCCACGGTCGTAAGCTCAGGCGTGCCTGTGACCGCCAGTTTTTCTTCCAGCGCCGCTTTCTCAAAATTATGCCCGGGCGACTCAGTCCTCTTCACCGGAAATGCGACCGGAGCCACGCAGTACAACTGGAAAGCCAACGGCGTATTGTTTAGCCAGAGTCCGGCGGCAAGCTATACATTCGGCGATACCGGAACATTTACCATTACCCTTATCGCTGCTAATGTAACCTGCGCTGACTCTTTCAGTCAGACTTTCCACGTATCTTCACCGGTTCTTTCCGCTACGGGTATTGTAGATGAGACGTGCAGCGGAACCTTCGATGGCTCGATTGACCTTACGGTTGGTTCAGGTATTTCACCCTATACTTATCTCTGGTCCAATGGCAGTACATCTGAAGATCAGGCCCAGCTCGCCGCGGGCGATTATTCGGTGGTAGTAACCGACAGTCTGGGATGTACGGCTACCGATACATTTACCGTGGGAAGCAGTCAGAGTGTGTTTGCACAGTTTACATATCCGGGCTCGACATCGCTTTGCCCGGGAGACTCGGTTAGTTTCACCAATGCAAGTACGACCGGCTCCACTTCAATCTGGCTGAGCGACGGTATGCCCTTTGCCACCACACAGGATGCAGGCTTTGTATTCCCCGACAGCGGGACCACAGCGATAAGCCTGGTGATCAACCTATTGGTTTGTACCGATACCACTACCACGGTTTTCACCGTCAACGATGCCCCGAAAGTAACGACACAAATCACAGGAGAAACCTGTCCGGAAAGCGAAGATGGAATCATTGATCTGAATCTGGCCGGAGGTGTGGGCCCGTTTTCATTTGACTGGTCCAATGGGGGGCAGACCGAAGACCTTTCCGGTCTTGGGGCCGGAGCATACGGACTGATGCTCACTTTCGGGCCGTCCTGTGAGTGGACAGATACCTTTGAAGTCGTAAGACTGGGGGGATTGACAGCCGCGTACAATTATACCATTCAGCCCAATGGAATCCAGTTTACCGATATGTCAGATACAACCGCCGTGACCTGGGTCTGGGATTTTGGCGACGGCACGGGAAGCAGCAGCCTGCCGGGCCCATTTTATGAATACAGTTTGAAAGGCGATTATCAGGTTTGCCTTACGGTTACTGACCGGTTTGGCTGTGCAGATACGGTTTGCGAAGTCATTACCTTCACTGCCGGACTGGAAGGACGGATACCGCTGAACATCCGGAGTTATCCCAATCCTGCAACCAGTGAATTTTGGCTGGATATGGCAGCGATAACAGGCCAGCCGGTTGAAATCAGGCTATATGATTTTACAGGGAGGCTGGTTTTCAGCCACAGCGAAACCGCCTCACCGCTGAGGAGGATAAGTCTGGAAGGGCTGAGCACGGGTATCTATCCGCTTATTATATTTACGGAAGAAGGATTGTATGAAACCCGAATCCGGAAGGAATAAAAAGCCGGACAGACAGGCAGAGACAGATGAAAGAAATGCCGGAAATAAAAGACTATCAGCATATTGCTTTGATTAATCAGTTGCTGCCTTATATATTGCAGGAATTAACCCTTTGGATATGCGATTAGTCTGGGCTTACCTGCTGATTGGACTGGGTATTTACCTGGTATTTGCCGGTTGTCAGGGTAACAATCAAATTTCAGATCATACAACTTCCGGGTTATCGGAAGAGGAAGAAGCCGACACAAACGATATTTCGCTTGAAAAAGTAGCGATTTGTGTATGGGATGTGGCAGGTCTTCGCGTAGAGCCCGGCAGCAAAAAACTTACCAAAGACAAAAAAAACAATTACGTTGAATCTGTCTATTACGGTGAAAAAGTGGAAATGCTGGGTGAAGAAGTTGAAATTGAATCGGAAAACCGCAACTATATGAAAGTAAGGCTCCAGGATGGGCAGGAAGGCTGGGTTCACGATTATGTTTTTGAAAAAAACGCGACGCTGGCTGCGGTCATAAAAGACGAAGAACTGTACCGCAGGCCTGACATTATGACCTTGCGTGACGACAAGCTGGAATTGGGAGAAATTGTCGTTACCATGGAGCAGCAGGGAGACTGGCTGCATGTGTCGGGCAGAGAAAAAAGAAAAAAGGGCTGGATAAAGATGGACGAAAGCCTGAGTTTCAACACGCTTGATGTGAAAGTTGCGCTGTTGTATTATAAAGCGCTTCAGGAAAAAACAACCGAATCGAGAAAAGCAAAACTGGAAGAAATTCTTAATCAGAAGAGTTTTTCCGGTTCTGTATTAGTTGATCTCGTAAAGTCCACCCTTGATTCGGGCGCGCAGTTGCCTCCCGCTCAAAATTAAATAACCGTTTTTCTTCTAAGGAAAAGTTGCTAAATTGAGGAATGAGAAATAAGAGACAGGTATTCCAACTTATTTGTTGTAACCTTCTCTTTTGTAAAGGAGTATTCATTTAAGTCCTTAACCCATCGATTTACTTATGCCATTCTCAGATCCGGAAGATAAATTCAAAGTTGTGGAAACAGAGGTTTTTGAAGACGAAACCTTTTTTGACGACAAAAAGTATGACGCCGAAGCGCAGGTAGTTATCCCCCAGACTCAAAACAGAGAAGAAGAGGCTACGAAAACCCGTTCGAAAAACCGCAACAGTGCGCAGGAAAAACCTCATCGCAAAAACAAATATGGCTGGGCATTTTTCCTTTCCAGCATGTTTATGGGTGTGGGCATTACGGCTACCCTTGACACTCCCCTGGGTATTTTTGTTGGGTTGAGTATTGGATTCCTCTTTTTTGTAGATCCCATTTACGAAAGGATCATGGATGCCATCGAAGGGCGATAACCTTTTCTGAAAAAATATTCTTTGGATTATTCATATCCCCGGCGGGTTTCCCTCCGGGGTTTTGTTTTTAGGGGAAATCATGCAGATATTTACACCTTCATTTTTCCCAAAAAGAAATCCGAACTATGACGTATTCCGAATCCACCTCCACCCACATACAGGATGAAGTTTTTTCCATCATATCCAAAGAAGAAAAAAGGCAAAAAGAAGGAATTGAGCTGATCGCCTCCGAAAACTTCGTCAGCGAAGACGTCATGCGCGCTGCCGGTAGCTGCCTCACCAATAAATATGCGGAAGGGCTTCCCGGCAAGCGCTATTATGGAGGTTGCCAGCATGTGGACGAAGTGGAAGACCTCGCCCGTGAAAGAATCAAACAACTGTTTGGCGCCAGTTGGGCCAATGTACAGCCCCACTCCGGTGCACAGGCCAATGCGGCCGTCATGCTGGCAACGATTCAGCCCGGAGATACCATTATGGGCTTTGATCTTTCTCACGGCGGGCACCTGACCCATGGCTCTCCGGTCAATTTTTCGGGCAAACTTTACCGCCCTGTTTTTTACGGAGTACACAAAGATACCGGAAGGGTGGACATGGATCAGGTGAGAGATAATGCCCGGAAAGAAAAACCCAAACTCATTATCATCGGTGCCAGCAGCTATTCACGAGATTGGGATTATGCTACTTTCAGGGAAATTGCCGAAGAAGTAGGCGCTGTACTGATGGCCGACATTTCGCACCCCGCCGGGCTGATTGCCAAAGGACTACTGGCCAATCCACTGCCCCATTGCCATATCGTTACCACCACCACACACAAGACCCTCAGAGGCACACGTGGTGGCCTGATCATGGTAGGTGAGAATGTATCCAACCCCATGGGAATCACTACAGCCAAAGGAACCCCGCGCACCATTGGCTCTATCCTCGATAGTGCGGTATTTCCGGGTACGCAGGGCGGGCCCCTGATGCATATCATTGCAGCCAAAGCCGTCGCCTTCGGCGAGGCCCTGCGCCCTGAGTTTCAGGCCTATGCCGTACAGGTTATCAAAAATGCAAAAGCACTCGCCAGTGCCATGATCGCCAACGGCTATGGCGTCATTTCCGGAGGTACCGACAACCACTCCATGCTTATCGACCTCCGCAACAAAAAAGTAACCGGTAAAATCGCCGAAGATACCCTCGTGAAGGCAGACATTACCATAAACAAAAACATGGTTCCTTTTGATACCGAAAGCCCCATGGTCACCAGCGGGATTCGTCTCGGGACACCTGCGCTCACAACCAGAGGATTAAAAGAACATCAGATGGAGCAAATTGCTTCGTTTATAGATCGGGTACTTGTCGATTACAATAATGAAACCGTAATCAGACAGGTCAAAGGTGAGGTGAACGAGTTTATGCGAGATTTCCCGATGTTTCAGTGGTAAACATTCGTCCGCGTCACCTGGTCACAATTCAATTCACTCATACCATGAAGTTTATTTCCAGGTTTTCGCTTATTCTTTGCCTGATTGTCTTCCGCGTGTCTTTTTCGCAGGGACAGTTTATTTCTACCGAACATATCTTTGCCGCAGACGGGTACAGCGTATTTGAGGTGGGTTACCCGCTGAAAGTCGCCCCGGGGGTAGAACACAAGTTTGTGTTTATGGAGTACTGGATGGCCGGAAAAGAAAAACGCCGGATAGAAAATTATTATATCGAAAGTTATGGCATCCGGGATTACGTAGAGCACTGGTTTCAACCTGTCACCAACGAAGGGTTTGAGCCCATGCAGGTCACCGACCTGCGCCGTCTGGAGAATGTGTATGCAGTCATAGGGTTACAGTATATTCAGGAAGAAAAAGAAGTGCATACTGTATCGCGTTTTTTTACGCTCGACGGAAGCTCACGCACAACTGAGCCGGTCAAAATTTCGACCTATACCAAAAAACCCAAAAAAGACTATGAAGAGCGGATAGAAATTTCGCCCAGAATGAAATACATGGTCTGGATGGGAAAAATTGCAGAGAACTACTACTTCAGCGTCTGGGACGGAAGTGGAAATGAAGTCTGGAAAAAAGAACTTACCATTCCCTACATTCAGGACAAATACCAGATTAAAGACCTCCGTATTGACGATAAGGGCAATCTGTATTTTCTGATGGAACCCAACGTGCCTGTTGTTTTCCGCAAAGAGAAAAAGCCGCTGATCCTGTTGCGGTATATCCAGGAGAAGGAAGAGTTTATGACTGAGATCGTCTCCACCGACGGGCTGTCAGACGTTATGGACTCACACCTGGCTTTTTTGAGAAACTACGATATTATTGTGGCCGGCGTGCTTTCCCGCGATGGCGCAACCGGCATACTCAATGGCGCCAACACCGGCAGCGAGGCGGTTTCCCGCGCATGGACGCATGTGTTTATGAAAAGATATACCCGCGAGGAAAACAACTGGCACCAATTGGTGCTGGAAGCCGATTCCATTTCTCCCATACCCGAAAAGTGGGTCAGACATTATCAGGAAAGAGGTTCTGACTTCACCCTTTCCAAGATAATACCGGAAGATGAAACGGCTGTGGTCATCCTGGAAGAGCATTATATGACCAAGAAAAAACTTTACTACTATGACCTTGGCTGCCTCGGATTTAATACCAGAAACGGCGCGCTGGTATGGAATGAAATTGTCGAAAAACGACAACGCGACTCGCAGTCCAATGCGTTTATGTCTTACGTGGCAGGAATAGCCCGGGAAAGGCTCAGACTGGTGTATCTCACCGAAAGAGGCGCATCCGGGCAGTTGTTGTGCACCTCCATAGAACTCGGCTCGGGAAAAAGGAAAGACAAAATGCTCGCGTCCAATGAGGCATCCAATTATCTTTTTTTCCCGTCAAGGTCGGGGATGGTCAGTAATTTTGAAATGGTATTGATTGGAATGGGAAATCCCGACCAGAATGATTTTAAATTGATTACGATTTCCTTTTAAATTGCAGATAGTTTGCTGAAATTTGATACGATTCAAAGGCAATGAGTATAATTACCAAGTTCAAACAGTTTAGAAGCGGCGGCTCTTCCTCCAATGGCAAGGGCAAAGAAGCAGATGCAACAACCCATGAGGAAAAGGAAATGTCCTTCCTTGAACACCTGGAGGAATTGCGATGGCACCTGATCCGGAGTATTGCGGTAATCGTTGTTATCGCAGTAGTGCTTTTCACTAAAATCCAGTGGTTTCTCGACAATGTTATCCTGGCGGCCTTCAGTAAAGATTTCCCACTCCACAGATTTCTGTGCAATCTCAATGCAGATCTGTGTTTCGAAAAAATCGGAGTTGTTTTTATTGCGCTTAGCCCTTCCGAACAGTTTCTCAAGTCCATCAGCATTTCACTGATTGCAGGTTTTATCATTTCATTTCCCTACTTCGCCTGGGAAATATGGCGATTTATCAAACCCGGCCTTCATCCCAATGAGCGCAAGGGAATGCGTGGGAATGTGTTGATTCTGAGTATCCTATTTTTTATCGGTATCTCTTTTGCCTATTATATCGTACTTCCTTTTTCCGTACAGTTTTTTGCCGGATATAAAATCTCCGCAGATATTGAAAACCAGTGGAAAATCGGGGAAGTTATTGCCATGGTTACTCAGATTACCCTCGCAGGTGGAATCGTATTCGAACTTCCCATCATCGTCTATTACCTCGCCAAGATTGGCCTGGTTACACCTGAGTTTATGCGCACCTACCGCCGCCACGCGGTGGTCGTCCTTCTGGTACTGGCAGCCATCGTTACACCTCCCGACTGGATCACACAGGTACTGGTATTCATTCCGCTGATGATCCTGTACGAAGTCAGCATCAAAATTGCCGCAGTGGTGACCCGAAACCGAGAAAAAGAACTGGCAGCCGAACTTCCAAAAACCGAATAACAGACCGCTATTTACCATGATTGGAATCGCCGCAGACCACGCAGGCTTTTTATACAAGGAAATTCTTGCGAATTACCTTCTGGAAAAAGGATACGAAGTTAAGGACTTCGGCACCCACAGCCTGGAATCTTCTGACTATCCTGACTTTGCGCATCCGCTATCGGAAGCCGTAAGCAGCGGTACGCTGGAAAAAGGAGTGGCTGTATGCGGAAGCGGAGAAGGCATGTGCATTACTGCCAACAAACATCAGGGGGTAAGGGCCGCGCTGGTCTGGAATGAGGAGGTTGCAGCCCTCAGCCGTCAGCACAATGACGCCAATATCCTTTGTCTCCCTTCCCGGTTTATCAGCATTGAAAAAGCGAAGGAACTGGTCGATATTTTTTTCTCAACAGAATTTGAAGGAGGAAGACACTCCCGCAGGGTAAGTAAAATATAAACCGCCGGCCTTGAACCAGTTGGAACAACTCCTCGCCGAGATCAGGGCGTGCCGCTATTGTGAGGCACACCTGCCGCTGGGGCCACGCCCGGTGCTGAGTGCCGGCACAGGAGCTGCCATTCTGATTGCCGGGCAGGCGCCCGGAACCCGCGTGCATGCCACCGGTATCCCGTGGAACGACCCCAGCGGGGATCGCCTCCGCTCCTGGCTCATGATGGGAAAAGATATTTTTTACGACGAAAACCGCATCGCCATTGTCCCCATGGGATTTTGTTATCCCGGCAAAGGCAAAAGCGGAGACCTCCCACCCCGTCCGGAATGTGCGGCACTATGGCATAAGCGACTGCTGGGCGAATTAACATCAGTAAAACTCACACTGGCCATTGGTCAGTATGCGACTGATTATTATCTGGGAGACAAAAAGAAGAAAAACCTGACCGAAACGGTCAGAAACTGGGAAAGTTACCTTGCCGACGGCGTGATTCCCCTACCGCACCCCTCACCGCGAAATCTCCTCTGGCTGAAAAAAAATCCATGGTTTGAGGAGGAACTCATCCCTGTGATCAGAAAAGAAGTGTGGAAACTTCTGGGAACTAATTAATTTTCCAGATAGACGGTCGAAGCCGCCAGGATATTCCCCTGAGGATCAGTAAACTCAATCAGAAACTCGCCCTTGCCTTTGTACTGATCAAATGGCAGAAAATACGATACATGCGTGTCATGGACTTTTAATGCGAATGACTGTTGGGCAATCAGCCCGGTTTTTCTCCCACCTCTGATTTCATATATCGCGCCGGTGATATAATCATAAGGAAATGGTTTTTCAGCATTACACCGCACAAATACCCTGGTTTCGGGAGGGAAATGGTTACTTTGCCCCAGGCATTCGTCATCGGTTCCGAGAGAGGCGCAAAATACCACCTCATAAGGATTTGGCTCCTTACATCCTGCAAAGGCCAGAACACCCAGTATCAAAAATAAAATCCATCTGTTTCGCATAATCTTCATTTTTCCGGAGGCAAAGTTAACCGAAAATTACTTCTCCGGCCAGTGATACCGTTGATAGTTTTTACCCATAGATACGCATGACCTCGTCAAAAGTATGGGGGGTTTCTATCCAGAAAGTTTGAATTCCCAATGCCTCCGCGGCTTCAATATTGGGATGTGAGTCATCGAGGAAAAGGGTTTCTTCGGGTTTCCAGCCCATCTCCTCCAACGCTTGCAGGTAAATCTGCGGATCAGGTTTTCTGACCCCCATCTCAAAAGAGAGAAACAATCTGTCCATATGCGCAAACATGGGGCTGCATTCGGGAAAATAAATATCGTAGTGATACCGGTTGGTATTGCTGAGAAGGGCCAGTCCGTATTTTTTTGAGAGCTTTTCTACGGCATCTGTTCTTCCCGGATAAAGCCCGATCAGAAGATCTGCCCATACTTTTTTGATTTCCTCCAGATTTCCGGTGAGAGAAAAAGTTTGTTTCAGCCCCAGGGCAAAATCGTCTATTTCTGCTTCGCCATTGTCCAGCAGGGTGAATAAATGGTGCTGCCCGTGTTTGCCATAATCGATGGGATCAGCTCCGGAGTTGCGCATCTGGTTGTACTTTACAAGCGTGGAGGCAATGTCTATTTCATACAGCACACCGCCAAGGTCAATCAGCATGTTTTTTATGGGCATATATCAAGTATTGTAGGGATAGAATTTTTGATTTAATGTATCCAGCACATCGGCGATTTTTCGGGCATTTTTTTCATTGTTAAAAGAAAGATTGAGAGATGCCTTTCGCTGTGCTATGTCAATCTGGGTAAAAGCCTGACGAAACAATTCTTTGATTTCCCGCTGAAACTCCTCCGGCTCATTGGCGACAATACAGTTAAACTCCAGCCCCGTACGGCTTACCATAAGAGAATTGGCCACACAAAACCGCCCCGTAAACAGGCTGTTGATCAGTTTGAGCTTTATACCTGTAGCCTGAAACGTAGGCAATACGTGCACATGCGCGTCTCTGAGCAGATCCATCATTTCTGCTTCCCCCGGATTGTGCCGCAGGGTAATATGGTCAAACTGGTTGATTGCCTCAATCAGTTCGGGCAAAGGATCAGCACCTGCGATTACCAGCGGGATATTCATATCGGCAAACACCTCGTACACCAAAAACATGGCCGCCTCGTGGTTTTCGGGGACGCTCAGTTTTCCGTGATAAATACAATACCTGCCAGTACCAGACTTGCTCAAAACCGCAGAATGGGGGTGAAAGGCGGGCACATAGGTTACCTTGTCGTATTTCTCCCGGTAATAGTCAGTGTCTTTGGGAGAAATGGTCAGAATCTGGTCGGCAAAACTCAATATATTTTCAAAATACTGTAGCTGCCGGGACTCTGCCTCAAAATATTTTTTCTGCCAGTAACGGTTTTCCCGCTGCGAAAGCTGATAATAATATTCCCACTCGATATTGTGCATCCTGACTATTTTGGGCCGGTGCTCAAAGTCCGGGTGGCTCAGATAAAAGGTCGTGTGAAGCCCTTCAAATAAAATGGGCCGGTCATCTATCAGCAGGCGGGCCAGCAATTCGTCGGAGCTACGCGAGCGCACAATATGCGGGTAGCGGACGGGCAGGGAGTTGAGAATTTTTTTCCGGGGATAATAAAACACCCTTTCGCAAATCTCTTCCAGAATAGCAGCGGGGTACCTTCCGTACTCAAAACAGTGAAGGTGAATTTTGATTCCCAGATCCGAAAGTGCCCTTAGTTTGTAATACACGTCGATCACGCCGCCATAGTTGGCGGGGTAAGGAATATCGAAAGATATGACGTGCAGATACATAAACTTCTTTGGCTGCTGAAAGTTATTACTAAGCGGGAATAAAATTCAACTATTTCAACGGTAATTATTCCTTTTAATTTTCAATGAAAGAATGGATATTCCCAATAGGATTTCAGACTCAGACCACTACTATGCGCAAACTATTGCTTTTCCTTACAGGGAATGTGATTCTATTTCCGTCCCTTTTCTCCCAGAATACCATCCTTCACCCTTCTCTTGAGACGATGGGTGTGGAAGTAATTCTCCCTGCCGGGTTTGATTCTGACAAGACCGCCCACTGTTTTATCTTTTACCGGGAAGCTGGCAGTAATACCTGGCGGGAAGGTTTTCCAGCAGAGCGCATTATGTATGACGGACAGGATGAATTCAGGGGGAGTCTTTTCAACCTCACCCCCGGAATGGGCTATGAAGTACAGATTACGCTTCTGGATACTTTTCCCGCATTAACGAATCAGACGCTGCCGGTAACTTCGGCAACTACAAAATCAGAAACGACCATCGTACCTGCGGGAGACGTTTATTGGGTGAGTCCTTCCGGTGCACCCTCTGCTGCCTATACGCAGGCAGACCCCGGCAGCATCGAAGCGCTGTTTTCAGAAGGAATAGCCTGCGGCACAACAGTCATGATTATGGACGGGAAATATGATACCGATGGACTGCAACTTGTATTGTCTGAGGATTGCTCCGAAAATACGCCTATTACGCTGATGGCTGCGCCGGATGCCAGCCCCGTCTTCGACGGGGGGTATTACGAAAAAATCGAATTTGCCCAGATACCCAATGACGCCAAAATGTTTTACGCAGCGCTGCCACCGGGTACCGGTTATACCAACCTCTGCCGTATAGACTCGGTCATGCTTTACCCCTACCCCTCTGTCAGTGCCAACAACCTTGTGGGAAACTACAGCCTTTCAGCGCTGGATTTCAACTACGATGGATTTGTAAGGGATGAAAGCCTGATTTTTATCAAAACCGCTGCCGGTATCAACCCCAATAACGCAAAAGTACTGATCTCGAAGGGGTTCCGTTTTCTCACGGTCTATGGCGGAGGGAAGGAAGCCTGGCTGCGTATCAAAGGACTTACCATTCAAAACTATTGCAACGCATCTGTCAGCGGCCCTACTGTGTTTACGGCTATGGGACTGGACATACGGGCGGCCAGCCATGTTACCATTGACAGTTGCAGATTCGCCTACAACAATACCCATATCAGCTTTACAGGGAAGAGCAATTTTATTGAAATAAAAAACTGCCATTTTGAAGACCAGACCGGGCTATGGGGGCATGGCATGCTCAAAAAAAGTGTATCTGACCAGACCTTCTTCGTACCGACTTCGCTCGGAAGACAACTGGAAAATGCAGCGATCCATATTTCTCCCGGATGGCCAACCGAGGGGATTGTGATCAGAAAAAATACATTTTCAGGGATTTGCAGCGGCATTACCGGCGGCGGCGTTACCAGCATCCCCAGCGAAGTGGATATTTATGAGAATACCTTTTTCCAGAACTTTGATGCCATCGAAACCGATGGAAAATGGTGCAATCTCAGGGTATGGAACAACCGCATCTCGCGCTGCCTGGCCGGGTTTTCAAATGCCCCGCCGGAAGTCGGCCCCCGATATTTTTACCGGAATACCGTCTTTGACATTATCAGCCGGCAGAATGTGCAGAATGACCCTTACTATGTGGGCTGCCTACCTCCTTCCACTTATACCTCTCAGGGGCTGGGAATAAAAACCAATTACGGAGGCAGCATTAATCCTACGCCTTCGGCCATGTATTTTATCAATAATACATTTCATACTGCCGATCCTCTCGGGTTTATGATGTACCAGTGGGATTCGGAGTGGAAAAAACTGTACAGTATCAATAATATATTTTATTCGGAGGGAGATCACTTGTTTTTCCTGACCAATGCGCTCAACAATGTCGGTTATCAGTTTCGTTCCGACCACGACGACTATTACATCAGCGGAAACAAACCGATATGGACTTACAAGGAAGTCCATGGCCAGTACGCCTGCCACTACATCTTGAAAACCGCTGACCTCGACAGCGAAATCTCCACCATCACAGGCAGCCCAAAAGTATCTTTTAACATCGCCTACCAGCGCGACCCGGAGTTTGTGTATCCTGCCAATGGCAACTTCACCCTGCGCTCTTACAGTCCGCTGATCGATGCGGGAGTAGAAGTAAAAGGGTTTTACGATTTTGAAGGCCCAAAGCCTGATCCGGGAGCCATAGAATATCCCTATACCAGCGCAAACAGAGATGACTGGTCGGGGCTGGCAGTTAGTATTTACCCCAATCCATCGGAAGGAGATTTTTTTATCGAGTCAGCGTATCCTATACGGAAAATCAAGGTTTTGAACACACTGGGACAGGAAGTGATCGCGAAAGTTGTATTTTTGCCCGGCAACCTGAAAGCTGAAATCGCAACTAAAGGACAGACAGGCGTATTGGTGATCGTAGTTGAAACGGACAGGGGAAAAATTGCGGAAAAAGTTGTGATTGCAAATGAATAAACAGAAACGAATAATATAACCCATATGCACGCTGGCCGCAATTTTTCGCTGAAGGAAGTTCTCCTCTGGACCCGTAGAGAAATTTTTATTTTCGCTCTGATTGGAGGCCTAACGGTTTTCTGTTATCAGGTTTTGGGGTGGAAATGGTTGTCTATCCCCTGGGTGCCCATTGCGCTGGTAGGCACCGCAGTGGCCTTTCTGATCGGTTTTAAAAACAATGCCTCTTACGACCGGCTTTGGGAAGGCCGTCAGATATGGGGAGCCATTGTCAATTCCAGCCGCACCTGGGGGATTATGGCGCGGGACTTTGTTACCCCCCGGCATGCAGCGGATGCAGTTTCCGAGAATGAAATCAGGCAAATCCACACCCAGCTTATCTACCGGCATATTGCCTGGCTTACAGCGCTTCGCTTTCAGCTCCGCCAGCCCCGTGTATGGGAAAGTCAGATACGCAATTACAATATTGAATACCGGAAGCGGTTTTTGATTCAGGAATTGGAAACCACGCTGGAACAGGCACTCGCTCCTTTTTTGTCAGAGGAGGAAAAACAAGCGGTTCTGCGCAACAAAAATGCAGCGACGCAGCTCATCAGCCTTCAGTCTCAGCACCTGCGCAACCTCCTGGACCGGGGGTTAATAGAAGATTTCCGGCACATGGAAATGACCAATATTCTGGCGGCGTTTTACGACCATCAGGGCAAATGTGAACGCATCAAAAATTTTCCTTACCCCCGGCAGTTTGCTACGGTAAACCTGTTTTTTGTGCGGCTATTTATCATTCTTGTTCCCTTTGGCATGTTGCAGGAATTTGAAAAACTGGGTGAGAATTTTGTATGGCTGGGTATTCCCTTCAGTGTGCTGGTTTCATGGGTATTTCACACGATGGAAAAGATTGGAGAAGCCACCGAAAACCCCTTTGAAGGCGGCGCCAATGACGTACCCATGACGGCACTGAGCCGTACCATAGAAATTGACCTGAGAGAAATGCTGGGAGAAACGGATTTGCCCCCAGCCCTTCAGCCTGTAAATGATATTCTGATGTAGTGCCCGTGTTCAAATCGTAACCCGCGCACCTGCGGCGGCAGACCGGTATATTGCCTCCACTACCCGGATGTCGGCAAGCCCTTCTTCGCCCGGTGCAATTACAGCCGTATCGTTTTTGATTGCCTGGGCATCATCGTCCATTTGGCGAGCCTGCTGGTTGGGTTGGGTCGCATTGAGGAGGATTCCTTTACTGGTCTGTCCCTTTACGCCGCTATATCCCTGAAAAGGAATGAGTTCATACCATCCTTTAGCGCAGTCCACGTGCAGGGTGTTCATACTCATACCCAGGCTGGTTTTGCAATTGGCGATGGCACCTGAGGGAAATTCCAGTTGAAAAATGGTCGTTTCATCCACCTCGTGATAGATGTCTTTACGGGCATTGTCGTGCCGGGCCGTAACGGCTATAGGTTCTTCCCCGACGGTATAACGCGCCGCATTGAGCGGATAAACGCCCATATCGTACATGGCTCCGCCACCCAGGGCTTTGATTTGTTTCCAGTGCCCGCTCCGCCCGTCGAAATAACCCGCTTCGGCGATAAGTTTGACGATTTTACCGTAGGGTTTTTTCTTCGCATAGCCGATGATCGTCTGGGTATTAGGTTCATGCTGAAGCCGGTAGCCAATGCTGAGTTTGACCTTATTTTTGTTGCACGCGTCAATCATCGACTGGCATTTTTCGACGGATATTTCCATGGGTTTTTCGCACCAGACATGTTTGCCTGCATTGGCGCCAATGATGGCATATTGGGCGTGCAAAGCCGGCGGCAATACGATATACACAATATCAATATCGGGGTTATTGGCCACCTGATGCATATTTTCGTAGTTGTAGATATTTTTATCTTCGATCTTATATTTCTCCTGCCAGACGGGAATTTTGTCGGGGCTGCCGGTTACAATGCCTTTCAGTTCGACATGCTGCGTCATCTGTAGCGCAGGCGCCAGGATAGAAGTGCTGTAATACCCCAGGCCTACAAGGGCTACGCCCAGTTTTTCTTTTTCATTTTTTCTTAGGATATGGGGAAACACAGATGAACCCGCCAGCGTTCCCAGCGTTGCCAGTCCGGCGGTTTTGATAAAGGTTCTTCGGGTGGAAAGGATCTGATTCATCATAGTTAGTCTTAGTATGGTAAAATGGATTTATGCTCAAGCTTGCAGGTAAAACACAGTAGTATTATCTGACACCTCTGACTTTCATGGGAAGAGAATACAACGACTGGGAAGCCGTGATAAAAAGTGTTTTTTGCTTTTTCCCACCAAAACACACATTGGCCGTCCATCTTTCCTCCACGTCAATCTGGGCAATTTTTTCCCCTGCAGGATTAAACACAGACACGCCTTTGCCGGTGAGATAGACATTGCCCTTATTGTCAATGGTCATTCCGTCGGAGCCGAGGGAAGTAAACAACGTTTTACCGCCAAGTGTTCCATCGGGGTTAATGGTAAATGACCAGGTTTTTCCATCGTTGATATCTGCGACATACAACTTCTTCCCGTCAGGTGTACCTACGATTCCGTTGGGACGCACAAAACCCGTAGCAGCCAGCGTCAGTGAACTTCCATCCGGGGAGAGGTAATAGACATTTTCGGCTTCAATTTCCTTTTCCGAGCGGTTCCACCAGGGGCGTTTGTAAAAGGGGTCGGTAAGGTAAACTCCGCCTTTGGGGTCAACCCAGAGGTCGTTGGGACCATTGAGTTTTTTCCCTTCAAAATCACGTATCAGCACAGTTACGGTCTGATCGGGGGCAATTTTCCATAGCTGGTTTTCTAGGTCGGAACAGGAGAGCAGATTGCCATCATTGTCAAAATAAAGCCCATTGGCGCGACCTGCTTTTTCCATATAAACGGAGATGTTACCATCCAGCGCGCGTTTGATAATGCGGTCGTTGGGCTGGTCGGTAAAATAGACATTCCCCTGCGGGTCAACCGCCGGACCTTCGGTAAAACTGTATCCGGTAGCTTCGCGGGTGAGCGTAGCGCCTTTGGCGAGAAGTTTGTTTGAGAGATCCTGCTGACCGTAAAGGCAGCTTACACTCATGATCAGATTTGCAACAATAACAACAAAAACTGAGAGGAAAGGATTTTTCATTTTGTCAGGTATTAGATTTGACCGAAAATATAAAACCTTTTCCATGAACATTTTCTATCTGAATGCGGGAATCACCCGAAAGGTATTTTCGGAGTCTGGAAATAAACACATCCATACTTTTGCGGTTGAAGTAGTCTGATTTTCCCCAGATGGTATTGAGGATTTCTTTGCGATCGCAGAGTTTTCCCTGATTTTTTACCAGATAAAAAAGAAGCTCATTTTCCCTGCCGGTAAGGCGGGTAGTGGTATCATTCAGGATTAATTCCTGATTTTCAGTGTGATAAATATAACTTCCCAGGTGCAGGACAGGAGAAGCTACGGCAGGCGGTGCGCCACGGGCCGCCAGCGCCGTACGGCGCAGAATCAGCTTGATACGAAGTACCAGCTCCTCTTCATCAACGGGTTTTTTGATATAGTCTTCCGCACCGAGGGAGAGCCCCCTGATGACATCCACCTTCATGGATTTGGCTGTCAGAAACAGGAATGGAAGAGAAGGTTTAAGTTTTTTGATTTCTGCAGCGAGGGTAAATCCGTCCATTTCGGGCATCATCACATCCAGAATACAAAGGTCGTAGTTTTTCTGGTGAATGAGATCAAGACCTTTTTTGCCATTTCCGGCCCAGTCAACGGTAAAATCTTTTAGCCGGAGATACTCGGAGAGCAAATATCCCAGAGAATCATCATCTTCCAGTAAAAGTATTTTTCCCTCCATAGTAAACGGTTTCTCCTGCAATATAAGGAAACAGGTGGGACTACACCACTCCAAGCTCTACGATAAAAATACTTCCCTCACCCGGCTGACTTTTCACACTGATATTGCCCTTATGGGCGCGTATTACGTGGCGCACATAACTCAGTCCCAGCCCGAAACCTTTTGCTCTGTGCAGGTTTTCTTTTTCGGGAATGCGGTAAAATTTGTCAAATATTTTTTTTGCGGCCTTCTCTTCCATCCCGATCCCTTTATCAGAAATTTCAATTACCAGCTTCTTCTTTTCAAGGGTTACCTTCAATCCGATTTCGGGCGTTTCTGAACTGTATTTCAGAGCATTGTCCATGATATTATCGAGAGCGTTGACCAGATGGCCTTCGTCAGCCAGCACAATGCAACTTTCTTCGGGCAATGTTTGGGTAAAAGTACCGCCGGTAAGCTCCGTTTTTAATTTCCAGTGGCGGGCAAAGACTTCCAGTGCAGGCCGCATGTCTGTTCGCTCCAGCCTGATAATCTGCCGGTTTTTTTCCAGAAATGCGAGTCCCAGCACGCGGTCGATATGGGTTTTGAGTTTTTCATTGTCCAGCCTGACCATATCCACGAGTTTGCGAAGTTCGGGGTCGGCTGTTTTTGACTCAAGCAGCCTGGTAGCCAGTGCGATGGAAAAAACAGGTGTTTTGAGTTCGTGGGTGAGGTTGTTGATAAATTCGTTGGTTACTGCATTGATATTGCCCTGCCAGTAGAGGTTGAGGATCAGCCAGGCCGAACTGACAATGATAAGTATCAAAAAAATAAATGAAGGGATGGTAAGGGTATTGAGCTGGAGCAAAAGATAGCGGGAGGCATCGGCAATCTGAAGGTGGAGAAAATAGTGTTTGTGCGAAAAGGCGCTGAGGTATCCGTCAATCGCAGTTTTGTAGGTAAATCGCTGGTCACCGCCGCCATATCCGGGCGTTCGCAAATAGACACGGTTTGCTTCATCTGTCAGTTGAAATTCAAACTCAGCCCTGACGCCGTTGAGATCGAGGTTATACCTGAGAAAATCACCCAGAAAATACCGGGCAGCGTCCCGGAGGCTGTCAACGGAGAGTGTAAAATAAGAAGTATCCGCAGCAATAGCAGAATTGATCAGGAAAGTCAGTTGATTTTCTCCTGCCAGATCGCGCTCCAGCATTTGCATGGTGGAAGCCATTTTTTCATCGAGGCGGATTTCTGCAAGGAACAGGCTGATACGCAACAAACGATACTGAAATATACCCAGTCCGATCAGACTGGCAAAAAGAATAAACGCAATGATATTTCTCATGTTTAAGCCTCCCTTAACTTTTCATTATCCAATTTAATCAATCATTAACCCATCCACCTTAAAAAGCGATTTAGTTTTGGTTAAAAATCAACAATGATAAAACAACTAACTACTCTCATGCTTATCCTTACTGCTTTCTCCTTCCGGATGAGCGGACAGGGATGTGTGGCCATCCGCCACTTTTCATCAGGTAACGGAAATAACCTTCAGTCCAACCTCCTGAGCAAAGGAGACTGGACGGTCGGGATGAACTACCGTTATTTTAAATCTTTCCGCCACTTCCGTGGTACACATGAGGAACCGGACCGGATTACCAACAATACGGAGGTCATCAATCACGCCAACTCCTGGGATTTTAACGTTGCTTATGGTATCTCCCCTCAATGGTTTGCTTCTGCGACATTGCCCTTCGTCATCAATGCCCGTTCTTCGCTATATGAGCATGGACGTAATGAACGCCACAGTTCCTTTTCCCGCGGCATCGCCGATGCGCGACTGGGCCTCGGCTACTGGCTGATCAATCCTGAAAAACACGCTAAAGGAAACATTGCCCTGGGAGTGGGCGTCAAATTGCCGACCGGTAATTACAACGCAACCGACATTTTTTACAATGTCGGACCAGACGGCACGCCCCAGGTGCGCCCGGTGGATCAGTCCATTCAGCCAGGTGATGGTGGGTTCGGCATTACAGCAGATTTTCAGTTATATCAGCAAATTACTGGCGGATTGTTTGTGTATGCAGGAGGGTTTTACCTTTCCAATCCCCGCGAAACCAACGGAATCCGCACTTTCAGGGAAACACTGAGTGCAGTTCTCACCAATGAGGCGATCATGTCTGTACCCGATCAGTTTGCCCTCCGCGGCGGCCTGTTGTTTACACCGTCGGCACAACCCGTAGGCTTCTCGCTCGGCGCACGCTATGAAGGCGTGCCCGTGCGGGACCTGATCGGTGGAAGCGAAGGATTTCGCAGACCCGGTGAGGTCATTTCGGTTGACCCGGGGATCAGTTATATGAAAAACAACTGGTCAGTGAATGTGGGAGTTCCTGTGGCTATATATCGAAACCGTCCGCAGAGTGTAACCGATCTGGAAACCGAACAGGCTACCGGCACTCCCCGAAACGGAGACGCAGCCTTCGCAGACTACCTTATCAATTTTAGTTTTACCGTCAGGATTCCTGGCAATCATAATAGTAGTAGCATTCCCGGGCTGGACGATCTTCATTAGTCCGGGAAAACTTATCTCATCTTCCATGCCCTACCCTCTTCCGACGTAGGGCATTTTTGTTGCCATGACGGTCATAAAGAGGACGTTGGCGTCGAGGGGGAGGCTGGCCATATAAACGACAGCCTTCACGACATTTTCTACATCCATGGTGGGTTCCACAGCAAGTGATCCATCAGCCTGCGGCACACCCTTCGTCATGACATCCGTCATAGGGGTATGAGCGTTGCCAATATCGATCTGGCCGCAGGCGATATTGTATTTTCTCCCGTCGAGGGAGGTAGATTTGGTGAGTCCCGCAACAGCGTGTTTGGTCGCAGTGTAGGGCCGAATTGGGCCGCGGCATCTGCGCAGAAATGGAGCCATTGTTGATGATACGCCCGCCTTGCGGCTCCTGGTCTTTCATCATACGGAAAGCTGCTTGTGTGCAGAGAAATACGCCCGTGAGGTTGGTGTCCACCACGGACTTCCACTGGTCAAACGAAATGGCCTCCAGAAGGACACCCGGTGCTCCCACCCCGGCATTGTTGAACAACACATCCAGCCGGCCGAAAGTGGATCGGGTAACGGCAAACAGGTGGTTTACCGATTCGGGATTTGTCACGTCTGTGGGCACAGCAAGTGCATGGGCGGCAGCATCGCCAGCTTCTGTAATTGTCTGTGCAAGCTTCTGCTCATTTCTTCCCGCAAGGACAACCTTGTATCCCTCTTTTAGCAGTCCCAGCGCAGTGTATTTTCCAATACCAGAACCAGCCCCGGTTACGATGGCTACTTTCATTGTTTTTTTCTCCATGAGAATCTATCATGTCAACGCCTTACAAATTTCCGCCTCACTCCACAGCCTTCACTACATACGTCCATTTATATTCACTGGCTTTCAGCAAGAATTCCTCATGTGTGCGGGGGTTCCAACTGTCGTCTCCTCCAAGCCCCATCTGTAAGTGATCGATATTGAGGGTGATTTCTCCCGCGTCTTTCAGTTCGTATGGATGAGTGGCCCCGGTGAGATTTTCGAGGGAGTAATGATGCGCACTAAAATTGATAGTCTCTCCTTCGGGTGCAGAAAACTTCAGTCCCTGTCCGTTGCTGTCAGTAATCTGCATCCACCGCACTTCTGATCTGTTGCCATTTTCCTGAGGGCGGCCATAGGGGAAATACTGCTCAGCCACAGAACCACCGTACTGCCCGACTCTGGCGCTCTGTTTTCTGTCGGAATAACTTTCATGCGGGCCTTTTCCATACCATACCACCTGATCCATTTCTTTGGGAAGTCTCCAGAATGTGCCTGCTTTGGGAAGCGGGGGGGTGTTGGCTCCCGGGATAAGGGTAGTAGTAATCTGTACCGAACCATCGGGCAGAAAGGTCTGATCAAGCTGAAAGCCGATTTCGCCTCCGGCTCCTGTCAGGCGACCGCGCACCTGCACGGCGATAGAATGGTCTTCCGGTGTCGTTTTATTTACCTGATCAATGACCGTTTTGAGGTTATTGAGGCCAAATGTAAGCCATTTGTGGGCAAAACTGTTGTCCCCGCCGCCTTCATCGTTGTCGGTGGGTGCACGCCATACATTGGGTAGGGGGCCATTGTGAATCAGTGCCTTATCTTTATTTTTCCACCCGGTAATAAACCCGGTATTGCGGTCGAGGTTCCAGGTAAAGTTTTCTCCCGAGACGGTAAATTCATCGTGGGATTGTTCCCACACGAGGCGGGGAAACTGTCCGTAATCGAGAGACTGAAGGCTGGTGTTGGTTTTTACGGGAATGGCCAGTTGTTCAAATGCCAGTTCATGTCCGGCACTGGCCCAGGGCGTATCTTCGCGGAGAAGGAAGCGCACGTTGAGGAAATATTCCTTTCTATCACCGGCTCCCTGCGGAAGGTTATAGGGTATGGTATAGGTCTGTTCTTGCTGCGGCCCCACACTCAGGTCACGGACAGTACCACTCTGGACAGATTTTCCATTTTCCACCAGATCCCAGGCCATTTCAAGAAAACCCAGTCCCTGGAAATCGTAGGTATTTTTCACTTTGATTTTGCGGGACTCGCGGTCTTCCCAGCTTACTTTTACAAACTGCTGAATCTTCCGCACTTCCAGCAGCGCAGGGTGCGGCAGCCGGTCGGGCCCTACCAGTCCGTTGAAGCAGAAGTTTTTATCATTGGGGGTATCGCCAAAATCGCCGCCATAGGCAAAATACTCCTCGCCGTCGGCTGTCTTTTTGATCAGTCCCTGATCTGCCCAGTCCCAGATAAATCCGCCCTGCATACGGGGGTGGCTTTCAAAGATATTCCAGTAGTGATCCAGGTTTCCGGTGCTGTTTCCCATGGAGTGGGCATATTCGCAGAGAATGACGGGGCGGTCGGGGTATTTTTCGGCCAGTGCCAGGGCTTCTTCTGCCGAAGGATACATATTGGAGATAATATCAAACTCCGGCGCAGTCTGCTGGTTGTAGGGTTCCCTTCCTTCGTAATGAATGGGGCGGGTATTGTCAATGGCTTTCATGGCATCGGCCATGGTAAAAAAGTTTTCGCCTATACTCGTCTCATTGCCCAGCGACCATACGATGATACTGGGGTGATTTTTGTCGCGATGAACCATCGACACGCCCCGATCGATAAACGCATCTTTCCAGGTAGGTTCTTTGGCTGGCGTTTTGCCCATATACCAGAGCATATGGCTTTCCATATTGGCCTCGTCAAATACATAAAGCCCGTACTGGTCACAAAGCTCATACCACCGGGTCTGGTTGGGGTAATGCGAAGTGCGGACAGCGTTGATATTATTTTGTTTCATGAGGCGTATGTCCTGAATCATGGATTCTTCCGTTACGGCTCTTCCATAGCGGGGATGCGATTCATGGCGGTTGACGCCTTTGATGTAAATGGGTTTTTCGTTTACCAGCAACTGACCGTTTTTGATTTCGACCTTGCGGAAACCGATTTTCCGGCTTACTGCTTCTATGGCCTGACCATTTTTATCGAGTAGCTGAATGGTGAGGGTGTAGAGATAGGGAGTTTCAGCGCTCCAGAGTTCAGGATTGGCAACCGGCCAGCCAAATGACACCTTGTCTTCGGTCATACCTGCGATAGCATTCAGTGCAGGGATCACGGCCCCGAAGACCGTATTGTTTTCCGCATCGTAAAGATTGATTTCAAGCTGGAGTTTTTTCGCTTTCTTTTTGCCAGTATTGGCGATGAATGCATTCAGCGAAATCGCCGCATTGTCCATCGTAGCGCCAAAGGTAGTTTCTACCTGAAAGTCGCGGATATGAACCGGCGGCTGCGCCACCAGAAATACCTCTCTGAATATTCCGCTCAGTCGCCAGAAATCCTGATCTTCGAGGTAACTCCCGTCTGACCAGCGGATCACCTCCACTGCCAGCGAGTTTTGCCCGGGATGAATATAGGAGGTAATATCAAACTCAGCGGGCGTCATGCTTCCCTCGCTGTATCCCACCTGCGTTCCGTTGACCCATACATAACAGGCCGATTGTACGCCGGCAAAATGGAGCAGCACCTGCATGCCATCCCACGATTGAGGAATGTCAAAGGTATGCCGGTAAAACCCCGTCTCGTTTTTGTCTCCCGGTACGATCGGAGGTGTCGGCGGAAATGGGTGGATGATATTGGTGTAAATAGGCGTCCCATATCCCAGAACCTGCCAGTTGGAGGGTACGGGGATCTGATCCCAGGCAGAATCGTCAAATTCCGCTGCCCAGAATTTAGGATCTACATCTCCCGGACGCGGGAGGAATAAAAATTTCCAGTTGCCACTGAGCGATTGATACCACGGGCTTTTGGATCGGTCAAAAGTCAGTGCTTTCACCACATCGGGATAGGGAGTAAACGTCGCGTGAGCCGCCGTTTTATTTCTCCCGATAACCGTTTCGGTTTGCCATTCCAGCATTTGTGCCGTTGAAAAAACACAAATGAGATTCAGTAAAAAAAATGCTAAAACTCTCATATTCATTATTTCTGATTTCCTACTTCTTACTTCTGATTTCTGATTTCTTACTTCTGACTTCCGATTTCCCCTTCATCCCCCATTTCCATATTGATTTTTTTATGGAAGGAAGCCGTAATCTGGTATCGGTATATAGCAAAAAACGCAACAGTAATCAACCCCATAGGCGCCAGCGAAAGCAGGGCTTTGATACCTGCCAGCACCGTTTCGGACTGTACCGCATGGGGAACATACCCCAGTTTTGCCAGCAAAAACCCCGTCATCGCGCCGCCTATTCCCAGTCCAAGTTTAAAACAAAATCCATAAATACCATAACTTAATCCGGTTGTTCTGAGCCCTGTTTTCCATTGCCCGTATTCTACCGTATCGGGTAACATCGCCCAACTGGTAAATGCAGCCGCGCCGTTTCCGATCCCCTGTAGGGTAAGAAAAAAGTAAAGCGCAGCGTTTTGTCCGGGGTGAATAAAATACAATCCGGCAAAGGCCGCAATATAAAACCCGGCACCGATAAGAAAGGCTGCTTTTTTTCCATTTCGCCGGGCAAACCATGTCCAGAGTGGAATGGTTGCCGCCGTCGTTCCCATCATGATCAGCAGGGATATGGAGGTTTTTCCCGCATCGTTCCAGTAGTATTGAAAGAAGTAGGCAATGGTAGCCGAATAGACACCCAACGCAGCAAAACAACATCCGAAAGCCAGACACAACAGCCAGAAAGGGCGGTTTTTCAACAGGGCGCGAAAGGAATCCCGGAATGGCAGTCGCTGTGCGGGCTGAAGCTGAATTTTCTCTTCCACCGAAAAAAATCCGGAAAGACTGGAAAAAAGAATAATCGCAGCAAATACAACTGCTGCCAGTTTATACCCGCGTTCTCCCCCGCCAAAATAATTTACAACCGGAAGCATACATACACCTGCAACTATCCCTCCTGTCATGGCAAAAGTCATCCTGTAGCCTGTAAGCACCGACCGCTCATGGTAATCACTGGTAATTACCGCCGTAAGGGTACTGTAGGGAATATTGTAAAGGGTAAATGCAAGCCCGAAAAAGATATAGGTAACCGCAGCATACACCAGTTTTCCGGAAGGAGAAAGTGAGGGGGCGGAAAACAATAAAACCATACTCAGCGCCAGCGGCACAGAAGCAAACAGGAGATACGGGCGAAATGATCCCCACCGTGTCCTTGTCCGCTGTGCCAAATACCCTACGATCGGATCGTTGATGCCATCCCAAATACGGGCGATCAGGAAAAGCGCAGCCACAAATCCGCCATCAATCATAAAGATGTCTGTATGAAAATGCAGCAGATAGATTCCCGTTGCCTGAAAAATAATATTCTGCCCAAAATCCCCCAGCCCATAACCCAGACGTGCCCGTGTGGAAAGCTTTTCGCGCATAGTTGTTCTTTGTGCGAAATTAATCATTAATAGTATATTACCTCAAATTATCACAGGATGGAAAAAAGAAGAACATTTCTCAAAAGCCTTGCCCTCACAGGCATTTTTGGTGGCCTGACGGGTCTCGCACGGGCTAAGTCCCGCGAGGAAGAACTGTTGGAAAAAATAGCTGCCACACGCCCCGCTTCCGGTAGTTCGGTGATGGGTCTGACCGTGCCCCCCATCGCACAGGTCAAAGTAGCGGTCGTCGGACTGGGCAACCGCGGTACCTTTCTCACCCAACTCGTGGATGCTCTTTGCCCCGAAAAAGCCACACTTACAGCGATTTGTGATGTAAGGAAAGAGCAGGTAGAAAAAACGCTCAAAAACCTCAAAGACAGTGGTCACGGGCAAAAACCTGCGGTTTACCATACCGACCCCGACGGGTGGAAAGAAATGATGCGCCGCGATGATATCGACCTGGTCATCATCGCTACGCCCTGGAACCTCCACGTACCCATGTGTGTCTATGGGATGCAAAACGGCAAACATGTAGCGACCGAAGTACCCGCAGCATACACACTGGAAGGCTGCTGGGATCTGGTCAATACCGCAGAAGAAACCCAGCGCAACTGTATGATGCTGGAAAATGTATGTTATGGCGATGAGGAGCTCTGGCTGCTCAATATGGTCGCCGACGGCGTATTTGAGTACTTACCTATGCAGAAGCTGCCTATATCCACGATCTGAAACAAAGCCTCTTTGAGGAGAATGGGTATTACAACCAATGGCGCATCAGGCACCACGTGGCCCACGATGGCAACCTCTACCCCACCCATGGTCTCGGGCCGGTAGCGCAATATATGGGTATCGACCGCGGCGACAGATTTGAAACCATCGTTTCCATGAGCAGCAAGCAGGCCTCGCTGAGTGAATATTCGCAGACCGTTGACAAAAAGAATGAGTTTTACAACCGGACGGATTTTGCCCACGGGGATATGAACAACGTCATGATCAAAACTGCCAACGGACGCATGATCCTCGTACAGCACGATGTAGTTACGCCCAGACCTTATAACCGGATCAACCTGCTGGCAGGTACCAAAGGCTGCCACGAAGGTTATCCCAGCCGATTGTCGCTGATTTCTCACGGCCATGGCCACGAGTGGATGGATGAAAAGTCCCATAAAGAATATCAGGAGAAATACCGGCACCCGATCTGGGATCGGCTGAAGGCAGAAATTGAAAAAAATGGCGGACATGGTGGCATGGATTTCCTCGAATTTTACCGCCTGATCGACTGCCTGAATCAGGGAAGGCCGCTGGATATGGATGTGTATGATGCTGCCTCCTGGTCGGTAGTCACGCCTTTGTCCGAACTTTCCATTCAACTAGGCAATATCCCTGTCAGGTTTCCCGACTTTACCCGTGGCCGCTGGAAAGAAAACCGCACACTGGGTATGCTCAAATATATCTAACACCTATAATCAGGAATTATGATTTTTTATTTTCGACTAATTACTGCGCTGGTGGCAATTTTTATCACCATGCCTAAAGTATTTCCTCAGGCAGATATGCTTTGCCAGGGCAATTACTGGACAGAAGCCGAAGGAAAAACCCATCTCGAATCATTTGCCGCCAGCTACCACGATCTTGAAGGTTGGGAGCACCGGGCAGAAATGATCAGACAAGGAATGCTCAATGGTCTGGAACTGACTACGTTACCCGCAAAAACACCCCTTAATCCTGTATTTCACGGAAAGCAGATTCTGGATGGTTATTCTGTCGAAAATGTGGCTTTCGAAAGTATGCCCGGTTTTTTTGTTACAGGAAATCTCTACCGTCCTGCCGAGGGGGACGGGCCTTTTCCGGCCATTCTGAGTACGCATGGTCACTGGAGCGACCCGGCCAACCACGGCCGTTACCGCGAAGACATGCAGTACCGCTGCGCGACACTTGCACGGATGGGTGCGATCGTGTTTGCCTATGATATGATCGGCTACGGCGATTCGGATCAATGCGAACACAAACACCCCAAAGCCCTGAAAATTCAGACGTGGAACAGTATCCGCGCGGTGGATTTTGTTCTGACCCTGGAAGGCGTTGATCCCGAACGGATTGCCGTAACGGGCGCATCAGGAGGCGGTACACAGGCATTTATCCTCACCGCACTGGATGACCGTATTGCAGTATCTGTGCCTGTGGTCATGGTATCTGCGCATTTTTTTGGAGGATGTGTATGTGAAAGCGGAATGCCTATTCATAAAAGCGATCACCATCAGACCTCCAATGTGGAAATTGCTGCACTGGCTGCACCGAGACCTCTGATGCTGATTTCCGATGGAAAAGACTGGACAAAAAATGTTCCCGAGGTAGAGTATCCCTATATCCGCAACATCTACTCCCTTTACAACCACGAGGAAAGAATCCAGTATGCGCATTTCCCTGAGGAAGGCCATGATTACGGGCCCAACAAACGCCAGGCTGCGTACCAGTTTCTTATTCACTATCTCAGTCTGAATCCCGGAAGATGGAAAGCAGAGGGAGGAAAAATCAGCGAAACAGGAATTAGTGTTCTGCCTGCAGAATCCCTCAAAGTATTTACCGAAGATTACCCCAGACCTTCACATGCAGTGATGGGAAATGATGCGGTAACAGCCCTGATAGACAGTAAATAGTACCGGGCAAGTGTTTTCAATGCGTTTGCTTTCGATTTTTCTCAGTAAATTGGTTACTTACCAAAAAACCTCATATTATGAATAAACATACTACTACCACCCGCCGCCAGTTTATCTCCTCTACAGGAAAAGCCGTGGTCGGAGGTACTCTTGCACTCAATGTAGGCATTGTCAATTCTGCATTTGCCAGAAGCAGTAAAACCCTCAAAGTAGGTCTTGTAGGCTGCGGAGGTCGTGGAACCGGCGCTGCCAGTCAGGCGATGACGGCTGATGACGATGTGATTCTGGCCTATATGGCAGACATTTTTCCCGACAGAATGGAAAAATCCTACCAAAATCTCCTCGAAGCCCATCCGGAAAAAGTCAAAGTAAAAGACAAAAACAAGTTTATCGGATTCGACGCCTACCAGAAGCTTATCGATTCTGATGTGGATGTGGTGATCCTTACCACTCCGACGGCTTTTCGCCCCGACCACCTGCTCTATGCCGTTCAAAAAGGCAAGCATGTATTCTGCGAAAAACCTATGGCCGTAGATATCCCCGGCCTGAAGAAAGTGTATGAAGCCGCCCGGATCGCCAAAGAAAATCAGACCTCCCTCATGTCGGGGTTCTGCTGGCGTTATCATTTCCCCAAACGCGCAGCCTTTGGCAAGGTAAAAGAAGGAGCGATCGGAGATGTAACCGCCATTTACAATACCTACAATGCCGACTATCTCTGGTCGTATCCCCGCCAGGAAGGATGGAGCGATATGGAATACCGCCTCAGAAACTGGATTTATTACAACTGGCTTTCCGGGGATCATATCGCCGAGCAGGCAGTTCACAGTCTCGACATGATGGTATGGGCGATGGGAAACAAAATGCCTGTCAAAGCCATTGGTACCGGCGGAAGACAGCGGAGAGTCGAAGATATCTACGGTAATGTATTTGACCATTTTGCCATTGTGTATGAGTGGGAAAACGGTGTCAAAGGATTCCATTTCAGCCGCCAGCAAAAAGATACCCAGCGCAGCTACCACGTCGAAGTCATGGGATCAGACGGGCGACTGAATGTCGATTGTATCCGCCGCAAACATGAGGTCATCGGCCGTAATGCATGGTCTTACCGCGGAGAAGAAAACGATATGTACCAGACAGAACACGACGAACTGTTTGCCGCCATTCGCAAAGGCGAACCCGTCAACGACGGCGAGTGGATGGCCAACAGCACCCTGCTCGCACTCTGGGGCAGAACCGTAGCTTATACCGGCCAGGAAATCACTCTGGAGCAGATGATGTCTTCTACAGAAATCATCGGGCCATCCATTGACCAGTACAACTGGGATCTCGCCTGGAAATCACCCGAAATAGCAAAACCCGGACTGACCAAGTTTTTGTAGTCAATGAACCGAAAATCATTTATCAAATACACAGCCGGAGCAGTGGCAGGGATGTCACTGCTTCCCGGCGCTTTGGGCCGGGCCGGAACGATTCTCGCAGAAGACCGTCCGCTTATCAAAAAAAGCCTGAAATTTGGCATGGTGGAAGAAAAATTGTCTGTAATGGACAAATTTAAACTCCTCAAAGACCTCGGTTTTGACGGGGTAGAACTCGACAGCCCCAATGATCTCGACAAAAAGGAAATTCTCAAAGCCAGGGACAAAACCGGGCTGGAGATTCCGGGAGTAGTCAACTCTTTGCATTGGAAAATGCCCCTGGGCGATCCCGACCCCGAGGTCAGAGCAAAATGTGTAGATTCGATGAAAACGGCCCTGCGCGATTGCAAGGAATATGGCGGCACAACGGTATTGCTGGTTCCGGCGGTGGTGAATGAGAAAGTCTCTTATGCCGATGCTTACCAGCGTTCGCAGGAAGAGATCAGAAAGCTGTTGCCGGTGGCAGAAGAAACAGGGATCAAAATCGCGATCGAAAATGTGTGGAACAACTTCCTCATCAGCCCGCTGGAAGCGGCGCGGTATATCGACGAATTTGAAAGCCCGATGATCGGGTGGTATTTTGACGTAGGAAATATCGTGCGGTATGGCTGGCCGGAGCACTGGATTCAGGCTTTGGGAAAGCGGATTATGAAGGTGGACATCAAAGAATACAGCCGCGAAAAGCAGCGAAACCAGGGCATTTGGGCAGGATTTGAAGTCGAACTCACCGAAGGCGACTGCAACTGGCCTGCGGTCAATCAGGCACTGCGAGAGGTGGGCTACAAAGGCTGGGGTTCAGCCGAAGTTCCGGGCGGCGACCGCAAACGTCTGCAACAGATATCTGAGCTGATGGATAAGATTTATGGGAGTTAGGGGGTGGTGGGGTTTTTGATGAGAGGGCGGTGGCAGTCCCGGGGTAACATTTTATCTTTAGATCAACTTGATCTGGGATTTGAATTTTGGGAGGAATTTCAGATCATAGAAATCTTTTCAGTGTCTCGAAAACCTTCCTTATTAAGCTATCCATACCTGACAATTAAGAATAATTCCTTTGAATAAAACGGATAAAAAATTTCCTTAAACTTTGAACTATTCGCGTAATAATATTGGGCTTATGTACACGATCCAACCACTCTTTTACTTTTATAGTATTAGGATGCCTTTCTCCAAGCGTATGTAAAAATATCCTGTAGGCAAAAGAAAATAATCGAAGAGCTTCTTCTATTCTGTCCATATTCCAATAGACTGTACCCAGATTGAAACTACTTTGGCCCACTACTGGATGATCCTCTCCAAACTGTTTTCGATCCGATGTCAGAGCTGCTTCGAGCAGTTGCGCTGCCTCCTCATATCGCCCTAAATCCTGATAGACTAAAGCCAGGTTGGAACTACCTATGGCCACATTGGGATGATCTGCATCAAAGTACTTTCGAGCCGATGTCAGGGCCACTTCGAGCAGCTCCGCTGCGGCCTCATACCGTCCTAGATCCTGATAAACTAAAGCCAGGTTGGAACTACTGATGGCCACATTGGGATGATCTGCATCAAAGTACTTTCGAGCCGATGCCAGTGCCGCTTCCAGCAGTTCCGCTGCGGCCTCATACCGCCCCAGAGCCTGATAGACTAAAGCCAGGTTGGAACTACTGATGGCCACATTTGGATGATCTGCATCAAAGTACTTCCGATCCGATGCCAGGGCCGCTTCGAGCAGTTCCGCTGCGGCCTCATTCCGTCCCAGATCCTGATAGACAGTAGCCAGGTTGGAACTAATTCTGGCCACATTAGGATGCTCGTCTCCAAAATGCTTCCGATCCGATGCCAGGGCCGCTTCCAGCAGTTCCGCTGCGGCCTCATACCGCCCCAGAGCCTGATAGACTAAAGCCAGGTTGGAACTAATTCTGGCCACATTGGGATGCTCGTCTCCAAAATGCTTCCGATCCGATGCCAGGGCCGCTTCCAGCAGTTCCGCTGCGGCCTCATACCGCCCCAGAGCCTGATAGACTAAAGCCAGGTTGGAACTAATTCTGGCCACATTGGGATGCTCGTCTCCAAAATGCTTCCGATCCGATGCCAGGGCCGCTTCCAGCAGTTCCGCTGCGGCCTCATACCGCCCCAGAGCCTGATAGACTAAAGCCAGGTTGGAACTAATTCTGGCCACATTGGGATGCTCGTCTCCAAAATGCTTCCGATCCGATGCCAGGGCCGCTTCCAGCAGTTCCGCTGCGGCCTCATACCGCCCCAGAGCCTGATAGACTAAAGCCAGGTTGGAACTATTTTTGGCTACAAACGGATGCTCGTCTCCAAAATGCTTCCGAGCCGATGCCAGTGCCGCTTCGAGCAGTTCCGCTGCGGCCTCATACCGCCCCAGAGCCTGATAGACTAAAGCCAGGTTGGAACTATTTTTGGCTACAAACGGATGCTCGTCTCCAAAATGCTTTTGATACGATGCCAGTGCCGCTTCGAGTAGTTCTGCTGCTGCCTCATATCTCGCCAGATCCATATAAACAGTAGCTAGATTGGAACTACTTCTAGCTACCAACGGATGCTCGTCTCCAAAATGCTTTTGATACGATGCCAGTGCCGCTTCCAGCAGTTCGGCTGCATCCTCATACCGCCCCAGATCCTGATAGACTAAAGCCAGGTTATTTTTTAGTTCATTTACAGCGTTTCCGTCAGTTTGAATATGAGATAATACAGCTTCCCCAAATACAATCAGGGGAAACTTTTCAACTGGATTGTCTTTGGTATCGTCAATAGTTAGGATGTCGCTTACTCCCTCGATGATATTGCTACAGTTTTCTTCCGTTGGGAAAAACTTGTTGCGGATCACCTCCTGAATGATCTGGTGGCAACGATACTTTCCGGTTTCTTTTTCACGTGTGATCCATCCTTTCTTCCACAATCCCCTTAAGGCAGCATCAAAGTCATTCTTTCAGCAGCGTCCACATTAAATAGCCAAATCAGGGTTTCCCCATCCACAAACACCGATGGAAGTACCGCCCACTGAGTCAGTTGCTGCTGCTCTGCTTCCGTGAGTTGAGAAATTGAGAACGCTGCCATCAAATAGCCATATACCGCGACTTCCCGTTTACTATGATGGGACCAGACTGATTGAGCGAACTGCTCAAACTGTTTGTCTTTGAGGCGTTTCAATACCCCCGCTGGAAGGATGGAGGGATATTCTTCACAAAGTCTGGCCAGCAGTTCAATCGTCAGGGTGTGACAGCCAATGTGCCGGAGGAGATCCTGCACATCCTGCGCGTGGTTTTTTCCTTTGGGGTTTAACGTTGTAAATAACCTTTCTGCCTCCTCCAGAGAAAGTTCGTCCAAATAGTAGGTGGTAAAGGGATCCAGTTCCAGGCGGGAAGTGGTGAGGATTTTCCACCGTGGAGCTTTGGGAAGTTCTTCATGAATGGCCAGAATCGAGGAACCTGCATTGTCGATCACCAGAAGGTTGGGACCCTCCCTTTTATTCATTTCTGCCACAACTTGCTTAAACCGGTCTTCTTCAGAAATCTCTGTATTGAAAGGAATTCCCAACTGTGCAAAGAGGCTTGTATGATTGGCAATCGCCGAATAGGCTGATCCGGAAGAAGTATCTGAGGCATGTGGATCATGGAGTACATTGACCCAGGCAATATGCCGGTATTCGTTCTGATGGCGGTACACATATTCTTTGGCCAGGGTAGTTTTCCCGATTCCGCCCAGTCCATTTAAGAGCAATACTGAAGATTCCCTTTGGAGCAAATGCATCAGCTTGCGAAGGTCCTTTTCCCGTCCGACAAACTCAGTGCGTTTCAGCGCTTTGGGAACCTGAATACTCAGGTCAATCGCCCCTCCCTGAGGTGTGGGAATACGCCAATGCAAGACTTCCGGATCAGCTACAAATAAAGCCCATGGGTTAAGGGAGAAATCCTGCCCCTGCTCTTCCCATTTGAAGGTGGCCCGGTAGTTTGTCCCAAACTTGTTGGCAGGATCTACAATTGCAAGCGCTTTATCAAAAGCCTCTCCCAGGGCTAGTCCTTTGCCCATTCCCTGATATAAATGGATTCCGAATCTGTGAGCCAGATCATCGCTTACTGAATGATGTGTGGCAATCACTGCAGGAATACCTATGTCTTTCAGTACCTGAACCTGTCCTGAAGTTGCACAGGCGTTTAACACTATGAGTTGTAATTTCGGCATACTTCTTAACAAATCTCTGAGCCGATCCTTATGCAAAGACGTTTGTTCATCGGCTGGGTCTTCCAACTGAAGATGGGTTCCATTGGCATGGCCGGAAAAATGGAAAACAACCAGATCGTTGTGAAAGTGGAGAATATCTTCCAGCATCCATTCGGGATGGGAAGAGGGAGCCGTATAAACAATACCCCCTTCAGCAAAGAAGTTTCCCAGGGATTCCTGAATTCCTACCTTTTCAGGCTCCAGTGCTTCAAGAAAGCGATGGGAATTGTGAAAATCATTGGCAAAGGCCAGAAAAATGACGGGTGAAGAATTCATCGGATAATGGTTTTGGAAACAAAATATCCTACCACATTACTGCCAAAATAAAGCAGGTGTTAAGATAGAAATTTTCACCGAAGAATGAAACAGGGTAAGATCCTGATCGGGTCAGGAGATGTTTCAATTCCCCTCAAAATATCATACCAGGGTTTAGCGTGATAAATTTGTGTCAATCCCGAAAGTACTGAGGGCGCTGTGCCGATAGTCAAATCAGGCGATTTTGGATTATTATTTTCTTACGCTTCCTCGTTTAGCATCTGTTCAACTTTGGAACTAATAGCCTCAGAAATATCATACAGATACTTCCTTTCTTCTCTGCTCATAAAGAATAACTTTGGTTTCGTCCACCTCTTCAATAAAGTAGGGATTGCGCAGGCTGGGATAATGAATAAGAAAGTTAAAGCACAACCATTATCCCTCCACCCAAAATCTCCAATTTCCCTCTGGCCTTCACTTGTCCCTGAAAGAGATTCTTTGCACTTTTGCAAGTGAATGAATACTACGGATAAACTCGACCTCTTTCCAGGTGGGAAGTTGCAGGTTACGCTGCTGCGCCTGTGCCATCAGCTGATCGAAAACTATGGCGACTTTGAGAATACCGTCATCCTCGGCGCACAGCCCAGGGGGATTTACGTTTCCCGGCGCATCCGCAAATTGCTGGAAGAAATTTTGCCGCATGTTACGCTTCCTTACGGCGAACTGGATGTTACCTTTTTCCGCGATGACTTCCGCACCCGGGAAAATCCCCTTCAGCCCAACCGCACACGGATCGATTTTCTCATCGAAAACAAACGGGTGCTCCTCATCGACGATGTCCTCTTCACCGGACGTACCGTTCGCGCTGCCCTTGACGCCATGCTCGCTTATGGCAGACCCGCATCAGTAGAACTGATGGTGCTTGTGGACCGCAAACACGCCCGTGATCTGCCCATCGAACCCTCTTATACAGGTATTGAAGTGGACACAATTGAAACGCAGCGGGTGTTGGTCGAATTAAAAGAAAGCGGTGGAGAAGATGTGGTTTTTCTCGTTTGATCATTCAGGTTCTGACAAAAAAATACGCAAGGAATGGCCCTAAGCACACGGCATCTCATCGGCATCAAATACATCACCCGCGAAGATATTGATATCATCTTCCAGACGGCAGACAACTTCAAAGAGGTGATCAACCGGCCGATCAAAAAAGTCCCCTCTCTCCGGGATACTACCATTGCCAACCTTTTTTTTGAAAACTCCACCCGCACACGCATTTCCTTCGAACTGGCCGAAAAAAGGCTTTCAGCCGATACTATCAATTTTTCGGCCTCTTCCAGTTCCGTCAAAAAAGGGGAAACCCTGCTCGATACGGTCAACAATATCCTCGCCATGAAGGTGGATATGATCGTGATGCGCCACCCCCTGCCCGGTGCACCGGTTTTTCTGAGCAAACATATTCCCGCTCAGATTGTCAATGCTGGCGACGGAACGCACGAACACCCCACGCAGGCGCTCCTCGACTGTTTTTCGCTGCGGGAAAAATTTGGCGAACTCAAAGGTCTCCGCGTCGCCATTGTCGGTGACATCACCCACAGCCGTGTCGCCCTTTCCAATATTTTTGCCCTCAACAAACTCGGAGCTGAAGTAACCGTTTGTGGTCCCCCTACCCTTATTCCCCGGCATATCGAAAGCCTGGGAGTAAAAGTAAGTTATGATCTTAAATCCACCCTCGAATGGTGCGACGCCGCAAATATGCTGCGCATTCAGCTAGAAAGACAGGATATCAAATACTTTCCCAGCCTCAGAGAATACTCATTGCAGTATCAGTTGAATATGCCGATGCTGGAAAGCCTCAACAAGAATCTCGTGATCATGCACCCCGGGCCGATCAACCGGGGCGTGGAAATCACCAGTGAAGTCGCAGATTCTTCCCATGCTATTATCCTCGATCAGGTACAAAACGGCGTGGCAGTACGCATGGCAGTTCTCTACCTTTTAGCAGACACCCGATAAGTATATACAACCATTCTCCCTCAATAAACCACATTCACCCATTAACAATTAACCATTCACAATTAACCATTGAAAAGAATAGACTGGCTTACCCTCAGGTCCTTTATCGGGCCTTTTGTAATGAGCTTTGCGATCATCCTGTTTATTCTGGTGATCCAGTTTATGTCTTTGTATATGAATGAAATCTTCGGCAAAGGCCTGGGAGCAGAAGTTTTGCTGAAGCTGTTTTATTATGCCGGCGGTCGCCTTGCCATTACGGCTATGCCGGTAGCCATTCTCGCCGCTGCGCTGATGACCTTCGGGAATATGGGGGAAAATAATGAGCTGGCATCAATGAAGTCCTGTGGGATCAGCCTTCTCAAAATCATGCGGGCCTGTGTGGTATTCGGAATTTTGCTGACAGGAGCATCACTCTGGTTTTCGCTTGATACGGTTCCCAGAGCCAATCTCAAATTTTTCAGCCTGCTGTATGATGTGCAGCGAAAAAAGCCCAACGTGGCGATTCAGCCCGGTTATTTTTATTCTGATATTGACGGCTATGTCATAAGATGTTCGGATAAAAACAATGCTACCGGCACGCTATACGACGTACTGATTTACAACCATACAGATAACAGAGGGAATGTGGATGTCATTATCGCTGATTCGGCCATTTCCGGTATGGATGGCAATGTGATGAAGATGGTCTTATATAAAGGCTCGCGCCATGAAGAATATAAGGGAAAATCGGGCGAACCGGAGTCTTATCCCCTGGGGAGAACTTATTTTGACTCGCTTTATTACCGGTTTGACCTTTCGGGTTTTGACCTGGACCGTACCGATGAAAGCCAGTTTCGCCACCAGATTACCCTGCCCTATCGCCAGCTTGTGTCAGCGCTCGACAGTCTGGTGCGCCTTGACGAGGCTTATGAGGAAAAATCCTTCGAACAGATTGCCCGCTACAATTTTGTGGACACGGCTTTTCTGGAAATATGGCGCGATACCACAACCAAAAATCCTCCGCCTGCGGTAGAATCTTTTACACTTGAGCCCGGAGACGAACTGGCATATTGTTTTCCGGCCAGCACGCCCAGCGACCTGTACAACCGTGCACTGGTGAGCATGCGCGGGGTAAAAAGTTATACCGAGTTTATGGTCAAGAAAAAAGACGACCAGGACAAAGTTGACCGAAACTATCAATACGAATTTCATCTCCGCTACGCCCTGCCGTTCAACGGGCTGCTGTTTATGCTTATCGGGGTGGCTCTGGGAGCGATTATCCGAAAAGGAGGACTGGGCTTTCCTTCGCTCATTTCGATTGTGCTGTTTATGATTTTTTATATCCTCACCACTTACGGGAAAAAATTTGCCAAAGAAGGCGTACTCGATCCCTGGGCTGGTGCATGGTTGTCGGTAATCGTCTTTACACCCGTAGCCATTTATCTTACCTATCAGGCCACGACCGACTCCAAACTCCTCGATGAAAGCATCAGAATGCGGATCAGAGACCAGATATCTCACCTCTGGCAGCGCTTGAAAGAGCGTTTCTTGTCTGCACGAAAATCTGAATCTACCCCCGGGAAAGGCGACTGAGGTCGTATTAATGATGATTGAAACGGGAGGAGGTGAAAATCTTGCAGGAATTTTGCTTATTGCACCCTGTGAAAGTAGCTTTTCCTGAATATTGGATCTGGATGCTCGGACTGCCGGTGACACTGGGGATCATATACCTTGTGTACCGGAGGGTAGCTTTTATTACCCAAACCTGGTTCAGCGCCGAACAATACGAACGATCCTATCCCCTTGTAAAAATGGGTATGAGAATGGGCGGATTTGTGCTGCTGTTTGTTGCGCTTCTGGGCCCCTACAGCAAGAAAGGCAATGACAACAGCCGTTTTATGGGAAGGGAAATTTTTATTATTCTGGATGTGTCGGCCAGTATGAATACCGAAGATATTAAGCCATCAAGACTTACCTACGTAAAAAAAGAGCTGAAAGAACTGGTTTCACATCTCGAAGGTGATAAAATCGGTCTCATCCTTTTTGCAGAATATGCCTACGTCCAATGCCCGCTTACCCTTGACCGCAGAGCGGTGAACCTTTTTCTCGACATGGCCGAATCGGGCCAGTTTGCCCAGACGGGCACACAGTTTCGCTCGGCGCTGGCCGTAGCCATGGATCGGTTTCACAATACCTCCGACGACAATAGCAATAAAACGCGGGCAGTGATTCTGGTGTCCGATGGTGAAGATTTTGGCGACAACTATGTTTCACTGGTCGAAAGGCTGAAGCAGGCAGGCATTGCCGTATTTACCGTGGGCGTAGGCACTTATGAAGGAGGCCCTGTGCCCCATATTGTTGACAACAGAAAAGCAGGATATAAAAGATATGAAGACGGCGCTTTGGCGATTTCCCGCCTGACAGATGAGGCACTTTCCTCGCTGGCGTCTGATTTTAATACAGAGTACGTCAAAGTCAACGAACAGGACAAAACGCTGCTGCCGTTGGAAACACAAATTGAATCGCTGAGTTCATCCCCTTTTATGGCCAATATGAATAAAGTGGAAAATAACCAGTTCCAGGCGTTTTTATTTCTCGCACTGCTGCTCCTGATGGGCAGTATGTTTATCATGCCGATCCGAAAAGTATGATTCAGATTATTGTATATGTCATCCTGCTCTCAGGGAATCTCTCCGGAAGCGAGAAAAGCCTTTCCATGGCCGCTGATGCTTATCGCAACGGAGATTATCATACCAGCATTCTCCATTACGGGGACGCGCTAAAGGCATATCCTTCCCGCTCGGCAAGCATTCAGTACAATATAGGGCAGTGTTACCTGGCACTGGATTCTACGGAACAGGCATTGCAGTTTTTTCACATAGTACTCAATGGCAATCAGTCGGGCATATCTTCTCTGGCATCCAACGAAATCGGCATTCTGTTGCTTCGCCGCCAACACCCCAAGGAAGCGCTGGAGGCTTTTCGTGAGGCGCTGATTTTTGACCCCGGCAACGAAAATGCACGCTACAACTATGAGCTGCTGAAAAAGCGGCTTCAGGGAAATGCGCCTAAAAATCAGCCGCCGCCACCGCCACGTCCCCCTTCCCCTCAGGATGAGGATGACACGCAGGCAGAAGAGCCTCAGACAACCCCTGACGATAATGTGCCGGAAGATTACCGCAGCATGATCGAACAGCTCATTCAGCGCCAGCGCCAGTCCAATGCTACCAATGATTTTGCCAGGCCTACAGGCGATGATACCATCTCTCTTTTTCAGGCCCGCCGGATTCTCGAATCCATGCGGCAGAATGAAATTCAATATCTCCAGCAATTGAGAAAATCGGCCGCCGCACCTCACAAAAACGAAAAGAGTCCCGACTGGTAAGTTTTTTTAGAAGTATTCTCCGTTTCGCTGTGTTTCTTTTCTGCAATGTTATGTTTTAAACACAGAGGCCACAGAGACACAGAGGAGTTGCTCCGTTTCTCTGTTTCTCTGTGTTCCTTTTCTGCAATGTTGAGTTTTAAACACAGAGACACAGAGGTCACAGAGGAGTTGCTCCGTTTCTCTGTTTCTCTGTGTTCCTTTTCTGCAATGTTGAGTTTTAAACACAGAGACACAGAGGTCACAGAGGAGTTGCTCCGTTTCTCTGTTTCTCTGTGTTCCTTTTCTGCAATGTTGAGTTTTAAACACAGAGACACAGAGGTCACAGAGGAGTTGCTCCGTTTCTCTGTTTCTCTGTGTTCCTTTTCTGCAATGTTATGTTTTAAACACAGAGGTCACAGAGGAGTTGCTCCGTTTCTCCGTTTCTCTGTTTCTCTGTGTTCCTTTTCTGCAATGTTATGTTTTAAACACAGAGACACAGAGGTCACAGAGGAGTTGCTCCGTTTCTCCGTTTCTCTGTTTCTCTGTGTTCCTTTTCTGCAATGTTATGTTTTAAACACAGAGACACAGAGGTCACAGAGGAGTTGCTCCGTTTCTCTGTTTCTCCGTTTCTCTGTTTCTCTGTTTCTCTGTTTCTCTGTGTTTATTTTTTGACGCAACCGGATGTGAAACACAGCGAGCGTTTGATAGTATTTCCCCGATAATTATGTTGGTTTTTATACTTGCCTCAGACGCTCAGCCGCGCGTTGAAGGGTGGCTTCCTCTTTGGCGAAACAAAAACGTACGACCTGATTTTCGCATCCATGCCGGTAAAATACCGATACGGGAATACAAGCTACGCCATATTCTTTGGTAAGGCGTCTGGAAAATACGAGCTCCGGCTCATCAGATATAGAAGCGTACGACATAAGCTGAAAATAGGTCCCCGATGAAGGAATCGGCCGGAATCGGGAACCACCCATCAGCTGCAAAAACAAGTCGCGTTTCTGCTGGTAAAACGAACTTAATCCCCTGATTTTTTCGCTTTCTTGCCGGAGATAAGAAGCAATGCCTACCTGAAAAGGTGTACTGGTAGAAAAGCCGACAAACTGATGTACTTTTCGAAGTTCGGTAGTGAGTGACTGTGGCGCAAGACAATAGCCGACCTTCCATCCGGTCGTATGAAGGCTTTTGCCGAAAGAAGACACGATAAAACTCCGCTCCCGCAGTTCGGGATAACGGGCGACACTGTGATGAGTCAGTCCGTCGAAAATGATATGCTCATATACTTCATCGCTGATAATAAACATATCAGTATCAGCTACCAGCGAAGAAAGCTGCCGGATGTCCTCGGCACTCAGTACTGCTCCGGTTGGGTTATGGGGCGAATTGATCATGATTGCCCGTGTACGGGGAGATACAGCATCCCGGATTTTCTGCCAGTCGGGACGGTAGCCGGGGAAAGAAAGCGGAATTCGCACAGGGATCCCGCCACAGAGCTCAATCGCAGGAATATACAGATCGTAAGCAGGCTCAGATACAATCACCTCATCGCCGGGCCGGACAATGGCAGTAACTGCACAATACAAGGCTTCCGAAGCGCCGGAGGTAACTGTGATTTCTGTCAGCGGATCAAAAGACGCGCCATACAACTGCATTACCATTTGCGAAATTTCTTCACAAAGTGTAGGGAGTCCGGGCATAGGAGCGTATTGATTGTGGCCTTCACGCATGGCCCGGGCAACTGACTCGGTGAGCATAGGGTCACATGGGAAGTCTGGGAAACCCTGCGAAAGGTTGATCGCCTGGTGCTGGCGGGCAAGGGCCGACATTTCGGTAAATATGGTTGTACCTACCCAGGGAAGTTTTGAGGGGAAAAAGGGTGTTGTCATGCAGAAAATCGGGGCAGAAGGGTTGATGAAACGCGCATAATTGTGTCATTCGTTTGAAATTAGCCAAAAAAAACCTTACGGGTTACCTGAAAGTTTAAATTTTTTATAGTTTTGTAGAAACCCAACTTCAAAAAGCTTCTGTATGTGCCCAAAACAAACCAGTTATTACGGCAAATTTTTCCCCCGATACACTTATCTGCTGGTCGTAGCAGTATTGTTTTCTGCCTGTAAGCCTGAGGGTCTGATCAATAAAGTCAAGTACAACGGTGTGAAATATGTCAACACCTGCGAAACCTTTACTGCAGACATCAACAAGCTGATCCAGAGCAATACCCAGTCCAATATTTTAAAGGTAAGTGAATACGACAATAGCGATTTCACCTACTACTACCTTGAGCAGGGGCAGTATGAGATCAAAAAGGACACGCTTTATTTCCGCCTCGCGCAGGATATTGAGTATGCCCAATACCTCGACAAAGGGGTTGCTGTACATGTCAATGCGAGCTATAAGGCTGTTGACCCGATCGCAGACCTGGAGGCTTCCAAATCTGGCGAACTCGGCACGCTGGTAGTCAGCAGAGAGTATTATGTCGCCAACAGGAAACCTTTCTTTTTGTATAAATTTCCATTGGGTGGCAAAAGCCTGGAGGGAAAACAACTGATGCTTTCCTTTGCCATTGCGAAATACGACAAAACCGGAAATGTCAAACAATATTTCTGCGAGAGCGATGCCAAGCCTATCGGCACTGCGTTCCCTGCATGTTGCAGTGCAACCCCCTGGCAGGCGGCTACGCTTCAGTCCTCGGTTTCGATGCCAGAGGTAAAAGTAAAAGATGAAACCTACCGCTACGACGGTTTTACCGGAACCATCGATGTGATGTTCCAGGAAAGTTCGTTTAAACTCGCCGACGATACCTCTTTCTCCGCTTTGCTGATCCAGGCATTTGTGGAAAAATATAAAAACTTTGGCTACAAAATCGACGGCGTTGCCCTCGAAGGCTGGGCTTCTCCCGGTGGTAAGGAGTCTTTTAACCAAAAACTATCCCAAAAACGCGCGGATGCCCTCAAAAATGCGCTCGAAATCCTCAACGGAAATATCGCAGGCCTGAATGTTGCTGCTGAAGGAAAAGGCGAAGACTGGGAAAGAGTAAAACTGCTCACGGAAGCTTCCAAACTTCTGACCGCAGAACAGAAAGCGGAAGTGCTCGCTATCGCCAATGACGGCTCACTCACCAACGACCAGAAAGAGGCAAAACTCAGAAAAGTCAAATTCTGGACCACGCTGGTGGATGACGTTCTGGTAAAAGCGCGCCATACATTTTCTATTATGGATTTCGGATATGCAGGTAGCGAGAATGTCCTCAAAAAATATGAAAAACGCCTGCCCGTAGCTTCGATGCAACTGGAAGATGTAGCCAAAACGGTGTTCAGAGTCGGCGGTTATAAGGAAGGAAAAGATATGCAGAAGGATATGGCAGTGATCAATGAAGTCCTGACCAAAGCTGCTACCCCCAATCTGTATGCGATCAGAGCCACTTATTATCTCGCCAATGGTGAGTATGAAAAAGCTTTTTCTGATCTTGAGAGCGCCAGCCGCTTCCGCGATGCCAACTCCAACGAATACAGCATGAGCGTGCAGGGGTATAAAGTGCTGTTTGCAGACCAATATTCATTTGACCAGAAAAAAGAACTCTATCAATCATTCTCCGATCTGGCGCAGAAAAACCCCGGAGACCGTACCATCAATTTTAACCGTGCCATCCTGATGGATAAAATCGGTTATATAAGCGGTGCACTCAAAGAATACAAAGATCTCCTCGAAGGAAACACCGCTACTGCTGCCAACTACAACAACCGCGGCGTAGCCAGACTAAAAACGAATATGGTAACCGAAGCAGAGGCAGATTTTAAAGCTGCAATGCAGATGGATCCGACGATGGCTGAGCCGGTATTTAACCTTGCAGTGGTCAGCGCTTACCGCGGACTCACAAAATCAACAATGGAATACCTCGACAAAGCCGTAAAAATGAACCCTAAATACAAAGAACTCATATTCAACAACCCCGCTTTCTCGGTCATGTCAGAGGATCCGCGGTTTGAAAAGTACCGTAATTAAGGGAATTGTGCATAGGGTTTGGGAAAAAACTCAGATTGTGCTACATTTGCACCCGTCTGGTAAATCCCGACAGAAAGGAGAACCTAATAAATGGTAGACGAAACCAACAAAAAATTTGATCAAGACGAAGAAGTGAACCCTCTGATGGAGGATGACACACTGGAGACTGATGACGATTCAGTCGATGACGATGACATTTCCGATGATTATGATGGAGATGACGACCTGGACGAGACAGATGATGACGATGAGGATTTTGATGTCTCAGACGATGAAAGTTCCACGCCTTTGGTAAAAAAGCTCTATGCTTCAGCCAAATCAGGTGACGATGACGACGATGATGAAGACTGGTGGAAAGATGGAGGTGACTACTCCTCCAAACAAAGAGAGGAAATGGAGCAACTTTACTCCGGCACTCTCCGTCAGTTTAGTGAAAATGAAATTGTTACCGGAACAGTAGTAAGTATCGGTGAAAAGGAAGTTGTTCTCAACATTGGATTTAAATCCGAAGGTGTTGTTCCCATCTCTGAATTCAGAAGCAGAGACAACGCGCTGAAAATCGGCGATAAAGTCGAAGTATTTATCGAAAGCGTTGAAGACCAGGACGGTCAGTTGATCCTCTCCCGCAAACGCGCCAAAAACCTGCGCTCATGGGAAATGATCAATGACTCCATGGATAATGATACCATTATCATGGGCCACGTAATGCGCCGCACCAAAGGTGGCTTTGTCGTGGATGTCAACGGTATCGAAGCCTTCCTCCCCGGCTCTCAGATTGACGTCAAACCCGTTCGTGATTTTGATGTATATGTAGGTCGCAACATGGAGTTTAAGGTGGTGAAAATCAACCACGCTTACGAAAACGTCGTGGTTTCCCACAAAATTCTGATCGAAGCCAAACTCGAAGAGCAACGCAAGGAAATCCTTGAAAAACTCGAAAAAGGCCAGGTACTCGAAGGTACAGTCAAGAATATGACCAACTTCGGTGTATTTATCGACCTGGGTGGCGTGGACGGTCTGCTCCATATTACCGATATCTCATGGGGTCGTATCAATCACCCCGAAGAAGTGCTTGAACTTGACCAGAAAGTGAATGTGGTTGTACTGGAGTTTGATGATGCCAAAAAGCGTATCAGCCTCGGTATGAAGCAGCTCACCCCGCATCCGTGGGAGTCGCTGCCCGAAACCCTCACCGAAGGTTCCAAAGTTAAAGGCAAAATTGTTACCGTCGCCGAATACGGTGTATTCCTCGAAATCCTCCCCGGCGTGGAAGGCCTCATCCATACCAGCGAAATGTCCTGGTCACAGCATTCCAAAAACCCCACCGAAATGTTCAGACCCGGTGAAGAACTGGAAGCTGTCGTAATCAGCATTGACCGCGATGAGCGCAAAATGTCCCTCGGCCTGAAACAACTCCTCAATGACCCCTGGTCCGATATCGAAACCCGCTATCCCCTCGGAAGTCAACACAAAGGTCTCGTTCGCAATATGACCAACTACGGCCTCTTTGTCGAACTGGAAGAGGGAGTTGACGGTCTGGTACACATTTCCGACCTCTCCTGGACCAAGAAGTTTAGCCACCCCTCTGAGTATATCAAAGTAGATGATACCCTTGATGTGGTTGTACTCGATATTGATAAGGAGAACCGCCGCCTGAGCCTCGGCCACAAACAACTGACTGAGGATGTATGGGATACTTTCGCAGCTATCTTTACCGTCGGTTCCGTTCACAAAGGAACTATCAAAAAAATCCAGCAGAAAGGTGCTACTGTAGAACTTGACTACGGTGTGGAAGGCCTCGTGCCGCCCAAGCATCTGAGCGTGGAAGATGGAAAAGAAGCGTTGAAAGTTGACGATGCCGCCGAATTTGTTGTAATCGAATTCAACAAGGATGCAAAACGCCTCCTCCTGTCTCATACCAAAGCATGGAAAGAGGAAGAAGCGCCCGAAGCTGATAACAGCAAATCCAACAACAATAATAAAGGCCAGAACCGCACCAAAGCTGCACCTGCCGCTCCTTCGGCAAAAGCGGGTACCACTACCCTCGGTGAGCTGGATGTTCTCGCCAAACTGAAAGAGCAGATGGAAGCTGAAGAGCAAAAAGGCAGCAAGAAAAAAGCTGCACGCAAGCCCGTCGAAGAAGAAGTTGTATCTGCTGATGAACCCGAAACTGACGACGCCGGTTCCGACGACGAAAGCGACGAATAGGCAATTGTCATATCATAAAAAAAGCCTTCCCGACGGGAAGGCTTTTTTTATGATGGCTTTTTCTCCAAAACCTTCATCAGGTGGTTGACCAGTACCTGCAAAGCTTTGTACATGTGCCGGTTGTTGGGAATAATCATATCGCACTGCGACTTTATGGGTGCGATATACCGGTAAAACATCGGTGCAACGTATTTTTCATAGTCTCTCAGAATAGATTCCACCGAATACCCCCGCTCCGAATGATCCCGCTTCAAACGACGGCTGAGCCTGATATGCTCCTCTGCATCAATAAACAATTTCAGATCAATCAGTTTTGCAATCTCCGGACGGTGGTATATAAATAGTCCCTCCAGAATAATGATCGGGGCAGGCTCAAAACGCAGCAGACGGGAGACTGCTTCCGGGTTATTGAATGTGTATTCCCATCGGGAAAAACCTTTGTTTTGCAGCAACAACTGCATATCCTGAAGCAATTCATCCAGATTGATAGAGTCAGGATGGTCAAAATTGATCAGGCCTTCTTCATCACGCACCTGCTCTTCCTGCTTTTTGTAATAGTTGTCCTGAGAAATCAGTGTAATCTGGCCCTGGGGTAGCTGTTTCATTAGCTGGTTGAGCAAAAACGTTTTCCCCGAGGCGCTTCCCCCGCAGATTCCTACGATATAGGGCTTTTTATCCATACAAATAGGGTAATCTTTTCAACCTAAAATATACGCGGCAAAAGCCCTGACGGCTTTTCCTCTGTGTGAAACAAGGTTTTTTTCCTGCGAAGATAGCTGTGCGAATGTATGAGATCGCCCGACCGGACGGAATATCGGGTCATAACCAAAACCTCCTTCGCCATAAGGTTGGGTAGTGATTTCACCATCTGCTACACCTTCAAAAAACCTCGGCGCTGTTCCGTCAAAAAAAGCAATTACTGTACGGAAACGTGCCTTTCTGTTTTCCTGACTCTCCATTTCTCCCAACATTTTCTTCACATTATCTTCATAACTGCATCCTTCCCCTGCATATCGGGCAGAATATACCCCCGGCCTTCCATCCAAAGCTTCTACTTCCAGCCCCGTATCGTCTGAAAAACAGGGAATACCGGAAGCCTCATAAAATGCGCGGGCTTTCAGTAATGCGTTCCCCTCCAGCGTAGCTTCTGTTTCCTCCACGTCCATTTGAATATTCAGATCGGAAAGGCTTAAAACTTCATACTTTTCCCCCAGTATCTGGCGTATTTCCTGAAGTTTATTGCGGTTATTGGTACCAAAAAGAAGTTTTTGCATTTCCTTATTTATTTACCAGCCAGTTGACTGATCAATTTTGCCTTTAAAGCTTCATCCTGGTATAATTTTGAAAGCGGGGGATGGAAAAACAATTTATTTTCCCCCACCTCAGCCTGGTCAAACGGTAAGTCTGCCCCAAAAAACCAGCCTCTTTTCACAGGGATATCGGACAAATCCCAGCTCTCTGCCGCCGGGTCAAATATACCAAAACCCACATGGGCCGTCTGTACTCCCGCGGCATCGATGCAGGTTTTCAAAAACCCTGTGAGTTTTTTATCGGAAAAATCGGCGACCGACAACACGAGCACCAGTTGTGAATCAGGCTTTAGCTTCCATTCAACCTTAGCTCCGCGTTTCAACACAGAAAAATCCGGAACAGGCAGTGGAGTTACCGGTTCCGGAGTATGTTCTTCTTTATTGATAGTGATGTTTTCCTCATTGGCAGCCAGCTCTTCCGGTATGATAAATAAGTATTGACCATACAGGCGGGCGATATCTTCGTGAGAAAGCTGCATAGGCGCTACTACCAGCGGGGAGCAAATTCAAGTTGGGTGGTCTTAAACGCTGCCTTCGGTGGTTTGTATGAAACAGTTATATCTTTCAGCACATCAAAAGACGCTTTCATTTTGGCGAAAACATCTTTATGCTCCTGATAGCCTGTTTCTTCTCCCATAGCTGCAGCTACCAGGGAAACGAGTTTCCAGCCAGGCAGCACATCAAAGATATTGTCGAGATTGCGCCAGCGGTCAACGGCAACTGCGCCTTTGTCGAGACGGCTTTTGGGCAGACGCATCCACATTTCGGGCGTCATCTGGCGGATCTGCTTGGCAAGCGCCGACACCTGAGGTTTGCCTTTGAAGTTGACAAAAGTACCTTCACTCTCAATAGAGCAGGCAGCGGGAAGCAAAGCTTCGACAAACTCATGCCCGGGCTGGTACTGATGTCCGTGAGCTACAGTGGGAACAGAACTGATATAAGATGCGAGGCTGGCAAATACGTGGTCGTTTTCGAGAGAATAAAGGCATTTAATCTCTTTTGCCTCAAACTTCGACTTCAGATCGTCAAGGGAAATGGCAGTAAATCCCAGCAATTCGCACGCGGCGGCATTAGGGGTACAGTCATCCTGAATGAGCCATCCGTCGCCTCTTCCTGCTTCTACGTTGGTAACATAATAAATTTCTTTTGCTCCCAGGCTGGCAGCCAGTTCTTTGAGCGCAAAGTTACTTTCCATGGAAGCATACGCAGAACCGAGGAAAGTGATTTTACCTTTATTGTCGGCGAGCACCTGCGCAGCACGCTGAATACCGGTCTGGAAATCGACGGGGATATCTCCTTTGATTTTGGTGCCGGATACGCGGTTTTCATTATAATAATCCACATTCAGGCGATGGGCATCGGGCATCCAGAAACCGTTGATGTCCTGATTTTCGCGGGGTGTAATGCGGAGGACTTTATTGTCGCGAACCCAAACGTGGATATTGGTTCCGGTGCTGTCATTCATATCAATCGCCGGAGAATGAGACATTTCCCATACACGGGCCTTAAACCGGTGTTGCTTACTGGTAAGTGCGCCTACCGGGCAGATATCAATCACATTCATGGAATAGGGCTCGTCAAACTCCTCACCCGGTGCGGTGGACGGACAGTTTTTCTCGCCTCTGCCTACGATAGAAAGCTGATTGGAGCCAGAGATTTCTTCGGTAAAACGAGTACAGCGAGTACAGTTGATACATCTTTCCTCATCGAGCACTACCCGTGGACCGAGTTCCACTCTTTTGCGTTTATGGCCTTTCTGATTTTCGAAGCGGGAGCCTTCCGGTCCGTACTTATAGGTCCATATCTGAAGCGGACATTCACCGGCCTGATCGCAGATAGGGCAATCGAGCGGGTGATTGATCAGCATATATTCCAGTACGCCTTTCTGGGCGGTTTTTACCATTTCAGAAGACCGGTGGGTTTTTACAAACATCCCGTCTGTCATGGGAGTATTACAGGCTGTAACCGGTTTTCTGCCCCAGTTGACCACAGGTTTTCCGTTTTCATCAAACTGGAAATCTCCCGTAGCGCGGTCGCGGGACTGGTAACCAACTTCCACCAGGCACATACGGCAGTTGGTGGGGATACTCATGGCAGGATGGTAGCAGAAATAGGGAATTTCTATATCCTGATTCAGGGCAAATTGCAGCAACCGATGTTGTCCGTCGAATGAAATTTCTTTGCCGTCAATCGTAACTTTAGCCATATTTTTATTTAAAAATATCGGGTTTGGCGGGCTCTTTAATAGCCGGACTAAAGATAGATATAAATTTTAAAAATCCGCTTCCGCAATTGAATTTCTGTGAAAATTTTGCCCCGCAAAGCCATTCAACCCGATTCCCCTACTCCATCAAGCGGGTCAGAATCTCAATAGCTGCGTCTGCGATCACTGTGCCCGGGCCAAAAATACCGGCAACCCCGGCTTCCTGCAGAAACGCATAATCCTGCCGGGGAATCACCCCTCCGGCCACAACGAGAATATCATCTCTTCCCAGTTTCTGCAATTCTGCGATTAGCTGAGGGATAAGCGTTTTGTGCCCTGCGGTCATACTCGATATGCCTATGATATGCACATCATTTTCAGCAGCCTGCATGGCCACTTCTTCGGGTATCTGAAACAGGGGCCCGATGTCCACATCAAATCCGAGATCGGCAAAGCTGGTGGCAATTACTTTCGCGCCTCTGTCATGGCCATCCTGGCCCATTTTTGCAACCAGAATACGCGGGCGACGCCCTTCCTTTGCGGCAAACGCATCGGCCAGTTTGCGGGCCTTTTCAAATGAGGAGTTTTTCATAGCTTCCTGAGCATATACACCTGATACGGCCTGAGAAACGGGCTGAAACCTTCCAAAAGCTTTTTCCATGGCAAAACTGATCTCTCCCAATGTTGCCCTTGCCCTTGCAGCTGCAATAGCCAGTTCGAGCAGGTTACCCTCACCGGTTTTTGCTGCCTGCGTCAGGGCATCCAGGGTATTTATAACCGTTTGTGTATCGCGCCGGGCTTTTATTTCTTCCAGTCTTCTGATCTGTGCATCCCGTACCGCCATATTGTCCACTTCTCTGATTTCGAATTCTGTCGCAGATGCAGCTTTAAACCGGTTCACCCCAACAATGATATCCTGCCCGGAGTCAATTCTCGCCTGTTTGCGGGTAGCAGCCTCTTCGATGCGCATTTTCGGAATACCCGCCTCAATGGCTTTAGTCATTCCGCCGAGCGATTCGACTTCTTCTATCAGCGCCCATGCTTTGTGCGCCAGTTCGTGGGTGAGGCTTTCAACATAATAAGACCCTGCCCAGGGATCTACTACGCGGGTAATGTCGGTTTCCTCCTGAAGATACAACTGCGTATTGCGGGCAATGCGCGCAGAAAAATCCGTAGGCAGCGCAATTGCCTCATCAAAACTGTTGGTGTGCAGCGACTGGGTATGCCCAAAAGCTGCAGCCAGGGCTTCAACGCAGGTTCGGGCGATATTGTTAAACGGATCCTGCTCCGTGAGGCTCCATCCGGAGGTCTGGCTATGGGTGCGGAGCGACATGGATTTAGGATTTTGGGGATTAAAGGATTTTACCAGTTTAGCCCAAAGCATCCGGGCAGCGCGCATTTTGGCTATTTCGATAAAGAAGTTCATCCCCACGGCCCAGAAAAAGGAGATTCTCGGGGCAAAATCATCTACTTTCAGCCCTGCGGCAATTCCCGCACGCAGATATTCCAGCCCATCGGCCAGCGTATAAGCCATTTCCAGATCGGCGGTAGCTCCGGCTTCCTGCATATGGTACCCGCTCACAGAGATGGAATTAAACCGGGGCATGTGCCGCGAGGTATAAGCAAAAATATCGCTGACAATACGCATCGAAGGCGAAGGCGGGTAGATATAGGTATTCCGCACCATAAACTCTTTCAGAATGTCGTTCTGAATGGTTCCGCTCAGGTGTTCTGGCTTTACCCCCTGCTCTTCGGCAGCTACAATATAGAATGCAAGGATGGGAATCACCGCCCCGTTCATTGTCATCGAAACCGACATCTGATCGAGTGGAATCTGATCAAACAGGATTTTCATATCCTCGACAGAATCTATGGCTACACCGGCTTTGCCTACATCTCCCATCACTCTGGGGTGATCAGAATCATACCCTCGGTGGGTCGCGAGGTCAAAAGCTACAGAAAGGCCTTTCTGCCCCGCAGCGAGGTTTTTGCGGTAAAATTCGTTGGATGCCTCTGCAGTGGAAAAGCCCGCATATTGGCGAATTGTCCACGGCCTTTGGGTGTACATCGTAGGATAAGGGCCTCTGAGAAAGGGAGGAAGGCCCGCAGCATAAGCCAGGTGTTCTACGTCTTTGAGGTCATCGGAGGAATATACTTTTTTGATCCCTATACCCTCTGCGGTTTGCCACCAGGGCTTTTCGGGCTCATCTGATTCAATCATCACTTCCCTTACCCGGGAAATGTTTTGATAAGGAATATTTTCAAATCGGGGTCTCATGCGTAGGTTTTCTAAATTGTGGCAGCCAGTTGTTGTAAAAATTCCAGCGCGTTCATTCCTGCATACAGGTAATCATCTGCTCCCAATGCTTCTATGCCTTCCGGTTTGCCCGCTATGAGAATACGCGCTCCGAAAATTTCATTGCGAATCTTCCCGATAATTTCTCGTCCCTCAGAAAAATAACCTGCATCGCTGCTGCACAAAACCACTACTTCTGGCCGGATTTTTTCCCATTCGCCTTCTTCCGCGATCTGAATACCCAGGCATCCCAGCAGATTTCGCGCAAAGTTTTTTCTTGCATTTTGCATTTTCCCCTCACCCAATCCGAGCAAAAATGCTACCGGCTGCCTGCCTGTTCTTGCAGATTTTTTATCCATTTCCAGTCTGAGCACTTCAAACGGGGAAAGCCACTCATTGGTGTGAACTTCGGGAAAGGTCTCTCCTTGTGAAGGATACTGATTGACGCCAACCATCACCGATTTACGGGTAGCGAAGTCAATGTCACTTTGGCCGGCGGACTGTTCGAGCAGTTGGAGAATCTTTCCTTCGGCCATCATCCGGGTAAACCCTCCGAGTTTTTCCATCTTCTGAAACAGGTTCCATGCAGCTTCTGCCAGTTGGTCGGTAAGGCTTTCGGGAAACCACGCGCCCCCACCCGGATCGGTAACTTTCCCGACATAGGATTCGTGGCGAAGCAGTAGCTGTATATTTCGTGATAACCTGACTGACTGTGTATTTTCTGGGCCTTTCATGCGGTCGAAGGCAGTTACGATCACGGCATTGGCGCCGCCGGAAATGGCAGAAAGCGCCGCAGTTGTTCCCCTGAGCAGGTTGTTGTGCCGGTCATACAGGCTGAGATGCTGTCGGGAGGTGCGGGCGATCAGAAAAGGCGATTGCCGGTCGGGATTGGTCTCACCCCAGGCAAGCGTCAGTTGGGCGAATAAAATCCGGAAGGCGCGAAGTTTGGCCATTTCCATAAAGAAGTTGCTTCCAACTGAAAAGGTAACGGCTATATTTTCGAGGATTTTTTCGCGGGAAAGAGGAGATTGAGTTTCTTCAAAAAACGCCAGGTAGTCTGTTACGACCGCCAGCGCAAAGGCCAGTTCCTGCGTAATTGTACCTCCCATCTCATGCACCCAGGAAAAGTCGAGGCCAAGTGTGCGGAAGTTGGGGAGATTTTTCCCGTTGATCATCCCCCCTTCGCAATGTGCCATATCCACCGGATGCACAGCTTTCCCGGTGATAGCGGCAGCAGAAATCGGGTCGTTGTATAATGAGCCCGTCAGTTGGGCGCGCTTCATCTTTCGGAGGAGGAGAATTTTGACCAGGTCCAGTACGGTCTGAACGGGTTTTTGCGCTACGTCGAGGTGAAGTGCGGTACGGGAAAAGTCGATAAGGGAAAGAAGCGGTTCTGTTTCGGCGGATGAAGGTTTTCTGAAATAACCGGAGAGGGAAATTGCGTCCGGATTTTCGTTGGTGGTTTCTTGTAAAATCTGCCGGGCAGCAGGCTGATCTGCGGAAATCTCCTGAACAATCTGCCAGCCGGGGCCATAAGCGTGGAAACGATTTCCACGGCGGAAGGGAAATTTTCCTGGAACTACCGATAGCTGGCCTGCAATTTCTGCAACATCTTTTGCCGCGTACCAGGGTTTCAGGTGAATATTTTTTTCCGGGGAGTAGTGGAGCGAGGAGATTTCTCTGCCCTTGAGCGCTGATTCTGCCTCACGGCGCCATTCTTCTTCCGTTATGGGCGAAAATTCCTGAAATAATCGTAAACTCATAATCGTAGGTTGTGGATAAAGTTCGTAAACTAAGGGGATTTTTCCGAAAAAATAAATGATGTGCTATGGCAGCCATGCAAAATGTAAAGTTTCAGTCTGTAGATGAATTTCTCGACTATCTTCCCGAAAATGAGCGGATAATGGTGGATATATTGCGGGAAATCATTTTTGAATGTATCCCCGAATGCCGGGAAAAACTGTCTTATAACGTGCCTTATTACTGGCGGAACCGGAGAGTGTGTTTTCTATGGCCTGCATCGGTTCCCTGGGGCAATGTCAAACTCAATGGTGTGCAGTTGGGATTTTGTGAGGGATATAAAATGAATGATGACCTGGGTTATCTGGAAAAAGGCAACCGAAAGCAGGTTTATACTAAAACATTTATGAAACCGGAGGAAATCGATCCTGACCTGATAAGGGTGTATTTGTTTGAGGCCGTGACGGTGGATCAAACAATGAAATGACCGTATTTCTCCCCATTGCGTTCTGCGGCGGGCAGAAATATTTTGGGTATCTGAAGGTTAAACACTAATTTTCTTGTTTAATCCTTACCAGAATCCTCAAATGAAAAAACTTTACAGACTTATTTTCCTGTGCCTTTTGCTGCCATTTTCCCAGGTAGCAGCTCAAAGCGCCAAATATGAAGTTTTATTAAAATCGGGAAAAGAATATTTCACTGAAAACCTTTCCGATTATCTTCAAAACCCCCGCATCAGCAGGGATGAAATCGTCGAAAACAAGTATTTCAGACTGGTTCAGTTTTACCAGATTCCCGACCAGGCTGACAAAGAGCGATTCCTCGCAACCGGTGCGCGCATTGTAGATTATATACCCAGGAATACATTTCTGGTTGCCTTTCCGGAAAGTTACGATACGGATATTCTTCAAAACTATGCGATTCGCAGCATTGTCCCGGTCAAACCCCAATACAAAATCAACCCTGTACTCGAACACGAGTCCATTCCCGATTATGCCCTACGCGGGGATATGGCAGAACTGGTGGTTCAGTATTATCCGGTGATTTCCAGGGCCGTAGTATTAAGGAACCTGCTCTCAGCAGGAGTAAATCTCTCCGAAGACCCACTCAAATCCAATCTGATTACCATACAGATACTACCTGAGAATATTTACAAGATTGCCGCACTTCCATTTATCAGCTATATAGAGCTTATTTCCCCTCCGGCGGAGCCGGAAGACACCCGGGGCAAAAGCCTCCACCGCGCCAATGTGCTCAACTCCGAATTTTCGGCGGGGCGGCACTATGACGGTGCCGGAGTCAATATTCTCTGTCGCGATGATGGGATTGTCGGGCCCCATATAGATTTTAAAGGTCGGATAGACAATTCGCTTACCAATAATGCAAACGGCACGCACGGCGACGGTGTTTCGGGTATCATGGCAGGAGCAGGTAATCTCGACCCCAATATTCAGGGTATGGCTCCCGGCGCTTTCCTGTATGTAACTGATTATGTCGCCAATTTTCTCGATACGACCCTGGGGCTTCATATATACCACGATGTGATGGTAACCAATAGCTCCTACAGCAATGGTTGCAATGCCGGATATACGACCATTACCCGTACCGTAGATCAGCAGTCGTACAACTACCCCACCCTTCTTCATGTGTTTTCGGCGGGCAACTCCAACAACTCTGACTGTGGTTATGGAGCAGGCAACCAATGGGGAAATATAACGGGAGGGCATAAGCAAGGGAAAAATGTCATTGCCACGGCCAATCTTTTGTCCAACGACGTGCTGGTCAACAGCAGTAGCCGCGGCCCGGCGCATGACGGGCGCATCAAGCCCGACATTTCGGCCAATGGGAACGGACAGCAGTCCACCAGCCCTGATAATGGATACATTACCTTCAGCGGTACTTCCGCTGCGGCCCCCGGCATCGCCGGGGTGGCGGCCCAGCTTTATCAGGCATTCAAATCGCTTCACGGCGGACAGAATCCGGAGGGTTCGCTCGTAAAAGCGGCGATGCTCAATACAGCCGACGATGTCGGCAATACCGGCCCTGACTATCAGTTTGGCTGGGGACGGATCAACGCCCGCCGGGCAGTGGAAGTCTTTGAAAAAAATACTTTTTTTTCTGCCACCATCGCCCAGGGTGGCGACAATACCCATACTATTTCTGTTCCCACCAATGCCCGCGAGTTGCGAATTATGACCTACTGGATGGATCCGCCGGCTTCTGTACAGGCATCTATCGCCCTGGTCAACGACCTCAATATGCAGGTAACCGCTCCCGACAATGGCATTCACAATCCCTGGATTCTCGATCCGACCCCCAACCCCGTCAACCTCAATGCACTGGCTACCACAGGTATTGACAACCTCAACAATGTGGAGCAGGTGCTCTTGCTCAATCCCCTTGCAGGAAACTATACAGTGAATATTAATGGATTTTCTGTTCCGCAGGGACCGCAGAACTATTACATAGTTTATACCATTGTCGCTGATGAAATCGAGGTTACGTACCCTTATGGAGGGGAAGGTGTTGCTCCGGGAGAAGCTGTAAGAATCCGCTGGGATGCCCCGGGACTTACGCCCGCAGACGGCCTGTTTTCTATTGACTATACCCTTGACAACGGCGGAAGCTGGAACCCCATCGCTGCTAATGTGGGTTCAAATGTGAGGCATTACGACTGGGGCGTTCCTGCCAATATTTCGGGCAACGCCCGGATCAGGGTGAGCAGAAATGCTGTAAGCGATGAAAGCGATGCCGATTTTTCTATTATCGGCGTACCCGCTATTCAGCTTTCCTCCTCCTGCCCCAGCAGTTTTACCATCAGTTGGGCAGAAATTCCCGGAGCCAGTGCCTACGATATTTTCATTCTGGGACCAAAGTATATGGATTCGCTTACCACCATTTCTGCCTCACCCAATCCGTCATTTACCTATTCTGTACCCATACATGAGACACACTGGATCGCTGTCCGCGCCAGAGGTGCCAATGGAGAAAAAGGCCGGAGGTCTGTTGCCATACTCAGAGAGGGTGGAATCAGGCAAAACTGCCCCATCAGCAATGATGTGGGACTTGTAGAAGGCAGTTCGGGAGTTGAAGGCCCTTTTCTGGATTGCCGGGCATATTCGATTCCGGTGAAGGTGGTTTTGAAAAACGAAGGTAATAACGGAATCGCCAATATTCCGGTGTTTTATCAATTGGGAAACAATCCTCCTGTTTCCGGAACCTATTCAGGAACGCTGGCTCCTAACGGAGCTATTTTGTTCACCTTTCCTACGCTGCTGACGTTGTCTCAACCGGGCATTCAACCTTTGACGATCTGGACTGAATACGCCGCAGATTCAGTGCAATATAATGACACCACGGTTCAGTTGGTAAATGTACTGCCCGGTAATCTCGTAAACCTTCCCTACCAGGAAGATTTTGAAACTTTACAAAACTGTGCTGTTACAGCTAATTGCGGGGAAGAAGTGTGCAGCCTGTCCAACGGATGGGTAAATGCAGCCAATGGTAGGGAAGATGATATAGACTGGAGGGTAAATAATGGCTCCACCCCAACAGGTAGTACTGGCCCCACCGCAGACCATAAACCGGGAACAGTATCTGGAAAATATCTTTATCTCGAATCTTCGGGGACATGTAATCTGCAGGATGCGGTTTTGCTGAGTCCATGTATTGACCTGACCGGAGTAACCGCAGGTGAATTTTCGTTCTGGTATCACATGTTTGGTAATAATATGGGCGAGTTACATGTGGATTTACTTATCGGGAATGCCTGGATAAATGATTATATACCACCCATAGCTGGCAATAAGGGTAACACATGGCAAAATGTCAAAGTAAACCTCATGCCCTTTTCTGGTCTGACGGTCAACATCAGAATCAGGGGTATTACCGGAACCGGATTTCAAAGCGATATAGCGATTGATGATATAGCGGTTTATGACCTCGCAGGACCTCCGCTGGCAGATTTTGACGCCTCCGTAAAATATACCTGCCCGGGACAGTCTGTTCAGCTTACTGATATGTCTGCAAACAATCCGCAGTCATGGGCATGGTCTTTCAGCCCCAATGCAGTTACATATATTGGCGGAACCAACCAGACTTCCCGAAACCCTGTCGTTCAGTTTTCAGCAGCAGGAGTGTATGAAGTAAGCCTTACGGCGACCAATCCCAATGGCAGTGCCATGCAGGTTAAAACTGATTATATTACAATTACCGAGGGCCTGGTTGCTGACCTTGTTGAGACATTTGAAGGAGGCGATTTTCCGCCTCAGCACTGGCGAATTTCTGGCACCGGCGGCACCGCCTGGGATACACTGACCGTCATCGGAATAGACGGTAACCCTTCCCGGGCGGTGTATGTCGATCATTTCAACAATTCAATCGCCGGGGATCCTGACAACCTGATAAGCTGGAAAGTGGATCTATCTGTGGCAGATCAGCCTATACTGGTTTTTGATGTAGCTTATGCGCAGTTTAATGAATTTTCCAACGACCAGTTACAGGTATCTGTTGCGCAAAACTGCGCTGAAAATTTCACCACAACCATTTATTCGAAACCAGGCCAGATACTGGCAACTGCTCCTCCTACTGACGACCCGTTTTTCCCTGCACAGGGCTCAGACTGGCGGCGAGACACCGTTGATCTCAGTCCTTATAATGGAAGCGTGATTACACTTTTATTCCGCAGCGTAAATGGTTCTGGCAACAATAACAATATTTCACTTGACAATATCCAGGTGATTGAGACCGGAGATCCGGGGCCCAACGCCGCTTTCTCCCTTACGCCCGAAGCTATCTGCGAAGGAGAAACCATTATTTTTGCCGATCAGACGACGGGAGGAACCAATATCAGCTACAACTGGAATTTTGGACCTGATGCAACGCCCTCTCAGCAGGTACTGCCGGGCCACATGCCGTGGTCTTCAATGCCCCCGGCACTCAGATTGTATCCCTGAGCGTAGGCGATGCCAGTGGCACGACCATTTCTTCACAAGCACTGGGGTAAGCCGCTGCCCGACCCCGACTTTACCTATACGACTGTAGGAGCGGTATATAAATTTACCAATACCACTGTCAACGGAAATAGCTGGTTTTGGGATTTTGGCGACGGCGTTACCAGTACGCTGGCCGATCCGCAGCATTTATATACCCTCAACAATTCCTACCAGGTCATGCTGGTGGCGTGGAACGATTGCGGCCCGGATACCACATTCCAGACGATTGATGTTACTACCGTAGGGCTGGAAGATGAACTGAGTGGAATGGCGGTGAATGTCTATCCCAACCCGGGGAGAGACCTGTTCAACCTGGCACTCTCGGGAGGTGTTCATGGAAAATTTGCCTGTACAATCGTAGATATGACAGGCCGGGAAGTGAAAAACTTCGAACTCGAAAAATACGGAGAGGAAGCAGTAACGACCTTCAATCTGACAGGACAAGCCGAAGGAATATATTTTCTGCGCATTGCCAGCGGGGAGCAGGTGCGGCTGATGAAAGTGGTGAAGGAGTAGAAACACAAAAACAGGGGTTACCGCTATACTGCCGTAACCCCTGTTCCCATTATACTCAATAAAAAGATACGTTATTATCCGCCCACTACTTCTTCTACCTGCCGGTCGATGACTTCCTGCGGAAGTTCGGTGGGGCAGACATAGTCGGTCGTGGGGATGGTGGTTTTGAGAAGCGCATCCCAGCCACCGGTTACATCCACAATTTTGCTGAATCCACGCGCCTTGAGAATAGAGGCCGCAATCATGGAGCGATAACCGCTTTTGCAATGGAGGAAGATGGTGTCTTCTTTTTTGACCCGGTGCATGTTCTGATTGATAAAGTCGAGCGGAAGGTTTTCGGCTCCGACGACATGCTGCGAGAGAAATTCGGAGGGTTTGCGCACGTCAAACAGTACATCCACTTCTCCTTTGCCAAACATTTCAGCTACATGGGTTGCTTCCATCGTGGTTACCTGCTCTACCTCCCGGCCTTCGCGAATCCAGGTTTCGATACCACCTTCGAGATAACCCAGGGTATTGTCATACCCCACACGCGCCAGTCGAATGACAGTTTCTTCTTCACGCCCTTCGGTCGTGATGAGCAGGATCGGCTGCTTCAGGTCGGGAATCAATGCACCCACCCAGGGAGCAAAACTGCCATCCAGCCCGATAAAGATGGAATTGGGAATATGGCCGGCAGCGTATTCAGCTTTGGTACGGGTATCTAGCACCAGCGCCCCCAGATTGTCGGCCAGTTCTTCAAAATGATTGGCAGAAAGTGGCACTGCACCCTTGGCCAGTACGTCATCGATGCTGTCGTACCCTTCCTTGTTCATCTTCGCATTCTTGGCGAAATACTGGGGAGGAGGAAGCAGACCCGCAGTCACTTCTTTGATAAATTCTTCCCGGGTCATGTCAGCGCGAAGGGCGTAGTTGGTGCGCTTCTGATTGCCGAGGGTATCCCAGGTTTCGCTGGACATATTTTTGCCGCAGGCCGAACCCGCTCCGTGACCGGGATATACGATGACATCGTCGGGGAGAGTCATGATTTTGGTGCGGAGGCTATCAAAAAGCCATCCGGCAAGGTCTTCCTGAGTGACTTTTCCGGGTTTTTGTGCCAGGTCGGGACGGCCTACATCACCGATGAAAAGGGTATCACCCGTAAATATCGAATGTGGTTTACCTGATTCGTCAAACAACAGGTAGGTAGTACTTTCAGGGGTATGACCCGGTGTATGAAGCACCTTAAAAGTAACTTTTCCTACTTTCAGTTCCTGTCCGTCATGTGTTTCCAGTTTTTCAAAGCTACTGGCGGCGTCAGGACCATAAACGATCTGAGCGCCGGTAGCTTTGGCCAGGTCAATATGGCCGGAGACAAAATCAGCGTGGAAATGGGTTTCGAATATATATTTTAAGGTCACACCTTCTGCGTGGAGTTTGCGCATATAGGGTTGCGTCTCACGCAGCGGGTCGATGATGACGGCTTCGCCTTCACTTTCGATGTAATAGGCGGCTTCGGCCAGACATCCGGTATAAAGCTGTTCTACTTTCATAGTTTCAACACTTTTGTTAGTCAGAGGGAGGGTTAGGGATAAAACGGATGATTCCGCAAATATACAAAATTGAACAGGTTATTTTACGTCGCGCCAGGAACCGCCGTTGGAAATGTTTTTTAGACCCTGGGCTTTCAGATAATTGACTACCTGACCGCTGCGGTTACCTGAGGCACAACAAAAGATCAGTGGTTCCTGCATTTTTTTAAGTTCTTCAACTTTCTGAGGCACTTTTCCCATAGGGATATTCACAGAGCCTTTTACATGCCCGAGCATATACTCCCAGGGTTCACGAACATCGATAACTTTTGCTTTTTCCATTGTTTTTATGTTTAAAAAAATTAGTTGGATTGAAGTGTATAAGAAGTAAATTTTGATTTTCCATTGACAGGGTCCAGTCCGTCGTGATAGTCCACGGCATCCTGGACATCCATAAAGCAGTGTTCTTTTCCTATTTTTTCTATCAGCCCGGCCCGAAAAAATGCATCTCTCACCGGCCCTTTCACCGCTGCGAAATAAATCTTCAGACCAATGCGCTGATAATTTTCAATGATTTCTTTTAATCCGTGAATCCCACTGCTGTCTATATAATTGATGCTCTCGGCATGGATGATGATTGCTCTGAGATCCTCGCCTTTTTCCTCTGCACAATCGCTGAGGTTGTCGCCAAAAAATTCGATATTGGCAAAGTATAGCTCTGCGTCAAACCGGTAGATCAGCAGGTCTGTGCGTGTTTCCAGATTGGTAAACCGTTTTTCATTGCGGTAATGTGTACTCCCCGGAACTTTTGCCAGCACTGCTGTATGCGGCCTGGAGGTACGGTATATTACCATGACCAGCGATAGAACCACTCCGGAAATTATTCCCGGCTGAATCCCCAGAAACAATGTTGCCAGGAAAGTTGCTGCCAGCATCCAGAAATCGGTCCGGTTGGCATTCCAGAGGTAGCGGGCTTCTTTGATATTCACCAGCCCCAGTGCAGCTACCAAAATAATAGCTGCCAGTACCACCAATGGCAGGAAATAAAATGCCGGAGTAAGAAACAAAAGCGTTACCATAATCACTGCCGATCCGATGATCGACGAAAGATTGGTATTTGCTCCGGCCTGATCATTGACCGCAGAGCGTGAGAGCCCGCCGGTAATCGGATACCCCTGAAAGAGCCCGCTGCTCATATTGGCCATACCCAGGGCAATCAGTTCGCGGTTGGCGACCACCCGCTGTCCGGGATGTCTGGCCGCAATGGCCTTTCCGATGGCAATACTTTCGGTAAATCCTATCAGCACCAGGGCAATGGCGATGGGAAAAAGATTGCCTATATTTTCGACCGTAAGGGCTGGGAGCGTAAGTCCGGGAAGGCCCTCTGGTATATCTTTCAGGATTTTCACTCCGTACTGGTCAAGTCCCAGTCCCCAGGTAGCCAGTGTACCCAATACCACCACAGTAAGCGCTCCGGGAATCCGGGGAAAGTATTTTTTCCCGAGTTTTATGATCACAATGCCTGCAATGCCCATGCCCAGCGTCAACAGGTGCGTATTTCCGGCATTGGCGAAAGTTTCAATTACGATCTGATAAAAGTACTGGCTCCGCCCGATGTTTACCCCCAGCAGGTGTTTGAGCTGATTGGCGCCGATCACCAGGGCCGCTGCCGAGGTAAAGCCACTGATCACGGGATGGGAAAGAAAATTGACAATAAAACCCATCCGCAGCAATCCAAACAAGAGTTGCAGAAGCCCTACCATAAAGGCGAGGGTAAAAGCGAGGGTAATATATTCACCACTGCCAGGCTCAGCTATTGCGCCTACTCCGGCAGCAACGAGCAGAGATTCCATCGCCACCGGCCCTACCGATAGCTGGCGTGAGGTGCCAAAAATACTATAAAACAAAGCCGGCACCATGGCCGCATACAACCCCATGACCGGAGGCAGACCGGCAATCATGGCATAAGCCATTCCCTGAGGTATGAGCATGGCCCCCACCGTAAGACCAGCACCGATATCACCCGGGAGATATTCTCTCCGGTATTGTCTGATCCAGGGTATATTGGGGATAAGCTTGCGGATTTCCATTAGCACTTTTTCCAAAATCTACCCAAAGATAAGGACGCCGCAAAACCTCTTTCAGTGATGATTATCACATGGGAGGAGAAAGGTTTATTTTTTTTAGAATCTTTATCATTAAAGGCTGATTTTAGAAAAAATTACCCCAAAAAGCCTATATTTCACACAAATCCGACAGACAAAAATAATCTATATGAGCAAGCCCCAGAATAATAAAGGCTATACATATGATATATTTCTTTCCCATGCGGTAGCTGATAAAGATCAGTTCACAAAGACATTTTTTGAAGCATTAATCCAGGCCGGCCTGAAAGTCTGGTATTCGGGGGATGCATTTGTTCCCGGTTCCAAAATTTATGACAGCATCAATCAGGCAATCTCGCAATCGGCATACTTTGTACCTGTGGTCAGCCCTGTATTTCTTCAAAACAAATGGACAGGTGATGAATTGGCCGCTTTTTATAGCCATGAGCTACAAGGTGAATCCAGAATCATTCCGGTCTGGCATATGGTAAGCGAAGAGGATGTGAAGTTGAAGTACCCAATGCTGGCGGACCGGTTTGCCCTATACGCGGATCAACCATTAAATGAAATTGTTGAAAAAGTTGTTGCTCGTATAAGGAATAATCCAGTATCCCGAAAGCAGGATAGTATTCAGTCCCGGCTAAAACGCTATGTCTCTACTCACAAAAGGCAGAGCTGGATCGGACTGGTTATAGGATTAGTTGTCGGTGGGATTTCTTTTGTTCAAAATCAATACAATGCAGAAGGAGATATTGTGATCAATCCAAGCCCGGATCAAAATTTTCAAGGGGCATGGATATCCATTCACGAAGAAATAAAGACCCTGTTTCGCAACTACATTGCCCTGATTTCTGTGTTGGAGAAAGACATTCCGGAGCCATTCTGGGACAAACGAAAAGTCAATGAAACTGAAGACGCTTATCAGGTGCGCGCCCTCAATCATTTTCGCCAGTACAATGAAAATATCGACAGCTACCGGAGAAAACTCCCTGTCAACCGAAGGCAGTATGAAATTCTGAGCAAAGACCTTGTGATTCAGCCAAAAGTAAAAGGGGCTACAGACCAAATCTACCGATTTTTTGAAGAAATCGATCAGCAAATCACTGAATATCAGGATGAGTTACTGAACCTTCAGCGACAAGACTACCTCAGCGATACAGAAAGAGCTGCAAGCGCTAAATATTTGCACGATATGAAAATATTGGAAGGAAAACGTGCACTGGTAGAAGTTGCACTGAAATACGACGGTTTGCCTGCAAGCGATCAGGGTTTCCCTGAAGATCAGTTTCGAAGCCTTTCATTCAATCTGCCGCTTCCTGAAGGCAAACTCACTATTAAAGCGTGGAATGAGACTCTTGCAGCCCTATACCAGCAGAAAAAAGAATTGCTACGCAAGGAAGCCGGAATAATGGAAGATGCCCGAAAACGCGAAATCAAACGACAGGTCACTGATCCGTATCTGCTTTATCTGCGCAGGCTTGCCGGACTGCCTGACAGCCTTACGGAGGGAGAGTATGAAAACCTGAAAAAACAGGCTTTAGACAACAGCATTACTGATCCGGCGGAGTTGTTTGAGAGAGCGGCCTTTTCGTTTATCGAATGTGATGGACAGGCATCGGCTTATTATTTTCGACAGGCGTTGAAAAACACAGAATTGAGCCCGCTTCAGCAGTTATATGCTCGCGTCTCCATCGACAGGATTGAAAACCCTGCAACCTATCAGGGAAGTCTGGGGATTATGGTATTGGGTACAGACGAAGGTGGAAACCTTGAAAAATCAGGCATAAAAGTCGGGGATGTCATCGTTGCTCTGGATGGCACTAGGGGTAAATGAGCCTTCCGAAATTTCATCTATCCTTGGCAAATCAGACAAGGCCCAGGTTGTACTGGACGTTATCAGGGAAGGAAAATCCATGCGATTTCCCATATCGGGCAGGCAATCAGCGGGAGGAGCTGCTGACGAGCTGGTGGTTTGGAATGCGGTGAGGGGTTAACCAGACTTTACTTTTTCGACTCCCCTTTCGTGGTTAAAAAAACTCAGTTAGTATAACTCGCAGGTTTTTATGCATGAATCCCATCTGGTTCTCTACTTAATTTGGTTTTAATGGTGATTGTTTACTGCTTAATCACGCGTAAGGCATGTGCGCCTGCTTCAGTTATAATGCGAATAACATACACCCCATTTTCCTCCTTACGTAAGTCCACCTCAATATGAGGCACAGATACCTGATCTCGGATAACCACCCTGCCAAGCATATCGGTCAACTCTATGGTGATGCCTCCTGGGAGAGGCGTGTTGCCAAGGTCAATGGTTAGTATGCCTGAGGTTGGATTCGGATAAACTGAGGCAAAAGCAGTATTTCCATTTTCGACAATGCCCGTGATTACTACTGAGTAACAAGCCGAAGTATCTGTACAATTATTGGCTGTTACCGCCACAGCGTAATTCCCATCAGCCGTAGCGAGGAAGGATTGGTTAGTTTCTCCTGCAATAGCAGCATAGCCGTTGTCGCAATCCAGCCACTGATAAGTAGCTCCCAAAGCATTGGCTGTCAGAGTAGGGCTGCTGTCGGTTACATTTACATCTATTGTGTTTATTGTCAAATCTAATGTTACCAGACTGTCGCATCCTGCGGCATTGATTAATGTATGTGTAGCTGTGTTATTGGATGCCGTATAGGTATTACCATCAATCCAGGTGTAGCTGTCGCAAGCAGTTTGGAGGTCTGTTCCGGCAGTATTGGTACAGGACTTCCCCAAAAATAAGCCGAACCGGAATTGGATAAGGAATTCCCGCCCGAGGCGTCTTCATCTTCCCGATGAGCTCCACCAAGGCATAGTCCCCGGAGATAGCTACTGAGATGCCGAACCGATCCTCAGTGTTCAGGTCGGAGGCATTAATCTTTTGCACCTGGGTCCAGGTCCCGATCTGGTTGTGAAAGATGTAGGCTGATCCAGCACTGGGGAGAGAATTCCCGCCCGAGGTGTATTCATATTTCCGGGGAGCCCCTACCAGGGCATAGTCTCCGGAGATGGCTACCGAGGATCCGAAAGAATCAAAAGCATCCCGATCGGCGGCGACAATCTTTTGCACCTGGGTCCAGGTTCCGGCCTGGTTGTGAAAGAGGTAGGCCGAACCGGCACCGTCAAGGGTGTTCCCGCCCAAGGCATCTTGATCTTCGTTATAAGCCCCTACCAAGACATAGTCCCCGGAGATGGCTACCGAGGATCCGAAAAATCTGTAGTTTCCCGATCGGAGGCGACAATCTTTTGCACCTGGGTCCAGGTCCCGGCCTGGTTGTAAAAGAGGTATGCCGAACCGGCACGGTCAAGGGTATTCCCGCCAGAAGCATCTTCATCTTCGCTTTCAGCCCCTACCACGACATAGTCCCCGGAGATGGCTACCGAGTAGCCGAAGAAATCTGAAGGTGCCCGATCGGATGCGACAATTTTTTGCACCTGGGTCCAGGTTCCGGCCTGGTTATAGAAGATGTAGGCCGAACCGGAACTGAGTATAGCACTACCACTCAAGATGTCATCACCTTCTCTTTGAGCCCCCACCACGGCATAGTCCCCCGAGATGGCTACCGAGTAGCCGAACCAATCAAAAGCCTTTCGGTCGGGGGCGACAATCTTTTGCATCTGGGTCCAGGTACCCGGCCTGGTTGTGAAAGATATAGGCCGAACCGGCATTGGTTTGGGAATTCCCGCCCAAGGCGTCTTCATCTTCATTATAAGCCCCTACCACGGCATAGTCCCCGGAGATAGCTACCGAGTAGCCGAACCGATCCCCAGCTTCCCGATCGGATGCGACAATCTTTTGCACCTGGGTCCAGGTCCCGGCCTGGTTGAGAAAGATATAGGCCGAACCGGCAACGTCAAGGGTATTCCCGCCCGAGGCGTCTTCATCTTCTTCATAAGCCCCTACTATGGCGTAGTCCCCGGAGATGGCTACCGAGTAGCCGAACCGATCCTCACTTTCCCGGTCTGAAGCGGTGACTTTGATGATTTCGCTCCAGTTTTGTGCCTGAGCAGAGTGTCGGCATAGCAGGGCAGTTAGCGTTAATAGTAAGAGTGCTCGCATGAAGCTTGGTGTAAACTGTTTCATTAGGTTAAATTTGATTTCATTTATACTCTCCTCAACAAGAGGCATGGTTTTATTTGTTGCTTATAACGGTTACAGGTATGAGTAGTAGCTGATTGCGGGGCAGTTATACTTGCTGGAAAGAGGAATGCGGAAAAAATCCAGCACTGTCTGTCGGAATTCCACATAGTGCTTGTAATAGAAATAGGAGATTACCTTTTTCGCTTTTCCGCAAACCACTTCCCGCTCAGTATAAAAGTGGAAGAAAGGATCAGATGGAATTTTTTACATGAAAGGCATTTTCCTGTTCTCCGAAATGACCTGAACTCCTGCGAGAATTTCATGTTAAGGTATAATTTCAAATGTTGGATTTGGAATTTATAGCAGAAAACTTACACCAAGTTGAACTATTACAATGAAAATCAGGCTACCTATAACAGTTTTCCGGATAAAAGATATTATCTCCGCCCTGTGTTTATTGAGTGCTTTCTCACAGTTTTCTGAGGCAATACGAAGGATTTCTTCACGTTGGGTTGTCATTTGCCTCTCAACTGCAGAATGAACTTTATCGTTCATATTTCTTTCTAATTCTTTAGTAAAACGCTCAATTTCACGTGTGCTTTTTTTGCGAAATTCCTCAATCTCGTCATCAAGGGTAAGTGCAATCTCTTTAATTGCAATTCCTAAAGCTGCAATCTGTGCTTTATTGGCATATTGTTTTTCTAATTCTGACGCTGCCATTTCAAATTCTTTTATTAGTTCCTGAATGTATCGTTCTACAAAAACTCTATATCTATCCTTATCCGGATTCGTCTCCAAAAAATCACTTATTTTTGCATCCTGAATCAGATTAGCTGCTTCAAATCTTGCTACACCTGAATATGCATCTAAGATCGGGGTTTCGATCAAAACTTCTATTTCATCAATTAATTGGCGAAGTTCTATCCCCCTGTTAACTCCTTTTCCTGCCCGAATAAGAAAACCTAATGGTAACATATCAATTCAGAATCAAATTAATTTAGACGGTACAAATTTCAATTGCTTCTTTATATCCTGAGGTGTCGAACCCTTTTCAAGCATATTTCTGAGCTTGAGAATAGGATCGGCTTTTTCCTGTAGTTCTTTTAAACGATTTTCCTTTTGGTTGTTTATGATTTTAAATAGTCCCCAGGTAGAGGCAGAGAGTACTGGGCCAATCATAAGAGTATATCCTGCCTCAACAACGTCAAAACCAGAGGCAGCCAAATCACCTAATATATCTTGTACCTCTGCTATGTTTGAAATAGTATTCCAATTATCAGCCAGCACAACCGCAATATGTGCAGTATTAGAAAGGCCAATTCCATTGATAATTGAAAAAGCCGCTTGCACCTCCTCCCAATTATTAACGATCCATTCTATGTTTTGTACATCCTTATGGTATTTATAAATCTGTAATCCAAGAGTTACTGTTCCAACTACGGCAAGCTTGGGATTGGTAACTTTTAGTGTCCCGATCAGTTTCTTTCTTTTTAACTCCAAAACTCTTAGCTGATCTTCTGAAATTCCACATGCATGAATAGATTCCGAAAAACGTGATGATGAGGTATCTCTGTTGAAGTTTATCCGCTCACATCCCGCTTTCTGGAGTAGATTATTTATTCTATCTCGGTTCATAAATTCTTTCCATTTTCAAATTCCGCAATTTCTTTGCTAAAAATCCTAAAAATAATCTCCCTTAAACCCTACAGGATTTTACACTAAATGGACCGTATTCCGGTAAGGGAAAAAATAAAGGTCCTCTTTGTTTCAGAGCATTTCAGATTCAATATACACTAAGTGCTGTCAGAGCATATATTAACCAGGCAGTCCAACCTAGTGCTGCATTTGTCACATTTTTGCCTCTCGCTTTTCTTGCATAACAAATCAGGTACATTGGATCCTGAAACAATTCCAGATTCTGAGATAAAATTACTCTGCTTCCCCTTTGAGGAATCGGATTGGCTACCGCTGCGCCAATAATGGCAAAGGGGCCAAACAAAACACCTAGTGCTATATGTTTTCCGGCCTGACCATGTAACATTTGTGCATCCAAACGGCCCTTCATACACTTCTCCGGGTCATCGTCTGCCAATGCCATATATGCAGTATATACCTTGCTGCTAGTATCTCCAAATGTTACGGAATACACATCCTCTGGCGGGATAATGTATTTTTCCTTCCCCACTTTAAACGAAATGGAACAGCTTTTAATTGACATTACGGTTCCCTTAAATCTCATTTGATTGTTTAAAGTCAGAATATCTTCCGCAGAAACAAATACAAAGGAAAAACCAAATGTTACTATGGCGACAAAACTTTTAATATTCATAGGTGTTTAATTTTGGCATTTTGTCTTATTGATGATTTTGTGGCATTAATTCGGGTGCGCCACTCACCACACCGGGCCGGTCCACTTCCATCCCTGTCCGAGAACCGGCCACAGCATGGTATATGATCACTCTCTATCTTCTTTTTTCTCACAAGACAAAATCGCAATAAATCAACATGCATTTAGCACCACATTTTTGTAATTGTTGGAAAAATTTCTCCCCCGAAAATCCCCATTATCTTGGAAATTGAGGCCTAAAGCGCTATTTTGAGTGCATAAAACATTTGAATTGTTGATCTGCCTGCAAAATTGTCTGCTGATAAAAATTAAAGCACAATTGTTTTGAAGGTTCTTACATTGTACCATTCGCTTTCGGACTCAGAGAGGGAAGATTTCCGCCTCTGGCTTTTTTATGAGCTTAGGAAAATTCCTCCGAAACCCTGGCCCAAAAACAAAATCCCCATAAACTCATTGTTTACCTGGAGCTGATTCTGGAAAAAGGAGGTAATGTCCGTGAACACTTCCACTATCTTTTCCCCAACCAGCCCTACAACGATAATAAAGTGCGGGAAATCCGCAATCTGATGCTGGAAAAACTCAGCACATTTCTCGCTATTTCCCAACTGAAGCCTGAAAAATATGCTTTATCCGTAGCTTATCTGAAGGCCCTGCTGGATCGGAACCTGCACGATCTTTTTTGAAAGAGTTTAAAAAGGTAGAAAAAGCACTGAAGAAGGATGTCGGAACGCATGTTCGCATTCAAGGATACCTCTATGAAATCTACCAATTAAAAAAACAATTGCTCGTCAAAAGAGGTGCTATTCCTGATAACCAAAGCGAACAGGATATTATCGACTCCTTTAATCAATGGATAGCCGAGGAAAAACTTCAGCTTATACTGATGAGAATCAACTATGAACGTGTTTCCGGAGAATTATTAACCGATGATCTGGCAGATACTGTTCTCGGATTTGTTCTCTCAAAAAAATCATAGCAGCCTGTTATTGAAACTGCTTTACCAGACCTACCTCCTTATCGGGGAAAAACTCAATGACACCGGGCAGCAGGCACTGATCTCCTTACTGAAGCAGGGATATAATCATATTCATCATATCCCCATGACCAACCTTTATAATCTGATTACCAATCATTATATCCGCTATCTCAATCAGGAAGAAAGTCTGGGAAATTGAATATGCTCTACCAACTGTACCTTTGGGGATTAGAAACGAAACTGCTATTTATAGACCAGAAGCTTCCCGCTTCCCATTACAGAAATTTACAGAAAACCTGTATCATATTGGGGCTTTATGACGAAGCAGAAAAACATATAGAAAACTTTTCGAAGTTTCTCGATCCGGAAAAAGGAGCAACCGGAAGATGTGATTCACTACAGCCAGGCGGATATCCTTTTAGCCCAGGGAAACGCACTGGAAGCCCAAAAGTTCTTCACAACAAAAAATTTCGTTCCCCCAATATAGATGTAGCTGCTAAAGCACTTGAAATAAGAGCGAGATACCTGACTACGGATGTTCATAACTATAAAGAGTTTGAATTTTTCCAAAGCAAGGTTGACGCAAATATTCGATCTCTGAAGCGAAAAAAGATATCAGCGAGGGCCGCAGACATGCCTACCAGGTATTTTATAACCTTATCCGAAAACTGGCAGAAGCAGAGAGCGATGTGAACTTAGGAGCCAGAGTCAAAAAACTTGAAGCGTTGCTGATTAAGGCAAATACGCAGAAACCCTTTACGCCCACTCCTGGCTGATTGGTGAAATACAAAATAAAATAGCCGCCCTGCAACATTCATAGCCGGGCGGCACAAAGTCTTCACTTAAACATACATCAGGCCTGCATTACCCAGAGTCTCGTAGCACAACCATCTTCCAAAATCACCCGAAAAATATAAGTACCAGGTTCAAGGCTTACAGTAGTAGATGATTGGAAGCTGGTGATCTCATATAATGTCTCTCCAGACAAATTAAGAATGCTAACCGATACCAGACTATCAACAGAAGGCACTGCCACTCTTACCTGAGTCGTTCCCGGGTTGGGAGAAAGCGAAAAACCCGCATCAGGAAACGAACTACCTTCGCAAATTGTCAGTCCGCTACTATTTGCATATCCAATCAAATCTTCAATAATAATGATTACCCCATCCGCCCGGGCCGAACCCGGAAATAACATAAGGCATATACATGCACAAATCAGATACCGTCCCAAATTGGGGAAATAATTACCCGACCCTGGCCAGGTAGTGGCAAAGTTGTAAGTCATGATTTAATGATTTAGGGTTATGGGCTACCTGCCCGGGATCGGTAACCACTAATCAAATGTGTATGCGCAACACAAGAACCTTACAAACTTCGCTCACAAAGGGGGCCGTTCATACTTAGATATTCATTACTTTGACACAGTTTTGCGTTATTTTCATTAGAAATAATTTTAAACTTTTACCTAAACTGATCTGACCATGCAATTTCCCCTGAAAGATATCCTGACACTGAGGCAGTCGCTTGCTGATGAGGCAGAGATCAGCCTTCCATTCACTCTTTCCAAATGCAGTATTCTCAGTCAGGTTATTGAACAGGCCATCCCGGGTCCGCCAGAAATCTCCCAACGATATCTGTATGAATATCTGCATCTTAGAATTAACCGGGCTGAAGACGCGGAGCAAACCACTTACGGGCTAAACGCAGCATACGTAGAGAAACTGGTGCAGTACGTCGGTTTTCAGGGTATTCAGCACTGGTTGACCGCCCAGGAAGGCCTAAAAGACAGGTTCTATCGCCAGTTGGAAAGCCTTACAGGAATCTATGATTGTTATGTCAGGTGCAATTCCGGGCAGCCTGATTTGTTGAAATCTCCTGTGAGAATTTATCACAATGGAAAATATACCGAAATGGAGATGCGCGGAAAAGTGAGAACATTTACAGGAAAGCCTGAAATCGTTCAGGGCTGTATGTTTGCACTACTGCGCTCTGACCAGGACAAGCAGTTTCACTGGGTATGCAAGGTAGGCAACAGCCTGTCTCCGGAAGTCATTCAATATATTTTCTCGGGTATTTCATCAGGTGGAGATCCCATTGGAGGAAAAGGATTACTGATAAAAACAGCACATTCAGATATTCGGAAATGCACCAATGAAAAAATCTCTCTGGAATCACTCTCATCCGGCACGAATGAAAGAGACAGGCTCCTCTATGCATATTTTTCAAATACCAACACTACACGACTGAAAATCAGTGGTGTAAGCACTTTTGATTTTCGCGACCTCAATGCGCTTTAATGAGTTTGCGCCAAATCCGCAAAACCTCTTTCAGTGATGATTATCACATTGAAAAAAAAGACACTATTCTACCTCTGCTTTATGATGATCAGGCAGTTTCATCAGAACATTTTCATTTTCTCAAACCGGGAATTATAGACATCTAATAAATATTCAAGCTTCCACCTCGACACATTTCCACGCCTTATGTTTATTTTCTGAAACCAACATTCAGGATCTGAGGTTTCTATTACCAAAAAAGTTTCCTGATATTTACCATATCCTTCATGAATCACACCAAAATCTTCTATCTTATCCCATGGGATTTCCATGCCATTTATCTCCACCATTTGGGCGTTGATTCGCATAAATATTTTCCCTTTTTTTCGATGGGTAAAATAATTCACAAAGCCCAAAGCACTGAAAACGGCAATACAAACTGGAATGATCAGGGTTTGAAACCAAGCGCCCCAAATGACAGCAAGGAGAATTCCGATAGTGCCGGCGTATAGGCCATTTCTATTTGATACAATTTGGATTTCATCAGGCAGTGATTCATCCTTAATCCATTCTCTGTTTCTTGGTTGATCCAGACGTTTTTCTAACTCTGTTAATTTGAGACCGGATTTCCCTAACCTTAATTCTGTCTTTTCATAAAAGTGTCCCTGTGGCCAGATAAGTCTGCCAGAAACAGCCCTTTTATATAACAGGTGTATATCCTGAACATCTGAATATGCCCAGATTTTCCACTTCACTACCCAAAAACTCCACCACAGCCAGCCTATTCCTAAACTAATCAGGAATCCGGTTCCTATAATTATTGCGAATTCCAAACCTGTTATATCCGCCTTTATATTCCCATATAAAATGGTGATAATGATTCCACATAAGATTATGCTTGCCGGCATAATCAATAGCATAAATCTCCCTTTTTTTATGTGCTGGTAAACTCCTTTCATCGTTAATCAGAATGCTTGTCACCCCTCAATCCCAAATGCCCTCCGCTTCAATCTCAAACTCTGCGTCTTTCTCCCAAATCTCCATTTCGCAGGGTTTGCAATTAAATTTCAGTTTGTACTCCACGTCTCCGTGTTTCAGCACCAGCGGCTCCACGACTTTCTCGCCCATAGTAGCCCGCTGAAAGCGTGGGCATTTGCCCAGCTCATATTTGACGCAGTATTTTGTCGTCATCACCCGCGACTTGCCGGGATCCCATTGCAGTTCAAAGGCTTTCTCAATCTGGGTGACGCCATGTCTTTCGTAAAATTGACGGGCCAGTTTGTTGGATACGTTGTGGGTGAAATCCAGCTCGGATATGGGATAAGGATGATCTGTTTGGGTGATCTGAAATTCTTCCCTATGGTATTCTTTTATACGGATGTCCACCAATTGTTCCAATACCGTCCGCCTGATCTCGTTGATTTGGGAAATGGGCAGAAACCAGTTTTCTGAAAAGTCGATCTGGATATTATCGACAATAAAAGGCGTATTTCCTGTTTTGGACAGGTTTTTTTTGATGTTGGGGATAATGGATTCTCCGTTTTTGGTCAGCGCTTTTTCTCCTGTCAGGGTCGCAGTGCTCACATGCCCGTCTTCATCTGTAACGGTGAGGATAAAACCATCAGCACTTTCTGTAAAGGTCATGCTGACGCCGATCTTGCGAATGGCGCTGTCCTCCCTTTCTACGAGCTTATTAAACGCAGCATCGGCGTTTCGGTAAATCAAAGTTCCCACCGGAAGTGGCCGGAATGTGTTGGGTATGACCAGGCCATTAGAAATGACATTGACGCGATCGCCATCTGCTTTCCCTTCTTCATTTACAAAATAAAGCCCGTCGCCATTATTCAGCAATTCCTGATTTTCTATGACATAGCCATTGGCTTTTACTTCCAGCAGTTTACCGATAAACTGGCCCTGCGATTTGGGAGTTTCCCAGGAACCGATTTTTTTCACTCTTTTATTGACAAAATAATCGGTATAACCCCGGTTGAAACTCTTGTCCATCTCTGCATCGAAGGTATAAAAAGTGCGCCCCGAAGAGGCTTTTTCATAGGTATCGCTACCTGCGAGAAAAGCATCCAGACGCTTTCGCAGATAGGATACATTGTTTTTGACATAGACGATGTCTTTTAGCCTGCCTTCTATTTTGAAAGAGGTTATGCCCGCTTCAATCAGTTCAGGCAGTTGGTCGCTCAGGTTCAAATCCTTGATCGACAACAAATGTGTTTCGGTCAACAGCGTTTTTCCTGTGCCATCAATGAGGTTGTAGGGCAAACGGCAATTTTGGGCGCAGGAGCCCCGGTTGGCGCTGCGTTCGCCATTGGCGACGCTCATGTAGCAATTACCGCTGAAGGATACACACAGGGCTCCGGACACAAAAAATTCTAACTCCACATCGGTCGTTTCGTGGATTTCTCTGATCTGATCGAGGTTTAGCTCCCGCGCCAGCACCACGCGTTTTATCCCCGCATCGTGAAGGAATTTGATATGCTTCGGATCGCGGTTGTTCGTCTGGGTACTCGCATGTATGACAATGGGAGGCAGGTTCATTTCAAGTATGCCCATGTCCTGCACGATAAGCGCATCGACACCTGCATCGTATAACTCGTGGATAAGTTTTTCGCAGGTTTCAAGTTCATTCTGATAAAGAATGGTATTGAGCGTAACAAAAACCTGTGCCTTAAACAGGTGAGCATATTGCACCAGTTCGGCGATGTCTTCCACAGAATTGGCTGCATTGGTGCGGGCTCCGAATTGAGGCGCACCGATATAAACAGCGTCGGCACCGGCATTAATTGCCGCCATACCCTGATACAGGTTTTTAGCAGGAGCTAAAATTTCGACCTTCTTTTTCATGGCCCCAAAGATAGGGGGAAAATGCAAATTTTTATAGATGAAACAGCCGAAGGTGGATTACTTCACCACCTTCAGCACTGCTTTCTGATGATTATTAATCACCGTAATAAAGTAAACAGAAGATGCGCATTCCCGCATATCGTATTTGAAAAGATTGTCGGAAACGGTGGTGTTGTAAATCAACCGGCCGGTCATGTCATACACCGCAATTTCATTCATTCCATTGGGCAATTCAATGTTCAGAATATCGGTAACCGGGTTGGGGTAATATTTCAAATCCATCGTTTCGAAGGTGCGGATCGATACCGTTTTACAGCTTCCTATGACATAGGTATCTTTGTGGTCGGCGTTATTTTTTTCTACTGCGCCAGGGAAAGAGTAGGTATAATAGAAATAAATTTTCGTGCCTTTTGTTGCATTGATCTGAAACGGAACATTCCTCGTTACGCCATAACCAGGCATATTGCCGGGGTCAGTGCCATAGTACAAAATGCAGGTGGGCGTGCCAACTCCCGGCTGATTGGAAATAAATGTAATGGTGGGGTTATTGTCTGCATCTGAAAATTCATAAGCAAAATCGCCATTCCAGGACACGCCGTTGCAAGAGGGTGCGGGGGTAAATTCGACCGTTACGACATCAGAAGTAGTCGAATCATTATTGTGATCAAATGCCACGGCAGTCAAACTGTAAACTCCGGGTGTTGAAGTCCATGCCAACGTATAAGGCGGCTGGGTGCGGTTTCCGATTTCTGTCCCGTCAGCATAGAATCTGACCATCTGAATGCTGTCATTCAGATCGGAAGCCAGCGCAGTAATATCTATCATTTCTCCTTCGATATATTCGGAGTTGTCGAGGGGAGAAAGCAGTGCCACTGTCGGGGCGACATTCGGCGTAAGGCTTGAAATGATATATACCTCATCCTCATCGGCATAACTGCCGTTATCTATTTTCAGTTTCATCAGATATACACCTTCCGCTAAAGATGAAATAGTGGGCTGAGCCACCTGCGAATTGGAAAATGTCAGCGTTGAAGGCCCATATACCTGTGTCCAGTTGTAATTGAGTGTCCCTCCATTCGGATCAATACTCGCACTACCGTCAAGCGTTGCAGTGTTTTGGGGCAAAACAATAATCTGGTTTTCACCGGCATCAGCGACCGGCTGGCTGTAAGACAGCGGAGAAACATAGGTAAAAGTAAATTTGCCCACATTCAACTCGCCATTCTCAAAATATATCCGCAGGACTTGTTTACCGCTTTTGAGCGGGATTGCAGTAACGGATTTATTTGCCCAGTTGTTCCATCCGCCAGAAGAAGTAACTGTAATGCCTGATTTTACGATCAGACCATCTGATTCGATACGGAAAGGCCCGCCGCCGGCACTATTGCCACAGGCAAACCTAAAAGTCAGATTGTAATTTCCCGCCTGCTGTACATCCACGGTATATTCCAGCCATTCGCCACCGACAATCCATCCGACGATATCGCCTTCAGAACCCTTGGTTTCTGCGTCAACATATTCATTCAGCCTGAAATTGCCTTCATTGACAATAGAGGCATCCTGATAGGCAATTCCATTTCCCACACCACCTTCAAAAACATCATAATGCGCAGCCTGGAACGTACCGGGAATGCTAACAGGTGAACCGGAATAAGGGCGTTGCTGCCCGACGATAACCGTTATGATATTGGTAATATTAAACGCCGCTCCGTCATAGACTTTCGCGTAAAAATGATGCCTCCCGACACTCAGACCGGAAGCCGTAACTACAAAAGGCGCAGCGGTTGCCTGCCCTACCAGATCACTGCCATCGTAAAATTCCACTTTTGTTGCATTGCCTCCGCTGACTATTGCAGTCAGATCAACACTTCCACCCGGATAAGCTTCAGAAAAGCTGGAAGTCAACACTCCTTTTACAGCTACATCTTTGCTCGTGACCAACCTTTTCGGGGGCACTTCCAGCACATACCCATCCGAGAAAACCACGTCGATGGTATCCGTTCCGTAGTTTTGGGCAACATAGGTCAACGATCCATCTTTATGAAACGCCGCAGCCAGCGGATGATTGGCTGTCAGCGAAACTTCCACATTTCCCAACACATTCATACTATGCAGCCAGTGATAGGTTTGCGCATCAGAAACACCAAATTTCAGCGAACGTTCAGGATACGAATCGTACAATTCGATTGCTTTCTCAGGGTCGATAAAAGCCAGATACTCCCACATGATATCGTGCCACAAGTTGACGTTGGGGGCGTTGGTCAAAATGCCGGTGTTTTGCGCGATTTCGTTCCAAAGCTGGCGCACATAGGTTGTGTCATGGCCCAGATACAAAGAACCTCCGTGGATCGGGTATAGTTCGATGCCATAAGAGGCGGCAATGTCGTTGGTCCAGAAAGTACCGTTATCATAACTATTGCCCCAGACTCTGGAAACCAGACTATAGGGGTGAGTGGGAGAAAAATTGCGGTTATATTTATCAAACCAATATTCTTCTACGGCAGTTTGTTCGGTGGTATATAGGTAAATGCCCAAATCTCTGATGGAATCGTTGCCGGTAATTTCTCCCCAGTGAATGAGCGAGGAATTGAATTGCATACTTTCAGAGGTTGATTCCTGATCGTTGCCCTGCGGGAAAGATGCAAAACCATTGGCCCAGCAGTGACCTGCATAAGGGCTGAAGTTTCGCAGGAAAGGAAACAGATTATCCTGCCGGTTGGGGCTTGCAGCATCCCGCACCAATAAATTAATCATATCGCCCCATTGGCTGGCCCAGCCTGGCTCAAACTGCTCCACAAAAGCAGCAGCATGGATAAAATATCCCCAGTGAAAGTGATGGTCATTGATATTGCCATCCTGTCCGTGGCCTGCAGGATAGCCGATCATGGCAGACCAGGTTTGATTGTAATAAAATATAAACGCGACTTCGTTTCCGTTGACTTTCAGCCAGTCTTCAAGCCTGGCTTTGACGGTGGTCAAAAGTTTTTGCAAAGCAATGGTGTCGCCGGAAAGTTCGGCGACTCTGGCCGTCTGGATCAGGCGGTTCATTTCCTGTCCCTCATTGTAGGAGTCTGTCCAGGCGTTCAGCCCGTCATCCTGTAGCAGTTTTACTTTCTCATTCAGCTTTGCAGGGCTAAAGCCCGGGCTGTAATGATCGAGATAAGGCAGGGTTGGCAAAATGCCGTAGAAGGTATTTTCAACGGTGAAACTATTGCCATCCAGCATTTTCATCTGGCCTCTGACTGTGTTGTAAGAATAAGTGGTTACACCCGGAGAACCCGGCGCCAGATTTGCCCAGTGATGCGGTAAAAGGCCCAAAAGCACGGTAGTGTCTGGCCCTTCTTTCACCTCTGTTTCGACAGTAAAATGGGTGGTGACTACAGAAGTTGCTTCATTATAAGACCAGTCCACACGGGTGTTGGACGGAAAAACGTAGGCGTATTTTTTATAGGCATTGGCTACTGTTGTAACGTTGGTTGCATTGAGAGGGATAAAGCCCAGCGACCAGTAGTTTTTACCGTTTAGCGTCGAAGTATAGGTATTCCCGGTTTGAGTCCAGACGCTACCCACAGGAGCATAAACAGCAAAATCTGCTCCGTTGCGGGCATCTACGATAATCAGCATTTCATTTGAAATCGTTACCGTTCCCTGATTGACCGTAACCTGGGCCACATCGCCGGAGTCTTTGGTAAAATAAATAAAAGGCATCCCGATGCCGGCTTTTGCCTCAAAATGCTGGGTCGCGTTACGCCAGTCCATCGAAACTGTCCAGTCGGAGAAGTCGGAAACCTTAGCCGATGAAGCATTTAATCCGGTAACCCCCACAATCACAGGTTCTATGTTGTCAATGACACCCCAGGGAATATACGATACAACCAGGCCGGAATTAACCGTCTTCATCGTAAAGGGATAGTTGAATAAATTGTCGGAGTGGCTGTTTTTCACTTTATGAGACCACCAGTCATTGGTGGGGGTAGGTTTTGTGGCCGCCAGGCCGGTGGTAAATGGCGTACCAGACGGAAAAGTATTGCGTCCGGCGGCATCAGTTCCGGGGAAAGTCAGGGTATAACTTCCGCTGCCAACATTGACTACCTGCCCAAAGGCTGGCGCTGTGATTAGCAGCAGCAAACACAGCAGGCATCCTTTGAAAAATGGATGTATGATCATTTTATGTTTTTTTGTGTTAGAGGTGTAATAAAATAAATATAGGGGAGCACAGGATCATCTTTTATCCGCATAAACAGGCCGGCCTACCCATCGGGTAGCCTCTTGTCTGCGAAAAACAACCCACCAGAAAAAGAAAATCGTTGTAGTAATGGCAGCAAGGGTGAGCGACCATTCAGGCAATATACCGCTCAAATCAATCAGCATTCCATCGCCGGGATAAATACCATAGCCAAACAAAGCCGGTATTCTGAACCAATAATAGCAGGAAACCGATGCCGCCGAAAATACTGTGATCAAAACCTGTTTTTTCACAAATTTCTTCAGAATCAGAAATAAAGCGCCTGTAATCACAAGCCCCGAAAGAGGGAGAAGGTACAAGTTCATCAGTTGCGTTACATCTGTAATTTCCTGATAATCGGGAATCTGAAACCATCCCCAAATAAAACCAGGAAATCCGCCCACAATCAGAAGTCCTGCGATTTTATGGCTATTGGTTTTTTCTGTTGATAAGGGGTGAATGCCGGGTGTCGTATCGGGGCAGGGCGTGACGCAGCGATGACATGCCTCACAATGTGCATTGGGCAATGAAATCCGGTTTTTTACGCCATATAGTTTTTCTACCGGGTGAACCGGACATAAACCAGAACACCATGCACTTTTCCATTCGTAAAAGAAAGAAGTGGTAACAGCAACTGCGCCCAGCGAAAGGATCAAAATTGCCGTTGCCAATCCATTTGTATCGAAGATCGCATGCCGCAAAGGCACGACGATCAATAAAAAAACAACCGCAATCAGGTTCAGCTTACCTGTTTGGGTTATTGTTATTTTCTTCCTTTTTGAGATGCCGATATGCCTGGGAAACAAAGCAAATGACGCCATCGGGCAGATATTTCGCCATACACCGACACCCACCACCAACAGTAACGGTGCAACAGGAATCAATACATTCCAGAATAACTGAATCCCCAGCTTCGGGCGGAAGATCAGATTAAACAGAATAAAAACACCCGTAAGCCAAACTACGATCTGGGCTATCCTCCAGAATAGAATTGTGCGTGGAGTTATTTTCTCTGCATGTATGTTGAAATTTGCCATTTTTACTAACAGATACCGTCAAGTTAGGAAAAAGCGGGAAAATAAAAACGATTTCCCTGGAAATATAAAAAAGGGCCGGGCGGCAAATCCAGGCTACTCATACTTTAGTCTTCTATTACCTTCACATCCCTGAACATAAAAGGGTTGTCGCTCATGCGCAATGTTTTGCCACTGGCGGTGGTCACATTCCGCAGAATCACCTCCCGGGTTGCGACAAAAGGAAACTTTTGTTCATAAGTATCATCTGTCATTTGCGGATTGAAGTTGGCGAAAATGGCAGGTCCGTTGTATTCCTCCGGATGGTTGGAATCGTCGATATGGAGGTTTTCAATCGTAATCCGTTCGGGCATATAACATATATACCCAAAGTTGTGCTGACCGGAATTGGAGCCACCAATGAGACTGGCCCTGACGGACCTGCCTCCGGCGGGCACAAAAACACAATTGCGGATAAAAAATTCACCTTGCCAGGTACTTCCATAATCGTCGCGCAGATTGATGAGGCTTCTGCCATAGATAGTAGAATTTTCGACCGTCAGCGTGCCGCTGCCTATGGCATTGATTCCCATATGTCCCAGCGTCGAGTTGCGGATAGTAGCATTCGCAACCCCAGCATGGGCATCGAAGCGGGAAAAGATGCATTGATCGTACAGAAGGTTTTTACAGTAATTGGAACCGAAGATTCCCCAATACACATTGTCCTTTATATCATTGGTCTGGCTGCAGTTCACAAATGATACATTAAGGGCACGGTTGGCCAGAAGGTCATAACTTCCCATAGAGACCGGCTTCTGAGCCGAACCAATGGTAGAATAGGTTTTGTGTCCGGTGAGAATGGTGTTCTTCACCGTTACATAGGCACAATCACTGATGTGGATAAACCCGCCATAAGGCGCACCGTGGTCTCCTTCACCCGTAACGCGATGTTCCAGTCCTTCTATCAGAACATTAGAACGCCTGATAGCAATGTTGCGGCTGTAATACGTGTATTTCGATTCTGCCTGATTGGCGATGGTAGTAAAACGTCCTCCGGTAATTTTCAATATTTTCTCATCCATGGGGAGTGCCGTAATTTCCGTAATCTGGTCAAAGTCCCAGATAATGGGTGCGTCCATATCCACATAACCATTTTGATCCGCAATGAAGATATCTGTCTGCGGAGATCCGTTGTTTTGGTTGGGCCCAAAGCGGATATAACGTTTTACATTGGTATCGACGACAGTGACCAGGCATTTTGCGGGCAGGGAGACATTTATTTTTGCCTGATTCCGCCGGAGAGAATCGACGCCCATGAGGCGGAAGGACTTCAGATTGGAGCCGACTAAAAATACAGAAGCATTGCGGTTTTGCACATCCGTATCGTCGATGATGAAAGCCGCTTTACCGAAATCAGTATCGGTATGAATAACTGCGGTGCGTTCTTTTCCACTGATGTAGTAGGTAGCGCCATCGTCGGCTTTGACCGGGAGGCCGTGTTGATTGGCAAAGGCGTGAGTGGCAGCGATCGCGTTTATATCATCGGTTTTGCCGTCGCCGCTGGCTCCGAAGTCACGATAGCCCACCCATCCGGCTGCTTTGAATCGACGCACATCTTTGGGCGGGACATTTACCAGTAATTTCCCATCTTCATCTGTGCTCACCTGCGTTTTTTTCCCGGCAGAAGTGATCACAACATTTTCAGGCTGGGCCTGGGTTTGCCCCTGTGTTGCAATGACACAGGCTGAAAAGAATAACAAGAAGGATATAAATTTCATCCAGGGGATAAAGTTTGAGTATGCTATAAGTTCTCAATTTCTTCTTTTGACAATCCTGTAGATTTAATAATAATATCAATAGGGACATTATTTCGCTTTAATTCTACTGCAACTTCTATCTTGCCTTCGATTTTGCCTTCGATTTTGCCTTCAATTTTGCCTTCCTCCTTTGAAGTATCTACTACATTTTTCAGATCTCTGTAGTATTTCAAACTTTCTTCGTAAGCCTCCTTCTCTTCAGGAGTAAACCGAGCGATTTCTGCGGCTTCAAACAATTTCTTGAACCCAAAATCAGTTAGCGGATTAACATACCTCTCTTTTAGCGCACTCATTTCCACCTATTTATATTACAACAGTCAACAATCAGACCAGGTAAAGATAATCAATTCCGTTAAGGGAGTGAAGGTATTTATTTTTGATCGCGGGGTTAGAGGGAGGAAAAGGTTTTGATTTTAACAATACATACTTTTCGCAGAAGTTTTGAAAAGTATGATCTTAAATTCTTTGGCCTTCTTTTTATTTCACTCATCGTTGTACGCCAAATATCGCCAAAAGTATTTGTCCCAATAAAAAAGCATATACTGAAGAAAAAACCGTAATTATGATGGTAGCAGTATTCCTTTTCGTTTTCCTGGAAAATAACCAAATGAAGAAGTAAGAAATAACCCATAAAGAAAATACTATCATAAACATGATCTTACCAGATCCAATCATGCTTATCCCAAAAATAACACCGCCAACAGTTCCCCCAACCAATCCACCCAAAATCCCCTTTATTACTGACTCGGAAGTAATCGCCCGGTCCTTTCTTTCTTCTTCCCATAATTTAACTTCTTTTTGAAGAATCTGATCCTGCTCAGTTTTCGATAAATATTTTAATTCTATTTCCTTCAAGAGTAATGAATGGGCTATATTTTTTCTCAATCCAATCTGAAGATGTGATCGAAGTAGTTGCTTTTCATTCTCATAATCCTGTATTATGGCAATTTCTTGTTGAAACTTTTCCAATCCGCCTCTTTCCTCAATAATATCTTTTATCACTGATACTACTTCTGGCGTATAATCTTCTGAATTATCCAGAATTTCAGCCAGTTTTTCCAGGCTGGCATCTTTGTACTTATTTTTAAGATCTGAAATGTTCATTTCCAATTCTATTTCTCAGTCAAGTCTCATATTGGCCACACTAGTCAGCAAAGATAGTTTAAAATATACCACCAGGAAGAAGGATTGCTGGATTACTTATTGCAGATTTGTAATTTACAAAAAACATTGGAAGTTTTAGTGGGTGGCCATGGAATTTTGGGTGGGAACCTTCACTATACCCCCCTCAATAACTACTCTCATCCAGCTTCACTTTCCCACGGAAAGTCCAAAACACAAACGCTGTATAGGAAAGCACCAATGGCGCGCCAATCGCGGCGATGATCAGCATGATGGACAGGGACTTTTGTGATGCCGCAGCATTGTAAACCGTCAGGCTGTACGCCGGGTCGATCGTGGACAGGATAAGATTTGGGTACAATTCTATCGCAACAACGATCAGCATCAGCGCCAACGTCAGGCAGGAAAATAAAAATGCTGCCATATACTTCCGCTTCGTGGCAAGCCTCGGGATATTCGCGATGCTCAGAAAAGCTGCCAGTGGTATGATAAACAACAACGGCGTTTCCTTCAGCCGGTCTGACAAATGGGGGAAATAAATCAATGTGTAAATGGTCGTGATCGCAAAACTCACGACAAAAAATATGATCGAATTCCGCAACAGAATGGTAAACTTGGCGAACAGCCTGCCCTCCGTCTTCATGGTCAGGTAAATCGCTCCGTGCATCATAAACAGCGCCAGGGTCGTGATTCCTACCATAAACGCATACGGATTCAGAAACGCCAGCCAGCTCCTTCCAGTTCTGTGTTTTTGCCAATGGGCATTCCCTGCAATACATTTCCCAAAACCACTCCCAGCAATACCGCCAACATGATACTCGAAACGCTGTAACTGATGTCCCACATTTTTCGCCACCACAACATCGGCTCCTTGCTCCGAAACTCAATCGAAACCGCCCTGAAAATCAGGAAAACCAGAAAAAGGATAAACGGAATATACATCGCCGACAATACGGAGGCATACACGATAGGAAAACCGGCAAACAATGCCCCGCCACCAATCACCAGCCAAACCTCATTGCCATCCCATACCGGGCCGACTGCATTGAGGGCAATCCGCCGGCTTTCTTCCTTGCGAAGAAATAAATGCCAGGCTCCAGCGCCAAGGTCAAATCCGTCGAGAATGCCATAACCCGAAAACAGGCCTCCGATAACCAGAAACCATAACGTAGGATAATCTATACCGAGAAATGTTTCCATTTTACCTTTTAATTTTTTTGTTCGAATGCTTCTGCCATCCCTCCAGGGTCGGACTATGGGATGTATGATCCTCATCGTAAGGACCATGAACAATTTTTTTGTTGAGCAGATAGAGAAACAGCACCAGCAACAAGGCGTAAATCAGGGTAAATAGGATCAGAGAAAATACAATTTGCCCTGCGGTCACAACCTGCGAAAATGCCTCAGACGTGCGAAGCAAACCGTACACCACCCAGGGCTGGCGCCCCATCTCGGCAGTGTACCAGCCAAACTGATTGGCTAGTTGAGGCAAAAATACGGCAAATACAAATGCCCGCATCAACCAGGGGTTTCAAACAATTTACCCCGCCAGAGCATAAATACTCCCAGCAGCGATAGTCCGATAAGCGCCATGCCAATCATGACCATCAAATGATAAAACTGGAATACGGCATTGATTGCCGGAGGGCGGTTTTCCGGAGGGAAACTGTTAAGGCCGGGGACAGGTGTTTCAAAATCGAAGTTGATAAGGAACGTAAGTCCCCCGGATTTTCAATCCGGTAACTGTCTGCGACTCCTTATCCACCCAGCCCAGCAGGTAGAGATCTGCGACAGCGAGGCTGTCGAAGTGGCCTTCCAGCGCGGCGAGTTTGGCGGGCTGGTTGCGGGCTACGCCCGAAGCTGATTCGTGCCCGGTGACGAGTTGGGAAAGCGAGGCAATGACCGCAACAACCAGTGCAATGGAAAATGCGCGTTTCGAAAGGGGTACATAGCGGTTTTTGAGTATATACCAGGCGTGCACACTCATCACCAGAAATGCCCCGGCGAGGAAGGCGCTGATCCAGACGTGGAGCAGCCGCTCCACGCTGGAGGGATTAAATACCATCGCCCAAAAATCCGTGATTTCTGCCCTTGCGTTCATTCCTTCTCCTACTACATGAAAACCCGCCGGTGTCTGCTGCCAGCTATTGGCCACGACAATCCATACAGCCGAAAACATAGAACCCAGCCATACCCCGAGGGTAGAAATAAAATGCACCCGGGAACTGACTTTATTCCACCCAAAAATAAGTATGCCCAGAAAACCGCTTTCCAGAGCAAATGCAAATATTCCTTCTGCTGCAAGGGCACTGCCAAATACATCGCCCACATATCGCGAGTAGGTCGCCCAGTTGGTACCAAATTCAAACTCCATCACAATCCCCGTCGCGACCCCTATACCAAAGGTGAGTGCAAAAATACGGGTCCAAAACCTGGCCATCTGTTCGTACATTTTGTCACCTGTGCGGAGGTACATTCCCTCCATGATGACCATAATCAGCCCCAGGCCGATGGATAGCGGGGGATAGATATAATGAAAGGCTACGGTGAAAGCAAACTGTATTCGGGCTAATATTTCTACATCCATAGTTTTCAGGTTAGCGTGATTTTGTTGCGGCCCAGTTGTACCTGCCCGAGGGTTTCGAGTTGTTTGAGCAGGCGGGAAATAGCCTCACGGGAGGCGTTGAGGTCATTGGCGATTTCCTGGTGGGTAGCCTGTACTTCATTGGTTCCTGCGACGGAGGCTTTTTTCTGAAGATAATCGAGGAGCCGCTCATCCATCTTGCGAAAGGCAATATTGTCGATGGTTTTTACCAGTTCAAACATGCGGTTGTCGTAGGAGAGCATCACAAAGTTGCGCCAGTTGGCATAACGCCCCATCCACTCTTCTGCGTATCTGACCGGAATACCGATGATGGTAGTTTTTTCTTCGGCGGTAGTACGGATCACACTCTGCTTTTCCATCATACAGCAGGTAAAGGACATCGAGCAAGCATCACCTGCATTGAGATAGTAGAGGAAAAGCTCGTTTCCATCTTCGCCTTCCCGCATCACTTTAATCCATCCATCCAGCACCAGGGGAACCATACGAATATAACTTCCATAATCCATCATCACATCACCTGCTTCGTAAGTCTTTAGTACCCCCACCTTTGCAATCTCTTTGATAAGATCGGGGTGAGAAAGCTGGGGAAAATGAGTCATCACCAGTTGAGAGATATCTTCTTCATACATAGGGCGCCGGTTTACAGAGTAAAATTACGCTTATTCGGGAAACCTGACACCATTTTTGGCGTATTTGTTTTAGCCTGAAGAGACTGTTTTCAGGGTTTAAACAAAATTCGTAAATTTGCGGTTAATCTGATAAACTGACAGAACGATGGACATGACCGAAGTACAAACGCCTGTGATTACGCTGACGGAGAGTGCGGCAGTTGAACTGAAATCTATCCGTGAAAAGGATAATATTCCTACCGACAAATATCTCCGCGTGGGAGTGAAAGGCGGGGGGTGCGCAGGGATGAGTTATATTCTGGATTTCGATCAAAAAGGGGACTTTGATGATCTGTTTGAAATCAACGGCATTGATGTAATCCTTGACAAGCGGCATGCGCTTTATCTGATGGGAATGGAGGTGGATTACCAGTATGGTCTCAACGACCGGGGTTTTATATTCAACAATCCCAACGCGAAATCGAGCTGTGGCTGCGGCACTTCATTTTCGGCGTAACTCAGTATTCCTTTATCAATATTTCTGCTGGGATGTTGAGCTTTTCGTGAAGCCTCCTGATCATCGCAAGACTGAGTTTTCTTCTTCCGGAAAATACATCGCTGATTCGGCTCCTGTATCCCAGGATTTTCTCCAGTTCAGATTTTCCCATATTCATTTGATCTAGTCTGAATTTAATAGCCTCTAGCGGAGAGGGAGATTCAATTGAAAAATGAACCTTCTCATATTGTTCAATGAGGATACTCAATACCTCCAGTTCGTCAGAATCTGAAGTATTTTCTTTCAGATCCTGTTGCATAAGATTATAGGCTCTTTCCAGATAGGATTCGTACTGTTCGTTATTTTTTATTGGTTTTAACATAGCCTATTGTCCTTACAATCCCGAAAAAGATACGAAATGTTACCAAAACGGTTCATATACCATTTAAAAAAAATCCATCCCTGATCAGAGATGGATTTTTGCTTTCCGGGGAGTGCTTAAAAATTTTACTTATATGTGTCGAGGTTTATCATCATGGCTGTTCTTTTTTCCCTTTCCTGATACAACTTCTGAAATCCTTCTGCCTGGGAAGCGGCTCCAAATGGCCCCACAATTACCTTAAAAACGGTCTGATCCCTGAGTCTGCTGATATTGACCATGACCGGCTGTTTATAGACGATTTCGAGGGCTGAGACCTCTCTGAGCACATTCGCGTAGTCGCCAAACACACCTACCTGTACACCGTAACCATCGGCGTTTTCTTTTTCCAGGCTGATCCGAAACAGGCCGGTATCTGTATTGATCAGCTCTTTGACTGATTGGGTGGTGGCAGCTTTGGCAGAGGGAGTAGTGCTGGCAACCGGAGCAGAAGGCGTGGCTTTGGAAGTAACTACTGGCTTTGATTCAACAGGTTTTGTTTCGGCTACCGGCTTTTCTTCAGACACCTGCCTGAATTCTACGAGTTGAGATTTGAGATCTGCTGCGTTTTTAAAGCCTGAAAACTTGCTGACAATCTCGGCTTTGTCGTTGAAGATAATAATGGTCGGGAAAAATATCACATTATACACTTCAGCCAGATCCGTGTTTCCCCGGTCTGATGCTTCAGCGTCCACCTCAAACGCCAGATAGTTTTCCTTTACATAATCTACCAGATCGGGATTAGTATAGGTGTACAATGTCATGTTCTGACAAGGGATACTCCAGGTTGTGTGAAAACTGATGAAGAAGGGCTTGTGTTCTGCGGCTGCCTGTGCTTTGAGTTGTTCGAAAGTACCTTTAAAAAACGGAATGGAAGGTCGTTCTTCCGCCAGAAGCATACTTCCAACCACCAGAAGCAGAGTGAGAATAAAAAATCTTTTCAACATGCTGTTTATGGTTAGATATAGAGGACGGAGTATTCCTTTTTTGTACCAGCAAGATAACAATATGAAATAACCCTTTTTTTTTGTTCTGTCAAAAACCGTGCAGATATCAAAATCCGCTGTACTGTAAGGTTTAGCGGTTAAAGTTTGATGATTAACGAAGTGCTGTTCTAAAAGGCTAACAATCAGTGTGTTTTAGGTGTATTGAATTACATTCTTTCTTTCATGCTGAGCCGGAGGTAATGATTCCCTGTCGCAGGCGGATTAGGGGAGTCTGTGGTTTGGAAAAACCCTTTCTCTTTCAAGAAGGTTAAATCTGTAAAGAAATTTCATTTGACCAAAACAACATACAGGGCAAAAGGTTCTGCTCACAGTGAAAAAGCCCCTGCAAAATATTAAACAGGCTTTTAATTTTTAAATGGATCATATTTTAATTTGATATTACATTTTTTCGTAACAAAATTAATGCCTGTAAATCACCCCTGAATTTAGTTTTGATACGAAACTTTTCCGGAGGCAATTAAAAAAGGTTAGAGTTTTCATGCTGATTTTGAGATAAAACCGCTCGCTAAATAAGACACGAAAAAATGCTTTAACCCTTAAAATATCAAAAAACAGAACGATGTGTAATATTCCTTCCTGTTTCATCAATTTTATAAAAAGAATGGCTTCCCGGTAACTTCAATCACAATAGGCTCCTTTTTTTGGAGAATCAGCAAATTACCTGTTACCTTGCATGCAAAATAAAAGCACTGATACATGAAGAAAAAACTCCTGGTAGCGACAGGTGGCGGCGACTGCCCCGGGCTGAATGCTGTTATCCGCGCTATCGTCAAACGATCCTTGCTCGAAGGTGACTGGGAAGTTTATGGAAGTATTGAAGCCTATACCGGACTGATGCGCGAACCCATGGAAATCATACGGCTCGATGATGAGGCAGTCGCGGGCATACACATTAGGGGGGGGACAATCATCGGCACAACCAACAAAGCGGGCCCCTTCGAATGGCCGGTAGAGCAGCCCGATGGCACATGGTCAACTGAAGACCGCTCCGGATGGATGATCGAAAAACTGCGCGATATGGGTTTTGAGGCGGTTATCAGCATCGGGGGCGATGGCTCACAGAAAATATCCCAGAAGTTGTATGAAATGGGGTTGAATATTGTAGGTGTACCCAAAACCATCGACAACGACCTCTCCTCTACCGACTATACTTTCGGTTTTCAGACTGCCGTACAGGTCGCAACCGAGAGTTTTGACAAGCTCGTCACAACCGCAGAAAGCCATAGCCGTGTGATGGTAATGGAAGTCATGGGAAGAGATGCGGGGTGGATCGCCCTACATACAGCCATTGCCGGTGGCGCAGAAATATGCCTCATTCCTGAAATCCCGTACAACATTGACCGGGTAGTGGAAAAAATCAAATCCCGCTACCACGAACGGAGGGGGTTTGTCAATATCGTAATGGCAGAAGGCGCATTTCCCAAAGGAGGAACTGTCGTAGCTGCTGAATCAGGAGAAATCGGATACAAACACGTGCGCCTGGGCGGTTGCGGCTACCGGCTGGTTGAAGAAATCAGACATGCCGGACTCAAGGCAGACTGCCGGGTAACCGTACTGGGCCATGTGCAGCGCGGCGGTACGCCGGTAGCTTTTGACCGGGTACTGGCCACCCAGTTTGGCGTAAAAGCCTTCGAAATGGTGCTCGATAAACAATACGGCCGTATGGCGGCCTACCGCAACAATACCATTATTGATGTTTCTCTCACCGAAGCCACCACTACCTACAATTTTGTCAACCCCGATTCTTTCCTGGTTCAGACCGCCAGAGGTGTAGGTGTTAGTTTTGGCGAATAGTATTACCAAACCCATATGTCCATCATCACAGATCCACGCTCGTTCAACTACCCTACCCAGATCAGGTTTGGCGTAGGTGTCATCTCCGAACTTCCCGGCTACCTCAACCGCCACAGCCTGCTTCGCCCGCTGATAGTTACAGATCCCAACGTAGTGAAACTGGATTTTTTCCAAAAAATCATTGCTGACCTCCGATCCAAAGGACTGAGTGTGGAAGTTTTCTCAGACATCCACGCCAACCCGGTCAAATCGGATGTTCTCAATGGCGGGAAAATGTACCATGCCACGGACAGAGATTCTGTCGTAGGTATAGGAGGTGGCGCCGGGCTCGACGTCGCACGCGCAATCGTATTGCGGGTCAACCACCACCGTGATCTGTTTGATTACGATGACCTCATCGGTGGTGATCAGTATGTAACAGAAGAAGTGCCTCACTTTATAACTGTACCCACCACCTCTGGTACAGGAAGCGAAGTAGGCAGAAGTGCCATTATCTCAGAAGACGATACCAAAAGAAAGCGTATCCTATTTGCGCCCAAACTGATGGCAAAGCAGGTTTTTGCCGATCCTGCACTCACCTACGACCTTCCGCCGCATATCACAGCAGCGACCGGCATGGATGCATTCACCCACAATATTGAGGCTTTTCTCGCCAAAGGGTTTCACCCTATGGCCGACGGCATTGCCCTTGAAGGTATCCGCCTGATCGCCGAATCTATTGAAGGCGCAGTCAATCATCCTACGCCCGAAACCCGCGCTAAAATGCTCATTGCTTCCATGATGGGCGCTACGGCTTTCCAAAAAGGGCTTGGCGTCGTGCATTCACTGGCGCACCCGCTTTCTACACTGCTCGATATGCATCACGGCCTCGCCAATGCTGTCAACCTGCCTTACGGGATGCAGTTTAACCTCCCCGGGCTCGAAGACCGGTTTCGCCGTATCGCCATTGCCATGAACCTCAGTAAAACCGACGGAGAAGCAGTGATAAAGGCGCTGTTTGATCTGAATACAAGCATAGGTCTGCCACTAAGACTTTCCGACTGCGGCGTAAAGCGGGAGCATCTCGAACCACTTTCCGACCTTGCGATCGCAGATTTTGCACACCCCAACAACCCCAAACCGGTTTCAAGAGAAGACTTCCGGGCACTGTATGAAACTGCCTTCTGAGGATTCTGATGCTGAACGTGAAAAAAATCCGGTGTTGGAGTTTACGTTTTTAGTCTGTCGGGCACTAACAGATAACTGTGCGCCACTCAGATGAGGACATAACGAAAATGATCCGCCAGGGCGGGGAAGCGTTGTCATCAGCGCTGAGGGAGCTTTATGATCGGCATCATAGGGAAATGATCCGGAAACTCCGAAAAGTCATGGGTTCGGAAGCCGAAGATGTTTTCCATGATTCGCTGGTTGCGCTGGTCGAGAATGTTAGTGCCGGAAAGTTTTCCGGACGAAGTTCGCTAAAAACGTATTTGCAGGGCATCGCCGACAAACAATGCCTGCGACGATACCGGCAGACAACCAGGGCTGAGCGGTATGTGGATCGCGTATCCAAAAGCGAAACACATACCGCTGGTCCCGATGACGATTTTATCGATGACCAACTCCGGCAATCCGTAAATCAGTTGCTCACGCATCTACCTCCAAAGTGCCGGGAAATTCTGACCCTCTGGGCTCAAAAGTACTCGATGCGCGAAATTGCCCAAAAGCTAAACTATGAAAATGAAACGGTTGTAAGAACCCTCAAGAGCCGGTGCCTGAAAAACCTGGCGACAACCATCAGCGAAAATCCCGGATTGAGAAAAATGTTGGAAGAATGGAAAACCTCTGATTAGGATTCTTCAAAATGGAAAATATAGACAGTACAAACCCTTTGCTCGAAGATTATCTCGAAAACCGGCTTTCGCCCCCTGAAAAGGAAAGTTTTGAGAAGGATTTGCGCCAAAATCCGGCGCTACAGGAAGAACTGAATCAATACAAATCAGCTTACAAAGCCCTGAAAATCATTCGGATAGAGAGCCTTTCAGATGAATTAAGAAATTACGCAAGTGCGAAAAAAAGACGCTCCCGCCTGGTCTTATCCAGTATTGCTGCATGTTTGCTCATTCTGATGCTTTCGGTTTTATCAGCCATAAGCCGCTACTCCGACGAAGCCTTATTCCGAAATTATTTTCAACCTTACCCACCGCTGTACACGACCCTGAGGGGTGAAACTCACGATGAGTTATCTGCGCTTCATCTTGGCTTAAAAGCCTATTCTGCTCAGAATTACGATCTCGCTATCACCTACTTCCAGTCGCTTCTGCCCCAGGACTCCACCTTTGCCGATGCACAGTTTTATCTGGCCAACACCCTGATGGCAAAAGGTCAGCCCGGGCAGGCGTTAACCTCACTTGATGCCGTCAGCCAGTCTTTTCCTCAGGTGATGTGGTACCGATCGCTGGCACTGATCGCCGAAGGTAAAACCCGGGAGGCAGAAAAACTGCTGGTTGCCCTTTCGCAAAATCCTGAAGATGATTTTTACCAGAAAAAAGCCCAGCTTCTACTCAATGATTTGGATTCCCCTGTCAGAAAGTTTTTTTTCCGGTAAAAATCACCTTGCGCTTACAGTCAGGACTTTTTTGTCAGCCACTGATATAAAATGGGTACGATCAGCAAAGATAAGATAGTCGAGGAAATCATTCCCCCGATGATCGTCCAGCCCAGGGGTGACCACAGGTTGCTATTGCTAAGTGTAAGCGGCAAAAGCCCAAATATCGTGGTCAGGGTAGTAAGCAAAATCGGTGTAAACCGCGTCTCACTGGATGTCATCAAGGCCTCTCTCACCGACATTCCCCGCTCCAGCAACTGGTTGGTGTAATCTACCAGAATAATAGACGTGTTGACCACAATGCCCACAAGGCTGGTAAAGCCGACAAATGCCAGAAAGGAAAAGGAATATCCCGACAAAAACAACGCAACTATAGACCCTGAAAACGCCAGCGGAATCGCAGAAAATACTACAAAAGGCTGACTGAAAGATTTAAACTGAAGTACCAGCACGGCAAAAATCCCCAGCAATGCCACCACCAGCATCTGCCCCAGATCGCCAAAAGATTCCTGTTGGGTCTCGTATTCTCCCGAAATATAATAGGAATAACCTGCAGGCAACGGAATGGTGTCCAGTCTGGCGATGATATTTTTGGTCACCTCGGTCACATTATAACCTTCCTTCACATCCGCAGTAACCGTAACTGTACGCTCCAGGTCGTAATGATCAATCTGTGAAGCGCCAGCCTCAAATTCAAGCCGTGCAACCTGTCCCAGCGGTACCTGCGCACCCGAAACACTGGCTACTGATATACGTTGAAAATCACTCAGTTGGGCATCTTCTCCCTGTACCATCCGCGCCACCATCGGGTATTTGTTTCCATCAGGAAGATTGACCGTACCCAGATCATTGCCGGTAAAGGCTGTCCTTACTGCAATGTCGATATCGGCCAGTTGTACGCCAAGCATGCCTGCCTTGTCGCGGTTGATCTGGGTGCGAATATTGGTTTTGCTGAGTGCCAGGGGATTGTCCACATTCATCGTCCCCGCCTCTCCTTCTATCACATCTTCCAACGCGCCTGCAAAAACTTTCAGCGAGTCCAGATTATCTCCGATGATTTTTATGGCTACCGGCGCATCATAAGGGGGGCCGTTTTTGAGTTCCAATACCCTGATTTTCGCGCCCGGATACTGATCAAAGGTCTGCCGGAGGCGATCCACTAATGAATAAAACCGCGCCTGATCCCACGATTCGAGGTGAACCAGCGCCTGTGCGTGATTGCTGGAAAAGTTTTTGGGGATAATATTGTAGTATATCTGCGGGTTTCCGTGGCCGACATTCATAACAAATCCGGTTACAAAATCGGCAGTATCCAAAACTGCCTCCACATAAGCTGCCGCCTGATTGGTTCTTTCGAGGTTGCTTCCTTCGGGCAAATCAATATTTACCACCAGCATGGGCTTATCAGCCGTGGGGAAAAAGCTCACCCCAACCAGCGGAAACAAAAATATACTACCCACCAGTGTAGCAACTGATATTCCGACAATCACCCAGGGTCTGTCCAGTGAAAAATTCAACAGATTCCGGTAACGGCGCTCAATAAATCCCTGAATGATCCGCTCGGCGCGGGTGATTTCACCGGCTACTACCGGCCGCATCAGCTTGCTGGCAAGAATAGGCGTCAATGCCAGCGCCAAAACCACCGAAGCCACCAGGCTGAAAATGACAATCAATGGCAGTGATTGGATAAACTCTCCTGTGCCTCCACCGAGTTGTGTAATCGGGAAGAAAGAAAGTACTGTGGTTACAGTCGAACTCACAATAGCCCAGCCAACCTCAGAAGTGCCTTTCGCAGCAGCTTCCAGCGGACTATATCCTTCCTTCAGAAACCGGTAAATGTTTTCTACCACCACAATCCCGTTGTCCACCAGCAAACCCAGCGCGAGTACCAGCCCTGCAATCGAAATCTGCTGTAGCCCGAATCCGCTGAGATCGAGCAGATAAATCGCTATGAGGATGGAGGTAGGAATAACTGTCATTACAATCAGCGCATTGCGGATTCCCAGAAAAATCAAAATCACAGCACCTACCAGCACAATTCCTTGTAAAAGATTAAGGAAAAAGTCATTAATACGGGTGGCCACCGCAGGGCCTTGCTTAAATGCGTATCTCAATTCCATGCCCGGAGGCAATTCTTTTTCAAATGCGGCGATTTCTGCATCAAGCGCATCGGTAATGGAAAGGATGTTTTCTCCGGATTTCTGGGTAATGGAAACGAATACGGCACGTTGTCCATTTACCCGGGCCAGATAACGGGGATCTTCATATCCGAAATACACGTCAGCCACATCCCTGAGATAAATAATATTGCCATTGCGGGAGGCGATGACGGTTTCACCCAAATCTTCGGCAGACTGATAACCGCCAGAGGTTTTCATGGTAAATTTTTGTGTGCCTGCCTCCAGTTCCCCGCCGGGAATGTTGGCGTTGTTTCCCTGCAAAATCCCGCTTATCTGATTTAGCGGTATGCCCAGCCGGGCGATTTTCTCCATATCCAGTGCAATCCTGATTTCTTCTTCGGGATAACCTTCCTTTTCGACATTTCGCACGCCTTCTACATTTTTCAGCCGGTCTTCGAGCCGCTCCGACCAGTTGATCATCTCGCGGTAAGGCGCGCCATCAGACACCAGCGCCAACTGGAGGATTTTCACATCCAGCGGACTTATTTGGTTGATTTCCAGGCTATTTAGCTCTTTTGGAAGCTGGTCGCGCACGGTATTGACGCTGGCACGCACTTCGTCAAACTGGTCGTCGGTATTTACGCCAAATTCACCTTCAATCCGTATCACTGCCACCCCGTCTTTTATCGTGGTGCGTATTTCGGTAAGGTCATCCAGTTCGTTGAGTTTTTCTTCAATCGGGTCAACCACAAGTTCTTCAATATCTCTCGGATCGGCTCCCGGATAAACGGCAACTACGGTGTAGAGCGGGAAATCCAATGCGGGATCTTCAGAGCGGGGCATGGTGAGGAAAGAGAGCGTACCCAGACACAACACCAGAAAAACCAGCACTGTAACGAAGGCATAATTATCTATGGCGATTTTTGGCAAACGCATAATGGTAATTTTTACAGTAAATAGAATTGGACTGAAATGAAATCAGACAGACTGGTTATTGTTTTTCGGCGAGATTTTTTTCCGGTACTCCGGGAAAAAAAACATTGTCCCCCTCTCTGAGATAGCGCGCCCCGTCGGTAATGACGTTGGTAAGGCCGTTGAGCTCGCCGACCGGTACTGCTATGTGATCATTGCCAATGCGGTAATGAATATCTATTCTTTTCACTTTCTGACTTCCCTGAACGGTAGTATAAACGGTTGCTCTGCCAGGTTCAGCTTCTACGATGGCAGATAGCGGAATTTTCGCCCATTTTTCGTCACTATTCGGAGTAAGGATAATCTGGCCGATAAATCCGTTTTTGAGCGAATGTTTACTTTTTTCCAGTTGAAGTTCTACCTGAAATACACCGCTCATCGGGTCTGCGCCAGCCACAATTTCGACCACATGCGCCTTAAAAGTGTCTGCCGGCCAGGCGTCAAAGAAGACAGAAGCGTGGTCGCCATAGTTTACGCGCACAATATCCGTATCTGTCAGTCCGGCCCTGATCACCTGATCGCTGTTGGTCGCGGCGAGGAAAAACACCGGACTTCCCGGGCCGATGATTTCACCTGATTCGGCAAATTTTTTGAGAATACGGCCATTGGCGGGAGCGTAAATTTCGGAGTACTGGCGGTTGAAGTTTGCGATCCGCAGGTTGGATTCGGCAACATCTTTGGCTGTAGTGAGATCCTGCACAACTTCCAGGGTTACCACAGTATCTTCATAAAGACGGGTGGCGCGGTCCAGGTCGCGGCGGGCTTTATCCACCGCCTGAGTCGCCTGGTTTACCTGTGCGTCAATTTCGGAAAGGTCGAGCCGGGCGAGCAACTGGCCTTTGCGCACAGTAGCACCTTCATTGACATAAACGGCCTTGATCACACCTCCGGTTTTGAAAGAAAGTTTGATCTCCTCCTGAGCCGCAACAATGCCGCTGGTAAATACAGGCGGAGCTTCAGAAAGTATTTCGATGGTTTCCATCCTGACAGGAATGGCAGGAGCGGCTGTAGGTTCGGAAGAAACCGGTGTTTGTGTGCCGCAGGCTGTGATGATTGCGGCAACGAAAACAAGCAGGGTTGACTGAAAGGTATTCATTTTTAGGATTTTGATAGTGGAAGGATGGATTAAATGGCTGATGCCCAGTTGAGTTCGGCGACTTTGCTGTAGTATTCCCAGTTGTAAATGCTGCGGTTGAGCCGGGCCTGTGTCAACTGGTTTTGGGCGTCGAGTAGTTCGAGCAGGCTGGCTTTATTTTCCTGATACCGCTTTCGGATTTGTGAAAACGTAATGGAAGCTGCGGCCTCGGTTTTTTGTGCAGCTTCCCCCGCTGTCCGGGCAGCCTGAACCTGATACCAGGCTTGCTGCACCTGAAGCTGAATCTGTTGCTGAAGTTCGTTCTCCTGATTGTAGCGTATGGCCTGATCGATTTCGGCCTGCTGGGTACGGGCGTCGTTCTGGAAGCCTTTAAACAAATCCCACTGAAGGGAAACCTGCCCCAACCAGAACCGCTGATTGCTGTCAAATGTATAGCCAAATCCCTGCGCGCCGGCATCTACTACAGCTACGACTCTGGGAAGTGCCGAAGATTTGCTGATGCGGAGTTCATATTCACCGGCTTCTCTGGCGTACTGAAGCTGGCTGAGTTCGGCGCGTTGAATCAGACTGTGAGACATAGCCTGATCGAGGCCGGCAACAGGGGTAGTACCTGCAGGCAGGGTATCAGCAACAATTTCTTCTCCCAGTGGCCGGTTTAGCAGAAAGTTGAAATAGGCTTTGGCGGTCTGATTCTGCATAATGGCCTGGGCTTCCTGCTCTTTGAGTCTGGCAAGTTCGGCTTCTGCGCGGGAGACAACGTCGGGAGTGGCTTTCTGGTTATCGACCAGGCGCTGGTTGACGCGGATAATTTCACGGAGAAGGGATTCTGTTTCGCGATATATCTCCAGCGCATCCTCGGTTTTCAGGTAGTTGAAATAAGCTATGCGAATGTCTTTTTCAAGTTCGGCGGCGTAGGTAGCCTGTTGTGCCTCCGCCAGGCTGATCAGCGATTTTTTGGCTTTGTAGTTGAGATAGATATCGGGATTAAAAAGGGGTTGAATCAGGCGAAATTTGGTTTCCTGAAAATTGTTGGGCAAAAACTGCTCGTTGACATTTTCGAGGTTAGTGGGAAAGGTTTGCGTCTCGGTGAGTTGATTGAGTGTTGCGTAAATGGGGTTAAACAAATCTCCGATTGGAAACTGAATGGCCCGCCCACCATTGGCCAGGGTGTAAGACGCAGAGAAAGTAAGCTGAGGCATAAACAACCCCCGCGCTTCCCGCAGTGCCTGAACGCTTTTCTGATAGGACATTTCGCTTGATTTCAGCGCCAGATTGTTTTGAAGCCCTTCATTTACATAACCGTCGAGAATACCCGACTGGGCTCCGGCAGAGTGGATTGTCAGCAGAAAAGCCAGTCCAAATGCGGTAAAAGTGGAGAGGAAATTTTTCATAAGTACTGTGATTTATTTTTCTTCTGAATAGTGATAATCGAATGAACACAACCTACAAAATGAACAGTGTTTAGTATATGGGTAAAAAAATTTTATTTCTGATATTGGGAAAGCAACATATCGGTCGTATCGCTGATCAGGGTTTGGTTGAGGTGGCTGGGGAATAATTTTTCCAGCCGTTTGCAGATTTGCAGGCTGGCCATTCCATGCACCGAAGACCAGATCGCAAAGGTGGTCAGGTTTACATCTCCTGTTTTAAAATAACCTTTATCGATACATTCCTGAACCGTATCATACAGCATACCAAAGGATCGCATGACGGCTGCCCATTTTTCTGGAGGCATTACATCTTCGGCGGGCTTACCCAGGCGTTCTTCGATAATATTCATCGGGGCCGACTGGATAAACATCAGTTCGTAAGTCTCCGGAAACTCATAAGCAAAAGCCATATACTGCCGCCCCATTTCCCTGAGTCTTTCGACCGGGTGGGCAATCGGCAGCGCCTTTGTCATTCTTTCATAGAGCATATTAAACCCCTCTTCGTGCAGGGCAAAAAATATATCGTCCTTATTTTTGAAGTACAGGTAGATGGTTCCTACGCTGTAATCAATAGCATTGGCAATCTTTCTCACACTGACTTTTTCATAGCCCTCCTTGCGGAACAGCTTTCCGGCAGCGCGCAGGATTTTGTCTCTCAGCTCCTGCTTTTCCTTTTCTCTTCTGTCAGCGATGCTCAAGCTTTTGATTTTTAGTTTACAACGCAAAGTAAATGAACAATGTTCAGTAATTCCAAAAAATTTTTGAGAAATTTGGCTATTAACTCCCCAAAAATGGAAAAAACCGTCTCTTTCACTACCCTGGCGCCCTATTTTGTGATGGGCGAATATACCGCTGCAACACGCCATCTCTGGATTGTATGCCACGGACACGGGCAACTTGCCCGATATTTTGCCAAACGCTTTGACATTCTCGACCTGCAACGGCATACGATCATTGCACCGCAGGGGCCCGACCGGTTTTATATGGACAATTATACCCGCGTAGGGGCGTCATGGACTACCCGGGAAAACCGCGACATGCATATCGAAAACCAGCTCAACTACCTCGATGTGGTATTCGAAGCAGAAACCAAAAATGTGGATTTTCAGACGACCCGGCTCCATCTGCTGGGTTTTTCTCAGGGGGTAAGTGCCATTACGCGCTGGGCCGCCTCACGACATATTGCCTTCGACAGTCTGATCATGTGGGCCGGAGGCTTTCCCCCCGAACTTACCCAACAACCCTGGTCGTGGATTAAGCCCGATGCAAAATTTTTTTCGGTTGTGGGGAAAGAAGATGAATTTTTGACAGAAGAAAGACTGGAAGAACAAAAAAAACTGATCTCTGCAGCATTTGAGAATTGTGAATTTATCATGTTTGACGGCAAACACGAGATGAATCGCGCGGTTTTGGCTGCGCTTGTAGAGAAAATCTCCTAATTTACCCGGCGCTTATTTTACCCAACATGAAAAAAATATTCTCACTTTCCCTCCTTACCCTGTTTCACCTCAGCCTTCTGGTTTCCTCGGCAACCGGGCAGGTGGATTATGAAAAACTCGATGCGTATCTGGCCAAAACCGTTGCTGACTACCAAGTTCCCGGCCTTGCAATTGCTGTGGTGAAAGACGGCCAAACGGTTTTCTCCCACGGATATGGTCTTCGCGACACAGGTACAGACAAGCCCATTACGCCCAGTTCCCTTTTCGGAATTGCCTCCTGTTCCAAGGCATTCACTGCTACCTGTATCGGGATGCTGGTCGATGAAGGAAAACTCAACTGGGACGACCGTGTAATTGACCACTTGCCCGATTTTCAGCTTTACGATCCCTACATTACCCGTGAGCTGCGGGTGCGCGATCTGCTCTGTCACCGCGCAGGTTTTGATACATTTGATGGAGATCTGCTCTGGTACGGAACCAGTTACAGCAGAGAGGAGATTGTCAGGAGAATTCGTTATTTACCCCTCAAAAACAGCTTCCGCTCAAAATTTGGCTACTCCAATGTCATGTTTATCACAGCCGGAGAAGTCGTCGAAGCAGTCAGCGGAATGAGTTGGGACGAATTTGTACAAAAACGCATATTCGATCCGCTCGAAATGAAAGACGCAACTACTACAAACCAGCATTTCAAGAAAAAAGATGAGCGGGCCCTACCCCACCTTCAGGGCAAAGTCACAGAAGATATTAACTACGACAACAGCGGTCCGGCCGCTTCCCTCAATGCTTCGGTTTCCGATCTGAGCCACTGGCTTACCTTCTGGCTCGGCGGCGGAAAATACGGAGACAAACAACTGCTCTCGCCGCAATCGTGGAAAGAAATCACTTCGGCCCAGACCGCCCAGAATCCCAGCAACCTCGAACAACAAATGGGAATCCATTTTGAAAGTTATGCCCTGGGCTGGCGCATATTTGATTATGCCGGGCGAAAGGTAGTCGAACACGATGGCGGCCTTCCCGGTTATATTTCCAAAGTGGCTTTTCTCCCTGAAGAAAATCTGGGGCTGGTCATCCTCACCAATGGCATGCCCGCTGTACTCAATATGGCCCTGAGGAACGAAGTTATCGACCGGTTTATGGGCCGGCCTGAAAATGACTGGGCGGGAAGAATGCTTTCCATCGAAAAAAACTATCTCGCTTATGTCGCCGGACAAAAAACGGAGCGGGAACAAACCCAGATCAAAGGCACGCAGCCTTCTCTCGCAATGGCAGACTATTCGGGAAAATACGAGGACAAAATGTATGGGCCTGCTGAGGTGGAAATCCGCGACGGAAAGTTGTTTATCACACTTATTCCCACCGCTACTCTGTTTTCGGGCGAACTGAAACACTGGCATTACAACACCTTCCGGGTTGATTTTGCTGATCCTTTTCTGCCATTTGGACTGGTTGTTTTTGAAATGGATTCGGGCGGGAAAGTAACCGGATTTACCATTGACCTCCCCAACCCCGATTTCAATTTTTACAATCTGAAATTTGAAAAGAAAGAGTGATCTGCGATCCGGTTGCATCAAAAAATAAACACAGAGAAACAGAGAAACGGAGCAACTCCTCTGTGGCCTCTGTGTTTAAAACATAACATTGCAGAAAAGGAACACAGAGAAACGGAGAAACGGAGCAACTCCTCTGTGACCTCTGTGTCTCTGTGTTTAAAATATAACATTGCAGAAAAGGAACACAGAGAAACGGAGAAACGGAGCAACTCCTCTGTGACCTCTGTGTCTCTGTGTTTAAAACATAACATTGCAGAAAAGGAACACAGAGAAACAGAGAAACGGAGCAACTCCTCTGTGACCTCTGTGTCTCTGTGTTTAAAACATAACATTGCAGAAAAGGAACACAGAGAAACAGAGAAACGGAGAAACGGAGCAACTCCTCTGTGACCTCTGTGTCTCTGTGTTTAAAACATAACATTGCAGAAAGGAACACAGAGAAACAGAGAAACGGAGCAACTCCTCAGGACCTCTGTGTCTCTGTGTTTAAAACATAACATTGCAGAAAAGGAACACAGAGAAACAGAGAAACGGAGCAACTCCTCTGTGACCTCTGTGTCTCTGTGTTTAAAACATAACATTGCAGAAAAGGAACACAGAGAAACAGAGAAACGGAGCAACTCCTCTGTAGACCTCTGTGTCACCCGGTGGGGGTACTTCGTTCTGTGCTTCATATTAGGTTGCGTCAGGATCTTTTTCAATAGATGAAACAAAGTAGCATCCGGCACCCATTTTTCACAATCCGGCATTCCACGAAATCATTTGCAGGCCGATCCCGATGGACAGCCAGGGCGCTCCCTGATAGGTCCAGACTTTAGCGGGAGCCTTGGGAACCATATCCACCCCGCTGAATACCCCCAGTTGGATTTTATCCATCTCAAGGATTATACCCAGGCTGGTCGTCAGGCCTGCAACATCCGTGGTTGCGGTAACGGCCCCTCCGGTATTTTCGGGGAAAGCAGAAATAGAAGACACGCCGGTGGCGAACAGGAAATTGATGAAATAGGGTTTAAACCGCGACAGCCCCTGTTTATAGCCGACAGACGTGCCGATAGCCACATCTTTGGATAAGTCAAAAGACGCTGCCTCTTTGTTGGGAAAACGAAATTTTACCGGAACCATCACCGCCCCAAAACTCACGGAAGAGATTTTGTTGTATAGTCTTGTCTTTGCCTGAAAGTCGAGCATACGCACACCGTAAAATACAGGGTTTTCCTTAGCAGAAGATTCGCCCTTATTTACTTTACTGCCGCGGTAAAATTTAAACACATACCATATATTTTCATCGATGGTCGCTGTGCCGATTACCTGGAAAATATCCCCTCGCTGTGCAATGGCACGGGCGTCATCCACAAATTGTTGGTTGAGCAGATTGTATTCGACAACCTGAGCTTCGGCGACGAAGATAAACGATTTGTCGATATATTCCTCCGAAGCGGTAAGTACGCCCTGTCCGGAGTTTTGGGAAAAGACTGTGCCTGCCAGAGACAGACACAGCATTTTCACCAGCATAAGAAATTTGAAAGCTTTCATAATGTGATGAATGAGAGATTTAAAATAACTTCCCTAGTCGAATAGCGCAGCAGCAATCGAACCCCCAATGGCTCCGCCCAATGCACCTGCTCCTGCACCTGCAAGACCGCCTGCGGGGCCACCTCCAAGGAATCCGGTTATGCCCGTAACAATCGCGCCTTTGATCGCACCTTTTACATCCCCCTTCACGACATCTTTTACCTTCGCGAATGATTCGCCTGAAGTGCTACCTGCGCTGATTCCGACAACTCCGGGATTGGTTTGAGCCATCCCATCCCAAAACTCCACACTGTATCGGGCAACGGAAGCAGAGGCTAGAATCAGGTTTCCCATATCAGTAGTAATTCCGGGTTCTGCCATTACCTGATCTTCCAGTTTTTTTACCTCCGCAATAAAAGCTGATTTTGAGGCAAGGCTGGTATTATCAAAAAGGGCCAATAGTTTTTTCAGGTATAGGATATCCATTTTACTGGCACCCTGTCTCACCATCATAGAATCCATTGAGGGCATATCATTTGCCTGAAAAAGAGCTTTACGGGCAGCGTAAATTCCTGCGTAATCTTTGCTCCCCTCTTTCGTCATGTACCAGACTGTTTTGTCATAAATCGTGTCTTTAGGGGATCTTCTCCAACCTAACAGGTCGCCAATTTCTTTCACTCCGTCATTGTGCATTTGACCAAAAAAATCGAAGGGGTTTTTAGGGTTTTCCTGTGGTTTGGGATCAAAGTCCTGATTTCTGGGACGGGCAATCTGTGCGTAAGCAAAACTCAGAAGAAGTATTGCAGCTAAGACAAATCTGATGATTTTCATTGTTTTGTTATTACAAGTGAATGAATGTTGTATTTGTAATCTGAAATCAAAGGCCCAGGGCTGCAACAGCAGATCCGAAGATGGCGCCGGTGGCGATGCCCCCCAGGATACCAGGAATGATTCCTGCTGGTCCGCCCAGAATGCCGCCCGCAATGCCGCCCTGATATCCGCCCGCTACACCGCCTTTTACGTCTGCTTTGGCAATTCCCTGCGAAACTTTAAGCGCAGTCATAGAGGTGCCCGCCGGCATAAGCGAGGGATTGGCCGCCATCATACCAACCCAGAAATCAAGGCTGTAACGGCTTACGGAAGCGTGGGCCAGCAATCCGTCGCGCTGATCCTGAGTAAGGCGGGTATCGGCCATGATAGTAGATTCAATACCTTTGATTTTGGAAACGATAGTAGCTTTGTCCGTGGCATTGGGATCTTCGAGCGCAGCGAGAATCTGCTTGAGGTACAGCGCTTCATAGCGGGAGAGAACCGTCGTATTGAGAATTTCGGTCTGCTTCTCATCGGTAGAGGCGATAAAACCGCCGAGAAAATCCCGTTTCGAATTGAAGTGATTGATGTAGTCATTGCGGCTGTCCATTTGCCTGACATACACATCCGTCCAGTAAACCAGCGTATCTACGGGAGCGCCTTTCCAGCCGGTTTTGTTGCCGAGATACTCCATGGCGCTGTTGTGCATCTGGCCGATATAGTCTAACGGATTGCTGGGATTGAGCACAATCGGATCGGGATTGTAAATGGTTCCCGGGAAAAAAGTGCCTCTGTTGATTCCATCGGAGGAAACTGTCGTTGTAGTCTTCTGACCGAAAAGTGACGGAAAGACCAGTACGCTGAATACAGCGAAGATGATTTGTTTGAAGTTCATGTTGTAAAAAGTTAATTGTTAAAAAAGTTCCTGTGTTTGTTGTCAATAAAGATTTAGTCTGATTGAACCATACAAATCTGGGGGGAAAAACTGCGCTCCGCAATCCGGCGAAAAGGGTAATTACGTATATCCCCCAAAACAGGGATACACCATATGAATCCGACCCTTCTGCCTTCACTGATCCGCAACAATCTTCTGCCGGTGGTACTCTGCCTGGTTAGTTTCGGGCTGGTATCGGGGCAAACAGAACCTTCCCGCCAACTGGTGACCTCTTCCTATTCGCCCACCCCCACATACACCGCAAAGGACACTGCAAAAGTGCGGGAACTGATGGAAAAAGGGAAAGCCTGGTATCAGCACAATGCAGATTCCGCCAGGTATTACCATGAAAAAGGGCTGGCACTGGCGCGGAAATGCGGATTTAAAAAAGGCGAGGCCCGTTGCCTGATCAATCTCGCCAACGCAGTATATGATTTGGGAGAGTATTTGCTGGCCAATCAACTATGCGAAGAGGCCATTCCCCTCTGTCTGGAAATCAATTTAAAAAAAGAATTAGCCGCCACGTACAATACCCTCGCCAATAGCTGGAATTATCTGGGGAATCACCATCTGGCTGTGAGTTATTATGAAAAAAGCCTTAATGCCATGGAAAGCGTAAAGGTTCCGCCTTATTTTCCTATTACCGTAACCAATAACCTTTCCACCCTATACCTTGATCTCAAACTTTACAACAAAGCCCTAACCAACAGCCTTCGTTGCCTCGGGCTTTCCCTCGCTATTCAGGATACGGCAACAGCAGCTACAGCCAGCCTGAACATCGGAAACGCGCTTAAAAGTCTGGGGAAACCCGATAGTGCCATGATTTTTTACCAACAGGCATTAGAATATGGAAAAACTTCCGGGTATCAGACCCTTATCGTCACGACTTTAGGCAATATGTCTGACTACTATCTGGACAGAGGAGACTATGCACAATCCCGCCAGTTGCTGAACCAGGGGCTGGCATTAGCAAAAAAAACAGGTGATGAATACGGAAAAATGATCAACCTGCATGGCTTAGGGAGACTGGATTATTGGGAGAAAAATTTCGGTTCTGCCGAAAAAAATTATCAGGCGGCCTTAGCCATCGGAGAGCGTCTGGGTATGAAAGATTATACCTACACCCTCTATCTCGACCTTTCCGACCTCGCCCATATCCGAAAAGATCAGAATCAGGCATTGATTTACAGGAAAAGATATTATGCCATTCGCGATTCTATCGCCAATACCACCCTGATCCATGCTGTTCAGGAGATGGAAACGCGCTACGAAACTGTGAAAAAGGAAAAGCAGATACAGTCCCTGATGCAGGAAGCTACTTTGCGTCAGCTTCAACTCAGGCAGCGCAATATCCAGTTTTACAGTGCCACGGCCCTCGCTATTCTGCTGCTGATCAGCGGTTTTCTGGGATACCGCAACCTGCGGCACAGAGGAAAACTCTCGGTAGCTGCGGCCCTGCTCGAAGGACAGGAAGCCGAACGGTCGCGCCTTGCCCGTGATCTCCACGACGGACTCGGCGGCAGGATTACCGGCGTGCGGCATTTTATACAGGCACTGAGCGGCCGTACCGATGATATAAGGGAGGAATTTTCGCGGGCAGTGGCGGAGCTCGACCGATGCACCAGCGAACTGCGCCATATCGCCCGCAATATGATGCCGGAGGCCCTGAGCCGCTTCGGGCTCAAAGACGCGCTGGAGGACTACTGCGACCATATGCGCGAAGCCACAACAGCAGAAATACACGTTTTTACCTCCGGTCTGGAGGAGCGACTTCCCGAAAACAAGGAAATCGTACTGTTCCGCATCATTCAGGAACTGCTCAACAATGCGGTCAAATATTCATCGGCCAGTGAGATTATCGCTCAGATTACCCGCGACGGAGACCGGGTACATCTCACCGTCGAGGACAACGGCCGGGGGTTTGATCCTCAGATACTTCATACATCGCCCGGTGTGGGCTGGGCCAATATCATGTCGCGTGTCCGCTACCTCAATGGCGCGCTTGACTGGCATACAAGTCCCGGAGAAGGTTTAATTGTCAATATCGAAAGTTATGTCTGATACCATCCGCGTATTTATCGTAGATGACCATCCGGTGGTCGTCGAAGGGATCAAAAGCCTCCTGCAGTCTGCAACCGGTTTTTTCATAGCGGGATATGCCCATACGGGCGCAGAAGCGCTGGAAACAATCTCCCCTGCCTCCACCGACGTGGTGCTGGCCGACATCAACCTGCCAGACATGACCGGTATGGATTTGTGCAAAAAGATCAAATCCACCGCGCCGCAGATTTGCGTGCTTGGGCTCAGCAATTTTAAGGAGCGAAGTTATATCACCCGTATGGTTGACAGCGGGGCCTCGGGTTATCTGCTGAAAAACACGCCTCCACGGCAACTGGAAATGGCCATACGTATGGCTTACGAAGGGCAGATGTACATGGCGCAGGAAGTCATGCAGATGATCGTCAGGCCCGACGCCACCGACCCGGCAGCCCTTCCCCGAATGACCAGCAGAGAAAAGGAAGTATTACACCTGATCGCGGAGGGAATGACCAATGGCGAAATCAGCGAAAAACTATTTATCAGCCCCCTTACCGTTGACAGCCACCGCAAAAACCTTCTGACAAAATTTTCTGCCCGCAACACCGCCGCTCTGGTAAAATTTGCGATGTGCAATAATCTGATTTGACCCAAAATCAACAGGAGTTGCGACAAAACTTGTAATACATTACAAGTTTTATCGCACAAAAATTGTAATGCATTACAAGTTTTTTTAAATTGTATCTGTAATGCAACCTCATGGATATATTATTCGAAATAAATAACCGCCGTGTCTCCACAACCTCAATCCAGTTTCAGCGAAGTCTGAAACAACAGATCAACTGGCTTTCACGGCTGGTAGAAATCAGAGGCTCGCGAGGCGTTGGAAAAACAACTTTGCTTCTACAGCGTGTTCAGGAGATGCATTCGGAAAAGCCCCGCGAAGGGATTTATGTATCACTGGATGACGCTTATTTTTATGATGAAAGCCTGGTAAATTTTGCGGATCAGTATGTGAAATATGGCGGAACCCATCTCTATCTGGATGAGGTTCATAAATATCCGGTCAAAAAAAAAGGCATGGACTGGTCAAGAGAAGTAAAAATTATCTACGATCGTTATCCGGAGCTTTATATTGTGTTTACAGGTTCATCAATCTTAGAACTACATAGAGGTGAAGGCGATTTAAGCCGGCGGCGGAGTACCTATATTTTGTCCGGGCTGTCTTTCCGGGAGTATCTGATTTATCACAAAATATTTGAAACTGAGCCAATCGAATTATCCGATATTCTGGCTGATCACACAAATTTTTCTCGTGAAATCAGTTCGAAGATCACTGTTATTCAACACTTTAAAGACTATCTTCAATATGGTTATTACCCCTTTTACAAGGAAGACCCGGATCATTATTATCTCAGAATCAAAGACGTGATTTCCCTCATTCTGGAGAGTGATATTCCAGCTTCGGTAGATATTCATTTTGATACCGTATTTAAATTAAAACGATTACTGGGAGCAATTGCTACGTCATCTCCCTATTCGCCAAATCTGACTCAGCTACGTGCAGATTTACAAATCACTGACCAGCGAACCCTGATAAAATATCTGGAGTATCTGGAAAAAGCAGAACTGCTACATGCACTCCAGAAAGATGCGACGGGAAATAGAATTCTCAAAAAACCCGACAAGTTATATTTAAATAATACCAACCTTATGTTTGCATTGTCGCTCAATCGCGTGGTAACAGGCAATATAAGAGAAACCTTTTTTCTGAATCAGTTAAGCTACAAACATCAGGTTAGTTACCCCAATACTGGTGACTTCCTCGTAGATGATCAGTATATTTTTGAAGTTGGTGGCAGAGGAAAAGACAGCCGTCAGATTAAAGATGCAAAAAACGCGTTTATTGCTGCAGATGAAATTGAGACAGGAATTGGCAATAAAATTCCCTTATGGTTGTTTGGATTTCTTTATTAAAACTGAAGTTACCGGAGAACACGGCGATGGTCGTATATACAGAAACCTACCGCCTCATGCGCCCTGCGGCGCAACCCCTGAGAAAAATAATGAGGTGGCTGTATGGCTACAAATCGAAGATGCCTCTGGTACATTTGACTCCTCCGGAGTCGTGGCTTCGCCACAAAAACGGAGAATCAATTCTATACTAATCCGAAAGTGGTTTGCGAAAAGTTTGATTGTATTAGATCCTTATCCGTGTCGCAAGATCCCATAAGGGGAATTCGTGGTTATTTCTATGGTCGCAGGTTCGTAAACCATTTTCTTTTAAGTATAACCGTTTTTGCCGATAGGCAAACCCCACGTAAGTGGCCTTAGGACTCGGAGAGGTGATATGTACCTATGGGCGGTTCCTTTTTATTTCTCTTCTGCATGACGCGCCGCAGGGCGCTTTTTCACGCTACTGCCCCTCCTCCGCCAGATGGTTTTCTCCACTGCGGGTAAAAAATGAAACGCGGAGGGCTTCGGGGGAATCTTTTTTCCGCACATCATCGAGCAGATAATAGTCGGCGTGCGCCTTTTCGGGTGTAAGGCTCAAAACAAAATATCCGTGATCCCGCAGATTGGCAAATTTCAGGTGGGGATTGACGGGCTGTTTTTTGCCGGGATACTTGCTGTTTCGCCGGTAGTCTTTTCCCAGCTTTCCCTCCAGCCACCGCACACCGGGGCGCGCCAGTCCGGTATAGCGGATCAGCCTCACCGACCGGGCAAAATCGTCAAAATTACCCGATGAAATGCTCGGCGTGGCAAACTCGACCGCCACGGCGCCCTCTCCCGTCTGTGGATTATACTGCGGGCCGTCTTCCGTAAGCGGAAAATTCCAGTCGTCAACCGGCACATCAAAGACCATGCTCACATGAAAGTCGCCGGTGAGAATGACCACATTGTCGATAGAATCGTCCCTGATACACTGGGTGATTTTCAGCCGCTCTGCCGGATACCCATCCCAAATGTCCAACATGGCATTTTCGACCTTCCGGCTGAGGTGATCGGCATACAGCGGCGAAAAAATCACCTGATTGCCCAGAAGTTTCCACCGCGCACGGGAGGACTGAAGGTTGTCGAGCAGCCACTGCCGCTGCTCCGTCCCGAGAATGGAGCGGCTGGTGTCGGTAAGTTCTGCCCGGTCGATATCGTAAATCTGCGGATCGCGCCCCTCGATGCGGGTGTCGAGCATCAGGAGATCGGCCATCGGGCCGTAGCTGATTTTCCGGTAAATTTTCTGCCCGGGAAACTCTCGGATAGGCATCCACTCAAAATAGGCCTGTCGTGCATTTCTCAGCCGTTTTTCCCAACTCCCGTCCCTTTCAGGGTTGTGGCCCGAAGCCCCCGACTCGTTGGCGTTGTTGCTCGACTCATGGTCATCCCATACGGTGATAAACGGAAGTACTCTGTGCGCCTCCTGCAGGTCGGGATCGAGCCGGTACTGGGCATATCTGCGGCGGTAATCGCTCAGGGTGATGATTTCTTTCTGTGGCTCGTGTATGCGGTCCTTCGGCCATTTGGGGTCACGGCGGGTGGCAAACGATTCGTAAATATAATCGCCCAGGTGAATAACGGCTGCGAGGTTGCGTTTTTCGGCAATATGCCGGAAGGCGGCAAAATACCCATGCTGGTAGTTGTTGCACGACACTACGGCAAATTCCAGCAGGTTGACATCCTTTTCAGGTGCGGTACGGGTGACACCGGTCGGCGAAACCTCGCCCAGGGCGCGAAACCGGTAGAAATAACGGGTATCGGGGCTGAGGCCGGTGACATCTGCCTTTCCGGTAAAGTCTTTTTCGGCTGTAGTTTCGAGTTTACCGGTTCCGGTTATTTGGGCAAACAGGCTGTCTGCGGCTATTTCCCAACTCACACTTACTCTGGCCTCAAAGTTGGGAGATTCGACTCGTGTCCAGATGATTATGCGGTCTGCCATGGGGTCGCCCGATGCGACACCGTGAATAAAGACATTCGCCCCCAAACCTCTCCCTGCAGAAAATATGGCGACCAGAAGAAGTATGGATACTAAAAATGGAAATTTTGAAATCTTCATTTACTTACTGTTCGTGACTTTCAGGATTCCAGCCCATCGAAAGATAACCACGAATGCACGAATTCAAAACGAATTGGGGGAAGATTTCTCCGTTTCTCTGTGTTCCTTTTCTGCAATGTTATATTTTAAACACAGAGACACAGAGGCCGCAGAGGCTATCTCCGTTTCTCTGTGTTCCTTTTCTGCAATGTTGAGTTTTAAACACAGAGACACAGAGGTCACAGAGGAGTTGCTCCGTTTCTCTGTTTCTCTGTGTTCCTTTTCTGCAATGTTGAGTTTTAAACACAGAGACACAGAGGCCGCAGAGGCTATCTCCGTTTCTCCGTTTCTCTGTGTTCCTTTTCTGCAATGTTGAGTTTTAAACACAGAGACACAGAGGCCACAGAGGAGCTGCTCCGTTTCTCTGTGTTCCTTTTCTGCAATGTTGAGTTTTAAACACAGAACGAAGTACCCCCAGGGTGACACAGAGGCCGCAGAGGAGTTGCTCCGTTTCTCTGTGTTTATTTTTTGACGCAACCGGATATTAAAAGCAGCGTGTCAGAGAGCAAATAGAATTTCTCAAATCTATAGTACAGATCATTGCTCTTGCCTATATTCGCGCTCATGTCAGACAACAAGATCATTTTCTCGATGCAGGGCGTGAGCAAAATTTATCCGCCCTCCAAACAGGTGCTCAAAAATATATGGCTCTCCTTTTTTTACGGGGCCAAAATCGGTGTGCTCGGCCTCAACGGCTCCGGTAAGTCGAGCCTCCTCAAAATCATTGCAGGGTTGGATACCGACTATCAGGGAACCATTACCTTCGACAAAGAATACCGCATTGGCTATCTGGCACAGGAACCCGAACTGGACGAATCCAAAACCGTGAAGGAAGTCGTGCAGGAAGGTGTGCAACATATCGTCGATGTGGTCAATAAATACGAAGAAATTTCGATGAAACTGGGCGAGCCTATGGACGACGATGAGATGATGAAACTCATCGAAGAACAGGGAGAACTCCTCGAACAAATGGATCACCTCGGCGGGTGGGAACTCGATCATACGCTCGAACTGGCCATGGAATCGCTGCGCTGCCCGCCCGATGACGCAAAAGTATCGGTACTCTCCGGTGGCGAACGCCGTCGCGTAGCACTCTGCCGCCTGCTCCTCAGCAAGCCAGACATCCTCCTGCTTGACGAACCTACCAACCACCTTGACGCGGAAAGTGTACACTGGCTCGAACAGTTTCTCAAGTCCTTCCCGGGCACCGTTATCGCCGTTACCCACGACCGGTATTTCCTCGACAACGTCGCAGGGTGGATACTCGAACTCGACCGCGGCGAAGGCATTCCATGGAAAGGAAATTACAGCTCATGGCTCGAACAAAAGGCAGAGCGACTCGCCAAAGAGGAAAAAGCAGAATCCAAACGCCAGAAAATCCTCCGCCGCGAACTGGAATGGTCGCGTATGGCGCCTAAAGCACGGCAGGCAAAAGGCAAGGCCCGTCTCAATGCTTATGAGGAGATGAACAACGCAGAGATCAAAGAGAAAGAAGCCCGCCTCGAACTGTTTATTCCCCCTGGCCCACGACTTGGCAATAATGTCATTGACATCAAAAACCTGCGCAAATCCTACGACAAGCGCGTCCTTATCGATAACCTGACTATGTCCGTTCCCCGCAACGCAGTAGTCGGCATCATCGGCCCCAATGGCGTGGGTAAATCCACTCTTTTCCGTATGATCATGGGAGAAGAACAGCCCGACAGCGGTACCATTGAGACCGGCAGCACGGTAGAACTCGCCTACGTGGATCAGTCCCACAAGGATTTGATTCCGGACAAAACGATATACGAAGTGGTAAGCAACGGGGTAGAATTTCTCCAGGTGGGAGGTAGTTCGATTAACGCCAGGGCGTACCTCGGCAAGTTTAACTTTGTAGGGGCGGATCAGCAAAAGAAGGTAGGTGTACTTTCCGGCGGGGAGCGAAACAGGCTTCACCTGGCCATCACACTGAAGTCGGGCGGCAATGTGCTTTTGCTCGATGAGCCTACCAACGATATCGACGTGAATACCCTGCGGGCGCTGGAAGAAGCCATCGAAAACTTTGCAGGATGTGTGCTGCTGATTTCTCACGACCGGTGGTTTATCGACCGGTTGGCAACACATATTCTTTCCTATGAAGACGACGGGGAAGTGATATTTTTTGAAGGCAATTTCAGCGACTTCGAGGCAAATAAAAAAGCGAGACTGGGAGATATTACACCTAAAAGGCCGCGGTTTAAGAGTTTGTTGTGAAAAATAAATCTCACCAATGGCCCATAATTACAGGAAATTTGTTCTAGGGAAAGAGTCACCGCTGGGTTTTACTATATTCGGAGTGGTAGTTGCTTTGATTGGAGGCAGATTGTTTTTTTTTGACGGGATAGTTTTGGGATTGGTTCCCCTGATAGCCGGCCTGGCAATAACCTTTTCTCATACAGGTATTTTACTCGATATACCTGGAAAAAGAATTAAAGAATATACCTGGGTATTATTTATTAAATTTGGAAGGTGGCATTCCCTTGAAAGTTATCCGGATATACTTGTCCTTCGAAGAAAACGCAGCATGGGAATCACCACATATGGAGGGGGAGCTACAGTGAGAACTCAATCAGAGGTAGTATTTGAGGTATCATTTGCCAACCCTAACCATCTTGATCTTTTTCTGATTTGCAGGAAAGCAGATGAACAGGAGGCATACACCCTTGCGAGAGAATTGGAGGCAGAAACCGGCCATGAACTGGTTAGATACAATCCCGGAAAGCAGCGGCCTCGTGTAAAGTTATAGATTTCTAATTAAACCCTTATTTTCTGACTATAAACCTACTCCTCAAAAATGAAAATTCACCTGATTGTAATTCCCGCTGTTTTTCTCCTGATTTTCGCTGGATGTGAAGAGAAAACTGATAGTTTGTCCATAGAGAACATAACATCTCCATCCCGCGAATTCTACCAGCTCAAAATCTATTCTTTTGATACGGATATTCAGGAAGAAGCGGCTGACCATTATTTCGAACATGCATATCTCCCCGCCCTGAAAAAACAGGGAATAGGAAAAACCGGCGTATTCAGAGCAAGACTGGATGAAAAAGATACGCTGAGAAAAATATATATTCTGATTCCATTTTCCTCAATGGACCAGTTTGCATCTCTCGAACAAAACCTCCTCAAAGACGAAACATATCTGGCAGCAGGAGAAGATTTCATCAATGCATCACCTGAAAATGCACCTTACAAAAGAATCGAGTCTGTGCTGATGAAAGCCTTTTCCGGATATGCCGGCCATGGCAGTTCCAAAACTGGATGGCCCGAGAGTGGACCGGGTATATGAATTGCTAGCAGTATGAGTCTCCCACTGAGGCGAAATACCGCAACAAAGTGGATATGTTTAACGCCGGCGGGGAGATCAAACTTTTTGACCGCCTGGAATTTAACGCAGTATTTTATGCCGAAGTGCTGTCGGGGGCGCATATGCCCAACCTCATGTATATGACTACTTTTTCAGATCAGGTGACGAGGGATTCGCTTTGGAAAGAGTTTTTGGTTCGCCAGAATGGACAGAACTTAAGGCAATGGAGAAATACAAGAACAATGTTTCGCACGCGGATATCATGTTTATGTACCCGACGGAGTATTCGGATTATTAAAAATTTACAGAATTCATGGCTCTTTTTCGATTGGCAATTTTATTATTTTTTTTATGCGTCTCGCCAGTATTTGCCCAACAGATTCTCGTAACCAAAGGTCTGATCGCTTTTTGGGACTTTAAAGAAGAAGCTGGTCAGGCCCGCATAGCCCAGGGTAAGGGCACATTTCCCCTGACCGAGCAAAATGGCACAATTCCCCGCATTCCTGAAGGGCCTTGTCTGGTTATTCTGCCCGGTTTGGCAATAAAGCATTTCTTTCTTTACCCAATGAAGCAACCGGTGAACTAAACCTATTCGGAAAAAGCAAGGCGTAACCGTCATAGCCTGGGTAAAATGGACAGGAGAGCAAACAGGTTTTGTGGGAGGAATGTGGAATGAATATCTCGACGGAGGAAAAAGGCAGTACGGCCTGTTTGTCTCATTACCCTATTACAACGGTAAAAATCAGGTTTGCGGACATATTTCCCAAACAGGAAAACCAACCCCACCCTTCCCTTATTCGATCGATTATTCTGCAAGTAAACAGGAAGTAACGCCCAATGAATGGGTCTGCGTGGCTTTTACCTACAATGGCAAATACATCAAGTCTTATGTAAATGGCGTATTCGAAGCCCGTGAGCCGGAGTTGATCGATCATACCAAAGGGTTTGAAGGTTACCCCGAAGGTTTGACACAGATCAAAAATCCCTATCATTTCCCGACGGAATGGGCAATAATGGTTCTGACTTTACCGTAGTGCCGTTCTCCTGAAATCAGGTATGGGTAATTTTTTTACAGGGCAGATCGGCGGGTTGGCGGTGTTTGACAGAGCGTTGAAGGAAAAAGAAATTCAAGCTTTGGTAGGGGAGTAAGGCAGATTAGAGCAGAGAAGCTATTCAATCCTCTAATAACGCTTCAACCTCTGACTTTAGATGTGGTAAGTCCTGATGAACATGTTCAAAAATGGTGCGACGAGAAACTGCATCATATTGATGAATCAGTGTATTGCGGAAATTAATTGCCCAGTCTGAATGGGAAAGTACTACGCCCATTTTTTGAAGCTTATTGAGCGCTTCACCTATAATCCCCAGTTCTCTTTCAAGGGCAAATGCAGCGGTAATATTGGTTTCCAAATCTTCCAAAGAGTGTATGCCCGAAAGGTGGAAATCAAAAACCCGCTGAATAGAAAGCAGAAATCAAACAGATATTTCTTCGTACTTTTTTGCCATGCTCAAAGATTAATACCTTTAGTATTTTCCACTTCTTCACGAAAAATAGGGGTTCTGAAACTTTTTGTATTCAAGGATATCTACTTCCCTTTGAAGCAGGGTTTTAAGTCCCTGCCGGAAATTATACAGATTGTCAAGGTATTCTCTCCCGGAGGAAATTGGTAAAAGCTGATACAGAAAATCAACATCAGAGCTTTCCAGAAATGAATGTTCATCCAGCGCTGATCCAAAAAGCCACAACTTTTCAATCTTATGTTTTTGACATAAGGCTCGAATTGCAGGCAAAATTTCTTGAATTTTCTTCACCATCTTCCTTATAAATTTTCACTAATATACTCAAAAAGTTTCGAATTTATTATACCAACCCCGTCACAAACCCCGCTTATCTGTTGTTTGACCTACCCTGCTCCTTATCACGCCACACGCAATCCGTCTAAACATTGAACCTTCCGGCCACCAGCGTGTAACAGGTAACAGATCTTCCATTATTCCCTTCCATTATGCTCCTCAACTACCTCAAAGTCGCGCTCCGCCATGCGCGCAGGCATCAGGTCTATGCTCTGCTAAACCTAGCAGGACTCATCTTCGCCTTCGCCGCTTTTGGCCTGATCCTGATTTACCTCCAATACGAAACAGGGTTTGATGGTTTTCACGCCAAAGCCGATCGTATTTTCAGGGTTACGCACCGGAATGTTTACGATGATGGAAGTGAAGTGGAATGGGCGCGCACCTATGCCGACTTTGTCAACGAACTCCCCCGCCAGATACCGGAAGTCGAAACCTTAATCCGCTTTCAGAATCAGGAGCAGAAATATGTGCGGGTCGGTGATGAAAAATTCAAACCCCGGCATGCCTATGTCACTGATGCCAATGTTTTTTCCGTTTTTGATTTTCCATTTCTGGCAGGCGACCCCATGACAGCACTGGTAAATCCGCATTCTGTAGTGCTGACCGAATCTCTCGCAAAAGCCTATTTCGGAGAAGAAGATATAGTAGGAAAAACCTTGAATATATGCGGCAACTTTTCCCCGGAGGAAATACCGCATACTGTAACTGGCGTCATGCGCGACCTACCACCCAATACGCATATCCCCATTGAAATGCTGATCTCCTACCGCGACTCCACAGAAAGATCGTGGTGGGCGTATGCCTATATCCTCCTCGCAGAGGGTGCAAGCGTAAAAAAAGTGGAGGAAAAACTACCAGATTTCATCAAAAAAAATCGCCCGGAGGAAGGGCAAAGTCAGTTGCTTTTTGGACTTCAGCCGATAAGGGATATTCACCTTCACTCAGACCTGGCGAGAGAGATCGTTCCCAACGGAAATGCCCGCTATGTGCAGATCGTCTCTTTTGCTGGAATATTTATACTCATTATCGCCATTATCAACTACCTCAACCTCAGCAGTGCCCTTGCTATCAGCCGGTCGCGGGAGATCGGTATGCGCCGTATTCTGGGAGCTGGCAGCAGGCAACTGATTACTCTGGCCATCGCCGAATCTATCGGCTACACGCTTCTGGCAGCAGCGCTCAGTCTGGGAATCATTTACCTGGTATTCCCCTCGTTTCAGACGCTCACCGGCGTATTTTTTACTATGGACAAATGGGTAATGGCGGGCGAAATGGCAGGAATAGCCGCAATCTGCGGCCTGGTCGCGGGCATATATCCCGCTTTTATCCTGCTTTCCTCCGGAAACGCAGAAATGCTCAGAGCCCGCCTGACCCGAAGCGGAAAGGGTGCCTTTGCCCTCCGCCGGATACTGGTGGCCGTACAGTTTGGACTTGCAATCCTGCTGTCAGGTAGTGCCATGGTAGCCTGGGCGCAGTTTCGGTATATCAACAACAAAAATCTGGGCATAACCCGCGAACAGATACTCGCCATTCCGGGTGTGCCGGATAAAGTTACGGAGGCTTTTCCGCTGTTTAGAGACAGAATTTCTGCCTTGCCAGGCATCGTAAATGTGGCGGCATGTATGGAGGTTCCCTCCCGTGAAATCAGGGATGCGGGGCCGCTGGTCGTACTGGGTCGAGACCCCCAAACTGCCCCGATATCAGATGTCCAGGTCATCAGTCCGGGTTTTACAGAAACCATGGGGCTGGAAATTATTGCAGGAGAGGACCGGAGCGCAGATATTCCCTTTGGCGAGCCGCCACAGTTTACCCCAAAGTTTCCACCCGAACAATACCTCAGTGAACGCCCCCGTACCTATATGCTCAACGAGACCGCCATGCATATGCTGGGGTGGCATGACCCAGACTCTGCCGTAGGGCAGCAGATCAACTGGTCAGTAAGCAATTTTCATCTGGCGACAGGCCCGGTGACAGCCATTGTAAAGGATTACCATCAGGAGACACTGAAAAACAAAATTGATCCGCTGGTATTTCTTTTTGAACCGATATGGCTCCGCACTTTCCTGATTAAGGTGGAAACCGGAGATATTCAGCAGACCATTGGCAGGATACAGGAAGTCTGGGACGAAATATACCCCTCCTACCCTATGGATTATCATTTCCTGGATGATCTTTATGAAGACCTTTACAAAACCGAGCGGGTGCAGTTGCGGCTGCTGGCTGTGGTAAGCATACTGGCGATATTCATCGCGTTTATGGGGTTGTTTAGCCTGCTGGCCTGGTCGCTTCGCACGCGTATGCGGGAGATTTCTATCCGCCGTGTCATGGGTGCAGGCGTGAGGGATCTGGTTGTACTCCTGGGTCGGGAATACATCCTCATGCTGGCAGCCGGGGCTATAATTGCCATACCCCTGAGCTACAACCTCGTTTCAGACTGGCTGACTACATTTGCCTACCATACAGACATATCGCCCTTACATTATTTATGGCCGGTAATAATCACCGCAGCCCTGTTGGGGGCCACGGTCTATTTTCAGACAATGAAGGCAGGAAAAGAAAATCCGGCAGATACGCTGCGGGACGAGTAGCATTTCCCTACAATTCCCAGCCCTTGCGGTAGGTTCTTCCTACAAACTGATTGGCTTCTTCGAGGTTGGTGATACGCATGTTTTCACCATCCCACAGCAGCTTTTTCCGGGCAAAAAATTCCATTCGCCCTTTTTCATCTTTGTTGTTGAGCATATAACTGCGAATAGCCAGATTACCCATGAGTACCGTTTCGGTCATGGGACCGGCATAATCAAAAGATGAAGTGAGTGCCTTGTGCTCCGGACTGTTAAAACCTGCTTTGCACGCATCCACCCATAGGCGGTGATGGCCGTATTCGGGTTCGTCGTTGGGTTCTGTCTCAGGGCCAAACTCCGTAGTTCCATCGTTGAGGTAGAGTTTGGGCATCAGGGGAGAACTGTCGTTGATATTGGTTGAGATAATGCCTTTTTCACCGATAATGAGGACGCCATTGGCACTGTTTTTTCCACCTATATCGCTGTTGGCAGGAATAATATCGGGGTGCGAAGGTCTGATTCCGCCATCGCTCCAGGTCATTTCGATCGGAGACTGACTTTTGGCGGTAGCGCCGAAATGAAGGGTAATAAACGAAGCCGCAGGACAACCTTCGGGATGATAATCGGGTGTCCACATCTGCGAATAAACAGAAGCCACGCTGCATTCGGCATCGGTAGGGTACTTCAGCCCCAGGGTACGGAAGGGAATATCCACCAGGTGGCAGCCCACATCGCCCAGGGCTCCTGTACCAAAATCCCACCATCCTCTCCAACTGAACGGATGCAGATTGGGGGTATAGGGCCTGAAGTCTGCGGGGCCGAGCCACAGATCCCAGTTGAGCGCTTCGGGCTTTTTGCTCTCATCAGGTGCCGGCATAGCGCCCCCTTGTGGCCATACGGGGCGGTTGGTCCATATCTGAACTTTGGAAATTTTTCCCAGCACACCGGAGTCCACCCATTTCTGCACCATACCCAGCAGCGGATTGGAACCACCCTGATTACCCATCTGGCTGACAATTTTATATTTGCGGGCCATTTCTGTGAGCATACGGGCTTCGCGGATATTGTGCGTCAGCGGTTTTTGTACATAGACATGGATCCCTCTCTGCATAGCAAATGCTGCTGCAGGGCCGTGCACATGGTCAGGGGTGGAAATTGTGACTGCATCGATATCTTTTTCCTTGTCGAGCATTTCCCGGTAGTCGGCGTATCGTTTTGCTTTGGGAAAAGCTTCAACAGAGGCAGAAGCAGATCCTGAAAAATCCACATCACATAAAGCAGCTACTTTTTCCCTGCCCTTTACCGAGGCGTTCATAATATCGCTTCTGCCCTTGCCTCCTGCACCTATGGCAGCCAGCACCAGTTGATCACTTGGAGCGGTATAACCCGGCCCTCCCAGTACAAACCGCGGTACAATAAAAAACGAGGAGGCCATCGCGCCCTGCTTCAGAAAAGTTCTGCGCGAAGTAGTAGATTCATTCTTTTTCGGATTCTGCATGTTAGATAGTAGTTGTCGTATCTGTTTGAAAGGATTAACTCCAACAAGATAGAAGGTGGAGCGGAAAATTCCTATTTACTCGTTTTTCAGATGGGTCAGCAACCATTCCCTCCGGGCGATCAGATAATCAAGGGAAGCTTTCATTTCCTGTGGGAAATCGGCAGATTTTATTGCTCCGTCTTCATCATACCGCGACATGGAAATGGTTTCCGCAGAAAGATAAAAAGGGGAAAGTTCGGCTACAACAGAATCAAAAATCTCCTGCATTTTTTCGGGCGGAAATTCATCCATCACCTCCTGCAGGATTTCCAGATAATGCCTGTGCAGCCATTTGTCTCCCGCGATGATCTGGTCAATTTTTTCCTCGGCCATATACATGTATTTGTTGTGCCAGCCTTTATGGAAAATAAACAAATCCTTCCGCTGCGGGTTCCCGACCAGAATATCATCGTAATCCCAGGGGATAATGCCAAACCTTACGCTGTCCTTTCCGGGCAGGGCATAGAGATACACTTCGTCGGCATAATCTCCGTTCATAATAAAAAAATTGAAAGCCAGCCAGCGCATATAGGCATCCACATCCAGATATTCATTCCACGCATTGTACAACTCTTTTCCGCTATATTTTTCAGGCAATTGATAGACCAGATCGTAGGCTTCGGTAAATGCCCGTTCCGGCAAATTGGTCTTTTTTGCCATATACTTCACTTCCTCGATTTTGTGGCTGTAACCGCGCCGGATCACGCAGGGAGCGTCCTGTTTTTTCATACATTCATGCGGCTTTTCCACCACCATATACACCCCCTGAGTTTCGCCGTTGATATATACTTCGGTATAGGCAAAAAACATGGGAAACAGCCCCATGTATTTCAGGCAGCTATAGGACAAATAACTCCGGTAATAATACTGATCCATGGTCATCCCGATCAGGTAAAATTCCTTCATGGCATACGTTTGCTCTCCATTAAGAAAAACGGCCTTATCCTGAAGCTTGATATTGAGGCTTTTACGTTGAAAACCCAGGCTGCTTTGGCCCCGGATTCTGATTGAAACAGGTGCAGCAGCTTTCCCGTTGATGGTCATCTCTGCTTTTTTCATAATATCCCTTTTCTCCCTGACTTCATGTAGTTGCCGGAGATTTCGGGCAGGCATGGTGATTTCTATTTTATTGGAAGGAGAGGGAAGTGACAGCGGTTTGGGAGCCGGGCGGGCAAACAAAATGTTTATCCCGCTTGCCAGAAAAAATGTCACAAGCGCAATTCTGATCAACATAGGCAAATATTAATCAATTCTTCTCAAACTGCCTAACCTTCGTATCCAGACATTTGTGATATTCGCAACATACATGCTAATCAACAAATATTGGGGACTATGAACGTATGGAAAAATGACGACCAGCTATTTTCCCTGATGCGGGAGGAACTGTTTACCGCCGTAGTGGGAGACGTCATGGATAAGCTCGGATTGCAGCATCAGTTTCTTCCGCCGCAAATAAGACCGCTGCGCGACGATATGATCACAGCCGGGCGGGCCATGACCGTGCTGGAAGCCGATGTGTATGAGGAAGTAAGCGAATACAGCCAGAATCCGCTGATGAAAAAGCCATTCGGCCTCATGCTCGAAGCCCTCGACGACCTGAAACCCAATGAAGTGTATATTTGCACAGGCGCATCTCCCCGTTATGCCCTCTGGGGCGAACTGATGAGTACGCGGGCGCGGCAACTGGGTGCAGCAGGGGCTGTGGTGGACGGATATTCGCGCGATACGCCGGGTATTCTCGCGCTCAATTTTCCGACATTCAGTTACGGAAGGTTTGCACAGGATCAGGGGCCACGGGGAAAGGTGATGGATTTCCGGGTTCCCATTGAGGTTCAGGGGGTGAAAGTGCGGACAGGCGATATTGTTTTTGGGGATATCGATGGGATATGCATTGTGCCAAAGGAAGCAGAGGAAGAAATTATACGACTGGCGCTGGAAAAAGCCCGGGGCGAAAAACTAGTCAAAAAAGCGATTGAAGGTGGTATGAGTGCCGTGGAGGCTTTCCGGAAGTTTGGGATAATGTAAAAGGAAAATCATGAAAAAAATTATTCTCATCGCATTTGTTTTATCTGCTCATTCGACCTTTGCCAGGGAATTCAATATCATTGATTTTGGAGCAGTCCCGCACACAGTCTGTACAAGTGCCATCCAAAAAGCTGTGGATGTATGCCATGAAGCCGGAGGCGGAACAGTTGTGGTTCCGGCAGGGATTTTTATTACTGGTACTATTATCCTGAAAAGCAATATTAACCTTTACCTTGAACAGGGGGCTGAACTGAGATCCAGCACAGAAATGGCTGATTTTGCTGCATTTTCAGGCAGATATGGAATTATCTTTTGCCAGGATGCGCATAACGTCAGCATTACGGGCGAAGGTATGATCCACGCAATGGGCACACAGTTTTACGAAACCGACCAAAACCATGTCTATCCTGAATTTGACCGGCAACTCACCCGGCAGAAGGAAAAATATATGCCGGAAGGTGAGTTTTACACCGACGGCCCACTGAAAAGAAAACCCCGGCCTGGTATGACATTAGTATTTTTTCACTGTACGCAGGTGCGCATAAAAGGCATCACCATCAAAGACACCCCCGTATGGGCAGTTCGTTTTGGCTACTGTGAAGATGTGGTAGTGGAAGGGGTTTCTGTCCAGAATAATATGATGATCCCCAACAGCGATGGCATTCACTGTACAGCCTCGCGCAATGTTCGCATCTCCAACTGTGATATTCGGGCAGGCGATGACGCGATCATCGTCACAGGCTTTGCAAAAGCAGAACATACACCGGGGTTTAATTCTGCAGAACAGGACGCCTATACGTTTGGAAACAAATCAATCTATGCCGAAAATATTCAGGTTACCAATTGCTATCTGCAATCACGATCGGCGGGCATACGGATAGGTTATGGCCAGCATCCCATAAGGAGATGTATTTTTACCAATATCGTAATTGCCGAATCCAACCGGGGAATTGGCATATTTGCCCACGACTCGTCCTCTATCGAAGAACTGATTTTTTCGGATATCATTATTGACACAAGGCTCCACAATGGACAATGGTGGGGCAATGGAGAACCTATCCATCTTTCTGCTGTCACGCGATTTAAGGGCGAACCGGCAGGCATAATTAAAGACATACAATTCAACAATATCACAGCCACAAGCGAAGCAGGAATACTGCTGTACACACTTCCCGAAAATCCTATGGAAAATATTCGCTTTCAAAATGTTCAGGTGCGTATCAAAGCAGGGAAAGAAACGATGGCCTATGGTGGAAATTTTGACCTTCGGCCTACGGCACTGACAGAACTTCAATTATTTGAACATGATATACCCGGCCTGTATGCCCAAAATGTAAACGGGCTATCCATACGGGATTTTAAGCTTACATGGGGAGAGAATCTCCCGGCATTTTTTACGCACGGAATTTCATGTCTTCAGGTGAAGGATTTGTACATTGTCGATTTTGAAGGAAATCCGAACCCTGGTTCGCCGGGAAGCAAAAAACTCAAACTGGAAAAAACTACTGTTCGGAAATAATTTCACTCAATGTAAACGCTCATGCAGCCCGAAATCACCAGCACCGCTAACCCCAAAATCAAAAACCTGGTTTTACTCCAAAAACCACGGGAAAGGAAAAAGCAGGGTGTTTTCCTCATTGAAGGCAGGAAAGAAATTACCCTGGCGGTAAAGGCAGGTTATTTGCTGGAAAGTGTCTATTACTGCGAACAGCTTATCGCCAGAGACGAAGTGGAAAATCTGCTGAATCTACCGGAGTTGCGGCTGGTCAGTGTTTCGGCAGAAGTCTTTGATAAAATTGCCGTGAGGGAAGGTTCGGGTGGCCTGCTAGCGGTCGCAAGGCTGCGACCGCACTCACTCAGCGACCTGAAGCTGAGCAAATCCCCGCTGGTACTTGTGCTCGAATCGGTAGAAAAACCCGGCAACCTGGGCGCGATTCTCCGCACCGCCGACGCCGCTGGCGTGGATGCGGTCATCATCTGCGACCCGCTCACCGATTTTTACAACCCCAACGTCATCCGATCCAGTGTGGGTTGTGTTTTCACCAATCAGATTGCCTCAGCATCCTCCCAAGCAACCATCGATTGGCTGAAACAACAAAACATCGCCATCTACTGTACCTACCTCAAAGCTTCTTTTACTTACTATAAAACCGATTTTACCATCCCCTCCGCAATTGTTTTGGGTACAGAAGCAACCGGACTTTCCGACATCTGGGTTGAAAACGCGACGGCCAATATCATCATTCCCATGAGAGCCATTGATTCGATGAATGTCTCCACAACTGCCGCAGTCGTTATTTTTGAGGCCGTGAGGCAAAAGAGAATTCAAATAGTATAATATTAAACAAACCTGTTGTTCCTCGATCATTTTTCCAGCTTTCACCGGCAGTTCAGTCTCCGCCAATCAGATCAATCCCACTAAAATGAAAATCTTCGGGTGTGTTTTCCTCGCCTGTTTCTCTGGTTACCTGCCTGCAATCAAGTGAAAACCATGATCGGGGTGGGTTACAATTACGGAAAAGCAGATCTGGCAGAATATGCTGCATTTCTGGATTATATCAACACGGCAAATCCAGACCTTTCCGGAGCCTTTTGTCGCACCTGATCCTTTCCTCGGACCAGTGGTTTTTATCGGTTATCAGTCCGAACACGCCTGGCTGAATCTTTCCTATTCCAAATACCAAAACACGGAAAAGGCAAATGGGGTAATCGCAGACGTAAACTCAAACAGTGCACTTTACGGTATCAGAACAGGTTTTTATACCGTTTCAGGAGAGCGGGTTATATGCTAAATCGATTCCTCGGTATCGCTTCTGACCTTGGATATATATGTACGCCAATTTCAGAATTAGTGAAATGGGAACCAACCGGTATATCCAGAGTAAACAAAACCGGGAGCCTGTATGGCGGGATCATGGCGGTTGTGCAAATTCCACTCGGCTCAAAAGCAGCATTCCAGGTCAAACCTTTTTACCGTCTGCCATTAAGAAAATAGAAATGGAATCGCTCAATAGTTCGCTTACAGGCATTGGCACTCCTTACCCTGTCAGCGAAACCCGTGTAAATTAGTCTGCAATTTAACGTCGCCATATTTATCCAATAGTTTTCCATACACACATATCTCTGTTTTATGAATATTTTCAACCAAACGCACTGTTATCGGGGCTGATTTTTATGGGAGTTTAATACCCTTCCGGCCCAACAGCTACATTTTGCCCCATTGGCACAAACAGGCACCTGTCTGAACGGAGATTGTCAGACGGGTACAGGAAAATATCAGGATGCCAGTGGCAATGTGTATGAAGGAGGATTTGAAAACGGGGTATTTAACGGGCGGGGCACGCTGACTCTGGTGTCGGGTGATATTTGCAGTGGGTGGTTTTTAAACGGAATAGAAAACCTTAATGGAAACGTATCCAGCATTATGGAATATGTAAAAGTAAGCAAGTCCAACTGGGCCTTACTTTGTGGTTCTTCCGAAAAAGTCATTCGCCCTACCCTGTTTCTGCCCGAAGTGAATGCCGCAGACAGGCAAACACTGGAATCCCAAATCGGAGTTTCTCAGACAGAATTCAAAACGGCAATCCACAATCTCAAAACCGCGACGCAGGCATTGCTGGATATCGTCGATGAAATCAACGATAAAGTGATGAGGCAAACCGATCTGAGCAATTACCAGACCGAGCTTAATAACCGGTCCAATAGTTACAACTCACAGACAGAAATATTCAAGGCAAAGTTTGGCGGCTTATTTGAAACTATCAGCCAGCATCGCGCCAGTTTACAGTTGTGATGGGAGATCGTTGGGAAGAAATCAAAAATCGCTCACAAGTGTTCCTGGTATTTGTCAGAAATCAGGCGGACTAAGCCAGAGCGGGTTGGACCAGTTATCGATCCGAAACACCGGATTCAAAGTTCTGAAGAAAAGTCCGGCTCCGATTTGGATCTGCTGGAGCAGGAACTTTCTCTGATGCTGGACAACTTCAGCAACTGATTGTGGTGGTTTATTCACTCCCCTTCTCTACCGACCAGTCGAACAAAATACCCGGCCAGCACCTGGCTTTTCCACCTGTCAGGTCTTCGCATCCCATATCGCCAGGTCTGGAAGGCCAAACCCGGGGTACAGATACATCGATCGGTAATATGCATGCCTTTATCCGTTGTACCACTGACCACTCCTATGTGTTTCACTACCTTTCATCGGGCGGATAAATATCGTCGCCAGGTCGTCGCCGGTATAGGTTTCTTCTGCCACAATGATTTCCCCCGCACTACCTGCCGGACTGTCCTCAGCAGTTGTTTCCATGCGAGATTGCTCTGTGAATGGCCGTAAATCACGACGTTTCTTCCTGTATTTTTCGGAAGAATACAGATTATCCGGTATGACTTCAATGGAGCCATTGCCCTGATACCAGAACGATTCGGCATCGTAACGGGCCTTTTGCATGGCCCATGCATTTTCTGCCGCAGTTCCTGCCGTTCCATACACAAACACCACCCGATGATTAATCACATCGCGGAGAATTGGCGTAACGATGCGGGCCTTTCTGATGTAAGAGCAGGCTGTCCGGTTGCCGTCCGGTTTTTCCGTTGTGGGTAAGTAATACTGATCAGAAACGAAAGTCTGAGCGTATCAGTATCGAGCACGATCGTAATGATTCGGTTTACGTTCAGTACATCGCCGTCAATGGCCAGGACGGAAACATTTTCGGTTGTACCAACGATTCTGTTCTGACCAGGATCGAGGCGCAGGTGGATTTTACTGAAGGCCAGTTTGTGCCACTGGTCGTAGATCGTCGCCCAGTAGTTGGTGGAAGAAACACCAGGATTTGCTGTAGTAAAATTGATTTCCCTGATTTTATCTTTTCCGGGGCGAATGTGGCGGGCCATGAAGTCAAACATCGGCTGGCTGCCAGTCACACCAATCCGTTCCACTCCTCATCCGAAATATCAGTGGCCCCGCCCGGCTCTTCGTGGTAGACAAAGTCTTTGCTGTGAAACTTTCCAAAACAGAAACTGCGTAACGCGCCTGTTCGGGCACTCACTACATCATCGGCTCCGCCGTGAAGGATATACAAGCCGTTTTGCTTGTAATTGATCGCCATGCTGTCAGTCATGGCCATATTTCGGCTTCGCCTGATCAGGGTGTTTTCCTCCAGGAACTGCTGGGGGCACAAAACTGCTAGCAGTAATTGACCAGATTCATATACCCTGCACTGGGGAGCGATCACTGCCCAATGGTCGGGAAAGGTAGCCACAGGCTCAGGTGCCCATGTCCGCCCATCGAATGGCCCGGTGAGATACCCGCTGAAGATCGGTTTCGTACAATTTTTTGCCTCTTCCAGTACGGCTAGCGCATCCATTCTTCCCCAGTCTTCCCAGTTGTAACCGTACGGGCGGCGGTTGGTGGGAGAAACAATATTTACCCACGATTTTGGGTAATAGGAAGCCGCCTGATTCAGGCCTTCGACATTAGCGCCGTGGACAGATAATACCAGCGCTTTCGGGCCTTTGGGGCCATTGGCGGGATTGACGGCAAAGTATTGAACACTTCCGTCCACCGCGCTCTGGTAGGTGCGTTTGTGGAGTTCGCCCGGCAGGCGGTGCCGAAGGCTGAGGCTAGTCTCAGCAAGTATCCGCCCTTCACGGTCTTTGACCTTTACCACCAGGTCGCTGGGTTCATTTCCTGAAATGGCGTATTTCCCCTTGATCCGGAAGGCTGTTTTCCGCATTCCCAGCGGCGGAAGAAAACCTATTTCGGTGGTCTGTACTTCGGCATCAGGAAAGGAAACTTCGAGTTTGTAACCTTCGGCAGGGCTGTTTTGGGCGTTGCCGACAACAATGGCGCCCAGGTAGTCAGGGATAGTTCCGGTGGGAAGATCGGGCAGGGTTGCGTCCCTTGCGTTGAGGAAAGCTTCGCCAGGGGATGCATGAATTTTCAGCTTAAACCTTCCCCTGCTGCACCGGAAAACCAGGAGATTATTTCCTTTTTTAAGTTCGACAGGAACCATGGAAAACCCGAAATCAGGTTCCCATGGCTCAAAATTGTCTTTACTCTGATATTGATTTCCTATGCGAAACTCTCCATTAATCCAGCCCCAGAGATTGCCCATTTCTTCGAGCATCACTACCTGCTTTTGAGGCGACCGGTAGCTGATACATATATACCCGCCGCGAAGAGCAGAACCGGAAAACCATCCGTTCTCATCGGTTTCAATTGCCTGCCAGGTTTTTGTGTCTCCATTTATGAGCATATCATCGCCCGCTTTTGGCAGGATAAATGTACCTTCCGAAAGCGCTTTAAGCACAGGATCTGAATGCAGGATTCGCCCGAAATGGTAGCGGGAAGTTTCGATGGCCAGCGCCTTTGTGATTGTTATGGGTTCAGATTGGGAAAGTAATTGAGAAAATGGCCCAATAACCATCAGAAAAAACAGGAAACAGCGATTCATAAGGGAAGAATTATTAGTCAAAAAAGATAACAGACAAACGAAAAAAAACTTTTTTCACCAGCCAGAGAAAATTCATTTCAAATTGTAAAAATCTGCTGATATTTCGAATAAATTTCCCTCAGATTCACTTATGCGTAATATTCTGTTTTTTGCGCTGTGTCTCATCTGGAGCGTATGCCTTTTGGGGCAGGATTCGCTCAAGTCCCAACCCAACATTCTGTTTATCATTTCCGACGACCACTCGTGGTTGCACACCTCTATTGCGGGGTCAAAATCGGTAAAAACGCCTTATATCGATCAGATCGGCAGGGAGGGAATCGTATTTTCAAATGGATTTGTCCCCTCACCGTCGTGTACACCGGCACGGGCGGCAATACTCACAGGCCAGGAAATCTGGCGGCTCGAAGAAGGGGCCAGCCTTCACGGCCCGCTAAATACAAATTTGCCGTTTACCCCGATATTCTTGAACGGGCAGGTTATCTGGTGGGCTTTACCGGAAAGGGCTGGGCTCCGGGAGAATTTGCCATTGGCGGGAGAGTGCGCAATCCCAGCGGAACGAGTTATAACCGTAATTCTTTCCGGGAAAATTCATCTGCATTCAGTCCGATTGACTATGCTGCCAATTTTAATGAATTCATCAACAGCCGGAGACCCGGGCAGCCATTTTGTTTCTGGGTAGGTTTTTTAGAACCTCACCGCCCATATAGATCAGGCGCGGGCCTCGCCTCGGGTATCAATGCAAAAACGATGGTCTATCCGTCCTTCTATCCGGATGCTCCCGAAATACGCAACGATATGCTGGATTATCTTTACGAAATCCAATACGCAGACAATCAGATCGGGCGTATCCTTCAGTTCCTGAAAAACAGCGGAGAACTCGACAATACCATTATTGTATTCACCGGAGACAATGGCATGCCCTTTCCCAGGGCCAAAGGCACACTTTATGATTATGGCGTAAGGGTACCGCTGGTACTTCGCTGGGGGAACAAATGCAAAGGCGGAATGGTAGTAGATGATTTTGTCAGCCTCACCGATCTGGCCCCCACCTTTCTGGAAGCAGCAGGGCTGCCCGTACCCGCAGACATGACGGGCAAAAGCCTGATCAATATCATCGGATCACAGCAATCGGGGCGAATCGAAGCTTCACGGGACAGAGTGTTTACGGGCAGGGAACGGCATGCACTTTGCCGGCCCGATGAAGATGAAAATGACCCCGGCTACCCTTCACGCGCAGTTCGTACTCATCAGTATCTTTATATCCGCAACTATGCCCCTTACCGCTGGCCTCACGGAGAGGCAGGTTTCCAATCGCCACAGGGATTCATTTTTGCAGATACAGATGCGGGACCGTCGGCGAGTTATCTGATCCAAAACCGGGAAAGACCAGATGTTAAACCCTATTTTGAATTGTGTTTTGGAAAACGCCCCGGAGAAGAATTGTACGATGTGGTCAACGACCCGGATCAAATTCGCAATCTGGCGCTGGACGCCAGGTATGAATCCGTCAAAAAAGAATTAAAATCCTCGCTGGAAGCGTACCAGACGCAAACAGGAGATCCACGCGCCTGGGGTAAAAGCCCCTGGGACTATTATCCTTACTTTGCTCAGAATCCTTTGGGATTAGTTCCATTTCGAAAAAGTCTTTCCAATCAGGTAGGAGGCGTGTATATTACGCATGGAGGGTTGCTGGGAGAACCGGGTATCAATACCATGCGGATATGGGTACGCACCTCTGCACCCGGGAGTTTTTATGTAAAATATGGCCTGGGCAGAGAAAACCTGAATCTGGGGTTAAGCCGCGCCTTTACCCTCGCCGAAAATGACAATACCGGATGGGTAACCATTGAAGGGTTGCAGCCCGGAACCTGCTATTTTTACCAACTGGCTACGGATTCCTATGTCGGGTCAAAGGGATCATTTTTTACACTTCCCGACACAGACCGGAAAGCAGATATTTCTTTTGAGTTTGGAACAGGATTTTACCCACTGGCGGTAGCGTGGACAGATCCTGAGCTTCCTGCCTCAGCGATCAGAAGTGTAAACGATACCATCTATTTTGGTGTCCGTACCAGCAGATTTTCACCGCTTGGTAATAATCAGGATAATCGGGAAAACTGGCTTCGCCAAAATCCCGATGGCGCACGATATTACAGAAATATGCCTGTTTTCTTCACGCCCGGAGCAAACCATCCGGAAGGTAAAATTAATGCTTATTCCAGCGTAATTGGAAGCAGTCTGTTTTTATTTCCTTTACCCACAGATGCAGCGGAAAAAACCTTTGAATGGATCATTAGTGAAATCAAAAAATCGGACGAAAAATTTGTGTTTATTTTTTCCCCCCGTTCACTTTCCGCTGCCACTGACCAAAGCAGAGAATGGGCATCCTTCATGAAAACCTTAAACAAATCAGGGCGGCAGATTGTACTTTTTTCTGAGGCTTCTGATCAAACTACCTACCTGAAATTTTTGTCCAGAATCAGAGAAGTATCTGCCCGTACAGAAAATGCAGGATCGGAAAACACTATTAACCAGATAATTACACAATCTGAAAAGAAAAAATTCAGAGGAATAAAATACCAGGTTTTGTGGTCGTCTGATTCCTTGGCCTATTGCAGTACGGAAGTCAAAAGTAACCAGAGGCAGTTGAATTTGTCTTTTCGGGCAAGTGCCAACGGCTCGTTGATCAAGTCATTTCAGGCAGCAGACTAGCCCCTAATAAACCACTTATTTTACTTAACATTCCGTTCACATTCCATTTTTAGCAGATCGCGCACATGAAGTGGAGATTGGGCGAACGGTCAATATTTCTCGCTGCTAAAATGATAGATTTACAAAGTTTTTCTATCCCCAGGCAATCAGAGATTTTTGCGTTTACAAGCCCATACACTCACAGGTATTTTTATTGAATAGGTGTGTAAAGATTAACCCTTAGAAAATGAAAGCGTTCTGTTCTACTGTCTTTGTCAGTTTTATGGGTGGCAAATGCTATCCCGCATGGAGAAAGCCGTTTCTCCCGATCCTCCTGCTTCTTGTACTTTTTGCCCCCCACGGATTTGCGCAGCAAGTTTCAGTCTCTGCTCTGCAACAATTTTCGGTCGCGGCAAGTACCGGCGATAAACCGCAATCCAAAGTCTGGAACTACAATGGAAGCTGGTATTGTGTAATGCCCAATTCCTCTGGTACCAAACTATGGAAACTCAATGGTACTTCCTGGAGCGCGGTCATGTCTCTGCACAGTGGAACCATTATTTACGCAGATGTAAAGGCAGTGGGCAACCTGGTCCATGTCCTCATGTTTGATGATCTCAATGACAATGCTTTTATCAGAACACTTGAGTTTAACGCCGGTTCGCAATCTTACCAGTCATGGTCGGTCAATCCCAATACCACAACGGTAAGCTTCGGCGCTGGTGGAGGCCGTAAGACAGAAACAGCAACCTTTGATATTGACTCTCAGGGTAAAATGTGGATGTGTTATGAGCGCGACGGCGTAGTTAACGTCCGCTGGAGTAATGCCCCCTTCACTACCTGGAGCAGCGATATTCAGATTATCAGTGGACTGGTACAGCGCGATATTGCCGCGATTATTGCTTTTTCCGATGCGCAGGGCAGCAAAATCGGGGTTGCCTGGTCTAATCACAATACTCAACGCTTCGGGTTTAAATACCACCTCGATACCAACTCTCCCACAACCTGGTCCAACAACGAAATCCCCGGCGGCAGCCAGGCGCTCAATGTCGGCCTGGGAATGGCCGATGACCATATCAACCTGGCGACCACTTCAGACGGCCATGTTTATATGGCGGCAAAAACATCGTATGACCTGAATGGATATGCAACGCTTATCCTGCTCGACAGAACACCAAATCAATCATGGGGTTATTACGAAGTAGAATTCAACGATAAAGGAACCAAGCCGGTAGTCGTTGCCAATGAAGCTGCCAACAAGCTTTTGATTGCCTATACCTATCCCAGCAATAGTGCAGGTGATATGGTGTACAAGATCGCCTCCCGCGATTCACTCAGCAACTTTGCCAATGCCAGCAGAAATATCATTATCAACCGCGACGGCTCTGTCGTAGATATGGCCTCTGCCACCAAAGATATCTGGTCTGACGAACTCGTAGTCATGGGCTATCACGCCACAAGCGGAACCAGCAGAAGTGTACTCCTTCAAATGTCTGGCCTGGTACAGGATACGCAGGCACCCTCGGTTCCGGGTAACCTCAGCTACGCCAACCTCACCTACGAATCGGTCGATATTCAGTGGGATCCTTCTACTGACGACACCGGCGTCGCCGGGTATAAGGTCTTCGTCGATGGCGTCTATCTCGCCACTACCGCCAATACTTCCTACGCCATCTCCGGTCTCGCCGACAATACCGAATACGATTTTCAGGTTTCTGCCTTTGATGCCGCAGGCAATGAGTCTGCCCCTTCTCCGGCACTTACCGTAACCACCCTCAACCTGCCCCCTCCCGTCAATGTACCGCCTACCGCCAGCTTCCAGGCTGATAAAACCTCCGGCGTGGCGCCCGTAACCGTCAACTTCGACGCTTCGGCTTCGGTTGACTCCGACGGAACCATCACCGCCTACAGCTGGGACTTTGGCGATGGCAATACCGCTTCCGGTGTTACAGCCTCCCATACCTTCAACGCGATTGGTAACTACCTGGTAGTGCTCACCGTTACCGACGACAGCGCCGCCACCAGCAATACCAGCGTTTCCATCTCCGCTACCGATAAACTCACCCAGTCGATCACTTTCGATCCGCTGCCCAATAAACTCACCACCGACGCGCCCTTTGGTCTCTCCGCAACGGCTTCTTCCGGTCTGCCGGTAAGCTTCAGCCTCGTTTCCGGGCCTGCGACCCTCAGTGGCAATACCCTCACCCTTTCCGGTGTGGCAGGAACTGTTACTGTTGAGGCAAGCCAGGGCGGTGATGCCACCTATCACCCTGCTACGACGGTGAGCCAGAGTTTTGATGTACTGGAGCCCGGCACTTCTCTTACCCTGACTGCTCAGATCAGCGCAGGTTCGGATGATGTCGAAGAAAGGCTGATCACAGGAAAAATGGACGTTTTCAGCTCTGACCTCGAACTCGGGTACGAGGGAGTCTATGCCCAGCTTACGGCCATGCGGTTTACCAATATCAACATCCCGCAGGGTAGCACCATACTGAATGCCTATGTGCAGTTTATGGTTGATGAGGTCGAAACGGCTACTGCCAATCTCAACATCCGGGGTGAAGCCAGTGACAATCCGCCGACGTATCCTTCCAGCAAATTCAGCGTTACCAACCGGCCCCAGACTACTGCCAATGTGCCCTGGACTCCGGTAGCGTGGACTGTCGTGGGAGAAGAAGGTCCCGACCAGCAGACCCCCGATATCAGCGCAGTCGTGCAGGAAATCGTCAACCGCCCCGGTTGGGCTGCCGGCAATGCACTGGTCATACTCGTTGATGGAACTGGCACAAGAACAGCCGTCGCACTCGACGGTGTGCCTGCCAGCGGAGCACCCCGGCTTTTTGTCGAATACCAGCCCCTGGGCGGCAGCAGCGCACGCAAAGCCGCTGTGCAGACCCTGAGCAGCCATCAGCAAATGGTTCTTTACCCCAACCCGTTTGAGCAGGAGTTTTTCCTTCAGTCAGATATTGAAGATGCAAAATGGATGAACGTGATGATCATCAATGCCATGGGACAAGTGGTGCATCAGCAAAAGCAGATTCCGATGAGCAAGGCCGCCAGAATACAGGCTGATCTTGCGCCGGGGTTCTATTCAGTCATTATCACCACCGACAACGGACAGGTCAGAACTTTCTCTGCCATCAGGAGATAACATCAGAAACAAAGAAAATAATAAAGCGGGAGCGATAAGAATCACTCCCGCTTATTCTTTTAGGGGGTAATCAATTCAAAGGGCAGGCTGAAAAGAGAAGCCTTGTGCGAGTTTTTCGGAGATGCTTTCACGGCCTTTGGAAAGTTCCCGCATATTATCGAGAACAATCAGTTTGGCAGAAGTGCCGAGGTCTTCCAGTGAAAAATCCATTCCTTCTTTGGCCCGGGAAAGAAATAATTTCAGCTCTTCATCGCTTGCATTCAGCAGGCGTTTGATTGGGCCTCGGCTTTTCATTCGCTCAAAAGCTGTTGACTCATCGGTATTGATATACAGTACAATATCGGGACGAGGAATCATATGAAGGTATTTCTGTACCTTTTTGAATCGCGTGTCGTCGTTTACCGAAACAAAAAGATTGAGTACTTTTTGACAAAATCCTTCGTCCAGCAGCAGGTATGAGTCGGGCGGCATCGTTTCTTCTGCCAGTTGGTATATAGCGCCAAGGCTCAGGAACCAGTGAATACTGCGGCGGCGAACTTTTTCCGTTATACCATTTCGGGAAGAATTTTTCAAAACAAACGCGACGAGGTCGGGATATTTTTCGATAAACTTTTCGGCATAATAACTCTCCGTGTGGTTGATTTTGAAAAATACTTTTACCAGCCCTCTGCGTACCAACGAGGGTAACTTTTTGGCAATCCGATATTTTTTGATACCCCCACAAACATGCAAAAGCCGAACATCCTGCCTGCTGAAAACAGACTGTCCGTTTTCAGCCATAGCCGAATTAATGAATGGAACAAGGGTAGTTTTTCCGCTTCCTGGCAATCCCAGAAATTCAATCAGTTTCATTTAACAAACCTGAAGAAATGATTAGCTCGCGAGAGTAATATTAACCAAATGTAAACAAAAAATAAACTATTTTGTACAAAAAGTTAAATAATTATTAGCTCGATCAATCAATAATCTACTCCGAACCATCGGATTATAACCCAAATGGATTAACCTTATTATGATTAAGCTTACAACAATTCCCAAATACTCCTTTTTACCTCGTTGATCACGGTTTCCTGTTCCTTCACCGTATCGACGACCTGACAGAATGCCGCCTTTTTTTCGATAAAAGCATCAATGGCACCAATCTTTTCCCTGATCATTATCCGGTTTTTTTCGAGGCTGTGTTCAGGTTTGCGCCTTACACTTTCCTCCTCTGTGACGTACATCAGAAACAGGTGGTCAGGATCGCCGATTTTTTTGAGATAACGCCTTTCGAGTTTACCCCAGTAGGTGTTTTCAGGCATCCGGGGCCCGTCTATAGGCTTGGGCATTTCCCAGAATGCAGTCAGCGGATACCTGTCGAAGATGACGATATAACCCTGATTTTTGAGTTGGTTGGCCTGGATATACAACTGGTATTTATATCTGGCGATATTGACCCGCTGCATTCCGTTGACAGCTCTTTTCAGTGCCTTTACTTTGGTAGCTCCGGCAACGCGGTTCATCTGGATGAGAATCCGGTTAATTTTATTTTTACGGGGCAATCCCATATACAGGCGTTTTACCGAAAGTTTGCCTGAAAGCCATGTTTCAATGGTAGAGACCGTCGAGGATTTTCCGGAACCGTCGCATCCGATAAAACTCAGAATATACCCGCCACCTGCTACCCAGGTAACGGAAGCTTTGGCGGCAGACTCATTAATCTGTACCTGTTTTCCGACGCTGGACTTTGAGTAACGTGTATAACGGCTGAGGCCTTCGACAATACCCTTTCTGAGACTAAGGAAATCTTTCATCAGGCGACCGCTGCGATAACTTTCAATAAAGTTTTCATATACCGGATGATTGCCGAACCAATCTTTTACACATTTTTTAAACCGCTCAGGATCTACGATCTTCAACAGATAGTCCAGTTCTTTGGCAATCATTTTGGGGAAAATATTTTTTCCCAGCAACCGCTTAATATGGTTTTTGATGGTAAGATCGGTCTTCAGGGCAATCCGCGTAATGAAAATGATCAGTTCCTGTTCGGGAATAATGGTGCGGATGGGGAATATTTCATCGTCAATAGCGACATCCAGAACGGACTGACCAAACGGCAAAACGATATTTTTCCGAAACTTTTTACCAATAATCAGATCATAATGGACGTGGAAGTGGTGAATAGCCCCGGTGGATTCGTCCCATCCGAGGTAGTCTTCCATTCCGGGATAGATTTTATTCGCGGTACCCAGTCTTCGCTTGAAGCCAAATTCATTGAGAATCTGGTATAGTTTGCCGGCATCGCGCCTGTCAACGAGTAGATCAAAATCTGTCTGTCCCTGAAAGGACTCTTTCAGGCGAACAGTACTTTTCCAATGGCAATAATTGACCTGAGCGTCATTCAGAGCTTCAAATACTTCGCTAACTGACTGCATCTGGAGGAAATGAGGTTTAATTAATGTGATTAATCTTTGGCTGACTTTATGTTAACAATATACATCTTATCGTAACATAAATTTAACACAAAAATTAAACATTCATTTCAGTCCGGCAACAGTCAAAATCCCCAACCGCCGAAAATCATGTACAGACGGAAAAGAAATTGTCCTTCTCCGGTTTTGACAATTGCTGTAAAAATATCCTGTCCACCCGCTATATTTGCACGATGAAGACTATTTTTCCGGAATACGGCAATGCGCGCCTGGAAGTACACGTACCTCCACAAACCGAAACCCGCGGCATGCAGGGTTCGCCTGCTCCGCTGGAAGGTAAGGTTGCAATTGCTTATGCTTTGGAACACCCCTGTTCATCACCTTCTCTTGCAGAAATTGCCAGGGAGAAACTGGCCCGAAATCCATCGTCAAATGCGGTAATTGTAGTCTCAGATAATACCCGTCCGGTTCCTTACAAAGGGGAAGACGGGCTGATTGCGCCTTTGATCCAAACTTTGCTGGATCAGGGATTTCAGGCTTCCCAAATAACGGTACTCATTGGCGCAGGGTCGCACCGAAACATGGATCCGGCTGAAATAGAAGCCATGCTGGGCCTTGCAGCTTCAGGGCTCGGTGACATTGCGGTAGTCAACCATGAATATGAAGTAAACAGCCAGCTCACGTTTCTGGGGCAGACCAACCGTGGCTCGAATGTCTGGATCAACCGTCTGTATATGGAAGCCGATCTGAAAATCGTTACAGGCCTGGTCGAAAGTCATTTTATGGCAGGAGCATCCGGCGGGCGAAAAGGTATTTGTCCGGGAATAGTAGGAAAGGAAACGCTCAATATTTTTCACGGGGCAAAGCTATTAAGCAGTACGCATGCGGCAGATATGGTACTGGAAGGAAACCCGCTCCACGACGAGGCGCTCGAAGTTGCGCTGATGGCAGGCTGCGATTTTCTGGTCAATGCGACCATTGATGGCGAAAAACGCATTACGGGTATATTTGCGGGCAATCTTCAGGCAGCACATCAGGCAGCGGTACAAAAGATCAGAACCTATGTAATGGTTCCCCTTGCCCACCTTTACGATATCGTCATTATTCCCGCAGGTTTTGTCGGAGTAAATCACTACCAGGTAGCAAAAGCCGCCATTGAGGCTTCGCGCGCAGTAAAACCCGGCGGGCAGATTATTATGATTGCCCGGCACACCGACCCCGACCCCGTCGGGGGTGAAGGGTACAAAACCTCACTCAAGCTCCTTCACGCAACCGGAAAGGAAAAATTTATGTCTATGATTCTGAAGCCTGAATGGAAACTGATTCAGGAACAATGGCAGGTGCAGATGTGGTGCAAGGTACTCGATGTGGTAGGTACAAAAGAAAACCTGCTCTACTGCGCCCTGGAAATCCCTGAATCAGAATACGAATACCTCTCTGTGACTCCGTGTATCTCCATGGCAGATGGAAATACGCCACTAAAAAAAATGGAAACTATGGTAGAAAAGGCTATCGAATTTGCCTGCGCCCAAAGCGGGAAAAACACGCCCTCTATTCTGTTTCTGCAAGACGGCCCCTATGGAATCCCCGAAGTATTGCAGCCCCCGGTACCCCCTGAGTAAAAGGGTAACTGACGTTCCGCATTAGGATTTTCCGTTTATTTCTTTATATTTCGCCCCACACTAACTTATTTTCTCTAACATTCCACTATATGATCCAAAGAGTTAAATTTGTTCCACCACCTACAGTACCCAAAAATTTTTTCCATGTACTGAGAAAGCGTGTAGATGACTATTTTCAGGAAGGGAACCTCTCCCCTCATGCCAATGCGACTATGGTTATTAAAACCCTGTCGATGTTTGCCATTTACCTCGTACCCTTTTTCATGATCCTGAGCCTCGACTTGCCACTTTGGACCATGTGGGCGCTGACAGCAATTATGGGAGTCGGCCTCGCAGGTATAGGTCTGTCGGTCATGCATGATGCCAATCATGGTGCTTATTCATCCAATAAGTATATCAACCAGATCTTAGGTTTTACCCTTGATCTGATCGGGGGCTCTTCTACCAACTGGAAAGTGCAGCACAATATCCTCCACCATACCTACACCAACATTCCCGGCCTCGATGAAGATATTCGGGAAAGAGTAATTGTAAGGCTCTCTCCAGAAGCGAAAAGATATAAAATCCACTGGTTTCAGCATTACTACGCTGTATTCTTCTATGGATTTATGACCTTCACCTGGGTAGCTTACAAAGACATTATGCAGTATATACAGTACGCCCAAACCGATATGATTAAAAATAAATGGTTTGAGTTGTTCAAACTCCTGATGACTAAGGTGCTTTATTACAGCTATATCTTTGTGCTTCCGCTGATGGTACTTGACATTACCTGGTGGCAGTATCTGATTGGGTTTGTTACCATGCACTATGTGGCAGGGATGATTCTGGCCGTTATCTTTCAGATGGCGCATGTGGTCGAAGAAACCTCCATGCCTTCTCCTACCGAACAGGGTACCATCGAAAACCTTTGGGCGATCCATCAATTGGAAACAACCGCCAATTTCTCTAATGGAAACCGCATTCTCAACTGGTATGCAGGTGGATTAAATTTCCAGATCGAACACCACCTCTTCCCCAAAATCTGCCATGTCCACTATACGCAGATTTCTAAAATTGTAAAGAAGACAGCCGAAGAGTATGGTCTTCCCTATTACCAGAAAAAAGACCTGAAAGAAGCCATGCAGTCTCACCTGCGACTATTGAAGCAGTTGGGCAGAAACACGCATGCGCCGGCGATTCACATGCACTAATCAAAAGCTTTATATTACAAAAAAAACGAGGCGAAGCGCCTCGTTTTTTTTTGTATCAGTTGTATCTTTTTTTCTATGCTTCCAGTGGCGGAATACGCAGCACCTGACCAGGATAAATCAGATCGGGGTCTTTCAGCATAGGCTTGTTGGCTTCAAAAATCACCGGGTATTTCATCGCGTTGCCATAATGTGCTTTGGCAATTTTGGAAAGAGAATCTCCTTTGACAACGGTATAAAACACCGACTCAGGCACTTTCTCTTCTACAAGTTTAACTTTGATCTGGTCATCTACGGTGGCAATCCCTTCGATATTTCCGACAGCCAGAATCAGTTTTTCCTTGTCAGCCTGTGTTTCGGCAAATCCGTCGAGGGTAACGGTATCGTCGTCTTCACCTGAGAACGCGATAGAAAGATCTTCGATACCCAGTCCAAATTTGGAAACAAATTCTTTAATGACTGCTTCTTTTTTTGCAACTGCCTCTTCGCGCTTCTCTGCATCGGTTTTCAGACCCAGCAGGCTTGCACCGGCATTTTTTACAAAACTAAATAATCCCATGTTTGATTTGTATAAAGTGGTGGTTAATAAGTTTTATTTGTCATTCAGACGCCTGCAAATAATGAAGGTCACATCAGAAAAGCAAAATTGCATCCGGAATATTTTGGTGAATGAAAACAATTATCACATTGTAAATTTATTTTCTCCCAACACCTGATCCAGCGTTTCAAGGAGGAAAGCGACATCACCGCCGCCAAAAGCCAAAGGTGGTTTGATTTTAATCACATTGTGAAAAGGCCCGTCAGAACTCATCAATATTCCCATCCGCCGCATACGGTTGATCAGGTATTCTGCTTCCTTTTCTGCGGGTCTGAGGTTTTCCCGGTCTTTTACCAGTTCAAAACCCAGAAATAATCCCTCTCCTCTCACATCTCCGATGACTGCATGGCGGGATTGCAGTTCTTTTAATCCTTCGACCAGCATCCTTCCTGTCGCCCTTGCATGATCCTGAAGTTTTTCCTCTCTGATGATTGCCAGTACTTCCCGCCCGATGGCACAGGAAACCGGGTTTCCCCCAAATGTGTTGAAGTACTCCATCCCGTTGGTGAATGCCTCTGCTACCGCCCGGGTACAGGCTACCGCGCCCAGCGGGTGTCCATTGCCCATAGGTTTGCCCATCGTCACAATATCAGGCACGACCCCCTGGAGCTCAAATGCCCAGAACTTCTCCCCTACCCGTCCAAAACCTGTCTGCACTTCGTCGGCAATACAGATTCCTCCGGCATGACGCACCTGCGAATAGACTTCCTGCAAATATCCCGCGGGCAACATTACCTGTCCGCCACAGCTCAGAATGCTCTCATGGATAAATCCTGCCGGTTTTTTCCCTGAGGTTTTGATTTCAGCCAGAATTGCAGCCGCATGAGCGGCGTATTTCTGCCCCGTGTTTTCTCCCCGGTAAATGCCTCTGTAAGAATCGGGGATAGGCAATACATGTATCCATTCAGGCGCTCCCTTCCCTCCTTTTCCGTCAAATTTGTACGAACTTACCTCCACGCATGCGTTGGTGTTGCCGTGATATCCCACCTCCATCACCAGCATATCGCGGTTTCCGGTAAAAGTGCGTGCCATCCGAATCGCCAGTTCGTTGGCTTCACTTCCCGAATTTACAAAGTATATCACCTCCAGTTCGGAGGAAACATACTCAAGTTCCGCTGCATAATTTACAATTGTACTGTGAAGATAGCGGAGTGGTATTGAGTACGGCTGCCTGTTTTGTTGCCAGCCACTACGCGCGGGTGCTGATGCCCTGCATACCGGGCATATTAAGCCGTATCCAGATAACGCCTACCGTCCTGATCATACAGGTATTGCCGGTAACCTCGTACCATATGGACTGATCACTTGGATACACTCAGGCTTTTTCCCGGTATTTCCTCCGCCTGCTGAAATGGTTTCCAGAATCCAGGGGCAATGTTACCACTGAATCTATACCGGTAAGACTGTATGGGTCGGGGCATGCAGACTTCCGTTCCCGCTGTGAGGAAATCCTACGCCGGGAAAATCACCCGCTTTGCTCAGCATATCCAATATCACCTGAAAATGCAGGTGCGGCGGCCAGCCGCCATTTTCTGAAAGCATGCCGATATACCCGATGGTTTCGCCTTTTTCAACCTTTTTACCCTTTGTCAGCCCATTGAGAGAACCCCTGCTCAGGTGCCCGTACAATGTGTAAAAAACCGGACCATCAGACGGTTGGTGCTCCACAATGACTGTAGGGCCATAATCCCGGTCGGCGCGATTGTCGGCAAAACTGTGGATATAACCTTCGTACACAGCGTGTACCGGGGTTTCTGATGGCAAAAAAACATCCAGCCCCAGATGAACAGTTCGCCACACCGGGCCTTCATTGCCTTGTGTCAGATAATTGTCTGTGGTATAAAAAGGCCTGGCTTCATCATATCGACCGATTATGCCTGTTTTCTCCGAGTCTTCCAGCATTCGGGATATATGGCGGTCAAACCGAATAACATCCTCAAAAACTGCATTGCCCCCCAGTTCGGTGCTGCCCACAGAGAAGTCGGCAAAGTGGGCATTTTCATAGGTAAGTGCGGGAGTGGTCAGCGGGGCGAATGACTGATTCGAAGCCCAGGTCAAAAAATGTTGTTTTGAAGGGCATGGTTCCATCCCACACGCATGGCGAAAGGTAAAATGCGCAAAAGCCGGTGATATTTGCCTCAGTTTTGCAAGCAGATCCCAAGCGGGTTTTTCGCTGATCTGAAGGTAAGCGTTTTCGGGATGGTCGCGGCGGTTGATTGCGGCATGGGTTACGGATGTAAGCAGGCGGGCAGCGATCAGAGGAAATAATACTTTTATTTCTGTTTCTGTGAGGGGGAAGGAAGAATAAAACCCTCGTACCAGATCGGCGCCCGCAGAAAGCGGGTCGGGTTTATTCATCAGCGCATATGCGGCGGCGATCGCCAGTTCGTAAATGGTTTTGGTAAAGACCATATCCCCAAAATCAATAAGGCTGATTACCGTTGGCTGATCCGAAACTGAGACGAGGATATTGTAGTCATTGGCGTCGTTGTGATTGGCACTTTCCCGAAGCGAAGAAAGAACCGGGAGTACCTGTGACTTGTAAAGCTCAATAAAATAATCAAAAAGTGCTTTCTGCTCAGAGTCAGGAAACAGTTCGCGGTGATTTTCTACCCATAAAAAAGAGGCCAGATCCCATTTGTAATTTCTGTGGGCAGAAGGATGGTCAAATCCCTGAAGGGAAGCTGTAAGTGAGCCGCAGGCTTTTCCCAGGCTGAAAAGCAGTTCGGGCGTATGGGGATTAACTTTCGCCCAGACTTTCCCGTCAACCCAGGTGAGAAGGCGCACCCGTCTTATTTCGCCTGCCTCATCTTCAAAATGACCTGTGAGTTTACCCGAAAGATTGGGGATCGCAAAAGGAAGTTTCAGCCCGGAGGGGCGGTCGCGCAGAAATGCCATCGCCTGGTTTTGCATATCCAGTTCTGCTTCATTTTCTCCGGCGTGAGAAACTTTCAGAATATAAGATTGGTTTTCATTTGTACGTATATAGTAATTGAGATCCAGTTCTCCGGGAAGCTGACGGATTTCGACCGGGTCAATATTGTATTGATTTTTAAGGAGAGTTTGAGGCAGGGACATAATGGATTTCAGATAATTGGGTGTACAAAGACAAGGAAAATGGCGATAAGATTCAAGGCAGAAATGATGTGTTTGGCGATACTCATTCTATTTTTTCCCAGACCACCACTCTCCGCACAAAACCCGGCGACTACCAACGGGTATATTCTCTCTTATTCCGGTGATACCACGTTTGGTTTTGTCCGGCCCGGAAATCAGTTCAAAAATCAGCGCAGAATTGACTTCACCGATTTATTGGGTGTACAGACGATCTATCAGTCAGACCGGATTGCCGGTTATGGATATGAAGATCAACACTATGAATCATTGCCCACACCGTATCATTTTGCAGGGTTGTTTAGTGACAGTACCCTGTTTCTGCAGCGAAGAATCGCGGGGCCTGCATCGCTGTACCGGTATTATAAACAACATTCTGCCTTTACGCTTCAGAAAGGGCCTTCCTATTTTGAGTTGGTGAAAAAGCCCGACGGCACTTTTCACGAAGTCAGCCTTGCGTTTAAATGGAAGCGGGTAGCATGGATTTTTTCGGATTACCCGGAGCTTGCCCGTGAAATAGAAAAAGGACTATATACTCCGCAGGAGATGGACAAAATCGTTGAGACCTATAACCGCTGGTACATTAGCCGATAAACCGGTTATTCCTCCACATTGGCCACTGAAAGCCGGTCGAGTACTTTATGCGGTTTGCGGTGCGAGCGGATCAGTTCGACCAGCGCCTGCGAGGTAAGGGCCGTAATCCCCGGTACGGGCAGCACGCCAAAAACTTTATACCACCGCTTTAATTCGATGCGGCTACCGGCAAGGAGGCGCGAGATAAAATATTCCACAATTTCATCGAGCACGAGGGAAGCGCCCCAGAACGAAATGATCAGCGGAGTTTCGAAGAAAAAAATCGCCAGGTCAATTCCGGAGGAAACCAGAATGAGCAACCAGAGCCGGAGGCGGTGGGAGCGAAGGGTCTTTTGTGCATCGGGAGAAAGCGTGGTATCCATGAAATATCGGTATTACTAAGGTTCGGTTCTATCAAATTTATGTATATTAGCCGTGCAAATCAGCATATTAACCTCTAGTCGGCAGAATTTTTTTATGCTCAAAGCTGAAAATATTTTTAAATCCTACGGACAGGTGTCGGTTTTGAAGGGAGTGGGTATCGAACTGGCGGAAGGCGAAGTGGTAGCCCTCATCGGCGCTTCCGGAGCCGGAAAAAGTACGCTGCTTCAGATATTGGGGACGCTCGACACGCCCGATACCGGAAGGGTATTTTTCGGTGATAAAGAAATCACCCAGATGAATGAGCGGCAGAAGGCGCAGTTCCGCAACCAGTCGCTGGGCTTTGTATTTCAGTTTCATCATCTTTTGCCCGAATTTTCTGCACTTGAAAATGTGTGTATGCCTGCTTTTATCCTTGGTACTCCCAGAGAAGCCGCAGAAGCACGTGCCGAAAAGCTCCTCCACCAGTTGGGGCTTGCCCATCGACTGCTCCACAAACCATCACAACTTTCCGGCGGTGAGCAGCAGCGCGTATCTATCGCCCGAAGTCTGATCAATGAACCCAAGCTCATTCTGGCCGATGAACCTACGGGAAATCTCGATACGCACAACAGCGAAGAACTTTACCGCATTATATTTGACCTCGCCAAATCAACCGGAGTTGCTTTTATTATTGCTACCCACAACCTCGGACTTGCAGGCAAAGCCACCCGAACCTGCCATATACAGGACGGGCTTATGGTCTCCGCCTAATCGTCAAGCAACTGTACTACATCGTTTTCCTTCAACTGGTGAATAACCACCGTGTCTGACATCAGGCGGTTGAGCGGAAACACCACAAACCGGTCTCCCGCATCAAGGGTAAAGGAAACGCTGTCGAGTTTCACAATTTTCCCCTTGTAGCCGTCTAGTTCGATTACCTGGCCTATTTCAAAGTTACTTTTGGTATAAAAGGAGGAAAGAATGCTGGCCAGTACATTGCGGGCAGCAAAGCCATAAGCGATAGCAAAAGCGAGAATAATTCCGCCAAGTATAATCGAAAAATTGGAAGTCACTACCGAAGTATCAATACCTGCCTGGCTGAGAGCAGTAACCGTAACGATCAGCAGGAGCAGATAAAACAGCCCGGAGCTGATAAACTTCCAAGCAGGAATACCGAGCGATTTAAAGGTATTGGCGACAATGGATTTAACAGCATCTGAAATATAAAATCCGATGCCGAGAATTATTAATGCAGTGACCAGTTGGGGAATGTAATCAATCAGGCCACTGATCTGCTGGGTAAGAATATCCAGCCCCAGCGTTTCGGTTGCTGAGAGAATAAATATCAGGAAGATCATCCAATACAGAAATCCTCTGATGATTCCGACAGGTTTTACGGTAAGATTCATTTCCCTGAAGGAATCGGTGTTGTTGAGTTTTTCAGCCAGTTTGTCCACCCCTATCCGGGTGAGCAGTTTTCCAACCAGGCCGGAGACCACTTTGGCCAGAATCCAACCCAGGAGCAGGAGAAACAGCGCACCTACCAGCCGGGGAAAAACTCCTATCATTTGTTCCAGCACAGTTTTAAATGCGTTTTGAATAATTTCTAGCAGTGACGACATAACAGCAAACTTTTTCTATCGGGTCTTAATTATTGGGAGAATTTTCAATACCATTGTCAAGTTGAGCGGGAGAATCCGCCGGCTTAATCGTACCATGAACGGAAGCGCCGGGATTGATCAGCTTTTGGGCAGATAAACCGACCTTTCCTACAAAGAGATCAACAATATCCATGATCATTTTGGCCGCATACACATTGCCCATCGTCTGATCTTTGACAGATTCAGGAAGCTCTTTTTCCGATTCCAGGCTTTTAAATGGGTTACTCATACCTTTTCTTCACGTTTATCCATTTCTTTCACCAAAACCTGTACGCGCTGGCGGGCACGTGCAAGCCTCATTTTTACGGCGCTTTCAGATGCATCATAGACATCCATCAGTTCTTTTATCGAAATATCATCCTGGTATTTCATTAAGAGAATCGCTTTATCCTCAGGGGCAATTCGTTCGAGCGCCATCCGAAGTTGATCCACCCTGAGCCGGAGGAGTTCATCCTCATCATCGCTGAATCCTGAAACTTCAGGGGTCTCATCGACATCCACCATATGGTATTTATTCTGTTTCCGGTAGTATTCCACACAGAAATTGTAAGTGATGGAATAAAGCCAGGTTGAAAACCTGCTTTTACCCTGGAATTTGGCCAGTTGGGTAAAGACCTTGACCAGAATGTCCTGCACCATATCCTGCGCGATATCTTCATCTTTGACAAAGCTTAAGCACTTGCCATAAACCTTATTGGAATACCGGTCATAGAGGATACCAAACAGGTCTGTCTTTCCTGTTTGAGCGATCGCTTCTACCAGCGATTCATCTGAAAGCTGTTTATAGTTTTTAGTCAATCGTGCGAATTCTGTAGGCTGCATGATTGGGACAGAATTTTCATTCAGAAGTCACCGCAGAATGGACAGTTTATTTTATTTGGGGGGAAATTACATTTTTTCACGAACAAAAAAAGGCCCTTCGCGTGGAAGGGCCTGTGATATAGGGAAACCATGCCATTGTTGCGGCTGGGTTTGCGGTCTGATTTTTACCGGTAAAGCACCTGATTTACTGCCTCGATCGTGCGTTTGGCATTGGGCAGGAAGGTCTCTACGAGGGTAGAAGAGTAAGGCAGAGGAGTATCTCTTCCTGTAACTCTGATGACCGGTGCATCGAGGTAATCAAATGCACGGCGCTGAAGGATATAAGCAATTTCGGAAGAAATAGAAGCCAGTGGCCAGGACTCTTCAACAACCACACACCGGTTGGTTTTTTTCACGGACTGAATGACCGTGTCATAATCAATCGGGCGCAGGGAGCGAAGGTCGATCATTTCTGCCTCAATCCCATTTTTGGCCAGTTCGTTGCAGGCTTCGAGGGCTACGTGTACCATTTTACCAAAAGAAACAATGGTCACATCCTTGCCGGGGCGTTTGATATCGGCTTTGTCGAGCGGGAGCAAAAATTCTTCTCCTTCGGGTACAGGGCCTTTATCGCCATACATCACTTCGGACTCCATGACAAGGACAGGGTTGGGGTCGCGGATAGCAGATTTCAGCAAGCCTTTACCATCAGCGGGCGTACTGGGAGTAACCACCTTAAGCCCGGGTGTGTTGGCAAACCAGTTCTCAAAGCTTTGTGAGTGGGTAGCGGCAAGCTGGCCGGCAGAACCACTGGGGCCTCTGAATACGATGGGGATATTAAACTGACCACCGCTCATCTGGTACATTTTGGCGGCATTGTTGATGACCTGGTCGATGGCTACCAGCGAAAAGTTGAAGGTCATAAACTCAATGATTGGCCGAAGGCCAAGCATCGCGGAACCTACACCGATGCCGGCAAAACCCATTTCGGAAATAGGGGTGTCAATGACTCTTTTGGCGCCAAACTCCTGAAGCATGCCCTGGCTGACTTTGTAGGCGCCGTTGTACTCTGCCACTTCTTCGCCCATAAGGTAAACGCGCTCGTCTCTGCGCATTTCTTCGCTCATGGCCTCGCGTATGGCTTCTCTGAATTGTATCTCTCTCATTGTAAGAAATAAGCTCTGTTTGATTCGGGGCCGAAAGATAGACAAATTTTCATAAACGGGAGAACTTTTTCGCAGAATTAAAATGATTGCCCGAATTCAATATAGCATCGCATTTTTTCCAGAATTTGGATTATATTTGCACAGTAATGTCTATGCCTAAGCTTCTCTGTACCTTTATTGCCGCCTTGCTCTCTGTACATTTCTCATTTTCAGCAAACTATTACGTCAGTAATAGTGGAAATGACGCACATTCCGGAACCTCTCCCGCCCAGGCCTGGGCTTCGCTCGACAGGGTAAATCTCGCTATGGATAATCTCCTCCCCGGCGACAGTGTTCTCTTTGCCAGAGGAAGCACTTTTGTAGGTGCCCTCCTTATCACAGAAGGAGGTACTGCCGCCAAAAGGCTGTATTTTGGCGCATATGGAACAGGCCCATCCCCGCTGTTTAAAGGATCGGGACAGGTAACCAACTGGGTCAATACAGGCGGAAATATATGGAAAGCGTCATGCTCCTTTTGCCCCGACTACCCTACCAACCTGTTTCTCGATTCTCTCATCCTGCCAAAAGGCCGCTATCCCAATGCCGATGCACCCAATGGCGGCTATCTCACCATCGATGACAACACTGGCAAAACCAGCATTACTGACCTGAATCTTCCTGCTTCACCCAATTGGACAGGTGCTGAAGCCGTGGTAAGAACCCGCCGGTGGATCATCGACAGAGTACCCATCGCCAATCACTCAGGCAACGTCCTTACCTTTGGCAATGGAGGCACGACGAGTGCATTGCTCGATGGCTATGGGTATTTTATTCTCAACCACCCCGCCACACTCGACCGCCATGGCGAGTGGGCTTATCAGGCTTCGACCAAAACCCTGTACGTTTATCTCCAAAATATAAATCCCAACGACCATGTTATCGAAGTACCCGTTGCCGAACTTGGCCTTTACAGCGGTTACAGGGATTATATCACCGTCGAAAACATAGATTTTACCCGCTATCTTCAACTCGCCATCTTCTTTACGCACACGGTTGGCATCATTTGCCGCAATACAACAGTAAGCCAGACCGGAAAAGATGGGGTTTACTTTGAGGATTGTGAGTCTATGGTCTATGAAAACAACTATATCCACGATACCCACAACGATGGTGCGCGCTTCGCCAAATGCGACAATACGGTCATCAAAAAAAATGTCATCCGGAATATAGCCCTTGATCCGGGCCTCGGCGGCAACGGCAATGGTGAATACCTCGGTATTCATATGAAAGGCGACAATGTACTTATTGAAGACAACCTGATTGAAAATACAGGTTATAATGGTATATACTTCCTCGGAAGCCAGGTCAAAGTCAACCGAAACATTATCAAAAACGGATGCCTTACCAAAGACGACGGCGCAGGCATCTATACATGGAGCAATGGTACCGTAGTTGAAACCGGAAGAGAAATCACCAATAATGTGATCCTCCATATCCACGGCAATGGCTATGGAACCGACGACTCAACCAAACGGGTCGGAGAAGGAATTTATACCGACGACCGGTCGCTCAATGTTCTCATTAAAAAGAATTCCATTGCCTGGTGCGGCGACAAGGGCATCTATATTCACAATTCGCAAAACATTGATGTCATTGAGAATACCGTTTATGCTGCGCCACGACAGTTGTATATACGGCATGACGATGGAAAACCCACCTACCCTATCATCAACTGCGATGTTTCGGGCAATATCCTGGTCAGTCTTAGTCCGGAAGAAGTTTGTATTGACCTGTTTACCTACAAAAATGATGTAAATACCTTCGGTACCATCAACAAAAACTTCCTTATCAGTCCGCAGGATCCCGACTGGATCAACCGCCGCCGCTGGAATCCCACCTACCCTGCGGGTAAAGAGATTGTCGAAGAGTTTTCGCTCAAACAATGGCAGACAATTACCCCCTACGACCACAGCTCTAAACCCAGCCAGGTTTTTTATCCCGAATTCGTCGTCAACTCCGTATCTGGTGTCAACCTTATTCCCAACGGCACCTTCAACGCCAATCTAAACGGCTGGAGCTGTTTTGGAAGTGGAGCCGGCAACAACTGCGACCTCAACCTTTCGGCGATTCCCGATATGGATGGCAACAGTATGCAGATTTCTTTCGATCCATTTACGGGAACCTCAACCTCCCTCGCCAAAATTCTCACCAGCCCCATTACAGCCAACCGGCAATATCTGCTTTCTTACAGTGCCAAAGGGGTAACCGACTATAGTGCCACCACTTTGTACCTGAAAGATAAAGCTACCAACAAAGTGATTTCTCCTGCCGGTATCCGCTCATTCGGTAGCCAGCGGGAAGAAAAAATGCACCTGTTTGTTACCGACAAATCCGTCACAAAAGGCAGACTTGAACTTAAAATCGGGGAAGAAGCCAACGCGATGTGGGTGGACAATGTGATTCTTCAGGAAGCCAATGTGTCTATGATTGATATGAATCACCATACCCGGTTTGAATACAACGACACATATTCGCCCATAACTATTACACTCGACAAAAACTATATCGACCATGCAGGCAACGCGTATTGCAGCGGATCAGTAATTACCCTCGATCCGTTTACCTCACGGGTGTTTATTGAAGAGCCTGCGGCTGAGACCGGAGATGTGCATACCGTACAGGCATTGACCAACATTACCCACCCTTCTGTAGCAGGATGTGACTGGAAACACTTTGAGTCTGCCACTGGCAATGTGTTTCTTTCCATCAATCCTCAGCAGCATGATCTGGGTTCGACCTCAGCTGATATCTACTTCAATACCGGAAACATCAGAACCTATGGAGACAGCAGAGTGCTCAACCGAAGCTGGGTGATCCAACCACAGCAAAACCCGGCGGGGCCCGTAAAAGTGAGACTATACCTTACTCAGGGAGACCTCAACCAGATCATACTGGAAGACCCACTGGTAGGAGGCATTAACGACCTGGGGATTTTCAAATTCTCAGGTGATGATCCTTTGCTGGAAAATGATGATTTCACCGACAACACCAACGGGCAGTTGACCTATATCAATCCGGCAGCCATTACCTCAGGCAGCCATCCGGGAGGGTATTACCTCGAATTTGAAGTGAGCACATTCAGCGAGTTCTGGATCGGAGCGGCAGCAGGCAGCACAGGGTTTCCGGTAGAGTTTCTGGATTTTACGGTAACCCCTTCCGGCAACCACGCTATGCTCGACTGGTCAACGGCTTCGGAGTTGTCAAACAGCCATTTTGTGATTGAGCGCAGCATAGATTCGCATATATGGGAAGCGCTGGATCTGGTTCCGGGAGCAGGTACAAGCGACCGGATTCAATATTATCAGTACAGGGATAAAAATCCGCTTCCGGGGGAGAGTTTTTACCGCCTGCGTCAAACAGACTTTGACGGGGGTTTCAACTACTCGGAGGTCAGGAGCTTTCTTTTCAGAGGCGATCAGGACATCCTGGCGGTTTATCCCAACCCTTTCAGCCATACGATTCAGTTGTATGCAGAACTGGCACAGGAAAGCCCGGTGACAGTTACCTTTACTGATCCGGTGGGCAAGGTAGTCTTTCGGGAGGAAATCCTTGCGACAGGGAGCAAAACCATTGAAAAGGGCATACCGCTGCCGAGGTTTTCTCCGGGAGTATATATGCTTACAGTCGAAACCCGTTATTCGAAACTTGTGAAAAAAGTAGTACGTATGGATTAATAATGACCGGCCCGAAGGTCAACAGAAATTTTGAAATCTACGTATATAAAGCTAGTTTCGTAAAACACACAATTGACAAGTAAGTTAAGATTATGAGAAACTATTTTGATACGCCGGTAAGTGAGCAAAAGAAAAATAAATTTATCACTTCCGGAGCAGCCAATTCATTTTTAACACAGGTATATAGCACAATGGCCCTGGGGCTGGTGATTACAGCCCTGGCAGCATGGTACGTAGGTCACACGCCTGCGGTGTTTAACTTCCTTATGACGGGATTTTTGAAATGGGTTGTAATTCTGGCTCCGCTGGGCCTGGTTATTTTCCTTTCTGCCCGCATTCACAGGTTGAGTTTCACCAATGCCAGTATAGCTTTTGCTACTTACTCTTTGTTGACGGGCGTCAGTTTATCTGTGCTTTTTCTGGTCTATAACATTGCCACCCTTGCCCAGACGTTTTTTATTACGGCAGGCATGTTTGGTGCGATGGCATTGATTGGTCTCACCACCAAAGTGGATCTGAGCAAGTTTCGTTCGATTCTTTACATGGGATTGGTCGGAATCATCATCGCCTCAGTAGTGAATATTTTCATGGCTTCGTCGATGTTTGACTTCATCATCTCGGTAGTGGGTGTTGTTATTTTTGCCGGGCTCACTGCCTACGACAATCAGAAGCTTCTGGAAATATCCCTTCACGCTGACCCTGAATCAGAGTCCACCAAAAAAATTGCCTTGATGGGCGCGCTGTCTCTTTACCTCGACTTTATCAACCTTTTTCTTTTCCTTCTGCGAATTTTTGGCGGAAACAGAGATTAAGGATAAAGGTTTTGAATATTTTTCCAGGCCACTGCCACTGCCAGGCAGTGGCTTTTATTTTTTTCAGAAAACCTTCTTTTCGCCTTTCACCCATTTTGTATCGGCCTGATTTTTGTCATTAACCCGGAGAAAGACCTGCAATAGTGTAATAATCATTCACTTTTGCCGAAAACACAGGCGTATTTTCCCTGTAGGATATTGGACAGATTTCAACCAAATGGTTACACACATAGCCAATGGGGGGATAGTATGCAGACATTTATAAAAAAAAGCAGATTTTATAGGGTAATATTTACGGATATTTGTTATAATAATAAGAGCAATTTCAGAAGAAGATGATGTAAGTTTTGTGATTTCTGAGAGTTTTTTTGCTCATTGAAAAGGGCAAAGTTTACAAGTAATCTTCGTCCGGATTTTTTTTCTTAACCTTAATTAAACATTACTCCTATCAGCCTGAGAATATGAATATTTTATTGGTAGAGGACAATCCGGGAGATGTAAGGCTTACGAAAGAAGCCCTTAAAGAAGCCCGATTCTTTGATAATGTTAATCTGTCTGTAGTACCTGACGGAGAGGCTGCACTTCATTTTCTCAAACGACAGGGAAAATATGTCAATGAAGCAACCCCTGACCTGATTTTTCTGGACCTAAACCTCCCCAAGGTAGATGGCAGACAAGTACTCAAAGAGATTAAGGAAGACCGTCATCTACGGGTCATTCCGGTAGTTGTGCTTACCAACTCTGAAGCAACTCAGGATATTCAGAAGAGTTATGACCTCCATGCCAATTGTTATATCACCAAACCCGTTGATATCAACCGGTTTTTTGAGGTAATAAAAAGTATAGAAAATTTTTGGTTCAGCATTGTTCAACTTCCCAGACAGAATTTATAGTGGAAAACCGAATCCAGATATTACTCATAGAAGACCATGCTCCGGATGCCAGACTGATTCATGAGTACCTCCGCCAGGTGCCCGGGTCGCAACGGTATAAGCTTACCACTGCGACCACTCTCAGAGATGGGCGGGAGATTCTCAAACAAAAAAAAACAGATATCATCCTTCTTGATCTTGCCCTGCCCGACTCCATTGGCTTTGATACATTTGAAAATATCTATAACGAATTTTCCGACCTGCCCATCGTCGTTCTCACCGGCGATACCGACGAAAAGCTCGGCAGAAGAGCAGTAGCAAGCGGTGCGCAGGATTTTATATCCAAAGGAGATCTTTCTGCCTCCTATCTCGCCCGTGTTATTACTTATGCTCTGGAGCGCCACCAGTTGCAGCGCAACCTCCTGGAGGCCCAGAAACTTGCCAGGATCGGCAACTGGGATCTCAATATCGAAACCAATGAAATGAATTGCTCACCGATCGTGTATTCTATCTTTGAAACCAAAGCCGGTGAGGAATTTAAAACCCTTCAGGACTATCTCCTGGCAGTGCATCCCGAAGACCAGCAGGCTGTCGCACTTAAACTCAAACTGGTCTTTGAAAACGGGGGGGCTTTTGAATGCGACCACCGTATCCTTATGCCCGACGGGCGCGTCAGATTCGCTATTTTTCAGGGGAAAGCTCAAATGAATGCCCACAACCACCCCGAAAAACTGGTGGGTTCTGTTCAGGATATTACTGACCGGAAACAAATAGAAGACCTCAAACGAACCAACGAACTCAATCAGCGCGCCAACCAGCTCCGGCAGGAGTTTCTCGCCAAAACCAGCCACGAAATCCGTACTCCGCTCAACCCGATTCTCCTTTTGACCACCCTTTTGCTCGATTCGCAGCTTTCCATCACTCAAAGAGAGCAACTGGAAGTCATCAAATCGGCGGGAGAAACCCTGCTTGCCCTCGTCAATGATATCCTCGACCTCTCCAAAATTGAGGCTGGGAAAATAGACTTCAGCCACCATGCCTTCCACCTCCGCCAGGTCTTTGATCATGTAGAAGATATGACCGAACTGACGGCCAACAGCAAAGGGCTGAAACTCGTGTTTAAACTGGATGAACGCATTCCCGATAGGCTCGTAGGCGACAATGTAAGACTTACTCAGATTCTTCTAAATCTCGTGGGAAATGCAGTCAAGTTTACCCATAAAGGAGAAATCACCATTGAAGCAAGGCTCATAGATAAGTCCGGAGATAATGCCAATATCTATTTCCGCGTTTCAGATACCGGCATTGGCATTCCTCAGGATAAGCTGAAAGTAATATTCGAAAGCTTCCAGCAGGTTGAAAACGAAGAAAACCGACGCCAGGGTGGCACAGGCCTTGGCCTTACCATTGTACGCCAACTGGTAAAACTTCAGGGCGGCAATATCAATGTCACCAGCAAAATGGGAGAAGGTTCTGCCTTTGACTTTGAACTGGGATTTGACCTTACCATACCCGAAGACGAAAAAGGTGTAAAACAGGAGGTCATCATCGACAAATCCAAAGTCACCGGTATGGATGTGCTGCTGGTAGAAGACAACCCCCTCAATCAGATGGTAACCCAACGCCTTCTGACCGACTGGGGCATCCATGTAGATATAGCCAATAATGGCAGAGAATGTATCACCATGCTCGGAGAAAAGGGTTACAATCTCATCCTGATGGATGTGCAAATGCCCGAAATGAACGGGTATGAAGCCACCCGGCATATACGGGAAAAAATGGAATCTCCGGTCAGAGAAATACCCATCATCGCACTTACTGCCAATGCTTTCACAGGCAGCGATGATGAATGCCTTCGCGTCGGTATGAATGATTACCTGTCAAAACCAATTGAAATTGACGCACTTTATACCAAAATTGTCCGACATGCAGAAACAGGTAAACGCAAGCTGGATATGACGCTTCAGTCCAACGGGAAAAATAATACGGAAATCAAAGAACCAACCCCGCCTCCCGTACCCGAAGAGAACAACACAAAGGAAACCGAAACTATGCCCGAAAAGCAATTCACTGATCTGACCTATCTTCAGCAAATCTCTGGCGGTGATGAAACAATAATCAGGAAAACGATTGAGAAATTTCTCGAAACAACTCCGGAAATGCTTGAAAAAATGTCCCTGCAACTTTCCGAAGGCGCCTATGAAGACCTCGGCCGTACCATTCACAAACTGAAAAGCTCTGTCGCCTTTATGGGTATCAATTCTATCAGAGATACTATGCTCGAAGTAGAAAAAATAATCAAAACTCACGCCAATGTCTCAGATCTTCCCGATATGATCAGAACCATACGCCAGGTAATTGAGGGATCATTCAGCGAGTTGGAAAAGAGCCTGCCTGCATATTGAATGTAGAAAATTAACAGAATTCATCCTACCTTAGCAGGAGATCTTGCAGTTTGACTATGACACAGGACTTCAGCCTAACTACGGCAGCAGGCAATACACTCAACCTTACCCTTTACGGAGCAGAATCCCTCGGGAATGTGCCGGCAATCCTTTATATCCATGGATTAAAGGGATTCAAAGACTGGGGTTTTGTTCCTTATGCCGGCAATTTTTTTGCCGCCAACGGGTTCAGCTTTTTTGCCGTCAACTTCTCCCACAATGGTATCGGGAAAGACAATGAAAGTTTTACCGAAACCGATAAGTTTGAAAAAAATACCTTTTCGCTCGAAGTAAGTGAAGCACTGGAGGTAATTCAGCATATTACCCATACCAATTTTTTCGGAAAGGATATTCACCACAAACTGGGACTTATCGGTCATAGCCGGGGAGGAGGAATTGCGCTTCTTGCAGCCAGCAAAGCCCCCAGGGTAGCTGCTGTATGCTCCTGGGCTGCCGTCTCCACCTTTGAGCGATATTCCAAAGAAGAGCGCCAGAAATGGCGCAAACGAGGCTATCATGAAGTGGTCAATTCCCGCACCGGGCAAATACTCAAAATGGGACTTCCCATCCTCGACGATATAGAAAAGTTTGGCCGCAGCAAACTCAATATCCTCCAGGCTGCCCGTACCCTTCGCCGCCCTCTGCTGATCCTACACGGACAGGAAGACGAAACCATACCGTTTTTTGAGGCCGAACACCTCAATATTTATGGCGACCCCAACCAGACCATCATGCGACTGATTCCCGGCGGAAACCATACATTCGGCGCTACACATCCGTTTACAGAACCTACTCCCCCACTCACACAGGTGCTTTCCCATACGCTGGATTTTTTTAATCAACACCTGAGATAATTCGATATGTCTTTCCAACAAATCATCCAGGATATCCGACAGAAAAAATTTTCACCTGTATATTATCTCCACGGGGAAGAAACCTATTTTATTGACAAACTCACCGAAGCGCTTGACAGCGACGGTGCAGTACTTTCTGAATCTGAAAAAGCTTTTAACCGCGAAGTCCTTTACGGCCCCGACACTTCCGCCAGCAAGGTCATCAACGCATGCCGCAGCTTTCCCGTCATGGCGCAGTATAAACTTATCCTGCTCAAAGAAGCCCAGCGGATGAACAAAACGGAGGTAGAAAAGCTGAAAAACTACCTGGCGCAGCCGGTTCCATCCTCTATCCTCGTCATGACCTTCAAGGGGCCTAAGGCAACCCTGCCCGCTGCCGTAGCAAAATCTCTTCATAAAAGCACTGTCGTATTTCAGTCAAAAAAAATGTACGACCAGGATGTACAACAGTGGGTTGCAGGGCATATCTCCGAATCGGGTTTTGAATATGACCCCGGCATACCGTCAATCCTGGTCACCAATCTGGGAACCAACCTGAACCTCATTGAAAATGAGGTCGAAAAAATGACCATTTATCTGAAAGCAACCGGCCAAAGTAAACTTACCCAGCAGTTTGTATATGAAATGATCGATGTGGACAAGGAGTTTAATGTATTCGAACTTACCAACGCCCTGGGTAAGCGGGATCACTACCGCTCACATATGATCGTTGACCGCCTCACACAAAATACCCGTATCAACCCTCCGGTACTTACTGTCAACGGCCTTTTCAGGTTTTTCCATCAGATCGCCCTGCTCAAACAGTTGCAGTTGAAGGATGTCAATGCCGTAAAAAACGCACTCTCCACCAATTATTATGCGGCAAAAGATTATCTCGAAGCCAGCAAAACTTTCAGCCTGGCCCAGGTCTATCGGAATATAGGTTATATCCAGGATGCAGACCTTCAGCTCAAAGGCATGATCCCCTCCAATATGGATGAGTCACATATCCTGAAAACGCTTGTGTGGCAGATTCTCAATTAAGCCTACTTCATAACCCTACTTTAGCATACCAAATGTACCTGGAAGCCAGAGGCTGATCTCCGGAATGTAAGTAGTAAGCAGCAGTACAATCAGCATCACCAGAAATAATGGTAAAAGCGGACGGATCAGTCTGCTGATACTTACCTTAGCCACAGCGGCCCCCACAAACAATACAGAGCCGACGGGCGGGGTGCAAAGCCCGATACACAGGTTCATGATCATGATGATACCAAAGTGAACCGGATCAACGCCCAGTTCCTTTACCACCGGTAAAAATATAGGCGTAAAAATCAGCACCGCAGGAGTCATATCCATAAACACGCCCACGACCAGCAGCACCAGATTGATAATAATCAGAATCACGACTTTATTCTGGCTGATGGCGAGCAGCGCAGCGCTCACATCCTGGGGTATGTTTTCAAATGCCAGTACCCAGGACATGGCCATTGAGGTTGCAATCAGGATAAGTACGATGGAAGTCGTTTTGACCGCGTTGAGTAAAACCTCGGGCAAGTGGCGCACCTTTACTTCCCTGTATAAAAAGGCAAGAAGAAGCGTATATAAAACCGCGATTACCGAGGCTTCCGTTGCCGTAAAAACACCAGCAATGATACCACCGATGACAATAAACAACAACATCAGGCTGGGAAAAGCATCCACAAACGTTCTGAAACCGGCAGTAAACCGGTAGAAATCTTCTCCTTCGGCTGAGTCTTTCTTCGAATAGACGCCGCCAAAAAGAAAAAAAGCAGCCTTTGCCGCGATCTGCATGCCCCCGGAAAGACGCGCAGGAAATATTCTTCGCCCAAACCAGACCATTACCCCAAAATAAACTCCCCACATCAGAACATAGCTCAGATACCTCAGGGAAACATTCTCCATATTGCCGACAACCGAACGATTCACATACAGCATTCCGGCAAGTACAGCGAGGCCGGGCAGTGCATACAGCAGTCGCCGTGAGGCTTTGGCTGCGCTGAGCGTTGACTGGGTAGGGTATTTTTTTCTGACCGCAATGACACCTGCCACCAGCATAAGCACCAGCCCGATCAGAATTCCGGGTATATAACCGGCGACAAACAATGCCCCAATGGAAACACCACCACTTGCCAGGGAATATACGATCATAATATTGCTGGGAGGAATGATCATTCCCGTAGTGGCAGAACTGATATTGACCGAAGCATTGTACTCGGGGTCATACCCTTCGTCCACCATCTGGTTGTGCATGGCCCCACCGATGGCCGAAGCAGCGGCAACCGCAGATCCCGAAATCGCACCAAAGAGCATGTTGGCGAGAATATTGATATGTGCAAGCGCACCGGGCAGCCACCCGATAAGTGTGCGGGCGAAGTTGATCAGCCGCCGCGCAATTCCTCCGGCATTCATCAACTGGCCTGCCAGAATAAAAAAGGGAATGGCCAGCAACGGGAAACTATCCAGCCCTGTAGCCATCCGCTGGGCAATGGTGCTGAGTGCAATATCGCCGGGCATGCTGACGATAATGGTAAGAATAGCCGAAATACCTATGCTGTAAGCGATGGGCACACCTATGGCCAGAAGGATGATAAAACTTAATGCGAGGATAAGGACTTCCATGTCGGGAAAAAGATAAGTGAGTAGAAATTAACTGTTTTTTGCCTCTGCGATATTGAACACACTGTATAATGCCGAAATCAATCCGCTGATAGGAATCGCCATATAGAGATACCCCAGTGGCATAAACAATACAGGAGAGGTCTGTTTCAGGTCGAATGTAAGTTTTGTGAGAAACCATCCGCCCAGCGCCATCACAACCAGAGAAAAAAGAAATACAATGGAATGAATGACCATCATAAGATTGCGTTTGGCATGGCCGGTGAGATATTCCGGGAGGAGATCCACCGAGAGGTGCATGTTTTTTCCTGTGGCATATGCCGCTCCCAACAACCCCAGCCATACCAGGAAAAAGCGGGCAAGTTCTTCCGAAGCAGAACTGGCTGCATCAATCACGCCCCATTGCGCCAAAAACCGGGAAAGCACCTGCCAGGTGACATTTACTACCATGAGGGTCATGCACACTATCAGGACGAATTCGAGTGATTTGTCTAATATCTTTTTCATTCGGGGAGCGCGTCATTTACGGGTGTAACAGTAGAATCGGGAGAAACCGCCTGGATTTGCTGGATCAGGTCGTACAATTCCGGTTCCGATTTATAGGAATCAAAAATGCCCGCAAGTTTGTCCATAAACGGGCCTTTATCAGGATAAATCACTTCTACTCCGGCAGCCGCAACGACATCCAGCGATTTTTTTTCGGCCTCAGCCCAGGCTTTCCGCTCAAAAATCACTGACTCTTTCACTGCCTGCATCAGCCATTTCCGCTCCTGCTCCGACAAAATCTCCCACCAGCGCGTACTGATCAGTAGTACATCGGGCACGGCTGTATGCTCATTAATGGAGTAATATTTACAGATTTCATAATGCCGGGAGGTTTCAAAACTTGGCGGATTATTTTCGGCACCATCCACTACCCCCTGCTGTAGGGCGCTATACAGCTCTCCCCAGTCAATCGGCGTCGCTGATCCGCCGAGGATATTGACCATATCGGTAGCCGTTTTACTTTTCTGAACCCTGACTTTCATTCCCGAAAGATCATCGGGTGTATTGATGGGCCGGGAGGTCGAATAAAAAGACCGGAAACCTGCATCGTAAAAACACAATCCCCTTAGCCTGTAGGCAGAAGGCGCTTCGAGCAGCAACTCTCCTACCGGGCCGTCGAGCACCTCAAACTGATGTTCGCGGCTTTTCCAGATATAGGGAAGGCCGAGAACCCTGAGCCTGGGGGCAAAATTTTCAAGCACCGCAGCCGAAACCTTTGTAATGGCAATACTTCCTACCTGAAGAAGTTCGACGGCTTCCCTTTCGCGGCCCAGTTGTTCATTGGGATAAATATCAATCCGCAGTTTCCCCTCCGAAATCTCAGCGCAACGTTCGGCCATATAAACCATCGACAGGTGTACAGGGTGATCGACCGGTAATCCGTGAGCGAGTTTAAGGGAGCGGTAGTTGAGAATCTGGCGGCAGGAAAGACTACCGAGTACGGCAACTACCATTGCCGCCAGAAGGATTTTGTGAGTGCGCATTTTCAGAAATCAAAATATGCTTTCGCATTATGGTAACATATATTTTCGACCATCTGCCCGAGCCATTGTCTGTCATTGGGCAATTCGCCGTTTTCCACGTCATGGCCGAGCATATTACAAAGAATCCGGCGGAAATACTCATGACGGGGATAAGAAAGAAAACTCCGCGAATCGGTAAGCATCCCGACAAATCGGCTGAGCAGTCCCATATTGGAAAGTGCATTGATTTGTTTTTCCATTCCGTCTTTCTGGTCGAGAAACCACCAGGCCGACCCAAACTGCATCTTTCCGGGGAATGACCCATCGTTGAAATTACCAATCATGGTAGCCATCAGTTCGTTGTCGCGGGGATTAAGATTGTAAAGAATGGTTTTACAGAGTTTGTCTTCTGAATCCAGCCGGTTGAGGTATCGCGCCAGCGGTCGGGCGATCTCAAAGTCACCAATAGAGTCAAATCCTGTATCGGGCCCCAGAAGGCGCACCATGCGCGAACTATTGTTTCGAAGTGCGCCCAGATGAAACTGCATAGTCCAGTTTTTTTCGGCGTACATTTCTCCGAGATGATAGAGGACAGCAGATTTAAACTGCAACACTTCCTGTGGGTCAGGCGTAATCCCCAGTCTCACCTTATGGAATATCCGGTTCACCTCTTCGTGCGAAAAATCTTCGGCATACATGGTCTCCAGTCCGTGGTCAGACAAGCGCGCACCATTATCATGAAAATAATCCAGGCGCTCCTGAAGGGCATTGAGGAGGTCGATAAAATGGCTGATTTCGAAACCGGTAACCTCCGAAAGTTTGTCCATATAAGCATTATAAGCAGCGGGGTTTTCTACTCCCAGTGCTTTATCGGGGCGAAAAGCGGGAAGAACCCGGATGCCGAAGTTTTCTTCCCTTATTTTTTTATGTGGCGCGAGCGAATCAGTAGGGTCATCGGTCGTACAGATTACTTCCACATTCATCTGACGCAGAATACCCCGGGTGGAAAATCGGGGCTCCTGAAGTTTGGCTGTACATTCGTCATATATCTCACGGGCGGAAGAAGAATCGAGAATGCGTGAAACACCGAAGGGGCGTTTCAGTTCCATATGGGTCCAGTGATACAGCGGATTGCGCATGGTCCAGGGCACGGTACCGGCCCATTTTTCAAACTTCTCATAATCGGGCGCATCCCCGGTACAGAACCGCTCGGGAACCCCGTTGGTGCGCATCGCCCGCCATTTGTAGTGGTCTCCCTCAAGCCAGATACGGGTCAGATTTTCAAATTTGCGGTCATTGGCTATATCATCGGGTGAGAGGTGACAGTGGTAGTCAATGATGGGCATATCCTTGGCATGCTGGTGATAGAGATACACCGCAGTTTCGGTCTGTAGCAGGAAGTTTTCGTCTAAAAATGATTTCATGCGCTGATGTTAGTAAAAAAAAATGATATATATAAAAAAAACCGGCCCTTTCAGACCGGCAAAAAAAAATGCTTGTAGAGCAAGAGCGTTAGGGATTGATGTACAATATTTATTGAATAAATTCTCCCTGATCGTTGTAACGAAGCTGCCGCCGCCGCCCGTCCTGAAGAATATCTATCTTAAAAAAGCGGGATTGAGGTGCATCGAGATAACCGGTTTTGACAATGGTAGCCTGTGGAAAGTTTTTCCGGAGATGGCTCATAGCGTCTTCGGGTATCAGATTCAGGGGAACTTCGATATCGGTTTGGAGCCATACTTCCGCCAATGAGTAACGGGCAATCATCTTGAGTGTTTTGCTGACAAAAGCAACCTCGTAGCCTGAAGCATCCTTTTTCCAGATAATGTTTTCAGCCTCAGGGAAATGCCCCTGAAAAACATTTGACAGCGACAGAGACGGTGAAAAACCACCGCGGGTCTGGGCAGGCAGCAGCGTGGCAAATCCTGCAATTATCAGGACGAAAATCCAGATTCTGATCATGGCCGGTTGTTAGGGTTTGAATAAATGATTACAAAAGCGCTTAAACATAATAGATTTTTCGCATTTTCACAAACACTGAAAGTTATCTATCTTCGTTACATGACGACTACTCCTACAGCCAGCTATAGCCCGCGGCAAATAACCGGCCTGGTATTGGGCCCTGCATTATTTTTGATTACCCTTCTCTCAGGTGGCCCTGACCAAATGCCTGAAGCTGCCGCAGGAGTGCTTGCCGCTACACTCTGGATTGCTGTATGGTGGGTCACCGAGGCAATTCCCATTGAAGCAACCTCCCTGCTGCCGATTCTTCTTTTTCCTGCGACCGGCGCACTTCCCGCAGGCCAGACGGCCTCTGCCTATGCACATCCGCTGGTATTTCTGTATCTGGGCGGATTTGTGATTGCTCTTGCGATCGAAAAGTGGAATCTGCACAAACGCATTGCACTCAATGTCATTTACCGGGTAGGCACCAATCTGCCTATGCTGATCCTCGGTTTTATGCTGGCGACCGCATTTATATCCATGTGGATTTCCAACACGGCAACCTCCCTGATGATGCTGCCTATCGCTATGGCGGTCATCACGCACTTACAATCGCCGGAGGAAGAAAGCTACCACTTTGCCCGCCCATTGTTGCTCTCTATTGCTTATGCAGCGTCTATCGGAGGAATGGCAACACTGATCGGAACGCCTCCTAATCTGGTTTTTGCGGCTACGGTAAAACAAAACTTCGGCCACGAAATCACCTTTTCCCAATGGATCATCGTTGGACTTCCTTTCTCCGCTATCCTGCTGATGTTGTGCTGGTGGATGCTGACAAAAGTGATATTCAAACTACCATCAGAACCCGACAACAACAGCAGAGACACGATCGAAGAACAGCTCGCGGAAATGGGTAAAATGTCGGTGGAAGAAAAACTTGTCCTCGCAATTTTTCTGCTGACAGCTTTTTTATGGATTACGCGCTCGTTTTTGTTTGCAGACCAGTTTCCCTGGCTGGATGATACACTGATCGCTATATGGGGAGCCATTTTGCTTTTTTTACTTCCCGCTCCCGGCAACCGGGGCGAGCGGCTGATGGGCTGGTCAGACGCCGTTCGTTTACCCTGGGGCATACTGCTTTTGTTTGGCGGCGGGCTTGCCATCGCTGCCGGATTTGAAAAAACCGGACTGGCAGAATGGATCGGCAACAGTATGACGATGCTTCAGGGAGTGATGTTTATACTTATTATCCTGGCAGTAACCGCCCTTGTCAATTTCCTTACCGAAATCACCTCCAATCTGGCCACAGCAAGTATGATTCTGCCCGTATTGGCTTCGCTCGCACTGGCCATGGGCGTGCATCCCTATGCACTCATGGTGCCGGCGATTCTCGCAGCCTCCTGCGCATTTATGCTGCCAGTGGCCACACCGCCCAATGCCGTGGTTTTTGGACCGGGGATACTGAGAATACAGGATATGGTGAAAGCAGGATTCTGGCTGAACATTATTTCCATCCTGCTCATCACCTTTTATCTCTACTGGCTGTTACCGGTTATCTGGGGAATTGACCTCCACAGATTTCCGGAGGCTTTTCGCCTCAAGTAGAGGAAACATTTACTTTTTGACAATCAGATAACTTTCGGCAGAAAACACAAGCGAACGGGTTTTCCCTCCTGTCTGGATTTCTACCGTGTAAAAAGAGTTGCCCTGTTCGTCGTGAAGCATGGTTTTCCTGATCTGAGCATCGGGATAATATTCCCGAACCTGTTGGCGCATCACATCTTTCAGCAACGTTGGCTGAAAGGTAATGTCGGTATATTTCCAGACACCTTTTTCGGAGAAAAATGCCTCCATCTGGTGTTTGTCTTTGACAAAAGAAACCAGATATCCCCCGGAAACCGCTTTCCAGGATACTTTTTCTGCATTGTCAAAAGACGATTCAAATGCCTCTTTGACGATGGATGGTACTTCGGTTTCGGCTTCCAGTCCACGTGGGCTACCCAGTGCAGGCTGAGAATAGGAAAATGAAACACAAAAAAGTGAATACAGCAGGATAGTAAAGAAATTTTTCATGGCACAGAATTAAGAGCATTAGGGAATTAAATGTTGTGCGCCTTAATCTATGACAAAAAATATTACTACGCAAATCGAATTTTTCGTTTTTCTGATTTCATGATACATTGAAGGAGTATTCAATTTTCATTTTCACCCCAAAAACGTCAAAACAGTCGCTGAAATACCTTTATTAACCCAAATACACCCACCCAGGCAATCGATAGCACACTTGCCCAGAAAGCCAGGTCATACATTCTCCCCGGCAACAAAGCAGCAGGTAAAGTTTTATAACGAAAATATACCGCCACATAAACTACCATAAATAGTATAATGGATGTAATCACGCCTCCTGTCAGCACCATAAATACGGGCTCGCCTACTACCAGAAACAGGGCAGCCCATGCCAGCGGAATGATCCAAGCCTGAATCGCCAGCACTTTTGATCGTGATACAGGATCTTTGTAATCCACCCATCCGATCTGGCTGAAGGCATCACCGTAAATGCGCACCCACGAAGCCAGTGCCGAAAACAAGGTGGAAAATAATACGGCAATAGCCCCGATAAGGAAAACAGACCGTGCCCATGGCCCCAGCGCTTCGGTGTACATACCCGAAAGGGTTTCTACCATTGCATACCCTTTGGGAATATCTCCTTTTGCGTGCAGTACGGCCGCACCGAGAAGGTAAAATGCCGCTGTTACGGAAGTATAAACCACCATTGCCAGAATCGCATCGAGATACATTACCTTTATCCAGCCCTTTGCGCGGTTTTCCCATTCCGGGTTGTTTTCCCGTGGGCCTGCATATCGCGCATATCCTTTTTCAAGGCACCAGTAATTGTAAAAGAGTATTTCATCGCCACCCACACCTGTCAGTCCGAAAGCGCCGATCGCGACACCAATTGCTGCCACAGGCAGCTCAAAACGCAGCCCTTCGCCTATTTGTGCCAGGCTGATCGCATAGGGCGTGTATTGAAGAAAAAACAGGCATGCGAAAGTAAACAGGGTAAAAAGTGCTATCAGCCCCAGTGAAACCCGCTCGATAAACCGGTAATGGCCTCTGAAAACCATGAGCGACACCACAACTGCAATTACAAAGGCCCATACAGGCACGCTGATCCCGGAAAAGGCAATATTCATCGTAATGGCAACGCCTCCTACGATACCGCCTACCTGCAAAAACTTTGTCAGCATCAGCACCAGATACGCCCATATCGTCCAGTGGGCTTTCCCCATTCGCGGGCCCGGCAACTGGTTGAAGGCTTCCATCACCGTTTGTCCTGAGTAAATCGCGTGTTTTCCAAATTCCAGTTGAATGGCCACCTTTACTGCACAGCTCACCAAAATCACCCAAAAGGTGATAAACCCGGCCTCTGCGCCCAGCGTGGTAGTGGCTATCAATTCTCCAGACCCTACAATACTCGCCGACAGGATAAACCCCGGGCCGAGAAACTTCAGTTTGTCTTTCAGCGCGACCGGAGGTTGCCTGATCTCAGAAATCATGTCCGTTGCAGTAGTATCCGCCATAGGTAAAGCGTAGTAATCGTTAGCGGATATAATTAAGGAAAAATTATTGAATATCGTCAGGTCAATATCCTTTTTTCCAGTTTACTACATTGACCAATGGTTTTCCGGCCAAATAACGCTCGAGGTTGTCGGCAAAAAGCCGGGCAAAAGCTGCTACTTCCGATTCGAAGCCCCCGGAAGTATGCTGGGTAAGCAGGATTCGCGGGCAATCCCAAAACGGATGAGATTCTGGTAGCGGCTCCTCAACCGTTACATCCACTACTGCCCCCAGCAGGAGGTGGTTATGAAGCATAGCTGCGAGGGCCTGTTCATCCAGTACCGTTCCCCTTCCGATGCTTACCAGAATGGCTTCATCTGAAAGAAGAGACAATCTTTCCCGGTGGAGGAAATTGACAGTTTCGGCAGTTTCAGGAAGGACTGCAACGACAATATCGGCTCCGGGAATGGCGCGGTCAAGTTCTTCGGCAGTGGTTATATCCGAATTTTCCTTTCGCCTGCCAAAGAGGGTGATTTCACATTCGAAAGCAAGCAGCAGACGTTTCAGATGCAACCCGATGGATCCCGGCCCCATAATAATCACCTTTTTCTGCCACAGGGTGCGCACCTGCTCCCGCTCCTCCTTACCTCGCCAGGTATGGGTAGATTGCAACCGTGCGAGATGATCCAGCCGGCGGTAAATGGAAAGTATTCCTCCCAATGCTGTCTCGGCAACCGATATTCCGAAAAAACCTGCCAGATTTGTCATGGTTACTTTCGGCGAAAGGTCATCCCAGTTCAGCCCGATATACTGATTGACGCCTGCGGATGCAAGCTGTACCCACCGAAGATTTTCGGACTTTTGTACCCAGGCAGCCGGGATATTGCCAAAAACTACTTCCGACTTCAGAAAGGCGTCTTCCCTGGCGCCTGCGGCCATATCCTGGCCCAGGGCAAAATGGATATTAGGGAAACGCAATTCCAGAAAATCTCTGACGGTCGGGTCAATGGGTTGGTGAATGAATACTTGCACGAATGGTCTATTTCGGGGGTGAATCAAATACCTGGCGCCAGAATTGGTCGTACCGGGCCCATTTCATAAAATTGATGCCCCAGTGGGGGCTGGCTCCGCTTGTAAAACAGCTTACCTTCCCTTTCCCAAAGCTATGAACGGCGAAAAGGGGATGCCACTTCCCCAGATTTTCTATTTCTACCACCGCTTCGGCAGATGGCCTGACTGAGGTTTCATTAAATCCAAGCAAGGGAGGAATCGTGTCCCAGTCGATTCCACTAGCCATTGGATGCGAAGTATTGGCTCTTACCTGATAACCCGCGGTTGACTCAATCAGGTCGTCATGTTGCAGGCATACAACAGGAAGCACATCATGAAAACGGCTTCTCCCCCACCCGCCTTTGCCCAGTTCGCCGCCGAAGCTGAGCCAGCCTCCATTCATATGAAAATGGCCGCCCTTCGCCACCCAGTCGCGGAGGATATCGAATCTGTCGGGGAAAGTAACAGGTTCATCGCCCCATTTTGCACGGGTAAAAAAATCGGGATGGAGCATCAGGCACTTGGTTTCCACATCGCCGAAGGCGATGGCGGTGGCCCATTCGAGTCGTTTTTCGAATGCTTCGGGAGACATGCGGTAAAGTTCCCACGAGGGCTGGGAAATCACTTCGGTATCGGGGATCGCTCGCAGCGCCTCAACGAAGGGTGCGGCATAGTTGAGGATTTCAACATCTTTGCTGGGCGCCTCAAACGGCGACTCAATGTAGGTCTGGCCAACGTGAATGCACCAGTTGCCTACGTGCCATATACGGTTTCTGGAGGGCATATTATGATTTTAGTACGTCGTGGATATCTAAATTTCGCTGAAAAACCGCATTGGCAAAGGGCAGAGCGGCATTACTTTCAATCCGTTTTTCCTTGCCCAGGCTACCAGTGCATAAACCAGTTCTTTTCCCGCCCCTTGTCCTCTCAGTTGATCAGAAACTTCTGTATGATCTATAATTACCAGATGATCTCCGGCGCGCGAATAGGTCATTTCGGCAAGGGTTTCTCCATTCTCCCGAATAAAGAATGAGCCCTTACGCCCGTTCTCCTGCTGTTGAACTTCATTATTGTTACTCGTAATTTGCCTTTTATTCTGAATATTAAAGTCTCAACCTTCGGGTTTTTTTCCAAAAAACGGTGCTTTTTTCGGAAAAGGATTGATTTAATTCCTGAGCCCGGACATTTTCCCACCAAGTACCTTCAAGGGTGAAAAATCGAGCCCGTAACCCGAAATTTTCATATCAAGAAAATGCACCACTACCTTATCTGTTACCAGTGCTGCCATGAGAGGCTCAGTTGAGAAAACTGGTAGCGGAAACTTCGTTGCGGATGGGCGACATCATAACGCTGTTCATATTTATCCCAGCGCTGAAAAAAATGTCCATGATTTCCCTTGCATTTCGCACCTGCGAGTGTGAATTGAGACCGAAGTTATAAGAATATCCTGTATGTTGGCCACTACTTCTGTCGTTTCGGCAGAATGCGTGGAGCCAATCCCTTCGTAAATCCCGAGAAAACACCTTATCGCATTGCGGATATTGCCCGATGTGGTCAACTGTTTCAGCAGTTCAATTTGCGGTTGGGGATTTTTGGTTTCAGCGACTGCTGCCCTGACCTGATCGATATTGATCAGGTCTGTGAGCACCTCCATTTCCGGCGAAAATTCGGCAGATTTGCGGACAAACTGTCCTGATTCGATGGCAGCGATTACTGAAACGACGTGCTTACAGGGACTTACAGCATCAAACGGGCAGGTACAGGTAAATGTGGGGGAAGCATTTCGGTTGTCAATGCACACCTTATACATTTTGTCTCCGGAAACCTGCCCGATAAATACATCTCCATAACTTTCAACTTCCCTTACTCTGCCTTCGCGAAAAATGGCTTTTCCCCGCTCAGACACCTGAGGCAAAGGCGGCAGATGAGAGAAGTTGATGGGTTTGGTCATTTTAAGAAACCATTTCTCCAATTTTCTCCTCCAGCCGCGCAATCCGCAGTTTCAGAGACTGAAGCATTTCATCAAAACCCAAAGCTTCCAGTTCGGACAAAAGCTTTTGTTTCTCCTCAGCTTTACGTTGCTGCTTTTTTATTTTTTTGATCAGCAGGCCTATTTCAGCCTGATTGAGCGCAGCGACTTCGTCCTTCTGTTTTTTATTTTTCTTCCCTTTCTTTGCCATAATCACTTATCTGAATCAATTGCCGATCACTTTGGTTTTCCGGCCGCGCGGCCGTTTTACCGGGCTGGCTACGGCAGAAGTTTTTTCCTTTGCCACAGATTTTCCCTCATTTTTGACGCCGGGAGGGCGACCGCGACGTTTGGCAGGCTGTTCTGTTACAACAACTACTTCAGGCACCTGTACCTCAGCTTCGGTTTGTTTTTTCCAGCCTGCGGGGCGACCGCGGCGTTTGACGGGCTGTTCTTCGACTGCGGGTGTTTCAGCAACGGGCGTATCAGCTACGGTTTGCTTTTTCCAGCCGGCAGGGCGACCGCGACGTTTGACGGGTTGCACAACGGTTTCTTTGGATTTGGTTGTCGTACGTCGGGCACGTGTTTTGGGTGCGGCAACTACTTCGGCAGCTACGACTTCCACTTCTGCCAATGGAGCGGGTGTTTCTTCGGCTACTTTTACTTCAACCTTTGGCTGATCCATTTTGGATTCCAGCATCTGCTCCAGTTTTGCAAGTCTCTTATTAAGGGCTTTTATTTCCTTAACCCATTTGGTAATCTTTTTTGCTTTCACTTGTTCATTAATTAATTATATACCTTTCAATAGAAAAGTATTGTGATTTAAGGTGGGCTGCGTAAAATCACATAAAACTACAACTATTCACCACAAGTGAAAAATTATTTACCCGATAAAAAGTAATAATCGAATAAGAAATGCGTGTTTTTCAGGCTTTTTTATAAAAAAACCTCCGGTAAAGCCAGTATATGAAACCGAAATTTACCAATACCCCTCCCATTACATATAAAATCATCTCCCCCGGAAAAGCCATAGCAGCAAAGGCCTTATACACCCAGTAAAAGGGGATTATTGCGCCTACCCATTCCCATGTAGTTTCAGAAAAAATCAAAACCAGCGGGATCACGGAAAAAAAATTTAACCCTTTCAGCAGTGTTACTCCTTCGATTTTATTTCTGGCAAATGAAACACAAAAAAGCGCAATCACCGGCGCAATTAATCCGGCCTGCACCGATAATAAAAAAGAAGATAAAATATTCACCCGCTCTATCCCTGAAAAAAGCATGGTAATCCACGAAGCGAAAAAAGCCAGCAACGTAATAAAAACCAGCCTGAAAAAAATAAACATCCCCGGAGACAATGGCATGATATTCAGCACAACAAACAGGTTTTCATCTTTTTCATCCAGCATAATCATCGAACTGAGTAACGCAGGCCCTATAATGCTTACCAGACATACAGCCGCAAGTATATATAATTTATAATCCACAATAACCGGAAAATATGCCTCTGCGACAGGGAGCAAAAAGCGCATAACCATAATCATTATCAGCGGCATAAAACAGAAAATGACGAGCATTTTATCGCGAAAAATATTCCGGATATCATTCCGCAGCATAATTAAAAAATAATTTATTGCCATGAGTATGTGATTTATCTGTATTTATAAAATATGCGTTTTGCCAGCCAAAAAAGTATGACAATCCACGGTGCCGGATAAAAAACGGCGTATAGAAATTCGCGCCAACCAGCAAACCCATTAAATGTTCCCTCAAATAAAAGCAGCACTGCCTGGGTCGGAATCAGGTAAAAAAACCGGATGTGGGTGAGTTCAAAAAAATTCAGTAGCGGAAGTGTCAGGGGTGTAAGGAAAAAAGGAAGAATAACCAAATACTGATTCAGCGTTTTCACTCTGAAAACACCTATAAATCCTATAAAAAAAGCTAAAAGGGAAGCGTAAATAATTGCCAGCAACAGATAAAAATAATTTAAATGCCAGCCGTGCCCCATAATGGCCATTAATATTCCCGCAACAATAGAAATCAGGGTCAGCGAAAATGCTTTAGCCCAAATATAAATACCCGGTTTTAGCGGAGTTACATTGATGGCTTTTATGGTGTTTGCACCTTTTTCAAATAAAACCAGCACCCCGATAAATACAAATCCCAGCATGGCCGGATCGGAAAATATCAGTGTAATCAGAATTTTTTGGTAACCGCTGACAGGTAAATAATGAAAAATAATCATATACACCGCCGTCACCACAGCTGCGATGGTGATAATCTGGTTTCGAAGCTGAAGTTTCAACTCCCAGCCAATGGTTGTCAGCAGGGTTTTCATAACAGACTTTTTCCGGTTACCTGAATAAAAATATCGTCAAGGGTAGCTTCTTTCGAATGAATCGCCTCCAATGGATATTTTCCTAGAATCTCCTGAAAACCTGCATTTCCTGCCAGATTCTCCAATGGAAACGCGGCTTTTCGCAAAGTTCCGTTTCTGTATTCCACTTCGACCACCCGCTGCCCATAGTCCAGCCTGAGTTGCCGGGGGGTATCGAGTGTGCGTATTTCACCCGCAGAAATAAACGCCACGCGGTCACAAAGTTCGTTGGCATCATTCATATTGTGAGTGGTCAGGAAAATAGTTTTGCCCAAAGACTTCTGGTGAATAATGATGTCTTTCATAATCCGGGCATTGAGGGGATCAAGGCCGGAGGTAGGTTCGTCAAAAAACAAAACCTCAGGGTCGTGGAGCAGTGCACGGACAAAATTGAGGCGCATTTTCATACCTTTTGAGAAGGATTCGACTCTTTTGTCTGCATCGGGTTCGAGGCCCACCATGGATAGCAATTCCATGGGATCGGCTGTTTTGCGACGATAAAAAGAGGCAAAAAACGCCAGGTTTTCCCGGGCCGATAGTTTGAGGTAATGATTGGGAAGCTCGAATCCCACTCCTATATGCTCATAAAATAAATGATCCCAGGCGGATAGTGGTTTTCCCAGAATAGATATCTCTCCTGAGTGACCGGAAAGCAGGCGAATTAGTATTTTCTGTACTGTACTTTTACCCGCACCGCTCGGGCCCAGAAATCCAAGAATCTCACCCGGAGCCACGTCAAAACTCATGTTTTTGATGGTCGGTGCCGGATTGCCCCGGTAAGTGAATTGAAGATTTTCGACCTGAATCATAGCTGTTTATTTCAAAAGCGACCACCTGGTCGCAAATTGTTCAAAAAAATATACGCGACTACCCGGTCGCAGGTTGCAGGCCATGGACAAGAATTTCGGTGAAAGTCCTGACTGTGTTCATAATTTCCTCTTCAGGAATGGTGATGACAGGATTTTCGATAAAGCCCGTCTTATGGGGAATAATGTTGTATTTCTCAAGGAGAAAGTCATAGACCCCCGTCTGCACCTGGAAAACAAGAAATGCAATTACCTCCGGAGAAATATCGCTGCGGATTTTTCCCTTTTCCCTGAAGACCAATAACATCTGTCTGATAATTTCTTTAATCCGGAGGCGTACCCTGATCATTTCGTCTCCGAGTTCGGCGCTATACCCTTCCCGATTTGCATTGTAGAGAAACTGTCCTACAATGGGGTTGGTGAGGTCGAAGCGAATCTTCTGATAAAAATTTTCGATCAGCAGTTCTTTGATATCCTCACTTTGAGAAAAAAGTGTTTCCACCTGATTCATCCGCATTTGCATCGCGCATTCGAGAAGGTAGAGATAAACATCTTTTTTATCTTTGAAATAGCGGTAAAATCCGCCTTTGGAGAGGTTTAGTCTGCGCACAATATTGGATATGGAAGCGCCCTGATAGTCCCGAAGGGCAAATTCTTCGAAACATATCTGCAAAATTTCTTCCTGACGACCGGCAGGCAAGTTGTAATAAGTTGAAAGCGGCATAATATCAGCGACTACCTGGTCGCAAATTATAAAATTTTATGGAAGTAAGCAAAGCACTTCTTAGCGACCTTTGCGACACCTTTGCAAACTTCGCGAGAAACACTTTTTGCCAACCGTAGGGTTCACGCAAAGGACACAAAGAACCGCAAAGGACACAAAACACTTCTTAGCGACCTTTGCGACACCTTTGCGAACTTTACGAGAAACACCTTTCGCCAACCGTAGGGTTCACGCAAAGGACACAAAGAACACAAAGCACTTCTTAGCGACCTTTGCGACACCTTTGCGAACTTTACGAGAAACACCTTTCGCCAACCGTAGGGTTCACGCAAAGAACACAAAGCACTTCTTAGCGACCTTTGCGACACCCTTGCAAACTTTGCGAGAAACACTTTTCGCCAACCGTAGGGTTCACGCAAAGAACACAAAGCACTTCTTAGCGACCTTTGCGACACCTTTGCGAACTTTGCGAGAAACACTTTTCGCCAACCATAGGGTTCACGCAAAGGACACAAAGAACCGCAAAGAACACAAAGCACTTCTTAGCGACCTTTGCGACACCTTTGCAAACTTTGCGAGAAACAACCTTTCGCCAACCGTAGGGTTCACGCAAAGAACACAAAGCACTTCTTAGCGACCTTTGCGACACCTTTGCAAACTTTGCGAGAAACAGCCTTTCGCCAACCGTAGGGTCACGCAAAGAACACAAAGCACTTCTTAGCGACCTTTGCGACACCTTTGCAAACTTTGCGAGAAACACCTTTCGCCAACCGTAGGGTTCACGCAGAGGGTATAATTCAAAAATAATAAGAAAGAGATTCCTGGAATTTTTGTTTTTTTTGAGAAAAGCGCTTCTAATGAAAAAATTAACTTCTTGCCTTTTACTTTTTTGTGCCCTTTCCATACTGATCTCCTGCCAGTCGGGCCCTTCGGCTGAAATCGTAGTAAAAGCTGGCGAAAAAGACCTTGTGCCGTCTCCTTTATTTTTGACATCCCTGCGCAGTTTGCTGCCTGGGAATACCTGTGCTGGAAAATGCCCAATCCGGAGTAAAAGTCCGCGCGCAGCGGCTGGACGGACGTGCAGTTTTTATTCCCGAAACAACCCTTAAGGCAGGAACAGAAGCGAATTATCATTTGCGACCTTGAGAGAGGGAGAAACATTCGCAGAAGTGAAATTAATACCAGCGATGATAAAATTACGGTTTCTTATTCTGACAAGCCTGTATTGAGTTATCAGATATCAACGGCTTTTCCTGCCGACACCCTTCCTGCGTATTATCAGCGGAGCGGATTTATCCATCCCATGTATAGCCCCGACGGGACAGTATTAAGCGACGATTTCCCCAAAGGCCACACCCACCAGCACGCCGTATTTTTTGCCTGGGTAAACGCATTCTGGCAGGGACATAAAACCGACTTCTGGAACCAGCAGCACGGAGAGGGAACCGTGCGAAACAGCGGTGTGGTAGAAAGTATCTCCGGCTCCGTTTACGGGAGGTTTGAGACCCAACAAGAACATCTGGGTATTGTCGAAGAGACACAACGGTGATCCTGACTGAAACCTGGGATATAACCGTCTATGCCCTCAGCGGTTATTTTATATGGGATATCACCTCGCACCAGGAGTGTGTAACCGACAGTCCGCTGCACGTGGCAAAATACCACTACGGCGGCATGGGATTTCGCGGCTGGAGCAGTGGAATCCTTCGGCGGGCGAAGGATTTACCGCAGACTTTCTGACCAGCGAGGGCAAACGCGGCAGATGGCAACCACATCCGCCCCGATTGGGTGGCTATGTCAGGTACGATCAACGGCAAAACCGAGGGTTTCGCTGTGCTGGATCATAAGGACAACTTCCGTTTTCCGCAGTTTGTGCGCCTCCACCCCGACATGCCCTACTTTTGTTTTACCCCCATGGTGGAAGAGGGATTTTATATCCGGAAAGGAGAACTCTACTCCTCCAGGTATAGAGTTGTCACCTTCTCAGGAGTGCCGGATAGAGAGTTGTTGGAGAGCCTGATGGTTGCCTTTAAAAGGGAAGTGGAAGTTGTGGTTAAGTGAGAAGGTTTTCAGAAGGTGATGCGGCCGAGGCGGCGGCGGTCTCTTTTCTCAAAAATAATAATCGCCTCATGGGGAGAAATCTGTTGAGTAACGGCGGGAATGGCAAATATTTCGGTTTCCTTAGCGGTGTTTAATGCCTTTCGGGTATAATCACCCTGTCCTTCGATATTCAGAGACACCAGTTCGATCACCTGCTTATTTTGGGTAAGTCCGCCGGGTATATACATGACAGGTTCTTCACCGGCGGCGAGATTGAGATTTTCAACGCGATCATTAAAAATTAAGTAAATGGATGGCTCTCTCATCATCAAACCGCAAGAGAGATACATATTGGAGTGTTTCATATCCTGTTTTTTCGGGATAAGAAAGGCTTTTTTTATTTCACATTCCGCCGAAATATCCAACACAATAATATCATTATAACGAAAACTAGTACCGTATGACCCCGTTGTCCGGATTTGCTGCTCGCCGACAAAAACAACTCCGCCATCCGCTTTCGCAGTGATATCCAGAAAATCATAAGAAGGAAAGTGCATTATATCTTTTTCAGCGTTGGCATTTTTTTTATCCGAGGCCTCGCTGCCTTCCAGAACCATGCCGGCTGTCACTTCTATATAATTTTCTTTTAAAATTGCCTTTGTTGTGGGATTAATCTTTAGCATATACAATCCGCTGACTTTGGACGGTTTTTTTTCCGTAAATGGTCCCACACATATAAGATCGCCATTATTTAAAATCTCCAGATGCAAACCTTCCAAAAGTTTATCCCCCGAATCAACCAACACCTCCGAGGAAGTTTCTTCCTTAGCGTCCAGCATCAAAATTTTAAAATGAGGACTTTCTTCAGATCGTCCTTTTGAATCTTTCGGATAAAACTTGCCTAAAACGAATACTCTTCCCCCATTTTCGATAAGGAAAGTAGGAGACCAAAAAAAATCGGCCACGAAAACATTGTCTAAATAAGGTAATTCAATCTCACGCGCCCACAACTTATTCAATTCATGGGTATAGGTTTGCACCAAAAATCGTTTAGGCATATCCTTTTCACTGGAGAACTTAGAATAAATCAACAGTTTAGAGGAGTCTTGGGAAATTCTAAAGTTATGATTTATGGATGAGGATTTCGAATCACTTGCATAATTTATCGTCCCCAAACTTTTACCCGTTTCAGGAATAGCTAAGGTTGACTTATTCACTTCTCTGAAAAATAATTCCGAGGTTTTGTTTTTAGGGTTTGTGGAAGAGGAAAACAAAATCAGTTTTTTGCCGAGCATAAAGATTCCTTCCATAATTTCAGGCCCTTCTTGGTTATTAAGTTTAACTTCCACTGATTTTTCCAGGTTCAAATCCTTCGAAAATTTTCGGAGATAAACTTTTTTATCTCTTGAGTTGAATGCTACGCCAATACCAAAGTTGGTTGCGATCTTGCGATGAGAGATATAATAACCCGTCTCATCGCTACCTACAATTTCCGGGAAGGATAATATATCATCCGGGCTTTCTAAATATTCTTCACCAAGGTCAAGTTTCTGGGCATAGGAAAAACCCCATACACTCGCAAAAAGCGCAATAAAAAGCAGGTACTTTTTCATGACAAAAAATATTAAAAAGAAATGCGGCCGAGGCGGCGTTTATTATTGGATTGAAAAAACAAAACTGCCTCATGGGGAGATACCTGATAGGTAGATATTGGAATCGCCACTGACCGGGCTTCCTTTTCAGTAATGAGTTGACTGCGAATGATTTCGCCATTGGAATTGATAGTTACAAGCTCAAGGATAAGTTGTTTTAGGCTTGCAAAAGAACCTCCATAAGATTTAATCTTATGGTCGGGTTCCGCGTCAAGGTTTTTTACATGATCGTTAAATACAAAATATAAATTGGCATCATCCCTAAACATACCATAAGAAAGTGGGTAATACCCATTTGATAAAACTTGTCTTTTACGGATCATCGTAGCATTCCCGATTGAGCCATCTTGAGAAATAACAACTACAATTATATTATTTCGGAAATAATCAACTGTATATTGATTGGTTGACGAACTTACAGATCCACCCTCCCTTTCAAATTGTTCTTCCGCAACCAATACCGTTCTTCCGTCGCTCAGCGGGATCATTTTTCTGAAAACATAATTGTAAAAAGCCCTCTTTTCCCTCGGTTTTTGGGGTTTATCTTCATCATCCAGATCGTCATCGTCTCCAAACATTGACAAACGCAGGTCGGTATAACTCTCCTTTATTATTTTATTACTCTCAGGATCAACCGCCAGATAATATATACCTTTCACTTTGGTCGCGTTTATTTTTTCGGAAAAAGCTCCTGCACAGGCAATCTGTCCATTATCCAACGGTTCTATGTGAACTTCGATCAGAAATTTGTCCTCCAGATCAATCGTCAGCTCTGATGGGGTTTGCTTGTCAGATTCGAGGATAAGGATTTTAAAGTTGTAATTGGGTTTCCGACCTACCGATTCGTCCTTTTTCTCAAAAATAGTTTTTCCCCAGAATATAAACCTTACCGCTATTATCTACTGAAAAACTCGAAACCGAAAAAAGTTCTTCCTCATAGGGCAACACAACTTCTTTTGACCAGAGCAAAGTCATATCATCGGAAAGTACTTTTACCACAAATTTCTCCGGCAATCCCTTCTTTTGAGGAAGTTGTCCCACAACAAGTATCCGGGAAGTATCTGCAGAGGTAACAAAAAAATACTGCATAAACCCTTTAAAAAAAGAACTTTCAAAGGAAACCTTGCTCAGGCTTTTTCCCTTAACGGGAATGGTCAGCGCCTGTTTGTTCATCTCACGCACAAACAATTCCGACCTGCCTTCCGTTCGGTCATTGAATACAGAAAACAAAAATATCCTGTCTTTCAGCATAAGCTCCCATCGCTCTTTTTTCGGGCCGGTTTGGAGTTCCAAATCTGATTTTGGCTTTAGCTTCCAGCCCGAGATCCTTTCCAAATTTTCTGAAAGGAACTGATTTTCTGGGGGTAATATAGTTTTCGGTTTTGTTTCTGTACGAATTAAAATCATAAGAAAACACATCTGGTACACATAATAACCGGTTTCATCAGAGCCTAAAATCTCAGGTGAGGTAATTATGCCTTTAATGTTTTCCTTGTATCTGGGGCCCAGGCCAAAACCCTGCGCAGAGGAAAAATGCCATCCCCCCGCGACAATCGTAATAAAAAGCAGGTATTTTTTCATTGTAAAAAATATTAAAAAGAAATCTGTCCAAGGCGGCGGTTGTTTTTTCTTCTGTCTTGAAAAAATACAACTGCCTCATGCTGGGAAACCTGATAGGTAGTAGTTGAAAGCGAAATTGACTGGGCATCCCCCAGGTTAATAAGCTCACTTCGGAAGGTTTCTCCCTGGGAATTAAGGGTTACGAGCGCCAGAATACGTTTTTTGGGTTCTCTGTCTCCAAATACTTGTATCCTATCACGAGATCCTGCAGTGAGATTATCTATATGATCGTTAAATACAAAATATAGATTAGAATTATTCCAGAATATTCCATACGAAAGAAAATAGAAATCATAATTGATGGCCTGCCTTTTATGCGGATCATTTCAGCATTCTCAATAGTACCTTCAGGAGAGATGAAAATGACAATAATATTATTCCGGTAAAAAAACAGGGATTGTTTCCCTTGTTGACGAACTTACATAGCCCCCATTTGGACCCGCAGAAGTGGTAGTTTTAGTGGTTTGACGATCAATTCTAAATTGTTCTTCTGCAACCAATACCGTTCTTCCGTCGCTCAGTGGGATCATTCTCCTGAAAACATAGTCGTAAAATATCCTTTTTCTCTCGGTTTTTGAGGGGTATCTTCTTCATTCAAATCGTCATCGCCTCCAAACAATGACTTCCGAAGGTCAGAATAACTCTTTCATTATTTTATTACTCACCGGATCAACTGCCAGATAATAAATACCTCTACTTTAGTCGCATCTACTTTTTCGGAATATGCTCCTGCACAAACAATCTGCCCATTCTCCATTGGCTCAATATTAACATCAATCAGGAATTTGTCTTCCAGATCAATCGTCAGCTCTGATGGGGTTTGCTTGTCAGATTCGAGGATAAGGATTTTAAAGTTGTAATTGGGTTTCCGACCTACCGATTCGTCCTTTTTCTCAAAATAGTTTTTCCCCAGAATATAAACCTTACCGCTATTATCTACGGAAAAGCTCAAAACGGAGAAAAGTTCTTCCTGATAGGCAACACAACTTCTTTTGACCAGAGCAAGCTCATATCATCGGAAAGTACTTTTAAAACAAATTTCTCCGGCAATCCTTTTTCTGAGGAAGTTGTCCCACAACAAGTATCCGGGAAGTATCTGCAGAGTAGACAAAATAATACCACATAAACCCCTTGAAATTAGAACTTTCAAAGGAAACCTTTCCCAGGCTTTTTCCTTTAGTGGGAACGGCCAGTGTCTTTTTATTCATCTCACGAACAAACAATTCAGACCTGCCTTCCGTTCGTTCATTGAATACAGAAAACAAAAATATCCTACTATTTAGCATTAGCGCCCCCATCGCTCTTTCGGGCCTGCTTTTGGTTCCAAGTCCGATTTCGGCTTTTTTTTCCAGTTTGAGGTCCTTTCCAAATTTTCTGAAAGGAACAGATTTTCTAGCATAAGCGGCTCCTTCATATTTAGTTATTTCCGAAAAGTTACCCAGGCGATAAGGAGACTGATACACATAATAACCTGTTTCATCAGCACCGATAACCTCAGGATAGGTAGCTATGCCATAAATCGTTTCATTGTATTTGGGGCCCAGGCCAAAACCCTGCGCAGAGGAAAAATGCCATCCCCCCGCGACAATCGCAATAAAAAGCAGATATTTTTTCATGATTCCGGATTTTGGCAAAAAATAATACCTGCATTTTTCTTTTCAAAATAATCTACCAAAAAATGAGGCTGCCCACATACAGGGACAGCCTTCAGAAAAAAGAGCGGAATTGTAAAGTGATTGGGAGAAAGTAATCTTTCCGAAGCGAAGCAGAAACCATCTGCATAGGCAGACTCACAAAGGCCTCTCAAGGGCACAAGGAAACTGCGCTTTGTGGCCCTCGTGGCTTCCTGGTGTCCTTGGTGGTTTATCCCAATAAGTTGATAATTCCGAAAAAGAGAATCAACCGCGAATCCGACTGAGTAAACAACCTTAAAAATCAATATTAAATCCCAATCCAATATTTAGGGACATTGTTTTTGATTTAGGATAAAAAAAGAGATTTGACTCAAGCAAAATATCCAGGCTTTCTGTTAAAATAAATCCATAAGTGCCTTCTGCAATTATAGAATAATCTAAAAAGGTATTATAGGCAAAAACAGGAATTTCTAAGTCATTAACATTACCAATACCAATAGGAAAATGAGCCTCTGTTTGCTATGATCGAACCGATCTGCTCCGAATGATCCCTTCTATGAAGGCTAGTGCCTGCTCCAATTTGTCCAAAATGCCTATGTTTTTGAATTATTTTATAATTTAATGCCAAATAGACAAACAGGTCATCATAGCGATTTCCTTGTCGGAGATGTCAATGTTTGGAAATGCGCTATTATCCCAGCCAAAAAACCAGTATCTTCTATCGGAACTGGTTGATTTTTGTTTCGAATCAGTGTATTACTTGATCCGCTTTCGATAAATAGCAGATTGTGATTCAGACATAGCGTGCCCTAATCCACATTTAATAGAGAACTTATCTGTAAATCGATTATATATATAAATCGATCGTGCAAATCCTTTCGCTTTTACATTAAAATCTGAACGTACCCCCATTGTGCCACCAATCCCCACCTTTTGGGCTACTGTTGATATCGGTGAGATAGCGATCAGGCTTAAAGAGATTAAAAAAAGTTTAAATTTTTGCATGGATTCCAATTGAAATATTGTAAAAAATGATGGAACTACGATGGCTCAACAGAAGGTTGTTCTCACTAACTCCGAATGTTGCTAAAAACTTATTAAAATTGTAAGAGTATTCAATTTTTATACAATCACCAGGGGTCAAACTATTGAATTCGTATTCAATGCAACAAAAGTACCTTCATAGACACTCCCATCATCCAAAGTTATATCTGCAGGATAATAATCCCTCATCCAATTATGTGATTCATAGGTTAGACTGCCACCGACAAATAATCCCAAAGCATGTCTTTGAACATAAGAGGGTAAAAGAGTACGCCAAAATCCCACGGTACACTTAGTGTTTTAACCGTGTAGCTCGGGTCAAGATCCTTTAAACCAATAGACGTTATTCTATCTCTTTGTATATCGTCAAGGAACGGACTTTTACTATCCCGAACAATAATATTTGCCATAATCCTCCCATTTGCATCATCATACAGATATGAATCCGGCATTGAGCGATAGAAAGAGGATACCTGGCCCCTGAGAGCAATCCTTTTATGGATGGATGGGTATAAGCAATACCAATAGTAGGCAGCTTTGATAAATTTATCCAACCATCTTCATATCCGCGCCCAATTATTATCCCTAATGTTTTTCCTCTCTTCTATTTGCGTATTCTGGGAGAATACATTTCCCAAAGGAGATAACCAAAATAGACAGAAAAACTTGCAGTACAATGCGATTTGTCATAAATTTAATTTGATTCTACTATATGAAAGATATCTGGCAGCTATATCTTTAAAAACTCAAAGTCGGACACAAACACCTGGCCCTACCCGAAAATTTGAAAGGTAATTAATTTCCAGTAACAAATCTAATTCCCCGAAATGAAATTATTGCTATTTTTGAAAGGTTTGCATTTTAGGCGGAAATGACATTCGAAGAACTCGAACAGATGGCAGCAAAACTGACCACCGATCTGAAATCACTGAAAAATATCTACCAAAAATGAGGCTGCCCCAAAATTGAGGCAGCCTCTCAAGTGAAAAAAGAAAATCAACCTACAAACCGAAGGCGTAGTACCGGTGCCAGGATGCCCTTCATATACACCTTCCAACATCACTCCACCTTTCTTACCCTCCAACGCTTTTTCCACTTCTTCCACACTACTTACTTTTTTTCCATCTATTTTTGTGATCACAAATCCTTCCTCTATTCCGGTATATTTCCTCAACTTACCCGGATAGAGTTTGCTGACCCGTACCCCACCATCTATGTCCAGTTTTTTCAGTTCCTCTTTCGAAAGATTTTTAAATTCGGCGCCCAACACCGAGGAGATTGCCGCTTCTTCTTTCTTCACCACATCCGTATTGCCTTCGCGGTTTTTGAGTGTAACCGGTACTTCTCTTACCTTTCCGTCGCGATGAATGGTGAGATTTACCTGATCACCCGGGCGAAGTGTACCAATGGCCACCTGAAGTTCGGAAGATGTTTTGACCGGGTGGCCGTTGACGGCGGTAATGACATCTCCTTTTTTGACACCTGCATCAATGGCAGAACCGTTTTGGGTCAGGCTATCCACATACACACCGTCATTCAGACCGAGATTTTTTTCTTTGGCGAGGTTGCCGTCCACATTGCGGATCATCACGCCGAGAAACCCGCGCTGAACGGTTCCGTATTTGAGCAGGTCTTCAATAATTTTCCCGACCAGATTGGAAGGTACAGCAAATGAATATCCGGAATAAGAACCTGTCGGGCTGGCGATCGCTGTGTTGATACCGATCAGTTGTCCGTCGAGATTGACCAGCGCGCCTCCGCTGTTACCGGGGTTGACGGCAGCATCTGTCTGGATGAATGACTCTATCGCCGACTGATCTTTCAGGATATTGATGTTGCGGCCTTTGGCGCTGACGATACCTGCCGTTACGGTTGAGTTGAGATTAAACGGGTTGCCGATGGCAAGCACCCACTGCCCGACCTTCACATCGTCAGAATTGGTCATGGGAACAAAAGGAAGCTCATCGGCATCAATTTTCAGCAACGCGATATCTGTCGAAGGATCTGTACCGATCAGTTCTGCCTTAAATGAGCGGTTATCATACAAAGACACTTCGATATCATCTGCGTCTTCGATGACGTGGTTGTTGGTAACAATATACCCCGACTCCTTAATGATCACGCCGGAGCCAGTTCCTACCCGGGGCTGGTTGAACCGCTGGCCCTGGTTGCCCCAGAAGTCATCGCCAAAGAAATCCCGGAAAGGGTCGGGAATATTCATTTGAGGTTGAGGGGAGCGGGTTTGGGTAGCAGTTGATTTGATATGGACAACGGCGGGCATTACCTGTTCGGCAGCAACGGTAAAATCCATCAGACCATTGGAGCCGGCGGGGGACTGGTCATACCTGGCAGCTAAAGAGGGAGAGCCGGAAGTATGCTCAATCCGATATACACTCGTTTCTTTTTTGTCCAGAGCCTTAAAAGCGCCCAAAGTTATGGCACTTCCTAACATGGCTGATAACACGATAGCTGCAAATTTTTTCATCGTTGATTTTCAGATTTGTATTTCATTACTTAAAATTCGGGCTGGAAAGCGTACTTTCGCACGATTTCTGTTTATGAGACGTTACGCTGCCCCTGACTTAATAGTTTGTTAGGGCTTTGTTAATGTTTTGTTAAAGCAAAAAACTGTGTTTATTGCAGTTCGAAATTTTACTTTTAGGTTCTCCAACATATTAATGATTTAGCGCTATGAGACTTCGGGTATCTTCCATTGATGCCAGCATCAACCGGCTGAGGCTGGAAGAAATGTTTGAAGAATTTGGAGAAGTCACCTCAATCCGGTTTTTGAGGGGATTAAACGACGAGAATACGATCGCCTTTATCGAAATGAGAAGGGAGCAGGATGCTTATGATGCTATTGAAGGCCTCAATGGACACCTGGCTGGCAAACTCAAACTTAAGGTGGAAATTTCCATGGATCATGTCCAGGTGAAAAATCGCTCTGCCGTCATCATTCAGGATGACGATGATGAGGAAGACGACGACGGAGGAAGCGAAAGCACGGTTGTGGAAACTACACCTCCCCCCATCGGAGAGGATGATGACGCCATTGAGGATGACGAGGAAGAATTTCCTGACGATAAGGACGAAGATGACGACGAGGATGACGACGAAGATGACGAGGATGAGGATGATGACTACGACGATGACGAGGATGACTGATTAAGCTTTTGAGATCGGGGTAAATTCCTTATCTTAAAGGTTTAATTGTGGAATCTGTGAAGGAAAAATTTGTCTATTCTCCTTATTCTCCTCCTGTCGATCAGACAGGTACGGAAGAAAGGGTTGCCCGGCTTACCAGCCGGAGCATAAAAAATGAATCAAAATCATACGCATTAAGGCTTGCCCTCAGCATGCTTGACCTCACCACCCTTGCCGGCAATGACACCCCGGGCAAGGTGCGTCAACTCTGTTATAAGGCAGCACATGTGCATGATATTTACCCCGGCCTGCCGCAGGTGGCCGCAGTGTGTGTATATCCTACCCTCGTTCGCACCGCACGAAAAGCACTGGAAGGGACAGGCATTCACGTGGCTTCGGTTGCAACCGCATTTCCTTCGGGCCAGGCCTCCACAGCAGTCAAACTCGAAGATACGCGTTTTGCCGTGGCAGAAGGCGCAGATGAAATAGACATGGTCATTTCCCGAGGAAAATTCCTTCAGGGAGATTATACTTTTGTTTTCGATGAAATTGCCGCAGTGAAAGAAGCCTGCGGCGAAGCGCATCTCAAGGTTATCCTTGAAACCGGCGAGCTCAGCACCCTCGATCAGGTGCGCCTCGCCAGCGATATCGCCATGGATGCCGGGGCAGACTTTATCAAAACCTCCACAGGAAAAGTACAGCCCGCAGCTACGCTGCCCGTTACCCTGACCATGCTGGAAGCTATCAGAGACCATTTTTACCGCACCGGAAAAAAAATAGGCATGAAACCCGCAGGCGGAATTGGTACAGCCAAACTCGCCCTCCAGTACCTGGTCGTACTTCGCGAAACACTCGGGGAAGACTGGCTTACCCCAAACCTCTTCCGGTTTGGTGCCAGCAGCCTCGCCAATGACCTCCTGATGCAGATTGTCAAACAATCCACCGGTATCTACCAGTCTATCGACTACTTTTCCAAAGATTAACGTATGGCTCCCGATCTCAATTTTAATACACGCTGGGAATACGCCCCCGCACCCGAAAGCAGCGACCATATCCACCTGCTGCCGCAATACAATCATTTTATCGGCGGTAAATTTGTACAGCCCGCCGAAGGCGGATATTTCCCCACCTTTAACCCCTCCAACGGCAGAATCATCGCCAGTATCGCCGAAGGCTCTGCCGCAGATATTGACAAGGCAGTAAAGGAAGCACGTAAGGCATATGATAAATACTGGGCCCGTATGTCTCCCTCCGACAGAGGGAAATATATTTTCCGGATTGCGCGGATGATTCAGGAGCGGGCCCGTGAATTTGCCATTATAGAAAGTATGGATGGAGGAAAACCCATCCGGGAATCCAAAACCGTTGATATTCCGCTGGCTGCTGCGCATTTTTTCTATTATGCAGGCTGGGCCGACAAGCTTGAATACGCTTTTCCCAACCGCAGACATTCTGCTTTGGGAGTGGCCGGGCAGATTATTCCCTGGAACTTCCCGCTTCTCATGGCTGCATGGAAACTGGCGCCCGCACTCGCCTGCGGCAATACTGTTGTGCTTAAACCTGCCGAAACTACGCCATTGACTGCATTAAAGCTCGCCGAGCTCATTCAGGAGGCCGATCTCCCTCCGGGCGTAGTTAATATCGTAACCGGTGCCGGAGCCACAGGTGCGGCCCTTGTCAACCATCCAGGTGTGGATAAAATCGCCTTTACGGGTTCGACGGAAGTGGGAAAAATCATTCAGCGTGCTACCGCTTCCACAAACAAAAAAATTACCCTCGAACTGGGAGGAAAAGCTGCAAATATCATTTTCGAAGACGCCCCCCTCGACCAGGCGGTCGAAGGTATTATCAATGGCATTTACTTCAATCAGGGACATGTATGCTGTGCCGGTTCACGCCTGTTTGTGCAGGAGTCAGTAGAAGAAATTGTCGTAAAAAAACTCAAAGACCGGATGGAAACCCTTATCGTTGGCGACCCCCTCGATAAAAACACGGATATCGGTGCAATCAACTCCCGCGCACAACTGGAAAAAATTGAAGCTTATATTGAACTGGGCAAAAAGGAAGGCGCAGAATTTTTCCAGAGCAGTTGCCCCGTTCCGGAAAATGGTGGCTTCTGGTGCCGCCCCACCCTGTTTTTGCATGCATCACAATCGCACCGGATTGTCCAGGAGGAAATCTTCGGGCCGGTACTCGCCGTACAGTCGTTTCGAACGGTAGAGGAAGCCATCGAAAAAGCCAACAACACCTACTACGGCCTTTCTGCCGGGGTCTGGACAGATAAAGGTTCGAAGATATTCAAACTCACCCGGAAGATGCGCGCCGGTGTAATCTGGGCCAATACCTATAACAAGTTTGACCCCACCTCCCCCTTTGGCGGCTATAAGGAAAGCGGGTTTGGCAGGGAAGGCGGCCTGCACGGTTTATCTGCATATCTCAATCTGAACTAACATGGCGAAAACCAAAACAACAGCCAACGGCACTGCAAGTTCTTCACCTACCGAAGAAAACAACCACACCGAACCGAAGGTTCGCCTCGATGTGCAAAAGACCTACAAACTGTACATCGGAGGTAAATTTCCCCGTACGGAGTCGGGGCGGTTTTACAAGGCCGAAAGCCCTGAGGGAAAACTCATCGCCAACCTTTGCCAGGCATCGCGAAAAGACTTTCGCGACGCAGTAGTAGCTGCCCGCAACGCGCAGCCGGGCTGGGAAGGACGTTCGGCCTACAACCGCGGGCAAATCCTTTACCGGATGGCAGAAATGCTGGAAGGCCGTAAACCGCAATTTGTAGCAGAGCTGAAAGCTTTGGGCCAAACCGATGCAGATGCCACGCGGGAAGTAGAACATGCCATTGACCGGCTGGTGTATTACGCCGGGTGGAGCGATAAATATTCGCAGGTATTCAGCGCCGTAAACCCGGTGGATTCTTCTCACTTCAACTTTTCGGCACCTGAACCTATGGGCGTGATTTCTGTGTTTGCGCCGGAGAAACCCGGGCTTTTGGGTTTGATTTCGTCCATCATTCCTGCAGTTGCCGGAGGCAATACCGTGGTTGTGCTTGCATCAAATGCGGCGCCTACAGCGGCGATTTCATTTGCAGAAGTGCTTCAGACCTCCGACCTGCCCGGCGGGGTGATCAATATCCTGACAGGATTCCGGAAAGAGCTGCTATCTCATTTTTCAAGCCATAAGGATGTAAATGCAATGATTTATTGTGGTACTGATCCGGCGGAGATCGCCGGCATCCGTGAGCGCGCAGCAGAAAATCTTAAGCGGGTGATTGTGTGGGGGCGGGAGGAATGGTATTCACCCGAATCCCAGGGACCTTATTTTATTATGGACACTCAGGAAATTAAAACCACATGGCACCCTGTCGGGCAGTGACGGGATAAGTATTCTTTATAAGGAAACCACGGTCGGGCCCGAAGGAAGGTTTGTTTTTAGTAGATCCTTGACTATTGGAATTAAAGGTTTTAAATCCGGATAAGTTATGAACCGCGTATTTAAAACAATTACAGGGATGGTGTATGTTTTAAAGTTTTGCTGGTGGGGAATATTTTTATCTCCTGTCAAAAGTGCCTGAAAATTGTTTTCAATCAAAAGTGATAGCAATTCGCCATTTTCTTTTCCGCTCCAACCCATTTCTGCTGCAGTAAAAACAGTATGTTCCTCTAAATCCCGCTTTAATTGCCGAGGTAAATTCTCATCAAGCAGCAGTTTCATATATTTTCTTAAGGTTTTGAGAAGAGAGAATCTTCCCTGCGATTTCTAAAACGGCTATTGCCTGCTCACGGGAAACAGTGGGAAAATCTTCCAGAAAATCTACCAGAGAAATCCCTCTTTCCAGATGATCAAATAGTGTTTCAACAGGAACCCTGGTTCCCCTGAATACCGGAGTGCCACTCAAAATATTGGGGCTGATATTAATATATTTTTCTGGCTGCATCTTTTTTCTTCTAAGATACAAATTTCCGCTTAAAAAGTTTTCCTCTTACTCATTCCCTTCCTACATCGTCTTCAGATACTCAATCAGGGCTTTCCGCTCCTGAGGAGAAAGGTGATCGCCAAAATTGTGTCCGTCTTTCCCATAACCGGGAAGCGTTGCATTGTATGTCCAGTCCGCTTTCGCATGGGTTTCAACCGTATATTTCCACCCCACCTTTTCATAATCGTAATCACTCCTGCCTGTGCGGCGCCAGAAGACCGGCCGGTCGGGGCTGTAGAGTAACGCATCGAGGGTAGGAACCGAACCATTGTGCAGATACGGCGCAGTGGCCCATATCCCATCGAGCGGCGGGGCAATATAACCCAACGAAGGCTCCAGCCTCGACTCAGGCGAAGAAAGTGCAAACCAACTCTGGTTGTACCATTTGGCTAGTCCCGACTGCTCCGAAAAATACCATGCATAGTAGGGGTCTGTCTTTACCTCAGAAAGCGAAACCAGCAGGTTGGGGTATTCTTCATTTTCGCCATAAGTACCGTGGCATTTTTTGCAGGTAAGGGTGTAAACGGTTTTTCCTCTGCGGGCGAGGTTTTCGTCTATTTCGCCGGGAAATGGCGGTGCCTCCAGCGAGTTCAGCCAGGAGATCACGTCGCGAAAATGAGTATTCACTTCACGGGCAGCGGTACTGTCCGCTATTCCCAGCACCGAAGCCTGCATGAGTAGTTTGGTAAAATCGCCGCGCCCCATTGCGTTGTAATAGAGCGCATTTTTCTTTTTCACATTCCAGAGTGGCGGCACATCCGAACCAATATCAAAGCCATTGAGGCGAAAAGCGGGTTTTTCCCGGTATGAAAGATCATCCGGATTGCGGTAGGCGACACAGGCCTCTTCAAGCCGGAAAGCCGCATTTACGCCCTGAATTTCTGTGATGATATGTGGAGCCAGCGCCTTTTGAAAATGCCCCAGATTTTCGTAAGCTTTTCTTTCCGGTGAGTCTTTTTTGTAGGTTAAGGCTACTTTCAGATTGAGGAGTTTGACCTTAAATTTCTGATTGGCGGTGAAATCAGACCAGCTCTGTCCGAGGCGGAGGTCAAGTTTTCCGTTGAAATAGGTTGCGTGGCAGGTAAAACAATTTCCGCTCACTACTTTTACCCCATTAGAAGCCGTAAACACATTGCTCGAATAAGGTACATGCAGATTGTCGCCTTCCCGGCCCAGGAGTGTATCTGTATATTCGCCAAACAACTCCTGATACAAATCCCAGGGAATTCCGCTGCCGATATAATCGCCATAAATCAGGTATTCAAGCCCTTTTTCCGGGTTGCCGGCGGCAGATTGCGGTGAGGCGGGGATGTATTGAGGTTCAATATGCGTATCGGCTGGGGGTAAAGAGATATTCAGCCAGGAATGGCAGGCGCCCAGGAAAATCAGGCTTCCCAGACAGGCCGTAATCCAGAGTTTTTTTGTTTTCATTTGCGACTTATATTCAGGACTGTAAATTTAATATATGGATCACATGTTTGCAGGAAAAACGATCGTTATTACCGGTGCTGCCTCCGGAATTGGCAGGGCGACAGCTTTATTATTTGCGCAGAGAGGCGGGAAAGTGGTGGTTTCAGATGTAAATACTGCCGGAGGAGAAGAGACTGTGAACAAAATTAAAGCCGCAGGCGGTGAGGCTGTTTTTTTTGAGGCAAATGTCGGTATTGCCGGAGAAGTAAATCAACTCATGGATTTTGCGGTTTCGCACTATGGAAGTCTGGACATAGGAATCAACAATGCCGGTATTGGTGGCCCCAGAATGCGTCTTGGCGATATTTCGGCCGAAGCCTTTGATGAGATAATCAGCATCAACCTCCACGGGGTATTTTATTGTATGAAATCGGAGATACAGCATATGCTCAAAGGTAAAGGCGGGGTTATTGTGAATGTATCTTCCGTGGCAGGTATGCGGGCTTTGCCCCTTAGCGCAGCTTACAGCGCCAGCAAACATGCAGTACTGGGCCTTACCCGTACAGCAGCGGTGGAGTATTCGCGCAAAAATATACGGATCAACGCAGTGTGTCCGGTTTTTACGCGGTCAGCCATGGTGGACAAAATGTTTGAACTGGATCCCCGCCTGGAGGAAAGACTGGTGCAGGCTATTCCATTGGGGAGGTATGGGGAACCGGAAGATATTGCCGGTTCTATTGCCTGGCTTTGCTCGCCTGAGGCTGCCTTTGTTACCGGACTGTGTCTTCCGATAGATGGGGGGATGACGGCGTAACGAGTTCGGATTTCATTTCGGGTTTGGCAGCTTCCTGCTTTTGGTGTTCGCGAAATTTCCCGGCCATTAGGATAACAATCACGATTCCTCCGACCAGAATGCCCAATGCGAGATATTCTACCAGCCTTCTGAATAATTTAACCATCTTTCTTTCCATTTATGCTTGGGCAAAAATACATATCTGCCCCGACTACTGAAAATGACAAAAAGCATTTATAAAAAATAAAAGGCTCCCCGCAATGGAGAGCCTTCCTATTGATGAGGTCTGATCGTTATTCCACGATCGTCATTTCTTTGAGCAGGTGGCCTGCACCAGCATATTTATCGATGATAAACAGAATATACCGCGCATCCACACAAATCGTACGGTTGAGATTGGGGAAAACATGAATATCGCCAGACATGGCTTCCCAGTTTCCGTCAAAAGCAGCTCCGATCAGGTGACCTTTGCTATTGATCACAGGAGAACCGGAGTTTCCACCGGTAATGTCATTGGTGGTGATAAAACACAATGGCATAACTCCATCTACACCATATCTTCCGTAATCTTTATTTTTCCACAAATCTTTGAGTTTTGCAGGTACAATAAACTCTTCATTGGTGGGGTCTTCTTTTTCCATCACACCGTCAAGTGTGGTGTAATAGTGATAAGATACGCCGTCGCGGGGATCATAAGCCCTGACTTTTCCATACGTAAGGCGCATGGTCGAATTGGCGTCAGGATAAAACTTTTTATCGGAATGCATTTCACGCAGCCCTTCCACATAAGTTTTGCGCAGCCCTTCAATCTGGTAATTGAAAGTAGCATGAGCCAGCCCTACACGTTGGCGGTAAAAATCAATTATACCGGAGATATAGCGGAATAACGGATCATTTTTAATCGCATCAGCGGTGGGGTTTTGGAGGAAAGCGTCAAGGCGGGCTTCATCCGTAACGAGCGAAGTCTGATACGCCTGATCTGTCCATGCTTTAATCCGCTCATTTATATCGATAGGCATAACGGGCTGAACCACTTCCGGCTCGTCTTTTTTCTTTTTCTTTTTCTTCTTTTTGCCCGACTCATCCTCATTTGTCGTTGCGGGAGGATTCAGGATTTCATCAAATACTTTAGGACGAATCTGCGGGTTAACATTGTTGTAGAAACTGGCAAAAGAAGCGGCAAAAATATCTCTGTCAGCATTGTAAAAGAAGGTTTTAAAATACTCCCCTTTTGCCTCTTTAAGCTCGTCCACGGCACCGGCTACTGCATCGGCATCACCTGACTGTAGCGCCTGCAAAAGCCCTGAAAGCTCAAAGTAAGAGAATACAGAAGCAGCCGGGGCAAGCGAACTGTAATACAAATAGTTCATAAAATGGTCAGCCGGCTTGTAGAGGCTGTGAAGTTCTTCTATATCTTTCAGTACAGAGCCGTATTTGGCCTGGCGTGCAGTGTCACTGTCTGCCCATTCCTGGAAAGCCATTTCTGCTGTTTTCTTCTGGCCGGCCACATCATAGCGGTTCATCATGGTAGTCTGACCGATATAATATTTATAGGTATTCATCAGACTTGCATAATCGGAAGCCATGGCAATGCGGGTTTTATCGTCCTGATCCATATAGGACTTCATAATCTGTGCCTTCTGGCCCATGAGTTCGATTTTGTCGAGGTTGGACTGTTCCAGCGCAAGCTGAATAGCCGCAGCGGTGAGGTAACGGGTAGTACTTCCGGGATATCCCATCACCATGGCATAGTCTTCTTCTCCTACACCCTGAAGTGAGATAGGCAGATAATGCCGGGGGTTGTAGGGTTTGTTGTCGGGCGAATAGTCGGCGGGTTTGTTGTCGGGCCCTGCATACACTCTCAGCATAGAAAAGTCACCGGTGTGGCGGGGCCATACCCAGTTGTCGGTATCATAACCAAATTTTCCGATGGAGCTGGGTGGTGCGCCTACGAGTCGCACGTCGCGATAAACTTCATACACAAAGAGATAGTACTCTGTGCCATGAAACATTTCTTCCACCTCGGCGGTGTAGTTGGTGCCTTCGGTAGCTTTGGCGACGATTTCACCGATGACCTGCTCGACATCTTCGCCAGCGGCGAGCACCTGGGCAGAAACATCTTCGGAGTGAATAAGAAAAGCAGCGGTTGAACCGGGGATCGGAAGTTCTTCGCCACGTGACATGGCCCAGAATCCATTGGTCAGGAGGTCATTGTCTTCACTGCTGAGCGATGCGATGGCATCGTAGGCACAATGGTGGTTGGTGAGCATAAGTCCTTCGGGGGAAATCATCTCGGAGGTACACTGCCCGCCGTTGAGTTTTACAATGGCATCTTCAAGGCTGGCTTCGCTTTCATTGTATATTTTTTCAGCAGGAAGCTCCACGCCTTTCTTCACCATGTCATCATAGTTGAGTTCTTTTACCTTCAGCGGCAACCACATTCCCTCAGAAGATTCCATTTGGGTACTCTGAGCCACTCCCATATTCAGGGAAAGTGCGCCGAGGAAAAACAGCCACACAAAAAATTTCTTAGTCATAAATAAAAAAATTAAGTCCTGATTTCTGCTAAAGTCTTCAAGTTAAGCCTGCAAGTTAAGAAAGTTTTATGAATCCAATTCAGACGCTATTTAAAACGCCTGCGTGTTATAATAGTAGCCTAAATTGCTAAATTATTACAATTCCCAACGGTTTATCCCTCCCGGGTTTCGAGCCACTTGCGCATTTGCTCCGGGCTCAGGCGGCAGTTGATCCATTCGGGGTCGAGGTATGCCCCGATTTTTTCATACATTCTGATGGCAGGGGTATTCCAGTCAAGCACCTGCCAGCTCATTACCCGCGCATTTTCTTCGAGTGCAAAGGCTACCAGCCGGTCAAACAACATTTGGCCTATGCCTTTTCGCCGCCAGTTTTCGGTGACCACCAGATCGTCGAGATATAGCTTTTTCCCTTTCCAGGTCGAATAACCCCAAAAAAACAGCGCGATTCCCACAATGCCTTCTGAAGTGTGTTCTGCCACAAAAAAATCAAACAGCGGACGAGCCCCGCTGCTGTCGATGGCATATTGTTCGGCCGTAGTTTCGACCTCATGGGGCGCTTTTTCGTATTCTGCCAGTTCGCATACCAGTTGATGTACCGCAGGATTATCTTCGGGCTGCCCTTTTCTGATGATAATATTTTCGATTGTCATTGGTTTTTTACCTCCTCTCTGATCCACCGGATATACGCTTCATTTCCGGCAATAATGGGCAAAACCACCACACAGGGCACCTCGTAACTGTGCATGTCGATAACCTGAGCAGTAAGTTTTTCGACGAGGTCGCTCACCGTCTTGGCGATGAGGATCACTTCGCGGTCTTCGGCCACCTGACCTTTCCATTGATAGAATGATAGTACCGGCGGGAGCACATTGGCACAGGCCGCAAGCCTTTGTTCGACCAGTGATTTGCCTATGGTTGCCGCTTCTGCCTCATCTCTGCAGGTGATATAAATAAAGCGTGGTTCCATGGGGGAAAATTACGATAATTTGCCGTAAATTGAAGGGTCAAACCATAAGGTATGTCTTTAGGAAAAGAAGTTCGCAATTTCAGAGAATCCTACAATCTCTATACGCTGGACGAATCGGAAGTTTCAGCCAGTCCGTTTATACAGTTTGAAAACTGGTTTGCCCAGGCAGTTGAATCTGGTGTAAAAGAGCCCAATGCCATGAGTCTTGCCACCGCGTTTGAAGGGCGGCCTTCGGTGCGGGTAGTGCTTCTCAAGGGTTTTGATGAGCGGGGATTTGTGTTCTTCACCAACTATGAAAGCCGGAAAGCACAGGATATAATAAAAAATCCCCATGCGGCAGTAGTTTTTTTCTGGGGAGACCTTCACCGGCAGATTCATATTGAAGGAGTAGTGGAAAAGGTCTCTGCTACGGAATCAGATGAATATTACGCTTCCCGTGACCGGGGCAGCCGCATCGGCGCCTGGGCATCAGCGCAAAGCCAAATTTTGCCTGACAGGGAAACACTGGAAACAAAAGTAGCTGAGGCTGAAGCGAGATTTGAAGGTCTGGAAGATATTCCCCGTCCTGAGAACTGGGGCGGATTCAGGATAAAACCTGTGTATATGGAATTCTGGCAGGGAAGAGTCAGTCGCCTTCACGACCGCATTGCTTACATTCTGCAGGAAGGCGAAACCTGGAAAATCGTGCGTAAATCGCCGTGAAGTATGTAGTCAGGCAATATCCTTTCTGCCCCAAACCCCTCCGATATACAGCAGGTAGCCCAGTTGCAATCCGACCATAGCCATTCCTGAAAAACCGTAAATCATCATGGCTTCCTCAGCAGAAAAGTATCTGCCCCCTACCCATAATGCCGCTAGCCGTACTGAAAACAAACCGATATTGTACCACAAAAACTCCCGGAGTTTTCGCCTGATATCAATCAGATAAGACAGGGGCGATGCCATAAATACCATAAACATCCACGGCATCATCCACCGCGCATATACCCCTGCCGTTCGCCATTCCTCTCCCAATACCCATGCAAACAAAGAAGGCCCCCATATCATCGTAATCAGAAGAAACGGAATAGCAGGTATCAAAAGGCGAATGAAGGTCTGAATCGTGATCTTTGAGAGTGCGGCGCCACTTTCCTGAAAAGCCCGGCTCGCATGCTGAAAATAAACGGTTCCCACCGACATGGAAATGAGCACCACAGGAAGCGTGAGTACGCGATCTGCCTGTCCGAACTGCCCGGCGACGCCGGCATCAAACATCGGAATCAGCAGGTAATAGGGCAGGTGTTTGGATGCGGTATTGAGCCATGCACTGGCAACCGAATACCGGGGGAAATCGATAAACTGACTGCCGGCATGCTTCAGATTTTTCCATCTGAGCCATGTATCAAATGACCAATGGTCCTTTTTAAGGCCGGCCAGCAATACCCCAAAACCGGCCACCTGCCCGGCAATGTATCCGGCAATCAATCCGGCAAAGCCCATATTTTTAAGACCCAGTACAACACTGACTATTACCAGCACAAGGGCCCGCGCGATTTTGCTGAAAGAAAGCAGACGATAGGATTCATTGCGGTTTAGCAGGGTGCGAAAAGGCTGGCTGATCCCTTCCAGTAAAATACTGAGTGGTATGGCGTAATGCCACCCGTAAAGCCCGGCAACGTCGCCCAGGCGGAGAATTGCTTTACCCCATAAAACCAGCACCAACAGCACCAGGCCCGACCCGGCTACGGCAATCCAAAGGCTGAGGGCCGTAAGGCTGCGGGAAACGGGCTCTTCATCGGGCAACATAATCGCATGCTCGTATCCGCCATTGATGACCACAACCACAATTGCGACCGTAGCGACAAAAAAACCAAAAAAACCAAAATGTACGTCATCGTAGAGACGGGGAAGGGTCAGAATGGAAATAATTCCCAAAATCTGGGCGACCAGCGAACCAGAGACCAGTGTGGCGACACTTTTCCCAAATTCGGACATCCACAGTTTTTTCATGAACTCAGTCATGCAATTGCTTAAGCCTGGGAACCAATGCGCGATCAGTGGGGTAGGTAAAAATATCTTCGGTGAGATCACGGATAGGTATCCATCGGAAAATCTGCTGATCACCGCCATCACTGGTAAAGTCCTGAGGAATTTCGCTGAAAATGCCTTTCAGCGGGGAGTGAACCTTCACCATGAAATACAGGCAGATCAGTTGGTCTGTTTTCCTGAATGCCGATGGCTGAAAAAACGGATTGACATACACAATATCCCCTACCGAAACTTCGGCTTCCAGTTCTTCCAGCCATTCTCTTTTGAGGCAGTCCTCTATCCCTTCTCCGAGTTCAAGTCCGCCTCCCGGAAGTTTGGTCATGCGCTGGCCAAATCTTATTTCGTCGGTTACGAGCAGGGCTCCCTGTTCGACATAAATGCCATATACCCGAATATTAAACCAGTTCATTCGTTGAAATTCCATTAAATTTGTCTCAATTATACGCATATGAAATACATTATTGGAACAATTCTTTTTTTCGTTTCTCTGTTTCTGAATAGTTTTTCACAGGATACATTGGTCTCTGCGCCTGCGGCGCCAAAAGTTGTTTCAGATGACCTTCCCGCTGATCCGCCTTCGCATTTTGATCTGGTATTCAACCGAGGGCTGATTCTGGTCGGTACGACCCAGGACTCCGTGCCCGTCAGCGGCAGTAATTCCGGTACATTTTTTATCGGCGGAGGGATTAAATTCCCCCTGGCAAATAACAAAATGGGGATACGGCTTACACCGGGAATAGCCTTTTCCCGCATTCAGTACAACCAGACCTCAATCAAATCCTTCCCTACCGTTCCCGATTCGCTTGATTTTACCCTTACAGCCGAAAAACACAGTATGATATATGCAGAATTACCGCTGGGCTTTTATCTGAATATCAGTCGTGATGAGGACAATGATCCCCGCTTTTTTGTTGAAGGTGGAGGATATCTGGGGTATTTGTTTTCCGCTTCCTATAAATACAGTTATACCAATACCAGTGGTCAGCGGGTAAATACGCAGATCAAAGATCAGGAAAAAATCCAGAATGAGTTTGAGCGCCTGCGTTACGGGATTTACGCAAGGGTCGGCTACAAATGGGCTTCTCTTTATTACTCCTACCGGCTGAGTGCCCTGTTCGACGAATTTGCCAATAATCCTCCCCGGGGAGGCGCAGGATATAAAAATCCGCTGATTCCTCCGATGGAACTGGGACTGACCATTTTCCTTTAAAAAAGGGAGATTAAAGCATACTGTACAGCTTTCGCACTACCCATTCGACAGATAGCAGGAGCAGGAGAATTGCCAATACCCAGACAAACTGATTAAACGGCGTATTGGCGGTTTTGTAGTCCACCAGTGGCTTTAACCCCGGGAGCGCTTTGATCTTATCAGGCAACTGACTCATATCCCGTGCATAAAAAAACTCGCCGCCTGTGCGAAGGGCTAGTTGCTGAAGCAGGTCGCGGTCGGCCTGAAGCTGGAAATGTTCGACATTGGATTTTCCGATCGAGAACTGGCCTCTGTCAGTGCCTACGGGTGTTTCATTTTTACGGCCTTCGGCCTGATAGCTGTAGGTACCTTCCCCGAGGTTGTAAAGTTCCAGAAAATACTGCGCCTGTCCGGTTTCGCTGAGATAATATTCATTTTGCTTGCCTGCCGGGTCGGTCATGGTAAGTTTGATTTCCACGCCGGGTACGGGATTGTAGCTGTCGTCGTAAACCTGGCCTTTAAAGATGATGGGTTCACTTCCTGTAAATAATTTTTTTGATGGGGAAACGCGGAATTTGCGTTTGTCATCGGCGACCATCAGGTATTTGATATTGTTGAAGAGCCATGCGTCAAACAATTCAAAATCACCGGATTCGATATAGCTATGAGCGCGCATTCGCCAGAAATTTTCACCGAGGAAGACCATATTTTTCCTGCCAAGGTAATTCTGGAGGGCATAAACCGGATAGTCGAGGGCGATATTTTTTATTTTGGCGGTAGCAAAAACCTCAGCGGTCGCTTTAGCTTCCCAGGTGGACTGGTTTCTGAAAACGGGCGGTGCAGAGTTGGCCCATTGTATCCAGTTTTCGGTAAAATTATAGGTAGAGTGGTTTCTGTAATCCGGGCTGAAATTGGCGATAACTTCTTCCGATTTCTGGGTGAAGTTTTTAGGAATGATGGCCATGTATTCAAACAGAGGGGAAAGTGTCCGCAGATCGGTAAACATACCTTCAAAGAAAATCACGGGTTTTTTGTTGTCTCTGATCTGCGATGCTATTTCTCCCACAATTTTATTATCCGTGGGGCCTTGCGGGAAATTGTGGAGAATAAAAAGATCAAAGTCACTGAGGTTATAGGCTCCGGGATCTGTATAAAACACACCGGGCTGCTTTAACACAAACTCTGTTACTTCATAAGAGTCATCCCGTTCGAAGGCTTTGGTGAGCGCACCCAGGTCGGGATGGGGAGAGCCGGCAAAGATTGCGATTTTGACACGGGTTTCCAGTACATTTACAAAAATCTGGGATACATTATTCCGGTAGGTAATTTCATTTTGCAGGCGGGAGACCTGTACGGTATATTGGCGGAGGCCGGGAGCTTCGGGCAGGACAAAAAAGTTCACTTCTCCTTCGGGGTTATTTCTTCCCAGGGTAAGTGGCTGACTTCCGAGTACTTTTCCCTGGCTGCTGAGAGTTACTTTCAATGCTGCCTGGTCATAGCCGGTAGCCTGAATTTTGACTTTCACCGGCATTTCATTTTTCATATAGGCGATCTCATTGAAGAGCACCTCTTTTATCTTGACATCCTGTCTTGCGGTGGTATCGCCGAGCAGAACCGTATAAACCGGTTGTTTCAGGCCTTCGATTGTATAGAGCGGATTGACGCCGGCAGTGGTAATGCCGTCAGAAATAAGGACGATTGCCCCCAGATTTTGGTTTTGATAGAGATTTTGTACGGCGCGGATTCCCTGGGAGATATTGGTACCGGTCTCATCAAACGAAAGAGAATCGGGCGAAACCCCTGCGCGCAGGTCGGTAGAAAATGCATACATGTCTATCTGAAAATCTTTATCCGGGAATGCGGAGATCAGTTCTTTAAGTTGCTCCGGATATTCATTGCGCACAAAACCAGAATCTTTCTGGATGACCAGGCTTTCAGAGTTATCCTGAAGTATCGCCACAATGGGGACAAAGGTAATGCGGGAGAAAGACCGGATCAGGGGTTGGAGTAAAAGAATTCCGAGGGCAGACAGAACAAAAAAACGAAAAATCGCCAGCATCAGCCGGGGCAATCTCGGGAGTTGGTCGCCGGTACCTCTGTACATCAGCCAGGTAAGGACTGCGGCAAGCACCACAATCAAAATGATCCAGACTGGAGAATAGGTGAATGAAAGATTCATGAGACCAAAGTTACATAAAGGTAACAGGCTTTAAAAAGCAATTTTACCATGAAGATTGTATTCTTCTTACACAAGTGATAAAAATCATTTAGGGTGGTGACGCGCTTACTTTGGCGCATGCAGTGTATTTGCCAGTTTTGCATATAGAGAAAAGTCTCATTACTACCCGATATGATTACGTTTCGAAAACTCCTCGTTGGAATGGACCTTTCAGAAATCGATTTTGCGCTGTTGAATTATGCGCGATTTATCGGAGAAAGGTTTCCGGTGGAAAAAGCATATTTTTTCCATGTGAGTCCGGGTCTGGAGCTCAATACCGAAGTTGCTCAACTTTATCGCGATATGGATATAAAGCCTGTTCCTCCCGATGAGCAGATCAGGATGCGTATGGAAGAGGAGGTGGGTAGGAAAATAAAAACAGGGCTTTTTGAAACGGAGTTTGACGTGGTTGAAGGCTCGGTCACGCACCAGTTACTTCACTGGAGTGAAATCAAACAGGCAGATCTGGTATTGCTGGGCAAAAAATACAGCACGGCAGGAAGTGGCATCAGTGCCCGCCGGTTTTTGCGCAACGCGCCGTGTTCGGTGCTGTTTGTGCCTGAAAAAAGCCATACGTCGCTGGGACGGATTCTGGTTACCACTGACTTTTCGCCAGATTCTACCCTTGCACTCCGGCAGGCAATCGAGCTGGCCCTTACACTGCATCCTCATCCCGAAATCCATCTGCTCAACGTATATCAGGTGCCTGATGGCGTTCACTACCAGATTGGCCGCACCTATGCGCATTTTGCCAGTATGATCAGGGAAAACATTGAAGATTATATACAAAAATATCTTCAGCGTATCGACAATAAGGGTATAACCATTATCCCTGCCCTTATTCAGAACAACTACACCAACATAGCCAGACACATATACGAATATGCCGGATCCAGCCATTCCGACATGCTGTTGATAGGAGCGCAGGGTCATTCGGCGCTTTCATCTTTCCTGATGGGCAGCATTACGGAAAAGACACTTGCCTATGATTTTGATATTCCGATATGGGTTATTCGCCCCCTTCATGATGCCGGAGCGGAAAACACTCTGATGAGAGAAAAGCTCCAAAACATTGAGTAATTATTTTTTTAAGACATCCAACACCTAAAAACCACACTATGAGAAAGATACTTGTACCCACTGATTTTTCCGACTGCGCTGGTTATGCCCTGGACACCGCAGTCAAACTTGCAGAAAAGTTTGGTTCTGAACTTCACATTTATCATCGCGCAGATATAGACCCTGGCTTTGATGAGAATTCCCCTCAGCATGATTCGGTCGAATCTTTTGCTATGCTGCAGTACATCCGGAAAAAATATTACAAAATCCGGGAACACTACCGCAGCTCCAATCTGCGCATTATCACCACTTTCTCCGCAGGAGACCTGGTCAAAACCGTAACAGATTATGTCAATGCCGAACACATAGACATGATTGTTATGGGTTCGAGTGGCGCTACCGGACTGAAGGAAATGGTTATGGGTTCACAAACCCAGAAAATCGTAAGGAATGCACATTGTCCGGTACTGGTAGTCAAACACCCGGCGGAGACGGTTGTGTTTAAGAACATTGTTTTTGCCTCCGATTTTTCAGAGCAGGCGAAAAAGCCTTTTGAGAAGTTGCTGGAATTTGCCCGGAGATATGGTGCTCACATCCACCTGCTGAATGTGGCTGCCTATCCCAAATTTACGGCAACTGAAAACGATCTGGATCGAATGAAAGCCTTTGAAAAGATGTGCTGGACACTTCCCTGCACCGTACACGGCAGAGGAGACGTTGACCTCGAAATGGGCGTTACGCACTTTGCCCGGGAAGTACATGCCGACCTGGTTTCAATCGCACATTTTGGAAAAGAGCCATTAAAAAGGGTTTTCACGGGTAGTCTCACCGAAAATCTGGTCAACCATCTTGAAATTCCGGTTCTCACGATCAACGCACATGATGTCAAAACCTGGAAAGAGATTCTTGACCCGCATGATGATTCCTCGCTGAAATCCATGAAAGTCTCTAGTCCGCAGAAGCGTTAATTTTAGTACGGGTAGACAACTTCGCTATGCGGAAATGCGGGCAGTTCCTTTGGGGCTGCCCGATTTTTTTTCTGAGTAAAAGGAAGTACAATGAATTTTTGGGCTAATCACAGGTAGTGACGACACCTGGCGTACTGATCACCGGGCTGACATAAGGGATGCCAAGGTTCATGCCCCGAAGGATCAGAAGGCATGCAAAAATAATGGCAACGCCGCGAAGGATGGGGCGCAACCTTGAAGTAATAGTCTGCGGAAGAAATCCGCCTGCGAGGGAAAGTCCCAGCATAGCCGGAAAAGTACCAAGACCAAAAAGAGCCATATACAGCATTCCCTTAAAAAAATCTCCGGTAGCCAAAGCTCCTGCAAGGCCGAGATAAACAAATCCGCAGGGAAGAAACCCATTGAGGATGCCGATATTGTATTGTGAAGCGGGACTATCATTACCGAGGATGCGCGACATATTTTTCCGGAGGGCATAAAGCCATCGCCCCGGCACGAGGTGCAGCCGCGATTCCCAGTTGGCAGTGAGCAGCACAAGCCCCAGCAACAATGTGCCCAGGGCGATAGAAAGAAAATGCTGAAAGCCGGCAAATGAAAATGTCTGACCAAAAATACCTACAACCGCTCCGAGCAGAGTATAAGTGGACAGCCGGCCCAGATTGTACAGTAGTCTTCGGGAAAAAAAAATTCCTCCCTGCTTCCGGTTGCCCGGCAATGCCAGAGCAATGGGTCCGCACATACCTACGCAATGCAGGCTGCTGAAAAGACCCAGTATAAAAGCAGGGAGGAACATTACAGCTTAAGTTAATTACTACTATTATTGAACGAAGATCGATTTCTCCTGAAAGTATGCCCCCTCTGCCGCTTCCCATTCGACCTTTACCCGCCACAACCCCTGCTGAAGTTCGCTCGCAGAGATTGCCTGCACCTGATCGGTAAGCGCAACGGGGATCGATTGATCAAGCCGGGAATTGGATGGCCTGTACAGCTTTATTTCCCCTTTGACATCTTTCATATCAGCAGGAAAGGTAAGTAAAATATTCCGGCCTTCTGCCTGATAATCAATCTGAAGCGGTACCGGAAGCTGGTTTGCATTTTGCTGTTTCGCTATCTGCGCCTCGTACTTTAGTTCGTCTGCATAATACTCAGGAGTCACGAGGTTTATGTCCAGTGTCGAACAGTAAACCGTAACGCCAATCATTGAGACAGCGAAGATAGTGTAAACCAGTGCGATGGATTTTCCCCAGTTCATAGTTTATTTTTTAAAAGGACCGAGAAAATTAGTACTAACATTGTCCAGCATCTTATCACCAGCCCAAACTTCAACTTTTATTTCCGTTTTGTTGCCGGTGAGTTGATCAGGAGGAATATCCACAAACATTGCGCTTTTGGTAATATCCCTCGGGTTCACATGCAGATTTTCTGAGCCAATATGTCGTATTCGTCCTCCTTCATGAGAAACCAGGCGAAGCTCTATATCATAGGTTTCTGCGGTTTTATTGACTACTTCAATATTGTATAGATTGGAAATCATCCCGTCTTCTGTCTTTTGGAAAAGAACGCCGGGCGTACGCAGGATCGTTGTCTCAACCATGGATCTGCCTGCGAGCAAAAATCCCAATACAGAAAGCAGGGCTACCAGAACTACAATGTAACCTGCAATGCGGGCAGTGAACCGGAAAGGCGTCTTGCTTTCAATTCCATTATAAGAATCGTAGCGGATCAAGCCTTTTTCGAATCCAACCTTATCCATCACATCGTCACAGGCATCCATACATGCCGTACAATTGACACATTCCATCTGCGTGCCGTTGCGAATATCGATACCCGTGGGACATACCTGCACGCAAAGGCTGCAATCAACACAATGCCCGCCTTGTCTTTCCTGGTTCTTTTTCACACGCTGGCGAGGCTCACCTCTTATAAAATCATAGGCTACGACAATGGAATCTTTTCCCAGCATGACTCCCTGAAGTCTTCCGTAGGGACACACAGCGATACACGCCTGCTCGCGGAAATAGGAAAAAATGAAAAAGAAGATTCCAGAGAAAATCAGCACGCCAGTGAATTTGCCCCAGTTTTCGAGGGGAGATTCCGTAACGATTTTTGCCACCTCATCAAGCCCGATCAGATAAGCCATCAGGGTATTGGCGATCAGAAAGGAGATGGCGTAAAAAATCAGCAGTTTGCTGCCTTTTTTCAGGATTTTTTCTGAATTCCAGGGAGCGGCGTTCAATTTCACCTGTTGATTGCGGTCGCCTTCAATCCAGTACTCGATTTTCCTGAAAACCATTTCCATGAATATGGTCTGGGGACAGGCCCAGCCACACCATACACGGCCAAAGACTACCGTAAACAGCACAACAAAAACCATAAAGGAAAGCATTGCCAGCACAAAAAGGTGGAAGTCCTGAGGCCAGAAGGTCAACCCGAAAATGATAAATTTTCGCTCAAGGATGTTGAAAAGAAACATCGGCTGACCGTTCCATTTAAGGATTGGCCCCAGAAACAACAATGATAATAAGACAATGCTAACACCTACTCTTCTGCGGTGGTACTTACCACCCGGTTTTTTAGGATAAATCCACCGTCTCTTCCCTTCCTGATCTACGGTTCCGATCGTATCGCGAAAGGCTTCGTAGTCTATTTCAGGAAGGTTAGAGACCGGGGATACATTTTCATTCGATGGGGTAGACATTTTTTGAAATAATTAATCATTCACTTACTGAATCGATGCAACAGTTGCAGAGTCAGCAGGCTGTTCGGCCGCAGGCGCTTCAGGAGTATATATGTCTCCCTGAGGGGCTTTTCCATCCGGCGGATTTGTACCTTCCAGCGTCAGGATAAAGCTGGAAACCTCCTGAATTTCTTTGGGTTTCAACTGATCCTGCCAGGGAATCATACCTTTTTCAGGAACGCCATATTTGACCGTCTTAAAAATATTGGTGATACCACCGCCGTGAATCCAGTAGTTGTCGGTAAGGTTGGGACCAACGCCTCCCTGTCCCTGTGCACCATGACAGGCAACGCAGTTGGTCATATAGATTTTTTTACCGCTTTCTACACTGGAAGCATCACTGAGAGCCACCACATTGGATTCATTGACGAGGCTGGCTACCTTCTGAAGGTATTGTTCTTTGAGTACTGCTGCCTCTGCAAGTTCGCTTTCATATTCTTTTTGCGATGACCAGCCATTGCCCGACATGTGGTAGTAGATCATATACACGATCGCAAATACAATGGTCAGATAAAACCCGTATTTCCACCAGGGGGGCAGGTTGTTGTCGAGTTCACGGATTCCGTCGTAATTGTGTCCCAGATCAATCTCTGCTTCACGGCTGATGGGTACGGAATCCTCCAGTTTTTGACGGATATTTTCCCAACTGAACATGGAGGGGGCGTGGTAAACTGCGGCTGCACCTTCGACAGCACCAGCGCCTTCTACTCCTGTTTCCAGTTCGCGATTTTTCCGTATCAGGGCCATAACGGTAAATGTCATGGCCAGGATCGTAAACGCAAGCACTATGAGTGCAAATACCAGAAACCAAATGAGCTGTGTCTGCATACCAGCTGCGGGGTCAGCGGCAGGTTCCTGGCCAAAGGCAGGTAAAAAGGCGCTTATGCCCAGACCTGCCACAAGAATATATTTAATCTGTTTTCGATTCATTTTTACTTCGCTTTACCATTGAGAGATACTTCATTTGTCAGGTCAGAGAGCGTGCCCGATTTGAGCGGCATAGCGGCAAGATCATCGACTTCTCTCTTGTCCATTCTCATCACATAGATAAAAATGGCGACAAAAAACACAAAGAATAGCAGGATAGCCACCAGCGGAAACAGGCTTACATCATCCATCGCACTTAAAACTTCTTTATACATGACGCTGTAGTTTAATGGGTTAATAATTATTTGCCCGCAGTTTTTTCCGCTTTGATATCTGTACCCATTCTCTGAAGGTAAGCGATCATTGCTATAATCTCCTTGTCCCGAATGTAGGCGGCAGTCTCGTCGTCGATGATATCGTCAGCTTTTAATCTTGCGACAATCGCATCGGCCTGACGATACAAATCATCATTAGCTTCTTTCTCAAACCCGGCCGGGTAAGGCACGCCCAGTGTCTGCATCGCACTGATCCTCGCTTCGGTTGAGGCGACATCAATCTGACGCTCAAACATCCATGGATACGCAGGCATAAGTGAACCGGGAGACATCGACCGAGGATCGAGCATGTGCTGATAGTGCCAGCTATCTGAGTATTTCCCACCTATCCGGTGAAGGTCCGGACCTGTGCGCTTGGAACCCCACTGGAACGGGTGGTCATACACAAACTCACCGGATTTGGAGTATTCACCATATCTTTCGGTTTCGGAGCGAAACGGACGGATCATCTGTGAGTGGCAGGTATAACAGCCTTCTTTCACATAAAGATCTCTGCCCTGAAGTTCGAGTGGTGTATAGGGCTTCACCGAAGCAATGGTAGGTATATTAGACTTGATCATAAAGGTCGGAACCATTTCCACAATACCTCCGATCAGAATCAATACGAGGCTTGCAACCAGCATTTGCATGGGGCGACGTTCGATCCAGCGGTGCCAGTATTCTCCTTTTTTCTCTTCGTAGTCTTTTTCCAGTGCCGGAGCTTCTGCTTGTTCATAGGCCTCAAAAGAACCTGCACCTGCGGTTTTCACAAGGTTATATACCATCATGAATACGCCAACCAAATACAATGTTCCGCCTAAAGCACGCATCCAGTACATAGGCACAATCTGAAGCAGGGTTTCCAGGAAGTTTTTGTACACCAGAAATCCATCTGCATCAAAGTCTTTCCACATCAGGCTCTGGGTAAGTCCGGCCCAGTACATCGGCACTGCGTAGAAAATAATACCCAGTGTACCAATCCAGAAGTGCGCATTGGCAAGTTTGACTGAAAATATCTGTGTTTTCCACATTTTGGGAACCAGCCAGTAAAGGATACCAAAAGTGAGGAATCCATTCCAGCCCAAAGCACCTACGTGTACGTGACCGATCGTCCAGTCTGTAAAGTGGGTAAGTGCGTTAAAGCTTTTTACCGAAAGCAGCGGGCCTTCGAGGGTAGCCATACCATAAGCCGTAACAGCCACTACCAGAAACTTCAGGGTCGGATCATTGCGCACCTTGTCCCAGGCGCCTCTCAGCGTCATCAGACCATTGAGCATACCGCCCCAGGAAGGCATAATCAGCATAATCGAAAATACCGTACCCAGCGACTGTGCCCAGTCGGGAAGGGATGTGTACAACAGGTGGTGAGGGCCAGCCCAGATATAGATAAATATCAACGCCCAGAAGTGAATAATCGAAAGCCGGTAAGAATATACCGGGCGATTGATGGCTTTGGGAATGAAATAATACATCAGCCCCAGGTATGGCGTGGTAAGGAAGAAGGCAACCGCATTGTGACCATACCACCACTGTACCAGTGCATCCTGAACCCCCGCATAGATAGAATAACTCTTGATCCAGCTAAAGGGAATTTCAAGGCTGTTGACCACGTGAAGTACAGTAACTGTAATCCAGGTAGCAATGTAAAACCAGATCGCTACATACAGGTGGCGCTCCCGGCGGTGAATCATGGTCATAAACATATTCAGACCAAAAACGATCCATACCAGCGCAATCGCAATGTCAATTGGCCATTCAAGCTCAGCGTATTCTTTTCCCGTAGTAATACCCAGTGGAAATGAAATCAGGGCCATGACAATAATTGACTGCCAGCCCCAGAAATGGATATTGCTCAGGGCTTTGCTATACATAGAAGCCTTAAGCAATCGCTGAAGAGAGTAATATACTCCCATAAAAATACCATTGCCGACAAATGCAAAAATAACGGCATTGGTGTGAAGTGGCCGGATACGACCGAAGGATAATTCTCCGATTCCGGCCCATAATCCAAACTCGGGTAGTACCAACTCCAGGGCGGCAATCAATCCGACCAACATACCTGCAATGCCCCAGAAAACGGAGGCGATCGCAAAGTTTTTTACAATGACGTTGTCGTAAGTGAACTGCTCAACCAAGGGGGGTCTCACTCCCTGTTCGCTGCTCAGAGTGGGATTCTTGATCATAAGTATTGGGGTTTTGAATTTTTTCCTCAAACAGCATTCTCACGGATGGCGTATAATCATCTTCGAACTGACCCGATTTTACTGCCACCAGGAATGCCACAAGAAATCCCAGGGCTACAATCAGGCTCAATACGATCAGAATAACTATTGCACTCATGTAGAATTTTGTTTCCCCAAAAGTATCGGGCCTTCTGAAAGTAAATGATGCGTCTGGTCAGCCATTGTAGTGACTTTTGTCATTTTTCGTAACTTGAGTCTGTTTTCTCTGGTTAAAGGGTTTTGCAGACACGCATGAATCAGTTTACCCAACATATCACACTCCTTCCTGTGGCAATACAGGCGATCAGGGCATACTGCGGAAGCAAAAACCCCGATACAGGTATTATCCTGGGCTCCGGCCTCGGTCCCGTGGCCGAGGGGCTCGAAAATGCTGTCGCCATCCCCTACAGTGAAATTCCCGGCTTCCCGCCGGTCACCGTCACCGGTCACGCAGGCCGCCTGGTCATCGGCGACTTTGGCGGTAAAACCGTAGCCGCCATGCAGGGTCGATTTCATTTTTATGAAGGCCACTCCATGGCTATGCTCGCCTTCCCCGTAAATGTATTTGCACAACTCGGCGTGAGAAATCTCATCGTCACTTCCGCCTCCGGTGGTGTCAACCGCAGCTTTTCCGCAGGCGACCTTATGCTCCTCTCCGGCCATCTCAATCTCGTCAGGGGAAATCCGCTGTGGGGCGAGGCAGGAACCCAGTTTGCCAGCACTTTCCACAGAAACCCCGATGTATATTCCCCCAGGCTTGCCGAAGTCGCCAGAAAAGCCGCAAAATCCCTGCAAATTGCGATCAGGGAAGGGGTCTATGCCTTTATGACCGGGCCCAGTTTTGAAACTCCCGCCGAAATAGAAATGATTCACCGCATGGGCGGCGACGCAGTAGGTATGTCCACTGTGCCCGAAGCACTTACCGCCTTTGCCCTGGGGCTCGAAGTCCTCGGTATCACCTACATCTCCAATATGGGATCAGGCATTTCACCCAAACCCCTCGAACACGAAGATGTATTAGCAACCATGGATCAGGTCAAACCCCGCGTCATTCCCCTGCTCAGGGAAATTATCCGTACCCTCTAAATCACTGACTATGCGAATGATAGACATCATTCTGAAAAAAAGAAACGGACAACCCCTTTCTTCTGAAGAAATACATTTTTTCATCTCCGGGCTCGTTGACGGATCAATTCCTGATTATCAGACTTCCGCTCTGCTTATGGCTATATTTTTTCGGGGAATGGATACCCGTGAAACGCTCGACCTCACCCGCGCCATGATGAATTCAGGCGATGTAATGGATCTCTCCGGCATTGAGGGAGTCAAGGCAGACAAACATAGTACGGGCGGCGTCGGCGATAAAACGTCGCTGGTTCTCGGACCGCTGGTAGCCTCCTGTGGGGTAAAAGTCGCCAAAATGTCGGGGAGGGGAATGGGCCACACAGGCGGGACCGTAGATAAGTTTGCCGTTTTTCCCGGTATGAATATGGAACTGTCCCGCGATACCTTTATTGAAAATGTCAACCGCGTGGGCATTGCGATCACAGGCCAGTCTGCAACACTGGTTCCGGCTGATAAAAAAATTTATGCACTTCGCGATGTAACCGGCACGGTCGAACAGATTTCGCTGATCGCCAGCAGCATTATGAGCAAAAAACTGGCTTCCGGCGCAGATGTAATTGTGCTGGATGTAAAAACCGGCAGTGGTTCGTTTAACACCCCCGAATCGGCCCGGCTACTGGCCAAAACCATGACCGGAATTGCCGCCGGGATGGGCAAAAAAGCAGTTGCCATTATCACAGACATGGATCAGCCGCTGGGCTACGCGGTAGGCAATGCGCTGGAAGTAAGGGAAGCCATAGACACACTCCGGGGAGGAGGGCCCGAAGACCTGCGCGAAATCTGCCTTGTGCTTGCAGAAGAAATGCTTGTCTTTTCGGGGTTTGCTACTGACAAAGCCATGGCCCGCAATATCCTTGTGGAAAAGCTCAGCAACGGCGAGGCGTTGCAAAAACTTGCAGAACTGGTCATCGCCCAGGGAGGTGATGCTTCAGCGGTCTTTGACCCGGATAAGCTGCCGCTGGCGGCCAGCATACAACCCCTGCGGAGCAGGCGGAGTGGTTATCTGACACGCACAGACGCACGTACGATCGGGCAGGCCGCCATGATGCTCGGCGCAGGCCGAAGGACCAAAGAAGACAGCATTGATCTGTCGGCAGGGATTGTATTACAAAAAAAGACGGGGGACTTTGTGGAAAAAGGAGAAATCCTAGCCATGCTTTATGCAGCCTCGGATGAGAAAACTTCCGAATCAGAGGAAATGGTATTGGGCGCTTTTGAATATGGAGAGGAAAGACCGGCACCGCAGAAACTCGTGCTGGAAAGAGTAGAATGATTTAGTGTAAAATTTCCTCCTGGATGAATACATTTGCCATGGTGATCATAGGCCACAAAACTCACAGTTATGCCAGAAAATAAACCACTAATGATTTTAGTCGCAGGGCCCTTTCGCTCGGGCACCAACGACAACCCCGAACTGATCCAGAAAAATGTCGATGCCATGAATGAAACTGCATGGGCGCTGTACCAGCGGGGGCACCTGCCCGTGTTGGGTGAATGGTTTGCATTGCCGTTGATTGAAACCGCCGGTTCGAAGGAAATGGGAGATGCGGTCTGGAATGAATTATTTCATCCGGTGGCTATCCGACTCATCAGCAAATGCGATATTATTTTCCGGATTGGGGGCCCCTCCGGGGGTGCCGATGAAATGGTGAGAATCGGCATGGAACAGGGGAAAAAAATCATCTATGATATTGAGGAGGTGGGAGAATAACAAGGGTACGGCCAAAGAAGATTGTATGCAAAATTTATATCACAGGCAGGTTTGGCAGATGGGAAGTTGCCATCCTTTAACTTTGACTTTTTCCACCAAAAATTGATATGAAATGAAAACTAAAATAATTTATATCTTCATCACACATCTGTTAATTGGGTTTGCACATTTTTCCCTTGCCCAAACTGTAAAATATTCATGGGGTAAACAAATCTATGGTAATGGTGGCGAATTTCTTCATGCGTTTTCTGTAAACAGTAATATTTTAATTGGTGGAGATTTTACTGAAGAAATAGCTTTCTCCAGTTCCCTCAAGTTTGTTAAACAAGGGCCTTCAAATTACAATGGCTATTTTGCCAGCTTTACACTAGATGGTACTTTGAATTGGGCACGCCAAATAGTCGGCTCGTCCTATGTAGATGATATTGCAGAGGGTGAGGATAAATCAGTGTTGAGTGTAGGTGCTTTTTTTACACCATTAACCTTTGGATCAATTTTTTTACCCGCAAATGAATTCGGTATTTTTTTTGTAAAATATGACTCTGTTGGGAATCTTGTCTGGTTAAAAGCTTCTTATGGAGATCCAATCTTTTGTAATAATATTGAAGTAACTCCCAATGGGGATTACGTTATAGGGGGAGGATTTTTTAATCAGGCCTTACTTGACAGTACTTTGTATATTTCGGAAAAGGGAGGAAGTCCTTTTGTTATTAAATATAGTCCAAATGGGGAAATCAAATGGATTCATAGGGATGAATGTACGGGATCATCAGCAAGGGTAATTGGAATGAAGGTCGATAATTTTGGCAACATCTATACTTGCGGAAGTTTTTATGATACCCTCTTTTCTGTCAATGATACTTTCACAACTACTTCATTTGGGCAAAATATGTACATTGGTAAGTATGACAGTTTGGGAAATGAATTATGGATGAAAACTATTAAAGGTGATGCATCAATTTTTCCAAATGAACTACAATTGGACAATCTGGGGAATATCATCATTGTTGGAGCTTTTAATGATGGAGGAGCTACTTCAAGTATTGCAAAAATTTTTTTACCTACCGACACTTTAATCTCTCATGGTCATGAGGACATGTTTATAATCAAACTGGATTCTGAAGGTAATTATATCTGGGGGAATAGTTGGGGCGGGCAAGGAACAGAAGGTTTTGCTTCAGTAGATACTGATTCTAAGGGAAATATTTACGCATCTGGCTATACAAATTCTAATTTTAGCATTGGAAATATTTACATAAATAATATTAGTCAGGATCACTTCTTAACGTGTTTAAATACTGCTGGAGAAATTCAGTGGGTTCAAGTCCAACACTCCAGTTCCAATAACGGTGATATCAGGCCTGTAGGAGTTTCAGTGGATCAGTACGACAATATATATGCTTCAGGGATATTCCATAAACATCTCAGTGTTCCTCTGATAAGAAGCAATACTCAGTTCAATTCTTTTGATGATTATAATATTTTTATTGAGAAAATTGGAATACGCATTCAGCATGTTCAAGTAAATTGTGAGCAAGGTTATCCTTATTCTATTAATACTACGGCTTTAGGAGGTAACCTGCCTATTCAATATTCAGTTGATGGGGGAATTACTTTTCAAACTCAACCGGTTACACAAAATTTAGTACCAGGAATATATCCGATTTCTATTACAAATGGAGTTGACACTCTTCACGGTGATACAGTTACTTTATATCCAAAAGTTGTCCTTCCTCAGGATACATCCATTTATCAGACAGATTCCATTTTATTAATAGCTCCAGAAGGTTATAATTATTATTTATGGAATGATTCTATTGAAGCTGATCAATATTTGTTTGATGCGGCAACTCTAGAGCCAGCAGATTATTTTGTGAAGTTGTTGGCGATTGATAGGAATGGTTGTTTAACTGAAGACTCAATAAAGATACATGTGAATTTTCCATTAAAGCTTTTCAAAGCAATAGAAAACACAAACATTAGAATTTACCCTAACCCTGCCTACTCTGAATTTTTCTTAGAATCAAATGATACTTTTATTAACGTAAATATTGAAATAGTAGATATTCATGGAAAAAAACTTATACAAAAAAAACTTAATCATCTTATAAAAAATTCGCCAGAAAGTTTTGATCTATCAACTTACTCTAAAGGTATTTTTTTAATAAAAATTCAGATAGGTGATAAGCTGAGTACTTATAAAGTACTTAAATTGTAGAATAGGCTTTGACAGCGATTGATGTGCATACAAGGGAATTGTCCTCCAATCCCCCTTTTGTTTTTCCTCTTCTCCTGTTTATCTTCGCTATATGCTCTCAAAACGTGCCAAATATGCACTCAAGGCCTTAATTGCCGTAGCCCGCGACACCTCGGGGCTGCCACTCCCGGCCCGCGCCATCGCCGATGCAGAAAATATACCTGCCAAATTTCTGGAGGCAATCCTCCGCGAACTTACCCGTGCAGCTATTCTCAAAAGCGACCGGGGAATCAATGGCGGCTATTCGCTCCGGAAACCACCTCAAGAAATCCAGGTAGTGGAAATCATGCGCATCATGGACGGCCCGATTGCCTTTATTCCCTGTGTGTCGGAAAATTTTTACGAAAAATGTGAAGAATGCCACGACGAAGCGACCTGCCATATCCGCAAACTTTTTCAGGAACTCAGACAGGAAATGCTTTCGGTCTTTAATCAGAGCCTGGCCGATCTCATGGCAAAATGAAAATACCCCGCCATCGCCGCTGAAACTACCAGATACCCCGCCACCATCATCATTCCTCCACTTACGATTTCGTCCAGCTTAAACCACCCGCCGGTAGTGATCATCACCCAAATTCCAACTCCCAGTTTGAGCAGTTCGGCGGGAAAGGCCACCACATGCCTGTCCATCAGCGAGGTATAGGCAAAAATGGAAATCATCAGCACCGCCGAATACAGCAGGATTTCGGCGAAAGTATATTCACCGATCTGGGCCATCATGTGGTAAAGCAGGAGGTTGTTGACCACCAGTTGAAACCATACCCATCCCTGAAAAAGGACAGAACCATCGGTATGGTATTTGGGTCGGTGGTAAACGTCCTTCACCATTTCCACAGGGTATTTTTCTCTGACATCTTCAGGGCGCCAGCCTGTGGGCATAAACCAGAGCCTGATTTTGTCCCACCAGTGGCGGGTGCGCCAGGCATCTTTGGCCAAAGACCAGGCATGCATAAAATTGATCAGCACAGGATTCCAGGTATGGGCGGGAACTTTGGTTCCGTAAACCGGCGTCACATCGGGCAATTCTTCCTGAAAAGTACCAAACCATTTGTCCCAGAAAATAAATATCTGCGAAAAATTTTTGTCTATGTACTCCGGATTGATTGCATGATGTACCCGGTGGTGGGAAGGGGTAACGATGATGTATTCGAGGATGCCCATTCTCCCGATCAGACGCGTATGGTACCAGAACTGCGCAAACAGGTGAAGCGGTGCAGTAATGGCTACCACTTTTGCCGGAATGCCGAGGATAGCCATGGGGATATAAAGGAAAAAATAAATCCCCACAATGGCCGATATACTTTGTCTGAGTGCGCAGGCGAGATTAAACTCTTCGCTGCTGTGGTGAACGATATGGCGGTTCCAGAACAGATTTACCACATGGTCAAACCGATGCGACCAGTACCCGGCGAAGTCAATTCCGATAAAGGCAAGAATATAAAGCCAGACCGTGGACTTAATCTCAAAAAGTGCGAAATGGCTGACCATCCATTCGTAGCTAAGGATGACGATGGAGAGACCCGTGAGATTTTTGACTGTATTGGTCATGCCGGAGCTGAGGCTGGAAATGGTGTCCAGACCGTAGTTGACCTGCATTCCCATTCTTTTGGCGATGATGGATTCGAGGATAATCAGCAGAATAAAACCCGGAATCGCATAACTCAAAACCTGTGCGTAAGCTTCCATAAGGCGATTGATGTATCACGCAAGATAGAGGAAAAACTTCGAAAATCCAGCCCGTTGCGCTCATCCTCCTGAAAGCGCCTGTACAATAAAAATTTCATCCCCCTCCTCTACCCTGTCTGATAGCTCATATCTGTCGGCGAGGAGATCCTGCCCTATAAAAATATTTACATGTTCGCGGAGGCAGCCCTGGTCATCGGTAAGGTAATGGCGAATGCCGGGGTAACGCAAATCGAGCTCTTCGAGCACGGCGGCGACCGTTTCTCCTCTGACCGGCTCTTCCCGGAGCCGGGGAAAAAAACGCCTGAGTGCCGAAGTGAAACGAACCATTACCATACCGCAAAGCTATCCTATTTTGCCCTTTTTCGCCAGTTTTTTTAATTTTTTGGTGGCATAAATAGCCACCTCTACGCGGCGGTTTTGCTGCCTTCCTGCATTGGTTTCGTTATCGGCGACGGGCTGGGATTCGCCATAACCTACGTTGGTCATACGGGAAGGGTCAACCTGCAAAAGTGTAAGATACTGATTTACGGAAGAAGCCCTTTTCTCAGAGAGAGTCTGATTATATTCATCTGATCCGGTGGCGTCGGTGTGACCTTCAATCAGCACTTCGGTGTCGCCATATTTGTTGAGAATCTGGGCGAGATCCTGAAGGCTGGTTTTGGTAGAAGACTTGAGCTCGGAAGAATTGTAATCAAACATAGCCTGAGAATCGAAGGTAATTTTAATTCCCTCCCCGATCCGTTCTACTTCTGCACCTTTGACATCCCTGCGGATTTCGTCAGCCTGCTTGTCCATATACCTTCCGATCAGGGCTCCGGCGGTACCGCCCACTGCCGCGCCAAGAATAGCGCCCACCGCAGTGTTGCCTGCTTTTTTACCGATCACACCGCCTACTACAGCCCCGGCGCCCGCGCCTATTGCTCCACCTTTGACGGCATTGCTGGTGTTACAGGCCAGACTGAGGGAAACAATGACTATCAGAGAGATTACACCTTTGAATGAATTCATGCTGATACGCATAGTCAGAAAAGATTAGTGGGTTAATGGGTTGTCAAACAAAGGGGAATCGCATCCAAAATAATCGAAAAATTCACAACAACAAAAAAAGCCCACCCCTTTCGGGGGGGCTTTGGCTTCGCGTCTAAGCTGAAAAACTAATTGGATTCTTCAAATATTTCTTCTTTGTGCGTACCATTTACACCTACACCATTGACACCATTGGCACCATTGGCAGCTTGTTTACGGGACTGAAGTTTGATGGTCGCATTGAGGTCGTAATTCATATCGGAGATATAACGGAGCGATTCTACCTTCTTGTGGTGTTCGATACGGCTGAGGAGGTAATCATAAGGCCCGCGTTTGGTAATAAGTTTGACAAACACCGGTGAGGTCTCCAGCAGAATAAACAACATGACAATCAGGTTGCTGATCCACCAGATCGTACTGTCATCGTCTTTCATTTTTTCCAGCACCTGTATTTTGGCGGGAAAACCGATGCCATATCTCCGTGCCTTTTCTACTGCCGGGCCTACCTGATCTTTTCTGACAACTTCGCGCTCGGCTTTGGCAGCCACGAGTTCGTCGCGCTGAATCTGCAGCAGGCGCAATTCTTCATCAATCCCCTGTGCAAAGGCTTCGCGCGCACCGCGCCGCTCGGTTTCCAGATTTTTGACTATGGCAAACTGGGCATCTATTTCTTCCTGCAGGCGTTTGTTGATCTGATAAAGCTGATTGCTGCTTTCCTGCCATTTTTCGGGAAAGTCCCAGCGGATAAATTTTTTCTCACCGTTATCGTCCTCGGCAAAAACCTTGGTGGCGTATTTATTCCACAGGTAGTTGCGGCGGGCTTCATTGGCTTTGATCCGCGGCATATATACATTCACAAGACTGTCATAGGTCTGTTTGGCTACGCGGTATTCTGCCGATACTTCTCCAAAATCAAAAGAAGTGGGTTTGCCTTCTTTCAGCTTTTTGTATTCCATCCGGATACTGTCCACATAAGCGAGCTGGAGGCGAATGGAATCCAGGCCGAGGCGGTTGTCGAGCTTGGCCTCTGCTTCTTTTTCGAGCTGGGTGGTATAGGCAAACAGTTCGGAGTTGATCTGATTGCGAAACAGTTCTACCTCAATGGGTTTAGTGATCACAATCGAAATCAGAACTGCCAGGATAAGCCGCGGCATAGCCAATCCGAGCTCGTGCCAGGTTTTGCCCTCCTTCCGGATACTCGACACGATATAGCGGTCAAGGTTAAAGATCATAGCACCCCAGAGCAGCCCAAACATAAAGGCAACAAACACATTATCGATCAGCGTGTAGATCGCAAACGAGCCTGAAATTACCGCGAGACAGGCCGTGAGGAATATGGTCGCACCGATTCCCACATATTTGGTATGCTCGGAAGGACATGCTTCCAGAATCCGGATATAGGCACCTGCACAGGCAAAGAAAAACCGCTTAAATCCCCCCATACGCTCGGGCGAATCGTCGTAGGTACCAGTGTCGATATAATTTGAATAATGATCCATTGTCTGAAGAATTTTATATGGTGGGGGGTTAATTTTTAGATGAAAACAGGGATTTCACTTTTTGTAAAATATGCTGCAGCTCGGTACGCACACTGGCTTTTTCCATTTCCAGCATATCATGGGTTAGGCTCATTTCCTTTGCTTTTTTGATCTGTTCGGCACGCATACGATGGCGGTGCTCCTTTTGAAGCTGGGCTTCCAGTCTTTCGAGCTCGGATAGGGTTTGGTCAAATTGTTTTTCGTTTAAATCCATGTCTTCAGTTAATTCTTCATTTACCGGAATCAGCGACTCTTCCAGGGGGATCGGAAAACGCGTGAGTTGAATGGTGCGGGAAATGGTTCCCGAATGGCCGGTAGCGGTAAGCGTCAGGTAGGTATATGCCTGTAAGGGCCGGAATCTGATTTCTCCGGCAATGTCCACCTCGCCGACACCATTGTCAATGGTTACAGTATGGGCATTATCTACTTTCCATGAGATATCGAGGGGTTCGCCTTCGGTAGAAAGTTCTTTTTCTCCGCCAAAATGCAGGATTTTGGGCGGCGGCAGCACCAGCGTTACTTCCCGCGATACCTCCCCGGCGGCATTGATCGCACGAAGGGTATAAGTGGTGGTACGGTCGGCATATACTTCCGTAGAAGTCTGCCCGGCAAATTCTGCCCCATCGGGCTCGAGTACTACTTTCTCTGCATTTACCACATCCCAGAAAAGGGTATTGGGCTCGCCCAGCCTGATTGTCTCCAGGCCTGCATAAAACGAAACAATCTCCGGCTTGCCGATGGTCAGTTCGACTGACATGGTAGCTTCGCCCGATTTGTTGCGTGCGGTAAGGGTACAGGTTCCAGGCTGCGTAAGCAAGGCTTCGGTAAAACTTCTCCCTGATACATCGCCGATTCCCATATCCAGCGAAAGTTCGGCGCCGTTTTCTACTTCCCAGTGAAATATCGTCGGAAAGTCAACCTGAATCGCTCTGTCTGTTGCGTCAAAATAATGAATGACAGGAGCGTCGAGCGCAACTTCCACGGCTAGCGACCGGGAACCAATGGCATTGCGCGCAGAAAGTGTATAAGTAGTGGTCTCATCGGCGACCACATCCATGATACCTTTTTTGGGCAGGGTTTCGGCACCAGGGTTAATTTCCACCGCATCGGCTTCAAAAACTTCCCACGATAAGCGGATGGGGGTACCGAGAACGATTTTTTTATGGCTGGCTTTAAACAGTGTGATGACAGGAAGCGTGCCATGACAGCCTCCGCATACAGTTTCTGAAAGCAGATTGGCGGTATGGCAACTGCCACAAGTCCAGGTTTCAGATTCTGCAAATAGTTTTTTTGGCTCCTTTTTGGGAGACTTAAATGCTTTTTTGACCGGCACAGAGACTCTGTTCTCTGCAACATCATCTTTGGGAGCAACAGATTTTTTTCGGCCCTTACCGGAAACAAGGTCATTATTTTTCATTGTTTCATTGAGAGGAACAATTTTCCCGGTTTCCTCTTTGTCCGTTTCTTTGGCCCGAACTATCTTTCCTGGTTTAGAGCGATTGGTGTTTGGTGTATGAGTTTCATTCAGCGGACTAAACATAGCAAAACGGCTTTCTGATTACGTGAACGAGGACGTATTGAGAAAGGCTATGTGATAATAATGGATTCTAAGGCAAGCGATACTAAGGTAATACTTATCTAAGATGCCCCGCGATCTTTTATCGTCAACTGACAATTTTAATGTCTGAATGAATTTTTTCAGATCAGCATCTCCAGTATTTCCTGCGCGCCAAGATCGGTATATCTGCTCTGAAGAATTTCGCTAACACGCTGAATATAAATGCCATCGAGCAGTTCCGGATTGCGCAGGGAATCTTTGAGATATAGCGGGCGGGAAAGTAGCGGCCCGTTGATTTTTTTGTCCTCCGGCTGAAATGCGCCTCCGGTAAAAAGTGTATTGATATATTTTTTTATATCCGTTTTGGGAATTTTCCGTTCCAGATTTTCGCTCACAAACTCAAACATCTGATTCATGGACATAGGTTTATCTTCCTTTAATCCGTTGATCAGCACACCAGATAGTTCCAGCCTTTTGGGTGTAGCTTTCTGGTATCGGAGTTTTTTGTTGAGAAACTGTACGGCGTTTTCACGGGTGTTGACTTCTTTCGAAATTTCCACTTCGGGGACATCGGCAAAAAAGACCATCGGAAGACTTTGATCCTCAGATTCGATTTTATCGACCAGATCTCCGCTGAGCGATTCGACAAATTGTTTGAACGTGCTGTAGCCCAGTTCTTTTTCAGAGAACGATGGATCCAGCCGCAGCAACTGTTGTTTGAGCCGCGACATAAGCACAGGCTCGTCCTCATTGCGGCTTCGCAGAAAACGCACCATCAGGTCGCGCCCGTATTCCATATCCGGCTCATCGATAAGGCCTGAAATCGGAGATTCTGCTTCCGGTTTGCCTAATAGTTCTTCCAGCGATTTAAACTCATCGCTGTTTCGCTTGACCAGCTTGCCCACGCTATGCTCAAAACCCACTATGATTACTTCCTTGCCTCTGGCTCTCAGGCGCTGGATCAGGGGAATAAAATCTGTATCACCCGATCCGATCAATATCGTATTGATGCGGGGAAAAAGCTCCATATACTCCATGACATCCACCGCCAGGCGGACGTCTGAGCCGTTTTTACCCTGAAGATTGGTTTCAGGCAGGTGAATCAGTTCAAATCCCTGCTCCATGAGGGCGTTCTGGTATTGGGAAAAAATATCCTTTGACCAGTCGGCATAAGCTTTTTTGATCAATACAGCGCCTTTGGTCGTAGCAAAATCGACCAGCGGTTCGATCAAAAATGGTTTGCGCTTTGACGGATACACCGTCTCAGCAGATATGGCAAGATTTTCGAAATCCAGGTAAATAGCTACATTTTGTCCTTCCATCAATCCTCACAAAAAATTTATTCTACTTCTGAAACCACAACAGGAAGAAGAACAAGGCAAAGGTCAAAAACAGGTAATAATGGAAGTAACGAAGCACATCGGCAAAATAGTTGAATTCGCCGCCGAATATTTTTATTTTTTTGGAAAGAAAGCAGGGAACCCTACTTTGCGACTTGCGGGATCTGTTTTTTGACAGTTTCCACTGCAAAATCTATTTCTTCACGCGTGTTTTGAATCCCAAATGAAAAGCGGACAGAATTCATTAATGTTTCTGTGTCAGCCCCGATTTCACGCAGTACATGGGAGCCCATCAGGGCACCTGAGTTGCACGCCGAGCCACCGGAAGCAGAAATTCCCGCCAGATCGAGATGAAAAAGCAGCATGGCATCTCCTTCTCCGCAGGGAAAAGTAGTGTTTAGCACCGAAGGCAGGGAGCGGCCGGGATCCTGTTCACCATTAAACCTCACACCCGGAATTTCTTCCATAAGCCGGGTTTTCATATGGTTTTTCAGGCCTATAATATGTGTGCGCTTTTTCTCCAGCGTCTGGGCACAATGCGTCAGCGCACAGGCCATGCCTGCAATAAAGGCCGGATTTTCCGTACCTGCCCGCAGGTTTCTTTCCTGCCCGCCCCCGTGTATCAGCGGAGGAATTTTTATTCCCTTCCGCACAAACATAAAACCCGTGCCTTTGGGACCATAAAATTTATGCGCAGAGGCAGCGGCAAAGTCAACCGGAATTTCACTGAAGTTCAGATCGACATTTCCCATGGTCTGCACAGTATCTGAGTGAAACAGCGCACCATACTTTCGGCATATCTCTCCTATAGCGGCAATGTCGTGGATTGTGCCGATCTCATTATTTCCATGCATCAGACTCACCAGCGTTTGCGGGGAGCGGGATAAAACATCGTTAAGTTCGTCTGTATCTATATGCCCGTTTGAATCCACATTCAGCCAGGTAACTTTTACTTTGCCTTTTGCCTCCAGGTATTCGACCGAATGGGTTACAGCATGATGTTCTGTACGCGCCGAAACAATATGCTGAATTTTATACGCATCGACAGCACCGAAAATAGCGGTATTATCGGCCTCAGTACCTCCGCTTGTAAAAATAATTTCGGAAGGAGATACCTTCAGGCAGGAGGCAATGGCCCTCCGGGCTTCCTCGATAGCATTTCTGAGTTGCCTTCCATGTGCATGTGTGGAAGAAGGGTTCCCCTGAAAATCGAGAAAATAGGGCTTCATATACTCAAACACCTCGGGAGAAAGCGGGGAAGAAGCAGCGTTATCCAGATAAACTTTCATACAATACAACTAGAGATTCAGCAGTAAGGGTTTACGTTCTGAAAAAACGAATTTTCAAATATATAAAATGATTTATTATTTTCTGCCCGTTTCACCTAACATCAATTCAAAATGGCAGAACAAACCACGGAGGGACTCAGGCGCACACTGGGGCCCGTCATGTTGTGGGGGCTGGGTGTGGGATATGTAATTTCGGGCATGTACTTTGGCTGGAACCTCGGTCTGCCGGAAGGCGGCACAGGCGGACTGGCAATTGCCACCCTGTTTGTGACCATCATGTACCTGACATTCACCTTTAGTTATACCGAGCTGGCATGCAGTATTCCCAAAGCCGGTGGCGCATTTGACTATGCGACAAGGGCACTGGGGCCGGAATGGGGATATTTTGCGGGTATGGCGCAAAATATCGAATTTATTTTTGCTCCCCCGGCCATTGCGTTTGCCATTGGCGCTTACCTGAATTTGTTGCTGCCCTGGCTGCCTGTGCTGGGAGTTGCCATCTGTGCATATTTTCTGTTTACGGCTATTAATATATACGGCGTAGCTGCCGCAGCGTGGTTCGAACTGTTTGTAACCATCATTGCTGTACTCGGGCTTTTCATTTTCGCAGGAAGCACCCTGCCCCACTTTTCAGGTGAAAACCTTGTTCACAATGCGTTTCCACACGGAGCAGGTGGCATATTTGCAGCCCTTCCGTTTGCGATATGGTTTTACCTTGCCATTGAAGGGGTAGCCAATGTCGCCGAAGAGACCATCAACCCCCAGCGCAATGTGCTGATCGGCTTCGGTTCGGCCATCGCTACGCTGGTGGGGCTTTGTATTCTCACCTTTGTAGCTTCTGTAGGCGCAGGCGGATGGGAAACGGTTGTCTATCAGCCAGGAAGCAGTGATCCGATAGACTCACCCCTTCCACTGGCGATGGCAAAGATAATGGGCGAAAACAGTCTTCTGACCCGACTCGTAGCCTTTATCGGGCTTTTTGGATTGGTGGCATCTTTCCACGGTATTATTCTTGCTGCGGGGCGGTCAACCTATGAATTTGGAAAGATGGGTTATGCCCCGGCTCCACTTGGCAAAATACTTCCCGGAGCGTCAGACACCCGTAAATGCCCTGATTTTTAATATGTGTATTGGCATTATTGCCCTGCTGACCGGGAAAAACCGCCGAGATTATAACCATTGCCTGTATGGGCGCATTATGCCTCTATATACTGTCTATGGTTGCCCTGATCGTACTCAGGAAAAAGGAGCCGGAGTTGGAACGACCTTTCAGCGTACCAATGTACCCTTTGTTTCCGGTTACAGCGCTGGTCATTGCATCTGTCGCGCTGGTTGCCGTTTGTGTATATAACCCGGGGTTGGCGGGTATTTTTGCGCTGATGATGGCAGGAACCTATGCCATACACAAATGGGTGAGCCGCGTGCGATGAATCACCTTCGCCGGCCTGTCTCATTACACGGTCATATTTTACCTCAGGCGAAAAGCCATTCCCAATTTAACAGGCAGTTTCTCATTTTGAGAAAAAACGGCACAGGTAAAAAATATTAAACAACTGATAATCAGCACAATAACACCCTGTGCCAAAATGGAATATGCTTTGATATTTACCATTCATCAAACAAGCACACAAAATCTTATAACAAAGCGACTTATGAAATTCTCAAAATCATATCTCCTCATTATCGTTCTGCTTGCTTCGGTTCTCTTCAGTTGCAACAAATCCAAAATAAAAGAACTGGAAGAACAAAATGCCAAACTGTCTGAACAAACGATGCAAAAGGACTCTCTACTGAATGACTTTGTGTCTTCGTTTGAGACATTCCAGCACAACCTTGACCTCATCAAAGAGCGCGAGTCTCTGGTAAATATGGCCAACGAAAACCCCGAGATGCGCAAAGAATCCAAAGATCAGATTCTGGAAGACATTCAGACCATCAACGAACTTCTGGCACAAAATGAGGCGATTGTAAATGACCTCACTGCCAAGCTTGAAGCTTCTGAAGGAAAAGTCAGCGAGTTTCGTCAGGTGGTAAACCGGCTGAAAAAACAGCTCGCGACCAAAGATGAAGAAGTGGCTACGCTGAAAACCAATCTCGCAGATCTCGATTTCTCTATCGAAACCCTGAACCGGAGAGTAGCTACCCTTGAAGAGGCCCAGACCAACCTTTCCCAGCAAAATCAGGAGCAGGAATCACTCCTCGCAGATCAGGATCAGAAACTGGAAACGCAGACCCCAAAAACTCAACGAACAAACAACCCGACTGAACACAGCATATTATATCACCGAGTTCGACCAAAGAGCTGAAAGACAGAAAAGTACTTGACAACAAAACACACCTGTCCACCTCCCTCAACGAATCGAGCCTTTACTGCCATCGATATTACCAAAGTCAGCAGCATTCCTTTTGACTCCAAAAAAGCAGAGCTTCTGACCAGTCATCCCTCAGACTCTTATGTCTTCAACCAGGAAAACAAAAAAATCACCAGCCTCGAGATTACCAATCCGGAAAAATTCTGGAAAGCTTCAAAGTATCTCGTAGTGGTAACGGATTAAATGGGGGAATCAAGGGGGTCGGAAACACGCAAGGGCCCGGCCCCCAATTCTTTAAAAGAAAACAAAAAGTATCAAGAAGTATCGTATTTGCCTTAATGGGGACCCGGTGTAATAGCCGGGTCTCTTTTTTATTGTATTTTTACTTCTATGAAACCATTTTCTTCCCCTTGCCCACTAGTTGCGATGATCCATGTCGATGCCCTTCCGGGCACGCCACAACACCGGTTTTCGCCGCAGCAGATCATAGATCGCGCTGCCTCAGAAGCTGAAATCTACCGGCACGCCGGCGTCGATGCCCTCGCCATTGAAAATATGCACGATGTGCCCTACCTCAACCGACACGCCGGTCCAGAAATCACCGCCATGATGACGGCCATTGGCAGGGAGGTAAAAAAAGTATCGGGCCTGCCCTGTGGCATACAGATTCTCGCCGGGGCCAACAAAGCCGCACTTGCCGTCGCCCTCGCCGCCGGGCTTGACTTTGTCAGAGCCGAAGGTTTTGTATTCTCCCACATCGCTGATGAAGGACTTATGAATTCTGACGCAGGTGAACTCCTCCGGTATCGCAGGCATATCGGAGCAGAGCATATCGCCATCCTCACCGATATAAAGAAAAAACACAGTGCCCACACCCTCACCGCGGATGTTTCTCTTGCCGAGACCGCCAAAGCCGCCCAATTTTTTCTCAGCGACGGCGTCATCATTACCGGCATCGCCACAGGAGAACGTGCAGATTTCCAGGAAATTCAGGCGGTAAAGGCCGCTGTAAACATTCCTGTATGGACAGGTTCGGGTGTTACCCTCGATAACCTGGACGATTACGCATCCATTTGCGACGGGCTGATTGTAGGGTCTTACTTTAAACGTGGGGGGTATTGGACCGGAGAAGTCGATCCTGAAAAAGTAAAAAGACTGGTGGACAGACTAAGCAACAACCTGAAAAGCCGGATGGATTGAGCTTCGAAATCAATTTTTTGCTTCATGGCGATTCTTGTGTAAATTCCGCGCCAACTACTACAAACCTACCAACTGACGATTATGAATCGAAATAAGGTGATTTTCTGGTCGATCACTGTAGCCCTTGCGGGCTTTTTATTCGGATTTGATACTGTGGTGATCTCCGGTGCCGATCTGTCCTTACAGGAATTGTGGCCCAGAGGAGAGCTTTTTCACGGCTTTGTTGTGATGTCTTCGGCCCTGTGGGGTACAGTTATCGGAGCCATATTCGGAGGAATACCCACAGACAGGTTTGGCAGAAAAAATACGCTGATAGGAATTGGCGTCTTGTATTTTGTTTCAGCGGTTGGCTCCGCCCTGGCCGGAGACCCGTGGACATTTTCCTTCTTTCGTTTAATCGGTGGTCTTGGGGTCGGCGCTTCTACCGTTGCCGGGCCGGCGTACATATCCGAAATTGCGCCTGCCAAAAACAGAGGCAAACTCGTTGCCCTATACCAGTTTAATATTGTATTTGGTATCCTCATCGCCTTTATTTCCAATTATCTGCTCAGAGACATTGGCGAAAACGCCTGGCGTTGGATGGTGGGCGTCGAAGCCTTTCCCGCGCTGGCTTACACCCTCATGGTATTTACCGTACCCGAAAGCCCACGCTGGCTGCTGGTAAACAGGGAGGACAGCGCCCGCGCCATTTCTATTTTAAAGCAAGTGAATCCGGATGCGGATGTTGATCATGAAATCAAACAAATTCTTGCCGATCACCATGCAGCAGACCAGAGTGAAAATATCTTCATCAAAAAATACAGATTCCCCCTGATGCTGGCTTTCCTGATTGCCTTTTTTAATCAGTTTTCAGGAATCAATGCATTCCTCTACTATGCACCACGCATCTTCCAGGCAGCAGGACTGGAATCGAGTACCGCTTTTCTGAGCAGTGCAGGCATCGGACTGGTAAATATGGTTTTTACCCTTCTGGGTCTCAGCCTTATAGACCGTTTGGGCCGGCGCCAGTTGATGTATATATGTTCATTTGGCTATATCATTTCCCTGTCGCTGGTCGCCGTAGCCTTTTCTCTGGAGTGGAAAGGAATGGCTGTACCCGGGTTTTTATTTCTTTTTATCGCAGCACATGCCATCGGGCAGGGAACCGTCATCTGGGTATTTATTTCCGAAATATTCCCCAACCACCTCAGGGCCAGCGGACAGGCATTCGGAAGTTCTGTTCACTGGGTGCTCGCTGCGGCTATTCCTTCGATGATACCCGTGCTTTTCTCCCAAATCGGGGAAGCTTCGGTATTTGGTATTTTTGCTTTTATGATGGTATTGCAATTGATTTTTGTCTGGAAAATGATGCCAGAAACCAAAGGAGTCTCCCTCGAAGACCTCGGAGCTCAACTTTCGGATAATCGCTGACTGGGATGAAAAAACTGCTGCTGTTTTTCCTTTTTCCCGCCGCTGTGGTAATGGGGCAGAATCAGTTTTCAGAAGTATCTGTTTCCGCGGGAATAGACAAAACCGGCTCCAATTACGGAGTTGCCATCGCAGACTTTGATCAGGATGGGTGGGAAGATATTTTTGTTGCCCGCACCCAGGACGAAAATATTCTTTATCACAACAACGGCGACGGCACTTTTGTCAATATCGCTACCCAATCCGGATTAAACTTTTTCTCAGAAAGCCGCGTCGCTGCCTCCGGTGATTTCAACAACGACGGCTGGCCCGACCTCTTCATCGGAAGCCGCGCAGGTATTCGCGACCGGATGCTCATCAACCGGCAGGATGGCACATTTCAGGATGTTTCTATTCTGGCCCGCACCATCTCCTCTATCAGGGGAAATGCCATGGCGGTTCTCCTCGCAGATGTGGACAATGACAGTTTTCTCGACATATACGTAACCCGTATGAATGCCCAGAATACCCTCTACCGTAACCGGGGAGACCTTACCCTCGAAGATATCACCTACGCCTCCGGAGCAACCGATACACTGGTGGCGATGGGCGGAATATTTTTTGATTACGATCAGGATCGGGACCAGGATCTTTACCTCGTCCACGACAATTATCAGGGCAATATTCTCTACCGTAACAATGGCGATCTCACCTTTACCGATGTTTCGGGCGAATCAGAAACCGACTACGAAGGATTCGGCATGGGGGTTGACGCCGGTGATGTAAACAACGATGGATGGATGGATCTTTACATCACCAATCTCTACAACAACGTACTGTTTCTCAACAATGGCGATGGAACCTTCGCCAATATCACCCGGGATGCAGGCACAGGCGATTATGGCATGGGATGGGGAACATTTTTCTTTGACACCGACAACGACGGCTGGCAGGATATTTATGTCGCCAATACCCCCTACCCCAACGTACTCTACCGCAATCAGGGCGACCTCACCTTCCTAAGCATCGGCAAAGAAACCGTGCTCGCCAGTGCGGCCAACAGCTATGGCGCTGTGCCGCTGGATTACGACCGCGACGGGCTTACCGATATTTTCATCACCAATGGATTTGGTGCAACGGGAAATCAGCTTTTCCACAACGAAAACAACCCGACAAACCACTGGGTAAAATTTTCCCTCGAAGGTACAACTTCCAACCGGACTGCGGTTGGTGCCCGGGTAGAAGTGTTTGCCGCAGGCAACCGCCGGGTCGATGAAATTCACTCCGGTTCGGGTTATGTAAGTCAAAACAGCCTGATAGCGCACTTTGGGCTGGGAGAATCAGAATTTGTGGACTCTGTAATCGTATTTTGGCCCGGCGGGTCAGCACAAACCTATAAAAACCTTTCTGCCAACAGAACCCATATCCTGCGACAGGGAAATACCATTGGATCAGATCTGGTCGAAGGAAAACGTCTGATGGCCGTTCCCAACCCCTTTTACGACCAGATGAGCGTTTATTTTTCGCTCACAACACCCACCACCTTCACCCTGCAAATCACCGATCTGGCAGGCCGCAGGGTTTACTTCTTCAACGGAGCCGGTGTACAAGCAGGCCTACACGAAGTGCCCATACCCACAGAAACATTATTACCTTCTTTCTATATCTGTACGCTGATTACTCCCGAAGAAACCAGACAGATAAAAATTTGCAAAAGAAATTAAAATATTATGAACCAGATATCGCCCATTACACGGATTTTTATAATTTTATCCCTTCTGCCTTTCCTCAGTTGCAACAATGACACCGCAACAATGAGAAAAAGCAAGCCGCAAACGATTACGGAAGGGCAATATCAGGAAGAACACCGTCCCCACTTTCACTTTTCTCCCCCTGCCAACTGGATGAACGATCCTAATGGCATGTTTTTTTATGAAGGCGAATATCATCTTTTCTATCAGTATTATCCCGACGATGTAGTCTGGGGCCCTATGCACTGGGGGCACGCAGTGAGCACCGACCTTATCCATTGGGAAAATCTGCCTATCGCTATTTACCCTGACAGTATGGGTTACATTTTTTCGGGCAGCGCGGTAGTGATGGATCATCACAATACCAGCGGGCTTGCCCAGAAGGCCAGGTGCGCTAGTTGCGATTTTCACCTATCACAATGCAGAGGGCGAAAAAAGCGGGGAAAAACAACTACCAGTCCCAGGCCATCGCCTATAGCCTCGACAAAGGCCGTACCTGGACCAAATATGAAGGAAATCCGGTCGTGCCCAATCCCGGCCTTAAAGACTTCAGAGACCCCAAAGTTTTCTGGTATGAAAAAGACCAGCACTGGGTCATGATTTTTGCAAGGGGAGACAGGGTAGTCATTTACAACTCCCCCAATCTGATAGAATGGACCGCAGAAAGTGAATTTGGCGAAACCTATGGTAGCCATGGCGGTGTATGGGAATGCCCGGACCTCTTCGAGCTGGCAGTAGATGGCAATGCCGGAAATAAAAAATGGGTTATGCTGCTCAGCATCAACCCCGGCGGCCCCAACAAAGGTTCTGCTACACAGTATTTTGTGGGAGATTTTGACGGAAAAACCTTCACCAGCGACAATGGCGAAGACGTTTCCCTGTGGCTGGATTACGGTACAGACAACTACGCCGGGGTTACCTGGTCAGACATCCCCTCCAGTGACGGGCGGCGGTTGTTTATCGGCTGGATGAGCAACTGGCTTTACGGTACACGTGTTCCTACCGACCCGTGGCGGAGCGCCATGACGATTCCCCGGACACTAGAACTCACCCAAACGCCTGCGGGAGTCAGAATAAAAACGGCACCTGTTGCCGAACTGGAACTGATACGTGGTGAGGAAAAGACAGTAGCGACAACACAGATCAGCAACCTGTTTCCGCTGACCAAAGACTCCGGCAGCCTGGCAGAACTTGAATTATCTTTTGATCTGGCAGGAAGTACAGCTACCGCCTTTGGGCTCGAACTCACCAATGACAAAGGAGAAAAAGTGCGGATCGGCTACGAAAAAGAAGGAGACCGCTTTTTTATCGACCGCAGACAATCGGGTAACACGGATTTTTCAGAAGAATTTGCTGAAATCCACTACGCACCCAATATCGGGGGAAGCAACACCGTTTCCATGCACCTTCTGGTCGATGTGGCTTCTGTGGAGTTATTTGCTCAGGATGGCCTTGTGGTCATGACCGATATATTTTTTCCCAGCGAACCCTTCACACGCATGAATCTCTTCTCTGAAGGCGGAGAAATCACCTTTTTGGGAGGAAAAATCACCGGTTTGATGGAGATATGGTGAAGTCAATGCCGGAAGGGGAAAAGGAATCATTTGTGAAAATGCTGGAAAATGCGGTTAGTTGGAAACAGAAAGAGTAGGTTCCCTAAATACTATTTAAACCAATCCTGTTGTGATTCTGCTATGGTTAGTACTTCTACTCTATCAGAGTTATAATTTATATCATAAAGGACGATTACAGAAAATCTTTTACTTAATCCCCTTCTGATACCATCTTTAGCCTGGCGGTAATATTGAAAATGCTCAGATTCTGCTGAATTCGTTCAAGACAGTCAAGAATATCTACCAAATATTCAGATCCCAAACCTTTTTTTCGTCGCTCATTAAAGTCTCTGATCGCTTCTATTTCTTCAGAAGCTTCCTCAGAAATGACAAGATCATATATTCTCCCCATAAAGCCGAACTTTTAACTCATCCAATGTCAATACCTTCGAAGTCCCATTTCGAATGGTTTTTTTTCGGTCAACGGCTGATTGAAATAGCTGATCTTCTTTTAGCGCCGCAGCTATAAAAGCAATAAGCTCCAGTTTTTGATCGGGAGAAAGAGTTAGTATTTGTTTTTGCAATTCACTCATATCTGAATATACGAAATAATTCTAAAAAGGGGAAGAAATATGACTTTCCTTAGGCTTGTATCCCTTAAAACTGCCTTGAAAACAGATAATCCCTGACCAGGTCAAATTCTTCCCAGTCCTTGCGATGCAGGGTGATAATCTGGTCGTTGAAATGAACCGAAACCGTATCCTCATTCAGCATATCGGGGTTGGCATATATCAGGGGGAATGCATTATTTTCGCCCTTAAAAAGGATTTCATATACAGAAATCATCGAAAAATGGTCATTCACAAAAAAGATCTCTGCAATCGTGCGGCGAAGTTTGCCGTAGGCAAGCAAATTTCCCAGCACCAGGGCCACTACTTCCCCGACAATCGCCAGCCAGAGTACAGAATATCCGTGCCCTGCATATACCCTGACCATGACTGCCAGCATCAGCAACACATTAATGGCGCCGTAATACTGCATGGCGTATTCCTGTAAAACGAGCAATCCGTTGCGGGATTTGGGATAATGGGCGCTTTGGAAACTGGTCATGGCTAACAATCACATTTTAAATCCCCGGAGAAAATCTTCGGTTTTCATTCTTTTTTTCCCTTCCATCTGGAGGTCATCTATCAGCAGCCACTGATCTCGGCAGGCAAATCGCAGGGTCTTTCCATCGGAAATATATTCTCCCGCCTGTACATCTGAGGGCTCACCGGTAAGGGTAACGTAAAATATTTTGAGCTGTTTGTCCTGAATGGTCGTCCAGGCACCAGGATAAGGAGAAAGACCACGAATATGGTTTCTCACCGCTTCCGCTGGCTGATCCCAGCGAATAAGACAATCTTCCTTAAAAATTTTGGGCGCAGGGTGAACGGCAAGTGAATGAATCTGTGGCACAGGTTGTATATCGCCTCTTTCCAGTCTGGCTACAGTTTCAAGCACCAGTTCGCTTCCTGTTTCCATGAGATGATCGTGCAGGTCTCCGGCGGTCCATTCGTCGGGGATATCCGTTTTGCGTTGCAAAAGGATATTTCCGGTATCGATTTTATCATCGATCAGGAAGGTGGTTACTCCGGACGTCCTTTCTCCATTGATGACGGCCCAGTTGATGGGAGCCGCGCCCCGGTACTCCGGGAGAAGGGACGAATGCAGGTTAAATGTACCCAGCCGGGGAATTTTCCATACGACTTCGGGCAACATGCGGAACGCAACCACGACCATCACATCGGGACTGGCGGCTTGCAGAGCAGCAACAAAATCAGGCTCGCGGAGCTTTTCGGGCTGGAGCACGGGGATTCCCTTTTCGAGTGCATAGGTTTTCACAGGAGAAGGCCGTAGTTGTTGCCCTCTTCCGGCGGGCTTGTCCGGAACAGTCACGACGAATGGAATCTCATAACCAGCCTGAACCAGTCGGTTCAGGGAAGGAACCGCAAACTCAGGCGTTCCCATAAAAACTATTCGCATAGATCACAAAGTTACACATTATGATTCAGGGGAAAATATATTTTCTTTGTATTCGTTATTTTCCAACACCCCAAAGCTATCTATGAGAAAAAGCCTTACCCTCATCTTTCTCACCTGCCTGATTTATACCTACGCCATTGGTACTGACTATTTTTTCCGGGCTACGGAGGATCATCTCTATGAAAATCCTGCCAACTGGATCCCTGCATATCCAGGGACGGAAATCGCCAAAGGCGATCGTGTAGTGCTTCTTGACGATGTAAATTTTGTAGGGTTTGATATCCAGGTTAACGGAAAACTCGAAATCGGCATGGGGGTTTCCGTGATTTCGGGGGAGAATGGTTTTGTGGTAAATGAAAACGGAACCATTGACAATTGGGGTGAAATCCTGGTCAGCCATATTGAAAACTACGGCAAAGTATATAACTGCATTGCTGCGCGGATTTATCTGAAAACCTTTCGCGCATTCCGGGGCGCATTTACCTATAACGCCCATTCCTCCCTGTTTGCTACTATATCAGATCTCGAAAATCAGGGTCGGTTTGACAACTACGGCGAATGCAAGACAGGCAATGATTTCCTCAATCATGCTATTTTTTATCAGGTCAGGTATGCCAACCTAGATGTCAGAGGAAATATGATTCTGGCTCCCGGAAGTGTATTTACCCATTCGCCCCAAAGCACTGTAGTAGCGGGTAAACCCAAAAAGCCGCTGTTTCAGGAGCGCCTCTGGGATAAGTTTTAATTTGCATTTTTAAACATCCTGGTCAGTTCGTGGTTTTATATTCGATGCTGATTTGCGATATTGCATTCGCTTACAACCAGGTATGGATAAAGAAAAGCTGAAAAAAGCCGGGGATTATACCATTATCCTCATCGTATTTGCAGTTACAGGTTCTACCGCAGCCATTATTCCGCGCTACCTCATGCCTGTCCTCGGCCTTGAATGTTGCAATTTCTGGTATGTGTTCACCTATATAATGGTTATTACTCCCATCTATCAGGTACTACTGCTGATATATGCTTTTATATTCGGCAAATTCAGCTACTTCTACGAAAAAGAAAAAAAGATTTTCCGCTGGATGACGGGGTGGATGCGCAAAAAACCCGCAGAAAAAACGCCGGGATGAACCCCCGGCGCTTCGCGTCATTAACCTATCAAAAGAAAAAACTAAGACTTGACCGGATAAACCTCGGGCTACCGGGCGTGAAATGTATTTCGCTGACAGACTCGGCCTCGCCGCGCAACCTGGATTCGGTTTCAAACTGCGCCTCTTTCCAAGCTTCATTTAAGATATTTTCAGCTTTCACGCTCAGCTCCCATGGTCCTTTTCGGTAACTCACCTGCGCATCCAGCAGGAAATAACCCGAAGCTGTAAGGCTATTATCCTCATTGGCGCTTCGATCGCCCAGCCACCGGTAACGGAGACTTGCATTTATTCCCTTTCCTCCGCGCCAGGAAAACCCTCCTGTGCTGCTGAACGTGGGAGCCAAAGGTATATAAGCCTCATTTTCAGCGACATCCAGTGCCCGGGGACGGGTGAAATTTATATCTGCATCTGCATAAAGCCCCCGCATCAACTGATATCTCAGTGTAAGATCAACTCCCGAGCGCAGGGTTCTTCCCGAAGGTTCGACAATCCCGGCATCTCCCACATACACAAATTCCTGTTCAAGATACAGCACCCAAACTGCGGCCTGAATTATCATTCTCGGTGCAGGCTTCACAAAAAAGCCAAGATCAGTCCCCACAGCACGGGGCGAAATCTCCCGCGCACCTGTATTCAGTATGACCCGGGTATCATTGCTGTGAAAACCCGTGCCTGATTTGAGGTAAAACTGCCATCTTTCTCCGGGTGACCAGGTCAGATTCATTTTTCCGCTGATAATGCCTTTGGATTGTCCGGCTCTGTTGTACAGGGGAGAAAGACCGTTGGCATACACAAACCGGAAGTTGTCGTAGCGAAGGCCCAGTTCCAGATTTACCCCGGGCTTCAACTCCAGATTGCCTTTGGCAAATCCAAACAGGTTGACCTCATCTATATCTCCATACGCCAGACTGTCCAGCACTTCTGTCCGGTTGCGGGTATGGGAAAGTTCGTTGTCACGGATACGATCTGCACGCACCCCTACTCCACTTTCAAACCGGAAAGGCATTTTACCTATTCTTGTAATACGATCCATGGATGACTGATACCCCAGAATCGCGCGATTTTCATGCTGCCTGATCTGGTCGCCGTTGACAGTATCTTCCAGAAAAAAAGTAAAGTTGCTGTATAGTTCGAAATTGTAATTGATCCAGTACAGTTGCTGACGAAAATGGGTTCCGGCGCGGTTTTCTGACACAAACTGTACATTGAGATGGGAACGGGAAGTTTCCCCGCCTTCGGTATTGTCAATGGCACCCCAACGAGTAATAAGCCCCGATTCCACAGCTCTTGAAGGGATCTGCCCACTTGCATCCCAGCGGCTGTTAAAATGCGCGCCCGAAATGGTAAGGGACTGATTGTCAGATATTTTTTCGGTGTATTTGAGAAGAACATTACTCCGGTTGAAGTTTTGAGGGCTTTCAAAATATCCGTCCTGCATCATCCATTCTCCTGCGGCATACATCTGTCGGTTGTCTTCATGGAGCAGTTTGACCTTGCTCATCATTCGGGTCAGCCCAAACTGCCCTGCTTCCAGTTTTATCTGACTTTCTTTCAGAAAATCTTCCGTCCGGAATGCTACCTGACCGGCAGTAGCAAAATTTCCCGCAGATGCATCGTAAACTCCTTTCTGGAAATGTATATCCGCCACCACTTCCGGGATCAGAAAATGAAGGTCAGCATATCCCTGTCCATGTGCGTGCGAAACCATATTCACGGGCATACCGTCCACAGAAAGGCTGATATCAGTACCGTGATCGATGTCAAATCCCCGCAGGAAAATCTGCTCTGCCTTTCCGCCGCCGGCATGCTGAGCGATAAAAAGTCCGGGAACCATTTGCAGAATATCCTGCGACGAGCGGAAAGGCCGCAAATGTATATCCAGCGCAGGGATGCTGCGCAATGTCTGGCCCGGGCTGTTAGAGGCTGAAATCACGACTTCTCCCAGTTGTATTTCCCCGGGGGTGAGGCGTGTATTTATTTCCACGGTTCCGGTTGCAGGAACAGTGACTTCCAGCGTTTTGGTTTCGTAAGCAATGTACCGGACGGTAAAACTCACTTCGCCTTCGGGAAGGTTTTCGAAGAAAAATTTCCCCAGACTACTGGTAACAGCTCCTTTTTGCGTGTCATTCATAAAGATCTGAACACCTTCCAGTGGCTGATTGGTTTCGGCATCGAAGACAAAACCCCGGATATTTCCTGCCCATACACCGGAAGAGAAAATTACAAGTAATAAAAAGCTAAGGGATCGCATGGCTTATTTTTTTTACAAAGAGGACATGAGGCGCTGAAAATGATCTACTTATGAATTGCTGCCAGTTCCGGATCGCGGGAACCCGTGCGTGAGGCAATTTTGAAATGCTTTTGTGCATTCTCTGTATCTCCCAGCCGGGTATAAACTTCAGCCAGACGCTGATTTACCTGAATGTTCATTGGGCGAACAGCATATTCTTTCAGCAGTTTTTCAAGCGCGACCTTAGGCTCATCCATAAGGTTGAGTGCTACATTTGCATATTCCAGACTCATCTGATGGCCACTTTCCTCGTCCTCAGCCATCATAGTCAATATTTTACCGCTGAGCGCATGTGCCATCTCTTCTCTGCCTGTATGCTTGTAGAGCATGGCCAGGTCTTCATAAAAACTCACTTCGGGAATAATATCACAGGCTTTTTTCAGCAGTTTTTCGGCCTCCTCAAAATCTCCCCTTTTTTCGGCCAGACGCCCAAGGGCAGCGATGGCAAAAGGATAATTTTCTCTCTGTACCAATGCCGTTTCATACTGAATCCGGGCCTGCATGGTATCGCCATAAGTTTCATACAATTGGCCGAGGGTAAGCAAACACCAGGTGGTCTCTTCAAAACCAGGGTAACCAGCAGCAACGGCCATTTTCATCGCCTCTATTGCGCCTTCCACCTCTCCGTGAATCTCGCGCAGGTAGGAAATGCGGGAGTAAGAACGAAGATCTGGGCGAATGGAAACCATTTTGTCTGCCATCTTTACCGCTTCATCATAATTACCCAGTTCCTCATTGGCGTCAACCAATGCGCCGTAAACCAGCGCATTATGCGGATTTATAGCAACCGCCTGCTCTGCGGTTTGCTTTGCTGCGGCAAACTTGTGAAGGGAAAGTTGGACAGAAGCTTTCATCAGGAGGGCAAAAAATTGTTCGTCCTGACCGGGATGGGTTTCCAGAATATCGTTCAGCATATCCAATGCCGCAGGGTAATAGTATCCGTGTTCGCCAGTCACCCGGGCCTCCTGAAGAAAAAGCTGGGCAAGTCTGAGCCGGGATTTCATATCGTTTTCATTGGCCCATATAGCATTCGAAAGGGTTGTGTATTGGGTAAGCACGGTTGCTCTTTCCTCCGGGCTGCCCAGGCGGGCATCTCTCTCCAGAAGTGAAGGAATTTCGCGGGAAGTTGTTTCTTTGGCATCTGTACGAATACAACTGCTGATGATAGAAGTGGTAAATGAAATTACAAGAATAATGGCCAGGGTAAGTATCGCAGAGGGTCTGTGTAAACGGTTCATGACGTGAAAATTTATAAGTGAATGGTAAAAGGAGAGAAGGGTGCGGTACGCCATCTCCTTCCGCAGATAGAATGACGTAACCGCTTTCCCAAATTAATTTTGTTGTTTGATGAAGAATCTTTCCGAACGAATAAACCCATCGTTGATAATCTGGATGGTATAAATGCTGCATCTGCCAGATTCAGGAAATATTCATAGGTACTGCCCAACCCTGCCGCCGGGCACATAAAGGTTTCTGTCAGCATTTTTGTCCCAGTGTGGTAAAAATATTCAGGCTTACTTCACCCGCCTGGCCTTCTTCCAGATTAATATTCAGCATATCTTTTGCCGGGTTGGGATAAAGGAGACTGGTAACCACTCCCGCCGGACTGGCTGTACGGGCAAATAGATTGGAACTGACCACAGAGAATGTAATGGTTTTAGGCATTCCCGGTGTCCCGGCTCCCGATTTTCCGGTATGAATTGTGGCAGTCAGGGTATAGGTTCCGGACGAAAATATCAGTTGGAAAAATCCGCCCTTCCACATTGTCTCCGGGCATCGAATAAGGAAAAGTATTATCCGTGCTAAAGTTGGGAGTGCCATTCAGCGCAAAAACCACACTTCCTACCGTTCCCGGATTCGTGGTTGCCACGATATTCAGTTTGTTGTACCAATCTGATCCAGATCTACCACATCGCCATCATTGATGGGACCAATGGGCTGAGTCGCTCATTGCGTTGTAAAATTGAAATCTGTAACTGCCAGGTTCAGCGCAGAATTGATAACCGTGAAGTTGATGGTGCGCGAAACGCCGGGAAGTCCGTTTCCACTTTTACCGCTGTAAGGTGTGGCACGCAGCGAATACTGGCCCGGTGAGATTTCATACTGATAATTTACCGGACTCCCGATTTGCTGGAACCAGCCATGGCATAAGGCGGATTATTTTCCGGCGCTTACGGAATGCTGGGTTCAGTTCAGCGGAAATACCCCCTACCCACTACCCCGGGATTTACATTTGCCCGGAAGTTCACTTTGTTGGTTGGCAGATTCGCCAGGTCTATGAGTATCCCCGTCGCTGACAATCATGACATCCACATCATTTTGGCATCGATAAGGGTAAAGTTACTGACAGACTGTGTAGCGGGAAGTACGGCGGGCTGTTGATAAGTAACTGGTTTCCGCTGCAGGTTCGGTTCCGTCCCACGGGAGTTGTACAAAGGGGAATCCTGGCCGGAAAGCAACATCATTGGCTTCAGCAACGCCGGTGCTATAGGTAAGTACATCCAGAAGATCCTGCGTAACGGGAGAAGCATTGGGGTCATTGGGGTCCAAATCGTATACCAGAACCCGATTGCCGCAAACTACACAACCCTGACACAGCCTGAAGTTCGATCCGGGTCTGTCGTCTTCCCAGCCTTCTCCGTTGGGGAAATCCGTCCATATTGGGGAATAAACTGGGGGCAAGACTGGAAGCGTAGGCGGGATCGGTAAGGCCAAGTACTGCCGCATTTACCAGTCCCAGAGCTGAGAATGCGGGATCATTGCGGTCAGTTACGGTACGGCCATATTGAGACGCAGCTATCTCCTCAGGAAGGCAAAAAGTTGTTGACAAAGGGTTTACCTGCGGCCAGTGGGTTTCCAGCTTTTTCCTGTGGCAAGCTGATAGGGGGAAGTTAGGGACTCCGGTATGAAGCCAGCAGAGGTCCACCAGCGGCGTTTCCGGTCCGGGCAAAAGTAGCGTACCGAAGATGGCGTCATCAAGTGCCGTTCCACGTACTGCTGCGCACTAACGCTGAGACCAAACAGTCCGTCATTTCCATTCCCGAAGTCAAACGCGCCAAGCATTGCGCTGAATACGCAGCGCACTGAGCGCCTTTTCTCCCCAAAGAGCGAATCGTCCTGCAAACCCAGTTCCAGGTTATAAAAAGGTCAAAAAAAGCCGGGTTCTCATTGTAGGGTGTGCGGGCTTCCATTCGTCCTTATTTCCGATCGGAATTACTACGCCTCATTGGTCAGCGGCATGCCCAGACGGGATACCTGCACCCAGGGGCCAGAGTAGGACTGACTGCCAGCGGTAGTGTGCGCATTGCTGCCGGCTGGCGAAGCCCGCTCCAATTACATAATCGCCGTCCAGAATATTTCTGCCAGACTCACATCACCCATCTTTCTGGAGTGTGGAAATAGGTACCTGGGCCGCTATGGTACTTACATTTTTACATGCAACACACCATCCGCGGGAAAACCCGACTGCCGCGGGGCATCGCCCGGGTCAAAATTCCTCCCAGATCCACAAAAACGGATCATCCACAGGGCGAATACCTTTTCACCTTGAGCAGGGTAGCAATTGCCATATTAAACAGCGACTCATAATCGGGGAAACCGCCCAGTCCTACCGGAGACTGAACCGAACGGGGCCGATATTATGGAAGTGCCCATAGCCATTAGGTGAGTGTCGAAAACTGTAGCACCGCCATCCAGACTTCTTTCCATTGTATAGGTAGTCTGAAGATTCTCCAGCCCAAGCCGGATATTAAAAAAAGTGGAGGGATCTGAAAGTGATTTCGAAAAAGTGAACCTGTAAATAATATCATCACCAGCAGTTGTCGGATCATTGTCAATATGAATTTCGTACCGGATATTTTCACCAAACTGGTAATAGTTGGGACCTCCGTGAGGAAGTTGCAGCGGCACATAGTTGGCGATAATGGTGACCGTGTTGGGGTCATCGGGGCTGCGGAAAGCATACAGGTCTGTATTGTCCGCAAGCGGGTCATTGGCAATCAGCGGTGCTTCCCTGTGGCTGGACGCAAAGGATGTTGCTCCAAGCAGAAGGCAAGCCACCAGTGTACAAAATTTGTTTATGATAGCGTTCATTGTTTTATTCGGATTAGAAAAATTGGGTTACAGCGATCCCACCACATGCTTTCACCTGGGCAAATACACTGTATGTTATTTGATTGGGTTGGACCTATTGGCCGGCTTCGGTTCCGCGCCAGGGTGAAGCCAGATAGGGGAATGAGGATTTAAATGGGGTATCGTTGGTTTCCACACCGGTTGAATACTGAAGCACATTCAGCAACTGATTCGTTACAGGAGAAGCTTCGGGGTTTTCGGGAGAATAATCGTCGTACCAAAGTCCGACGGCAGCGAGCACCACTCCGGCAACAGCCTGAAGCTCAATGCGGGTCACATCATCTTCCAGCCTCCTTCCGTTGGGGAATCCGTCCATATTGGGGATAAATTCAATATTGGTGTTGGCAAAGGCTGTGTCTGTAAGCCCACGAACAGCCGCATTGATCAGTCCCATAGAAGAGAAGGCCGGATCATTCCTGTCAGTAACGGGCACAGCCATGTTGAGCCGGAGCATATCGCCTCCATTGGGAAGGAAATTGTTTACAAAGGGTTTACCCGCAGCAAGCGGATTTCCGCCTTTTCCGGTAGCCAGTTGGTAAGGAATGACATTAGGAACACCGGTATGGAAGGCAGGCCATAAATCCACCGAGCGGGGCTGTCCGGGCCCGGGCAGCAAAAGCGTCCCAAACACTGCATCGTCAAGGGCAGTTCCGGCCAGGGCAGGATTTCCTTTCAGCCCGAAAAGGCCGTCATTTCCGTTGCCAAAGTCAAAAGCTCCCAGCGATTTGCGCTGAATGCGAAGGGCGGCAAAAGAAGGTACCGCACCGCCAAAGAGCGCATCATCCATATAAAGGGCGAGTTCGGGATTATAAAAATAAGCAGCATGGGCAGGGTTTTCATTGTATGGCGTGCGGGAGTTCCAGTCGTCTTTTTGTCCGATGGGGATAACGGCTTCATTGGTCAGGGGCATACCGAGTCGGGAAACCTGAACCCAGGGGCCAGACTCCGTGATCGTACCGTCGGTATTGAGCGTACGCATCTGCATGCGGCTGGCAGAGGCCCATACCCCGATGACAAAATCTCCATCCAGAATATTGGCGGCCATGTTGGGGGTTTTGTTGTCTTTCTGAAGCGTGGCAATCGGAACCTGAATGACAATGGCATGGGTATTAAGCCCTCCCAGTCCGTCGCGCATGGTGGTGGTTCCCTGCCGGGGAGAATTGCCGAGGTCAAAAATTCCGCCCAGATCTACGAAAAACGGATCGTCAGAGGGCCCACAATACACTTTTTCGCCTGTGGATGCGGTTGTAATTGCCGCAGAAATCAACGCATCATAGCCTGAAGCACCCAGCCCGACAGGGCTTTCGATCGATCGCGGGCCGATATTGGCCGGAGGCACCATGCCATTGGAAACAATGGTAACAAAAGTCTGTCCGCCATCTGTGCTTCTTTCGAGGGTGTAGGTAGTTTTGAGATTTTGCTGCCCCAGGCGAATGTTAAAGAACGTGGTGGGATCTTCATTCACTTTAGAGAAAGTAGCCCGGTAAATGATGTCGTCTCCGGTTGTGTTTACATCATTGTCGATGTGAATTTCGTAGCGGATATTTTCTCCGAATGAATGATAATTGGGACCGCCAAAAGCATCCTCGGCAGGGATGTAGCAGGCGATCAGGGTCACAGTGCTGGGATCGTCGGGAGACCGGAAGGCGTAAAGGTCGGTGTTGTCAGCCAGGGGGTCGTTGGCGATCAGGGGGGCTTCTCTGTGGCTGGAGGCCATCAGAAGTGCCTGCGTCATGCCCAGAATCACAATCGACGCTCCGACAAGGAGGCCTTTGATCAGGGTTTGATGGTTTCGCATTGTAGGTACAAGCATGATTACAGAATTAGTGTTTTTTTAAAATCAGCATACCTACGGTACCCAAACCGGTTTGGATTTAGGGGGAATAAAATATTTTGTGAATTTCGAAAAAAAAAGCGGCGGAGGTGGGATCCTCCGCCATTAGGTTCAGTCCGGCCGGCGTAGGAATGCGACACTAACCGACCGGGCCATTTTAGTAGTATGGAATTAAGTTACAGCCTTTTATTGTAAAAAACAACTTTTACCACCCAAGTACCCATGCAAAGATGAGAGGGGCGACAATGGTTGCATCTGATTCGACAATAAATTTGGGCGTATCGATTCCCAGCTTTCCCCAGGTAATTTTCTCATTGGGAACCGCTCCCGAATAAGATCCATAGCTGGTGGTAGAATCGGAAATCTGACAGAAATACCCCCAGAAAGGTGTCTCCGTCCATTCCAAATCCTGATACAACATCGGAACCACACAGATCGGAAAATCACCGGCAATACCTCCGCCAATCTGGAAAAATCCTACATTACCTTCCGAAGGTTTTTTCGGATACCAGGCCGCCAGTTCCGTCATATATTCAATCCCGGAGCGCATGGTGGTGGGGTTCAGTTCGCCTTTCATGCAATAGGACGCAAAGATATTGCCCATCGTAGAGTCTTCCCATCCGGGAACTACAATCGGCAGGTTTTTCTCTGCGGCAGCCAGCATCCAGCTATTTTTGGGATCTATTTCGTAATAAGGCTCCAGGTCACCTCCCAGAAGCATTTCATACATAAACTGATGGGGAAGTTTGCGCACACCTGCCTCATCGGCTTCTTTCCATCGTTTGAAAATATGACTTTGAATCCGGCGGAAAGCTTCTTCTTCGGGAATGCAGGTATCGGTCACGCGGTTGAAACCATTTTCGAGCAATTCCCACTCCTCCTTAGGGCTGAGATCGCGGTAATGGGGAACCCGTTTATAATGATTGTGTGCTACGAGATTCATGATATCTTCCTCCAGATTCGCACCGGTACAGGAAATAATCTGGACCTTATCTTGCCGGATCATTTCTGCCAGAGAAATGCCCAGCTCTGCCGTACTCATAGCCCCGGCGAGGGTAATCATCATTTTCCCTCCGGCGTCGAGGTGCGCTTCGTAGGCTTTGGCGGCATCTACGAGGGCGGCTGAATTAAAATGGAGGTAGTGTCTTTCAATAAACTGACTGATCGGTCCTTTGTTGGTCATTTTTAATGAAATTAGTAGCCAAGAATTTTCATTACCTGTTTGCTGTTTTGTTCTTCCCTCAGAACGCGGAAGGACCCGGAGCCGTCCTCGTGATGCTCATAATCACATGTTTGGGGTCAGGCATCAGACAGTGGTGGATTGGATTCCCCAGCCCGCTGAGAACTTCCTGATATGCGCCGGTATGAAAAAAGCCGATATACTGTTGTTTTCGGGTTTTGGGCATAAAAACAGCATTTACGTTGGCTTCGTAATTGTAATAATCATCGCTGTCGCAGGTCATGCCCCCGATATACACTCTTTCATATTCGGCATCCCAGTTGTTGATGGGAAGCAGAATAAAACTCCGGTTAAGTGCCCACACATCGGGAAGCATACTGATGATACTTCCATCGATCATAAACCACTTTTCACGGTCATTTTGCATTTTCCGGCCCAGCACCTTAAAGAGGGTACAACTGCTTTCTGCAACGGTATAACTTCCAAACTCGGTGAGAATATCGGGTTCTTCAACCTCGTGTTCACGACAGGTTTCCTGAATGGTATTCACGATTTCTTCGATGACATACTCGTAGTCGTACTCAAATTCCAGGGAATTGTAGAAAGGCAATCCGCCGCCGATGTCGAGGTATTTGAGTTCGGGGTTGATCTTGCGGAAGCGGCAATAAAGCTCCACAAACTTGCGGAGTTCGCTCCAGAAAAACGGAGAATCCTGAATGCCGGTATGGACAAAGAAGTGGAGCAGTTTCACCTTAAACTGCGGCACATCGGCGAGCCGGGACTTGTAATAGTCGATTACTTCATCGGCACGAATACCCAGCCTGCTGGTGTAAAAGCTGGAATCGGGTGGTTCCTCCGTAGCTACCCGAATGCCGAGGCTGCATGGTTCGAGGAGTTCGCTCTGGTAGAAATTAAATTCTTCCTTGTTGTCAAGAACCGGAATAATATTCTTAAACCCGTCGTGGATCATGTCCACGATGTTTTGTTTGTATTCGAGGTCTTTAAACCCATTACAGACGACGAGAATATCTTTTTCCAGATTTCCGCTTTTGTGAAGAGAGGCAATAATGGGCAGGTCAAAGGCCGAAGAGGTCTCCAGTTGCACATTATTTTTTAATACCTCCACCAAAACATGCTGAAAATGAGAACTTTTGGTACAGTAACAATACTTATAGTCTCCCTTATAGTTTTTCTTTTTCATGGCCTGGAAAAACAGTTTCCTGGCCTTCTGGATCTTGCCAGAAATCACAGGGAGATACGTAAATCGAAGGGGCGTTTTATACGTTTCGATTAGTTCCATCAGGTTTACCCCCTGAAAATAAAGCTCATCATCCAGCACTTTAATCCCTTCCTGGGGGAAAACGTAGCTTTGATTAATAAAATCTAAGTAACTCTGCATGTTTTGTCCTTTCATTAAAAAAGCAGGGCGTATGGGATACCCCTGCTTTTGTCAGTTATAACTTATCTTTTTTTCTTTCCTTTTGCACCACCTGCGGAGCCTTCACCCGACGCTGGTGGCTTGCGACGGCGGATTTTCTCCCAGCCTTTACCTCCTCCATCTTCATCATCTTCACTGTCATCGTCATCATCATAAATACTGTGATTACGTTCCTGAAGCTGAGTTGAATTGGCTTTTACAACTCTGATATTTCTACCGTCAATATTCTCTCCATTGAGTTCTAAAATAGCTTCTTTCGCTTCCAGAGCTAATGGCATGATTACGATAGCAGAAAATGTTACTCTACCTGGATCTGGGTCATCATTTAATTTAACAGAAGTCACTTCCCCAAATTCTTCGAACAACTCGAATAATTCATCCTCAGAAGTAGAGCGATCAATGTTTGAAACATGGATTTTCATTGTCAGTCTAATTCAAATTCGGCGTAAAAGAATGATTTTTTTGGTAATTTTAATGATAATTTTTCGAATTTGTATATCAACGTGCCTTACAATTTTGCCCCAAAAATAATAAAATACAGACATCAAAAACTGATGTCTGTATTTCTTCTCATTTTATCAACCTGTTCAATGCCGAAACAGGGATTATTTTCGTAGATACGCATCGACTTTGGCAGCACAATCTCTCCCTTCTGCAATTGCCCATACTACCAGTGACTGCCCTCTTCGCATGTCTCCTGCAGCAAATATCCCGGGCACCGAAGTTGCAAATTCATGGGTATCCACATTTCCCCGCGCGTCAAGTTCTATACCGAGATCTGCCAGCATTCCCTCCGCCTCCGGGTGCATAAAACCGATGGCAAGCAACGCCAGATCACAGGGGATAAGCTGCTCGCTGTTCGGTACAATATCAAATCCGTTTCCGTATGGTCGCCAGGAAATTTCGCATATTTTCAGCGCTTTAACCTTTCCTTTTTCGTCTGCAACAAATTCACGGGTAAGCACAGACCATTGTCTCTCACATCCTTCGTCGTGGGAAGATGATGTCCGCAATATCATCGGCCATTCGGGCCACGGGTTGGAAAACGCTCTTCCTACCGGAGGTTTTTCCAATAGCTCGATTTGAGTTACCGACAAAGCCCCCTGCCGATTGGAGGTTCCCACACAATCTGCACCCGTATCTCCGCCACCAATGACAACCACATGTTTGCCCGCAGCCGAAATATCGCCTATCTCAGGAGTCCATTCTCCCGAAACTTTTTTATTCTGGCGGGTAAGAAAATCCATCGCAAAATGAACGCCTTCCAATGTCCTTCCCGGAGTTGTCGTCAGGTCCCGGGGTACGGTTGAGCCACCGGTAACCACCACACTGTCGTATTTTTTCAGTTCGCTTGTGGGCACATCCACACCGACATGTGCATTACATACAAACTTTATTCCTTCGGCCTCCATAATGCTGATACGGCGTTCGATCACCCATTTTTCCAGCTTAAAATCAGGAATGCCAAAGCGCAGGAGTCCTCCCGGCTGGGAATCACGCTCATACACCGTAACCGTATGGCCGGCCCGGTTGAGGTAAACTGCGGCTGCCAGACCGGCAGGACCGGAACCGACTACTGCCACTGTTTTGCCTGTTCTTACTTCCGGAGCCTGAGGCCGGATATAACCCAGTTCGAAAGCCTTTTCTGCAATGGTCTTTTCAATATGCTCAATGGCCACTGGCGGATGGTTGATTCCCAAAACGCACGATCCTTCACAGGGCGCGGGACAGATTCTACCCGTAAATTCGGGAAATGGGTTGGTTGAAAGTAAAATCTCAATCGCAGCCTCCCAGTCTTCGCGATATACTGCATCGTTGAAGTCCGGAATCTGATTGCCCAGCGGACAACCCTGGTGACAGAAAGGCACGCCGCAATCCATACATCTTGCGGCCTGTTTTTGGGTCTTCTCCTCACCAAAAGGAAGGTAAAGTTCCTTAAAATCTTTAATCCGCTCACTTACCTCCCGGCTGGCAGGAAGTTCGCGGTTGTATTCCAAAAATCCGGTTGGTTTTCCCATAATGATTTTCTGTTTTTAGCCCACAAGTTTTTCGGTTTCCTTTCTGGCCCATACTTTTACCTGGTTTTCCAGAAGGATTTTCTTGTAATCGGTAGGAATAACTTTTACAAAATGATCAAAGGCTGCCGGCCAGTCGGTCATAAGTTTCAGTGCGATCCGGCTTCCGGTATAGGTATAGTGCCTGCTTACCAGGTTTTTGATGGTTTCTGTATCATCGTATTCGAGCGGGTCGAATACGACAAGTTCCTGATTGCATTTGGGTTTCAACTCTCCCTCAGGATCATAAACATAGGCGATTCCGCCACTCATACCGGCTGCAAAGTTTCTTCCGGTTTTACCCAAAACTACCACAACGCCACCCGTCATATATTCGCAACCGTGATCGCCTACGCCTTCGACGACTGCTTTCACCCCGGAGTTTCGCACACAGAACCGCTCCCCCGCTACCCCACGGATAAAGGCCTCACCGGATGTGGCACCATAAAAAGCGACATTTCCGATGATTATATTTTTGCCCGGCTCAATGGGGGTAGATTTATGGGGATATACGATGACCTGTGCACCTGAAAGCCCCTTGCCCACGTAGTCGTTGGCTTCTCCTTCGAGTTCGAAGCGAATACCTCTTGCGCCGAAGGCGGCAAAACTCTGGCCGGCAGAGCCGGTAAATTTGTAGTGAAGCGTACCCGGGGCCAGGCCTTTGCCTTTATGTACTTTCGAGATTTCGTGGGAAACAATCGATCCGACCGCCCGATCCACATTTCGCACGTCTGTAGCGTGAAAGACCGGTACGCCGTGTGAAATTCCATTTTTGGAAGCAGCCAGCAGTTGCCAGTCCAGTACTTTTTCCAGCCCGTGATCCTGCCCTACCTGCTTGTATAGCCCGACATCCTCGGCATGAGGCGCTTTATAAAGTACCGGAGAAAGGTCAATCGTCCTGAGTTTCCAGTGGTCGATATCCTCCCGTACTCTTAGCATCTGGCTCTGCCCGACCATTTCATTGACCGTACGGAAACCCAGCGCAGCCATATGCTCGCGAAGATCATGGGCAAGAAAAGTGAAAAAGTTGACCAGATCATCTGCACTTCCGGTAAACATCGCCCGAAGTTCGGGGTTTTGGGTGGCTACTCCGACCGGGCAGGTGTTGAGATGGCATTTGCGCATCATGATGCACCCCTCCACGACCAGAGCTGCCGTGGCGATCCCCCATTCTTCTGCTCCCAGCAGCGTAGCAATCGCCATATCTCTGCCGGTCCTGATCTGCCCGTCAACCTGAAGGGTAACACGGCTTCTCAGATTGTTTTTGACCAGGGTCTGATGCGCTTCTGCCAGCCCCAGCTCCCAGGGAAGACCTGCATGGCGGATCGAACTGAGCGGGGAAGCGCCCGTGCCGCCGTCATGACCTGAAATCAGGATATGATCGGCATGTGCCTTGGACACTCCGGCAGCAATCGTACCTACCCCAGCCTCAGAAACCAGTTTCACACTGATGCGGGCGTGGCGGTTGGCATTTTTCAGGTCAAAGATCAACTGCGCCAGGTCTTCAATAGAATAGATGTCGTGGTGGGGAGGTGGCGAAATAAGGCCTACCCCCGGAGTACTGTGCCTTACTCTTCCGATCCATTCATCCACTTTATGTCCGGGAAGCTGCCCCCCTTCACCGGGTTTGGCACCTTGTGCCATTTTAATCTGAAGTTCGTCTGCCTGACTGAGATAATAGCTTGTTACGCCAAACCGGCCCGATGCTACCTGCTTGATGGCCGAACGTGCCGAGTCACCGTTTGGCAGGCGGGTATATCTTTCTTCATCTTCGCCCCCTTCGCCACAATTGCTTTTGCCTCCGATACGATTCATGGCAATGGCCAGCGTAGAATGCGCTTCGTGGGAAATAGAGCCAAAAGACATGGCCCCGGTAGCGAAACGCTTAAGAATGCTCTCCACAGATTCTACTTCCTCCAGTGGTACGGGCTGACTTTCTGCAAAATCGAGAAGACTGCGCAGCGTAATCGGCTTTTTCATTTGCTCGTTGATACGGGCAGCGTATTTTTTGTATAACGTGTAATCGTTGCTTTTGGATGATTTTTGAAGCAGATGTATGGTTTCCGGGTTAAATAAATGGACTTCTCCATCTTTTTTCCATTGGTACAAACCGCCTGTTTCAAGTCTGAGTTTAAGATTGGGATTCTCCGGATAAGCCTGCTCATAACGCATAAGCACTTCCCGGCTGAGCTCGTCAAACGAAAGTCCGCCGATTCGTGAGATACTGCCTTTGAAACAGAAATCCACCACATCGCTTGCTATACCCAGAATTTCGAAAATCTGTGCTCCGTGATAAGACTCCAGCGTCGAAATCCCCATTTTGGAAAATATCTTCAGCAATCCGTAGTTGATGCCTTTGATAAAATTCATATGAAGTTTTTCTTCGGCATAAGACTGGAAGTCGGGATGGGTTTGCTGCAGATTCGTAATACTTTCAAAAGCCAGATAAGGGTTAATGGCAATGGCCCCGTAACCAATCAGTGTAGCAAAATGGTGGGTTTCGCGGGCATCGCCTGTCTCTGCTATCAGATCGGCAAAAGATCTTAGTCCTCGTCCCATCAACCAGTGATGGATTGCACCTACTGCCATGAGTGCCGGGATAGGCGCATGATCTTTGCCTGCCTTCCTGTCACTAATGATAATCACGAGATTGTACTTTCGGTCCCTTTTTTCGGCCTCATATGCAGCACGGGCACTTTCTTCTGCCTTTTCACATAATGATACAAGCGCATCTTTCAGCGATTTCCCCGGCCCAAAAACAGCGTCAAGCGTAATTGTGCGGTAGTCGGGATGATCTATCTGCCTGATCTTTTCCAGTTCCTGATTGGTGAGAACAGGCTGTTTGATCGTGATATGTTTACAACCCTCTTCCGACTCCAGGAGAATATTTTTTGATCCTCCGATCCAGGTTCTCAGAGACATGACCAGCCGCTCCCTGATCGGGTCAATGGGCGGGTTGCTCACCTGGGCAAACAACTGTTTGAAATAGTGTGAAATATGCTGCGAATGTGAAGACAACACGGCAAGCGGCGTGTCTGTTCCCATAGACCCCAGCGGCTCATTGGCAGTTTCGGCAAATTTTCCAATAATAACTTTTATCTCTTCACTCGTAACACCGAAGAGTTTCTGAGTACGAATCAGATTTTCGCCGGAAAGTTGGGGAAACAACGGTTTTTTTGAAGCCAAACTTTCCAGACTTACTTTATACTTTTTAAGCCATTCGCCATAGGGTTTCCGGCTACAGATTTCCTGCTTTAGTTCTTCATCACTGATAATACGGCCCTGGGTGAGGTCTGCGACAAAAATTCTTCCGGGCTGAAGGCGGCCTTTTTCCCTTACATTGTAAGGGGGAATGGGCAGCGCGCCTGCTTCCGATGACATGACGAGCCGGTCATCGCGGGTAACGGTATAACGCGAAGGACGAAGTCCGTTTCGGTCGAGGGTGGCACCGACAATATTGCCATCGGTAAAGCAGATGGAAGCCGGGCCGTCCCAGGGTTCTGAAAGGGTGGAGTGATATTCGTAGAAGGCTCTGCGGTCGGGGTCCATTAGTTTGTTTTCCTGCCATGCCTCGGGAATCACCATCATCATCGCATGAGGAAGCGACCGCCCGCTCATGACGAGAAGTTCGACCATACTGTCAAGATTACGGGAATCTGAGTGAGAAGGGTCGCAGATGGGAAATAGTTGCTCCAGTTCTTCCTGCTTGAAATATGGCGAGGTCATGACAGCCTCCTTGGTTTTCATCCAGTTGATATTTCCACGGATGGTATTGATTTCACCATTGTGAGCAATATAACGGAAAGGCTGAGCCAGGCGCCAGCGGGGAAAAGTATTGGTGGAAAAGCGCGAATGCACCAGAGCGAGAGCCGAAACGATACGCGGATCGTGAAGATCGGGAAAGTAAGGTCTCAGTTGGTCGGTGCGGAACTGCCCTTTATAAACAATAGTTTTGATGGAAAGCGAAGTGAAATAGAATTCATCATTAATACCCGGCACCTCGCGGTTGATGGCGTGCCCGACAAAACGACGAAGAATAAACAATTGACGCTCAAACACTTCGGGAGACATTTTTTCCAGGGGGGAAATAAACATCTGTTCGATTTCAGGTGCAGCATCAGCGGCGATTTTACCTACCCATTGTTTTTCGGCAGGTACTTTACGGAAACCCAGCAGGCGGAATCCCCGCTTTTCGACATATTGTTTCAGGATAGCGCGGCATTGTTCGCGTTTGGATTCGTCGGATGGGAAAAAGACCATTCCCACACCATAGTCGCCAAAATCGGGAAGGGAAAACCCCGCTTTGTTGCATTCTTCGGATAAAAAGCGATGGGGAATCTGAATCAGGATTCCGGCACCATCTCCGGTGCGGGGGTCGCTGCCGGTAGCGCCTCTATGCTCCATATTGGTGAGCATGGTGAGGGCATCCTCTACGATCTCATGCGACTTTTTTCCTTTGAGGTGAGCTACAAATCCAATGCCGCAGGCATCATGTTCTAACTCTGAAACATACAGGGATCGTTGGTCACTATCTTTCATTTGCTGGGTAATATTTCGGGCAGAAGACCAATATTTCCCGGGCACGACACCACCGGGGCTTATTTCTTCAATCAAGAAAAAAAAGCCTGTACAAAACGCTGCCATTTGTCAGGCGTTGCCTGACAAACCGGCCGGTAAAAAAAATGTATCTATCTGACTCCTTGTCTAACTCAATGACAATAATAATAAAAAAAACAATAACTTTTAAAAAAATATCAAAAAGTCATAGTTTTTTTGAGTATTTCGGAATAAAGAGGGCTTGTACGTTGTTAATTTGCTTATTTCACTCGTTTAAAGTGCTTATAAGAATGGGTTGGATGATTAGTTTTTTGTTTACAAAAGCAAAAAAAAATCTTATCTTCAAGATTACCGCCAAACGGCTGATGCCGGAAAGCAGTTGTAAATGATCGTCTGACTCCTGAGCCTACAAACATGATACTCGTGAATTTGCTTCTTTGCATCGTGTGTGCGTTCGCCATTTTCCTGTTTATGATGCAGGTAGGGGTACTGGTAAACCTCTACATATTCAAAAATACGCCTGATCCACATTCAGAAAATGCTCTACTTACTGAGCCTGATGGCGTTGAAGAACTGATTCCCACTGCGGATGGTGGCGTAATCCGCTCCCTGCACAAAGCTTCGGGGCCTGCCATTGTCCTGATTCCTGACCTGGGATTGTCGCTTGTTACGATGAATCTGCTGTGGCGCCAGCTTGCCGCAAGGGGGTATCGGGTGATTACCTTTGATCACCGGGGCCATGGAAAATCGCGACCGGGCAAAGACGGGCTCAGCCCGGAAATACTTGCCAGAGACCTGAAAGAAGTGCTGAATTATTACAAACTACGGGACTGCATTTTGGTCGGGCATTCGGCAGGCGCGTTTCTTGCTATGAAATATCTGCTTGATTACGCAGAAGAAAGCCGCATATGTGTAAAGGGACTGGTAACCCTTGCGGGTTTTGGCGCGCTGACCCGGGGCGAAAGAAAAAATACGCGGTTTCCATTTTCCCTGTTTGGAAGTGGCGTACTCCGCCGCCTGCTTCAAACGGAAGCCTACGGCTGGAGTTTTTCTGCGATCGCCTTCGGCGACCAGCCGGCGCCTTCTATGTTAAGGGCTTTTATGAAGGTCGTCCGCCGCGACCAGCACCAGCTTATTCAGAGTGTCTGGGATCAGATCGGGCAGCAAAATATTCACGAGCGGTTGTCGGGGCTTTCGATTCCCGTTGCCGTAGTTTCCAGCTATTCGGATCGTAAAATTGACCCCAAGGCATCCGAACAACTCGCCCTGCATATACCTTCTGCTACGACCAACTGCCTGGAAGAGCCTTTCGGCAATATGCTGGTCTGGGAAGCGCCGGTAAAACTGGCCGAAATTATCCGGAAATTTGAGCGAATGACACAGGGCGAGATTATATAAAAAGGAGGGAATGACCGGAGCCATTCCCTCACAAAAACACTCAAGTGATCTGCAAGACATCTTTGACTTATGCAGTTACTCCTTTTACTGTTTTGATAATCCGGGCAGCAGCTTTGTACGGATCTGCGTTGGAAGCAGGTCTTCTGTCTTCCAGCCAGCCTTTGTAACCGTTTTCTACGGTTCCGATCGGAATCCGGATGGATGCACCACGGTCAGAAACACCGAAGCTGAACTTGTCGATTGACTGGGTTTCATGTCTTCCGGTCAGACGCAGTTCGTTGTGCGCACCATAAACAGCAATATGTTCTTTAATCACAGGGCGGAAAGCCTCGCAAACTTTATCATAGGTATCTTTGCTTCCGGCAGTGCGGAGCAGGCCGTTGGAGAAGTTGATGTGCATACCACTTCCGTTCCAGTCGCCCAGAATCGGCTTGGGATGCCAGTTTACACCGAGTCCATATTTTTCACCGAGACGCTCAAGCAGATAACGGGCTACCCATACCTGGTCGCCGGCGTCAGCAGCACCTTTGGCAAATACCTGAAACTCCCACTGCCCGGTGGCAACTTCTGCGTTGATCCCTTCCACATTTATACCTGCCTCAAGACACAGGTCGAGGTGTTCTTCCACCATTTCACGACCAAAGGCATTTTTTACACCAACGGAGCAGTAATAAGGGCCCTGAGGTGCGGGATATCCGCCATCGGGGAACCCGGGAGGTTTGTTGGTTACAGGATCCCAGAGGAAGTATTCCTGTTCAAAACCAAACCAGAAATCGTTGTCATCATCGTCAATCTGAGCACGTCCATTGGTTGGATGCGGGGTTCTGTCGGGGTTTAATACTTCGGTCATTACCAGATAGCCATTTTTACGCGCGGGATCGGGGTAAATAGCCACCGGTTTCAACAGACAGTCTGATGAGCGGCCTTCGGCCTGTTCGGTAGAGGATCCATCAAAAGACCACATAGGGCAGTCTTCCAGTTTACCACTGAAATTAGAAACGATCTTTGTCTTACTTCTCAGGCCCTGGGTATATTTTGACCCGTCAAGCCAGATGTACTCGAGTTTTGCTTTTGCCATTTTTAGAATAGTTGAATGTAGGTATTTGTGATAAACACGTAAAATATGGCGCAGATTTATGAAAAATTTTCATTAAAACAATCAGATAGTTTAATTTTTACCCAATTTTCAATAAAATCATACATTTTTTTAAAAAAATTCATTTTTTGTTTGACAATATTTCAAATATTACCCATAATTGCAATCAAATATTCAAAATAGTTCTTTTTCAGGTATAAAAAACATATTATAAGCTTATAAAAGCAAACAAAATCCAAAAATATCTATATAATCAGGAGATTCTATAAGTAAAATGGGTAAAAACGAATGAATTATTCACTACCTCCCCACACTTAATGCAATTTAACTCTCATTTTAGGCAAAAACCCCGTAATAAATCCTCCGTGTTTCATTTTTGATCCTGGTTATATAACAATTTAAAATCTTTACTTACACAATTTCAGAATTTTATTTCACCACTAAACACGCTTTCCTATGGACGAACAGATCCTGGATTCCTTATCGACCGTACCATCTGCAGTTGCGGACTCTCTGGCAGCGCTTGGCGCAGGTCTTGCACAGGCCAATATTCAGGCAGCTGATACGATGTTGACTACCAACAACATCTGGATGATGCTCTGCACCGGGCTGGTATTCATTATGCACCTGGGTTTTGCTACCGTAGAATCGGGTTTTACTCAGGCAAAAAATACGGTCAACATCCTCTTTAAAAACACACTGACACCTGCCATCGGGCTGGTGACTTATGCACTCTTCGGATTTGCATTGATGTATCCCAAAGAGCTTGGCGGCGCATTTAATGGCTTTCTTGGCTTTGCAGGCTTTGGTCTGACGCTTCCCGATGGCGGTACTACAACGGCGTACAATATGGGTTATACTTACTGGACCAACTTCCTCTTCCAGGGTATGTTTGCTGCTACTGCGGCCACGATTGTCTCCGGTGCTGTTGCAGAACGGATCAAAATTTCAAGCTACCTGGTCTTCACCCTTCTTTATGTAGGACTTGCCTACCCTATCATCGGATCATGGAAATGGGGTGGCGGCTTTCTAAACGATCTTGGCTTTTATGACTTTGCCGGTTCCACACTGGTACATTCCATTGGCGGATGGGGCGCACTCGCAGGCATCATGCTCCTCGGCCCACGTATCGGAAAATACAGAGACGGAAAAGTCAACGACTTTCCTGGCTCAAGCGTTCCGCTTGCCACGATCGGAGTATTTATGCTCTGGCTGGGATGGTTTGGATTTAACGGAGGAAGTGTACTTTCAGCAGACCCCGGCCTTACCTCTCTGGTATTGGTCAATACCTGTCTGGCCGCAGCGACTGGCGGACTTGGAGGAGTGATTACTGCAAGATTTATGTTCAACCGCCTTGATCTCGGTATGGCACTCAATGGTATTCTCGCCGGATTGGTAGGTATCACCGCAGGGGCAGACCTGATGACCCCTTACGAATCTTTGCTTATCGGCCTGCTCGCTGGCGGACTGGTAGTGTTTTCTGCTGTAGGACTGGATAAACTCAAACTTGATGACTGCGTAGGCGCCGTATCGGTTCACCTTACCTGTGGTATCTTCGGAACCCTTGTAGTAGGTATTTTTGGCGCAAAAGCAGGAATGGCGCAGTTTATCGATCAGCTTATCGGTGTTGCCGTCAGCGGTCTGGCTGCATTTTCTTTTGCTTTCCTTGTATTCTTTGTGCTCAAAAAAGTATGGGGAATACGCGTATCTCCCGAGCACGAGGCTTCCGGTCTGGACAGCCACGAGCACGGCATCAGAGGGTACACGATCATTTACGAAGAATAGATTTTTCATCTTAAGGGCGTTGCCGGCTTTACACCGGCAACCCTTTTTCTTTCTCCTGGCTGTATGTAACTCCGGTCAGTGACTATCAAAAGCTTTTTTAAATTCCTCATTTTTTCTGCAAGACACCAAGAGATGTGCGATCACTCATATGGCGCACACTCACGCCCACACCCTGAGCGATAGACCAATTATTCAAATTCAACAAACTTTAACTCAAATGAAAAAGTCAGGACTTACCTTAATTGCATGTTTTTTTGTGGGAATTTCGGTGCTTTTAGCGCAGGAAGAAGAGGAAAAACTCCAGATTTCCGGCTCTGTTGACACTTACTACAAATACGATTTTTCAGGAACCGGCAATATCCCGACCAGTTTTGCCAACGAGCAAAACTCTGTTTCCATCGGTATGATTGACCTCAAACTGGAAAAAACCACAGGAAAGGCCTCCTTCACCGGAGAAATTTCCTTTGGCCCAAGAAACGCAGGCTCCGTAGGCCCCGGCCCGCTGCGTACGACCGTAGGCGAAGGAGAAGCCGCTACGGATATTCCGGCTTATGTTCCCAATATTCAAAACCTGTATGTATCCTATGCCTTTACCGATAAGTTTTCGGTAACCGGTGGTTATATGGGTACTTTCGTCGGCTACGAAGTGATTTCTCCCACAGGCAACTTCAACTATTCCACTTCTTATCTCTTTACCAATGGCCCGTTTCAGAATGCCGGGGTAAAGTTGAACTACAATTTCAGCGACAAATTTGGCATTATGGTAGGGGCATTCAACCCGTGGAACGTCTATACAGCCGATCCCGAAATAGGCCCGACCAGCCTGGGCGCCCAGTTGTTTGTTGCCCCTGTGGAAGACTGGAATGTTTATGTCAATTTCCTCTCCGGCGACAATGGTACCATTGCCGACCTTACCACTACCTTTCAGGTATCTGATGCGCTTATGCTGGGACTCAATGCTGCCAGCTACTCTGCCGGAGGCGATACTGCAGCAACCTTTGCAGGTGGAGCCGCTTACCTCAATTATGCAGTAAAAAATAATGTCGCGCTTGGCCTTCGTTATGAACATTTCCGCGCCAACGCCACTGCCGGCATCCTGAGCGGAGTAGAAGATGCCAGTGTGAATGCCATCACTCTTTCCGCCAACATTTCCGGTGGCTCACTCACATTGATTCCCGAAGTACGCTACGATATGGCCAGCCAGTCCATTTTTGTGGATGCAGATGGCGCAGCAACCAAATCTGCAGCCCAGGTGCTTCTGGCTGCTGTGTATGCTTTCTGATTTCCGAACTCATTTCCATTGCGAAAGGCTGTCCCACCGGGCAGCCTTTTTTTATGGTCGGATACGACCTCTTCGCCCCTCTCGGTTTTGCCGGTACACCTCCCCGGCAGGTGTCGTTTCTCTGCTCCTGCGGGGCATAAATAAGGCCCGCTTGTCAGGTTTTATTTTCAGGGAGGGAGAAGTGTGTACATAAACCACAATGGAATCCTTAGCGGGAGCCTCGTGTTTGTTTCCGGCCCATTGCTTATAATTGTTTAATTGCCGGAGCTTTGCCTGTGATCGCCCACTATCCGCTTCCTGGCCCATATGAACCTGTACAGATAGCAGGGCAACCATTACCAATGCCAGTAGTCTCATGTCCTTTTTAATCTTTCTTCAAAAATTTCCTAACTTTAAAGCCAGCAGGACATACAATATATGAACTTTCACCGAAGATTGAGCATACTATTTACGACGATTGTTATTTCCGGTTGTCTTTTCGGGCAAAGCAGTCTTAGAGATATTTCTTTGCCCGATATCAAAGGGACAACCGTTTCTCTGGCTTCTTTTGGCACTTACCAGGGTACAGTCTATTTTTTCCTTTCTCCTGACTGCCCCTTATGTGAAAACTATGCAAAAACCATCAACGATCTCAGGCTGTCCTTCCCTGAGAAGGATATAAAGTTTACAGGTATCTTTCCGGGCAAATACTACAGTAAAATGGAAATACTTGCCTATATGGACAAATATCACCCTCCGTTGCAGGTGCTTCTTGATCCAGATCTCGCACTTACCTGCTATCTGGATGCATCCATAACTCCGGAGGTTTTTGTGGTCGATCATCGCGGGAAAGTGGTTTATCAGGGGAAAATTGACAACTGGGTCGCTGCATTGGGCAAACACCGCACCGTTGTAAACCAACACTACCTGAAAGATGCGCTGACAGCACTGATGAACGGAAAACCCCTTGCTATTTCCCGTACTGAAGCAATAGGATGTCTGATTGAATAATATTCCCATGCGGTTGCTCTCTCTCTCCGTAATCCTGATAATTTATTGCCTGGCCCTGTGGTCTGGTTGCCATGAATCGCAGGAAAAAACAACGGCAACAACGGAAACGCAGGTACCCGAAAGACCTGATACAGCCACTTTTAGTGAACATGTTGCCCCCATTATATTTCAGAACTGTACCCCCTGTCACCGTCCGGGCAGCCCGGGACCCTTTCCGCTCCGCACCTACCGTGAAGTAGCCCGAAAGGCCAAAATGATTGCTCACGTCACCCGCACCCGGTTTATGCCACCCTGGCCTGCTGACCCCGACTACCGACATTTCCAGGGCGAAAAACGCCTTTCCCAATATGAGATTGACATCCTCAGTCAGTGGTTTGAACAAGGGCGCCTGGCAGGCGATACCAGCCTGCTTCCTCCTATTCCTCATTACCCCACCGGATCTCAGCTCGGCGAGCCCGACCTTGTGATCGAAATGGAACAACCCTTTCCCATCAAAGGAGATAATCTGGATCGGTTTCTCTTTATGAAAATTCCCTATGAGATTCCCGGCGACACGTTTGTCCGCCTGATAGAGTTTGTTCCGGGAAATGCGGAAGTTGTCCATCACATGAACGGACATCTTATCAGCTACAATTTTGAAGATAAAAAAAATGTATTTGAAGGGGATCGGTTTGTGGACAGGGAAAAAGTGCCGGTTGAAATTGCTTACCCGCAGCTAGGACTTCTCAATGACGACAAAACCTACCCTACCCTCACCCCACTGGTATGCAGTTATCTACCGGGAGTAACGCCGCCCATTTACCCCGAAGATGTAGGCGGCTACAAACTCAAAAGAAAAGGCGCCATTCTCCTCAACGATATGCATTACGGGCCAGTAGCAGCCGATACCTTCGACAAGTCCCGGTTTAATGTATTCTTTGCAAAAAAACCTCCCAAACGCCCTACGATGGAAATTCAACTGGGAACCCTGGGCATTTCGGATATTGTGCCGCCGCTGGTCATTCCTCCCGATACGATCATGACTTTTACTACCCGGGCCGTTATTCAACATGATATCTCTCTCCTGACACTTAATCCCCATATGCATCTTCTGGGCAAATCGTTTCTTGCCTATGCGGTTACTACCACGGGAGACACCATTCCTCTGATTCGGATTCCGGAGTGGGATTTCCGGTGGCAGTTTTATTACACCTTTGAAAAAATGCTCAAAATCCCGCAGGGATCAGTCATTTGTGTAGAAGCTACCTTTGACAATACAGCAGACAATCCCTATAACCCGTTTGATCCGCCGCAGACGGTTGCCGAGCGAAACGGTAGCATGCGAACCACAGATGAAATGCTCCAGTTCATCATAACTTATGTTCCCTATCAGCCTGGAGACGAAAATATTTCTCTCAACGGGGGAACGCTTGAATAAAAATTCTCCCCGACCATGCAGCATATGCAAGCCGCCCACCGTTTTCTATGAAAACCGAAGGATGTATGAAGTGCTGTACAGGGATATTCTTTATAGCCGGATGGATTTTATTATTTTCAGCTTGCAGCAGGAGCAGCGAAAACCCACTGGATGGTCTGGCTTCCGGGGTTGCAACGCCGGTTCTTCAGGCACAACGGGAAGGCGAGGGAATCAGGCTCTCGTGGAATTGGGCGAGGTTTGACCTTCCTGAAATTCAGCAGGTAAATCCGCTGGCTTTTGAGGTTCTTTATTCTGCCAGTGAAACCCAGGCACCCCAGGTGATTGCCTCACTGCGTGCAGATGAAAACACATATCTTTTTGCCCATCCCGAGCCGGGAAAAAACTATTTCTTTACCGTAAGAGGGATCGCAGGGGCTTTTACACCTTCACAGTCCCGGACAGTAATGATCCAGGCAGGCTCAACGCCTGAAATAATTGCGATATTACCTTCGGATAATCTGCCGCGCACATGGCCGGCATGGTCGCCCGACGGCGCAAAGATTGCATACCAGGCACCGCTTCCATCTCAGACCTCTTCCGGAACCAGTTTTGTAGGTATATATTCCTTCAACCTCAACACCGGAGTGGAATCGTTATTGTCACCCGGCAAAGCTCCTTACTGGTCTCCCGACGGCAAATTTCTGGCCTTTTCGGGTACTGAGATAAATTCTGGAGCTATCATACAGGGGCCAGAACATATTAAGATTCTGGATCTGACCTCAGCCAGCGTAAGAAATATTTCCCAGGGAGACTCTTCTGATCATTTTCCGGTCTGGTCTCCCAACGGACAGTGGATTGCTTTTTTGTCGAAAAGAACAGCAAACGCCAATGTTGAAATTTGGAAAACACCGGTAGGCACCAACGTCGTTTATATCCCGACACGGGTAGTGTCAGCCGGCCCGGCTGGTTTTTCGGGTAAAGCGGTCACAAATATACCTTCGGAAAGACCTGCCTGGGGACCTGAAACAAATGAGCTTACCTATAGCCGTCAGGACGAATATCTGAATCACATTTTCAGGATTACAGAATCAGGGGGAAATGAAACTGCACTTTTTCCTTCCATGTGGAATGACTATCAGCCGGCGTATTCGGCTGACAGACAAAAGCTTGCATTTATTAGTGACCGAAGTGGCAACGCAGCTATATGGATATATGATTTGGCAAATCAGTCTTTCCGGCAGGTCACCGATATCTCTGTCATACAACCCGAACTAACCGGACTTGCCTGGTCACCAGACGGCACAAAAATCCTCTTTTCTGCAAAGGATACTTCTGGTGTTGCAAAGCTGGTGACAGTAACAGTTGATTAATGGTGTTGCAAAACTTTTTTCAAAGTATCCAGCCCCATTTTTCTCCCGCACAATATCAGCACAACAGTTTTTCCTTTATAGTGCCCGGGGTTTTGAAGAAGCGACGCTACAGATAATGCCGCAGCGCCTTCGACCATGGTGTAGTGTTTTTCCAGTAAAAATCGCAGACCGGCAACGATTTCCTCCTCTGAGACAAGCTGATAGTCATCGACATACCGCTGACAAAGTTCAAAAGTAATACTTCCCTCTTCGAGACCGCCGGCAGTGCCATCTGATAAAGTGGGCAGAGATGGTATGTCCAGAATTTTCCCTGCTTTCACTGACTCGTACATCACCGCAGAGTTGCGGGGCTGACAACCCATAATTTCAATGGAAGGAGATACTGATTTCAGATAACCGGCAATACCCGCGATCAACCCGCCCCCACCAACCGGAACCAGAACGGCATCCATATCGGGAACCTGTTGCGCCAGTTCCAGGCCAATGGTTCCCTGCCCTCCCACAATCAGCGGATCGTTGTATGGAGAGATAAAAGGGATATCCGTAGCGGCAGCCATGGCTCTCGCATGATTTTCAGTTTCCACAGAATCCTGACCCCGGAAAGAAACCTCAGCGCCATACATCCTGATCAAATCCACCTTTGTAGGAGCAGTATTTTCGGGAAGGTAAATGGTCGCATTACAACCTGTTTTGGCCGCAATATAGGCTACCGCAGCACCATGATTACCGGTAGAAGCGGTAATCACGCCGCGGGCTTTTTCAGCCGGAGACAGGGCCAGAATTTTACTGGCAGCACCCCGCAACTTAAACGAACCGGTGGTCTGCATGTGCTCGGCCTTTAACCACACCTGTGCGCCGGTTTTTTCGCTTAGCCAGGGCGAAAATTCTACATGTGTACGCAGTATCCATGGCCGGATACGGCTCTCAGCAGAAACGACTTCCTTTAGTACATCCATACAGTGAAAATAAATCTTTTTCAATGTATTTTTTCCAATAAATTTGTGTTTATGAGTAACCGCGTACTAAAAGTTCACCCTGCCGACAACGTGATTGTTGCCCTGGCAGATTTGATGGAAGGCGAAAATGTCACCTACCTGGGAGAATCATTTACCATCAGGGAAAAAATTCAGGTAAAACATAAATTTGCTGCAAAGGATTTTTCCACAGGAGATCCGATTACGATGTACGGCGTATTGGTGGGCAAGGCGGTGGAACCCATCCCCTCGGGTGGCCTGATTTCTACGCGGAATGTCAAACATTCCTCCAGTGAATATAAACTTGGCGACCGGCGTACTGACTGGCACATACCCAATGTAAAAAGATGGGAAAGTACAACTTTCATGGGCTATCACCGAAGCGACGGCAGAGTTGGTACAGCCAATCACTGGCTGGTGATTCCGATGGTTTTTTGTGAAAACCGCAATGTACAGGTGCTGAAAGAACTGCTGGTTGACGAACTGGGGTATGGAGCAAACAAAGATTACCATCTGGATATTGCCGCCCTCAAGCACATGCACAAAGCAGGCGCATCTGCTGAAGAGATTATGGCTGCTAATATTCATCTTTCTCCGGAACAATCCCGCGCCAACCGATTTTTTCCGCATGTGGACGGGATAAAGTTTCTTACCCATGAAGGAGGATGTGGTGGTACACGGCAGGATTCCCACGCGCTTGTCGCCCTTCTGGCCGGTTACATCACACATCCCAACGTCGCAGGCGCAACCGTACTCAGCCTGGGCTGCCAGAATGCACAGGTAAAAGATCTTGAAGCCGCTATCGCCCGAATCTCTCCTTCTTTTGATAAACCCCTGTATATTTTCGAGCAGCAAAAGAGCCGCTCCGAAGAAGGGCTTATCAGTGAATCGGTAAAACAAACTTTTATCGGGCTTTCAAAAGCCAATGAAATGCGACGCGCACCTGCCCCTCTGAGCAAACTCGTGCTGGGGCTGGAATGTGGTGGTTCGGATGGATTTTCGGGGATTTCGGCAAATCCGGCAATCGGTCATACAGCCGATATGCTTGTTGCGTTGGGCGGGACTGCAATTCTTTCAGAGTTTCCCGAATTGTGCGGCGTAGAGCAGGAGCTTTCTGATCGTTGTGTGGATGTAGAAACGGCGGAGAAGTTTATTCGTCTGATGCGCACCTATAATGCTGCAGCGGTCGCTTCAGGTTCAGGTTTTGATATGAACCCATCTCCCGGAAATATTAAAGATGGATTGATCACCGATGCCATTAAATCAGCTGGTGCGGCAAAAAAAGGAGGCACTTCACCGGTAACTGATGTACTTGACTATACGGAGCAGGTAACAAAGCCGGGGCTTAACCTGCTTTGTACTCCCGGCAATGACGTGGAATCCACTACTGCCCTGACAGGCTCAGGCGCCAATATTACGCTGTTTACCACAGGGTTAGGCACTCCCACAGGAAATCCTATTGCGCCCGTAGTGAAGGTTTCTTCCAACACCATGCTTTACAACCGCATGCCCGATATCATTGATATAAATGCAGGAACCATTATATCCGGAGAGGATACAATTGAATCCAAAGGAGGAGATTCTTAATTATATCATCAAAGTAGCCAGTGGAGAAACGCTACCTCATGCCGTGCGGCTGGGGCAGGATGATTTTATCCCCTGGAAGAGAGGGATCTCTCTATAGAGTTATAGGCAACCATTTCAATCGCTACCGGAAAAAGCAAAACCGCCGCCACTGTGATAATCAGCAACAGAATGCCCGGCTTATGGGTACCGGAGGGATGCACAGAGGTCATCGTTTCACTTGCCCTGAATTTCCCGGATTGAACCGCAGGAGCGAATGATGAGGTGGTAACAGGATGGTACTGCGATACAGTATGTGCCGGGTTGACAGAAACTGAAGCATTATCAACCATTGTATTCTCAGCCCCGGGGCCTGCATATGCGAATACAACGAGGGCGGTCATACAAAAACAGAGGGCAATAGTTTTAAGCGCTTCCATAAGTGGTGTTGGATTAGAGCAGGTAATAAATCTAATTTAAAAAATAGTTATGATTTGACCAATTGCGAATGAAAATATGTGTATGATTTCTGTACAACCGTGTAAAGGTCTGATCGGAGATGTCTGGACTTACATCCGCAGTTATCGCAAAAATTTCGTTGTTGGAACGCTTCTCGCCACCGTTGCCAGTCTCTTCTGGCTGGTGATTCCCTGGGCAACCGGCGAAATTATCTCATTTGCCTCCCGGTTTGAACCAAATCAGTCCACCGTAGAAGCCTGGTACCTGTTGGGCGTAATCGCAATCTCCGCTTTGTTTTATTACCTCGGTCAGGAAATTGCCCGATACCTGATTTACAATGTCGCAGAAAAATCCTCTGTTGACCTTCAACTCCATACACTCTCCCACGTAGTACACCTGGACCTTCATTGGCACGAAGATCAGTCCGGCGGGAAAAAACTCAAACGCATCAGCAGAGGAGGCACAAGTCTCAATAGCCTGGTGCGAATGTACGTAGATCATGCCATCGACAGCGTAGTAGGTCTGGCAGGAATTACCATCGTGTTTTTTGCACTGAGTTGGAAGCTCAACCTCATTCTGATTGTATTTTTTATCACCCATTATCTGCTCTCCGCCCGGATGACGCTTGCTGCCCAGGAGCAGTCGCGAAAGGTGAATGCGATGGAGGACACGTTTTATGGGCAGCAGTTTGAACTTCTCAACAGCGTGGTGACACTTAAAACCATGAATCTGGGTGATGCACTGTTTGGAAATATCAGACAATTTTCACTTACCCTTCTGGAAGGTTTGCGATACAGGATTTTTCTGTTTCGCACACGGCTGGCAGCTTTAGGGTTACATCAGCAACTGTTTCGGCTGGCCATCATCGGGTTTTCTGTATGGGAAGTAATCAAAGGCAATTTTGCCGTCGGAATGATTGCCCAGGTGTTTTTTTATTTTGGAAAAATTGAGACAGTAGCGACCCGGTTTTCCGACATGTACCACCAGTATATGATGGCGCAGGTTGACCTTGCGGGAATAAATGAAATACTAAATACAAAACCATCAGTAGAATGGAGTGGAAAGACGCCATTTCCCAAAAGCTGGAAGACACTGCGGCTTCAGAACCTGCATTTTTTCTATAACCAGAAAACGGTTTTGGACGATATTTCTCTCACCATCCGGAGGGGAGAAAAAATAGGAATCGCAGGAGCTTCAGGTGAAGGAAAAACTACGCTTTTTAAGATTATGCAGGGGCTGTATGAGGATTATTCTGGTTTTGTCGGTTTCGACGATCTTTCGCTGAAAGAAATTCAGCGGGAATCTTATGTCAGACATATCGGAGTAGTGTTGCAGGAAACGGAATTATTTAACCTCTCGATTCGCGACAATATCACGCTGGGAGTAGAACCGGACAAAGAAAGCGAGTTACGCCTGGCAGAAGCGATTCAAATCGCCCGGATAGATGAGTTTGCCCGTCGCCATTCGCAGGGGCTGGCCACACACATCGGAGAGAAGGGTATCCGTTTATCCGGAGGAGAAAAGCAGCGCCTGGGGATAGCCAGGGCTATTTACCGCCAGCCCGACATTCTGTTTCTCGACGAAGCCACTTCCCATCTTGATAATGAATCGGAAAACCGGATTCAGGATGCGCTTCACCAGTTTTTTAAGGAAATGACAGTGGTTGTGATCGCTCACCGCCTTTCCACCCTCAGGGAGATGGATCGTATTCTGGTGTTGAAAGAAGGCAAAATTGCTGCTATCGGAACTTTCGAGGCGCTGGGAAGAGAAAAAGGAATATTTGCCGAACTGCTTTCACAAAATGGAAATTAATTTTTAACAGAACCTTTGTTATTTCGTTGTTATATTAAACAAACACAAAGGCTGAAATTTATGAACAGGGTTTTTATTCTTTTCTGTATTCTCGGGCTGACAAATCTGCTCGCACCAGCTCAGCCAGTTGACAATCAGCAGGTTACCAAATTAATCCAAACCTACAAATCGGACATTCGCGGCCCATACCGCGACATACGCTGGTTTTGCAACGACGGTGAAATACGCATGCCGAAAGACCCCTGCCCCGATAATCCCGGAGGCGTACAACGCGCAAGGTATAAAGAAGAAGTGATCAGCCTGGGGCAGAAAAACCATATTTTCCTGGGGCAAATCCTTTCCAATACTGACTACACAGAATTTCTGGATCAGAAAAATAACTATTCCCGGCTCAAACAGTACCAGTTGGAAAAATACCTACGTGCGGTGGACAATGGCTGGATACTTCGCAAAGGACAGTTTTACCGGGGAGCTATTCAGGTAGAAGATGAAGAGGCCTGGGGAATAAATTTCTTCGAAAAATATCTCAGCGATAATGATTTGATTCACAAAAAATACTTCCTCATCCGCCAGGCAGTAAGAGATATTCCTCATGGCACAGACGACAACCGGAAGCAAAATATTCGGGCTGTTTCCAAAGTTATCGCTGACGAATATCCTGATTTCATGGATCTCAGGGTTAAAATACACAGCCAGCCGGAAGCCGGCGACCTTTCCAAAGTAAGAGCTTTTCGCGATAGCCACCGAAGTAAACTCACTCCGGAACAACTTAAAAAGTTTGACCAGTTGATCTCCGACATGAATAAGGCTTACCAGCCGGTAAGCCTATACACCCTCAACCGCCTGTTACCGGCCATTCCGGCAGGCTCTGAGGCACGAATTTCGCTGATTCAGTTTATTAATACATTCGCAGAAAAACCCGCAGGGCCGGAGAAAACTTATGCTACAGGCAAAACTATATGGGATATCCGGAATTATACCGAAGCCATTTCTGATCCCAGCGCACGCCTTGCCCTGCTCGATATGTCAGTATTGCTGGAAGATATCATGTTCTCCGAAGTAAATGCCTGGCAGGCCCGTACGCTAGCAGAGTCACTTGAAAGAATACAGGCACTCAGTATGGCATCTGCAGGATGTGGTTTTCTGGAAATATGGGAATGGGAACAACTGCAGAACGGATTTACAGATACAAAAGCGAATGCGCAGGCAAACATTGCCACACTTATTTCTGTGCTGGAGTCTTCACGCCGGGCCGTTGAATGGGGAGCAGGCATGACCAGAGGAAATTACCAGGATGTAGTTTCCCTGTATGCAGGGTTTGAACCGCTGGCACTCGGTTTTCAGGATGACAGGATTCGATCCTCGGTACTGCTTCCCCTTGGCCGGGAAGTAGGAAAACTGGGAGATTTTATTGCCAGCCAGGCAGGGCTCTCCAATCAGGTAATGGGAATTTCTGCTCAGGGACAGGTTCGCGGATTAAACCCCGGTTTTGCATTGGGCGAACTTGTGGTCGTAGGAGAAACAGCAGGAGAAACAGAAGTTGCTGCGGACAAAATTTACATATTTCAACGTCCGCCGTCTGACCTTAAACCAGTTGCAGGAATTGCAACGGTAAGTGAAGGGAATATGGTGTCACACGTTCAGTTGCTGGCCAGAAACCTGGGCATTCCCAATGCGGTTGTATCAGATCAGAACCTTGCCGAACTGAAAAAACACTCAGGGAAAAAAGTGTTTTATGCGGTTTCCAACAAAGGAACTGTCATTATGAAGCCCGCTGATCAGATGACAGCAGAGGAGAAAAAACTATTCGAAGTAAAACAGAGAAGTGAGGAGAAAATCAGGGTTCCTGTTGAGCGGATGGTTCTTTCCCGGACAAATATATTAAACCTCCGAGATGTACTTGCACATGATTCAGGGAAGCTTTGTGGGCCCAAGGCAGCAAATCTGGGCCAATTGAAAGCGCTATTTCCGGAAAACGTGGTCGAAGGCCTGGTAATTCCTTTTGGAATTTTCCGTGAGCATATGCAACAACCCATGCCCGGAGGGGAAAAAACATACTGGAACTACGTATATGACCTTTTCTGGGAGGCAGAGGAAATGCAGGGAATGGATTGCAATGACAAAGAAATCGAAACCTTCACGCTTGAAGGACTGGAGAAATTGCGTGAGGCGATTAAGGTTATGCCACTGAAGCCCGCGTTTATAGCAGAACTAAAAGAAGGATTTTCCACCACATTCGGTCAGCCTGTGGGCAAAGTTCCTGTTTTTCTTCGCAGTGATACCAATATGGAAGACCTGAAAGATTTCACAGGTGCCGGACTGAATCTCACCATTTTTAATGCAGTGGAGGAACAGAAAATCCTTCAGGGAATCCGCGACGTATGGGCTTCTCCTTACACAGAGCGGAGTTACAAATGGCGTCAGAAATACCTGCTCAACCCCGAGAATGTCTATCCGTCAATTTTAATCATTCCCAGCGTGGATGTGGATTATTCAGGAGTAATGATTACCAAAGGGATCGTATCCAACAATCCCGATGATATTACCATCGCATTCAGCAGAGGCGCCGGAGGCGCCGTTGACGGTCAGGCAGCAGAATCATACCTCCTTACCGCTGGCGGAAAAAACATTCTTCTTTCCCCCGCACGTGAGCCCGGCTACAACAGGCTGCCCACTTCCGGAGGAACACAAAAAAACATTGCCACGTTTGAGTCACCGATTCTTAATCAGAAAAATATTACAGATATCAGAGCACTATCTGCCACGATGCGAGAGCAACTCCCCAAAACCCCGGGCATAGAAACCAACGGGCCATTTGATGTCGAATTCGGATTCCTCAACAATAAACTCTGGCTGTTTCAGGTGCGACCGTTTGTAGAAAACAAACGCGCTGCTGCCTCTGAGTACCTCCAATCTATTACCCCTTCCATACCTGAAACCAAAAATGTTTCACTCAATATTGCACTATAATGTTTAGACCTGCCATTTATCTGGGGCTGATACTATTTTGTCTGAATTTTCAGCCTGAATCTTTATTTGCCACAGGCTATCCGATTGACGGATACGAAACCACAGGCATCCGAAGGCTCAAGCGCCTCGAACTGGTCATTATGGGTGAAATAAAAGACGCCTATCCTGTACCCGGAGCGCAAAAATCAATTTGTGATATTGTGTTAAATCTTTCCGGTTCGAGGGGAGACAGTCTTGAAACGCTGCCAGTGCCTGATCCTCAGCTTCAGAAAGCACTAAACAGTCTCTTTCCATCCCTCAATGAAAGTTATTCCATCTCGCTGCTTGATATTACTCCGGGTAAACCGCTCAGATATGCTCAGCGGCAGCAAAACAGAGGTTTTCAGCCGGGAAGTGTAGGCAAACTTGCGGTTGCAACCGGTTTTTTTACTGAGCTGGCAAAAATTTATCCTGACTCCTTCCATACCCGGCAGGCACTGATGCGCACAAAAATAGTCAGAGCGGGAAAATGGGCCATTCCGAATGAACATACCGTTCCGTTTTTTAATCCAGACACCAAAAAGTTCTTTAAAAGAACGCTTGTAGAGGCAGATACTTTTTCTCTTTATGAATGGCTGGATCATATGCTTTCTGTAAGCAGCAACGGTGCAGCCAGTGTGGTATGGAGAGAGGCGATGTTAATGCGTGTATTTAGCTCCCATTATCCTGAACTTACCGAATCAGAAGCGAATGAGTACTTCAAAAACACACCTAAAGACAGCCTGGCGAGATTATCAATCGCAGTAGTAAATGAGCCGTTGCGGAAGCTGGGAATAACGGAAGATGAATGGAGATTGGGGCGATTATTTACCAATGGAGGGGAAAGTTTTGTTCCGCCCATGGGAGGCAGCATCGGTACGCCTTTTGGGCTAATGAAATTTCTCGTAGCGATTGAAAGAGGCAGAGTTGTAGATGATTCTACAAGTCTGGAGATCAAACGTTTGATGTATATGACAGATCGCAGAATCCGTTATGCCTCTTCATCTGCACTGAAAGATGCGGCAGTTTATTTCAAATCAGGTAGTTTGTACAAATGCAAGGAGGAAGAGGGCTTCAAGTGCGGTAAGTATATGGGAAATGTGAACAACTACATGAACTCTGTTGCAATTATCGAGCATCCGGATGGAACTACGTACATGGTAACCCTTATGTCCAATGTGTTGCGAAAAAATTCCAGCAACGACCATTATGCGCTGGCATCGCGGATCGATAAGCTCATACGGCCTGTTGTGCAGAGACCCTGAGAAAATTAATTTCCACAGGGTCTCTGTGTGATTTTTTTCATTGGGATAGATTATCAGTCTTCGTCTTGTCTTCTGATCTGCCTAATATACGCAGCGAGTTTTTGCCGGCTGAGGCCCAGAAATTGGGCAATGGCTGGCCTTTCGATTCCTGCATCGAGCATTCGGGCGATCGATGTCTTTTTCTCTGTTTCCAGCTTTTGTAAGGCGGCTATTGCTTCGGCTTTTGCTCTTGCCTCAGCTTCGGCTCTTTGATTTGCGGCGATGGCTTTCTCCTCCGCCTGAGATACTTTCTCCTCCGCCTGAGATACTTTCTCTTCCGCCTGAGATACTTTCTCTTCAGCCTGAGATACTTTCTCTTCAGCCTGAGATACTTTCTCTTCCGCCTGAGATACTTTCTCTTCCGCCTGAGATACTTTCTCCTCCGCCTGAGATACTTTCTCTTCCGCCTGAGATACTTTCTCCCATGCCTCTGCCCAGGCTTCGGCTCTGCCCCGCTCAATCAGCCCCATCGCCGGCGAATCCTCAAACATCTCCACCTCTTTCCATTCCTCCGGAATCAGATTGTACATACTTCTCATGATACTTTCATCTTTTGTTTTCGCGCCGTGAAGTAAATATACGAAAAGTGTCTGGAAAAAGGTATATCCCAACACCTCCTCCCGCAATTCGCCTACCCCCTCAAAAATTCGCTCCACTTTCGACCCGATATCCTCATCACGAATCGCCTTCATCAACCGAAACGCAATGCGCAGCGACGGCTGACGAAAACGCGCCCCGATCTCCTCAAAACTCGACGCCTGAAGATTGAGCATCTCAAAACCAAAGCCCGGCACGTAACCCTCCAGACCGCTGAGGTCTCCCCCAAAATAATCCCCAAACATCCGGTATTCCCACGCCTCCCGACCGTGATACACCAGAATGGGAACCACCACACTCAAGGGCGCCTGCTCCCGTACCTCGCGATCCCATATCTCAAGCATATAGCGCAACAACTGTAGGTGAGGATAATCCACCGGATAACTCTTGTGCTCAAACAAAAAGGCAATGTGCACCGGCGTCCCCTCCTGCGTCTCACATTGATACGCCAAATCCGAAAAATATGTCCGCAGTTTCGGATCCACATAACTCGTGTCCACGGCCCGGAGGCGCTCGGTGCGAAGACGGGAATAAAGACCCTCCGAAAGGATCCCTTCCAGCGTACCCAGTACTTTTTGCGGATCTTTGAATGTGTGCTTAAAAAAGCGGTCGTGTGGATTGGACATCTGCCCCCCGGGGACTTCTGTCCTATTGTGTTTTCGTGCTTTCATGAACAATATTACCAATACCAGAAGTATTTTGCAAATCAGAAACTTTTTCCCTCTAGTTTTAGCAGCGTCTGGCTGGCAAAACTTTTAATTTTGGGGTTGGCACTACCCTTAAGTTTTTCAACCATGGAAATATATTTTCCGTCTCTGAGCATCCCGATCAGATGAAGAACCGCCAGTTTCAGACGGGTATCCTTACCCTCCAGCAACCGCTGAAAGCACTGCGGTTCGTCCGGAACATCGAGGTTGAGGTTCGCTATGGTTTTATCGGAAATCGCGTCAAGTAATGCCGTTTCCACGACAGGAATCAACAGTCGTTTCAGCGTAGCATTGAGCATATTATCAAGAAACTCAAGTGCATTTACCCGCAACTCTTTCTGGCTGCTTTGTAGCCCATGGAAAATATTTAACATATCGTCAGGAGGGTACTTCAAACCCAGAAGTCTGAAAATCCGCTCCAGGCTACCATCAAGCCTTCTTTCCAGTAATAGTTTCAGACTTTTTCGTGCTTCTGCAATTTCTGCCTCCGTGCTACTGGAAGGTGAATTGTACTCAGTTTGGGCGATCTGAACATACAATACAGAAAGCGTATCCTGAAACACATGCACTTCTTCATTGATTTTGTGGAGCATGGTTTTCTCATGGTAATTCAGGTGCGGGAATTCCATTTTCAGGAAATTCAACGCTTTTAGAGAGTCCATCCTTACCACAAAATCCTCATAATCAATAAGTTGAAATAAAAAGTTGACTGATTTCTGATTCCCGATTTTGGCAGCCACAACAGGCATAGCTCTCACAATATCAATATGGGTATCCGGCTGTTTTGCAAGGCCAGACAACACATCTATTACGCCCGGACCAAATCTTACCAGAGCGGATTTGGCTGCCTGCGCAAAAGGTTCAAGCCCGATAAACGGCACGATCTGCGGAAGGAATCTGGGTTGATTGGTATCAGCGGCAGATTTAATTGCCTGATTTACCACACGTTTATCGGGATCAAACAGAAATCGTTCAATCCGGTCATAATATGCTGCAATATTACCCTGGCCAATGGCTTTCAGAATTTCAATTTTCCGGAAGCTCGCCTCTTCTTCATTTCTCGCTGTGGAAAGGGCATTAAGTCGGGCCTGGACTCTGCCTTCGAGATCAAAAGTCTGCCTGAGCAGTGCATTGTCGCGGGTTTCATTGGCAAGGCTGACCAGAGCTGCTGCTCTGACTGTATCATCTTCATCTGCAAGGTAGGCCTGCATAAGTTCTTCAATATCTTCCGGCCGGTGTTTGATCATATACTCAAACGCCGCAATCTTTACCTGCTGGTTTTCATCGCGAATGAAAGGCGTGATCGCTTCTGTATCCGGATTTGCAGTAAAGTAATAAAGGGTTCGTATTACTTCAGCTCTTATTTCGGGAGAAGGATGAGAAAGAAGAGGGATTACGTTTTCCCGTAACCGCTCATCGCTTATTTCCCTTATTTTCTTCAAAACGAATAATATTTGTGCTTCCTCTCCGGTTTCCAATACCCGCTTCAGGCCACCAATCACGGACTCTTTTGATAGATCCAGCTCTTTTTTACCTGCATCGGGTTTTGGTTGACGGATTTTTAGTTTAAATGAGCGGATATACTCCTGCCTGATTTTTATTGCCAGATACCCCCAAAAGAGAATCAGCAAAACCGTCATCAGGCTGATATACCGGGAGGGTAATTCCATTCCGTTTACCATAAAAATAAGGATCAGCCCCCCTATACCTGTGGCAATACTGTCAACAAAAACATCGATAAATGTTTTTGCCTGGTTTTTAATTTCCTGAGGAATGGGCAGCGCAAGCAGTTCGGTGGCTGCTTTGTTGATTGACTGCTTCAGACTCCCGTCACTGACCTTTATAATGATTGCAGCCCACAAAGCGGGCATAAACAAAAGGATCAACGAACCCAAAAGGATCCCTCCCGGAAGGAAAAACAATGAGGTACCGACGCCAAAAGTTCCTACTACCCTGCGGGTAAGAAAAAGTTGTACCAGAAGGGAAATCACATTCAGGTTGGAAAACCAGAACCCGAAAAAAGCAGCAAGTTCGTCCGGATCTGAAATATAGAAGGAAGCAATATCACTAAACTGATAATCTACCAGCTTGGCGACAATCACACTCACGCCGATAATACCTGCCAGATAGGTCAAATGCCGTGATTGGAGAATGAGTTGAAACGGGTGATCTGAAATCCCCTGGTTTTTCCGCTCACGGGTAAATACTGTCTTGGTAGGAAGGACAAAGCGAGCCGCCACACATGTCGTGCGTGATCGGGATACAAATAATCAATAATAATGCAGAGACAAACAGGAGGTTTTCGCTGCCCAGTACAGGGGCAAGAATACTGGTCAGGTACCCCCCAAAAATCCCTCCGGCAATCGCGCCTGCACCAATAAACCCAAACAGCCGCTTGGCTTCACGGGCGTTAAAAACAAGATTGGCGAATATCCAGAACTGAGATGCCGACAAAACTGCATAAATCGATACCCATAGATAAAATGCATATAACACCCACCCGACAGTAACATTAAACCGCAGGAGTGTGCCAAATACTACCAGCGTGCCTATGGAAAAATACAGCGTTCCGGTAATAATCTTATCCAGAGGATATATTCGTAAAACACGCGAATAGATAGTTGAAATAATGGCTGCTACAACAGCTACAAGGATAAAGGCACCGGGAAGGTTTTCGGCCCCAAACTCGGAAATAAACAGCGCATTAATGGAAGGCTTTACGATGAGTAAAGTGCTGATCAGCAGAAATATATTCGCCTGCATAAAAAACGCGCGGCGGAATTCACCTTCCCTGATATCAAAGGTTTTTCTGAGTAGATATTTGATCGCCTCTCTGGCCTGCGTCATTGTCTGCCTGCGTTACATAAAGCAGGGTCAATTTAGCACTTCTTCTACAGATAAAACCAATTTCCGGAGAATTGTTTCGCCATCTGATGCTTCTGTAAGGCCTACCAGAATATATTTCCGGTCTTTGTCCCAGACAAGGATAGAATCGGAGTGATAATTTTGCCAGGAGCCCGACTTGCGAAACAGGAGCGCAGAAGGTGCAATGGCCTCCAGGGTATTTACAAATTTGTGATGAAGTTCGGGCGTTCCCATGATGGAAAGCATTTGTCTCGACCGCTCGAAACTCACCAGTTTACCGAAAATCATCATATAATAAAACCGGCATACCTGAGTAACTGAAGCCGCATGACTCAGACCTTTGATCGGATCAGGATAACGCTCTCCTTCAGCAGCATATCTTTTCCCTACCCATAAACCACCGCCATAATTGGGGTCATACAGCGCGTACCTGGGATCTGTAAGTACTTGCTCAATCTTGTGGTATCCCAACCTGTCAATCATACGGGTAGATGCATGGTTGTCTGATTTTGCAATCATCAGTCGCAGATCCTGCTTGATTTCCGGAGTTTCGTCAAGCTCATTTTTCTCCAAAGCATCCATTGCAGTAAGTAGAATGGCGATTTTGGGAAGGCTGGCAGCGTACATCATCGTGTTGCCATTGATGGCGGCAAAACGGGGATGCGCCATGTCGCGAAGATCAACCAGGCCAACAGCCATCCTGTCATTTTCTATCAGGCCCTTCCACTCAGGATTTTCGCTAAGTTTTTGCATAAGCCTGGACTCCAGCCGATTGTCTTCGAGACTCCGAAGCGACTGAAAGGAAGCATCGTCCACATGCATAGGAATTTCCGGATCGGCAACAGTCACAGCCTCATAGGTTGGCTTTGCAGGACCACTCATCAGCAATACCGGAAGCAGGATAATAATCAGCAATCTTTTCACCATAAATCAGTGAATCATTTTATCTGTAAGCTTAGGGGGTCATCTTTTTTGTTTGTGAGGAAGGATTTTCCGGCATCCTCGTTTCAATTGATGACTGATGCCGAAATTTACATATTTGAAGGAAATTGCAAATACAATACCGGAAAATTTTTTGTGTTGTATCTTTATTCGGTTTTGCGCTTGATATTATGCGAAAACGCAATGAAATTCAGGGATTTATCAACTTTCGTTATCCGGCAGATTCAAAATTTTCTGCAAACCCGATCGGGGAGACTCTCTATAAGGCTGGGGGGAATTCTCTTTTTGGGAATCTTTTTCCTGATTTTACTATTCCTTTTATTTCCACTTCCCGCCCAAAAATCTTTTTCGCAAACCGTTTTAGCCTCAGACAGTACGCTCCTTTGTGCCTATCTTACTCCCGACGACAAGTGGCGAATGTACTCCTCGCTCGATCATGTAAGCCCGGAACTGGTCAAAGCCCTCGTTGAAAAGGAGGATAAATGGTTTTATTATCATTTTGGCGTAAACCCCGTTTCGGTGTTTCGGGCAATGATGGAGAATATCTCTTCGGGTAAACGCGCTTCCGGGGCTTCTACCATTACCATGCAACTGGCGCGAATGGCTTCGCCTGCACCCCGAACCTACGGAACCAAAATCAGGGAGATGTTTCGCGCACTTCAGTATGAATGGAAATACACCAAGCCCGAGATCCTCGAAATGTACCTCAGCTACCTGCCTTATGGAGGAAATGTGGAAGGAGTAGCAGCAGCTTCTTTCATCTATTTTCAGCGACCTCCCGAAAAAATCAGCCTCTCGCAGGCAATTCTCCTCACCGTTATCCCAAACCGCCCCAATTCCCTCCGCCTCGACCGGTTTTCGGAAGAGGCAAAACTCGCCCGGGATAAATGGATTGCCAGATTTCGCTACAAACATCTGTTTCCAGAAGCTGCACTTCTGGCGGCAGAACTGGAGCCTATTGATTTTGAACGGAATGCGCTTACATCTGAAACGCCCCATATATGCTACGAACTCCGACGCAAATACCCCGGCAAGCGGGAAATTCGAAGCACGATTCGCCCCGGCATACAGCAGACGGTGCAGCGCCTCCTGTACAACCATGTGCAACGTGTCAAAACACTGAATGTCAGCAATGGAGCGGTTATTGTCGTTGACAACCATAGTAAACAGGTAATCGCATACTGTGGTTCAGCCGATTTTTATGACAACAATGCCCTGGGGCAGGTAAATGGTGTTGCAGCCGTGCGCTCTCCCGGTTCGGCACTGAAACCCGCAGCCTACGGACTGGGTTTTGACCTGGGCCTCATTACCCCGGCCTCCCGTTTGATGGATATCCCCGGCAACTTCCAGTCATTTATTCCTGAAAATTATGACATGAAGTTCCACGGAGAAGTGACTGTAGTTGAAGCGCTTACGAATTCACTCAACATACCCCCGGTGCGACTGGTCAGGGATATGGACAATGATCGTTTTCTAGACCTGCTCGAAACCGCAGGATTTGAGACAATACGGGCACGAAGACAGGATCTGGGACTTTCTACTGTTCTCGGAGGCTGCGGAGTGACGCTCGAAGAGCTTACCCGGTTATATTCGGGCTTTGCCAATGGCGGTAAAATGTACAAACTGATCTACCAGCAGGAAATCCGGCAGGACACGGCGTCCATACGCCTTTTTTCTCCGGGGGCAGCATGGCTGGTTGCCGAAATTCTTTCGGGGCTGGAAAGGCCCGATATTCCTCAGACTTTGGTAGAAGATTCGCGAAGGCCCAAAATCGCCTGGAAAACGGGAACCTCCTATGGCAAAAGAGACGCATGGGCTATAGGGTTTTCTCCCAGATATACCATCGGCGTGTGGATGGGCAATTTTGACGGAACCGGTGCACCCGAACTTTCAGGATCCTATATGGCTGTTCCCCTGCTGATGGATATATTCAATACCGTGGACTATAACCCCGGGAAAAAATGGTTTGAGCAGCCGCCCGCAGTACAACAGCGGAAAGTATGCGCAGAAACAGGGAAAATACCCGGAAAATACTGTTCTCATTTTATCATGGATTATTTTTTGGAAAACACCTCATCCCTTCAGGAATGTGATTTACATCAGGAACTGTACATCAGCACGGATGGTAAAGTACAGTACTGTCCTGTTTGCCTGCCGGATTCGGGGTACAAAAAGGAAGTTTTCCCTATGTATGACCCCGAACTGGTGTTGTGGTTTGCATCCAACAACCGTACTATTTTCACGCCCCCGCCCCACAATGAAGGATGTGAAGCGAAATTTTCGGGCGAAGGGCCGAAAATCATGTCGCCGTCTGAAGATTTTGAATATCTCCTGGAACGCGGCTCGGGGCAGGAAATATTGCTTCAGGCCACCAGTGCCCCTACGGTCAAAAAACACTATTGGTACATCAACGACCGGTTTGTAACAGAAGCTGCCCCCGGAGAAAAAGTCTTTTTCCAGCCAGAAAACCGCAAACTGGTAATAGTCTGCATGGATGACAGAGGAAGAAAGAGTCAGTTGGAGATCGTAGTGAAGTATTATTGATTCTGCTTATTATCAACCATGACAGAGACGGATGAAAAAACCAGCCTCCACTTTTATCTTGTATTAATTGTTAATGGTTAATAAAAATTGACCATTAACCATTAACCATTGACCATTAACCCCTGACGACTATGAAAAAAACCGCTACTCCACCCATTCTTTTCATCTTATTTCTCCTTATTCTTCCAATGCCGATATTTGGCCTGCCTGTCATCAACGGTGTTACACCAGTGGCTACAGCTGTCGAACAATACGAAAAGTTTGAAGCTGCTATTGCCCTGACCGCCAGTTATACCAATCCTTACGATTATGATCAGATCAGGGTATTTGCCACTTTTAACTCGCCCAGTGGTAATCAGAAAGTGGTGGATGGATTTTTTATGAAAGATTATATTCTCACCGGGGCCGGTACGCTCAACCCCGCAGGAACCGAGGGGTTTAAGGTGAGATTTTCCCCTGATGAAACCGGCACATGGACGTATATAGTTTCGGTCACTGACAATTCCGGAACAGCCGCTTTTGCCACTCAGACTTTTACATGCGATGTGCCCACTAACGCAAAAAACAAGGGATTTGTCCGAACCGGCATTTCCCGCTATCTAAGTTATGACAACGGCGATCAATATATCCCCGTGGGTGAAAATATTGCCTGGCAACTGGCAAATCCCTTTGTTGACTATACCAACTGGCTCGGCGGGCTCATCGCCAACAACGCCAATTTTTTCCGCCTTTGGCATGCCCACTGGGGACTGGGAATTGAATGGCGAAACGGGACCGACAATTTCCTTGGTCTGCGAAAGTATAAGGAATCCAACTGCCGCTATCAGGACTGGCTTTTTGATTATTGTGCAGAAAACGGGGTGTATGTCATGCTCTGCCTGCAACACCACGGACAGGTTTCCGCACAAACCAACCCCAACTGGTCTGACAACCCCTACAATGCCAACCTCGGCGGCCCTTGTCAGAACACCTGGGATTTCTTTTCCAACACCACCGCAAAGGCCCATACCAAAAACCGCTTTCGTTATGTAGTGGCGCGCTGGGGATATGCCCGAAGCATTATGGCCTGGGAGCTGTTTAACGAAGTAGATCTCACCGACAACTTTGACATGCACAATGGCGCAGTCTCCGACTGGCACGATGAAATGGCGGCTTACATCAAATCGCTTGATCCCTACGGCCATATCGTCACTACCAGTTTTGCCCATTCCAAAAATGACCCTGTCATCTGGGCATCACCTGATATGGACATAACACAGACCCACTTTTATATCAATTCGCCCCATGTCGAGCGGGTGGTTGTAAGCGGAAACCGTTCGTATTTGGAAGACTATGACAAACCCACACTTTCGGGTGAATTTGGCCTTGGCGGTACGCCCACTATCAGCAATCAGTATCCCGACGGTATTCATATTCATAATTCCCTGTGGGCAGGAATATTTGGCGGCGGACTGGGAACAGCCATGACCTGGTGGTGGGATAGCTATATCCATCCCAAAAACCTCTATTATCACTTTAAGCCTGTAGCCGCTGTATCTGAAGAAATTCCCTTCACCAGCGACAATATGTCCCCCGCACCAGCCTATATTTCCGGTGCACCGGGCGACCTGGTTCTTACGCCCAGCCTCAATTGGGGTGAAATTGCCACAGGAAATATTACGATCAATCCCGGCGGAACACTTTCGCCTTCTGATGCGGCACTGGCGCAGTATCAGCGTACGGTTCTGTGTGGAATACGCAGTTTCGCTCTCCGCCTACTTTCCAGATTACCATCCAGATGCGGGACAGTTTATAAAGTTGTAAAAAAACCGCAGGAACTGCGGTACTGACCCGGAAAATTGCCATCTGGCTCGATGGGGTCAAAACCCTCGGAACAATCTGCCCAGATCAACCAGAGTTACTGGCCAATGCCCGCGAGCACATACAATTAAGGTTGACAATACCGGTACCGACTGGATTACCATTTCATCCTATACATTCACCAATGCGGGATCGGCTGTGGATGTATATGCCCTCGTATCAGCCGACAGCCTTACGGCAGCGGGTTGGATTTGCAGCAACAACTACAACCACGAATATGTGAAAACAAATGGAAAACCTGCTTCCATTTACAATGCGCAGGTAACAGTCAGCGGATTTCGCGACGGAGCCTACTACGTCAAATGGTACAACTGCCTGACAGGAAATATTATCCTCGGAGCACCAGCTTTTGCTGCAAACAATCAACTGCTTATAGACATTCCCAAACTCGACTGGGATCTCGCCTTCAGAGTGGATGAAGAATATAGCAATGTCGCTATCGACAAGGCTGGAGAAAATACAGAATTCAATGTATATCCAAACCCCGTCAGTGCGGGACAAATGGTCAATGTACACATGAAATCTTCGCCCGGAGTACCGCAATTTACACTTCTGGATATGGCAGGCAGACCTTTATTGGAGCTTACCGCCCCGGGAGCAAGTGCAGAAAATGCAGAAATCCGCCTCCCGGGCAGCCTGACCGCAGGTGTTTACTGGCTGCGACTCGACCGGGGAGAAAGTTCTGCTGTGCAGGCGATTGTTATTAAATAATTGAACCGCTTATCCTTTCGTTTTCAGTTTAATGCGCATGAGAAACATATCGGCGGTCATGTACAGGCTGCTTCCATCGTCGCCAAAGGCGCAGTTGGAGGTGGCCTGGCCCGTCATGATCGTTCCCAGATGCCTGCCATCAGGACTAAATACCAGTACGCCGCCGGGGCCGGTGGCAAACAGATTTCCGCTGTCATCCACCTTCAATCCATCGGGAAGTCCCTGGGCATTTGGCACCATAGAAGTAGCGTCAAAAAACACCCTGCCGTTGGCGATAGAGCCGTCGTCCTGCACATCGTAGGCCATCCAGATTGCGCGTGCCGGATCGGAGTTGGCGACGTAGAGAATTTTTTCGTCGGGAGAAAAGGCGATTCCATTGGGGCGGCTGAGTTCGTCGGTAAGAAGTGTCACCGTGCCGTCAGTTGCCCGGCGATACACACCCTGAAAGGGGATTTCTTTTAGGGGATCGTCCACATTTTTTTCCAGCCCGTAGGGAGGGTCGGTAAAATAGAGCGCACCGCTGCTATGGAAAGTGCCATCGTTGGGGCTGTTGAGGCGTTTACCTTCATAATTGTCGGCGAGGGTTTCAAATTCGGGGCGGGGATCGTCGAGCGGAGCCGTCATGACCGCCATGCGGCGGTCGCCGTGCTGACACAGCACCAGTCTTCCCTGCGGATCGAGCATGAGGCCATTAGAACCTTTTTCACCGAAGCGGGGGTCATTGCCGGTGTAGCCTGCGGGTTTGAGAAAAACACTTTTCCCTTCGCCTTCTTTCCACATAAAAATCGTGTTGGGCGGAATATCGGAAAATATCAATGCCTGTTGTTCGGGAAGCCATAGCGGGCCTTCGCACCAGTCAAAACTGTCGGTGAGGATTTCGATGACGGCATCGGCGGCGATCAGCGGGTCGAGCCCAGGATCGAGGCGCTCGATTTTGCCTGTGTGCCGGTAGGTGGGGGTTTCATTCTCAGGTTGGGTCTCATGGGCAGGATTACAACTGAGCAAAACTGTCAGCATGAGAATGGCAGGTGAAAATAGTTTTTGCATAGGAGTAGAAGTATTTGTACGAATATAAGTTCTGTTTGGGAATAGCTTTTATCTGGTTCGGATTTTTCATTCTTATATCATTATTTTGGGAAGTTCTTCCTTCAAAAATTCTTCCAGGCTGATAACCCAGACTTTTCCGGGTTTAGGGTATTTTTCTCCGGATGGAACGATCACATAACATAGATCGGGTTGGAAATCATTGATGCTTTCATAAAATCCCTTTGATACAGATACGGAAGTTGAAAATTTTATCTCTATAGCGATTTTTTTTCTCCCGGGGCTTATAAGTACCAGATCTATTTCAGCACCTTTATGGGTACGGTAATAATAAAACTGCCAGTCAGCACTTGCAGTACGGCGAATCTGTTCAACTACATAACTTTCCCAGGATCCACCTACAATGGGGTGCCCCAGCAGATCTTCGTATGAAGATACCTGCGCCAGATGATGCAAAATTCCGGAATCTCTTATATAGATTTTGGGCGATTTAACCAGGCGTTTGCTGATATTAATAAAAAATGGCTGGGTACGCTGTATAAGGAAACTCCCCTCAAGCAAATCCAGATATTTGGCAATGGTGGGCTGAGATACCCCCAGTGATCGGGACAAATCACTCATATTTAACACGTGAGCATTCACATGGCTCAACATTCTAAGTAGGTTGTGCATAGTACTTATGGGAATTTCGTACCCCAAAGCCTGAAGATCGCGCTGAAGAAAGGTCGTCACAAAATTAGTCATCCATCTTTTTTGCAGGCGGTCTGAGGGAGCAAGTAAAGAATCGGGCAACCCACCTCTCAACCAATGTTCTTCCATCGTATAAGTTGGCCTTATCTCTGAAAGGCCAAACGGAGTAAGCTCCGTGTATGCAATCCGCCCGGAAAGGCTCTCCGAGCTTTGGCGAATAATCACAGGGGAAGCAGAACCCAACAGGATAAATCTTTGGGGCACCCGATACTGGTCAATCAGCGATCGTAGTTGCCCAAACAATTCGGGCTTTAATTGTATTTCGTCAATAATCACACAATCATCCCTAAACCTGTCCAGATAAGCCCCGGCATCCTGAAGTTTCATCAAAGTTGCAGCATCTTCAAGGTCAAGGTATATACAGGATTTTGGAAGACTGTTTTGAATCCATTGAGCCAGGGTAGTTTTTCCTACCTGCCGTGGGCCGATAATTCCTACTGCAGGAAAGTAGCTCAGGTCTTCAAGAATTTGTTGATATACACGCCGTACAATCATATTCAAATATGATTATTTACAGTGAAAATTAAAAAACAAATTTTAAATTTTCACTGTAAATAAATTCTATTTCATCACAAAGGCCCTGGCAATCCTATTCATTGTCGTTGTCCAGATACTCCACAATCTTCCGGTTGACCTGCCGTCGAATCTCTTTCAAAGCCAGGACGTTGCCTTTGTCTTTGTTGAGGACAAACTGAAACTTGGGAGAAGGCCGAATCTTTCCTGATTTCTCTTGTGCGCAGGCTGAAAACTGTCCTCCATGATCTGCGATTTGTAGTTGAGGCTGCCTGCGGAGGTAACTTTCGAGTTCGATATTTCTCAGATGAGTGAAGGCGATTTTCAAATTCAATACTCACCCGGTCGATGGCGCGTTTGGTGTAGTTGACGACTGTGGTGGTGAGTACGATACTGTTGGGGATAAATATCAGATCGTCATCATCGTTGAGAATATGCAGGTTGATCAGGTTCATGTCCATGACATTGCCCTTGTTTTCACCGATCTGTACGTAGTCATTAATCGAAATCTGGTTGGCAAACATCATAATCAGTCCATTGATCATATTGGAGATATAGTCCTTGGACAAAATGGCAATAGCCGCTGCGAAAATACTGATTGCCGTAAGTGCCTGAACAATTTCGATATTAAACAAAACCAGCCCCGAAAATATAAATGCCACAATATCAATAATCAGCGCAAGTTGTCGTGTACCTATGGTAAAATTGTCACGCGTATATCGGGGAAGTTGATGCTTCCGGAAATAAAACGCCGTGAGGATGATCCGCACAAAATCAAAAACCAGATGGGTAATAAAAAAGAAAAGGATTGCCTGCGGCAGATGAATCGGCAGGTGCATTTTTTCATTGAGGTCAGGGTAAGTGGTCTGCACATACACCATTCCTGAAAGCAGTAGCAGCTTAATCAGAAATATGAATAGGGATTTGATTTTCATTTCAAAAGGTTTATTCACCCAGCCCGGGCGCAAAATTAAGGAGTTATTACGACCTCTGCAATGAGCGTATCGTCGGGGGTGCGAAGCACCGCGATGTACCTGCCCGGAGGTGTTTCACCCAGTGGAACTTCCCGCGCCTGCCTGCCTGCTGGAATGGCCTCGCTTTCCGATAAGGATTTCTTCATTGAGCGATCGCAGGACAAAAGCCATAGTAGTTTTTTCATCAATGATAAAATCTACGATCAGTGGTTCTCCTTCGTGGAGAACGGTCTTTAAAGGCCACTTTCCGGATAAAAACTGATATGGTATCTGTATAAGCGAGCTTGCCATAAATATCACTAGGGTAAGTCGGTGAAAAATTGTGCCCCTCATTGGGAAGTGTATCCAGCCAGGAATAATACTGCGGAGTAAAGCTATCACCCTGTGAATCAATCCGCTCCATGATATCAAATTCTTTTTTATCGACAGAGCGGTCAACAGTGAAATCGGCGTTCATATACTCCTGTACCATCCGCCAGCGCACTTCGATCGAATCGCCGCGCCGGTAGGCGTAAAACCGGTCGAGCCAGGTAATGGGGGTACTAATGGAATCTTCAGGCAGGATGATTTCTTCGGCAGAGTCGGCAGGTGCAACCTCTGGCTCAGTGAGACAGTCACCCGTATAGAAGGTAAGGCGAAACGGCATAAAACCAAATCCCCGGTCATCGACCAGACTTCCATTGATCTCAAAAACATAGGCTGTGCGGGGCGCCAGCACTTCCAGAGGGGTAACAGTCAATGTGCGAAATTCGGGATTATATTGAAGCCGGGCAGCGATCAGCGACTCGGGTTCGTTCTTGGGATAAAGTTGTACGGCCTGAGGTGTGAGCGTAGCAGGGTCAATGATTTTTCCTTCGGAGGGAAACCATGCAGATACAGAAATAAATGTGCTGCATTCTATGTTGGAGGCGCCATTGCGGGGAAAGGAGGCAGAAATATAGGGGCGCTGTGCAAAAAGAGCGTGCGAGACGAGGAGCAAAAGCAAAAGTCCGCCTCCCCGACGCCCCGGTGAAAATATATATTTTGAGACAGTAGAATAGACAGACATGGTCAGAGCAGAAAAAATATAAAACAAAGCTTGCGCAAATATACAGATTGAATTCACTGAGACGTTGATTGATTGTGCGATTCCGTTAGGGTGCACGGGAGATTGGTACATTTATTGATATTATCGGTTGTTACCAAAGCCTCCTTCAGCGTGAAGAAATGAAATGACTGCCTATGTAAGTTGTTTACAGAATTAAGTTTCAGTTTTTTGTTTTTTTTAACTTTTTTTCATTTCGGTTTCCGGTAAATTATTTTTCATGGAATACCAATCAAAATAAAGCCAATCGCCACGATTGCTTTGGAAAATCCATGTACATATAATTAACTTTGGACGCCCGGCGTTAAAAAAGTTATACCTGTTATCACCATTCACCGGATAAATCAAAACTTCGCATGAAGGATCTGAAGTTGTTATTTCTTACCTCATTGGCGCTCTTTATGGCCACCAGCCTGTCCGCACAGTTTCGGTACGGGTATTTTCGTGTAGGCGTAGCAGCCGGCGCAACCAATTACCTTGGCGACCTCGACGATGACCTCACCTTTAAATTTACAAAGGTGGGTTTGGGTATTGACGGGTCCTACCGTTTCAACCCCTTTATGAGTGCACGCCTCGGTTTTTATCGCGGTTATGCCAATGCTACTGATGCTTCCTCCAACAATCTCCAGCGCAACCGGAGAAACCTGAGCTTCCGTACCCCCATCACCGAAGCCAGCTTTCAGGTTGTTTTCGATTTTGTACCCACAGATCGCAACTACGCCTATCGCCCTCCTTATACTCCCTATGTATTTGGTGGAGCAGCCATTTTTACCTACAACCCTCAGGCGCAGCTCAATGGCCGCTGGTATGACCTTCAGCCCATGGGAACCGAAGGGCAGTTTCTTCCCAACCCTGATGGAAGATACCCACAGCCTTACGCCCTTACCCAGTTTGCGATCCCCCTGGGAGCAGGTGTGCGTTTTGCTGTTTCCAAAAACCTTGATGTTGAGTTGGAAACAGGTTTCAGGAAAACATTTACCGACTACCTCGACGACGTAAGCGGATTGTATCCCGATCTTGAAGAGTTGCGTGCGCAAAATCCTACTGCGGCCCTCCTCTCCGACAGGATAGATCTGGCAACATATCCCGATGGCGCAGCCGTTGTCAACGGTATCCGTGGCGACCGCACCCAGACCGACTGGTATATCTTTACCATTGTCAGAGTCAACTATATCCTCGACTGGGTAAAATGCCCATCTTTTTAGGATATTCGGCGGAAACCACATCAAAAAAACAGGAGGTTTATCTGAGGTCAGGTAAACCTCTTTTTTGTTTTACTGGTTTTCTCATGCAACCTTTCAGCCTCAGGATTCCTCTTATTCGAGGAAGAGAAGAAATATTCCTTTTTCTGCCGGAGGCAATTTATTAGCTTTGTAGCGCATGTTTTCTGGCAACTGCCTGAAAATTATCTCGTTATTCATCTACACAAGCCGATACATTCTCTCATGAGCTTTAAGGAACAGATCGATCCGTCTAACCTCCCCCGTCATATTGCTATCATTATGGATGGTAACGGCAGGTGGGCAAGAACCAAAGGCAATGCCCGGGTATTCGGACACAGATCGGCCATTAAAGCGGTGAGGGATACTACAGAAGCCGCTGCAGAACTCGGAATCGGGTTTCTCACGTTATTTGCATTTTCTACGGAAAACTGGAATCGCCCCAAAGCAGAAGTCGCGGCGCTGATGCAGTTGCTGGTAAAAACCATTCAGGATGAAACGCCCACGCTGATCGACAATGACGTCAGACTCAACGCGATCGGGCATATTCACCGCCTACCAGCCAGCTGCAGGGACATGCTCGCAGAATCCATGAAGGTCACCGAAAACAACCGGAGAATGACCCTCACCCTGGCCCTGAGTTATGGCTCCCGGACGGACCTCACCGACGCAGTCAGAAAAATCGCTGAATCTGTCCAAAAGGGCGAAATCAGTCCCGACCAAATCAATGAGGAAGTTATTCAGCAATCGCTGAGCACGGCGGCCATGCCCGACCCTGAACTGCTGATTCGCACCTCGGGAGAATACAGGATCAGTAACTTCCTGCTTTGGGAAATCGCCTATTCGGAGATTTTCTTTACGGAAAAACTCTGGCCCGATTTCCGGAGAGAAGACCTGTACGAAGCGATTGCAGACTACCAGAAAAGAGAGAGAAGATTCGGCAAGATTAGTGAACAAATTCAAACCAACTGATGAAAAAACTGTTTTTCCTGGCCTTTTTGACCTTCCTGTTTATTTCAAAGGTCAACGCCCAATTTGACTACAACGACCCCAAGACCTACATCCTCGCAGGTCTCGAAGTCGAAGGCGCAGAGTATAGTGACAAAAATGCTATCATTAGTCTCAGCGGCCTGAAAATCGGTGAGGCGATTACCGTTCCTGGCCTTCAGGTTTCAGACGTAATCAAACGGCTCTGGAAAGAAAATATATTCTCAGATGTCCGTATCCGCGTGGACAATATCACCGGAAATACCATCTTCCTCGTGATCGAAGTCAAAGAAAGACCCCGAATTTCACAGTTTTCGTTTGAAGGCATTTCCAAAGCTCAGGCAGACGATCTACGGGAAAAAATCAATTTCATCCGCGGTACCATCCTTACCGAATCCAAAGAAAAATCTGCCGAAAGGGTAATCCGAAATTTTTACGTCGAAAAAGGCTTTTACAATATCGATGTGGATATACAGGCCGAACCTGATAAAATCCTTAAAAACGGGGTTACGGTCAATATAAAAGTGGACAAAGGTTCACGTGTCAAAATTGAAGAACTGAAGGTCAATGGCAATACTGCTTTTTCGGATAAAAAAGTTAAAACCAAACTCAAAAAGGTCAACGAAAAAGCATGGTGGCGCTTCTGGGCCCGTTCCAAATACGTTCCCAAACAATTTGAAGAAGCGCATGACGGGCTCATCAAAGCCTACAATGATGCTGGCTACCGCGACGCGCTGGTAGAATCCGATACAGCCTACTTTAATAAGGAAGGGAAGCTGATTGTGGAAATGACTGTTTACGAAGGCATTAAGTACTATCACCGCAATATCGAATGGTCGGGTAACTATAAGTACAACTCGGAGTTTCTCAGTGCAGCACTCGGCATCAAAAAAGGTGATGTGTACAGCAACTCCAAAATTCAATCCAAACTTTTTGGCGATCCCAATGGCGCAGACCTTAGTTCTCTCTATCTCGACGATGGTTATCTTTTCTTCAACCTCGTACCGGTAGAAGTACTCGTCGAAGGCGATTCGATAGACCTCGAAATGCGTATGTCGGAAGGGCCGCAGGCGACCATCCGGAAAATTATCATCGAAGGCAATACCAAGACCAGCGACTTTGTTATACGACGCGAACTGCGTACCTCCCCCGGTGCAAAATTCAGCCGGTCTGACATTATCCGCAGCCAGCGTGAAATCCTTGCGCTCAACTACTTCGACCAGGAAAAACTCAACGTTACCCCTATTCCCAACCAGAATACAGGAACCGTTGACATCAAATACACCGTGGAAGAGCGCCCGTCTGACCAGTTGCAGCTTCAGGGCGGCTGGGGCGGCCGAATCCGTAACTCCCGCGGCGACGTCATTGCCGGAGGATTTGTGGGCACAGTTCAGCTTGCATTCAACAACTTCTCCTCACGCCGTATTTTTGAGCCGGGGGCATGGAGGCCAGTTCCTTCAGGCGACGGACAGCGACTCAGCCTTGCATTCCAGATGAACGGCGTGGGCTATAAAAACTTCTCGGTATCGTTTATCGAGCCGTGGCTGGGAGGTAAAAAACCCAATTCACTGGGTATCAACGGGTCTTATCTGGTTTATCAGAACATCAACTCGCTCGACCCCTATCGAAACAGTATTTTTAATACTTCGATTGACTATGGGCGCAGGCTGAAATTTCCCGATGACTTTTTCACCTCCCGTACTTCAATCGGCTATAAATATTACGACATCCTTCAGCCTTCTCAGGTGTTCGTAGGATTTGAAGGAGAAAATACCGCATTCATCAATATCATCACCCTGCGTCAGTCCTTTGACCGGAGCAGTGTGGATGCGCCTATTTACCCCAGAAGCGGATCTATCATGTCATTCTCCGTAGAAGCAACTCCTCCCTGGTCATTATTTGGGCCGGAAAAAGACTACACAGAGATGACCGACGGCCAGAAGTACAACCTGCTCGAATACCACAAATGGAGGTTTAACAGCAACTGGTTTTTCCGCATTATCGGAGACATGGTACTCAGCACCAAAATTGAAGCCGCCTATCTGGGCTCCTACAACAAAAATCTCGGCATTTCCCCGTTTGAAAGATACTTCCTTGGCGGCTCGGGTATGATAGGCACAGGGTTTTGGGGACTTGACGGGCGGGAGATCATCGCCCTTCGCGGATACCCCAACAACTCCATCACCAACAATGGAAAAGGTTATCCCATCTACAACCGGTTTATCATGGAACTTCGTTATCCGATTACCCTCAACCAGTCGGCTCCGGTATGGGTGCTCGCCTATCTGGAGGGTGGAAACGGGTTTGACAACTTCCGGGAGTACAGTCCTTTCAACCTCAAACGCTCAGCAGGAGCGGGTGTAAGGGTCATGCTGCCTATGGTGGGGCTGCTCGGACTCGACTGGGGATATGGATTTGACCAGACCAACAAAGACGAGCGTAGCCAGTTTCACTTTATCATCGGGCAGCAGTTTTAGCAGATCATCTGTCCTGTTGCCAGAAGGCGGGGCAAACTGTTACCAAAACGTTAATGGTGCCCGAGAATTTGCTCAAGGCCGCAATCTTGACTAATTTGCAGTGTAATATGCAGATACCGTGTCGGTTTTCTTATCAGGTGTGAAGTGCCGGCTATCAAAGAAACAGGGATTTGTACATAAATTGCGTTTAAATAACCGAAACCTTCAGTGAAGGCTCCATTATGTACAATCAAACAGAAAGAACTATGAAAAAAGTATTTTCGCTCGTTTTGGTACTCATTGCTGCTACTTCGATGAGTCTGGCACAAAAGGTAGCCTATGTCGATACCGAGTTTATTATGGGTAAAATCCCCGAATACAAATCTGCACAGGATGAAATTGAAAGGGTTTCCCAAAAATGGCAGCAGGAACTGGAAACCAAATATCAGGAAATCGAGCGTATGTATGCCGACTATCAGGCACAGGAAGTGCTCCTTCCCGAAGACGTAAAACAGGAAAAACAAGACGAAATATTCCAGGCAGAAAGAGACGCCAAAGAATACCGCGAGAAAAAATTTGGCTATAACGGCGAACTTTTCACCCTGCAGGAAAGCAAGGTAAAACCCATTCAGGATAAAGTCTTCCGCGCAGTGGAAAACATTGCCAAACAAAAGCGGTTTGACCTCGTCTTTGACAAGGCCGGAGAAGTAACCTGGCTTTATACCAACTCGACCTACGACCTGAGCAATGATGTACTCGCCGAACTGGGATTTGCCCAGGGCACGGGTAATAACTAATAACCCTGAGAAAGCCGGAGATTCTGTTGACCTCCGGCTTTCTTCTTAAAAATCAATCTATTTACGAAACAATGAATCAGCGATTTTTTCTCATTACCTGGATTTTTATTCTTTACTGCGGAAGCATGGCCGCCCAGCATACCATCGGTTATGTCAATCTCGAAGCCGTGCTCTCCGTCATGCCCGAAACCAAATCCATGAACCAGCAGTTGCAAACCTATCAGCAAAAGCTGGGACAGTCCCTCCAGACTAAAGACAATTATTTTCAGCTCAAACTGCAGGAATATCAGGAAAAAGCTCAGGGCGGCGCTACTGAAGCAGAACTGAAACCCCTCGAAGACGAACTCAATAAACTTCAGACAGAGCTGCAAAAACTCCAGGCAGATTCGGAGCAAAAACTCATGCAGAAACAGCAGGATCTCATGGCTCCTATCCTCGAAAAACTGGAACAGTTTATTAAGGAAATTGCCGCTGCCAAAAAGCTTGACTATGTGCTCAACGCTGCTACTAATGGCAACTCTGTGCTTCTTCAGGCTCCGGATAAAGATAATATTACCAAAGACCTCCTGGATAAACTCGGCATTAAGTTGCCCGAAGCCACAGGAAATAATTAAACTTACACTCCGTTCTTTATCAGGTAATACTGGCACTGTCTCACAAAACCTGAAAAAAAAACCGATAAATCTTTGTACCTTTGCCGCCGTCTGAGATTTATCTTCCACTACTTATCTAAAAAGAAAACTATGAGGCTGAAGACTATAGCAATTATGCTCCTGGCTGTGATCGGTTTGGCCGGCAGCATATCCGCCCAGAAAATCGGGTACGTCAATATTGAGCTTATCCTCGTTTATATGCCCGAAACCAAAACGATGAACTCTACCCTCCAGACTTACGAAAAAAAGCTGGCAGAGCAGTTACAGGTGAAACAACAATATGCCCAGCAAAAATATGCTGAATATCTCCAACTGGAAGAAGAAGGCAAACTGACTCCGACTGACAAAGAAACCCGCGAAAAGGAACTGCTGAAACTCGATGAAGAAATTCAGAAGCAAACGGCTACTTCTCAGGAAAACCTGATGAAAAAACGCCAGGATCTTCTCGATCCCATTATCACCAAAATGCAGGACCAGCTCAAAGCGCTTGCCACTGCAGAAGGGTATGACTATATCCTCAACACGGTTGACGGTTCCGGTGTTTCCATTGTGCTTCACGGACCACAGGAGCACGACCTCACCCAAAAGCTGATGACCCGTCTCGGAATCAAAATCCCTGAAGGACAATAACATTCCGCTTCAGGACTGAAAAAATATAACATCGTTTAAGCCGCTGAATCTCAGCGGCTTTTTTCTTTTATTTCAATTACTTCCTAATTTTATCAAAACCTGTGTACATTTACACGAAGGACAAAAATATTCGAACATGCGATTTTACGCCCTCCTACCTGTATTCCTCCTTTTCCTTGTCTGCACACAATCTCTTTACGGACAATATTACGGCGTAAAAGAACCACGCCAGGGCAACTGGGCTCTGGGCCTGAGTGCCGGAACCGCCATCCTCCGAGGTGATGTACCAGCAGATTTGCCAGCGCCCGAAGCCGGCCTTTTTCTCCAAAAATCTGTTTCCAGAGCGCTCGACTTCCGCGTATCTTTTCATCTGGGCAGCACAACCGGCCTTGATATTTCCCCGACATCCGGCTTCAGATTTAACTCAGCGCTCAACGGAGAAGCCGATTCAATGCGGTTTTATGATTCGACCGCTCAGGTATTTCTCAATTATCAGATGAAGTATGGCGACCTCGATTTTCTTTTTAAATTAAACGTCAATCGCTTTTTTGCCAGCGAAGGTGCAGAAAACTGGGATCTCTTTGTACTCGCCGGAATGGCTGTCCAGTTTTACCAAACCCATATCAATGCGTGGGATGAATCCACCAATAATATTTACCCCTACAACAATATCAACTTGTCGGAACCAGATAATGTCAAGACCCAACTCCGAGAAATGCTTGACAATTCGTATGAAACTCCCGGGCAACAGGATCTGGTCAGTAGTTCGCGCTTCGGAAACTATTTTCTCAATACGGGCTTTGTCCTGGGCGGCGGTATCAGGTTTGCCGTATCCGATCACCTCTCACTGGGGTTGCAGGGAAGATACCTAATTGTAGGTGATGATCTGCTGGATGGGCAACAATGGGCTCCAGACAATCAGCAAAGTACGGACAACGACCGACTTGTCTCAGGTTCACTGACTTTTGATTACTCCTTTTAACTTTTGGGCTCCTGGCAGAATTTGGATTTTAATCGCCACTTTATTTAATTAGGATATTATAATATCCTTAATACACTATTACTACTCGTATGAAACATCATCAAATCCTGATTATCGGCGGGGGTACTGCCGGTATCATGGCAGCCGCACGGTTAAAAAAAATGAATTCCGGCCTTGATATTGGTCTTGTCGAACCCTCAGAAACCCATTATTATCAGCCTGCGTGGACGCTCGTTGGAGCCAATGCCTACAAATTTGAAGATACTGCCCGCCCGATGAAATCTCTGATCCCGGCAGGAGTAATCTGGATAAAAGATAAAGTTACAGGCTTCTTACCCGAAAAGAATGAAGTCACTACCGAAACCAGCGGTAATATTTCTTATGACTATCTTGTCGTAGCTCCTGGGCTGGTCATGGATCCCTCACTGATTGAAGGCCTGTCTGAAACTCTTGGAAAAGACGTTGTATGCAGTAACTATACAAATCCCAAACACACATGGGAAGTTATCCGCAATTTTAAAGGCGGAAATGCAGTTTTTACCCAGCCGACCACACCCATCAAGTGCGGTGGCGCGCCCCAGAAAATCGCCTATCTCGCCGCTGACTATTTCAAGAAAAATGGATTACACAGCAAAACCAATGTCATTTTCGCCACCCCCGGGTCTGTGATTTTTGGCGTCAAAGAAATCCGTGAAACGCTCATGCATGTGGTGGACCGGTACGGCATTCACTTCAAACCTTTTTATGCCCCCTCAAAAATTGATCCGGTCAACAAAATCGTTACTTTCAAAAGTGTGCACCCCGAAGAAAACCAGTGTGTAGTCAATGAAGGAAATCCGCTTGGCGAAGTCATGACCGGTGAATCTATTATTACGATTCCCTACGATATGCTTCATCTGGCACCGCCTCAGACAGCGCCTGCGTTTGTACAACAATCAGAACTCGCCAACAGTGCCGGCTGGCTTGACGTGGACATCCATACACTCCAGCACAAAAAATATCCTAACATATTTGGCCTGGGTGATGTAGCAGCACTCCCCACAGCAAAAACCGGAGCCGCAGTCAGAAAGCAGGTTCCCATAGTCACCACCAATATCCTCCAGTTGATGAAAACCAATCTTCTGGGAGAAAAGCAATACAACGGTTACTCTTCCTGCCCACTGGTGACTGGTTACGGAAAAATGGTATTAGCAGAATTTGACTACAACAGCAATTTCATCCCCGACCCCAAGCTCAGGCAAATGCTGGTATTCGATTCTAGCAAAGAGCATTGGCGCCTCTGGATGCTCAAAAAACATGGGCTTCCCTATCTTTACTGGAATAAGATGATGAAAGGTATTGATGTATAATTAACCTGTAGTATGTGAGGAGCCCAATAAACGGCTCCTCTTTTTTATCTGTATTCGATCTCGACGTCATTGGTCAGGGGGTGCGACTGACAGGTCAGGATAAAACCCTGATTGAGTTCTTCCTCACTTAATCCCTCCGTTTCATCCATCGAAATCACGCCAGAATACAACATGGCCCGGCAGGTGGTGCATATCCCCGACTGACAAGCATAAGGCGGATCAAGATTGGCCTGAATCGCTGCACGCAAAATGACCTGGTCAGGAGCAACGGAAATTTCATGCGTTTCTCCATCCATGATCACTTTTACCATCTGTGTAGTCATGGAATAGGATTCGGTACCATCGCTGATAACTGTCTCCTGTGGCTCTTCTTCTGGGTTTTCTTCCTCTGAATCCGGAGCAGAAGTGGTATAAAGTTCCCGGTAAATATCGTAATGGTTTACCGCGTGTTTGTCCAACGCTGCGTATGCGCCTTCTATCATGCCTTCCGGTCCGCAGATATAATACACCTTTCGCAATTCTGAAGTCATAAATACTTCAGAGACCAAATCATAAATCCGGTTTTTTTCCAGGCGACCCGAAAACCCCTTCCAGTTTTCACCGGGCTGGGACAAGGTAAGGTGGAGAAACAGCCTTTCAGGGTATTTTTTCTTCCATTCCATTATCTCCTCCCGGAAAATAATATCAGCTTCTGACCGGTTGCCATACCATAGAGAGACTTCACTTTCGGGCTCAGCCAGTAGTACGGTTTTCATGATGGAAATAAGCGGTGTAATGCCGCTTCCCCCTCCGATCAGGATATAATGCCGGGGCTGCACAGGATCAGGCGTTGCCGCAAAATGCCCCATAGGAGGCATGATTTCAAGCGTATCGCCTACTTTCACCTTCTCCCGAAGATAGTTGGTTACCCTTCCTCCCGGAATCCGCTTTATAGTAATACAAAGCCGCTCATCGCAGATGGGCGAACTCGAAAGCGAAAAACAGCGCCGCAGTTCTTCCCCATCCAGATTCACTTTCACTGTCATGTACTGCCCGGGTAAATACGCAAACACTTCCGGATTGGGATTAATAAAAAACAGAGAATAAACCCCGGGCGCCTCGTCCCGAATCTCGTCAATCACTACTGGATAAAATCTTCTTTTCATACGCGGTTGAAAGTAGAGATAAAAAACAAAAATACAGATTCACCCAATAAAAAACAGAAAAAAGCTAACGAATGTTCGTAAATCCAAAATGTCATATTGCGCCCATAATCCCCCGGCTTTTCTCAACGCAATTTTCGATTTTTCGTAAAATCAGATAACCATTTTTTAAGACAACAACTAAATATACATTCGATGAAAGCAGTAGTCCCGATGACCAATAAACCCCGTATATTGATCGTAGGCGGAGGTTTCGGGGGAATTACGCTCGCAAAAGCCCTGCGCAACAGTCCCTTCCAGATTGTCATGATTGACAAACATAATTATCACACTTTCCAGCCTCTTTTATACCAGGTAGCTACGGGCGGGCTGGAACCCGATTCCATCGCATTTCCTCTGCGAAAGATTTTCAAAAACCAGGAGAACTTCATTTTCAGAATTGCCTCCGTAGAAAGTGTGGATACCACCAGAAATATTGTCAATACGACCATCGGGGAGATCAGGTACGATTATCTCGTTCTGGCTACCGGCAGCGCCACCAATTTCTTTGGAATGAACGATCTGGAACAGGAAGCCGTGGGTATGAAGTCCATTCCTGAAGCGCTGGACCTCAGAAGTCTGATTCTCCAAAACTTTGAAACTGCGCTCCAGCAGTCCAACGGAGAAATCAAGGATGTTCTCCTCAAATTTGTTATCGTCGGCGGCGGCCCCACCGGTGTGGAAACTGCCGGAGCACTCGCCGAACTAAAACGCCATGTACTTCCCAGCGATTATCCGGAGCTTGACCTTCGCCAGATGGAAATTCATCTGCTGGAGGCTGGCGACCAGTTGCTGGCCGGCATGTCAGAAAAATCATCCAAAGACGCTAAGGGCGCGCTTGAAGACCTGGGCGTCCATGTATGGCTCAATACCAAAGTGACCGGCTATGATGGAACCCATATTTCCACCAACCTCGAAAAAGATTTCGAAGCTTCGACTGTCATTTGGGCAGCTGGGGTAAAAGGAAATCTTATTGATGGACTGGGAAAAGAAGTGGTCGAACGCGGCAACCGGCTTGCGGTGGATGAATTCAACAAAGTCAAAGGTTATAGCAACGTTTTTGCTATCGGAGACCTTGCGCTGATGCGCACGGAAACCTATCCCAACGGCCACCCGCAGGTGGCACCTGTCGCCATTCAACAGGGCGAACGGTTGGGAAAAAACATGCTTCGCCTCAACAAAAAGCGGGAACTGGTTGCATTCAGCTATTTCGATAAAGGTTCAATGGCTACTATCGGAAGGAATAAAGCCGTAGTTGATTTCCGGAAACTTCATCTCAAAGGGTTTATCGCATGGCTAGGGTGGATGTTTGTCCATATTTTATACCTTATCGGCTTCCGCAACCGGCTGGTGGTTTTTGTCAACTGGGTATGGAGTTATTTCACCTATGACAAAGGCACAAGGCTGATTATCAGACCATTTAAAAAACGCTCAAAAGAGGAAATGCTGACTGGCTCCTGATACAATATATTCTTGCCGTGATTGCAAATTGTTGTATCTTTGGAAATACGGTATTTCTATGAAACCTCCCATTTGCGTAGTCTGCGGCAATGATTTTGGTACTGATGCCAACAACGGGCGGCTGGTCTATTTTGTACGAACCCCGGAAGATATCACCTGGTATGAAAGAGCAGACCAGGAAGGCTTTACGGGCCATCCGCCCAACGCTGCATGGTTTTGCGAACTTCATTACAACAAGGCAGTAACACTGACTCACCTTACGCTCGAAGAAGCGATTAAACGCTTCTGATCACCGCGCGTTTGCCAGTGCACGAGCAAACCAGAGAAATTCGGAGACAAACTGTTGCAGATTTTTCTCAAAATCCTGATCAGGGAGAGAATCGTCTGCCGCAAAAATCTTGTTGACAAACGGAACCAGCAGCTTGTATGGCATAGGGAAAGCGCCCAGAGAAAGGATCAGCATCTGCATTTCTGTACTGGCATTGATCCCACCAAATCTGCCCGCTCCGGTGGCGACGACACCGATCGGCTTGTGGCTGAATTCTTTCCAGAAGTGGTCAATCGCGTTTTTTAATACCCCGGTATAACTGCCGTGATATTCGGGAGAAACGAAAATCAGTGCATCTGACTCGCGAAGATAGGCGCTAAATGTAGCCAGTACCGGATTTACGGGCTCCTGTCTCTCCCAGCGATCTCTGAGCAGGGGCAAATCATATTCCTCCAGATCGAGCAGTCGCACTTCTACCTCGTCCTGTGCAGAGAGTACCTCCACCAGCCGGTGAGCCACCCGGTGCGTCCTTCGCCCTTCTCTTACGCTGCCCAAAATAATTCCAATCTTCATATATCCGGTTTTGCGTCTCGTGATTTAGCTTCCTGATAACCGTTAAGTAAACGGATTGTTTATAAACCCCTTCGAATCACCCTGCCGTTTTGCTCTCCTGTATATTTCCCTTCGGAAATAGTCAGTTTCCCATTTACCCAAAGGTACCACACACCTTCGCTATACTCCCTGGGCCGGGCAAAATCAGATTTATCGGTAAAAGTCCTGGGATCGAAAACAACAATATCAGCAAAATATCCCTGCCGTAAAATCCCCCTTCGGTTTATCCCCAAAGTCTCCGCCACCTGGCTACTGCTCTTGCTGATAAAATCTGCCAGAGACAGTACCCCTTCTTCTTTTACATACACCCTGTACTTTCGCGGATAAGTGCCGTACTTTCGCGGATGCCCGGCAGAGCCGTCAGAACCCGTCATCACCCAGGGTTGTTTCATAAAATATACGACATCATCGGGATTCATATTAAACGAAGCCACTCCTGCCCCACCCTTCCGGGCAATATCCAGCGCGACCTCCGCCGGATCGTCTTTTCGCTCAGCAGCAATTTCAGCCAGGGTTTTTCCCAGAATGGAAGAATCACGGGTTTCTGTAATCAGAATGGTAGCTGCACCTCCTCTTTTGCGGAGATTTTCACGTGTTTCTTCTTTGATTTGCGGCAATAACCCCGGATCATTCAGCCGTTGAAGATAGGCTTTCCGGGAGTCTGCCATAGTCCACCGGGGCAAAAGCGCGGCCTCCACACTGGTACCCGAAGCGAGATAAGGATATTGATCGGCTGTAATATCGAGTCCCTCTGCCCTCGCTTTGTCAATCATTGCCACCACTTCACGGCTTTTTCCCCATACATCTGCCCCCAGCGCCTTAATATGCGCAATATGTGCCCGAATCCCTGCCTCACGCGAAACCTTGATCACCTCAGCAATCGCGCCTTCCAGGCCGATGGAATAGGAACTTTCATCCCTTATATGCGAATCATAAACTCCATCATACTCCGCAGCCACTTTTGCCAGTTCGATTACCTCTTCTGTCTCTGAAAAACTTCCGGGCGCATAATACAGTCCGGTGGAAAGCCCAAGTGCACCTGCTGCCATTCCTTTTCTGACCAGATCCTTCATTTGTTCCAGTTCTCCTGCGGTGGGATTGCGGTCGGCGGCTCCCATCACATGGCTGCGGACAGAACCATGCCCAATATACAAAGCCATATTGGCGCCCATGCCAGCCGATGCCAGACGGGTAAATGTTTCACTGGTATTTACCGGCCCGCCACCGTCGTTGCCGGCAACAACGGTAGTAACGCCCTGCATCAGAAAGGGCAGGTTTGCCCGCCCCAGGCTATCTGACATGTCTTCGAGAGTATGGGTATGAGGATCGATAAAACCGGGTGAGACGATCATCCCAGAGGCATCAATCTTTACTTTTGCAGACAGATTATCGCCTTTACCGATCCAGGCAATGGTGTCTCCTATCAATCCAATGGATAATATTTCTCCGGATTCTGAATCTCCGGAAAAAACGAGGCCATTTTCGATCAGCACATCAAACACCACAGGCTGAGGAGAATGGCAGCCCGTAAGAATCAGCATCGGACAAATAAGGATGATAAAAATCAGTCGCATATATTTACAGTTATACAAACAATATTCATGAGCAGGGGTTATTGAGTGGGAAATAACGGGGAAAGTAAATATAGGTAATTTCGCCTTTCCGGAATAATAATGAACATTGTATGAAAAGAGATCAACGTGTTATTGTCATTGGGTCAGGATTTGCGGGGCTTTCAGCAGCATCGGTTTTGGCTAAGGAAGGATTTCAGGTAACTATCCTTGAAAAAAACGACCAGGCGGGAGGCAGAGCACGGATTTGGGAGAAAGATGGGTTTTTATTTGACATGGGCCCGAGTTGGTACTGGATGCCGGAGGTATTTGAAAATTACTTCCAATTATTCGGAAAATCTGTATCAGACTACTATCAGCTTGTACGGCTTGATCCGGGGTACAGGGTATATTTCGGGAAAGACGATTTTCTGGATGTTTCTGCCTCTATGGACAAACTGGAGGAGATGTTTGAAAAGGAAGAAAAAGGCGGAGCTGCAAAACTGCGCGATTTTCTGCGTCAGGCGGCCTACAAATACGAAGTTGGTATGCGGGATTATGTTTTTCGCCCCTCGCACTCTATCGGTGAATTTATTGACTTTCGCCTCATAAGAGAAAGTTTCCGTATCCAGATGTTTAGTTCGATGCGGGCGCATGTGCGAAAGTATTTTACCAATCCCCGCCTGAGAAAAATTCTGGAGTTTCCGGTGTTATTTCTGGGCGCAACTCCAGCCAATACCCCCGCGCTTTACAGTATGATGAATCATGCAGATCTTACTCTGGGCACCTGGTATCCTATTGGAGGAATGTATGAAATCGTAAAAGCCATGGTTTCCCTCGCCGAGTCTGTGGGAGTAGAAATCAAACTCAACCATGAGGTAAAAAAAATAGAAGTAGAAGCGGGAAAAGCGACAAAAGTAATAACTGAAGGAGGCGTGTTTGAGGCAGATGTTGTGATTGCCAATGCCGACTACCAGCACGCCGACCAGGCACTGCTCGACAAACCCTGGCGAAACTACAATGCCCAGTACTGGGAAAACCGTACCATGTCGCCTTCCAGCCTTTTGTTTTATCTGGGCCTGAACCGGAAGGCTGCGGATATACAGCATCACAACCTGTTTTTTGACGAGGATTTTGACCTTCACGCGGAAGAAATCTATACGCACCCCAAATGGCCGACAAAACCGCTGTTTTACGTATCCAGTACAACCAAAACCGATCCGGAAGTAGCGCCTGACGGACTGGACAATTTGTTTATTCTTATTCCACTGGCTCCCGGACTGGAAGACAGCGAAGCGCAGCGGGAAGGTATTTATCAGAAAGTCATGGAGCGGTATGCGGCCATTACAGGCGACGATATACGGGATGCTGTGATTGTAAAACGCAGTTATGCCATGCGCGACTTTGAAAAAGACTATCACTCTTTCAAAGGCAATGCCTACGGGCTGGCAAATACCCTGCTGCAGACAGCTTTTTTCAAGCCCAAGCTCAAATCACGCAAGGTCAGCAACCTGTATTATACCGGGCACCTCACGGTGCCGGGGCCGGGCGTACCGCCTTCCCTCATTTCCGGCCAGGTAGTGGCCCGGGAGGTTATGCGCGAATTTCGCTAGTTCTCTGCCTTTTTGATCTGACCTATAGGCGCAGCAAGTAAGGCATCTGGTATGCCAAACGCATCGACCAGTGCAACCGCCTCAGGTCTGAGTTCGCGGCAAAGAGCGTTGACCTGACTGCGAATCGCTTTGCTTTTGACTCCGGCGAGGTAATCGTTTTCAAGATACCAGGCAAAATGCGCCTCTATCCGCGAAAGTGCATAGAGATCACACACTTTTTTCAAAACTGTTTTCAGGGAATTATCCTCACATTTTTCCACCACCGCCACAAACTGCTCCAAAACCACCCGATCCACATACGCTTCGGCCATTCCCACCAGATGATATTGCACTTCGATAAACGCCTGATAAGAATCCATTCCCCCGTCAATACGCTGCTTCAGACGACGAGCCGAAGACATAATCATATCCTGCTCCCGATAGCGAAACATCGCTAGGTGAAACTCACTGTCGCGCAGGTGATCTTCGCCCGTAGTACGAATCACAAATGGGTTCTGCTCCAGCAATGTTTTTGCCGCCTGCCTTGCCGCATAATTGACGATACCAAAAAAATTCAGGGAACTGAATTCCTGCCGGAAATCGGTCAGCCGACTTTTGGCCACCAGTTGCATCAGCACCGTATTGTCTCCTTCAAACGTAGTAAAAATCTCGGTATCGGCTTTCAGATCAGCAAACCGGTTGACCGCCAGGTAGCCGTTTCCGCCGCAGGCTTCTCTGCACTCCTGAAGGGTTTGGGTGGTATTCCAGGTGCTCATTGCTTTTAGCCCGGCTGCCAGTGCTTCGATTTCCCGGGCTTCTTCTTCATGCTGCGCCAGAAAACGGCTGATCATGTACCGATGCGCAAAATGATAGGCATAGGCATTGGCCAGAAGAGGAAACAGCCTCCGCTGATGCGTCTGGTAGTCAAGGATAAATGTTTCGGGTTGCCCGGCAGGACCAAACTGCCGCCGTTGTGAACCATAGCGAATGGCAATTGTCAGCCCGGTTTTGGCAGCGCTCAACCCTGCCACAGGCACACATACTCTTCCTCCCACCAATGTGCCGAGCATAGTAAAAAATCTGCGGGAATCGCTGGTAATAGGACTGGAATATTCTCCTTCGGGGCTTACATCAGCAAACCTGTTGAGGAGATTTTCGCGGGGTACACGCACCTGATCAAACCACAGCCTTCCGTTGTCAACACCATTGAGCCCCAGTTTCCGGCCACTATCAGTTATGGTCACTCCCGGCAGCGGATTTCCGTTTTCATCTCTGACAGGCACCAGAATTGCGTGCACACCATAACATTCTCCTTTTGTATAAAGCTGGGCAAAAACTGTTGCCATTCTCCCGTGAACCGCCGCATTGCCGATGTATTCTTTATGTGCATGATAGTGGGGAGTATGAATGATAAACTCCTCTGTTTCATGATCGTATGTTGCCGTTGTCTCAATGTCACGCACATTCGATCCGTGATTGGCCTCTGTCATAGCAAAACAACCGGGGAGCTTTAATGAACCAGCGTCAGGCAGATATTTCAGATGATGTTTTTCTGTTCCAAGTCCCAGAATACTTCCGCCAAACAGCCCAAACTGAACCCCAAATTTGATAGTCAGGCTCAGGTCATGATAACCCATGCCCTCAAATACGGCGATGTATTTGCTCATATTGTTTTCCCCTCCGGTTTCGATCGGATAGGAAAGTGCGCCCAGTCCCTGGTCGGCCAGCAGTTTACACCAGGCGAGCACGGTTTCCCGGAATTCTTCTTTTACCGGGCTTACATGATCCAGCGAAAAAACAGGATCACTCAGCAGTCGGCGCATTTTGTCGAGCGTGGGTTTTTCGGGCCCATCGAGCAGTAGCTGAAGCGCGGCAGGATTAAAGCCGGGGGCGGGAATTACTGCTTCCGTATCGGGAAACTCTCTGTGGCGCTCATGCAAGATTTCATTCACAGCTTCCGAGGTGATCAGGCCCAGGGCATCTTCCACCGCGCGCAGGGCTTCGGCGGCCTGAGCATCGTGTTGGGCAGATTTTGCAATACCTGCGATTTCCCTGCTGAGTTTGATTATATCAGTTCGGGAAGCAACCGGCAGGTTTTCGGCGGCCTGAACAATCACCTGTTTCCATTGATTGAGATCTGTGCGGGAAGGAGGATTTTTAGGGTCAAAATGTGCGATTATGATGGCTTTTTCCTCCTGGTCGAGCCAATTTTGATTTTTGACAATCGATTCCAGTTTTTCAATTTCAGAAGGCGTAAGCACCTCATCTGACCAGGCGATATAGATCAGCGGCAGAAAAAAAGAAACACCGGAGCTGAGGTTTCCGGATGCAAGCGGGGATACAGAGGGAGGGTTTGTCATGCTGTGTTGCTTAAGAAGTTTTGGGGGGAATTATCGTTCTTGAATGTACAAAGAATAATTGACTATCTTTGAAACTTCATTTTCCTCCTATTGTTGGCTTCTATGGTTCAAAAAAATACCTTTCTGTTAAAAGCGGCGACAATTGTTTTCACCTTCATTTACGGGATCAGCGGATACGTACTTTCTCAGGAAAACGCTGCCGGAAATATCAGCGGCAGCTTTCAGTCAGATGTGCAATATCTTTTCCCGGACTCCATTATCGGCGCAGCGGCTGTGGATGAGCATGTGCTTTCCAACAGTTTTCTTCAACTCACCTACCAGCGAAATCAGTTTAGCGCGGGCGTTCGCTATGAAGCGTACCTCAACCCGCTGCTCGGATTTGACCAGCGATATAAAGGCCAGGGAATCCCCTACCGGTTTGCTTCCTACAATTCTGACAAACTGGATATCACGGTAGGAAATTTTTACGATCAGTTTGGCAATGGCACTATTTTCCGGGCTTATCAGGAATGGGCACTGGGAATTGACAATTCTATTGACGGCATCAGGGCGCGGTTTTCTCCCATTCCGGGTTTTTATGTGAAAGGATTTATTGGCAAGCAGCGCAAGTTCTGGGAAAGAGCCAACTCACTTGTCAGGGGCGCCGACACCGAATTAAACCTCAACCAGGCCATAGCTGCACTGAGTGAATCCAAACTGGGAATCACCCTCGGCGCAAGCGTGGTAAATAAATATCAGCAGGACGACGACATTGTGCTGCAACTCCCCGAAAATGTATCCGCATTCTCGGGCAGGGCACGGATCAACTACGGCAATTTTGCCATGGATGCAGAATACGCCTACAAAATCAACGACCCGTTTCAGCTCAACCGGTATGTCTATAATCCCGGCAATGCGCTTTATTTTAATGCTACCTATTCACAAAAAGGGCTGGGGATAAATGTAAGTGCCAAGCGAATTGACAATATGGATTTTCGCTCCGAACGAACCGTTACCCTTCAGGAGCTTTCCCTTAGTTTTCTTCCTGCGATTTCCAAACTGCATACCTATCGTCTGCCGACCCTTTATCCCTATGCAACTCAGTTGAATGGCGAGGTAGGATTCCAGGCCAGCATCCTGTACACCATTCCCAAAGGCACAGCGCTCGGAGGCAAATACGGAACCCAGCTTTCAGTCAATTATTCGAGAATCAGCGGGCTTGACACCATATTCACCGAACCCAAATTCCGCTACACATCCTCTTTCCTCGGCGACCTGAACAAACTCTATTTTGAAGATATCAATGTAGAGATCAACAAAAAATTCACCAAAAACCTGCGGATGATATTTACCTACATCCACCTCAAATACAACCAGGATGTGATCGCTTTTGGCACCACCAATGGCGGGCACGGGATCGTAGATACCCACGTAGGTGTAGTGGAAGCGCAGTATCGCATTGCGCGCAAAGTTTCGATTCGCGGCGAATTACAGCATATGTACACCAAACAGGATATGGGCAGTTGGGTGATGGCACTGGCCGAACTTTCGATATCGCCTCACTGGTATATCACGGTCTTTGACGAATACAATTATAGCAACCCCGATCCCGACCTGCAGGTTCACTATTACAATTTTTCTGCGGCTTATGCCTTTGAGGCACATCGTATTTCGCTGGGTTACAGCCGTCAGCGGAGAGGATTATTGTGCGTGGGAGGAATATGCCGGGAGGTTCCGGCTTCGAATGGATTTGGGCTTTCGATCAGCAGTTCTTTCTGAGGTTGTTGGAAGAATGTCGGGAAGGCGATAGATTTTTGTAGGATTTTTTGTTTTTTTACGAAAAAGTTATTGCAATGAAAGCTTTACGGATTTTCCCTTTTCTGCTTACGATACTTCTGGCTGCAGGAGCCTGTGATATCATTGAAGCGCCTTACCTGGATGAGGTGACTTCCCTGTCTGCCGATGAGCAGTGTCTCGCAGATGCAGCCCAGTCTGTTCCGTTTGGGCCTTCCACTACCTATGAGAAAAAAGTATTGCTGGAAGAAATGACCGGGCATAAATGTGGAAACTGCCCGGAAGCTTCTGCGAAAGTACACGATCTGGTTGGAGAAAAGCAGGGAAAACTGATTCTCGTCACCATCCATGCAGGTTCACTTTCGACCTACACCCAGGGTGCGTCCAAGTATAGCACCAATTTTACCACGCCTGCCGGGGTAGAAATTTATAACACCATGAATAATACCAGTGCGGTGCCTTTTGGTATGATTGACCGGGTGGATATGAATAACAATTTTAACTCATGGGCAACCTATGTCGATGAGCGGCTACAGGAACCGGCATCTGCGGGTCTGCGTATTTTCAACTGTTATGATCCCGACAGCCTTAAGCTTACCACCGTTGTGGATATTAAGTATCTTACCGATGCGCCTGCCGATGAGTATCTTTCTGTATTTCTTATAGAGGATGGAATTGTGGATTGGCAAAAAGACTACAAAGCCACCGGAAGCAGCCCGGATTTGCCTGATTATGTGCATCACAACGTCCTTCGCGATGCAATCAACGGAACCTGGGGCCAGCCGGTAAGCGCGACCGCAATCAGCAAGGACGCGCGCTTCACGCTGAGTTATTCCTATTTTCTCAAGCCAGAATTTGATGCTACCAAATGCAGTGTGGTTGCATTTATTCACAATCGCACCAGCAATGAGGTTCGCCAGGTAGAAATTCTTCCGCTTGTACAGTAAACAAACCTTCTACCTGTAATCGATCGTTCTTGTCAGGGTTTCTACTCCGTCGGTAAGCTGGATGTGGTAAATTCCCGTATCAAATCCCGAAAGATCCAGTTGCTGCCGGTATTCACCGGCGTTGACTCTCAGCGCACCCGATAAAAGCTGAAATCCCGAATCGTCGAGCAGACGCATGCGGAGGTACATTCTTCTCGGGCTTGACATTACCAGATCCACTCTTCCGCCAACAGGTTTTTCTGTTATACTGATTTCACCCATATCTTCAATATCTTCGAGACTGCTGGAATTGCGCACCCTGATTTCCTTTTGAACTCTGTTTTCACACACGCCATCAGAAACTCTTAGTGTAACAACATAGGTTCCGGCCTCTGCATAAACATGGCTGGGATTCTGTTCACGCGAAGTACTTCCCTGCCCAAAATCCCATATCCAGGCAACAGCATTTTCTGTTTTATCAGAAAACCGTACCAGTCCGACGGACTCGGCAAGATCAACCGATGCTGTGCTCACATCAAATTTTGCTTCGATATGGCTTACCCCAATCACCACTGACGCAGTATCGGCGCAGCCCCACTGATCTCTGCCCACGACGGTATATGTCACCGACGTATCTGGCCGGGCGTACGTACGTGCCGTAGGCCTGGCAAGGATTCCGCGTTCGGAGAGCCATTCATACGTATCCGCCCCCGAAGCAGAAAGGGTAATCTCTTCTCCTACACACACGCTTGACGCCGAAGAACTGGCGGTGAGAAAACCCGGCTGATTGACGATGACAGTTACTGCGCCGGAAGTCTCGCATCCCATCGAATCGGCTGCCATAACCGTGTAACCCGTTGTAGTCAGAGGCGAAACAGATACTGCAGATCCGGCAACCGAGCTCAATCCATCATCGCCATTCCAGAGATAAGCAGTTCCGCCAGAGACCTCCAGCCGGAGTGATTCGCCCAGACAAATACGCGGCGTCTCCGGTTCGATTTTTAAAGGACGAGGCGTCAGAACCTCTATTGTCACAGATTGCTGCTGCGGGCATTTTGCGGCTTCATTTGTAACTGTATAAGTCGTGGTAACCTTAGGTGCAGCCGATACAAGTGCGCCCGTGGTACGATCCAGACCCGTTGCCGGGCTCCAGGAGTAGTTGCCACCACCAGAAGCGGTAAGCAGGGTCGCCTGTCCCTTGCATATGCGATCATCCTGAGCCGAAACACTTACAGATTGTACCTTTTCAACAGAAACCGTAACCTGTCCGGAACTTTTACAACCATTAGCATCCACCCCTGACACGGTATATTGAGTGGTCTGAGTAGGAAATGCTTCTATATGATTTCCTGTGCCAGTACTCAATCCAATAACGGGAGACCATGTGTACACGCCATTTCCTTTTACTTCCAGTGAAACAGAAGCCCCTTCACAAATAACCGGGGCAGCGGGAGTAATTTCCAGTGTGCTTTTGGGGCGCACCTCCACCCGAATAGTATCAGTAAATACGCAGCCATCAATATCAGAAGCTGTGACCTTGTATGTTGTGGTTTTGACTGGCGTTGCAACTGCAGTTCCGGAAGTAAAAGTGTTCAACCCTTCACGGGGAGACCATTCGTAGTTCACCGCTCCGGAAGCAGCCAGGGTTACTGATTCGCCTGCACAGATCACCGGAGCAAAAGGCGAAACCGCCAGTTTATTTCCCAGCCCGCTGACAAAAAGCGTTACGGATCGGGATGCCTGACAACCCTGAGCGTCAGAAGCGGTAACCGTATAGGTAGTGGTTTGATCGGGAAGTGCGGTTACTGACCGGCCTTCTGCCTTGTCGAGACCTATTGCAGGAGACCATACATAATTTTGTGCTCCGGTACCTGTAGCTACCAGATTTACAGGAACTTCCCGGCACACAGTCATATTCTCACTGGTGTTGAGCCTGAGGGAGAAAGGAGAGGTAATGACAATTTCGCCCAAAGCTTCTTTCCTGTCACTCTGTCCATTGCACCCTCTTACAGTGAGTACAACATCCTGCACCCCCTCTTCCATAAATTTCACTTTGGGATTGGGCAAATTTGAAGTAACGGGAATGCCACGGGGAAACTCCCATGCAAAATCCACGGCTCCCTGAGATGTATTGGTAAACTGGATTTCCTGGCCGGCACAGGAAAATGATTTGTCCACAGAAAATGACGCCACCGGACGAAAGCCATCTGCAACCTGAATCGTAACTTCGCCTCTGGCAATACAGCCATTGGGATCTACTTTTGTAACAGAATAGGTCTGCGTTTTTGACGGCGCTACCACGGCCTGATTCTGAAATGCAGAGTTTAGCCCGGCGACCTGATCCCAGGTAAAATTGCCCTCGCCGCTGGCAGTAAGCCTTACAGAACTACCACTACAGATAACCTGCCGGGAAGCATCAATTACAACCGGCGGGGCCTTCATTACAGCGATATAGGCTTTTGCCGTATCCAGGCAGCCAAAAGAGTTGCTTCCCACCACAGTAAATGTCGTACTTACTACAGGTTTTACATTCACCGAAGGTCCTGTAATTCTGTCCACGAAGGATGAAGGAGACCATAAGTAGGCTTCCGCCCCGGTGGCAATCATGCGCACACTTTGCCCTTCGCAGACCTCTGCAATACCGGTCTGTATCTGTACATCAGGTCGGGGAGCAACCCGAATATTGATTTCCCTGCGGAACGCACACCCGCTTTGGGTAGTAGCAATGACGCTGTAGGTTGTGGTCTCTTTCGGGCTGGCAACTACCTCTGCACCGGTGGTCGTGTTCAGGCCGGGCAGATCAGACCAGGTATAACCGGCCGCTCCGGATGCAGTGATTTTTACACTTTCACCCGGGCAGATCAACTGCCGGGCGGGAGTGACAAGAAAACTTCGGGGCGACTCCTCCACTTCAACCCTCACAGTGGTTTTTACTTTACAACCAGACTGAGTCAGTCCGGTAACTGTATAATCGGTGGTACGGAGAGGAGAGGCATTGACAAATCCGCTATTGGTTGTACTCAGTCCGTCTGCCGGCTCCCAGGTATAACTCAAAGCTCCTGTAGCATTCAACCCTACCGACTGCCCCTGGCATATCGTTGCCTGACGAGGGGTAACGGCAATGGGTCTTATCTGCTGTACCCTGACAGCCACCTCAGCCGATGCAACACAGGAAGCATCGCCAGTACCACTGATAGCATACACCACATCCTGCTTTGGTTGAAGCGTAACTGTATTTCCTGATGGCGCAGGCGCATCGCCTTTCAAATCCCATGTCAGGTTTCCCGGCCCGGATGCAGTGAGCGTAATTTCTTCTCCAAGGCAAATATCCTGTCTTGAGGCAATCAGTTTTATTTCAGGCCGGGGTTTTACGACAATCAATCCTTCGCGCTGAACGGTATGAGCCCCACCCGGCCCGGCAACAGTAAGCAGCACGTCGTAAATACCCGGGTTGGGAAATACTACTGTAGGTGAAGAGGTTGTATCACTTGCCGGATTTGCTCCCGGAAATGACCATATCCATGACGTGGGGTTACCGGTGGATTTATCGGTAAAAGAAATCGATCCGCCGGCACAGATCGTGGAAGTATTCACCTCAAAACTGGCAACAGGGGCAGGGGCAGGGCGGGACTGAATGGAGAGATTGTCAATAAAAAGATCATTACCATGACCACCAAAACCTACAATTGCGATCTGAACAAAGGGGCTGCCATCAAACTGGCTGAGATCAATCGTTTCTGTTCGCCATTCACCAGCCATAGGAGTAAATGAACGGGAAAGCGGGGAGCTGGTCATCAGTTGTTTTCCCCCTTTATAATAGATATTCCGGAAAGATGCTTCGCAGTCGGTTGAAATAAAAATGCCCAGCGTATCGGAGTACTGATCGTCAAACATAGTATAAGCCACATCAAAGGAGATCTGTGCATGCTGGCTACCAGTAAAATCCATTACAGGGGTCAGCAACCAGTCCGCACCGCCTTTGAGGTTGTTGTCATAATTGTTGAGCCATAACGCAGCGGAGCTTTTGCCCATACCTCCTGTTTTTTCAGAAACAGCCCAGGTGACATCGTTGTCAGGATTATGGATGACAAATCCCCGGGGCGGGAAAGCAGAATCTACCTCAAATCGAGCTTCCAGCGGAAGCGTTCGTCCGGTCTCATACACCTGGATGTACCGGTCTTCAGTAAGAGACCGGGATCCGCCGGCATTGGAGACGCGAAGGCTTACGGGATACACTCCGGCTTGCCGATAGACCACCTTTTGTTCGGGTTTGTTGGAGCCGGAAGGTTTTCCTCCTGGGAAAGACCATTCCAACGCATCAGGATTATTGGCAGAGTTGCTGATAAAATTTACGGTAAGCGGACCACACCCCGACCGGATATCAGCGGCGAACACAGGTTCAGGAGGCGTTTGTGCCATCTGGCAGGCTTTGGATTCGAGCAGATTATTGCGCCGGGGGCTGTTTTGGAGAACGGCGCGCATGCGCGTACGCTGATCGGAAGTAAAAAGGTTCATACAGGCATCGTCTGTATAATCCATATAATTTTGGACCATGGCATTGGCACCGGCACAGCCCACGACACCGGGAGGGCAGGAAAAATTGGCCTGACTGGTTTCAGGGGTATCTTTGCAGTAATCGTCCACCCCACAGGGCCCATCGCCCCAGATATGCCGGAGCCCGAGCCAGTGGCCGATTTCATGAGTAGCGGTGCGACCTTTGTCAAAAGGTGCGACGACGGTTCCGGTGGTTCCGAAAGTATTGAAGCTAATGACCACGCCGTCGGCGTCGGAGCGCCCGGCAGCGCCGGGCAGGCCGGTAAGTCCGGAAGAAACCGGAAACTGAGCATAACCCAGAATTCCTCCGGCGATATTGCAAACCCAAATATTGAGGTATTTATCTGTATTCCAGATCGTAGCGGGTTTGATCACTTCGTTGATATAGGTTTCAGAAAAAGGGCTCCCCCCCATCGACACTCTGTCGATGCCATTGGTAGGTTTACCTGTAGGATCCACGGTTGCAAGACAAAACTCTATACCCGTATCTACGGCAATTCGTTTAAATTCTTTGGGGGTGCGATCCTGATCGGCATTGGTTCGGCGGTAGTCCTGATTGAGGACACTGATTTGGGAAAGCACCTGTTCGTCGCTGATATTTTCGGTGGGGTTGGAATAAATCACATGGACGACCGTGGGCAGGGTAATTATCTCATCAGGACCGGCTTTGCGGCTCAGCGAGCGGGTAGCCTGTTCGCGTTTGATCGTTTCATCTATCCAGTCCTCAAATTCATCGGTGCTTTCAGCTTCGGCGGCGTGCAGGGTTTGAAGGTCGGCTTCCACCTCGGGGGTTATACATTTTCTTTCTTTTGGCAGAAAGCTGCGGAAGCGCGGATTCTGACGCGAAAAGTCTTCCTCTTTTTCCTTGACAAGCGTGCTGGCAGCGGGATTGCGGAGGTTCAGAATTAAGGCTGGGTTTCCTCCATTCGCTTCAGGTGCCTGAGATGTTTGCGAGAAAAGGAATAAATCAGCGGAGAAAAAGAAAATAACGGTAACAGCAAAAGTTCTCAACATTACGATATGAGATTGAAGTTAGGTTTGTATCAGGCGAAAGCAAACAACTTAAATATAGGATTCGAGCAGAGAAAGAAATTTTTCATGTCTGGCCTGCCGGGTTTCGTTCCATCGTCTCACGGCCAGGTCAACAGGGCGAACCCCTTCAGCATCTTTCAAAAGAGGGTCTGCATCATTGTCAAGCAAAATTCTGGCCATTCCGTAGCGATCACAAGCGACGGCATAATGTAACGGGGTTCGGTTTTGATAGATTCCTTCCGCACAAATATCGACTTCGGCGCCATTACAAAGGAGAAACCGGAGCAGGCGTGGGTGATTATTATATACAGCCCAGTGAAGTGCGCTGAGGCCGCCTCCCTCGGGTACCAGGTTAATATCCTGTCCCTGTTGAAGTAATTCCCGCACGATATCCACTTCGCCGTAATAACTGGCCAGGTGAATTGCCGACCGGCCATGCACATCACCGCCGGTAAGTTTTGCATCGATTCTGCCGCCCTGCTTAATCAACCGGATACTCATATCCCTAAGCCCCTGTTCACACGCAACCAAAAGCGGTGTCCACCCATTGGAACACTCCACGTAGTTAAGGTTTGCTCCCTGCCTGATCAGCCACTCTGCCATATCAGTATAACTCTCATTAATGGCCAGCATCAGCGGAGTCCAGGTTCGCATTTCGGAGGTGGAGTCAATTTCAGCGCCAAACTGGATCAGGGTTTCGGCTACCCGTTTGTGCCCAAAAATACAAGCTACGTGCATGGGTGTATTTCCATAACTGTCGAGGATATCGACAGAAGCGCCAAAAGCAAGCAGGGAACGAACCATTTCCACTTCGCCTTCCTGTACTGCTTCATGAAGCAGGGTACTGCCAGTCTCGTTTTTGAGATTGGGATTACCCCCTTGTTCCAGATAGCATTTGAGGAACCGGGCGTCATGATTGATAACTGCTTCAAATACCGGCATTTCCAGTAAAATCGATTATATGTGTTTCACAGAGAGTAATAATAATAGCCAGGGATAGTTTCTCCAACACAGAAACGTTCTTTTTTGGCTGAAAAATTACATTCTTCAACAAATTGTCAATTTTCCAGTTCGTGCAGGAGGTAAGTGCGACAAGAATGCAGAGTAATTTAAAAAAATCGGATCAAAATCCAAGCCGGATTCAAAGTTATTACAGCTAAAATTGGGCTTAAATTTGGTTTAGTTTGGCACGAATACAAAAAAAATACAAAGGAATGTGGAAGGGGTACTTGCCTTTTGAATTCCTATTTGTATATTTGCCAACCGATTGAAAAAAACAGGAAATTTAGATTTATGGCACATCACAAGTCAGCAAAAAAGAGGATCAGGCAGAATGCAAAGCGCAGATTGATAAATCGTTATAAAAAGACGACGATGCGCACTGTAGTTAAGCGACTACGCACAACTACAGATAAAGCAGAGGCGCTGGAAATGCTGCCCAAAGTTATCAGCACGATTGATAAAGTTGCCAAAACCAACATTATTCACAAAAATACGGCTGCTAACATGAAAAGCAAGCTCACACGACACGTGAATGCACTTGCCTGACAACCAGTTAGCACGAATACTACCAGAAAAAGATTATACAGAATCCCGCTTTTAGCGGGATTTTTTATTTACTTTTTCCCGATTTTTTCCATTGCAGTTTGTTCTGTTTAGCGCAACTTCCCTTCATGAAAACATACATACATACTTCCATCAAAGAATGGGCTCTCGAAGACAGGCCCAGAGAGAAACTTCTTCAACGAGGAATTGAGTCTCTTACCGACAGCGAGTTACTGGCAATCCTGCTTTCATCTGGCACCCGCGATCGTTCAGCAATTGACCTGGCAAGAGATCTGCTCAGCGCAGTCGGCGGCCTTCCCCAACTCGCTCAGGCTGGTGTTGCAGAACTAACCCAAATAAAAGGCATCGGCAAAGCAAAAGCCCTTACCCTGATTGCCGCCTTTGAACTTGGGCGGCGAAAAATGATGAAAACCGCCGATTCGCCCCGACTCACACATTCTGAATCCGTAGCAGAATACCTTATTCCCCGGCTTGCCGATCTTCGGCAGGAGGTATTCCATGTGTTGTTTCTAAATCGCAACAATGAGATTATTGCCGAAAAACAAATCTTCAGAGGCGGAGTATCTGCTACGGTGATTGACCCAAGACTGATTTTCCGGGAGGCGATTCATTATCTGGCAAGTGCGATCATACTTTCCCACAATCACCCCTCGGGCAATATCAATCCAAGCCAGGCCGATATCGACATTACCCGAAAACTCATAAGTGGGGGAAAAATATTCGATATACAGGTACTCGACCATATTATCGTGTCGGGCAGAGGGTATTACTCCTTTGCCGATGAGGGATTGTTGGGCTAAAAATCAATTCCGGCACGGTTTTTTGTATTATCACGATAACATTAGCAGCGAGAAATGTAAAAAATCGTTAGGTTTGTAACGGAATGGAAATTTTAATCCCTGAAATTCCGGGGATCACCGGTCTATGAAAACGGATTTTCCCAAACCCGTAATACTACTTGCTTCGGCAAATAGCTACCGAGATGGTAGAAAATCACGGCTGCTGGCTCAGGAGCGCCGGATGATTATGGATATCTTTGCCCAGGAAAATGCACAGACTATCTATGAAATCGTTTCTGAAGAACCTGAAAACGGAAGATTTATCTTTGATATTTTCCGGCAGCATACCTACGACGACCAAATCAATATTCTCCATATCGCAGGCTTTTCCGCAGGCGAATATCTTCATTTTGAAGGCGGATTCGGAGAAGAAGCGCTTGATCCCAAAGGTTTTTGCCAACTGATTGCACGGCTCCCCGGGCTCACCCTTGTATTTCTCAACGGATGTGCCACACCGGCCCTGCTGGAATCGCTGCTCCTCAAAGATATTCCCGCGGTTGTTGTTACTCAAGTGGACAATAACCGGCGCAATGCCCAGGATATTGCGCATGCGTTTTATACCGGAATCGCCCGAGGCCTGAATGTCACACAGGCAGTGGCGCGGGTTCGGGATAGTTACGCACATAAATTTTCGATGAAAGAAGTTTCCTACGATTTTGAGAAGGATGAAATTTCGTGGGAAGGAAAAGAAGAAGAAAAAGACCGGAAGCAAGTCAGTTGGGGTATTTATTTTCTACCTGATAACCAACAAAAGCTGGACTGGAAACTGCCGGTCATACTTCCGGAAAGTACCGTAGCGAAAACCAACGATGATAAAAAGCGGAGCCGAAATATCAGAAGAATCGGCTCTGTTTTACTTGCAACTTCCCTGCTTGTCGTATTGACTTTTTTGTTGCAGATACCACAACAGATTCAAAGCCTTTTCCATCAGCCCGAAGACTGTCTCTTTGAAACCTCCGGTTCATATAATGTACTGATGCTTCCGTTTTATGAGGATGAAGACTGCGGCAGTACAGAAACCTATTATACCGAAGCCATCTGGAGGAGAATACAACGTATGGAAGAAGATGGCAACAACTTCCGAACCCAGAAGCTCAATATGGAAGATTGTCCCCCGGGTATTGAATCAGTAGAAAGCATAATCAGAAGTTGTAATGCCAACCTGGTTCTTTGGGGCGATTATACCGTGACGGCAAAAGAAGCAGTTGCCATTAACTTTCACTACCTATACACAGGTAAACCCAATACCATTAATCAGGGGCATCTGCAAATGGATATGCCGCGGTTTCTGTTTGACCCTGAAAGCGACTTTATTGTATCAGCAGTAGAAGATATGGTCTATTGGGCAAGGGGGAGTGAAAGTTATGAAAGAGAAGAATGGGAGAGTGCGGCCAGGTTTTTCGAACTGATGCGGGTACGCGACGACCAGGCATACAAAGTAGTGGATTTGCGCATGGCAGAATGTTATGAAAAACTGGAAGATTACCATATGGCGAGAGAGCATTTCAACCACATTCTCACCATTGACCCCGAAAATTATGTCGCATACAATGAGCGTGGCAACCTTTCTTTTCGCCTCAAAGATTACGAAAATGCGCTGATCGACTATAATGACGCAGCAAAAATCAATCAGGAATATGCTGAAGTGTTTTTCAACCGGGGGCTGCTTTACCTTACCATCGGAGAATACACCAAAGCAGTGGAAGATGTCGAAACAGGAATAAAACTGAAACCTGAATCGGCAAAACCGTATGGTGTGCTTGCCGCTATTTACGCTACACAGGAACAGGATACGCTGGTTTATACCAATATGGAACTTGCACTGAAAAGAGGAGCTACTGCAGCCAGTATTATGGAATTCACTGCGGCCTTCAATGCCTACAGAGATAAGCCAGAGTTTAAAAAGATTGTAAATCGTTATCAATAATCTTATCAAAGCTTTGTGCTTATCAACAGAATTGCTACATTTGCACTCCTGAAAAAAGAGAAATATGAAACGGACTTATCAACCCAGCAACAGAAAGCGTAGAAACAAGCACGGATTCCGGGAAAGAATGGCTTCAGCAGGCGGAAGAAAGGTACTCGCATCCCGTAGAGCCAAAGGCCGTCACAAGCTTACTGTTAGCGACGAAGGAAGACATAAAGGCAAATAAGGTGTCGAAGTCAGATTCGTTGGATAACCGGCGACTCTTCCTTCGCAAAAAAGAACGACTGCGCAGTAAAATCGCATTCGAATATCTATTTGAGCACGGCTCCCGTTTTTCGGCAGGCGTGCTCAGATTTTTTTATGCATTTGATGTACCTCCCTCCCTTGTACAGGCTCCCCTGTCTGTCGCAGTTACTGCGCCCAAAAAAACCTTCCGACTTGCAGTAAAACGCAACCTGCTCAAACGCCGCATGCGGGAAGCATTCAGACAAAACAAACATATCCTGCTTCCTTTGCTCACACAGGCAGATCAGAATCTCATTATCCTCATCAAATACAACAACAACCGGATAGCCTCTTTCGACGAGATCACCGCGTCTATGACCTACGCTCTCAACCGGATGAAGAAGGAAGTGAAAAACACCTAAACTTTCTATTTTCACCAAAAATCTTTATATTCAGCAAAAATCCACCAGTAGATTTTTGGGGAAACCCAAAACCTTTTTTTTACAAATGAGGTAAGAATATTACCTCCATAATTTTTGTGTAAATTTTCTTCTCATTTCCCGGACTATATTGACTAAATTGATCTAACTTTCGTCTGAAACAACCAAGAAGTATGATGAAGCAAAGAAAATTCCTGGCCATTACTCTGATCATTGCCGTTTCGTTTAGTGTCGGATTCATTACCAATATCACAGACAACTACTTCGAAATCTCCAAAAACCTGGATATTTTCGGAAAGCTTTACCGGGAAATCAACTCTTTTTACGTTGACGATACGGATCCCTCCCGTCTCATGCGCACCGGCATCGATGCCATGCTGGGTTCACTCGACCCCTATACTAATTATATCAGTGAAGAGGATGCCGAAGACTTCAGGTTTATGAGCACGGGGCAATACGGAGGCGTAGGGGCACTGATCGGGAAAATGCACAATCAGATTGTTGTCGTTGAGCCTTATGAAGGATACCCGGCAGATAAAGCCGGGCTAAAAGCCGGAGATATCATCCTGAAAATCAACAATGAAGTGATTACCGGTGATAAAGATGTGGCAGATGTACGAAATATCCTCAGAGGCGAAAAAGGAACTGAAGTAAAACTAACGGTTCAGAAACCCGGAGAAGACCAAACCAGAGAAATCTCGCTTACCCGCGACCGTATAAAAGTGGATAATGTGCCTTATTTTGGGATGATCACCGATAAAGTCGGATATATATCGCTTACTGGCTTTACCCAGGATGCCGGGCTCGAAGTTCAGGAAGCTACCAAAGCTCTGAAAAAAGACAACCCTTCTCTTTCAGGGATTATCCTTGACCTTCGGGGAAACCCGGGCGGAAGATTGGACGAAGCCGTTAATGTAGCCAACGTTTTTGTACCTGAAAATGAACTGATTGTAGAAACACGTGGGCGAATAGATGGTTCGCGTCATGTGCACCACGCCCAGAGAAAACCGGTAGATACCGAAATCCCCCTCGCCGTAATTGTAAATAACCGCTCTGCCAGTGCATCCGAAATCGTAGCCGGATCAATTCAGGATCTTGACAGAGGTATAATTATCGGGCAGAGAAGTTTTGGCAAAGGCCTGGTGCAAAATATACGCCCCCTGAGCTACAATACCCAGTTGAAAGTTACCACAGCCAAATATTACACACCCAGTGGTCGCTGTATTCAGGCAATCAACTACGCCGAAAGAAATGAAGATGGGAGCGTGGCAAGAATCCCTGATAGCCTGAAAAATGAGTTTCTTACACGAAATGGTCGTAAAGTTTTTGATGGAGGAGGCATTGAGCCAGATGTACCTGTAGATGTTTTCAAAGCTAATATTGTAACCAATGAACTCAATAATCAAAATCTGATCTTTGATTTTGCGACGTATTTTGTTCAAAAAAATCCTTCTATCCCCTCACCACGACAATTTACCATCACTGATGATATCTATCGGGAGTTTACAGAGTTTGTACGCGGACAAAAGTTTGATTATGAAACCAGTGCTGAAAAACAAATGGCCAAACTCATTGAAACCGTAGAAAAAGAATCCTATTCAGAACAGCTACGGTCAACCCTGAATGATATGGACAGAAAACTTGACCAGGTAAAAGATAAAGATCTGATCAAACATAAAAAGGAAATCGCACTCCTTCTGCGGCAGGAAATTGCACGAAGATATTATTACAAACCTGGTGAAATACAGGTTACTTTTTCCGACGATCCGGATGTTTTGGCTGCGGTTCGTACACTGGAAAGTGCTCAGACTTATAGCCAGATACTCTCAAAAAAATAAGCGCTTTCTTCAAAGACGCGGTAAGTCTCTGCACATAAGGAATTCTCCTCAAAAACGATTTTTGACGCAGGTTTTTTTTAGCTTTGTGTCATGAAATACAATGGGTTGACATTCTTTTTCTGGCTTCTGATCGCTCTTTCTAGTGTGATGGCGCAGCCTTGCAACTGCGATCAACCCCCAACCATGACAGAGGCATTCGAATCCGCAGATCTGGTTTTTGAAGGGAAAGTGGTTTTTATCAATACCAACTGGATGGCTGGAGGTCTGAAATATTCCTTCGAAATCACCCGAACCTGGAAACGCCCCGCTGCAAAGTATTTGATCGTCAATACACCCTGGGAAAAAGATTGCGGCTATAGTTTTAAAGCGGATAGCAGCTATATAGTTTTTGTAAATAAGAAATTTGGGCTAAAAACGGATGGCTGCATGGGAAATGTCTCTGTCTCCGGTTTATCCGCAGAAACTTCATTACCCAAAGATTTTTTCCTCCCCGAAAACAACAATACTGATAAAATGGTTTACTTTCTGGCCTATTCCCTCGGCATTGCTGTATTTTTATCTATCGCTTTTATCGCCCTTGTGGTATTAAGAAAAAAATGGCACCAACCCCGAAGGAATTAAGGTAATTTTGAAAAATACTACTACCAATGGCGCATCCCGCAACTTATGTTCAAATCGAATCAGGCTGGAAAAAAGTCCTGTATGAAGAATTCGCACAGAACTATTTCCAGGATTTAAAAGCATTCCTGATTGAAGAAAAAAAATCAGGTAACCTCGTTTTCCCTCCGGGAAAAGATATCTTCAACGCTTTCAACCAAACTCCATTTGATAAAGTCAGAGTTATCATCCTCGGTCAGGACCCCTATCATGGCCCGGGCCAGGCACACGGACTTAGTTTTTCTGTTCCCTCTGGCATTGTCCCGCCTCCCTCTCTGAAAAATATATACAAAGAACTTCACGATGATGTAGGTATCTCAATCCCCTCCCATGGAAATCTTGAAAAATGGGCCTCCCAGGGTGTCCTCTTGCTCAATGCTGTTCTCACAGTAAGAGCCCACCAGGCAGGTTCTCATCAGGGAAAAGGTTGGGAGGCATTTACAACCGCCGCCATTAATGCCTTAAATGACCAAAAGAACGGGCTCGTATTTCTCCTTTGGGGCCGCCATGCACAAGAAAAAGGGAAATTAATCGATCCTTCCAGACATTTTGTCCTCAGATCAGCGCATCCTTCGCCACTCTCCGCTCACAACGGCTTCTTCGGCTGCAAACACTTCTCCCAAACCAATGAAATTCTTATTAAACAGGGAATGGAACCCATAAACTGGCAAGTATAAAACTGGCCCCCGGTATCATTTCCATACCTCGGGGCCATTATGCAACACCAGGAACGTTAAGATGCCTGCCTTACCGGCACATACGATGGATTTGAATACAGCCGCCCAAGACGCAGTAGCTCATAATCAATTCCCAACACTTCATGTGCCTGCTTTAACCCACTGCCTTTCACCTGACTGAAAAACTGAACCATCTTGTGCAAAACCTTCCCGTCAACCGTCTTTTCTATCCAGGGCACCAAATCTACTTCTCCTGAACGATGTAGATTCTCCAAATAGGACACAGCAGTTCCCCGGCTAAGATCGCGGGCCCTTACAATCTCGTCGAAAGTCATACCTTCCAAAACAAGAGACTTGACTTTCTGATGGCTGGGAGAAAACGCCTTGCGGAATAGACCAGTCTCTTCATCAATTTCTTTCTTATCCACAATCCGCGTAATCTCTGCCAATACCATCAGCCGGGTAGCCCCGTCAAGCTTCTCTAAACCGGGAATCGCCTTCAACTCCTCCTCTGTCTGAGGCAGCTTGTCAGCCAAAACATCCATCGTATAGTTGGTGAAAACCTCAAAGGGTTGTTTCTCTTTTTTCTCCGCAGTTTCCCTCCGCAATACCCTCAGGGCCTGGATCAATTGCACCTGATACCAGCTCTTGCGCAACTCCCCACGGGTAGTCATTAATGACACGGGATCCTCCATCCAGCTTCTTCCGCTTTCTGTTAGTTCGACTGTTCCGTACTCGGCCTGTTTGATCCTGAGAAAATCTGTTTTCACCAAATAATTGATCAGATCATCTACATAGGAATAACTCTTTTCCGCCATCTCCCCAAATGTTTCCAACTTCTTGTGGTGGGCTTTCTTCCAGCCAAATGAGCCGTTACCTGTCAAAATCCGCTGAACATAGGTTCCCGCGTAGGGTTTCTCCAGCAATAGCACTGTCTTTAACACCGCCATCGCCTCCATGCCAATATCCACTGGCTGCTGATTGTATGCTTGTGATTCCATATAAATTGTTTACTGTAGTTTTTACGTCTTTCGATTCTCAGGAGGTCATTGAGAGGTCCTCCTCACTGGAAGATACTCCCGATACGTACAATTTGCACATCTGCAAGGTGTCATAATCCAATCCCAGATTCTCATACGCTTCCTTCAGCCGCGAATCAGGAGATTTGCGAAAATATTCCACCCCACGCTCCAGCACCTCACTGGCTACATGCTCTTCGATCCACCCCCGCATATCCACTTCTCCTGCCCTGTGTAGTCGCTGCAATATCTGCCGGATTGTATCTGGCTTTACCGACCGCTTGCCCGCTATTTCCTCTATTGTCGATCCCGCCTCAAACATATCCTTCACCTGCCGGTAACCCGGCGAATTCAACTGCTTCATCTTCTGAAACTTGTCCTCCTCATCTTTTTTCTCAGAAACCCGCACAATCGACTGAAAAATCGCAGGACCATACCGGTTAGCCTTATAATCCCCAAAACCCGGTACCCGCTTCAAATCATCAATGTTTCCCGGCTTCAGCGATACAAGTTTCTCAAGACTGTAATCTGTGAATATCCGAAACGGTGGCAGGTTTTCAGTCTGGGCCAGATCACGGCGGATCTCCCGCAACTCCTTCATCAACATGCGATCCAGAATGCTCATGCTGAGCACTTTCTTCTGTACCCATATCTCGGATGGATTAGCCAAAAATTTTTCGCCCTTCTCCGTAATACCCAGACTGCCAAACCTGGCACTAACAACATGGATGAAATCCTCTTTCATCAAGTACTGGATAATTCCACGAATAGTCTCGATACTGTATTCCGACAGCACACCATACTGCGGAATGTCCGCATTCTCATCCTTCCGCAAGCTCAGGGATTTCTGGCCCCGCAACATCCTGATAATAAAAGAAGCGCCATAACTACCGCTAAGTGCTCGAATGGCCTGCAAAATAATCTCCGTATCGTGCCCGATATTCAGTTGGGCTTTCCCTCGTGAAAATGTCTCCATGGTCTTGTCTGAAATAGGTTGTGAATCAATGATAACCTAAAAGTAGTACCGCTATTCCTCCACACAATGGAAAAAACTCACCCCAGGTAACAATCCATTCCTGATTCCTGAATTTACTACATAAAAATACCTGCCTGATAATCAAAAACTTAATCTCCGGTTCTAGGCGCAAAAAAGTCAATTAACCTGATTCCTGTGTTTGTGTATTTTTGTATTTTAACACGCTGTTTTCTCCAACATCCCGCAATTTTCAGCCTATGCCCCATTCTGAATTTAAACTACTGTCTCCGGACGCCACCTTTGCAGGTGAAATATGGGAACCCTCCATTCCTGCAAAAGCTGTGGTCTGCCTTGTTCATGGTCATGGTGAATATACCGGCAGGTATCACTATGTCGCCCAATTGCTCAATGAAGCGGGAATCGCTGTCATCAGCTTTGACAATTTTGGCCATGGAAAAACACCCGGCAAGCGCGGTGTAATTCCTTCCTATGATGCAATCATGCGCGCGTTAGCCTCCCTCCTCGATGAGGCGGCACAACGCTGGCCGGCAAAACCCCGGTTTTTATATGGCCATAGCATGGGTGGCAATTTTGTCGTTAACCATGCCCTCCGCCTTAATCCATCCATTGTTGGGGTAATCGCCACCTCACCCTGGTTCAAACTTTCGATTAAACCTCCTGCAGCTCAGGTCTTTCTCGCCCGGCTCATGATGAAAATTGCGCCGGGCTTTGCCCAGTCAACCCGGCTCAACCCGGCTTTCATTTCCCGCGACCCCGCGGAAGTTGACCGCTATCGCAACGACCCGCTGATTCATGACAAAATGAGCGCCAACCTGTTTTTTAGCACGTACAATGCAGGACTTTGGGCATTGGAACACGCCGGGAAGTTTCATTTACCGCTGCTTGTCCATCATGGCACCGGCGACCAGATCACTTCGTGGGAGGCAAGTGAAGCATTTGCCCAAACAGCAGGGGGAGGAGATGTCACCCTTAAGCTATGGAAAGGGCTTTATCATGAGACGCAGTATGAGCCGGAAAAAGATACAGTAATTGGTTTCACGAGAGACTGGATACTGGCTCGGATTAAGTAATCCTTCCCAACTTCCCTTGACCAGCTAACGTAATTCAGGTATATTTACAATAAAACTGACCGATGTTGCAGACCATTCGCCTGAAATCCCGGTACCTTGACCAGATGACTGATGAAGAGTTTTTTGACTTCTGTCAACAAAACCATGACCTGCGGATCGAAAGGGCTAAAAATCTGGATATTATTATTATGTCACCTACCGGCTCACTTACAGGAAAATACAGTGGGGAGGTTTTCCGTCAACTGGCAAACTGGAATGTTATTTCAGAATCTGGAGAAGTATTCGATTCATCCGCAGGTTTTACCCTTCCGGATCAGTCAGTGAAATCACCTGATGCCTGTTGGATTGCCATAGACAGGTGGAACGCGCTTTCCCCTGAAGATCAGGCACGGTTTGCTCCCGTTTGCCCTGATTTTGTAGTAGAAATCAAGTCTCCCTCAGGCAGTGTTTCCGAACTGAAAACAAAAATGAATGAGTGGATGGAAAATGGCTGCCGCCTGGCCTGGTTGATTGACCCCCTGAATGAAACAGTCACTATTTACAGAGAAAACACAAACCCGGTAGTACAAGCAGGATTTGGCATCCTGGTTTCAGGAGAAGATATTTTACCCGGATTTTCACTTGACCTCAGTCGCCTCAGGAAATAAATACCTACTCTGAAAGCTCTCTGATTGCCAGCCAGGCCATCAGGCCCGTTGAGATTTTCATGGCGTCTTCATCAATATTAAACCGTGGGGTATGTACCCCATGATAAATTCCTTTCGCCTCATTTCTCGTACCTAGTCTGTAAAAACAGCCGGGAACCTCGTGGGTGTACCAGGCAAAGTCTTCTGCTGCCATCCAGAGATCCAGTTCCTCCACATTCTCTTCGCCCATATATTCAGTGATACTGGCTCGTGTACGGCGGGTAAGTACCTCATCATTCACCAGAAAAGGGTATCCGTGGCGAATATCCAGTTCGACCCTGCCGCCAAGTCCTTTGGCTACGGAGTGTACTATATCTGCAATTTTTTGCTTGGCCTGAGCACGCCAGGCTTCATTCATTGTCCGGAGCGTTCCTTCGACATACACTTCGTCTGGAATAATATTGGTCGCTCCCTGTGCTATGACTTTTCCGAAGGACAGGATCGTGGGAATACGCGGGTCAGACCTGCTTACCACCTGTTGTAAAGCTACCAGAATCTGGGCTGTCATCGTAACCGGATCGATAAAATGTGCAGGGTGAGCCGCATGACCTCCTTTTCCAATCACCCGCATATATATTTCATCCGCCGAGGCCATATACATGCCGGAGCGGATACCGATTTTCCCGGTGTTGAGAAAAGGATGTACATGCTGACCGATAATTGACTGCACCTTTGGCGCCTGCAGCACCCCCGCCTTAATCATAAGCGAAGCACCACCCGGCTCCTTTTCTTCTGCGGGTTGAAAAATCAATTTAACCGTACCCGAAAACTGATCGGTAAGCTGAGACAAAATACGCGCCGTTCCCAGCAGAGAGGAAGTATGTACATCGTGGCCGCAGGCATGCATTACGCCCTCATTCCGGGATTTATAGGGAATATCATTGGCTTCGATGATGGGCAATGCGTCCATATCTGCACGGAGCGCAACCACACGATCGGAGGGATTTTTACCTTTGATCAGGCCGACAACACCATGACCGGCAATGTCGGGGACAAACTCTATTCCCAGTGATTGAAGTTGTTGCTGAACAAATGAAGCCGTATTTTTTTCCTGAAAAGACAGCTCGGGATGAGCGTGAATATGCCTCCGGAGCGAAATCACATCCGAAAATATCTCAGTTGCCAGATTCTGAATACGGGTTTTTAGTTCCATGGCGCGAAAATATGTAATAATTCCCTGAATTTTCTACATTTGTGCAAAGCAGATTTACTTATGAAGAAACCAAATATTTTACTCTTTTTTGCGACCTTCCTGACAGGAAGTTTGTTTTTCGCAGGCTGCACAGGTTATTCCGACGGCCCTGCTGTCAGTTTCAAATCAGCAAAAAGCAAGATTTCCACTACCTGGCGGGTAGCAGATGCCTCTCTTTTTGGCGCAGAAGTTACACAGGCTTATGCCCAGGATTACTTTAAGTTTGAAGATGATGGCGATTTTACATATTTTGATGCCAACAGGCTGATTGCAGTGCCTCCTTTCACCCAGGATACCATGATGCCGCTGGAAGGTATAGGCAAATGGGAATTTCACGAAGGAAGCCAAAAGCTGGAGGTTTTATATACTTTTTCATTTAAGGATCCTTACAACCCGGATATCACTTATACGGAAGATGTAAACCATCGCTGGGAAGTAACCCGCCTTGCCGAAGGAGAGTTGTGGCTGCGCGATGACAGCACAATCCTGAAACTTGAGTTCTATTGACACGTATCTTTAGGACCTAAATAGGTAATCGGAGTCTATGATGGCTTCTATAAGGAATTTTGTGATTTTTAGGAAAATTGAAGCGATGAATGTCCTAAACAGACCGCTAAGTGATCTACAGTTAGAATTGCTTCAGCTTTATAGCCAGGGTGTTCCCGAAGAAGATTTAATAGCCATCAAAAGACTTTTAGCTAAGTATTTTGCTGACCGTGCATCTGATGAGATGGATAGACTGTGGGCCAAAAACAAATGGACCAATGAAACTATGAACAAATGGATTCGTGGGGATGATTCTAAGGGATCAGATTCTCTGTAAATGAGGGTCGTACTTGATACAAATAGTTTTTTGTTACTTAGATCTCCTGATACGGAGCGAATAAATGTCTATTTTTAATGTTCTGTCATCTCAAAAGATGCTGATGACAATAAGTTCGTTGACTGTGCCCTGAATGGACAAGCTGATTATATCGTTACAGACGATAAACATTTTAACTTACTTAAAAGCATAGGATTCCCACCCGTACGGGTTATAAAAACAGAGGATTTTCTATCCATCATACTTAATGAGATTTAGCATAACGCACCATACTTCTCCTGTTTCACCAACGTTATTTCTGAGCTGAACTTCCCTTAAAACCTATGAATCAAAACTTTCATTATTACCTTCTCCTGGCAACAATTACGTTAATGATTATTTTCTCCGGCTGCGACGTTACTACAACCTTTGATGAAGGCCCTTATGTAAGTCTCTACACCGTGGAAGACCGCGTGACCAACACATGGGAGTGGGCCTACGCCCTGCAGGATGGATACAATCGTACGGGCGAACTGGCAGATTCGACCATTACTTTTGCACAGGACGGGACGCTGAGCATCTGCAACTCCGAAGGTTCGTGTCGTGAAGGAAGCTGGCATCTGATCTCAAAAAAAACCAAAATCAATATGATATTCGGCGATCAGGCGACCGCCTACGATATCATTATGCTGAAGAAAGATGAGATGTGGTTGCGCTCTGAAAAAGACGCACTGGTTGATATTTCATGGGAACTTGTACCTACAATAGAATAGGCATGATTTCAGAACAAGTAGCACTCCGATCCGGGAAAGCCCCCGAACCTGTAGGACTATATCCGCATGCCCGCAGAGCCGGTAACCTGTTGTTTTTGTCAGGCGTAGGTCCCCGCGAGCGGGGAACCAAAGATATTCCTGGCGTGACCCTGGATGCTGAGGGCAATATTGTTTCCTATGATATTGAGGCCCAGTGTCATTCGGTCTTTAAAAACGTGCGGTATATCCTCGAAGAAGCAGGGTTGGGGTGGAAAGATATTGTAGATGTAACCGTTTTTCTGACTAATATGAAAGACGATTTCCCAATCTATAACCGGCTGTATGCGGAGTATTTTGCAGATAACCAGCCCTGCCGTACCACGCTGGGGATTACCAGTCTGCCTACTCCCATTGCAATAGAACTTAAAGTAATTGCACAGATTCCGGAAGGGAAATAAACCACATCCGGCATTTGTTACGTTATACTAAAAAACCATATCCGCAATATGAGAATTATACTGAATATCCTCCTGTTTGTTCTTTTTTCAGCACCGGTTTTCTCCGGGTTTGCCACCAAACCACAGCCCCGGCCTGTAAAGGATATTTGCGACTTGTATGGAGCCGTATATGTCGAAGATGTACGCGCCTTCGCCGACTATAAAATCTTTGTAGAAGAAATTGAGTCTTTTGCAGACGTTGTGGTTTTCAGAGAAGAAACGGAAGCGTTTGCCACCGAACCCGGCCACTGGTTTTTTACTGATACCAAAGGGTTTGCCAATTTTTCTATCTATGTTGAAGAGACTAAGGCATTTGCCGATTTCTCTCTTGCATACACAGAATTTCGTACCGCGGTCGGTTGCAGATGATTTGTGCAAAAATTGCTTCATTCAAAAATTAATTATATCTTCGTAGTAACCAAAATCCGAACTTTACACGCAGCCAACGCTTTTTGTTCCAAACCCCACAAACCTGCATTCTAACATCAAATAGCGGCGTATCGAAGCATATTTACAGACTGGATCAACCCATAAATACAGATTTGCAGGTAAATTGAAGACTGATTTTATATCCGTTAACGTATCTGCCCCTGAAGCGCTGAGAGAACCGGTCCTCGCCCTGCTGGCTGAGATCGGATTTTCTGCGTTTGAGGATACAGATACAGGCCTGGTCGCTTATGTGGAATCACATTTGTTTGATCAGGATCAGTTAAACGCCACACTGGAGATTTTCCCTCAGGAAAACCTCTCAGTAAAGGTCAATCATATTCCTTCCGAAAACTGGAATTCGGTATGGGAATCCAATTACCCGTCGGTTACGATCGACAGCTTCTGCCAGATTGTTCCCTCTTTCCGCAAACCAGAAGCCGGGTTTTTGCACACCATCCGCCTCGACCCTAAAATGTCGTTTGGCACTGGCCATCATGAAACGACCCGCCTGGTCATCCGGCTGATGGAAAAATTGTCTTTTGAGGGCAAAAACGTACTCGACATGGGTTGTGGCACCGGGGTACTGGGTATTCTGGCAGCAAAAATGGGAGCTGATTCAGTCACAGGTATTGATATTGACGCCTGGAGTTTTGAAAATGCCTCGGAAAATATTCAGATGAATGACATCCGGCAGATGCAGGTAAAGCTGGGCGACGCAAGAGCAATTGGTACAGACACGTACGATATTATTCTGGCCAATATCAACCGCAATGTGCTGCTCTCGGATATGCCCGTGTATCAACAGGCGCTTTCTCCGGGAGGAATACTACTGATCAGCGGGTTTTATCAGCGGGACGAAACGCCGATCCGTCACTTATATGAGTCCCTGCATTTTCATTTGGCTAATCGTGAAGAAGATAATGATTGGCTTGCCCTTGCGTTAGTCAGTCATCAAAATTAACTATCCATGCACATGATTTCTCGGATTGCACTTTTCCTTTGCTTGCTTTTACCGGGTGCCTCGGCCATCGCTCAGGGGGTGAGTTTCTTTTCTACCGAGCCCGATGCCTTTCTACAAGAATTTACTACCAACCTCAACCAATCAAAGGATGAGTTGGGAACCAGAGCGGCAACTGCCCTGGCAGGCGTGTGGAACGGAGGCCTTGTGGCACCTGAAGAAAAAGAAATGTTTATCACCCAGGTCAATCTCATGGTGAGCAAACGCTACAAATCCACACCAGGACTCGCCAATTATGCCCTGATATTCTCCTCACTTAAACAGGGTGATAGCTTCGTAAAAATACGCCCTTCCGAATTCCTTGAAGTAACCATGCTGGTCATTACCGATCTGGACGCCAGCCGCGGGCAAAAATACCTCAAGGTTTTGTCCGAATACATTCCCGATGGTTACCTGATCAAACGCAAGCGGTTTTCATGGTATGCTTCTCAAAATACCCCTACCCTCCTCATGGTACAACTGGGAAGTGGCGAAAATGCCTACGAAGCACCTGTAGTGCGGTTTGATCAGACCGATATCGTCTATGGTTCTGATGCTGACAGTACCCATATTCAGGGTACAATCGGAGACTTTAATCCACTGACCATGACCTTTATCGGCACCAGTGGCCGGGTGGACTGGAGTAAAATGGGCCTGGATCAGACAGATGTTTTCTGTGATTTCCGCGATTACAAACTCAACCTCAACTACGGACTCATCCAGGTAGATACCGTTGATTTTCACTATAAAAGCCTCATCGGCGAATCCCTTGTCGGCAGGTTTGAAGACCGAAATACAGGCTTTTCCGATGCCAATAAAGCCAATTATCCCTACTTCAAAAGTTATCAGGGAGGCGTTGTGATTCAAAACTTTATCCCCAACGTGCGCTATGAGGGTGGGTTTTCACTTCAGGGTATAAGAAAAATTGGAACCGCCTATGATATATGGGTGGAAGATACTCAGCCTCCGGTCAAACCAGATGGCTGGGATGAAAGCTGGTATTCAGGATATTCTTCTTCAGAAATGCTGGCAGATGAAAAAAAGCAGGATACCTATTCGGAGGATGAATGGGATTATGCGGCTGCCAGTACCTCTTCTTTTGAGCCAGAATATTCGGGTAGTGATTCGGACTTCTTCTATGCTTCAGAAGGAGAATCTGAAGGTGAAAGCGAATCAGAGCCTATCTATGAAGACGGAAATATAGATGAGGCTTCGCTGTATCCCGGTCAAATCCAAAAGCATATCAAAGCTAAAATGGAAATCCAGCGGAGTGATAAAACTGTGATGAAAATTCAGGGAGAAGCCTTTATCCTCGATCTGGAAAAAATGGTTGGAAAAGATATGGAAGCCATCGTTTATACCAGTGATGAAGACAGCATTTATCACCCCGCGATGGATGTGGTTTATACAGCCAAAGATTCTACCGTAACGCTCAAAAAACCCAAAAGAGGCAACTTTAAGAGTATTCCTTTTACCAGTTCTTATCACGAGTACTTCCTGTATTTTGAAACCATTATCTGGGATCTTCGCACCAATCAGTTGGAATTTACGGCCTTTATAGATCAGGAGAACAAGGTCTCGGCGATTGAGTCTTTTGACTATTTTACCAAAACCCGCTTCGACCAGTTCAAAAATATCCTGCCCTTTAACCCGATAGGTGCCATTTACCGGTATGCGACCATCAATCCCAACCGACCCATTTTTGCGGAGGATATTCTCGCCGAAAATGGCCAGCTTGCAGCTAAAACCGCCTTCGAGCGATCCCTTCCCAGCCTGGAAGGTTCGGGGTTTATCACCTACAACAAGCAGTCTAAAGAAATCAAACCCCTGCCCAAACTTATCGACTGGGCAAAAGCCGCGCGTAAGAAAAAAGACTTTGACGCCATTCAGGTGATTTCTAAAGTAGATACAGGAAGCCACGCAGTGATGAATCTGGAATCTATGGATATCCAGATGCGGGGCGTCAACTTTTTTTCGCTCAGTGACTCGGTGTATGTACGGGTTGTGCCTATGGAAGGGCTCGTAACCGTTCAGAAAAACCGAAATCTCAAGTTTGGAGGAGCGGTTGCCAGTGGTAAAATCAACTTCTACTCCAACAACGAAGAAAGGCCCAGTTTCACTTTCGACTATGAAAGCTATAAAATCATGTGCGACTCCATCGACTCTATCCGGTTTGTGCTGGTCAGAAACCCGCCGCCGGGTTATGAACCCACACCGCTGGAAAGGGCACTGAGTCATACTGTATTTGAAGGCATTACCGGGGCCATTCATATCGATGACCCCAACAACAAAAGCGGGGAGAAAGATTATCCCTACTTCCCCGTATTTGACAGTTATTCCAACTCTTATCTGTACTGGGAAAGACCTGAAATCGAAGGCGGAGTGTATAAGAAAACGAAAATGTACTTCTCCGTTGACCCGTTTGTCCTTGATAGCCTGGAAACCTTTGATGGCAATAACCTGCGGTTTGCGGGGAGTTTCTTTTCCTCCGAAATCTTCCCCGAATTCAGGCAGGAGCTTCAGGTGATGGATGATTTTACCCTGGGTTTTAAGGCAATGGCTCCACCTGAGGGCTATCGGATATACGATGGAAACGGAAGGTTTTCAACGAAATCAGCCTCGACAACCAGGGCTTGCAGGAAATGGACGAATTGAGTATCTGGGTACAGTGGCCAAAAGCGACTCGTTTGTCTTCCACTTCGATTCCGTTATGGCCCACGTCTCATATTTCAATATGCAAAGGGGATACCGCGGCGGAGTTTATTTCCCTGAAGTAAATGCAGAAACCGCACTTTATACCTGGTACACCAAAGACAGCGCGCTTGCCGTAAGCTCTACGTATGAGGCTCTCTCTATTTTTGGTGGTGAAGCGCAATTCTCCGGAACCCTGAGCATCACGGAAAAAGGAATGGTCGGAAACGGAGAAATTATCCTTGGCCAGATTAAGATCAGCGGCGACAGTATTGTATTCAACGAAATGGACTTTAAGGCAGATGGATGTGACTTTACAGTAGTGGATAAAGACGATCCGGATATCGTTCACTTTATCGCCAAAAACGTAAGTGTTACCTATGATGTATGGCGCCATTCTTCCAAATTTGAAACCAAAGACGTCGGTAAGGACCTGGCAAACTTCCCGCTTCACAAATACGCCACCACCATGGCTAAAGGTGTGTATCAGCGATCCACCGATGACCTGAAACTCGAAGGTATCAGCTCTTATATCAAAGACAACTATTTTGTGTCTTCCGATCCCAAACAGGACAGTCTGCGCTTTAATGCCAAAGATTCGTACTACAAACTCGACACCCGCGAAGTTGTAGTCAGCGGTGTGCCTTATATCAATGTAGCAGACGCCATCATTACCCCCAAAGAGCAGGAGGTTATCATTCAGGATAATGGCCTGATCAAGCCGCTGGAAAATGCAATTATCGAAGCGGACCGGGAATCCAAAATGCACAAAATCTATGAGGCTTCTGTCAGCATTCTGGGGCGCAATGAATATGAAGGTGCAGGTAAATACGACTATATCGAAGTCAATGGCAAACCCCAGTATATTGCTTTCAACAATATCAAGGTCAGCAGCGATACATCCACGATTGCCTCTGGTAATGTACTGGAAGAAGATGGGTTCTACCTTACTGAGCGTATTTTCTTCAGAGGAAAAGCCGAACTGGACGCCTCCCGAAAATTCCTCAGCTTTGGTGGTGAAGTGAAAATCGAATCGGAAAACCCTGTATTCAAAGGTGCGTGGTTCAACTTCGAAAAAACAATCGTGAACCCCGACTCGGTGTTTATCCCGATTGCCGCTAACCTCACCAACGAAGCAGGAGAAATCCTGACAGTAGGGCTCAACTTTGTGCCGGAAAACCGGGCGTTCTACTCCAACTTCCTCCAGGCCAAAGACGCCGAAGATGACGTCGAAATTCTTTCCGCCTCCGGAGGTCTTACCTTCGACCGCCGGAAAAAAGAGTTTAAAATCGGTTCCGAAGAAAAACTGAAAAACCAGGTCTTCAAAGGCGCCACTGTCAGCTTCAACGACGCCGAAAATACCATTACTTCGCAGGGATTCCTCAACTTCCCCTACGACTTCATGGACAAAACCATCACGATGAAAATGGCGGGTTCATGGAAAGAAGATATGCGCAAACGCCAGCTTTCGACCAACCTCGTCATGGGTGTCAGCTTCCCCGTGATTCCGCTGGAACAATTGGGCAAACTTGCCGACAACCTGGTTTTCCTCACCACATCGAGCAAAAACATCGACTTCAACCAGCGGGCATTCCTCGAAAATATTTCAGAACTGCTGGATGAAGGCAGCAAAGGTGAGCGTGAAACAGGCAAGTTCCTTGAAAACGTCAAAAACTCGCTGGTTTATACCGATATCAAACTTGCCCAGCAGTTGCCATTTACGCTTCTGCTTTCCAATGTAAACTTCAATTTCAGCCGCGACGAAAAGGCACTTTACAGCGACTCTGAAGTAGGATTGATCGGACTCGGAGGTAAAGCCATCAACAAAATGGTCAACGCCAAAATTGTCTATAAGTTTGGTTCTATTTCCGGGCTTGGCGAAAAACAGCCCGATAAGGTGACCATCTATCTGGAAGTGGATGAATTCAACTGGGTTTACTTCCACTTCGAAGATGATGTGGTAAAAACCTGGTCCACCTATTATGATGAATACAATTATCCGCTTACCGCTGAGGTTGACAAACGCAAGAGTGAATCTGGCTTCCGCTTTGAAATGGCCAACGACGACGAGGTGGCGAAGTTCCGGCAGAGTTTTGTAGAAAAATTTATTAAGAAGTAAGCGAAACGAAATAGCTCAGACAAACAGTCCCGGCCTCGTGCCGGGATTTTTTTTGCGCATTCTTCAAAAGATCAAAACTCACTCGTAAAATGAAACTTCACTTCGGGAAAAAGCTCCTGCGTAGAATTGAGATCCCAGGCAGAAGCGGCGAGAAAAACATCTCTGCCGCGTTTGTCTTTCGCCATGAATTTTCGCTTCCGCTCTTTAAATTCCTTGAGTTTCTGTACGTTGGAGGAAGTAATCCAGCACGCTTTGTAGAGGGACGCTGATTCGTAGCGGCAGGTGGCGTTGTATTCATGTTTGAGCCTGTACTGAATTACCTCAAACTGAAGTGCGCCCACTGTGCCAATGATTTTTCGCCCGGTAAATTCGTTGGTAAACAATTGCGCCACGCCTTCGTCCATGAGTTGTTCGAGGCCTTTGGCCAGTTGTTTGGCTTTCATCGGGTCAGCATTTTCTACAAACTGAAACAGTTCGGGGGAGAAGCTGGGAATGCCTTTAAAGTGAATGATTTCACCTTCGGTAAGGGTATCACCGATGACAAAATTGCCTGAGTCGTACAGGCCCACAATATCGCCGGGATAAGCCATATCAATGACCGATTGTTTGGCGGCCATAAATGAAGTAGGGTTGGCAAATTTCAGGTTTTTACCCAGCCTGACGTGGTGGTAGTTTTTATTTCGCTCAAACTGCCCGGAGCATACCCTTACGAAAGCAATCCGGTTGCGGTGATTGGGATCCATATTGGCGTGGATTTTAAAGACAAATCCGGTGAATTTATCTTCAAAAGGCTCAATATCCCTTTCTTCTGTATGACAGACCTGAGGATAGGGCGCAATACGGATAAAGCAGTCCAGCAATTCCTTTACACCAAAGTTATTGACAGCACTACCAAAAAATACCGGCGAAAGGAGTCCTTCCCGGTACAGAGATTCATCAAACTCGGGATACACGCCATTGAGCAGTTCGACCTCATCGCGAAGTGTCTGGGCCTGGCTTCCGAAGTAGGTTTCAAGTTCAGGGCTGGAGAGATCAGAAAAAGCGATGGCGTCGCCTTCAGACTGTTTGCCATGTGCTGAGAAAAGGACAAGCTTTTCTTCGAACATATTATATACACCGCGGAATGATTTGCCCATACCGATAGGCCAGCTCAGAGGTCGTACATTCAGTCCGAGTTTTTCTTCAATTTCATCGAGGAGTACAAAAGGATCCTGCCCTTCGCGGTCGAGTTTGTTGATGAATACAATGATGGGCGTATCGCGCATGCGGCAGACTTCCACCAGTTTTTCAGTCTGTGTTTCGACCCCTTTGGCCACGTCAATCACGACAATGACACTATCGACAGCGGTGAGGGTGCGATAGGTATCTTCTGCAAAATCCTGGTGGCCGGGGGTATCGAGAATATTGATTTTTACTTCATCATAATCAAACCCCATGACGGAAGTAGCGACGGAGATTCCTCGTTGTCGTTCTATTTCCATAAAATCGGAGGTTGCCGATTTTTTAATTTTATTGGATTTGACAGCACCTGCGACCTGGATGGCGCCACCGAAAAGGAGTAGTTTTTCGGTAAGCGTGGTTTTCCCTGCGTCGGGGTGGCTGATGATGGCAAATGTTCTTCTTCGCTGAACTTCTTCCCTGAATCCCATAGTAATTTCAATGAGAGCGCAAAGGTACGGTTTTTACAAAAAAAATCCCGCTCTGGGAGCGGGATTAAAAATTCTTTTCAAAAAGAAGGATTAGTTGGAGGAACCGCTTCCGCCAAATCCGCTTTTATACATTTTGTAGAGGCCGTCGATTTTGGGAGAAACCACAAATTCGGTACGGCGGTTTTTCTCTTTACCTTCGTCAGAGTCGTTGGCAGCGATAGGCTGAGTATCACCTTTTCCGGTAGCAGTCAGGCGATCAGAAGCAACGCCATTTTTTTCCAGCGCTCTTACAACAGAAAGCGAGCGGGCAACGGAGAGGCTCCAGTTGTCTTTGTACTGCGCTTTGTGTACAACTACCGGATCGGAATCGGTGTGTCCTTCAACGGATACGTACATTCCCTGATTTTTCTTCAGCGTTTCAGAGAGGGTTGCGAGTACAGACTCAGAGTCTTTCAGCAGGCGGTCGCGGCCAGCTTCGAAGAGGATTTTGTTCTGCATGGAAATATAGAGTTTTCCATTTCTCTCTTCGATGGTAAAATCATTGGGATCGTAAGTTTCAAAAGCAGCGGAAATAGCGCTTTTCATCTCAGCCAGTCTTGCATTGTTTTCTGCAACAGTTTTGCTGAGCGCAGCGATTTCGTCTTTGCTCATGTTGAGGTTTTTCTGAAGTTCTTCTGCGTCAGCCTTCAGCTTAGCATTTTCGTCCTGAGCGGAAGCGAGCGAACTTTCGAGCGCGCTTTTTTCAGCGGCTGCACGGGTCATAGCTTCTTCGTATTTTTTCTTGGAAACGCAGGAAGCCAGCATCGTGGTTGCAGCCACAAACACCATAATTCTAGTAACCATTACTGATAGTTTCATGACAGTTTTGCGTTGTGTAATCGATTAAAGATTAATTGTCAGATGTATCGTTTTCACTTAATTATTTCCGAATTGCATAGTTATTCATACTTATTCAAATAAGCAAATTCTTAACATAGATATTGGCCAAACCAGCAGCGGGAAACTCCCGGTTGAGGTCAAATCTATCATGTCAAAGATGATTAACACAGCAACTGCGGACTAAGTTTACAGGCCAAATTTAGTACTAATTTTCGTCATATACGAATTTAGCCCCAACTAATTGCCTGCGAATATGCTTTTTCGCCCGATTCCTAACATAAATTCCCGGTTATTTCCCACTCAAATCTTACACTTTACTTCATGCAATCGTTGTCTGTGGTTTCAGTTTTCAAAAACTTTTCTTTAGTTGTAGCAACAATCTGCAACTCACATGGACAAAAAACTACGCTCCTCCGAATGGTTCGGGAAAACCGATAAAATGGGCTTCATTTACCGAAGCTGGATGAAAAACCAGGGGATTCCTCACGACGAGTTTGAGGGCAAACCTGTAATCGGAATATGCAATACCTGGTCAGAGCTCACCCCCTGCAATGCGCATTTCAGAGAACTGGCCGAATCGGTCAAACGCGGTATCTCTGAAGCCGGCGGGTTTCCGCTGGAATTTCCTGTTACCTCTCTTGGCGAAACGATGATGCGCCCTACGGCTATGCTGTTCCGCAACCTCGCGAGCATGGATACAGAGGAAACCATCAGGGCCAATCCCCTCGACGGGGTTGTGCTGCTTTGTGGGTGTGATAAAACGACGCCTTCCACCATTATGGGAGCTGCCAGTGTGGATATTCCCACGATTGTTGTCTCCGGCGGTGCCATGCTCAACGGCAAATACAGAGGCGAAGATATCGGCTCTGGTACGCATGTATGGAAGTTTAGCGAAGATCTCCGCGCAGGCAAAATGTCCCCGAAAGAGTTTCTCTTTGCCGAATCGTGCATGTCCCGCAGCCGAGGACATTGTATGACGATGGGTACGGCCTCCACGATGGCCTGCATGGTGGAATCCCTGGGCCTTACCCTTCCCGGCGGGGCTGCTATACCAGCCGCCGATTCGCGAAGAAAGGTACTGGCTCAACTCGCTGGCAGACGCATTGTGGAAATGGTAAATGAAAACCTGAAATTGTCCGACATACTTAAACGGGAAGCTTTCGAGAATGCCATTAAGGTCAATGCTGCGATCGGCGGTTCGACCAATTTTATCATTCACCTTCTCGCCATTGCCGGCAGAATCGGCGTTAAGCTCACACTCGACGATTTTGACCGCCTCGGCAGCCGTATTCCCTTCCTGGTCAATCTGATGCCTTCGGGAAAATATCTCATGGAGGACTTTTATTATGCCGGCGGATTGCCGGTGGTCATGAAAGAGCTCAGCAGCCATCTCCATTTAAATGTTCTGACTGTCAACGGCCACACCCTGGGCGAAAATATCGCAGATGCCGAATGCTTCAACCGCGAGGTAATCGCTTCTATTGACAACCCGATCCTTAAAGAAGGGGGTATCGCGGTGGTCAAAGGGAATCTCTGTGAAAATGGTGCAGTCATCAAACCCTCAGCAGCTTCTCCCACCCTTATGGTACACAGAGGAAGGGCCGTAGTGTTTGAAAATAATGAAGACTATCACGCAAGAGTGGATGACCCCGACCTTGATATTGATGAAACCTGCATTATGGTTCTCAAAAATGTAGGCCCCAAAGGTTACCCCGGAATGCCGGAAGTCGGAAATATGGGTTTACCAAAAAAACTCCTCAAAAAAGGCGTAACGGATATGGTCAGGATATCCGACGGACGGATGAGCGGCACGGCATTCGGAACCGTTTTTCTGCATGTTTCACCCGAATCAGCCATCGGCGGTACGCTTGCCCTCGTTCAGAACGGCGATATGATTGAAGTGAATGTACCGGAACGCAGGCTCCATCTCGATGTACCGGAAGAAGAACTCGCCCGAAGGAGACAGGCCTGGGAAGCACCTGAAAAAACCACGCACCGGGGTTATGTAAAAATGTATGTTGATCATGTAACACAGGCAGACGAAGGCGCCGATCTCGATTTCCTTATCGGAAAATCTGGTTCGGCTGTTCCCAAAGATAATCACTGATATGAACGAAAATCACTTTAGCCTGAACGGAAAAACGGCACTCATCACCGGAGCTGCTTCAGGTATCGGACTGGCCATTGCCACACTTTTTGCCCGGCAGGGGGCTTTTGTATATCTCACCGACCTGAATGAATCTGCAGGAAATGTGGCAGTAAGCAATATCGTACAGGAAGGGGGGCGGGCAAAATTTATACAACTGAATGTGGCTGATGCAGCGGCTTCACAAACAGTGGCAGAAACTGTATTACAGGAAAGTACGCATCTCGATATTCTGGTCAACAACGCGGGGATCGGCTTTGTGGGTACAATGCTTGAAACCAGTGTGGACGATCTCGACCGGCTGTATCAGGTAAATGTACGCGGTGTGTTTAACCTGTGTAAGGCATTTTTGCCCTCAATGATAGCCCGAAAGGAGGGAAATATTATTAATATCGCCTCTATTGGGGGAATCCAGGCTGTGCTGGAAAGAATGGCTTATTGTACGACCAAATTTGCCGTAGTGGGTATCACCAAATCATTAGCCATAGATCATGCCAGGCAGGGGATTCGGGTGAATGCGATATGTCCCGGCAGAGTAGAAACACCTTTCGTGAAAATGCGGCTGCAGGAGTATCCCGATCCGGAGAAGGCGTATCAGGAAATGTCTGCAACCCAGCCATTGGGGCGAATGGCACGCCCCGAGGAAGTCGCGGGGGTTGCGTTATTTCTGGCAAGTGAAGCCGCTTCATTTGTCACCGGCTCATGCCAGATGGTGGACGGAGGCTGGAGTGCGGGCTAGGATTATGCCTTCGTATTGAAAGTGTTCATTGTTCGCTCCAGACCAATAGATATATAGGAAAACACACCCTCCACACACTTATCCAACAGGGCGGGCATGGCATCGTTTTCTTCCGGAGAAAACCTTGAGAGCACAAAATCGACCTGTGCGCCTTTTGCATAATCGCTGCCAATACCAAAACGAATGCGGGCATAGTTTTGCGTTGCCAGCACCGCCTGAATATCCTTGAGGCCATTATGTCCGCCGTCAGAGCCTTTGCCGCGCATACGCAGCGTGCCAAAAGGAAGTGCAATATCATCGGTGATGACCATAAGATTTTCGATTGGAATTTTCTGGTCATTGAGATGATAGCGGATGGACTTTCCGCTGAGGTTCATATAAGTCGTCGGCTGGATAATAACGATTTGTTTCCCTCTGAATTTACCCGTAGCCTTATTGGCGAGTCGGTCCGGTTCAAATGTGGCGCTGAGTTTTTCGGCAAGCCGGGCGGCCACCATAAAACCGATATTATGGCGGGTCTCATGGTATTCGGCACCGATATTTCCGAGTCCGGCAATCAGGAATTTCATAGCCAGTAAAATAAAACGACCAACCCCGGCAAAACCGGGGTCGGAGCTATAAATTGTATAATAAAGGCAGGAAGATACCTGCTTAGTTTCCTTTGGTAACAGTGCTTCTGAGTGCACGGGGAATTTCCACACTGGCAAGCGCCGCAGAGGCGGAGGTGAGGATTTCCAGGTCTCCCAAACTCGCGTGACCGACCTTGATGGTCTGCCCCAGATCCAGGTGGGAAACATCTACTGTGATGACATCGGGAAGTTTGGACGGGATACCTTTTACCAGGAGTTTTCTCACCTTGGTAGTAAGTTTTCCACCTTTGGAAACGCCCACCGGGGTTCCGGTAAGTTTCACAGGAAGAAATACTTTAACCTTCTTGGACTCCGTCACTTTCAGAAACTCAACATGGAGGACTCTTTCGGTAACCGGGTGATATTCTGCATCACGAACGATAGCGTTGGTGGTGCTGCCGTCCACATTCAGGCTTATAACATAGGTATCCTGGGTATAAAGCACTTTTGCTACTTCCTTCGCATCGACATAGATATGGGTAGCATTTTGCTCATCATATACCACACCGGGAATATTCCCTGAAGTACGCAGATCTTTTGCTGCTCTTTTCCCCACGTTTTCCCTTTTATGGGCTTTCAGTTCCGTCGTTTTCATTCCTTAATTAGCTTAGAAACAGTGAACTTATTGATTCAAAGTTATGTATTTTCCTGAAAGCTTTCGCAAATACTGGTGCGATACTGATTACTTTCAGGTTATGTACCTGTTGTGTGATGGGAATGGTATCGGTAACTGCTACTTCCTTCAGTTTAGAGTTTGCGATTCTTTCATAAGCTTTACCGGAAAGAATCGGGTGAGTAGCAACCGCCCTTACAGAAAGGGCGCCATTCTCCATCAAAAGATCCGCTGCCTTGCAGAGCGTACCGGCTGTATCGATAAGATCATCAATCAGGACGATATTTCGCTCTTTGGGGTCTCCGATCACCTGCATGGACTCAACTTCATTGGGCCTTACCCTGTGTTTATCCACAATAATCAGCTCTGCTTCCAGGAGTTGAGCATACTTCCGGGCACGGGCGGAACCGCCAATATCCGGAGATGCGATACATAGATTTTCCAGGTTGAGGCTTTTGAGATAAGGCACAAATACAGCCGAAGCATCCAGGTGGTCAAGCGGAATGTCAAAGAAACCCTGAATCTGACCTGCATGCAAATCCATCGTTACGATGCGGTCTGCACCTGCTGCTGTCAGAATATTAGCTACCAGTTTCGCCCCTACAGAAACCCTTGATTTGAATTTCCGATCCTGCCTCGCGTAGCCAAAATAGGGAATTACAACAACAACCTGATTGGCAGACGCTCTTCTAGCTGCGTCAATCATCAGGAGAAGCTCCATGATGTTATCCCCGGGGGCAAAAGTAGATTGTACCAGAAAAATATCAGAACCTCTGATCGATTCTTCATAGTAAACCTGCATTTCCCCATCGCTAAATTTTAGCAATTCTATCTTACCCAACGGTGAACCGAAAAAATCCGAGATTTTTTCGGCCAGATATCGGGATGCAGAACCCGAGAATATTTTTATCGGCGATGACATAGAGCTGTTGTTGTCCCGGGAGGGCTCGAACCCCCAATAACGGAACCAAAATCCGCTGTGTTACCAATTACACCACAGGACAAAGATCAAAGATCATTTATTTTTTAAACGGGGGCAAAGTACGTATTTTTCCAGTTCTGAATCAACACCGGGCACAAAAAAATTTATTTTTTCTTAACCTTTGGGTTTCCATGCCCACCCTGTTTTCCGGCCTTTTTTTTCAGCTTCTCCTGCAATCTGCTCAATATGAGTTCTTTCTGCTTCGTCGGGAGATTCATTGTTTTTGAGATACATTCGCAGATCTTTGGAGCAAGCCGGATATTCTCCCAGATAAAATAAAGCCAGCCCCCTGATCCGATACGGTTCTGCTTCATTTTCGTTGCGAAAAATAGCTCTTCCGGCGTCGGCAACCGCTCCTGCCCAGTTTCTTTCTGATAAATACAATTCTGCCCGATACAACCAGGGCTCATACATCCGTGGATCGAGGCGAATGGCTTCTGAAAGATCAGACAGTGCAGCCGCATTTTGGCCCATCCACATCTGCGCTTTTCCCCTTTCTGCCCAGGCCTCTGCAAATCCCGGCTCATAATGTATCAATTCATCCAGAAAGGAAAGCGCCTGCTCTGCTTTTCCGAGGTACAAAAGCGTGGTTGCGCAATCAAATAGTATATCCGACCGGGGCCCGGCTTTTGCCGCAGCCATATAGTCTTCAGCGGCAGCTTCTATATTGCCTGTTGCGATATGGCAAAAGGCCCGCCCATGAAAGGCATCAGCGAGTTCATATTCCCGCCCGATTACTTCTGTAAAATCTTCTACTGCCGCTTCATACTGGCCGCGAATACGCTGTAGTGACGCCCTGTACAGATAAAACTCTGCCTTTTCAGGAGCCATTTTGATTGCATGTGTAATGTCTTTCCACGCTTCTTCGGGCTTTACCAGAATTGTATTCACCTCTGCACGATCGTAATAAAACTGCGCATGTCTCGGGTCAAGTTCGATTGCACGGGTCAGATCCTCCCATGCGCGTACGGGGTCATCGGCTGCCAGGTACAACTTTCCTCTTCCGTTGTATAACAACGCGTCGGAAGGTGCCAGCAATATGGCCTGACTCCAGTCTGAAATCGCTTCCTGCGGACGGCCAACCAGCCCCATAATCCCCGCCCGGTTGACATATACATAAGGGTCGCCGGGTTTTTCGGCTACCTGGGTATCGTACATATTCAGAATTTCATCGAGCAGATCAAAAATTGCAGGGTTTTCGGGCGTCATTTCACTTGCGCTCACAAGATCCCTGACCGCAGGCACATAATCTCCCTGTTCTTTAAAAAAGATTGCCCTGACTATCAGCGCATCTGCATATTCGATCTGGTCTGCACCCCATTGATAAGATTCTTCGGGAGCAGATAATAGCAGTCTTTTCACCTCCGTTGTCCACTCCTCCACCTGCTGCTTTAGTTCTGTTTCTTCCCCATTCTCCAGAAACAACCCAAAATCTGTAAGTGCTTCAAGATACCTGCCCATGCTTGCCCGTACAAATCCCCTTCCCATATAAGCTCTCCAGTATGTTTCATGCATCGCTATTACCTGATCATAGGTGGAAAGGGCATTTTCCCATTCGCCCAAAGCCGCCAGTGATATTCCCAGACAGTAGCGGGAGGCTATATGATCCGGTGCTATTTCGAGTGCCCGGTGATATGCGTCCACCGCAGCTTTGTGTTCGCCTTGTGCCTGAAATACACTGCCCAGATTACTGAAGGCTTCAAATGACCGGGGATCGCGCCGGATAGCGGATTCGAAATCTTCCCGGGCGCCTGCCCAGTCAGTCTGAACAGCACGGTCAACCCCTCTGTCAATCAGTTCATTCGCTGAAAGTTTGTTTTCATTAGATTCCATAAACCGGGATTGGCGGGCATGAATTTATCATTTCCCGGAAAATACAAAAAATAAGCCATACCTGTTGCCTGGCTGATTGCATAATTGTATAATTGGCAAATTCTTATTTTACACTACACCTACTACTCTTCTATTATGTCACCATTTATTGCAGAAATTCTGGGAACCATGCTGCTGATCCTTCTGGGCAATGGCGTGGTCGCCAATGTTGTCCTACGTGGTACCAAAGGAAATAACAGTGGCTGGATTGTGATATCCCTCGCATGGGGTATGGCCGTATTTACAGGCGTATGGGTTGCGGCACCTTACAGCGGGGCACATCTCAACCCGGCGGTTTCGATCGGACTCGCAATCGCCGGGAAATTTGACTGGGCCCAGGTACTTCCTTATATCGCTGCCCAGTTTATCGGAGCTGCTATCGGGCAGACGCTGGTATGGCTGGCTTACCGCGACCATTACGCTGCCACTGATGACAGAGACGGAAAACTTGCTACTTTCTGTACGGCACCTGCTATCCGCAACACTGTCAGCAACATGCTCACCGAAATGATCGGCACGTTTGTGCTCATATTTGCGGTTCTCTACGCACAGAGTCCTTCTTTTTCAGCCGACAACCTCCCCAATGCCACCCTGGGTCTTGGCACCCTCGGCGCGCTTCCGGTGGCACTGCTGGTTGTGGCCATCGGCCTATCGCTGGGAGGCCCTACCGGTTATGCCATCAATCCTGCCCGAGACCTCGGACCACGAATTATGCACCTGCTCCTTCCGGTTCCCGACAAAAGAGACAGCGACTGGGGATACGCATGGATTCCGGTTGCCGGGCCTATCCTGGGTGCTGCGGTTGCTGCAGGATTATTTATGGCTCTGGGATAAGTATTTCCAATCTTTACCGGAGGTTTTTCGTTTAATCTGTAACAGTAAACGTGTTACGGCAGGTATTTTTTTATGAAAAATTCTATTCCATTTATCTTACTGATTACCTGGTTTATTCCCGGACTTCTGTATTGCCAACAAAAAACAGAGCCGGATTTCTATAGAATGCTGGACGAAATGTATAAAAAAACCGTCCCACTGATTCATGCAGGGGAAGTAAAGCAAAAAGGACTGAGCCAGTTTATCATTCTCGATACAAGAGAGCCGGAGGAATACAATGTTTCTCATATTCCCGGAGCAAAGGTAGCGGGATATGACCATTTTGATCCGGCGGTCGTCGCATCCGTTCCCAAAGACCAGCCGGTGCTGGTGTATTGCTCGGTAGGCTACCGCAGTGAAAGGATTGGGGAAAAACTTCAGTCAATGGGATTTAGCCGGGTTTATAATTTGTACGGAGGAATTTTTGACTGGAAAAATCAGGGAAACACTGTGGTCGGCCCTGACCAAAAACCAACCGAAAAGGTGCACACCTACAACCGGCAGTGGAGCCAGTGGCTATTTCGCGGGCAGAAAGTTTTTTGATAATTGTTAATTGTTAATTGTCAACAGACTGAGAGCTATTCCAGGTATTTTTCCAGTTTTGTCATATAGGGTGTCCCGGGGGGAATAGGCAATACGGTTCCTTTGGTAGCAATTTTTTTCAACTGTTTGGTATCTCCTTTTTTGTGTAGCAGTTCGAGCAACCGCATGCGGGCTTCAAAATGGTAGGGATTTGCTTCCACTGCACGGGTATAGGCTGCGATAGCGGACTCAGGTTTGAGCGAAGATTCTTCCAGCAGCCCCAGCGTAAATTCATATTCAGCTTTTGGATATGGCAGGCGGGGCGGCTCCATTTTTGCCAGTGTTTCGCGCGCCTGTGAAGATTTTCCCAATGCGATATCCAGTCTGATCCACATTTGTCTGTCGCCCCGGAGTTTCATGCCGCCATCAAAAACGGGAGAAAGTACGGATTTTGCTTTCATCGTATCTTGCAGCCCAAGATACGCCATTGCCATGAGACCCGCGAAAAGGGAACTGGGATTACCTGCCGCTTCGAGAATGGTCTGAGATTCGCCCAAAACCGCCAACGCTCTTTTATATTTGCCATTGGCCAGCAGTACCCGCGCAAACTGTTCCCTGTGCTGATAATTTTGCGGCTTACGACTGATCAGTTCTTCGAAAAAGTCAACCGATTCTTCCTCATAACCCATTTGCCCCCGTATCTCCCGGACAAATGCCAGGGCTTCGTCTTTTCTGTCCCGAAGGTAAGTAGAAACCACGGGAGCACCGGCAGCATAACTTTCGGCAGCCTCCATTGCCTCTGCCAGAAGTGCATAACTATAATAAAAATCTCTGGAACTTTCGTTTAGATCGGCCCTTACCGACCAGTCATCTTCGACTTCTTCTGCTTTGTGGTATTGGTGTGTCTGCTCCCGTATGGCTGTGGAAAGTGAAGTCTGCCCCTGAATAAATCGCATATTCTCAATTTGAGCGGCTTTCTGATAAGCAGGGCCATATCCCGGATTGAAGGCAATAGCTTTTCTTACCCAGTTGGAAGCCTCGTCAAACCGGCTGATATTGGCATAAATGTCAGCATAAGCAAGGTAAACGGGCAGATAGAGGCTGTCCCACACCAGTGCTGAGTCAAGATATTGCATTGCTTCCCGGGTTTTGCCTTCCCGCGCAGCATAGTCGGAAAGGGTGAGATAAACCTGCGCCCAGTTTCCTGCCATCGCAGTAAAATCACCGGCAAGGTAGGCGCGGTGTTTTCTGACGAGACTATCGATGAATGCATACGTCTGCGGGTCTTTCTTTATCAGATCCCCGGTAGTATTCATTGACTTGTGATTGAGCGGATGCACTTTTACTGGGATAAAATAGGCAGTAAAGGTCTGAGCGAGAAATTCAAATTCATTATTGGCACTGTAGTAGTCCAGTATTCTTCCGTTTTCCATGGCAGCATAATAACATTCCCTCACTTTCCGCATCTCCTCATCTGTGAAAATCGTCCCATGAAAAAGATGTACATATTCGTGAAGGGTTACATTGCGTTCCTGATGGGCTCCGCGTTCTACGTATTCGATTCCGGTCGCTCCGCTGCCCACGCCTCTTATGTCCATCCACTGGCGGTTGTCAAAAGTAGTGGCTCCGCGAAAATAGGTACTTTGCATGGCGCGTGAGAGGTCCACATGCAGGGGCGGAATGACAAACTGGCGGTTGAGTTTTTGGAGAAAAGGAAAATACACGATGCTGGTATAAAGCTGATTCCATATCATTTTCTGAACCCGGTCTCCCGGATAATAACCAGCATCAGGGAATACATTTTCAAACAGCGCCATGTCTTCTATCCGGGTATCAGCAATCACTTTTTCGAGTGAATCAAAGTCAGCCAGATACTGAAATCGCTTGTATTTGATGACTGCCGCCAGTCCATTGTGTGCAGGGCCATAATGGGGTTTTCGTTTTAGAATGGAAGCGAATATGGCTTGTGCAGAGTCCATCCGCGTCCATACCGGATTGTCGTAGTCCATATAATAAACCGAGCCCAGCATCATATCGGGGATGACGGAGGCAAAATAGGTATCCCCTACTCTACGAATCTTCTTTTTGGCTTCGGCAATACGGTTTTGGGAAATCAGAGATTCTGCCGGAGCCAGTTCTTCCAGTATTTCATCTTCATCGGGGTCTGCATAGTCGGCAAAAGTAAGGTGGGTGTGTCCATTGCCCCAGTGCCAGTGGGTGAGATAATGCAGGGGATTTATTTCGAGGGCCATTTCCCACTGAGCGGCCATTTGAGGCAATAGCGTTGCATCAACCCTTCGCCAGATGGCATAGCCGTAATTGAAACGCGCATCGGCATTAAACGGATCGAGCTGAAGGCAGCGGTGAAGAGCGGGCTCGGCCTTTTCCGGTTCCTGATTCCAGAAATGCACATCCGCTTCGAGAAGCCATGCCTCTGCATTGGAAGGATTCCACTGAATCACCTGCTCTGCAAGCGCAAGTGCCTTGGGGTAGTTTTTTTTGAGCATTAATATCCGTCCCAGCAGCAAAACCGCAGCTTCGTTGCGCTCATCTGTGCGCAAAATCCCGGTACAGATTTTTTCGGCATCATCAAGCAGCCACGCTTCGATTCTCAGCCGGGCGAGGAGGATTTTGGCCTCCGCATTTAAAGAGTCTGCGTTTAACTGTTGATTTACCAGTGTTTCAGCTTGTGCAAACTGATTGGTGAGGATCAGAAACTCTGCACGGATCAAAGATAATTGGGGTGAATCCTGACCGGTCTCCGACAGCAACTTTTCTGCCGCATCCCAAAGGCCGAGATGAATCATCAGTGAAAGGTTTTCAGCAGAAACTCCGTCGGCAGCGAGGATTTTTTCCCGCTGCTGACGGAGCGATTTCATGGCCGCTTGGGTATCATCGGGGGAAATCGGCTGGCCCGAAAGATGCCATACGGAAAAACACAATGCGATAATCAGGAAAAACCTCATGCTAGCTGACTTTGTGGTTACTGTAAAGTAACGCAAAATTAGGCTAATTCAGCTATTCAGGTTTTCGCACAATCTAAAAGCTGGACAAAAGCTGAAACTGGTCGAGGCTGTCGATATAGAGTTTCACACCGAAAACGAGCAGGGCCAGGGTAATTACGGCAGCCGTAATAGAAAGGGCTTTTATTTTTCGGGCGATCCTGTGTGTTTCGACAAATTCGCGGCTCAGGGGCAAAGGCATAAGGGACTGATGACGGGGCCGCTGGTTGAGTTTCAGCAGGTGATCATCCATATAATACAGCCCCCAGTCCATCATACCGCGTTTTTCGTAAGTACGTTTTCCTCTCCACTGAAATGCATCGTTTTCCAGATCGTATTCTACTTTGTGAATTTTCATCCGGAAATATTTGGCCTTTACCTGATCGAAGGCCCGCTGAATGCTATGACCGAATGCAAGCGCCTTGTAAAAAACTGTAGCAATTTCGGTGGTTTGCGGATCCTTTTCGGGAGTCTCAGTGACGATGATCGCAGGCACATCGCGTTTCAGCAGCATTTCCAGCAGGGCCGGAGTGGCACATCCGCTCAGAAAAACCAATTTGAGCCGTGGAAACATACCAATGGTTTTTGATAGTTCTTCCAGGTGAATGGATACCTCAAAATCGTCTGACTCCAGGCGGAGATGGTCGTCGTCGGCAAGACCGACGAGGTGTACGATTTCTACACTGCTGGCATAGTCGCGCTGCTTGAGCAGATCGAAGAAATAAGCATTGGGAAGATTCCCTTTCTGAACAGGTTGGTAAAGGATGGAACCAGGAGCAGTTTCCACAATCCGGGCAATATTTTTGCGCTCATCTACGAGGTAACGCAGCCTTTTTCCGGAGAGGTAACTGTTGACACATGCAAGGAAAATAACGGGAAGCTGGGGATTAGCTGCCATGGCGATATTAGGATTTGAAGCAAGAACCAGGATAAAAGAGCATTGACTATTTACGAAAAAGTAATTTGACTTTTTCCGCAGAAAGAACGAATGGAGGAAAGAGCAACCCGAATCCGGCATTTCGCCGCCTGATTTGTTTGCACACATAGGACGAATGGCCATCCCTAAACCTGACCTCGTACAGTGAAAGTTGCTAAAAATAAATTAATGCAAATTAAATTAGCTAATTACTAATATTATTAGTTATTTAGGTTTTATATTCTAAACAACTAAAAACCATGGCAAGAGTTAACCATTTCGAAATCCCTGTGGACAACATTGACAGGGCCTCCAAATTTTTCTCCAATGTATTTGGCTGGCAAATCTCCCAATGGGGCGATCAGCCTTACTGGATGGCGATCACCGGTGAAAACCCGCAGGAAGGCATCAGCGGTGCTTTTATTCCCCGTACAAACCCACCGCAGCCGGTTGTCAACACCATTGGCGTTGAAAATCTTGACCGTACCATCGCTGACATACGCGCAGAGGGAGGAACGATTGTCATGGACAGGATGTCTGTTCCCTCTGTTGGTTATATGGCCTACTTTCTCGATACAGAAGGGAATACCCACGGTATCATAGAAATGGACGAAACCGCACAGTAACAATTAACTACTACTATGAGAAATCTGAAAATCAACTATCTGGCCGTGCTTGCCGCCATTCCGGTTCATATGATTATTCCTGCCATCTGGTACGGTATTTTTCAGGAACCCTGGCTGACACAAAACAAACTTACCCTCGCCGACGCAGAAGGTGGAAGCCCTATGATTTACCTGATTGCCATTCTCACCGGCGCTGTTACCGTTTACGGCATGGCTTTTTTGTTTAAGCAACTGAATATTGATTCTGTGGTAAAAGGACTTCAGACCGCAGCCTTGTTCTGGTTTGTCTTTCTTTTTGCCCAGGTATTGACTCAGGACGTTTTTGCCTTCCGGCCCTTGCTGGCATTTATCGATCAGGGAAATACATTTCTCACATTTCTCGCCACCGGTGCCATTCTCGGCGGCTGGCGTAAATACGAATGACCTTATTTCATATCAGCCTAATATCATCGTATTTTGAGACTAAAGGCCATTCCGGAAGGGATGGTCTTTTTTTGTACAAAACCGGCAGGCAGCGCTTGTTAAAATCACCCGTTGGGGTGAAGGACAGCGTTTGGGCCGGAGGGAAATTGCAGGTAACAAATTATACCTGCTATGAATGTACGATATTCTATTTTCTCACTTTTCCTTTTCCTCCTGCTGCACGACCTGTCTTTTGCCCAGCCGGGCACACTGGACAACAGTTTTGACAGCGATGGCATTCAATTATACATTGACCCGGGTTATACGACAACGGCCAATGTTATTCTTGTACTGCCCGACAGTTCGATCCTCACGGTTGGGGAGCGATATGGCGGATTTGGCGGGCAGTTGCTGATGCTGGGATACCAGGCTGATGGCAGCGTAAATACAAATTTTGGCAGAAACAATACTTTCGGAAACCCGGTATGGGGGTATCCGGGGATAGTTCATACTGATGTGCCCGGCAGCAACCGGGAGTATGGATACGCAGCGGTACGCCAGCCAGACGGCAAAATCATCGTTGGCGGAGCCGCCAATACCATGGCAGACTGGCTGCTGGTAAGATACCATCCCAATGGTGATATTGATTCTACCTTCGGCGGAACCGGAATCATACAGAAAGACTGGGGCGGCTTCGATCAGCTTCTGTCGCTGCATCTGCAATCAGATGGAAAAATTATCGCTTCCGGCACCGCCAATCAGGACCTCGGAGCCTGCCGTTTTGAGCCTGACGGAACCCCCGATACCGGATTTGGCATCAATGGTGAAGCTACGCTCGGGCTCAGCGGTTGGGGCGGTGGCGGAACTATGGCAGTAGATGCATTGGGGCAGATTTATATTTGCGGTATCACAAACGGCAACTATATCCTCGGAAGACTGAACGCCAATGGTACCAAAGACACCGGCTTTGGAAACAACGGCATCGCTACGATTACCTCCAACGACTTTCCTACGCAGATTTTTGTCGGCATCTCGCCCGGAGGGCTTCCCGTCATTGTAGCTGATGAACCCTCCAATTTTGGCACAAACTCAGGCCTCTTGCTGGCGAGATTTCTGTCGAATGGCAGCCCCGACCCCGCCTTCGGCGGCGGGGATGGAAAAGTCTCTTCCGCCCTGGGAACTTTCGTATCACCCAGAAGTATGCGCATTCAGCCCGATGGAAAAATACTCGTTACCGGACAGCTTACCATCAACGGGGCACGGGATATGTTTGTCGCAAAATATAACACTGACGGCAGTCCGGACGCTGGTTTTGGCAGCAACGGACTCGCGCTTTCGGGACTGGGGGTTGACCTTGCCAGCACGTATTCCAACGGACAAAGCCTGGCATTGCAGCCTGATGGCAAAATTATTCTGGGCGGAATTTATACCAGCACTGGCCTGAACCATCTGGCACTGGCGCGATTTCACAACGACGTGGACGCTTCCACATCTATCGGCGATCTCCTGCCCGGCATTAAACTCGGCCTGTACCCCAACCCGACCCCTGACCGGTTTTTTGTCCCGGTTCCCGAAGGCAAATGGAACTGGCTCACAGTGCGCGACATCGCAGGGCGGCAGGTGTATGTTCAAACCATAAATGCCGAAAAGCAGCTGGAAATCGATTTATCCGAACTCCCGGCCTCTCTGTACATAGTCGAACTTTCGGGAGGGTCAGGTTTTACTTCAGGTAAAATCAGGAAACAATAGGAATTCACCTCAAAATGATCTCATTCATTCTGACAATAGTCTCAGCCCGGTTTTGACATTCAGCTTGAGGTAGAGATTTTTCAGGTGGCTTTAATGGTATTTACCGACACATGTAGCCGGGTCGCCAGTTCGCGGTTGCTCTGACCTTCACATAGCAGAGCCAATAGTTCAAGTTCGCGCGAAGTAAGTGGTTCGGCTACATGTTCATTGATATCCTCAATTTTCTGCCAGTGGGGTCTGATGACGGCATAATAGGTGTGATGGGCGATTTCGACGGCTGCCTTAAGTCGTTGTTCGTGAAAGGGTTTTAATACAAAGCCAGCAGGCAAGGTCTCCTTCACGCCAGCAATAGTTTTGTCGTCAGAATAAGCCGTAAGGAAAATAAAGGGAATCCGGTATTCTTCATTGATACTGCGTGCAAGGGAAATGCCATCCTCCCTGCCCCAAGATGGATATCGAGTATCACCAGATCGGGCAAATCATTTTCCATCAGTTCGCGGGCCTGAATGGCATCTCCCGCCTCAGAAACAAAGGCGTACCCCAGAGAAAACAAGGCATCCGTAAGGTCAGCCCGTACGACAGGGTCATCTTCAACAACCAGAATATGCAAAAGCGTAGGGTGATTCATGGGGCGGATACAGTAAAGGGAAAAGCCAAATTTACAATCATACCCTGATCTGAGGAAATGGTCAGCTTCGCTTTTAGTTTTTCTGCCAAAAGCTGAACCAGGCGGTAACCAAAACCGGTACGGTCATTTTCCTCCAATAATCCCGTTCCCCCTACCCCATCATCAGCAACATTTAAAACAAGCTCATGCTCCGTTTGTTTCAGCAAGACATTCACCGTTCCCGTTTCTCTTCCTGTAAAAGCATATTTCATGGAATTGATGACCAGCTCATTTACAATCAGTCCCAAAGGCACAGCCTGGTCAATGTCCAGTGATATGGGTTCGATTTCCACATTAAAAGAAACTTTACAAGTCTCATTTATGTGCATGGCTGCCAGCTCATCAATCAGCCGTCCCAGGTATTCATTTAGTGGTACTGTTGTCAGTTGATCCTCCAGATACAGATGCCTATGCACCATTGCCATAGCGAGTACCCGGCTGCGGCTGGTCATCAGTACATCTCTGGCCTGCGCATCTTCCAGGTGGCGGGTCTGGAGGCGCAAGAGGCTGGAAATAAACTGGAGATTATTTTTCACCCGATGGTGAATCTCTCTGATCAGAAACTCTTTCTCACTGAGTGCGCCCGCAATGACTTCATTTTTTGATTTCAGGATGCGGTTGACCCTGTTTTTCTGGTAGAGGAAAAACAAAACAGCGATGATTATGACCCCGGCGAAGGTGAGTAAAATAAGCGAGATGCGTTGTTGCTGACGAAAAGCCAATTGTTGCATTTTCTGTTCATAAATAGCATCATCTACTTCAAAACGCGCCTGCATTTCCTCGGAGAGTGCGAGTCTCAATGCGTCATTAATTTCGGCATCCAGCAATCTGGCCGTATCGGAATGAGAATAAGCAGTCTGATATTTCCCCTGTTCATAGAGTGCCCTGCTGAGATAGCGGTGAATGTCGGCCTCTTCCTCCTTACGGCCCTGGCTTCGGGCTTTTGAAAGTGCTTTCAGGAAAAAAGATTCTGCCTTTGGCCAGTTTTTTCGTATTGCAGCCAGCCTGGCGATATCTGTAAGCGTCTCCAGGGCATAACCGGCATCCGGGTTTTCATCAAAATAACCGCCTGCTATGTTAAGCGCAATCTCTGCACTGTCGGGCTGATGATTGTCAATAAAAATACTTCCGATCACGGTGTAAGCAGCAGATTCATTGGCTTTATCGCCCAGATCCATGTAATACCTGAGCGCCATTCGCCCATAAGCAAGCGCCTGGGTTGAATTTCCCTGCTGGTGGCGGAGGGTTGCAAGGTTAAACCAGGTATTGGCCAATCCGGCAGAGTCATTTTCTGCCTGTTTGATCGCCAGCGAGCGCTGGTAGTAGTCATCTGCCTTCGAATATTTTTCCTGCTTACGGTAGATCATGGCGATATTATTGAACAGGCGGGCATCCTGTTGCCCACGAAGATGCAGATAGTCTGCTGCCTGTTCGTAAGAAACAAGTGCAAGGCCATTGTTGCCGAGGTAATAATAGGCGAGCCCCGTGTTAATCAGCACCTTACCGGCCTGTAAAGTATCGCCCATTTCCAACTGACGGGTGAGCGACTGTTCAAACAATTCCAAAGCTGCGCTAAAATCACCTTTATAGGCAAACGCCAGTCCCTGATATAGTTGCATGAAGGCAAGTCCCTGTTTGTCGCTGAGGCGCTCCGCGAGTTTTGCGCCTTCTGAAGCGAGGGAAAAAAGCGAATCAGGGGAAAGGGATCGATCTGTCCGAAGTCTTTGGTGAAGCCACCGGACAGAATGTGTGTCAGCAGGCATCCGGGACCATAGGAGCCGCAGACTGTCGTTCTGTGCATTGCCAGACGCATACACCAATAAAAGTGGAATCAGGAAAAGGAATCCGCCATATTTTTGTATGAATCTCATAGACTATCCCATGCCTCAATACCCCAGCACCGGGCTCAGCCAGCGCTCCATAAGGGTTATATCCATCCCCTTGCGGGCAGCATAGGACTCAACCTGCTCGCGGGTGATTTTACCTACTGCAAAATATCTGGCATCCGGATGGCTGAAATACAGTCCGCTGACAGAAGCCGCCGGATACATGGCCAGGCTCTCTGTAAGCTGGATACCCGTATTTTCGCCCACTTTCAGCAGGTCAAAAAGCGTTGTTTTTTCGGTATGATCGGGGTTGGCAGGATATCCGGGCGCAGGGCGGATGCCTTTGTATAACTCCTTGATCAAATCAGTATTGGACAGATTTTCATCACTGGCATATCCCCAGAATTCTCTCCGAACCCGCTTGTGCATCAGTTCGGCAAATGCCTCAGCCAGACGATCGGCCAGTGCCTTGAGCATAATGCTGCTGTAATCGTCGTGATCGGCTTCAAATTCGGCGAGTTTTTTCTCAATACCGCCCCCTGCCGTTACAGCAAATGCGCCAATGTGATCGGGAAGCCCGGTCTCTTTGGGCGCAATAAAATCTGAAAGACAAATATTGGGGGTATCGGCTTTATCGCTCTGCTGGCGAAGGTTGTAAAATTGAGTCAGCAACGTAGTGCGGGATTCATCGGTATAGACCTCGACATCATCGTCATTGACGCTGTTGGCCGGGAAAAGGCCGATAACCGCGTGTGCTTCCAGCCAGTTTTCGGCGATGATTTTTTGCAGCATAGACTGCGCATCCTCATACAATCTGCGGGCTTCTGTACCTTTTTCAGGATCGTCGAGGATTTTGGGAAACTGCCCGTTCATCTCCCATGTATAGAAGAAGGGCGTCCAGTCAATATAGGCGCTGATTTCGGCGAGGTCGTAATGATTAAACACCTGTACGCCTGTCTTCACTGGCGCGGGCGCAATGGGTTTATTCCAGTCAACGGGGAATTTATTTTTGCGTGCATCAGAAAGGCTTCGGTAGGTTTTGGTTTTACTACGTGCAAGATGTCCTTCTCGCATGTTTTCGTATTCGGTTTTCACCTCCCGCACATAAGCATCCCGCTGGTTGTGATCTTCACTCAGCAGGCGGTTGGCCACAGGCACACACTTGGAAGCGTCCAGCACGTGGACGACGGGGCCAGCGTATTGCGGATTGATTTTAACTGCGGTATGGATACGGGAGGTAGTTGCTCCCCCAATGAGGAGCGGAAGTTTCATTCCCCGTTTTTCCATTTCCTGAGCCACAAAAACCATTTCATCAAGTGAAGGGGTGATCAGTCCGCTCAGTCCCACAATGTCCACTTTCTCCGCTTCGGCTGTATCGAGAATTTTTTCCAGGGGAACCATTACTCCCAGGTCAATCACTTCGTAGTTGTTGCAGCCGAGCACCACACCGACAATATTTTTACCAATATCATGGACATCGCCTTTAACAGTAGCCAGCAGGACTTTCCCGGCAGAGGAACTTTCGGTACCGGCTTTTTCCTCCTCCATAAACGGAAGCAGGTAAGCGACCGCTTTTTTCATCACCCGGGCGCTCTTTACGACCTGAGGTAAAAACATTTTTCCGGCCCCAAACAAATCGCCCACAACATTCATCCCGTCCATCAGCGGGCCTTCGATCACATGGAGCGGGCGCGCAAACTGCTGGCGGGCTTCTTCGGTGTCAGCTTCAATAAATTCCGTTATACCATTTACCAGGGCATAAGAAAGCCGCTCGTTGACAGGTTTCTCACGCCATTCGAGGGAGACTTTACGGGTGGCTCCGCTTTGTTTTACACTTTCGGCAAAATCCACCAGTCTTTCCGTCGCGTCGCTCCGGCGGTTGAGGATGACATCTTCCACTTTTTCCAGCAGATCTTTGGGCACGTCTTCGTAAACCTGAAGCATGCCGGCATTCACAATGCCCATATCCATCCCCGCCCGAATGGCGTGATATAGAAAGACTGCGTGAATCGCTTCCCGGACGGCATCATTCCCCCGGAAAGAAAAGGAGACATTGCTGACCCCTCCACTCACCATCGCATACGGGAGGTTTTGCTTGATCCAGCGAGTAGCCTCGATAAAGTCCACCGCGTAATTGTTGTGCTCCTCAATGCCTGTAGCAACGGCAAAAATATTGGGGTCAAATATGATGTCCCACGGCTTAATCCCCACTTCTTCGGTAAGGATTTTGTAGGCACGTGCGCAGATTTCAATTTTACGCTCAAAAGTGTCTGCCTGGCCTTTTTCGTCGAAAGCCATGACCACGACGGCGGCTCCGTATTTTTTGATGATTCGGGCCTGCTCAACAAATTTTTCAATCCCCTCCTTCATGGAGATAGAATTGACAATTCCCTTACCCTGAATGCATTTAAGTCCGGCCTCTATCACTTCCCATTTGGAGGAATCCAGCATCACGGGTACGCGGCTGATGTCGGGCTCGGCAGCAAGAAGGTTCAAAAATTTGACCATAGCTGCTTTGGAGTCGAGCATTCCCTCATCCATGTTGATGTCTATGACCTGCGCTCCCCCTTCTACCTGCTGGCGGGCAACGGAAAGCGCTTCGTCATATTTGCCTTCCTTGATCAGACGGGCAAATGCGCGGGAACCGGTGACGTTGGTGCGTTCACCGACATTGACAAAATTGGTTTCCTGGGTAATGGTCAGCGGTTCCAGTCCACTCAGCATGGGCAGGTTTCGTGCTGCGGGTATAATCCGGGGAGTAAATCCTTTGGATGCATCGCTGATAGCTTTGATATGATCGGGGGTACTCCCACAACATCCGCCGACAATATTTACAATTCCGTCTTCGAGAAAGGTGCGAATCAACCCCGCCATCGCGCCGGGAGACTGGTCATACTGGCCAAACTCGTTGGGCAGCCCGGCATTGGGATAGGCACTGACAGGCATGGGCGCAATTCGCGAAAGATCTTTTACGTATTGGCGAAGCTGTTTGGCGCCAAGTGCGCAGTTTAGCCCCACACTAAACAGATCGGCGTGCGCTACAGATATAAAAAATGCCTCGACGACCTGCCCGGAGAGAGTACGACCCGAAGCATCGGTAATTGTACCGGAAACCATCACAGGCAGTTCGGGGAGATAACGCTCCTCTTTAATATTTTCAATAGCAAAAAGAGCGGCCTTGCAGTTGAGAGTATCAAATACTGTCTCTACAAGCAGAATATCCGCTCCGCCGTCCAGCAATCCGCGCGCCTGTTCGTGATAAGCTGCTACCAGGTCATCAAAAGTAACAGAACGATAGCCCGGGTCATTGACATCGGGAGAAAGTGAGGCAGAACGGGTGGTGGGGCCCAGCGCACCGGCGACAAACCGCGGTTTGTCGGGATCGAGGCGGGTATATTCATCCGCTGCTTCACGGGCAACTTTTGCGGAGGCAAAATTCAGTTCATAGACCAGATCTTCCATGTGATAGTCTGCCATGGAGACCGCATTGGCACTAAACGTATTGGTTTCGATAATATCTGAACCTGCTTCCAGATATTGCCGGTGGATAGCACCGATAATATCGGGGCGGGTAATGGACAGCAGATCGTTGTTGCCCTTGAGCTGGCCGGGATGATCCATAAACCGATCACCGCGGAAGTCTTTTTCCTCCAGCTTATACCGCTGAATCATCGTTCCCATCGCGCCATCCAGCAGGAGGATTCGGGTTTTGAGAATGGTTTCCAGCCGTTGGCGTATATTAAGAAGGGTTTGTGTTGTGTCCATATCCAAATATTGCAATTACCGGTGCAAAGGTACGCAAATTGGAAGTGGAATAGTGATAAATAGCCGGAAAATGTTACAAATCCCTCCTATCGGGTTTCTGCGCTGAATTGGGAAAGTTGCTCTGCCAACTGTTCGCGTTTTGCAGTTGCTTCCGAAAATCTGGGGTCGAGCTCCAGTACACGGTCATACATTCTCAGCGCCTCCTCATAGCGATTGAGTTCGGTGAGTACAATGGCTCGGTTGAACCAGCCAAAAGTGTATTCCTGATCCAGGGAAACGGCTTTTTCAAAGTCTGGCAACGCTTCGCCAAATTTTCCGAGTCTCACTTTCGCCAGCCCGCGGTTGTTGAGTGCCATGATATGTTGAGGATCAAGAGAAACGGTGTGGTTAAAAGCCTCCATAGCCTGATAATACGATTCCTGATCGTAATAAATGTTGCCGCGCAAAAACCAGGCTTCGGGCAGGTTAGGATTAATGGAAATGGCCCGGTCCAGATCTCTTTCAGCTTCTTCGTATTGCGCAAGATCCACAAAAGTGCTGCCCCTGTGGATATAAGCTTCAGCAAATCCGGAATCCAGCCCGATCGCTTCATCAAAATCTTTCAGGGCAGCATCGTACAGATTCTGGTACCTCCGGGTAAGTCCGCGCTCATCCCACGCAGGAGCAAAACCCGGGTTCAGCGAAATAGAACGGTCAAAATCAACGATGGCCTGTTCGTAGCGAAATAGAATCCGCTCTGCCACGCCGCGGAAATACCACGCCGGAGCATACGCTGAATCGACCTGAATGGCAATCGTACAGTACTGAATCTGCTTGTGGAGGTTTTCATAGGACCGTGCTTTTTCCACCCATTGTTGTGCGGTTTGGGCAAAAGAAGGATTACAAAAAAACAAGAGCAGGGAAATGGTGAATAAACTTCTGACAGGCATGTACGACAGATTTAATGGGGTTTATAAAATCGCCATACATACGGGGTATTCCAGACTTTGGATTTCTTTTTGTAAAAAATTTATCTTTCCTTCAAATACAGGGGTAACTGGAACGAAAACTGGCAGCCCTGATTGATGGCGCTGGAGATGGAAATCGTAGTATTATGCAGTTCCAGGATTTTTTTAACAATGGCCAGCCCCAGCCCGGAACCATTTTTATTGGCCGGATTGTGCGCCTTATGGTATCTGTCAAATATATAAGGGATCTCCACCTCCGAAATTCCCGGGCCGGTATCATTGACAAAAACACGTACCTGGCCGTTTTCCCTGGCGATTTCCACCTCGATCTTTCCTTCTGAAGGGGTAAATTTTAATGCATTGTCAATCAGGTTTTGCAGCACTCTTTCCAGAAGGGCAATATCGGCCAGCACGATGGCGTGATCAGGAGGCAGATTCAGTTGCAGATCAATACCTTTTTTCTGGGCGAGAATCTGGTATTTAAACACCACATCCTGAACCAGTTCAGAAATCGAAACTGGTTCTTTCCGCAGTTGCACTTGCTCCGCCTCCAGCTTGGAGAGTTCGAAAAGATCATTGACCAGTTTTTCGAGTTTATCAATGCTGTCCAGCGATACGTCAATATATCTTTCCCGCTCCGCCGGCAAAAGCGTCGGCCCCTTGATGGAAAGGGTTTCGATATACCCCCTTACCACAGCCAGTGGTGTGCGCAGGTCGTGAGAAACATTGGCGATCAGTTCTTTACGAAGGTTTTCTATTGCCTCACGGCGTTTTTGTTCTCCTTCAATGGTATCTGCCATCTCGTTGAATGTGCGAGAAAGCTGGGCAAGTTCGCCCTCCGCCTTCACCGGAATACGGGCAAATAACTCTCCCGCAGCAAACCGCCTTACGGTCTCCATAATGTTTCTGAGATTGCGGGTGAGCAGCCATATTGCAAACAACCCAACCAGCAGTGAAGCCACCAGCGTAAAGAGAATATTTCGCCCGCTGAGATTCAGCATAAAATCGCCGAACAGATATTTTCCTACTGAAACATATTCTTCGCTTGCCAAAACGATATAAACATACCCCATTACCTGATTATTTTCCACCACAGGAGCCGCCGAAAAAACCTTCTGAGTACCGGGGTTGCGGGGATCATCGCCGGTAATCATCACTTCTCCACGGGTATGGATAAATTCAGCGATGGGCTCAAGACTGACGGCAGTGAGTTTGACTTTTTTGTAGGGCGCAACATAGGTGAGAATATTTCCTTTGGGATCGAGGATATACACTTCAATGGCCGGATTAATCGCCATCATCGAGTGCATGATTTTGTCCATGGCATCCTTACTCACTTCGCCGTTGAGGAAGGGCGGAACTTCTTTGACTGTATGCTCGGCGATCGATGCATTGAGCCGCTGGTGGGTATTGAGAAAATACTGTTCGGCGGTATCCACGGTTATCCAGGTGTATATTGCACCGATCACAATCAGCAGAACCATAAAAACCGCAGATATACGCCAGAAAAGGCTGTTTATAATCTTTTTCATATTCCGGGCTGATCATTGAACCTGTAGCCTACGCCCCAGGTGGTGAGAATATACTGTGGCTGACTGAGGTCAGGTTCGATTTTGGTTCTCAGGCGGTTGATGTGGGAGTTGACGGTATGTTCGTAGCCATTAAACTCATACCCCCAGACGAGGCTCAGGAGACGGTCTCGGGAATAACTCCTGCCCGGATGAGAAGCGAGAAGATACAGAAGGTCAAATTCTTTGGGCGTGAGTTCGACCCGCTGGCCGGAAACGAGTACTTTGCGGTTTTCGGCATCGATTTCCAGGTTGCCAAAAATAAGCCCTCTGGCTTCTTCGGCTGAAGAAGCTTTCTGTACAATTTGTATTCGCCGGAATATGGCTTTTACTCTCGCCAGCAGTTCACGGATACTGAAAGGTTTGGTGAGATAATCATCGGCCCCCGATTCCAGTCCGAGGACTTTGTCTATTTCTTCGGACCGGGCGGTGAGCATAAGGATAGGTGACTGAATTTTTTCGGCTCTGAGGTTGCGGCAGATATCCATGCCATCCATACCAGGGAGCATCAGGTCGAGGATGACAAGGTCAAAAGTACCTTCCAGCGCATGGCTTAATCCGTCGGGACCGTTGAATGCTTTGGTAACGAGGCAATCCATATCGCGGAGGTGAATTTCCAGTAGGCTGACAATGTCGCGATCGTCTTCTATGATCAAAACCTTTTTCATGCCCCAAATAAGGAAATCAAGTATCACAAAAGTGTAACGGAGATGACATAGCAGCAGATTATTTTACAATTGGACTGGCAAAACTGCTGCCATCAAAAAGCAAACACACCAAACCTCAAAAAGGCGTATCTTTAGTTGGGCAAGAACCTTAGAAATGCATGAAATAAGAGAAAGATACGTCAATCCCTTTACCGATTTTGGGTTTAAGAAATTGTTCGAAGTAGCTGAGGTGACAAAATTTACACGAGAGGAACGGCTCTCTTACGAAGACAGTTTGAAGTACTACCGTGATTTAAAAAACTCCCTGGACACGGCGTTTGATGAAGGATTTGAAGAGGGAAAAGAAAAAGGTCGGGAAGAAGGGAAAATTGAAGGGAAGATGGAGGTGATTAAAAACGATATCAAAGCAGGGGCAATTGATAAGGTTTGTACCTGATTACACTTTTCGGGAGATAAAACTGGCAGTTTTTTACACTTTTTTGGAGATAAAGAAGTATGTTCGTTACACTTTTTTGGAGATAACTCATGAGACGAACGCTGTACCGCCAGTTACTAGACTGGAAAAAAAGTGACCGGCGCAAGCCGCTGTTATTGCAAGGTGCTCGTCAGGTCGGAAAAACCTGGCTGATCAACGCTTTTGGTCGCAAAGAATACAAGGATTATGTCTATCTGAATTTTGAGCAAACTCCGGATTTAAAAACGCTTTTCACGGGCAACCTGGCTCCTGATTCAATCATTCATAATCTAGGGTTATACCTCGGCAGGAAAATCGAAACGAAAGATACACTCATTTGTTTTGATGAAATACAGGTTTTACCAGAGGCAATCACCAGTCTTAAATATTTTTACGAACAAGCTCCGGAAGTTCATCTTATCGCAGCAGGGTCGCTGCCAGGTGTTCAGGTTGGGAAAACAAGTAGTTTCCCAGTGGGGAAAGTGAATTTTATGACATTATTTCCAATGAGTTTTGTCGAATATCTGGAAGCAATGGGAGAAGGACTACTGGTCGAGCAAATTTTGCATCTTAATCATATTCCCGCCCTTGCAGAAGTTATTCATGAAAAGCTCTTATCTCATCTGAAAATGTACCTTTTTGTAGGAGGAATGCCGGAAGTAGTGCAGAATTATCAGCAGAATCGCGACATTGCAGCGGTGCGAACGATACAAAATGAGATATTGGAAGCCTATAGCCGCGATTTTTCCAAATATACTGATGGTGTTCAGGCAATTAAAACCGCTGAATTATGGCATTCCATTCCTTTCCAACTGGCCCGTGAAAACAAAAAATTTAAATACAGTGATGTTCGCAAAAATTCGCGTGCTTCCACTTTCGAACAAACTATTGAATGGTTGAAAAACGCAGGTCTTATATATCCTGCTTACCATCTGCGGGCTCCCAAAATCCCTCTGGCCGGTTACGCGGACTATGAGAAATTTAAAATTTACCTTCTGGATACAGGTTTACTCGGGGCAATGCTTCGACTGACTTCTGATCTCATATTGAAGCCTACTGAACTGTTTTCGGAATATAATGGAGCATTTATCGAAAATTTTATAGCTGCAGAGTTTGTCAGGAACTATTCCGAATTGCTCTTTTACTGGACATCCGTCAGCGATGCTGAGGTGGACTTTGTGATACAAATGGGCAATGATATCATTCCCGTAGAAGTAAAAAGTGGTTACAGCCGCAACCTGAAAAGCCTGCGAAGTTATTCCGAAAAATACTCACCGAAATATATCTTACGAATTTCTCCCCGTCCCTTTTCCCGGGATCAGGAATTTTTCAACATCCCGCTGTATGCCACATTTGCAATGCGCCAGATTTTTTCTGAAATTTTGTAGCTAATCGTTTACCAAAATTCTATCATGTGCTGGTATCTGTATCTTGCTACCAAAGAACCACTGAAAGACGTCTTGTTTGCCGGCACCCTTTCCCCTGAAACTCCACCGCCACCCCTTTATTTTGAGAAGGTCACTGAGCCTGAAGATGTAGGGATGAACTATAAGCCCCTGTTTAAGGGCCAGAACCTATATTATCTCGGATCAGATACGGGATGTGGCTGTGGGTTTAATTACAACCCCGGTGAATGGCCGGATGAGGAAAAAGATGCTTACAGTGAATCTCCTGCCGCATTGGTTGCTTTTATCAAATCGTACACAACTGAACACGGAGAGTTGGAAATGTACGCAATATGGGAAGACGACCATGGCCGGGAGCCTGTAAAAAATGTCCTCATTGACGTTGAAAATATGAATGATGAGACCTATTTAATGATAAAATCCCGGCACTTTTACCAGTTTTCAGCCAACATATAAAAAACGAAGTGCACATTGCTCCTGAAAATTTCCTGAGCATGCGCACTCCGTTAAATGAGGGGGGATTGTAACCCCACTATCTATCGCTAATTCATAATCTCCAACCGCATCATCACGATCCCTTTTTTGAGGGTTGCGGCGGCAGTGGTAGCCTTCATCAAATCGTTGACGTTTTTACCCGGATGCACTTTCGCCATGTATTCCTGAAAGAAAGGTTTAAAATACTGCCTCATATCCTTGTAAAGGTCAACGGTTGCATCCTGATAAGGCATATCAGCCCCAAAGGGAAACCATTGCTGCATCAGCACCCATCCTTTGAGTTTTCCGTCGTTGATACGGGCCTGGTGTACGGGCTTCCATATATCCGTTTCCACTTTGACATGATCTGCGCTGGTTTTTCCTTCGGGAAAATCAAAATAGTTGAGCACGGTCACAGTGGCGTCAGACATCTCTTTGGCGAAAATCGCATCAGTTACTGCCCAGACCTCTTCCTTGACGATGGTTCTCAGCTCTCCTGTGCGGTTGATTAATGCCATTTCCTCTGCATTAAAAAGTGACTCTACATTGTCCGGGTAAAATGACTTTTCATAAAAATCGGCCAGCTTTTCTTCACCGACATAGGTGTTGCGAGTGATAAAATTAAATTCAGAGTTTGCACCTGCTGGAGAAACCACTCTGAAAAATTCCCATGAGTCGATCATTCCGGCTTTCTTCTTGGCTTCGTGGATTCTTTTCCAGAGTTTTTCGACTTTGATATAGTCTTCTTCCATTCCAGGTGTAGCTTTCATGTAGTTCACAACATGGAAAACCGTGGGGCTGGTGTTTTGGGCAGAACCGGTTACAAACTGGCAAATGAAAATTGCCAAAAGGAGGGAAATAATTGCTTTTCTCATAATTTGGAAAATTATAGTCATGAAATATTGGGGATACAGAAAGGTTGCAATCAGTAATTGCATGCATTAAAAAGTCAGGATTTACAGGAGGTTGCGCTACTTATGACCAAATAGCATGAGAAGGGAAAAACACCTGATTTTTGAATATATAATAAAAATCTGAAAAATCAATATTTTGGGAATAATTATTTTCTGGAAAACCCATTTATTTGTTTTGAAGGGTTAGATTTTTAATCATCAGCTTCTTTCTGCTGACAATACAAAACTGACCATTTTAGAGTGAGAGGAAAATACAGGGAAAGCACAGGCTCCATACCGGAAAACCAGTAGAATGTGAATTTTGATAGGATAATGCTATCATCTGAATGAATCCTTCTACCTGTTGCTGTATTGTGCAAAGTAATTTTGGGTATTACTACTAATTACTCTGCGATATGATTTACGAAAGACCAAATTTTGAGGCCCGGTATGAAAACTTCATAGGTGGGCGATTTGTACCTCCTGTAAAAGGTATTTACTTCGACAACACCAGCCCCATCGACGGGAAAGTGTTCACTCAGGCTGCCCGCTCTGGCAAAGAAGACATTGAAGCTGCACTCGACGCAGCGCATAAGGTTTTTCCCGCATGGAGTAAATCCTCTGCTGCCTCCCGCGCCAATGTCCTCAACAAGATCGCCGATGTCATGGAGGCAAATCTGACCGAACTTGCCATCATCGAAACCATTGACAATGGCAAGCCCATACGGGAAACCATCAATGTTGACCTTCCGCTTTGTATTGACCACTTCCGTTATTTTGCTGGCGTGATCCGCGCTGAAGAAGGCGGAATTTCTGAACATGACGAGCACACCGTCAGTATTTGCCTGCCCGAACCATTGGGCGTCGTAGCGCAAATTATTCCCTGGAATTTCCCTCTCCTCATGGCTACCTGGAAAATTGCCCCTGCCCTTGCTGCCGGTTGCTGTACGGTAGTCAAACCCGCGGAGCAGACGCCTACCTCCATCATGTGCCTGATGGAACTGATTAAGGATATTGTTCCTCCCGGTGTAATCAACGTAGTAACCGGTTTTGGTCCCGAAGCTGGTAAACCGCTGGCTCAGTCTCCTCGCGTTGCTAAAGTAGCATTCACCGGTGAAACCACTACCGGACGCCTCATCATGCAATACGCTTCTGATAACCTCATCCCTGTTACTATGGAACTGGGCGGAAAATCCCCCAATATATTTTTCCCCTCTGTAATGGATGCCGACGACGAATACCTCGACAAAGCCATTGAAGGTGCCGTGCTTTTTGCCGTAAACCAGGGAGAAGTATGTACCTGCCCATCGCGGATTCTGGTTCACGAAAGCATTTACGACCGGTTTATGGAAAGGGTAATTGCCCGTACCAATGCCATCAAAATGGGCAGCCCACTTGACAACACAACCATGAT
>JAWKNL010000002.1:0-483330 GCA_041391725.1 Bacteroidia bacterium
AGTTATCAGGAATTTGCGACTGTCATCCGAAACTTTGACGGGTACAGGGCACAGCCGGTCATGATTCAGAATTTTGCCGAAGGTATTCCCGGAAAAAACGGCAGAGAATGGCTCCAGACGGCATTGGATGAGATCGAGGAAGATTTTCCCGAAATTCACGGACTCGTATCAGGCGAACTTCCTGCCAATCTTCAGGATGCATTTGAAGCTTTTTCAAGTACGCGTTCCTTCGGGGAGAGTGCGCCTTTTATCGCCTCCGAAAAGTTATTTCAGGAAGATACGGAAGCCGAATGGCATTCCGATTTTGTCAGAAAAACCGATCAGGGATTTGACCTGATGATAGACGGAAAACCTTTTTATGTGCAGGGAGTAGCCTACAACGCTACCCACGACTGGCGCGACGGTTACCTTCCGCTCACACGCCGCCAGTTGACCAAAGACTTTTCGCGGATCAGTCAGATGGGGGCCAATACCATCCGTCGATATGGCAACAGCGGAATCTATGAAAAAAATGTGCTGAATATCGCCGAAGAACACGAGCTCAAGGTATTATACGGTCTCTGGTTTGATCCTTCCGTGGATTATTACGCAGACTCGGCAGCGGTGGAGAAAATCAGGCGGCAGGCGCTTGCGACCGTGCGTAAATTTAAAGATTACCCCGCAGTGCTGGGCTGGACGCTGGGCAATGAAACCTGGGCAAGCCTCAAGTATAATTTTGCTCCGCCTTACCTTTCCCGTGTCCGCAGGGCGCATATCCGGCTGGTGGAAGAAATTGCCAGAGAGATTAAAGCCATTGACCCCAATCACCCCTTGTTTATCGCGCTCGAACACAATCATGAGCTTACTGCTTGTATGGACGCCTACCGGAGATTTGCGCCTTCTGTGGATATCATTGGCGTAAATACCTATTATGGACAGCGGATAGAATCGCTCGAAGCCATTGCCAATACTTATATCCCGGACAGACCTTACCTCGTATCTTCTTTCGGTCCCGTGAAATACTGGGATCCCAGTACCCCGGGGTATGCAGGCAATCTCATTCCCCAGGAAAATACCAGCTATGAAAAAGCGCAGCTTTACGGCAGAACCTGGGCCCAGCAGGTGGAAGTTCACAAAGGATCAAATATCGGCGGTATTGCCTTCTGCTGGTCCGACCGGATGGAAGGGACTGCTACCTGGTTTGGAATTACAGATTTTAAAGGCAGGTTGAAGCCTTCTTATTATGCGCTGAAAAACGTATGGAAAAAAGAGAAAAATGCCCCGCCGTTGTATGAGGCATATATTAATGGCCCGGGTTATTCGCTGGAGCGCGGCAAAACCTACACTTTCCGGGCCGTTACCGAAAACAACCGAAGCTGGAATATGACCTACGAATGGTTCCTGATGCGCGAAAAATATCTCGACGATTCGGGGGACGTAAAACTCGCTTTCAACGGAAAAGAAGCTTCCATCAGTATTCCCGAAGATGGCTATTCCTACCGGCTGTATCTCTACATCAGTGATTATTATGGAAATGTGGTCACTGCCTCTATGCCCGTTGATATAAGGGAAACGAATAACGCTCCCGCTGAAACTGCCCAAACACTGACTGGAAAATGAAACGGAATCACAAACTGCTTTTGCTCTTTTCCGGTGTAATGGTACTGGCGATTACGGGCTGTATGTTTCCCGAAAAGAAATTTCCCGGGCCGGAAGCCCCTTTCTCCAAAACCGTCGAAATACGCCAGACAGGAAAAAAATACCAGTTGTACCGCAATGGAAAACCGTATTATATCCGGGGGGCGGGAGGAGATCAGTATTTTGCCGAACTCGCAGCCAATGGCGGCAATTCCATCCGGACCTGGTCCACACACGGACTACAGGAGGTTCTCGACCAGGCAGCGGCACATGACCTGACCGTGCTCGCCGGCCTCGACCTCTGGCCCGAACGGCTGGGAATGGACTATAGCGATCCGGTTATGGTCTTGGAGCAGAAAGAGCGAATCCGAAAAGATGTACTTACCTACAAAGACCATCCGGCCCTGCTGATGTGGGGCATCGGCAACGAGCTGGATCTCGGGTATGCCAATGAAAGTGTCTGGGAGGCGGTAAATGAAATCGCTGCCATGATTCATGAGATTGATCCCAATCACCCTACCACCACCATGATCATGCCCAATGCCCGCAACACCCGCCTGATCGCCGAAAAAGCCCCGGAAATTGATCTCCTGTCCTTTAATGTGTTTGGCGCAGCCGGAAAACTCGATGAAAATCTGCGGAAAGCCTGGTGGGGATGGAAAGGCCCTTACATCATTTCCGAATGGGGCGGACTGGGCTGGTGGGAAAGACAAACGACGCAGTGGTATGTGCCTATTGATATGACCGGAACCCTCAAAGCGGAAAAACTCGTGGAGGTTTATAGTGAATCCATGAAAGAGGATACGATGTGGTGTATGGGTTCTTACCTCTTTTTCTGGGGCAATAAGCAGGAGCGTACCCATACCTGGTTTAGCTTTTTTACCGAAGACGGCCACCCGACCAGTCTGGTAGAAGCCGCAAGGTATAACTGGACCGGCAAATGGCCCGAAAACCGCACGCCGGTCATTGACTCGGTGAAACTCAATAACCGCATTGATTCTGAGAATATATATCTGTACAAAAGACAGCGATATACAGCAAGAGTGCTGGCCCAGGATCCCGAAGGAGAACCCCTCAACTTCAAATGGGAGATTCGCCCCGAAGGAAAATACATTAAAATCACCGGCGGCGATAAAGAATACAAACCTCAGCCGATAGAAGGGCTCATTGAAACCATTGAAGGTGGCCAAATGTCTTTTAAAGCGCCCGATGAAACCGGCCCTTACCGCATATTTGTCTATATTTCGGACCCACAGGGCTCAACCGCAATCGCAGATATTCCCTTTTACGTCACCCATTCGTCGATAGACTAACGATCGGATTTACCTGGATAGCAGTTGGCTGACGATATCCTCTGGGGCCATGGTCGTCTGCTCACCGGTTTTCATATTTTTGAGTTTGTACTGGCCTGTCTTTGCTTCTTCCTCACCGATTACCAGGGAAAAGGGAATGGATTTTTTATCCGCGTAGCCAAACTGTTTGGCCAGTTTGGTATTGTCGGGATATAATTCGGAAGCGATGCCGGCTTCCCGCAAAAGCCTGACCATGCGCAGCCCGGAGGGTAGGGTAGAAGGCCCAAAATTGATCACAAGCACTTGTACAGCCGCGCTTTCCACCTGCGAAAACAGGCCCAGCCCGTCCATCACGTCATAAATGCGATCTGCACCAAAAGATATTCCCACCCCCGAAAGCCCGTGCCTTCCAAATACGCCGGTAAGATCGGCATAACGGCCACCCCCGCCGATACTTCCCATAGCAAAATTGTTGACCTTCACTTCAAACACCGTACCGGTGTAATAATTGAGCCCGCGGGCGAGCTTGAGGTTCAGTTCGACCTTTCCGCCAAAAGCAGGAAGGTACTGGTAAATATCCATTACCTCGCGGATTTCGGCTACGCCTTTCAACCCTTCGGGACAGTTGCTGAAGGCTTGTTCGATGAATGCGAGTTTTTCTTCTGTGCTGCCTTCAAATGTGATCAGTTGAAATAGTCTGTCAGCAGCCTCGTTGCTGACCTCTTTTTCCAGCAGTTCATTTCTGACTCCCTGTTCGCCGATTTTGTCGAGTTTGTCTATCGCCACGCACACGTCCATAAACTTTTCCGGCTGGCCGATGAGCTCTGCATAACCCGTCAGGATTTTGCGGTTGTTGAGCATAATGGTAAAATCGGTAAAGCCCAGTCGGGTAAAGGCTTCGTCATAGATCGAGACAAACTCCGCTTCATATAGCAGCGAATCAGACCCGACGACGTCGGCGTCGCACTGGTAAAACTCGCGGTATCTTCCTTTTTGCGGGCGGTCGGCACGCCATACCGGCTGGATCTGATAGCGTTTGAAGGGAAAAACAATATCGCTTTGATTCATCACCACGTACCGGGCAAAGGGCACGGTAAGGTCGTAGCGCAGGGCGCGGCTGCAAATCTGAAAGCTTAGCTTTTTCGCATCAGAAAAATCTTCCACATCCTTGAGATAGTCGCCCGAATTGAGAATCTTAAAAATCAGGCGGTCGCCCTCCTCGCCGTATTTGCCCGTGAGCACCGATAAGTTTTCGGTTGCCGGAGTTTCCAGCGGCGCATAGCCGTATTTTTTGAATACCTCGCGAAGGGTTTGAAAAATATATTCTCTCCGGATCATTACTTCCGGGCCGAAGTCCCGGGTACCTGCCGGAATTGAAGGTTTCTGACTCATAAAGATTCGCTTTGCCGCAAAATTCCTAAAAATTTTTGTAATATTAGAAATCGTTTCCCGACATATAAAATTTACAAGAATATAATTCCCAATATCAACTAATCATCATAGACTATGGAACCATTTGCATTAGTAGTAGGCGGTGTGGTCGCCGGACTTATGTTTATCCGCAGTGGATGGGTTATCGTTAAACAAAAACAGGCGGCAGTTATTCAGCGCATGGGTAAGTTTCAGCGCGTAGCCAATGCCGGATTTCAGTTTAAAATCCCTTTCGTCGATCAGGTCGCAGGCCGTATCAGCCTCAAAGTACAACAGCTCGATGTGAAGGTGGAAACCAAAACCAAAGACGATGTATTCGTCCATATGAAAATATCGGTGCAGTTTCAGGTACTGGCATCCAAGGTGTATGACGCTTTTTATGAACTGGAAGACCCTCAGGTGCAGATTACGGCTTATGTCTTCGATACCGTAAGGGCAGAAGTGCCTAAAATGAAGCTCGACGAAGTATTTGCCCGTAAAGACGACATCGCCATCGCTATCAAAGCCGAACTTACCGAAGCCATGGACAACTATGGTTATGGTATCGTAAAAGCACTCGTAACCGACATTGATCCTGATGAGCAGGTGAAAAAATCTATGAACCGGATCAATGCTGCCGAGCGCGAAAAAGTCGCTGCCATGTACGAAGCTGAAGCCGAAAGAATCAAGATTGTCGCCATCGCCCAGGCAGAAGCCGAAAGTAAAAAACTGCAGGGACAGGGTATTGCCGACCAGCGCCGCGAAATTGCCAAAGGCCTTGAAGACTCTGTGGAAGCTCTCAATAAGGTCGGTATCAATTCGCAGGAAGCCTCTGCACTGATTGTTGTTACCCAGCACTACGACACCCTTCAGTCCATCGGTACCAACTCCAAAACCAATCTTCTGCTCATGCCCAACTCGCCCTCTAATGCCAGCGATATGATGAACCAGATGGTGACTTCATTTACCGCAGCAAGTATGATGGGTGAGGAAATAAAGAAAAACCTTCCTCCGGCCAGAAAAAAGCCCGAAGAGTTGAAGGATTAACAACTATTATAAAAGTTTAATTACTTCTGGTTTTTTTGAATATAATTCGATTAATTAGCAAAATAAGTAGTGAAGTAGTTTGAGTTTGGTTCTGTGGGAGCAGATTTTCCTGCTCCCACTTTTTTTGGGTTATATTTTCCCCTTTAAAAGTTTGCCATCCTGCCCAAAAGGTAGGAGATTCGGGCCAAAATTATTTCGACACATGAAACCAACCCTCCTTATCCTTGCTGCAGGTATTGGAAGTAGATATGGAAGCCTGAAACAAATCGACGGCCTCGGCCCCCATGGCGAAACCATTATTGACTACTCGGTTTATGATGCCATCCGTGCCGGTTTTGGCAAAGTTGTTTTTGTTATCCGCAAAAGTATTGAACAGGAATTTAAGGACAGTTTTTCAGGAAAATTCTCCTCTTTGATAGAAGTCGATTATGTGCTTCAGGAAATAGAATATGTCCCTTCCGGCTTGACCTACATTCAGGATCGGGTAAAACCCTGGGGTACCGGCCACGCTGTATGGGTATCGCGCGATGCCATCTCTGCGCCTTTTGCCATGATCAACGCCGATGATTTTTACGGGAAAGAAGCGTTTGAAACCATGGCTGGTTTCCTCACCCGTGTAGATGTCTCCCGCCCCGATTTCTGCATGGTGGGTTATAAACTGGAAAATACACTCTCTGAAAACGGATTTGTCTCCCGCGGCGTCTGTGTCAGCGATCCCAACGGATTCCTTCAGTCGGTAACCGAAAGAACCAAAATCGGAAGATCAGGCGATCATATTGTTTTTCAGGAGGGCGAATCGGAAGTCGTGCTTGCCCCCGATACCATCGTTTCGATGAATATGTTTGGGTTTACCCCTGCCTTTTTCCCGCTGGCTGAGGCCTATTTTTCTGATTTCATCCGGGAAAATGGCATGAATCCCAAATCAGAGTTTTACGTCCCCTCGGTTCTCAGTCGTATGATTGATGAAAATAAGGGCAGCGTGAAAGTGCTGAGCTCCAATGCTACGTGGTTTGGCGTCACTTACAAGGAAGACCGGCCCGTGGTAGTCGAAAAAATCGAAGCACTCATCAACCGGGGCGATTATCCGCGCAAACTATGGAACTAACCGTGGAAACCCGCCTGCGCCATGTGCTCAGCCATTTTGTGATTTACGGAGACTTTGTCTCCGCCCGTCCGTTTGGTTCCGGTCATATTCACGACACCTGGCTGGTAGAATTTTCGCAGGCGGGTATTCCCGTCCGTTATATTCTCCAAAGGGTCAACCACGAAGTTTTTACCCAAACCCGGATGGTGTGTGACAATATCGCCAAAGTATGCGAACATCTTCGCAAACGGCTGGTCAGACACCGGATGCCCGATATTTCCCGTCGCTGTATGACCGTAATTCCTTCTGCCGACGACCAGTCGCATTATTGCGATCCGGAGGGGAATTTCTGGCGGGTATTTTTGTTTATCGAAAATACTTTGGCCGTAGATCAGGTCGAAACGCCGGCTCAGGCTTATCAGGCGGCCTACGCTATCGGGGAGTTTCAGCGGTATCTTTCCGACCTTTCGCCAGCGGCCATCGGTCAGTCGCTGCCGCGGTTTCACCATATTGGCTGGCGATATGAAAACCTGGAAAAATCCGTTGCCCAAAATATGGCGGGAAGGTTGGAAAAGGTAAAGGCAGAGGTGAATTTTGCCCTTGAAATGAAACCCGGACTGGATACATTCTGAGTCTGATCAATCTGGCAAAATGCCCGTCAGGGTAACGCACAATGACACCAAAATCAACAATGTCCTGTTTCGATGCTTAAACCGGCGACGGCATTCGTCATTTCGACCTCGATACCGTTATGCCGGGATCAGTGATCTATGACTTTGGCGATATGCGCACATTTACCAGTTCGGCAGCCGAAGATGAAAACCGACCTTCACAGGTGCGTGTCAGAATGGACATTTTTCACGCACTCTCCGAAGGCTACTCGCCTCAGCTTACATTTCTCGTTCCGGTAGAAACCGAAAACCTCGTTTCCGGCGCCCGGCTGATTACCATGATTATGGGTATTCGCTTTCTGACTGACTACCTCAACGGCGATATCTATTATAAAATCCACTATCCCGACCAGAACTCGACTGTTGCCGCAATCAGTTTCAGCTTACCCGGAGTATTCTCTCCTAATGAAGCAGAAATGAATGCAGAAGTCGCACAAATTTGATGACAAAAAGACGGTAAAGTAGAAACCACCAGGCCTCTGCCTTACCGCACAACACAACCTGTCTTTCAGGCATGGGGCTGCCTATTGAAACACAATTTTTCCCGACACAGCCTGCCCATCCGGACTAATAATCCGATAAAAATACAGGCCTGCAGGTAATCCGTTTTTTCCACAAACTGTTCTCCGAGAAAAGGCTGAATACGCGAAATATTTCCTGCCATATCAAAAATGATCAGGGTGAATTCTCCCTTCCAGTGGAAGGGTGCATTTTCACCACATCTATTTTTGCCTGATAAGACACCGGATTGGGAAAAACTAACACATGAAATGGCAGGGCCATCTTATTCATCCCCAATGAGTCAACTACCACAAGGGTCTGGGTTGCAGTGTCGCTGCACAATCCGTCGGTGACAACCAACCGGATGAGATAACTCCCGCTCACGGGGAAGCTGTCAAGCGGGCTTTGCTGCGTGCTGGTATTGCCATTTCCAAAATCCCAAAACCAGTTGCTGGCATTCTGGCTGCTATCACTAAAACTCACCGTGTTGCCGGTAAGGTCAAGTGTCTACTGACATGCCAAAAGCGGCAACGGTCGTGCATCACCGGTTTGTAAATGAAGATAATCCCATGATCACCGCAAAACCATCCGCAGGTATCGGCAACCATAAAAAATGGAATATCGCGGCTGCGCTGCTGCTTGCTACCCAGGATTGTCCGCCATTGGTGGTATGCCTTACTACCCGCCATCGCCGACGGCCCAGCCGGTAGAGTCGTTGACAAAGTCGATGTCAGCCAGGTCGCGACCTGTGCCGCTGGACTGAGAAACCCAGGTGAGGCCCCCATCGGTGGAGGCGATGATTTTGCCATTGTCGCCTGCCGCCCATGCGCGGTTCTGGCCCGAAAGCGGCGCCAGGTTCTGCCGCGTTCGCGTTTACTTTCTGCCAGCTGCCACCGTCAGCCGTATGAAGTACGGTTATCGTTTCACCCGGCGACGCCGTTGAGTGATCGGAAAAATAAATTCCGTAAAGGTCTCGTCCGTAGTATTTTTGTAGATTGCCAGTTTTGGCCGCCATCGATGAAAACGCAACATATCTCACTTCCGGCGATCCAGCCGGAGGGTGAATGGCAAAAATGTCGTTGAGTTCTTCTTCAAACCAGAAATATCTGACTGCCATGAGATACCTCCGTTTTGGCAAGGATCGTCCTTCATTGTGGTCGGGTGAATGGCGACCCACGACAATTCCCGAAAGCGTGTCAAACATCCATGCAGCATTGATTTCGGCGTTTTCCCTTCCGATTCCCTGAGAAAGCCAGTTGATGCCGCTGTCGCTGGTATGGCGGATATTGTTGCCGGTCTGCCCACCATCGGTTTCTCCGAATGCCCATCCGGCAGCCGCGTTGACAAAAAATATCTCCTCCAGATCGCGGTCTGTATGGGATTGTTGAGGCGTCCATTGTTGCTGGCCAAAAGCAAAATTTCCTAAAAACAGGAGCAAGCAGAAGGAGCGAAGTAAATTTTTGATGTTCATAGCCTGTTGTTTCATTTGATTGTTGAAAAACAGGTCGTGTTGTGTGATGGTAAATTTGGGATGTAAAGTACCAGCGATAAAATAAATCACACCGAACCGGGAAAAAAGGTGATTTAAGCGGGTAGTGAATCCATTGGAGCAGACATCGGGCGCCGCACGGCGCGTGATGATGGGTAATATAAAACATCGGTCGATCTGCCAGATTTTGTAATCTCAATAAGATTTGCTAAAATTCCGACAGGTAATGCGCCTTCTGTATCTCATGGGAAATCCGCGAACGATCCTGTTTATCAATTCTGACCCCTCCGCCGACGGAAAAGCCCGGTGGGACAGGGAATGTGCGGATATGGCGGAGGCGCTGAAGCTCGCAAAACACCGGGATGATTTTGCGCTGAAAACTTCCTTTGCAACAACCACCCGGTCTCTGCAGCGGGTGTTGCTGGAGACGGAACCTGCCATCGTGCATATTGCCGGGAAAAATGACGGGAAGGGAATTCTTTTTGAATCGCCTGCCGGAGAACCGGTTGCCGTGAGTCCTGCCGCACTGGCAGGGCTGATGGATTTGTTTGCGGATAAAATCGAACTGGTTGTGCTCAGCGGTTGTTATGACGAATCACAGGCTTCCGCTATCAGCAGCGTGATCCCTTTTGTGATCGGCCTGGACTACCGCCTGCCCGCAGCGATACGGATCGAATCTTCGATAGCAATATACGATGCGATGGGGGCGGGGAGGGATATTCCGTTTGCTGCTAAGTTGGGGCGGAATGCAGTTGCGATGGCAGGGGGAGATCATGCGCTGTTTCATCTGTTTGAAAATGAGGATGAAACAGAACTCTCAAAAAGAGGTTCGACACAAAGTGAAAAAACTCCCCTAAATAGTAATTTTCCATTCGGTGATCCTTTTGAATTTGTCGGTTATGATCAAATTTATGATTGTGATCGAACATTGCAGAAGTATGAGTTTGAGCAAAAGTTTAAAGGACGAAAAAAATTATTTAGGTTTTTTATCATTCATGGGGAGGACTATCAATCGCACAATGGCCTCTTTAAGCGATTAGTTCAGGATTGCCTTTCAAATAGTTCTGGGAAAATAGTTGACAAAAGTATTATTATTCCCAAGATGAACACTACAGATACAGCTACAGATTTTGCTTCTCATCTATGGAATATCAAGGGTTGTTTAGTCCAGGAATTGAATTTAAAACACTTGATTAGGCAATCTGATGATCATAGTCAGCTTGCTTTTATTGTCGAAAATTTTGTGAAACAAAATGTTGATTATGTTGCAATTGAGTTTCAAATAAGAAGCCCTCACTTCAAAAAATTTACTCCGAAAGTGATCGAATGGTTTACGACGGAATATTGCCAATTGAAAGTACATATTCCTAATGCACCTGAATTTCTCTTCTTTTTTAGTATCATTTATGAGGATGAACGTAAGGCTTCCCACGAAGTTAGCCTTGATGAATTGCGGAATATTGTGAAAAATATAAACAATTGTATTGCTCTGAGCGAACTCACCTCGGTAGAAAAAAGTGATATCCATTCCTGGATTAGGAAGTATATTTCAAATAATCAGCCTGTAATAACAGATAAAATCTTTAAAAAATACTTTAAAGATGATGTGAAATTTTATAAGATGGCCGATTTAGAAGTCTTGTTTGACAAAATGATTTCAGATAAACTCCGCAAACAAAAAAATCCCTCATGACCGAATACAAAATCCAGATTCCGCCCCGCAGCGTGCATCTCCGCGACCTGCCGCCTTCGGACTACGTCCTCTCCAAAGGTCTGACCGATGCTGTGCAGGTCGCCCTCGCCCTCGAACAGCCGCTCCTCATCACGGGCGAACCCGGTACCGGCAAAACCCAGCTCGCTTACCGCATTGCTGAGGATCTTCACGCTGCTGATTCGCGGTTTTTGGAAAAGCCGCTGGTGTTTAATACCCAGACCACCGCGCTGGCGCAGGATCTGTTTTATTACTACGACGCCCTCAGTCATTTTCACGACGCCAACCTGCGCAAAACCTCCGGTGAGGCCGCCCCGCCCGTCTCCGACTATATCGAACTCCGCGCCCTGGGTGAAGCTCTCGCGCTGAGCAATCCGGGGGAGGCCGGGCCTTATGCCAAAGCAGGTGATGTAGCCCGCAGCAGTGTTGTGCTCATTGACGAAATTGACAAAGCGCCCCGCGATTTTCCCAACAACCTCCTCGCCGGGCTGGCCGAATATACCTTCAACATCCGCGAAGATCACAACCGCCGCATCTCTCTGGGCAAAGGCCAGCAGGTAGTGGTCATCCTCACTTCCAACTCCGAAAAAACACTGCCGGAGGCTTTCCTCAGGCGGTGTGTGTTTTTTCATATCCCTTTCCCCGGTGCGGAAGAATTGCTTCGAATCGTGAGCGCGCATCTGGGCAAAGACTCAGCCTACAGCGATGCCCAACTGATCGACCATTTTCTCGAAGTGCGCCGCCGCGTGAGTCGAAAAGCTCCCGCAACCGCCGAACTTGTCGCCTGGTTGCGCATTTTGGAGTTGCATCAGTTTCTCGATAAGGGGCTGGATTTGAAAAATCTCACCGCCAGCCAGAAAGAAGTGCTGCGAATGAGTTATTCGGTGTTGGCCAAAACGCAGGAGGATTTGGATGGATTGATTAAAAATTTAAACTAAAAACATGAATGAATTTTTAAGCATGTGGTTGGCTCCTTTGTTTAACCACGAAGGACACGAAGGAGGCACGAAGAACACAAAGAAAAGCACCTTAGTGTTCACCCTAATGGGTGCTTCGTTTTGCGTGAACCTCCGAGGGGTAGGAGTTCTCGCAAAGGCCGCCAAGGAGCAAAGACCGCCAAGAGCCTCTTCGCGCCCTTTGCGAAACCTTAGCGTACTTTGCGTGAACCCCCGAATGGTTAATATAATAAAATAAAAAATAAATTTGCCCATAAAACAAACCATACTACCCCTCGAAACCCTGATCGAAATGCTCCGCCAGCAAGGGTTTCTCCTCGCTCCCGACCAACGGGTGCGGGTGCAAAGGGTATTGGATTTGTTTGCCCAAAAAGGAAAAACCAACCCCGAAGAACTACGCTATTTCCTCTGCCCCGTAATTGCCACCGATGCCGAACAACAGTCCCGTTTTGAAGCTGTATTTGACCGCTGGCTTAGAACCATCCGCGAATACAATCCCGCGCCGGAGGAAAAAACCACTACGGGCACAACCACCCCCGAACCCATTCGCAGAGAAAACCTCAAATGGCAGATTCCCGCTGCGATTGCCGGACTGTTGTTGATTGTCTTGTTGATATTGCGCTTTTGGCCGGGGCAGGATCGGACTGTCTCCAAACCCGCCGTATTTTTCTCCATTTCCGACCTCTGTGTGGAAGCCGGAAAACCCTTCCTGCCCGTCAACGACAGCCCCGACACAACCGCAAACTACCTCTGGAACTATGGCGACGGACAAACCGATACCGCCCGGATTCCCGGAGCTTATGCTTACAAGACGCCCGGCCCCTATACCGTTTCGCTGACTGCCTTTAGCGACGGACTGGACAGCACCTTTTCCCGTGAGATATTTGTCCACGCCGAAGGTGAAAGGCCGCGGGCGGAGATTGTCTCGGATTCGACCCGCGGGAATAACTGGATATTCCGTGCTGATACTGCTGTGAGGGGGTGGAATTACCAATGGATATTTTCCACCGGAGATACCGTAAATGCGCCTACCGTAAGACGCACCCTAGACGCCAACCAGCGCCACTACGTTACCCTGAATGTCACCCTCCCCGCCGATACCGCCGGGCACTGCGCAGCGCAGACCACCACTGTCGTTGACCTGCGGCAGGATTTGGTCAAACTCAAAGACATCCCCCCGTATTTTGATCCCGGCGCTTCGGGTTCTTCGCACTGGCGCGTATGGGTGTGGATAGGCTGGCCGCTGCTTTGCCTGTTGCTGGCGATGGCTTATCTCGCAGTATATCGCTTCCGCAGGCGTCCGCCTGACAATGCCACCACCCGACGGGCGTTTGAAGGCAGCGACGGCCCGCCCGTGCAGTTGCCCTTCCCGCCGCAGGATGAAATCATCACCAGCGAAGGAGATATTCGCGCACTGGCGCAGACCCTGCGGCGCCGAGAGACCGGCGAACGCAAAACCCTCGACCTCGACCTCACCCTGCGGCAGACCATCCGCAACGGAGGTTTCCCGGTGCTGGAATACCAATACCCCACACGCCCCGTCGAATACCTCGCCCTCATCCAGACCGAAGGCCCCGACGACCAGCAGGCGCGGCTGTTTGCCCGGCTGCTCGAAATCCTGCGCGGCGAACAGGTTCCCATCGAAGTGTGGTATTTTCAGGGAGATTTGGGGGACTGTTTCCGCCCCGGGCGCGAAGAAAACGTATCACTGGCCCGGCTGGGCCAGCTATTTGCCGGGCACCGGCTGATGATATTTGGCCACGGAGAGGCCCTGCTCGACCCGCAGACCGCCGCACTCGCACCCGCGCTGCTGCGACTGCTGCCCCTGTGGGAAGAACGCGCCCTGCTCACCCCCCTGCCCGTGGCAGACTGGAGTATCCGCGAAAAACTCCTGCGCCAGTACTTCGCCGTGCTTCCCGCCGACCTCGCCGGGCAGATGGACCTCATCGAAACCTGGGACGACCGCAATCCGCCCGACTTCCGCACCCTTCAGCGGAAGCTCCTTCGCGAGCGGCCCGAAGACCCGGCGCTGATGGACTACAACTTCCGCAGCGCGGAAGAGATACGCGCTTACCTGGGCCAAAGGCGGTTTGCCTGGGTGGCGGGGGCGATGTTGTATCCCCGCCCCGTGTGGGAACTCACCCTCGCGCTGGCCACCGGGATGGAAGCCCAAACCGGAGGAACGGTCACCTACGAAGACCTCCTCCATCTCTCCCGCCTCCCGTGGATGCGCACCGGCGACCTGTCCGAAACCCTGCGCGCCGAAATGGTCGCCCTGCTCGACCGGGAGACCGAGATACGCGCGCGGGAAATATTGTTGCGGCAGATCGATCAGGCCAACGTACCGCCCGAATCCTTTGCCGCGCAGGAGCGGGCCATTCAGCTTGCGGTGAATGAGGCCATGCTCCACCCTGACGACCCGCGACAGGAAGCCGGGCTGCGGCTGATGCTCGACCAGGGATTGCTCGATCCGCTCACGCGGGCGAAGGTGAAAGCCGACAACCAAAACAACCGCCAGCGCCAGTGGCAAAGACTGGCGGCGGCGGTGCTGGCAGCCATGTTGCTGGGGCTGGTTGCGCTGGGGATTTTTCCACCCAAAGACAAAACCGCCGGCCTCGCCTATACCGAAACCGACAACCTGGCCGCGTATGTCAACCTTGCCGGTGAGGCGATTGTGGACGGGGACACCCAGCGTGCGAGAGACCTGCTCAACCACGCCTACCGGCTGGACAGCACCTACGCCCCCGCCCGCTACCAGCGCGCCGTGTTGACCTATTACGTCGGGCGCGAAGCCTACCGGCAGCGCAACTGGCCGGAGGCTGAAAGAACATTTGGCCGCAGCCGCAACCTCACGCAGGCGACTGACACCCTCTATCAGTCACCCGACTCCCTGCCCCTGTACCAGCAGGCCCTTCATGCGAGAGGACTGGTACATTATTACATCCAAAACCCGGCAATAGCTGTGGCCCTCCGCGACAGCCTTCCAGGTACATTTTTTGCCCGCTTTGGCAACCCCAACCTGCTCACTCTGCTAGGCGGACTGGAACTCGACCGGCAGAGACAGGCAGCCCTTAACCGCGCCGACAGCATCTTTGAAGCCGCGCTGAGACAGGAAAATGCCGGAACCCCCGAGATACAATCACGCGCCTGGGAAACCGCCCGCCAGGCCTACCGCAACGTACTCAACCTCGACCCGCAAAATGCACGCGCAACCGCACGACTCGAAGAAATACGCCAGAAACTCGCTGCGATCTTGCCCGTCTATACCCTGAGCGGAACCGTCTTGGACTACAGGACCGGGCAGCCGATAGCCCAGGCAGAAGTGCAGTCGGGGCAGAAAACCACCCGCACCGACGCGCAGGGGCGCTTCAGTTTCGACCAAAGTCCCGAAAGCAGTACCGGCAATACGCTGCCACTGATCGTGTTGTCAGCAGGCCACCGGCGGCTCGACACGACCGTAAACCTCCCACCCCCCGCTGCGCTCAGCCTGCGGCTCAAACCCCTGCCGGTTACCCCCGGAACCGTAACCCTGGAAGGAACGATAACCGAAGCCGGCAACAACCAACCCATACCCGGCGCGACCCTAACCCTCAACTACACTATCGGGACACAAGCACAGACCCGCACGACCACCACCAATGCAAGTGGCGGATATACCTTTACGCTTCCTGCAAACGCCGAAGGCGTAACCCTGGCTATCAATAGCGTGGGGTTTAAACCCCGCGCTATTGATAGCCCCGGCCAGGGCCGCCTTGACCTGCAACTGGAGCGGGTTGTAGCTCCACCACTGGTGCTGCCCGAGATGGTGAGGATAACGGGGGGGATGTTTGAACGGGATAAATATAATGTAACGGTCAGCGACTTCTGGCTGGGGAGGACGGAGGTGACGGTGGGGCAGTATCTGGCATTTTGTGTGGCAACGAACAGTCATTGGCCAGAATGGTTGGAAACGGGAAATGACTATCATGTAGAGACAGGCACAGATGATTATTATAAGAAAATAGGGTATAAACGAACCGGAAGTGAGACTTTGCCGATTGTGGGAGTAAGCTGGAATGATGCGAAAGCGTACTGCGACTGGCTGAGTGAGCAGACGGGTCAGAAGTGGCGATTGCCGACGGAGGCGGAGTGGGAGTACGCAGCGGGTGGCGGTTCACAAGGGCGGACGGAGTATGCGGGGACGGACGATGAAAGCCAGTTGGGGCAGTATGCGTGGTATAGAGCGAACTCCAACAGCCAGACGCATCCTGTGGGGCAGAAAAAGCCGAATGGGTTGGGCTTGTATGATATGAGCGGGAATGTATGGGAATGGTGTGGGGACTGGTATGGGGTTTATCCTTCTTCGGATATATCCAACCCCACAGGGCCATCCAGCGGCTCTCACCGCGTGTTTCGCGGCGGCAGTTGGGACGGCGTCGCGGCGCGTTGCCGTGCGGCCCGTCGCAGCAGCTATGCGCCCGGCTATCGCAGCTACGTTGTTGGTTTCCGCCCCACCAGGACTGATTAACTTTTGTTTTTTTTTAATTTTTACCTTTTTAGGGGGCGCAAAAAACCTCAGAAAGTGGCCTTATGGGAAGCAGGGTAGGCTGAGCGGACCCTGCTTCGTTACGTGTTTCATCAGCCCCGGGATCATGAATCTGGCATGAGAATAGCTATATGGGGTTTTTTACGTGTGCATATATGCACAGCGTGTAATTTGAAATTATGGAAATGAGGATTTTTACCTTGCGATTTGATGCGGAGAAGGGGCGGTTTATGACGGAGGAGATGGAGGCGTTTTGTGCGAATTCTATGGGTTGAAAATTTCCTGTTTTCGTATCGAAAAACGTTTAGTTTAATAGAAACTTTTTGCACACATCTTCAATTTTCGTAATGTTGGAATCAACACGGCTTTCGATTTCATCCGACTTTTCTGTTGGATTATAATAGATTGAGGAATAATATTTTTCTATTTCCTTCATCCTTTTTTCTTCCACCTCAGGGATATATTTAAAAAGACGTTTTTTCCTTTCAAACTCCGAAATATAGATAATGTAATAGGCTTTGAAAATATCACTAATGATAGTGTCTATGTCCGCTAGAACGGTTATATATTCTTTTCCAAAAATGGCTGCAAATTTATATTTTTTGAGAAGACAGAAGATTGAATGCTTCTTTTTCTTTATTGTATCGTTCATAAATGGCGAAGTAAGCATCACGGGCATTTGATTCCTCTATGGATTCCCCTTCTATTTTGGTTCGGCTGCTACCTTCCCGGCCAATGCTAGATGGATTCCGAATTCTTCTGATTCTATCTCTTATATCGTACAAAAGGCAAGCGTTTCTTCTGCAACTTCATTTTTTCTCAGGCAGCTTCTCTCTTCCATGATAAAATGCCCCATATTGCAACAATCGAAGCAATAATAACGAAATCGGTTCAACTATTTTTCCAATTATTTCGAAAAATTCCATATTTTCATAATATTTTATTTACAATACGTTACTTGGGTGAGTTAGTTTGTTTTGTTATAATATTTTGGGTATATAATGCGCGCTGCGGCGCGAGGATAGGGGAATATAATAGAATGGGCCACCTATGGCTATAATAATATCACCGCTTCGCGGTTGGGCTGCGCCTGAAAAATGCTTCAAATATCCATAGCGCGGGGATTTATCCCTGCGCTTGCGAAGTGTACCAAGGGTATCTTCGATTTGGAATTTCACCAGGCTTCCGCCAGATCCCATTTAAGGGGATCGGCAGGGCGGAAAGGGGGTTCATCAAATTTGCGCCCTGCGGCGCGAGGAGTGTGGGGAAAAAATAATATAGGTCGCCGGATGGCTACAAACATATGACTCCTCCGGAGTCCAGGCTATGCCTGAAAAAAAGAAACACAATTGGAAATGGCTATGATCATTTGCCGTCAGGCAAGACCTCGGAGAGGTCACATGTTTGTAGCCGTAGGTCAGCCCCTCAAATGTTTCCAGCAAAATGCGCGCTGCGGCGCGAGGAGATGAGGGGAAATAATAATAGGGTCGCCGGATGGCTACAGACATCAGACTCCTCCAGAGTCAGGCTGCGCCGAAATCTCTCTTTGGTATTTGTCATCCAAAGTGGATCTTCGATTTGGAATTTCACCAGGCTTCCGCCAGATCCCCATTTAAAGGGGGATCGGCAGGGCGGAAAGGGGGTTCACCAAATTTGCGCCGTGCGGCGTGTGCCCACCGGGGTTCGAGTCACCTCACCCACCGGATGGTCAGGCCGAAGGCCCCCTGCCGGTGGCTGAGGAGGCTCGAAGCCCCGGCTGACACAACGCGCCGCACGGCGCGCTACTGCTTCACAAAACTCTGGCTTTTGTGTACCAGCGGGTGGAAAACGCGCAGGTGATAGATGCCGGAGGGGTATTGCCCGGTGGGGAATGTCAACTGGTTTTGTCCTTTCCGGCCGGAAAGGGTTTGGATGAACATTTCTCGCCCTTCGCAATTATATACGGCGACTGATACCGGAAGGTCGAGGGACAGCCGGAATTGTACGGTGGTGGTTGCACCTGCGGGTACGGGATAAAGACGGAGGTCGGCGATGATTTCTGCCTGCTGCTCCGGCAGTTTGGTGAAAAAGGTGTGAAGGGTAAGGGTTTCTCCCGCCGCCAGCAAAAATGCGGGGGTATTGCCGCCGACGTCCAGTCCGGCGGCGGGAACCAGGCCGCTGCCTGCCGATTCGCCCAGAAACTGGAGGTAAAACAATCCCTCCGGGAGAAACTCAAACTGGTACGCGCCGTCCGCTCCGCTGACTGTGCTGCGATATACTGAGTCGCTTTCCATTACCCGCAACAATACGGTTACGTTCTCAAGTCCGGCTCCGTCAGGTCGCGGGCATAATTGCCGTTTTCATTCCAGCCAGACATATCCCTGCACTTTGGATGGGTAAAATATTGGGGGTGGATACAACTGCCGCTGGGGCACAATCTCTTTTTCGATCCGCGGACTGCTCCACGACAGGTTGACTTCCGATCCGCCTTTGATTTCCATGTATTCCATGCGGATCGGGTATTTGCGCCCTGCGCGGGAATAGATGTTTCCGAAACTTCTTTCGGCGCCTGCGCTACCCAGTTGTCGATGACCAGTGAGTCGCCGATCCAGAGCCTTGCGCCGTCGTCGGAGCGTATGTAGAAGGTATATTCATCTTCGTATATGGACTGGATTTCGCCTTGCCAGCGTACCGTGAAGTAGTCTTTGGTGATGGAAGAATGCGGCGAACTGTTGCCCCAGCGAAAATCGATTACGCTGTCTATCCGCTCAAATACGGGTTCTCCGTCGAGATCGAGTTCGGGGTCATTGTAATATGCTCCGGGTAGCCCGGGGCCGTTGCCCACGGGTACTGCTTCATAGATAATCTGCAGCGAGGCGCCTCCCTGCGGAGCAAAGAGGGTATATTCTGGTTGTGTGCGCCCATTTGCCCATTTCAAAAAGGTGTAAATAGAATCACCTACAACCTGCCTTTCGGGTACTATATAATCCGCTGTATCCCTTCCACACTCTGAAAATGGTAGGGAAGTTCCCGCAATCTTCCGTCATTTACCACAAGTCTTGCAATGGGCCTTTTTTTCCATCGGCACAAGCTGTGGGATCCTGTCAGAGTATGGGTTGTTTTATCAACCTGGCTATCAGTGGCGGTGGGATATCTGCCGATACCGGAACGTTGACGTCGGTTTCGTTGACGCGGGGAACTTCCCAACTGCCGCTGGTTACGCCGGGAAACGGACCAACACCGGGGTGTACATGGTCGTTGTGGTGCTGATCCCATGCGCCAGTTGAGGGCTGCCGCAGGCAGATTTCCCCTCCTCCGGATCGGTGGCATATCCTTCATACCGCAGGGTGTCGCCTGCTTTAAACCGGATGCCCGCATCGGGGCCAGAATCGTAGGTTCGGGGCGTTGGTTAGGGGGTAACAGACAGAATGGCAGGCTCGCTGGTGTCTTCGCCTTCGGCATTGGTGATGATACACCGGTAACTGGCGCGTCGTCTGACAGCAGCGACACGGAAGAAACCACCAGTTGTGCTGCCACAGCCCCGGGCATGGCTGGTTGTCGCGCGTCCATTGGTAGGAAAACGGACTTGTGCCCTGTGCCTGAACAAAAAAAGTGGCACTTTCTCCTACCGGTACCAGTACCGATTCGGGTTGGCGCGAAATAAAGGGCGCCCCGCTGCCGGTATAACGCACCCGCCAGAGTTCGCCCGAAGCGGTGGATGTATTGTCATTGGGCGAACCACCGCCTATACCTGCCCTGGACAGGTAAAACATGCTGCCGTCGTTTTCGTCAAACAGGATCGCCAGCGGCCGGTTGACGCCTGTGGCAAATGTCTCTATTACCGTGCCCGTCTCCGGATTGATGGCATTGATATATCCGTCGCAATAATCTCCGTAAAAAAATGCACCATTCAGTCTGGAAGGGAATGCCATTCCGTGAAATATAGCTGCACCTACAATAGCACAGCCTGCGTCGTGATCATAAGCAAACAACGGATCATGGTAATTTGCAGGGCGGGGCTGTGCGGCAATCGGGCCTTCTACCAGCGGCCATCCGTAGTTTTTGCCGGGAAAGATTTCATTGATTTCTTCATATTCGCCCGAACCTACATCTGTGGCAAATAACCTTCCCTGCCCTTTGTCATAGGTGAGGGAAAACGGATTTCGGAATCCGTAGGCGTAAATCGCCCGGGCATTGCCGGTGAGGCTGTTAAAAAAAGGATTGTCCTGCGGAATACCGCCATTGGGATCAATGCGCAGGATTTTTCCGTGGAGGCTGGTCATGCTTTGCGAGAGCGGCGGGTTGGCCGCTTCCCCGGTCGCTACGTACAGCATGCCGTCATTGCCAAATACCATTCCTCCCCCGTTGTGAATAAAGCCATACAGTGAATCCAACTCCATCAGTACTACTTCACTTCCGGGTACCGCAAGGTCGCCAATGACAGTGAACCTGCTTACCCGGTTGCGCGCCACATCGGGGCGGGTATAATAGAGATACAAATAGGGGAAATTATCAAAATCGGGATGGAGCGCAATGCCTTCAAGCCCGCGCTCATTATAGTCGTCAACCGAAAGCTGAAGCACAGGGTCGGGTAAAATCGTTCCGGTAGAATCCACAATTCTCACCGCGCCGTGTTTTTCGGCCAGCCAGATGCGACTGTGGTGATCGATAGTCATGGACACGGGGTTGAGGCCGCCAGCCATTTTCTCTTCGATAAATCCGGTGGGAAGATTGCCCGCGCGGAGCAGGGGCGAGAGGGCGAAAAACAGCCCGACTGGCAGCAACAGGTTATGTACAAAATGTTTCATGATACCTAAGGTTGTACCAAAACACGCCCTGAGATAAATACCACAAAAAAAAATATAGCTGAAGGCGGAATTCCTTTGGCCGAAGCGGGAAAACTTTGTTTTTTCGGTGAAAGATAAAGCCGATGACACCTGAAGTATATTTGCCGGTATATAGAGACGGTTTGCTCCGCGATGTAGTTCCTTTCTGGATCGATCATTCTGTTGACAGAGAAAATGGCGGGTTCATTTTTAATCTCAACCGCGATGGTTCGGTGATTAGTACCGATAAATCTGTATGGATTCATGGCCGGTTTGTCTGGCTGCTTTCCACTTTATATTCCCGCGTTGAAGCGCGGGAAGAATGGCTGGCACTGGCCCGGCACGGACTCGATTTTCTCGAAAAATACGCATTCGACACTGACGGACGGATGTTTTTTTCGCTTACCCGTGAAGGAAAACCGCTTCGAAAAAGGCGGTATGTGTTTTCAGAATTTTTTGCCATTGCCGCTTACGCTGCCTACGGGAAAGCCGCTGGTGATGCGGCAGCGGTGCAGAAGGCGATAGATTTGTTTCATTTTACCATGAACCAACTCGAAACGCCGGGCCTTCTGCCGCCCAAAGGAATTCCCGGAACCCGCGACAGCAAAGGCCTTTCGGTACCTATGATTACCCTGGTTACGGCGCAGATTCTGCGCGAAGTGTGCAGGGAAGACTGGATTGAAAAGCGAATTAATCAGGTGATAGATGAGTTGGAAAAAGACTTTCTGAATGAAGAATTTCAGGCAGTTATGGAAGTGGTGGGGCCGAATGGCGAATTTTTGGATAACCTCGATGGGCGTCTGCTCAACCCCGGTCATGCCATTGAGGCTGCGTGGTTTGTGCTGCATGAAGCTAAATTCAAAAACAAAGACCCACGGCTGCTCAAACTCGGCCTCAAAATGCTTGACTGGTCGTGGAATTGGGGCTGGGACAGGGAATATGGCGGGATTATTTATTTCCGAGACTGTAAACACCTTCCGCCTACCGAATACTGGCACGATATGAAGTTCTGGTGGCCACAATGTGAAGCCATTATCGCTAATCTGCTGGCGTGGCAGCTTACCGGAGATCAAAAATATGCCCATCAGCACCGGATGATTCACGACTGGACCTACGGGCGTTTTCCCGATCATGAATATGGGGAATGGATGGGCTATCTCCACCGCGACGGAAGACTTTCGACGCCAGTCAAAGGCAATATGTGGAAAGGGCCGTTTCATATTCCGCGCATGCAGTTATATTGCTGGAAATTACTGGAAGAAATAAAAGGTTAGATTTGTATATTTGGGGAAATGGATGAATCAGTCAAAAGATTTTTTGTACTCCTGCCGGTAATGATTTTTTTCCTTCCCGGTACTTTCGGGCAGATACCAGACACAACGCTAGCCGCAACCTGGCATCGCATGGGTGAAAGGTGTGTGGACTCCGCGCGATACGACAGTGCGATCTGGTACTTTGAAAAATCAATGAAGCTGTATGCTGAGGGCAAACTTTGGAAACGCGCCCTCGAAGCAAGGGAATCTTATTCGACCTCTCTCTATACGGTAGGGAAATACGATGAAGCTGCGGCAGTGATTCTGGAAGGAATGGAAATCGCCAAAAGAGAATTTGGTGAAGACTCCCGCCAGGCAGGTGAAATGGCCAAAGCGCTGGGAGGGGTGTATGAAATGGTGGGCGACTGTGAAAAGGCCTGGCCTTATCTCAGGGATGGACTCCGTCTTCTGCAAAAACACCTTCCCCCCGACCACCCCGAAATCGGAATTGCCTATACCAATCTCGCAGGCTGTGCCGATGTCATCGAAGGGTATAACGAAGGAAAGGAGTACATGCTCCGAGCCCTCGAAATTTTCCTGAAAAATTACGGCGAAGAACATGAGAAAGTCGCTATGACTTACTCCAATCTGGGCTGGGCGAGCAGTATGCTGGGCGATTACGATAAACAGATGGCGTATTACGAAAAATCACTCGCCATCCGCAAGAAAATTTTCGGTTCCGACCACCCAAAACTGATCGTCAGCCTGCTCAATATGGCTGCTGCATATTTTCGCAGAGGTAAAGACCTCGAAATGCGCAATGTTGCCCTCGAGGCCCGGGACATTATCATAAAAACCGGGATTCCCAATCACCCCTATCTCTCTACCAGCTACGCCTATCTGGGCAATTATTATGCATCTACCGGAGACTACACCCAGGCGGGCCGTTATTATGAAGAAGTAATTGCCATTGATACCCGCGATCTGGGCGCAGAGCATCCGTATCAGATTGCCAATTATTACGCGCTGGGAAAACTTCAGATGGACAGAGGAGACTGGAATTTGGCTTTTCAGATGTATCAGAATGGCGTCTCCATAGCCGAAAAAAAAATGGGCAAAGCCGGACTCGAAGTTGCCAACGGATACGCCAAGATGGGTGAAATCTATGGAAAACAAAAAAACTACCCCATGGCCGTTGTTTATTTCAGAAAGGGGATTCAGGCAATGGAACAGGGAGACCTCGGCGCACATCCCGATGCAATTGCCTTCTATCTGGCTATGGCAGATATGTACCGCCTTCAGGGAGACCGAAAACAACAACTTGCTGTCCTTGACCATGTGCTTTCCATCGAAAAATCGGGTAAAAATCAATCGGTTCTGGCAAGAGGGCGAATCTATTTTTCCTGGGGAAATTATTATCTGGCGCAAGGCCATATTGACAGCGCGCAACACTATTTTGCCCTTACCCGTCAATCGCTTTTGCCAGCAGAAGCCTTCCGGCCCGTACAACACCAACTTCCCGCCATCAGAGAAATGGCCATGCCCATATTTTTAATGGAAATACTCACCGCCGAAGCCGAACTGGCCCGCCAAAAAGCAAATCAGGGGCAGGAAAAGTGGGAACATGTACTTGACGCCTATCTGCTGGCAGATCAGTTGGCGGATTCCATTAAAATCGTGTATCAGACCCGCGAAGCCCGGCAAAAACTATCGGCACAGGCTACCGCCATTTACGAAGGCGGAATGGAAGCGGCCTATATGCTGTATTCCTCCTCCGGTGACAAAAAATATATCAGCATGGCGTTGAAGTTTGCCGAAAAGGGAAAATACACGCTTTTATATGGCGCGTTAAAAGATCATGAAGCGAGAGATTATGCAGGAATTCCTTCTGCTGTGACAATGCTGGAACGGAGCCTGTCTGCGGACCTGGATTTTTACAATAAAAAAATTCTGGAAGAGGAAGGCAAAGGTGTTGGGGGCGATGTCGAAAAAATAAGGTTGTGGCGATCCCGGATTGTACAACTTTCCTTTCGGCAGGATTCCCTGATCCGGCAAATGGAAAAAAGTTATCCCGAATACTACAACCTGAAATACGAAAGGGAAACGCCCGGATTGGATGACATATTCCGATACCTGGAGAAAAGCAAAACCGGGGCGTTGGTTGAATATTTTCAGGGGGAAAGAAGTCTGTTTATCATGTGTTTTCTCAAGGGGGAGGCCCGTTTTTTTCGCCAGTCTTACACCTTTGATTTGTCAACTGCCGTTTCGCGTTTCAGACAGACCATTTACCAGCCATTTTTACCCGCAACCAATAATTCCGTTGATAGCGGATCGGGCGAAAATTATTTTCAACTGGGATGGAAACTTTACCAGACATTGATTCTGTCTTTGGGAGAATTGCCCGAAAAAATCACCATCATACCCGACGGCGTACTGGGCTATCTGCCCTTTGATGCCTTGTTAACCCAAAATACAGACAGTACCGCCCAATTTCGCACCCTGCCTTATATGCTGTTTGAGCACCAGACGGCTTACGGATTTTCTTCTTCCCTTTTGTTAAGAACAACCGCATCGGCTGAGAACCGCCATGCGTCCAAAACCCTGATGGCCTTTTCCCCTTCATTTGAAAATACAGGATGGCGTAAAAATACAGCAGGATTGCTGCGCAACGGACTGGCTCCTCTGCTTTACAGCAAACCCGAAGTATCTGCCGTGGGCCAGATCATGGGCGGAGATATTTTTCTTGATTCCACCGCAACAGAAAAAAGGTTTAAAGCGATAGCCCCGCAGTACAGGATTATTCACATCTCCAGCCATGCGAGGGTAAACGATGCGCAGCCGCTCTTTTCTCATATTGTTTTTTCTGCCCCGGAAGATTCGCTCGAAGACGGGTATCTGGAGACATCCGAACTTTATTACCTCCATTTTGATGCTGATATGGTGGTGCTGAGCGCATGTGAAACCAGTGTGGGCAAATTTATCCGGGGAGAGGGCATTGCCAGCCTGGCGCGGGGTTTCGCATACGCGGGCGCCAAAAGTATGGTCACCACCATGTGGAGTGTCAATGACGCAGCGACAAAGGATATTATGGAAGTATTCTACGAATTGCTGAAACAGGGAAAACCCAAAGATGAAGCACTTCGCGAGGCAAGGAAACAATATCTTTCCCATGCAGACAACCTACAGGCACATCCCTATTACTGGTCGGCCTTTGTGCCCATAGGCGCCATGAACGCCATCAGTTCAGGATATTCTGCCTGGCATATAGCGGGTCTGCTTGTTTTTATTGTAGCACTTGCACTAATAACCGGATATTTCCTAAGGAAAAGCCGGATCAGACTACCACATTCACAATCCGTCCCGGAACAACAATGATCTTTTTGGGTGATTTGCCCTCCAGCCATTGTTTTACCACCTCATTTTCCAGGGTAATGTTCCTGATTTCTTCTTCGGCTGCTTCGGCGGAAACGGCAATTCTGACTCGTACTTTACCATTGATCTGTACCGGATATTCAATTTCGTCCTCGGCAATATATTTTTCCTCCCACTGAGGAAAGCTGGAGAGCAGAATAGAAGACGAATGCCCGAGGGCTTCCCATAAATCCTCGCTGATATGCGGAGCAAAAGGTGAGAGCACCTGCACAAATGGTTCGAGGATGGCTCTTTTATTGCAATTGAGCCGGGCGATTTCTTTGGCAAAAACCATAAAAGCAGGCACACAGGTATTAAAGGCAAATCTTTCAATTCCCTCTTCTACTTTTTTAATGGTTTTGTGGAGGATTTTTAATTCCTCTGCTGAAGGCGCTTCATCCGTTACGATCCATTCGTCGTTATCTCCGTAAAAAAGTCCCCAGGTACGCTTCAGAAAACTATGAACACCGGTAATGCCGTCAGTTATCCAGGGTTTGGCAATTTCAATCGGGCCGAGAAACATCTCGTAGAGCCGCAGGGTATCGGCACCGTACTGGGCGCAAATGTCGTCGGGGTTAACGGTGTTGAACAGCGACTTGGACATTTTCTCCACCTGGGAAATCGTCCTGAACTCACCGTTTTCGTTGAGTTGGAACTTGGCAGAGGAATCCCGCGTCCATTTTTTATAAGCTTCCACATCCATTACCTGATTGCGAACAATATTGACATCGGTATGGATGAGTGAGTAGTCTCCTTTTTCCTCATCGGAGATGAGGTCGGCGGATACATATTCGTTGGTTACCTTATGGCGATACATGAGTTGGGAGACGCCCTGGATCATGCCCTGGTTTACCAGCCTTTTAAATGGTTCTTCTACCGAAACAATACCGATGTCGTGAAGAAATTTGGTCCAGAACCTCGAATACATCAGGTGGCCGACGGCGTGCTCGGTTCCTCCGACATAGAGATCAACGGGCATCCAGTATTTTTCAATTTCCGGATTTACCAGTTGTTTGTCGTTGGCTGCATCGGGGTAGCGGAGGAAGTACCAGCTTGATCCTGCGAGGCCGGGCATAGTATTGAGGTCGAGAATACCGCCGTCAGGTCTGATTTTCCAGTCTTTGGCCCGGCTAAGGGGCGGTTCGCCGGTTTCTGAGGGTTTGTATTCGTCAATTTCGGGGAGCACGAGGGGAAGTTCGTCTTCAGACAGGGCATAAGCGACTCCGTCTTTGTAGTAGATAGGTGTCGGTTCGCCCCAGTATCTTTGCCGCGACCAGATCACATCCCGCTGCCGGTAGGTCACTTCACGTTTGCCGATTCCCATTTCTTCGAGCCTTCGGATTATAGCGGGAATTGCCGCTGTGGCTTTCAGCCCGTTGAGAAAGTCGGAATGAACCATGGTTCCTTCCTTTGAAATAAAGGCTTCTTTGGATATATCTCCTCCGGCGATGACTTCGATGATTTCGATGCCAAATTTGTGGGCAAATTCGTAATCCCGCTCGTCGTGGGCAGGAACGGCCATGATGGCGCCCGTTCCGTAAGTGATCACGACATAGTCGGCAATCCAGATGGGGAGTTTTTTGCCGGTAAGGGGATGTATGGCGTGGCCGCCGGTAAAAACTCCGGTTTTGGTGGTGTCTGCAATTCTGTCTATTTCGGGACGATTTTTGGCCCATTGAATATAGGCCTCCACTTCGCCGCGCTGGGCATCAGTGGTAATTTTTTCTACCAGAGGATGCTCCGGGGCAAGTACCATGAAGGTATTGCCAAAAAGCGTATCGGGGCGGGTAGTAAACACTTCTATGGTATCGCTCACACCGTCCACTTTATAGACAATGCTGGCGCCTTCGGACCTTCCGATCCAGTGCGTCTGCATAGACTTCATGGAATCAGACCAGTCGAGGTCGCGGAGCGAATCGAGGAGGCGGTCAGAATAGGCGGTGATGCGCAGCATCCACTGTTGCATCAGGCGTCTTTCGACGGGATGGCCGCCGCGTTCGGATTTTCCATCTTTTACCTCTTCATTGGCGAGCACCGTACCCAATGCCGGACACCAGTTGACGGTTGCATCTGCAAGATAAGCGAGGCGGTAGTTCATAAGGATGGAAGACCTTTGTGCCGGCGAATAGCCATTCCATTCATCGGCAGAGAAGTAAGATTTCTGGCTGGTGGCAGCCGAGACACTCACGTTGCCATGAGCGGCAAACAAATCTTCCAGTTGGCTTATGGGGCGGGCGCTTTCAATGGCTTTGTCATACCAGTGTTCAAAAAGTTTGACAAAAATCCATTGTGTCCATTTATAATAACTGGGGTAGCTGGTGGAGAGAGTGGCATCGGGGTCGTAGTGGAACCCCATGATTTCCATCTGTTCGAGATAACGGGCGATATTTTGCCGGGTATTTTCGGCGGGGTGAACGCCCGTTTTGATGGCAAACTGCTCTGCAGGAAGCCCGAAGGAGTCAAACCCCATCGGGTGGAGGACATTAAATCCTTTCAGTCTTTTATAGCGTGTGGTGATATCGGTAGCAATATAACCCAGGGGATGACCTACGTGGAGCCCGGCACCGGAAGGGTAGGGGAACATGTCGAGGACATAGTATTTGGGGCGGGAGGAGTGTTTTTCTGCGGCAAATGTGCGGTTCTCCTTCCACTTTTTTTGCCATTTTTTTTCTATGGTTTGAAAATCGTATTTTCCCATGGGACTAGTAATTCGTTCCGGTTGTAAGAATAAAACAGGTGGTTTCCGGATCAGGCTGCAAATTTAATCTAATTTCCGGGACAGACCAATATTCAGGCAGGAAACTGCCCGTGGTTTCATCCGTTTTATGCGGATTTTATAATCTTTGGTTTTTTTTCAGGTAAAATTCGTATCTTCCTGCCCATTATGGACAAGATCATGAATGGTCTGTATTTCCTCTCGCAGAAGAATCCTTTCACTGCGCTCGTTTTGACGGCTGTCTTTTTTTCGGGTATGTCCGCATTGTATGGCCAGCCACTGGAGTCTTCATCTGAACATTCTTCCTACCAGATCGACTTTACACAGACGCAGTTGTCTCAGCATCAGTTGAATGTAATCAGTACTTCACAGGGGCTGATGCCGGTAAGGCAAGGCGAAGAATCCTATTATGTGTCCATTACTGAGACGGTACCCATTCTGAATGCGCGCCCGTTTCTTACCCTTACCCCTGTTGCTTCTATCACCAATTATGACCCTGCCCTGGTCGATATTTCTGTTCGTTTTTCTATCGACCAGATCACCTGGGAGCCCTGGCAAATTGTCGAACGAAGCCATGAACTCGATCCCGAGGACCCCCGCTTTATTGGAAATATGGTCTTTGCGGATTCCTCCTACAATTTTTTTCAGTATAAAATTACTTTCAATACCAGCCAGCCTTCAACCCCTTTTGCCCGGGTAAGTAATATCCGGTTTGATTTTTTCAGCCCCGGTTCCGAACAACCAATAAATCCTGAATCGCTCTCCGGGTTTTCTATCAGCGGTATGAATGCCAATTGCTTCTGCCCGCTGCCGGTATTTGCCACCCGCGAAAACTGGAACTGCCCCGACGGGGATAGCCCATCCTGTCAGAATTTTGAAACTACTGCCGTTTCTCATCTCATTGTGCACCATTCGGCGGGGATTAATGTGAGCGAAAACTGGGGTGCTGTGGTGCTTGCTATCTGGAACGGACATGTCAACTCCAATGGTTGGTGTGATATCGGCTACAACTGGCTGATCGATCCCAATGGGATGATATACGAAGGCCGTGGCGGCGGTAATAATGTAAAAGGAGCACATTTCTGTGGCGCCAACTCAGGCACAATGGGGATATGTATGCTCGGAAATTTTGAAAATGCAGAACCAACCGCAGCTGCCCTCACCAGTCTCACCCAATTGCTTGCCTGGAAAAGCTGCGATTCCAATATCGGCCCCAATGCATCCTCTTACCACCTCTCCTCCGGAAAAACGCTCATGACCATTTCCGGCCACCAGGATGGATGTGCCACACTCTGCCCGGGAAATAATCTCTACAACAAACTCCCGCTCCTGCGCAATAATGTCAACCAGACCATGGAAGCCTGCGCGGCAAATACATCCGTGCCAAATCTATTTCTGACCCACTTTTCTGTTTTCCCCAATCCCAGTACAGGATCATTTTTTCTCAACTGGAACGGTGCCCTTCGGTCCCGGGCAACCATCGATGTACTGAATCCGCTGGGCGTGATGGTTTATTCTACTTCTCTGAACCCCACTTCCCTCGTAAGTAAAGCAGAACTTAACCTTGACTTTCTGCCCTCAGGCATTTATAGCCTGCGGTTTGCTTCCGGAGAAACTGCACTTGTGAAAAAAATTCAGATTCTCCGCTAATCATTCTCCCTTCAATAAAAAACCTGTTGTATTTCCAGTGCCAGATTTCTTCTCAGCCGGCTCAGGTCTCTGTCTGTCAGTACAATTTCTCTGCTGTATTCCCTGGTCGGAATATGAAACAACTGACATACAATGCGAATCTGGTTGTCAGGCAGCCGGATGAGCTGGCCCATAAGGATCACTTCTGCCCCAAGATTTTGAGCCAGATGAACCGCTTTCTCTTCCTCACAAAAATCTGCATTTGCCAGTTTTAGTTTTTGTATGACCGCCGAAACCTGGGTCTCAGATAATAAGTGAATTTGCTGGTTTCCCGAGGTTTTTATGGCTGAAAATGCATCTGAATAAATCTTGGCTGAAAGCGAATAGTCTTTTGCCTCATTGCAGAATGGCAGGATCGCAACCGGTTGAAGCCCTTTGGGATATGCCGGAACAACAGTTGTATCTGCAACCAGCGTGGAGGGTGCCGTATTGGCCGGTGGATGAATCTGCGATTTATACCCCGTTTTGCCAATGAAATAAATGGTAAACACAACAATCCCAACAAGCAGGCTCACATTCAAAACCCCAATGAAGGGAACTGTTTTTTTATCCCCGGCTTTTTTGTGCTGATCTTTCTCTTCACAATAAACCAATGCCTGCTCAAGTTCAGCTTTATCGGCTTCGAATGCAGGGTCGTAAAGTTCGATTGCCCGAAAATAAGCCAGCTTGGCTTTCTCCCATATACGCTGGGATTCATATCCGCGTGCCAGATCCAGGTTTTTGTCGAAATGGAAACCTTTTTTGCAAAGATTCAGGGCCTTTTGCAATTCGGTTGTATCGTAATGAAAATCTGCCTTAATCATTTTCAGCGCAGCCTGATAACTAAAGCTTGCATTCTCCCATGATTTGGAGGCAAAAAAAGTATTTCCGGTTTCTATATACTGATTAAAAACCAGCGCTTCGTCGCAGCGCGCCGACTGATTGCTGATTTCTTTGGCGGCAATAGCGTATTCTGTTTTATGCAGTTGCAGTGCAAGCTCAAAATTAAGCTTCGCCTCCGGCCATTCTCCTTGCCTGAAGTTTTGTTTTGCCAGTTCCAGATGCGATAAAAACCGAAGCTGATCGGCATGGTTTTTTTCCAGAAATTCCAAAAAGGTGAGAAGCGTGGAAGCCGGATTAAATTTTTTGCCTGCCTCAGGTTTCTCCGGATGGTAGTCCCGGCGTATCCGCTCCTCCATTCGCTTGCACTGCTGCGCAATTTGGGGGAGGCCTGACAAGAAAATCTCATTGAGTTTCTGCGCCGCTTCCAGGTATTTTTCCTGTTGTATGAGTAACCTGATTTTGTCTGTAAGGTAGTTCATGAGAATGGTTGTTTAGGAGAAATCTGCATTTCTCCGGTTTGGCCTGTATATAACTATTCAGCATGACAGCCTAAAAATCTTAAATGTTTATTCAATTTTTGAGTAATTCTACTTCTATGGTCAGGATTCTGTTTTGAGGGGCACAATTTCGGGTATTAATGGAATCCCTGATCTGAAGGACAAAAAAAAACGAACATTTCTGATGTTCGTTTTCTCTAAAAAACCGGGGGACTCGATACCATTGGCAGAATCAACCCCAGCCCTTGCTCTAAAAAAACCGGGGGACTCGAGACCATTGGCAGAATCAACCCCAGCCCTTGCTCTAAAAAAACCGGGGGACTCGATACCATTGGCAGAATCAACCCCAGCCCTTGCTCTAAAAAACCGGGGGACTCAACGCCATTGGCAGAATCAACCCCAGCCCTTGCTCTAAAAAACCGGGGGACTCAACGCCATTGGCAGAATCAACCCCAGCCCTTGCTCTAAAAAACCGGGGGACTCAACGCCATTGGCAGAATCAACCCCAGCCCTTGCTCTAAAAAACCGGGGGACTCAACGCCATTGGCAGAATCAACCCCAGCCCTTGCTCTAAAAAACCGGGGGACTGATACCATTGGCAGAATCAACCCCAGCCCTTGCTCTAAAAACCGGGGGACTCGATACCATTGGCAGAATCAACCCCAGCCCTTGCTCTAAAAAACCGGGGGACTCGATACCATTGGCAGAATCAACCCCAGCCCTTGCTCTAAAAAACCGGGGGACTCGATACCATTGGCAGAATCAACCCCAGCCCTTGCTCTAAAAACCAAGTTGTTTTCTCTCTCAGAGTCGTCCAACTTAGCTGACTGTGATATGATGACTCTATATCAAATACCTTGCCGAGACATGCCGGATTGGGCCAAATTTTACGGCATAGACGTTAAATTTTGATTAAATGGTAATTTTTTTGGTCAGAACGGTTGCGATGACTGAATGAGTGGTGAAAAAAAACACAGATTTTTTTTAAGGGTAAGAAATTAATTCGCGCCCGTGTGTGCCAGTCGGGAAAAATGGCACTTGGGTGAATGAATGGAAGATAAAGGAGATAGAAAACAGGGATTGTAGCAATTGTGGGAAAAACAATCGCATTTAAAAGGTAAGAATAAATTGACCGGGAGCGAAAATCCTCATAGAAAACACGAAGGTTCTTTGCACAGTGACTTTCCCAAAACGCGAAAAAAGCCTGAATATTGCCGTTCGTTTTTACCGATTGTGAAAAATTCTGGCATTTGGACAGAAGGAGGCGATTATGCCACAAAAAAAGGCTGCCAGCAGCGGCAGCCTTGAGATGTAAGAATTTTGAATTTTTTGCACCCTTTTTACAAAGTCTGGGCGAGTTCTTTGATCCAGGTCTTTAATTCATCGGCCATATCCTCCCTTTTGAGGCCAAAAAGCAGGTTGGTTTTGATAAAGTCAACCTTATTGCCGATGTCGTGCCTGCACCCGTCGAAGTGGAGCGCATACATGGCCCGGTCTTTCAGCATAAGTCCCATGGCATCAGTAAGCTGTACTTCATTGTTGAGGCCTCTGGGCACGATTTTCAGGTAGTTGAATATATCTGCGGTAAATACATACCGGCCTGCAATTACCAGATTGGAAGGCGCGTTTTCGGGTCTGGGTTTTTCGATAAACTGACTCACCTTATATATTTGGTTGTCCACTACTTTTCCACCCATGACGCCATATCTGGACACCAGGGAGGGATCAACGGATTCGAGTGCGACCACCGGCGCCTGGTAAGCCGAAAATACATCAATCAACTGACGGGTAACCGGCACACCGGAATAGGATTCCATGATGGTATCGCCCAGCAAAACGGCAAAAGGTTCATTGCCCACATGGTGTTGTGCGTAGCGGATAGCATCGCCCAGTCCGTTGAGTTCTTTTTGCCATACAAAGTGGATATCGGCCAGGCTGGTAATATTGCGGATAGACTCCAGTTCTTCTTTCTTTTCTTTTTCAGCCAGGGCCAGTTCCAGTTCAAAAGACCGGTCAAAATGTTCCTCAATGGCGCGTTTGCCTCTTCCAATGACCATCAGGATATCTGTTATACCTGATTCCACTGCTTCTTCTACCACGTATTGTATGGTGGGCGTATCCACGATGGGGATCATTTCTTTTGGTTGTGATTTGGTAACAGGGAGCAAGCGGGTGCCGAAGCCAGCGGCAGGAATAACAGCTTTTTTAATCATTGAAATGTATCAGTTTTTCTTTGTTTTATAGGAAATGATTTCTGGTTTAAGAACGGCAATTTGTTCGGAGTCAAAAACTTCTTTCAGTTTTTTGTACATCTTTTCATCTTTGTACGTGCCAATGATAGCTCCGCCTGACCCGGTAAACTTGGCACTGGCGCCGACCGACCGTGCCAGTTCGACCATGCGTTTGTTGGCCTGGCTTACTTCCATGATACTGCATCTGAGATCAAAGTTGGCATTGAGCAGGCTTCCGAGGCGATCGGCATCACCGCTTTCGAGGCAGGCTTTTGCCTGGGTGGTGAGATCAGCAAATCCTTTAATGGCGGCATGTACTTTTTCGTCCCCGAGTTCATACCGCTCGCGCAAGTTGTTGTGCACGACTTCTGATCCTTCCGAAAGGTCGGTTCGGTAGCCTATATATAAAGGCGGGAATACACGGGGTTCGAGCGTCTGGTAATTGCCGTAACCCTGAAGTTCCATGACGGTTTTGTCAAAATCCATATACACGGGGGTTTCAAACGCCTGTGCCACCCGGTCCTGGAGCCCTGCCCCGATTCCGAGTTCTTCGGTTTCAACTGACAGCACAAGGTTGGCCTGGAGCGGGATCGGGATTTCAACTTCATAGAATCGCATCAGGGCCTTTATACATGCTGTAATGATGGCACTTGACCCGGCCAGCCAAGGCGGTTGGGGATTGTCGTAGAATAGCGGATGGTGAAATTTTTTTTCGCCAGCGCGATTCCATTGTCCTGGCAGTGTTCGTAAAACTTTTTTATCGCTGCTTTCAGAAGCCGGATACCGCCGTAGTAGCCATACATTTCTACGTCGCGGCAGAGTCCTTCCACACTTTGAAAGGTACTTTTATCCCGCTCCTGGGGTACAATTTCCAGTTCGGGAGATTCATACAAAAGTACTTTCGCGTGAAAATTGCGAAAGACGAAAGCTATGGTCTTGCCATAATATCCGTCAGAGGGGTTGCCGATCAGTGCGGCACGGGGGAATGAGTATGTGGTAATGATCAAGGCCTGAAATTTTTTCAGTAAAATTAGATGCAATTCGCAGGATTGACAAACAACTTTTTGGCCTGAAATCTTTTTTCAAAAAAAAACCAGGGCACTCGATCCCACAGGGAGAGCCGCCCTGGCCCTTGCTCTTGTAATTCCAGGATTACCGTCCTGTAATGATACAAACCTAAGGCTTTTGAGCGTCGGGCCGGCACTTTTTTGTTTCAATGGTTATTTTATCTCCCGGAGAGGCATATCACGGAGTTTTATTGGTTGTGTATGTTTTTTTGCGCAAAATATTCCATAAAAAAAAACTAGGGGATTCAATGCCTCTCGGCAGAATCAACCCTAGCCCTTGCTCTTGTAATTCCAGGATTACCGTCCTGTTATGCTACAAACATAGTCAGCAATATCAGCCCTGCAAATCTGTTTTTATGGCTTTGGTTACATCATCGTAAATTTGTGAGTTTTATAATAGTGCGGTGTGTAATTGATTGATATACAGTATTTTGTAAATTTTTTGGTAAAATAAAATCTGCTTTTTCTTCCTGTAACCATCAATATTTTGTACGCAAAGTCCAAATTCTTACCCAGTTTCGTTTTATTTCCATTAAATAAAATCTTTTTCTTCGGGATAAACGGGGAGGATGAAAGGATAGGGCAGGGGCAAAAAAAAACTAGGGGATTCGATGCCTCTCGGCAGAATCAACCCTAGCCCTTGCTCTTGTAATTCCAGGATTACCGTCCTGTTGTATTACAAACATAGATACTAAACCGACTAAGGCAAATACCATTTTGCCTAAATGGTTACATATTCCCGCTCAGATGATTTTCCCGCTGTATTAATTGAATTGGACGACTTTTCTTTGCCTGATCCTGATTTTGGGTGCAGAAAGGCTTATCGGGGAATGGAAATTTGTTTCGAATTTTGAAAAGAATTCTTTTTCTTTACCATTCACCCGCTCAATCTTTCATATGAAAAAAATCGCTTACAGTTCGTCCGGATTTATTTTTTTCCTGTTTGTAAATATTGGGCTTTCCCTGGGGCAGGGTGAAGCAAAAATTACTTCAGGTATCGTCAGTTTGCAGTCAGGTGATTACGAGAAGGCAGTGGCGTCACTGGAAGATGGATTAAAATTTCCCGAACTGCTAAAACCTGAAAGTCTGGCCAAAGGTTATCATTATCTCGGAGAGGCGTATGTCATGGTCTGGCAACGCTCCCTGCTCGAAAATGATCCCGCCTGGCTCAAAAAATACCCCGAACCCGGGCTGCTCGCTTATCACAATTTCCGCAGTTCGATGGAAGCCGATGATACAGGAAAATGGGAAGACAAAAACCGGAGCCAGATCAGCGATCTCGAACCTATGCTCACCCAGACGGGCCTGACCTATGTCAATATGGGCACATCCGGGGGGAACCTTACCGAATCTCAGCGCCATGTCGTACTGACCCTCGCCTTCGATTATTTTGAAGTGCTGTCCGAAATTTCCCCCGACAGTTACCTCAACTACGATTTTATGGGCCAGATCAGACTCGCGCAAAAGGACTCTGTCGGTGCTTTGCGGGATTTCCTGACTGCGATCGAACTCCACAAACAATACCCGCCGGAAATGCCCGATCTCCTGATTGGGTACTTGTATTACCGGGCATCTCTCCTCCACCGGTATCTCAAAAAAGACAAAAAACGCGCCCTCGCCGACCTTCAGACCGGCCTCGCCGTGCTGGATCAGGAATATCAGAAACTCCAGAAATACACCAGCGCTGGGATGGATAACCTCCGCGTACAGCGTATGGATCAGCAGTACAAAAATGCCAGCACAGACCTTCGCATGATGGAGCTCGATATTTACCTGCAATCCCCCGAACTCGCAGAAGAAGGAGCCCGCAAATTTGAAGCAGCGGTGCGCGCCGAACCCGCCAATTATAACCTTCGCGTAGCTTATGCGTCCCTTCTCGAATCGGTTGATGTGAATAAATCCATCGCCCAGTATGAGGCTGCGGCGGCCATCGATCCCCGGCAGGAAACCGCCCTGTACAACCTCGGCGCCCTGTATGTCAATCAGGGCGTGGCGCTTCAGCGACAGGCCATGGAATCAGCCGATTCTCAGGAAGTCATTGATCTGACAGGAAAAAGCAACCAGTTTTTCCGGAAGGCGCTTCCCTGGCTGGAAAAAGCTTATGCCTCCAATCCCGGCAGCCGAAACGCTGTACAGGCCATTATGCAGATTGCAACCCAACTGGAGGAAGTGGATTTGTACAATAAGTACAAAGATATCTATAGTCGTATGTCGCAAAACTGAGTTCGCCAGGCGCACAACGGTTTATTCTCCTGTATTTTTTGTGTTTTTTAAATTTTTTTTCGCCGCACGAATAATTTTTATTCCGCACGGTTGTCCTGTATTGACTACACGATTGTTTGTAAAAAACGCATCAATGAATTGATATTCAGTTGGTTGTGGGCGTTTGATTCCCAAACAAGATTTATCAGCGGGCGTATAGAACTGTATAGAATAACAAACAGACACAGTAATCTTACGCTTATGAAATCCAACTTTTTACTCATCGCCTTTTTGATGGTTACCCTTGGGCTTCAGGCTCAGTACGGAGGAACCTACACTTACAACGACCACCATTCGTCTTACCGCGACAACGATGATGAATACTATTCGCCTCAGCACAACAGGAATCAGGATAGAATCCAGATAGCCCTTGTCCTTGATGTAAGCGGCAGTATGGATGGCCTCATCGACCAGGCCCGTTCCCAGCTCTGGCATATTGTAAATGGCGTGATGATGGACAGCGAATATGGATATGGCCGCGGACCGGAACTGGAAATTGCCCTTTATGAAGTAGGAAATGAAAATCTTGGGCCACGCAACGGTTATATGCGCCAGGTTGTACCATTTACCCGAAACCTCGACTGGATCTCCGAAGAATTATTTTATCTCAGAACCGGAGGCCGGTACGAATATTACGGAGATGTGATCATGATGGCGATGGATCAGCTCAACTGGAGCCGCAGAAATTCTGACCTGAAGCTGATGTTTATTGCCGGAAATGAGGACTTTGACCAGGGGCGCACCGATTTTCGCGAAGCAATACGGATGGCCACACGCCAGGGAGTAATTGTCAATACCATTTACTGTGGTTCGTACCAGAAAGGAATAAGCCTGGGATGGGCACGTGCAGCAGAAATCGGAAACGGCGACTACATGAATATTGACCACAATTACCATGTTTATTATGATCCGACCCCCTATGATCGTATGTTTTTTGACCTCAATACCCGTCTCAACAATACCTATATTCCTTACGGAACCAACGGCCATAAATTCCATGAACGCCAGCTTGAGCAGGATCGGAATGCCAACCGCTACGGACAGGGAATTCAGTCTCAGCGCACCCTTGCCAAGGCATCACAGAGTTACCGCAATGAAGACTGGGACCTGATAGATGCGGTAGATATGGGCATTGTACGGATAGAAAGCATTAACCCTCATGATCTGCCCGCTGAAATGCGAAATATGACCCTCGCACAGAAAAAAGACTATATCGCACGCAAAAAAGCAGATCGGGTAAAAATACAGTCTGAGATCAGACAACTGGGAAATAAATCACAAAAGGAGTCGGTTGAATCCAGACCCGCAGTTAAACCTTCGGCTTCACAGGGAAATACCATCGCCACTCCACGGACAGAAGAAACCCAGACCTTTGACAAAGCGGTGATTCAGTCAGTGAAAAAACGCCAGCTTGAGACAACCGGCACTCCGGTAATCAGACAGCCCGCTGAAGTGAAACCTGCTCCTGCTCCTGTAGAAAACAGAAAGGCAGAACCTGTAGAAATGAAAAAAACTGCACCTTCGGAAATCAAAAAGACTGAGTCTGAAGTAAGGGAAATTAAAAAACAGTCAGTGGAGACGCCCGCAACAGAAAAACCTGCAACGGCAAAACCCGCGACCGTTACTCCCGGAAGACCAGCCCAGTCAGCCGAACAGGTGCGTCAGAGAGCCCGACAATTTTAATCGAAAATATAAACCTGAAAACGAACCGCTCCCGAAAGGGGGCGGTTTTGTTTTAGTGCGGAAGGTATTCCAGTACTTCCCTGATATTTTTTAATTCCCTGAAGTTGGGGTGTTCGATATTGGCTTCCACTTTTTCGAGCTCCCAGGTAGTGTGAAAAGGAACGTGAAATCCGAAGCCGCCGATATTCAGTACAGGCAAAATGTCCGATTTCAGCGAGTTGCCGATCATCAGAAATTCGGACGGGTGAATGTCCAGGTGGCGGATGAGTTTACTGTATTCCGGTTCTTTTTTTTCGGAGACGATTTCGGTATGGTGAAAATATTTTTCCAGTCCCGATTTTCTCAATTTTCTTTCCTGGTCGAGGAGGTCGCCTTTGGTCGCCATGACGAGCCTGTATTTGCCCTGTAATTGCTGAAGGACTTCCTCGACGCCGTCGAGGTTTTCCACCGGATGGTCAATCAGTTCTTTGCCGTTTTGGAGTATTTTTCCGATCGCGTGCGCGCCGATGGTTCCATCCGTAACACGGATGGCTGTTTCAACCATGGACAGGACAAAACTTTTGACACCATAGCCATAGTAGTCAATATTTTTGATTTCTGTGGAGAGCAATTCGCGCGATACGGTATGATGCGGGAGAAAATCTTCCAGCATATCGCAGAACTTTTTTTCCGCTGCCTGGAAAAAGGGTTCATTTACCCAGAGGGTATCATCGGCATCAAATGCAATAACTTTCAGATGATTCATATCGGTTATTTACCATCCGAAAATAGATAAAATATCAAATAAATGGGGGAAGTTTTTGCCAATTACACCCACTCGGATTTTTTCTCCTTCTGAGTGGTTTTGGGGGTTTTTGTTTTTTCCTGCATTTCTTTGCGATAGGACCGGTTGTCGCTAATCACAAATATTACCCCAAGTACGACAATAAGAAGTATGGCACCAAAAATAATGAGCTGAAGTGTCGAGATTCCCAGGCTTGCCATAGGTGTTGGATTAAAAGGGTTATTTTATCAAAACAAAAAAAATTACGAAATATTATGTAAAAGGGAATAATTAATTTCCGCCCGCTAAAATTTTTCTATATCGAACTGTATCGTACAGCACTTCTAATGCCGCCAGAATGTCGGGATCGTCATTAAACGAAGCTTCCAGAACTCCTTGTTTGTAGTAATAGCGGTTGATCAGTTCTTTTTTAATAAGTTTTGAAATCTCGGCCCTGTGTTTTCGGATATCAGCTTCTTTCAGTTTTTTTATCTGGGCCTCCAGGCTGATCAACTCTTCATCAAGTTCGGATTTGTATTGTTCCTGATGCAGCATTTCACTCAGGCGGGCGAGATCAGTTTCGGTTTCAGTGTGAAAGGTAAAACCGCGTGTCGAGACAAAATCTACAAAGTCGTCGAAGATTTTCTGGGAAATCTCAAATGCCCGTGGCGGAGGGATGGTGTCGTTTTGCCGGGTAAACCAGGTTGCGAAGTCGAAGATCAGCCGCTGTTCTGCCAGTGCTTGGCTGACAGGCTGGAGCGGTGGTTTGTTCACCAGTATTTCAGGATCCACACCTGCTCCGTCAAATACGGTTCTTCCGTTTCGGGTTTTAAAAGATTTACGGAGGCTGTCGGCAAATTTGTGTGCGCTGCCGTCCTGCCGGTGTTCTGAATAATCAATTGCCTGAATACACCTTCCGCTGGGGGTATAATACTTGGCAATGGTGATTTTCATCTGGGTATTATAACTCAGCGGGCGAACGTTTTGCACCAGTCCTTTTCCAAAGCTCTTTTGACCCTCCAAAACGCCCCTGTCAAGATCCTGTATGGCGCCGGAAACAATTTCGGAGGCACTGGCACTCCGGCTGTTGATCAGCACAGCAAGCGGGATTTCTGTATCCAGCCCAGGCAGACGGGTGCCAAAAGTATTTCGCGAATCGGGGGTACGGCCCTTCATTTCGACGATTTTTTCATTTTGCCCAACAAATACATTGGTGACATTTACGGCTTCGTCGAGTCGTCCTCCCGGATTGCCCCGGAGGTCAAGGATTATTCCTTTCATTTCTGGATGCGCTTTTTTGAGCTTTTCGGTAGCTTCTGCTACCTCTTTTCCCGCATCCTGCATAAAACCTGAAAGAAGAATATAGCCGATATCTTCTGTGGCCATTCCCCAGTAAGGCACATTTTCGCTTTGTACTTCTGTGCCTCCGCGCTGTAAGGAGATCGAGCGGGCGCTCATTTCCCCCTGGCGTATGACCGTAAGGGTCAGCGCAGACCCTTTTTCCCCCAGCAAAAGGCTGTTGATTTCATCCTGACTTAGCCCTTTTCCCGCGATTTCTTCGGCATCAATACGCATGATTTCATCACCGACCCGGAGACCAGCGGCATCGGCCGGCCCGTTTTCATACAGTTCGGTAAGGATAATCTTCCCGTCACGGAGCGAAATATCAGCGCCAATACCGCTGTACTGCCCGGTGCTCATCAGCTTCGAGTATTCAATCTGGCTTTCTGAGTAATAATTGGTGTAAGGATCAAGTGAAGAAAGCATGGCCTCTATGGCCGTGCGCATCAGTTGGGTAGGGTTGGTTTCATCGACATAGACAGTATTGACATCCTTGTACACACTTGAAAATATTTCCATGTTTTTGGAAATCTCAAAATACTTGTCTGCTGTTTGGGTGATAAAGCCGAGGGAAAAAAACACGGCGATCCATGCGATAAGACCAATATATTGTCTGCGTTTCATGAAACGAATCCTTTATTTTTTGTTTAGGAAGTGAAAAGTTAGGCATTTTCATGCGTATATCCATGAAACATTTGAATGGATTTTGGTTATACCTGTAATAAAGATTGTGTAAATTTACATCGTTTTGGGGTTATTACTTTTTTAAGCATCATATATGAAGACTGCAATTACCGGACTTTTGCTGTTCCTCCTGGCTGTTTCCTCCCTTTTTGCTCAGGTTTCAGAGGTGGAACTGGGTATGACCGAAGCCGATCTTTTGCGCCATGCCAACCCGCGGGAGATGAATGACGGATTTGAACTGGTGAGCCAGCGACCCGGATTTTATCAGTTTGCCAACACTTCCAACCCTTTCTATGAAATGCAGATTGAAATTTCGATGAAAAACGGGCTGGTCGCTACGATCAAAACTACCCACACCGGTCGAAATCCCAAATTCCGCAAAACCCTCATGGAATACTACCAGGAAGTAATCAATGACTGGAATCATGATCCCCTCCTCCATGCCAATGAAGGCATGGCTGCCAGTTCAAAAAGCAGTTTTAGCCGGTACAATCCCGAGGTCGCAGCCTTTACCGATGCTGATATGCAGTACCTCTGCATTTTTATGTTTTACCACAACGGGGAAGAAAGCGTGTTTACCAAAATGGAGCGGAAGTTTTAATAATTCAAATCCCGCCTTCAAAATTAATTGCCTATCTTGTCCTCCGGTAGCTGCTATTACCGCAAAAACTCCCGTATTTAACCCAATCCTATGTCTGACTCAGAGATTCTCGTTTTCAGGGATTCATTAGCGGTAGCATCTGCCTTTGCATCAAATCTGAAAAAATGGACTGCCAATGAAAAACCTTTTCATCTGGCGCTCTCCGGAGGCAGTACCCCCAAACTTCTGTTCCAATACCTGGCCTCTCAGCCCGCAGATTTCCTCCCCTGGGATCGCATTCACCTGTGGTGGGGAGATGAAAGAATGGTATCTCCCGATGACCCGGACAGCAATTTTGGTATGACGGAGACATACCTTCTCAACCATATCAATATACCTGCTGAAAATATTCACCGCATTCTGGGAGAACAATCGCCCGAAGCGGCTGCCCGAATTTATCAGGAAGAAATTTCGCAATCCGTTCCTATGACTGACGGATGGCCGGTTTTTGACCTCATACTGCTGGGACTTGGCGAAGACGGACATACGGCTTCCATTTTCCCTTATGAGATTTTCCTGCTCCGTTCCCCTCATATCTGCGCTGTGGCTACCCATCCCGATTCCGGCCAAAAACGAATTACCCTCACAGGCCGGGTCATTAACCAGGCCGAAAAAGTCGCCTTTCTGGTCACCGGTGCGGGTAAAAGAGAAAAAATCAGCCAGATCTTTCACGGAGCACCTGAAGCCCCCATTTTTCCGGCAACCTATATTCAGCCTGAAAAAGGAAACCTCTTCTGGTTTCTCGATTATGCTGCTTATGGAATAGCATAGCACAGAATAGCCGCATCCCCGCGATGTATTAGCTTTGGCTTTAGAAAATTTTTCACCAACCTTTTCTTATGCAACCTACCCAACAGTTCAGACACGTAGATTATCTCTGGGATGAATCGAAAGCCGCCGCGCTGGCAGGCGATGAAATCGGCCTTCTGCTGTATCGCTCCAATATCCTCGGGGCAGACCTCCGCATCACCAATTTTGGTGGTGGCAACACCAGTTGTAAAACCATCGAAAAAGATCCCCTGACCGGCGAGTCCGTAGAAGTAATGTGGATCAAAGGTTCAGGTGGTGATATTGGTTCGCTAAAAAGAAAAGGGCTGGCAGGTCTGTATGTTGACCGGCTCCGCAGCCTGAAAAATGTGTATCGCGGACTGGAGCACGAAGACGAAATGGTAGGGCTTTTTTACCACTGCCTCTATGACCTGGCTTCCGCTGCCCCTTCGATTGACACTCCGCTGCACGCATTTCTTCCTTTCAAGCATATAGACCACCTTCACCCCGATGCCGCTATTGCCATTGCGGCTGCAAAAGACAGTAAACAAATCACCGAAGATTTGTTTGAAGGACAAATCGGCTGGGTGAAATGGCAACGCCCGGGTTTTGACCTGGGGCTCCAACTGGCTGCATGTCTGGACGAAAATCCCGGTATCAGGGGAATTATGCTCGGTAGCCACGGGTTGTTTACCTGGGGCGATACCGCTTACGAAAGTTATATCAACAGCCTCGAAGTCATTGAAAAAGCTTCGCTATATATAGAGAGCAAAACCGGAAAATCGCGTCCGGTATTTGGTGGGGTAAAACGCTCCAGCCTTGATGAAAATGCCCGCCAAAAACAGGCAGCCAGAATGGCGCCCATTCTGCGAGGTCTTTGCTCCGGCTACAGCCGTATGGTAGGTCATTTTACCGACGACCCGCGGGTACTTGAATTTATCAACAGCAACGACCTCGAAAAACTTGCCCCGCTGGGAACCAGTTGCCCCGACCACTTTCTGCGCACCAAAATTGCACCCCTGGTGGTGGAAATCGCTGCTGATGCTGATTTGTCCGATACCTCCGCTATCAAAAAGCAACTGGAACCCGCTTTCGAAGCATACCGGAAAGGATATGAATCGTATTATGAGACCTGCAAACACCCCGACAGCCCGGCTATGCGCGACCCCAATCCCGTAGTGTTGCTCTGGCCCGGAGTGGGTATGTTTACTTTTGCCAAAAACAAGCAGACCGCCCGCGTTTCGGCAGAATTTTATATCAATACATAAATGTAATGCGCGGAGCTGAAGCCATTTCCTCCTATACTTCTCTTCCACGGCAGGAAGCTTTTGATATCGAATACTGGTTGCTGGAAGAAGCCAAACTCAAACGCATGCCTCCCGAGCAGCCCCTTTCCCGTAAAATTGCCCTGATTACAGGCAGTGCAGGAGGGATCGGCAAGGCAATCGCCGAAAAATTTGTCAAAGAAGGCGCATGTGTGGTTCTCAACGACCTCGATGAAACCCGCCTGGCAGAAACCGGAGAGGAGTTTCAGAAAAAGTATGGAAAAGATGCCTCGGTAACCGTAGCGCTGGACGTAACCAAAGCAGATGCCGTTGACGCCGCTTATGAAGCTGCCTGCCTCGCTTTTGGCGGAGTGGATATCATTGTAAATTGCGCCGGCCTTTCGATTTCCCGCGCACTGGAAGAATATACGGAAGCCCAGTGGGATTTGCTTTATGACGTCATTGTCAAAGGGCAATTTCTGGTCAGCCGCGAAGGGGTGAAAATCCTCAAAACCCAGGGACTCGGAGGTGATATCGTCAATATTGCCAGTAAAAATGCGGTCGTTGCAGGCCCCAAAAATGCAGCTTACGGTTCCGCAAAAGCAGCCCAACTGCATATGAGCCGCCTGCTTGCAGCCGAACTCGGTGATGCAAAAATCAGGGTGAATGTGATCAACCCCGACGCAGTAATCGAAGGCAGCCATATCTGGCAGGGCGGCTGGGCACAGGAACGCGCAAAAGCATACGGCGTACCGCTGGAAGAACTCCCCGCATTTTATGCCAAACGAACCCTTCTCAATGAAGTTATTCTGCCCGCGGATATTGCCAACGGCGTCTTTGCTTTTGTCGGAGGATTGCTCAACAAAAGCACCGGCAATGTGCTGAATGTAGATGGCGGATTTGCACAGGGATTTCTGCGATAATCAATAAATTACAGGCTAAAACCAACCGTTATGCGAATTACTACTACCCGGATAGAGGAAAATAATCTCCTCTATCTGCGCGACCATCAGCGTAAGTTTGCCTTTTTATCAGAAACACTGGCCCAGGCCTCCGTGGATGTGGAGGATGTGCTTGAGCGGATCGGGCAGTTGCAGATTGCCATCCCCTCCTGGGCACTCGGCACAGGTGGTACGCGCTTTGGGCGGTTTCCCGGCGGCGGGGAGCCCGGGAGTCTGGAGCAAAAAATGGAAGATGTAGCCATTATCAATGATCTTACCCGCGCTGCTGATTCTATCTCGCTTCACATTCCCTGGGATATACCCGAAAACCCCGCACAGATTCTCCAACTGGCATCAGAACTGGGACTGAGGTTTGACGCCGTAAACTCCAATACCTTTCAGGATCAGCCCGGACAGCGTTATTCCTATAAATTCGGGTCGCTTTGCCATACAGATCATGACGTGCGGCGGCAGGCAGTGGCGCACAATCTGGAAGTGATTCATTACGGTAAAATGCTTGGCTCTGATGCTATAACCGTATGGTTGTCAGATGGTTCTAATTTTCCCGGACAACTGGATTTCAGGAAAGCACTGGAACGCACCCATCAGTCTTTGCAGGACATTTATTCCGGCCTGCCCGACGACTGGAAAATGTACATTGAGTACAAACCCTATGAGCCCAACTTTTACAGTACGGTGATTCAGGATTGGGGTACGTCATTCCTTCTGGCCAATAAGCTGGGCAAAAGCTTTTACCCTCGTCGATCTGGGACATCACCTTCCCAATACCAATATTGAGCAGATCGTGGCAACCCTGATGGGAGAGGGGAAACTCGGAGGTTTTCATTTTAATGACTCCAAATACGGAGATGATGACCTTACCGTAGGCAGTATTAAACCCTACCAGCTTTATCTCATATTCAACGAACTGGTTCAGGGAATGGACGATCACAATTCCTCAAATCCTTCTCCGGCGTGGATGATTGATGCCAGCCATAATGTAAAGGATCCGCTCGAAGATCTCATTCAGTCAGTGGAGGCCATAAGACTCGCTTATGCTCAGGCCCTGGTGACCGACAGGGAATCGCTCGACTTTGCAAGAGATGCCAATGACCCGGTACTGGCGCAGGAAGTTCTTCAACATGCTTTCCGCACAGATTTGCGTCCCTTGCTTGCTGAAGCACGCATTCGGGCCAAAGGAGCTGTTTCCCCCATTGCCTGCTTTCGCGACCTGAAAATCAGAAAGACACTTGTGGAAGAAAGAGGCAGCAAAACCATTGCTACCGGGCTGTAACCATCGTCGCCATGATTGCTGTTTTTGATATTGGCCGCACCAATAAAAAGTTTCTCGTATTTGATTCCGGCGGGAAAATCGCCAGGGAGGAGTCAGTCCGTTTTCCCGAAATCCCTGACGAAGATGGCTGGCCCTCCGACGATATTTTGCTCCTGACGGGGTGGATGAAAGATACCTTGAGAAGTGCGCTGGCTGATCCTTCACTGAATATTCAGTCGGTGAATGTTTCGGCCTATGGGGCCAGCTTTGTCCATATAGACAAAGACGGACGACCGCTTACTCCGCTTTACAGCTACCTTAAACCTTTTCCCGAATCCCTGAAAGAGCAGTTTTTCAGAGACTACGGACCCCAGAAAATTTTTTCTGCTGCCACCGCCTCTCCATATCTGGGCATGCTCAACTCCGGGCTTCAGATTTACCGGCTCAAATATGAACAGCCCGATTTATTCTCCCATATCCGATATTCGCTCCACCTTCCCCAGTATCTCAGTTTTGTGCTGGGAGGATTTGCTACCAATGAAATCTCAAGCACCGGATGCCATACCGGTCTCTGGGACTTTGAAAATAATGAGCTCCATTCCTGGGTGAAAAAAGAAAATATTGCTGCGCTTATTCCTCCGCTTCATCCTACGAATCAGTCCAAAACGGTTTCCTTCGAAGGGCATAAACTGGAGATCGGTACGGGGATACACGACAGTTCTGCCGCACTGGTTCCCTACTTACTTCGCATTCCACATCCATTTATTCTCCTTTCTACCGGTACGTGGAGCATTGCCATGAATCCATTCAACCGCGAGCCCCTCACGACCGGAGAACTGGATCGCGACGTATTGGCCTATCTTACCTATGCAGGTGCGCAGGTAAAATCATCCCGGCTATTTCTTGGAAATGAGCACGATTACCAGTTGGAGCGAATTTCAGCCCATTTTGGGGTGGACGCTTCCTTTTCCCGCGACCTGAAGTGGGATGAAGCGCTATTTGCAAATCTGGCCGAATCTGGTGGAAAACTAATTCCCGGTACGATGGAAGGAACGGGGCCTGAACCACTGTTGAAAAACGGAAACTGGGTCATGGAACAGTTTTCATCACCCGAAAAAGCTTATTATCGCCTGATGTGGGATCTTACCGAATGGCAGGTACTGTCGCTGAAACTGGCCTCTGGTTCTGCGGCTCCGGCGGCAGTTTATATAGATGGTGGGTTTTCGCGGAATGAACTCTTTACCCGGATGCTTGCCCGGCGGCAACCTGATACACAATGGTTTGTCGCCGAAATCGGACAGGCAACCGCGCTGGGAGCGGCCCTGGTGATACAACCTGAACCCGCCCGTTTTTCTTTCCCGCTTACTTTCCGGAGGGTGATCGCGTAGGATGAGGGCATCCTAATTGGTAAAGGAAAACGGAAACTCTTTCCATAATTCTTGGAAATATTTCGGCATTTTGTAATTTTAGCCGAAACCCGACAGGCATGCTCAGAACCGTTCTGAAGTTTATCGCTGTTTTTTTTGCAGTAGCACTTGTTGCGGGCGTAATCTGGTTGTCTTTCCGGATTCACGAGGTTTCCGCGCATACACGTGGTGAGGATGTTTTGCGCCCAAATGTTACTCCCTCCGTACTTCAATATCTTCCCGACAGCAACCAAACTGATAGTTTCCCTGCGCTCAACGGATATACTGACCTGGCTGGTGGTTTTGCAGCAGATTCTTTTTTTCTTCCTTCCATCAAATATCGCCCCTGGACGCGCTGGTGGTGGCCTGGAAATAACGTGGACCGGCTGGAACTGATCCGGGAGGTTCAGATGTTTTATGACGAGGGGTTTGGGGGAATGGAGATCCAACCCTTTACCTCAGGTATTGACCCGGAGGAAATGGCCCGCGGCAGTGTGTTTTCCTATGATACGGACATTTTTTACGAGAATCTTGGTCTGGTTCTCTCCGCAGCCCACCACCGGGGGTTGAAAGTGGATCTTAATGCCGGCTCGGGCTGGCCTTCAGGCGGAAGCCAGATATCCATTGATGACAATTTGAAAACCCTGGCATTCGGGGAGTCCCATATTCTGGGCGGAAAAAAAATTGATATTCCACTGCCCGCGCCAAAGTTGCCCGGGGCTTATTATATGCTGGGGGCCATCGAAGCGTATATGGGCGGGACCTGGAACAATATCGTCGATTTTTTCCCTGAAAAAGCCCGGCTGCTCACCCTTATTGGTTCGCGAACGCTGAATGAGTCCCGAACCTATGTGGCCATGGATTTTACTGATTTCGTGCAGCTAAACCCCGACTCACTTTTTTTGCTGGACGAATTTATCACAGACAGCAACCGCCTCGTCTGGGATGCCCCCAAAGGATACTGGAAAATCATCGCAGTTTACGGAATGCCCGATGGCGAGCGGCCCATGCTGAATGCGAAATCTGCCCCGGGCTTTGTCAACAATCATTTTGATTCGCTGCGTGTCATCGCCAATTATCACTATTTGTTTGGAAAACGAACCGGCCTTGAGCGACATTATGGAAAAGGACTCAGAGCGATATTCAACGATAGTTTTGAGTTTAAGGCTGACCGGCATTTTACAGACGATTTTCTGGAAGAATTCAAAAAAAGGCGGGGGTATGATCTTGTACCCTATCTGCCGGTGGTGCTTCAGCCGGGAAGAGATAATTTTTTATTCCAGGCGATTGCCATCAAATCAGGTCCCGAATATGTAATCACCCCGGAGGACAGCCGTATAAGATATGATTATTCCCGAACCGTTTCCGAACTGTTTTCTGAGCGGTTTTTAAAGCCTACAACTGACTGGGCCGGGAAGCGGGGGCTTCATAGCAGGGTGCAGGCATACGGAATGGAAACCGACCTCATCCGGGCCGCTGGAATGGCTGATATCCCCGAAACTGAGCAGTTATATGCGGGGGGAACAGAAATGTTTCTGAAAGTTGCCGCCTCCGGCGCACTTCTGTACAACCGTCCGGTTGTGAGCGCCGAAGCACTGGTGCATCAGGACATGGGTTTTACCATGTCGCCGCAGCGAATGAAAGCAGGTATTGACAAATTATTTGCCGCTGGTGTAAACCATGTGGTTTTCCACGGTACGCCCTATCGCAACAAGCAGAAGGCCTATGGCGAGACCGGCTGGTTGCCCTTTATCAGTCCGCAGTACCCGGTCAGCTTTTCTTCTGTCATTTCGGAGGCCAACCCATACTGGCGGCATCAACGCACCTTCAACCGGTATGTAAGCCGGTGTCAGTACGTACTCAGGCAGGGCAAACCCGAAACCGACATCTTGATCTATTATCCGTTTCTGGGCTTTCCAACCTCCTTCTCTGCCTCCCTTTCACATGAAGAGTCTTACTTTCTTGGAAAAATTGCAGAGATGGATCCCGCAGTTTCTCCTGGTGGTACACTCCCCTGGACGGCTGTGGACCCTGTAACCCAATGGCTTGAAAAAGTCTGGCCCATTATTCAGGAACTGGACAAGCGGGGACTCACCTGGCACTGGGTCAATGACGCCTCGATTCAGGAGATCCGCCTCGCAGAAAAAGGTATGGAAATCCGCGGCAATCCTTTTCAGGCACTGCTGCTGCTGGACGCGCCGACCATAGAAGCTGCCTCAGCCCGGCATCTTACGCTACTGGCCAATCAGGGCGGGCGAATCATTGTATCCGGAGAGCCTCCGCAAAAACAGCCGGGGTTTCACAATTACGAAGAAAACGACCTGATGATCTCCCGCTATTTGCGTGAAATCATCACTCCGGCTTCCATCCGTACACCGGAAGACATGGCCAATTACCTTACCGGATTTCCTGTGTATCAGGATATTGGATACGCCGGCTCCTATAATTTCCTTCAACATACCCGCCGCAAACAGGACGATGGAAGCGTGTTTGTGTTTTACAGTAATACCCTGGGGAAAGATCGGTTTTTTGAAATTACGCTGAATGAAAAATATGAGCACGTTTACTGGATGGATCCGGTAACAGGGAAAATTCATTCGGCCAAACCCTTCCACGAACAGCGGTATCAGGGATACCTCAAAGCATATGGATCGGTCATCCTGTATTGTAAAAAAGGCCCTCCCATTCAGGATTCGCTCGTGGTATCTCCCGGTCTGGCCGAAAGGAGCCTGATCTCCGACCGCAATGTCAATACCCGCGGACTTTCTCAATGGGATATCATCGTGGCAGGAAGTGATGTGCCACATGGAGAAATTATTTTCGAAGACACAACTTTGTTTGAATGGCGGGCGGTGGAGTCTCTTCGCTACGTTTCCTCCGAAGGGCTTTATACCACCTATTTTGAACTCGGCGACACCCTTCCGGGTTTTAAATACCTGCTTGATCTCGGAACCGTGTATGGTACGGCTGATGTAAAAGTCAACACCGAACCTGCAGGAAGTCTCATTTTTGCTCCGTATCGGGTGGATATTACCCGATGGCTGATTCCCGGACCTAATACCATCGAAGTGTGGATTACACCTCCGCTTCGCAACCGCTATCTGGGAAAAGCGAAGCAGGGCGACCCGATGTATAAAGAATTGAACGGAGAAAAATTTGCACCGCTGCCCGCAGGGCTTATCGGCCCGGTGAATGTCTGGGAACTCAGCGAATAATCTTCCTTTTTGTTTTGTTTTTTGCGCAAACCAAAAGCAACCTGTTTCGTTAAAGATGAATCTTTCTCTTACAAGTAAGATTACCCACAGATGAAACGGTTGTTGATACTTTTGGCGCTTGCCCGGGGATTAGTGTTTTCCGGCCTGCTCTATGCCGAACCCCCGCATGTGGGCAATTCGCACAAAACCCTGAATCCTCCTCCGCGAATCATTCGCAAATGTTGTCCCTTTGGCACGGATGTACGGCTGGCGGGTATTCCCTGGAGTCGCTTTTCTGAAATTACCAGCATCGAAAAAATCGGTCCACATCGCTATCTCGGTCAGAAAGAGGAGAATAACGGCATTATCTATACCCTGAGGGGAGGATTTATCGATCTGGGACATTTGAGAGATCAGGCCGACTGGACCGCGTTTCTCTACGGAAGCCTGCTGGAATACAGGGGGTGTGAAAAAGAAATTTTCCTCGGACATGAAGGAGGCTCCAAATACCTGAAAGTATCGCTTCCGGAAGAAATGCCGGAGAAAGATGTCCTTCTCCTGGCGCAGCGAATTGCCTATGATCTTTCGATATGGCATGAAATTGCGACATGGTTTGGTGCGTCGCTGATTCCGTTTTTACCGGAGCGGTATTCCAGCTTTTCGGTGGAGGACAATTACTCCAATCTGCTGGGGGTATATCTGGGAGGAATGGCGCTTTCCGAAGGTGGACTTTTCGAAAAAAATATGGACAGACTGATTATGACCTATATTCAGCACCTTGAACCTGTTGACTGCGAGGAAGATACGCGAAAGGCAATGGAGTCTGTGCTCAATATTTGGTGGACCAATGAAAAACCGCTTCCCAGCGGAAAAATACTGATAAAGCGACAAATGGAGGCTTATCCCGCGGTACACCCCTGGTTAGTCCCCAATCAGGATTCTTTGTTTTGCAGTGAAAATCATGCGCCAGTGGTACTAAATGTTCCGACCGCAGACCATTCGGGAAACCCTCTTTCCGGTTACTACCAACTGGAGTTTGACACCAATGGAAAAATTCCTGTAAAAGAAATCAAAACTGCCGGAGAAATGCGATCCCTTACTCAACTGGATTTTCCGGTGGTGATTGATTATATCCGGGAGAAAGAGGAAACCGCCCATGCAGTTCCCACTGCCGGTATAAGTGCAGCAATGAAAGGTTATCTCTGGGAAAAATTTCGCCGCTGACCCATTCGCAAAGCGTGACAGCCGCCTCACTCAAAGGAATATCCGGGTAGGCGTGGTCGCGGGCAAAATGGACATATTGCAGCACTTTCAGCCCGTCAAACCAATGAAAAAATCGTTTGACAAATGCCGGACGGTCTTTTACATTCCTTCGGATTTCTGATAGTTTTTCGGAGAAAGACTCTGCCTGAAGAAAGGCTGCTACGGTTTGTGGAATTTCTGAATCTGAGGAATCATACAGATCAGGCGCAGTCATAAGCCATTGTTTCAACTCGGCAAAAATAAGGGGAGAATACGCCATCCATTCACCTGCACCTTCATCCAGCCAGTTTCTGATGGCTCTTCCGGTACCGAAAGGAACTTTATCAGAAGGCCGGGGCGAGGGAAAAACCTTCGTAGAATGAAGACGCCTTACCCTGCCTTCGGGCAAAAATTTGTGAAGAAAATAAAAATCTTCACCCGCTTTGCGCCGGTTCATTCCCCCCTGTTGCTGATATGCACGGGCAGATACAGCCATGGCAGAACCAACGGCATGAACCGCATGAGGAAACCCCGCGTATAGCAGGGCCTGATTGTAATAGCGGAGGAATAATTCGTAGGAAACAATACCGCGGTAAATGTCTTCGGAGAACTGGCTGCCGCTGAGCGGGTGTTCAAACCATATACTGACCGCATCGGTGCGGGGATGCCGGGCAAAAATATTTTCGATTTCGGTGAGATAATCGGGTGCGACGGTGGTGTCTGCATCCAGACATACGATAATGCCGTGATCATTGCCGTTTTGAGTAAACCTGTCCACTGCCTCATCCATGCCGATTTTTCGCGCCAGCCCCACGCCGGCATGGCGTGGCGGGAGGTCAGGAAACCAGAGAAAATGACAGGGAAATTTCCGGCCAGGCATACCAGCCCATGCGCGGCCCTCCTGTAAGGTACGGAGATTTCGGCTGCTGATTTCACCGGAGGCGGTGCTGCCGGCATTGATCACAACGATGATTTCTACCCCGGCCCGGGGAGCCTGGCATGCATCCAGTGATTGAAGGGTAAGAAGCAGGTCTGGCTCGTCAAAACAGGGAATGACCACCGAAATCCCCAGGCTGGAAGCCGGTGCAGTCTGAATCTGTTTTTCTGCGTATCGGTGGCGCTGCAGATACGAAAGGGAAGAATAAACCGTCATGTTCGAAATAAGTCAAAATTCCCGTATCATCGTACACTTTTAGCCCTGTTTTTGCTTGTTATTTCGGCTGAGCAGGTGTAACTTGCGACGATTTTTTTGGAAACCATTCATTCAATTAAAGAACTATATATATAATGGCAGATTCCACAGTCAATATCGGAAAAGTTTCCCAGGTTATCGGTCCCGTCATCGACGTTGACTTTAGCGGAGAAGGAGCTTCCCTCCCCAAAATCCTGAACGCACTGGAAATTGATCGCGGTGCTCAGGGCAAACTTGTTCTGGAAGTTCAGCAACACCTTGGTGAAAACCGTGTAAGAGCTATCGCCATGGACTCTACCGATGGGGTAGAGCGCGGCATGCCTGTCGTAGATAAGGGCCAGACCATAACTGTTCCTGTGGGCGATGAAATCCGCGGACGCCTGTTTAATGTTACAGGTGAAGTGATTGACGGTCTTGCAAAAGTAAAGGCAGAGGATTCTTATTCTATTCACGCCTCAGCGCCCAGATTTGAAGACCTTTCGGTTGAGCCGGAAGTTCTTTACACAGGTATTAAAGTTATCGACCTGCTTGCTCCCTACCTTAAAGGAGGAAAAATCGGTCTCTTCGGCGGTGCCGGTGTGGGTAAAACGGTATTGATTCAGGAACTGATCAACAACATCGCCCTTGCACACGACGGTCTTTCTGTATTTGCTGGTGTAGGCGAACGTACCCGTGAAGGAAATGACATCCTTCGTGAAATGATTGAGGCAAAGGTTGTCAAATACGGCGACGAATTTGAAAAAAGCCTCCACGCCGGAGGATGGGCACTCGATAAGGTGGATTACAATCAACTTATCGACTCCAAACTCACCATGGTGTTTGGTCAGATGAATGAGCCTCCCGGTGCACGTGCACGTGTGGCCCTTACCGGACTTACTATTGCTGAGTACTTCCGCGACGGAAGAAAAACCGATGCCAAAGGCCGCGATGTCCTTTTCTTTATTGATAATATCTTCCGCTTTACCCAGGCCGGTTCTGAAGTGTCTGCGCTTCTGGGACGTATGCCTTCTGCCGTAGGTTACCAGCCTACTCTGGCTTCTGAAATGGGTGCTATGCAGGAACGTATTACCTCAACCAAGCGCGGTTCTATTACGTCGATTCAGGCGATCTATGTACCTGCCGACGACTATACCGACCCTGCGCCTGCAACTACTTTTGCGCACCTTGACGCTACCACCGAACTTAGCCGTGCCCTCTCCGCACTGGGTATTTACCCTGCGGTGGATCCGCTGACTTCTACTTCACGTATCCTTCAGCCCGATATCGTAGGTGAAGAGCACTACAACTGTGCACAAAGGGTAATTCAGATTCTCCAGAAATACAAAGAACTTCAGGATATTATTGCGATTCTGGGTATGGACGAACTTTCAGACGAGGATAAACTCTCGGTAGAAAGAGCGCGGAAAATTCAGAAATTCCTCTCACAGCCCTTCTTCGTTGCTGCGCAGTTTACCGGTCTCGACGGTCAGTTTGTAAAAATTGAAGACACCATCCGTGGATTTAATATGATCCTCGACGGTGATCTCGATCACCTGCCCGAACAGGCCTTCTACCTCAAAGGTAATATTGATATGGTAATCGAAGCCGGTGAGAAAATGCTTGCCTAGCCTAGTAAGGGTTCTTATAACAAGTTTGGTGATCGGCTTCGGATATTCGAAACTTTTTCCTATATTGTATCATCGTTGCTCTTTGATGATGATTCCGAAGTCGATTTCCAGACAATAATCGCAGAAAGTAGTTATGAATACATTCGATCTGGAAATAGTAACCCCCGAATCCCGCGTTTTTTCCGGGGCCGTCAAAAGCGTGAAAGTTCCCGGCTCTATGGGTAGCTTTCAGGTTTTGGTCAATCACGCACCTATTATCTCCACCCTCGGCGAAGGCTGGGTGAAAGTTGTGAAAGAAAACGGCGAAACACTGGAATACCATACAAAGGATGGCGTTATTGAAGTATTGAAAAACAAAACTATTATCCTCGTAGAGCAACTGCTCGAAGACGAATAATAGAAATTCTATACCAAGAGACTGTGTTTGTTTGTTGTAAAAGGGCTGGCCCGTCAGGGCTGGCTTTTTTTTATTTATATATTCCATTCACAGAATATATTGACTTTTGTTGAAATAATGTCTTATTTGACGTAAGGTAAATGCGTTTTTCCCTGGCACATTGGAACGCTAAACTGATTGCAACCCAATGATGAAGCTTTACCTGAAACCAGCTCTTGTATCTGTACCCTTTCTCTTTTTTTTGTTTTTCTTCCGTGTTCACTCCCTGTTTGCCACCCATGCTATGGGCGCAGACGTAACCTATTCCTGTATTGGCCCAAACCAATACCTGGTAAAACTTACGTTTTTTCGCGATTGCGACGGGATATTTCCTATTCCGGTCGAACATCTTACCTATTCCTCTGTGAGTTGTGGGGTGAGTGCTGCGATCAGCCTCAACCAGCCTTCGGTTGCTGTTGATGTAACTCCGCTTTGCCCTTCTGCTACCAGTAGCTGTGCAGGTGGAAATAGTCCCTTTGGGATCGAGCAATATACCTACACGGGTATTCTGAATCTCCCCCCCGGCTGTGGAAATGACTGGATACTGGGCTGGTCCAACTGTTGCCGTAACTTCGCTATTACTACTTTAAACATTCCCGGCAATCAGTCGATGTTTGCCTCTGCCCGGCTCAATAATACGATTTCTCCCTGCAACAATTCTCCTGTATTCAACAATATTCCTACTCCGATCGTGTGCGTGAACACGCCGGTCATCTACAACCATGCGGTTACCGATGCCGATGGCGACAGCCTGGTGTTTTCGCTTACCGATTGTATGCAGAGTGTCGGGCTGCCGGTTATTTATAATCCGGGTTATTCTGCTACGAGCCCGCTTACCACTGTGGCCGGTGTGGCTATTGATCCCCAGACAGGAGAGATTACTTTTACCCCCAACCAGCAACAGATCGGCGTGATTTGTGTGTTGGTGGAAGAATACCGCAACGGGGTGAAAATCGGTGAAACGGTAAGAGACATGCAGTTTAGTGTCGTCAGTTGCAACAATTTACCCCCGGTGGCCACAGGCGTAAACGGAAACGCCAATGTGTTTGATATTGCCGTGTGTACGGGCACTACGGTTTGTTTTGATATTAATATAAGCGACCCCAACGGCAATAATGTCACCGCAACCTGGAACAGCGGCATTCCCGGCGCCAATTTTCTGGTTGCGGGAAATGGCGGACTGACCCCTACGGGAACTTTCTGCTGGACTCCCTCCGCTTCTGATCTGGGTAGTCACTTTTTTACCGTAACAGTTGAAGACGACAATTGCCCGCTCACAGCTTCGGCAACGTATGCATTTACGGTAAATGTTTCTGCGTCGTCCTATGTTATTGATGCGGGTACAGATGGATCTGTATGCGAGGGCGGCTCTTATAACCTTGCAGCCTCCGGTGCGGGTGCTTCCGGGTTTTCGTGGTCCCCTCCAACCGGCCTGTCCAATGCCAATATTTCCAACCCTGTGGCGACGCCTGCGGTTTCTACCGTTTATACCGTATCTGCGACTTTTCCAGATGGCTGTGTACTGACCGATTATGTGACGGTTGATGTGAATCAGGGGCCTCAGATTTCCATTATTCCAGCCAATCCTTACATTTGCCCCGGATCGTCTGTTATCCTTACCGCTGTATCACCTGGGGCTACGGGCTTTTTGTGGAGCAATTCGGCGGTTACATCTTCTATTTCAGTCAGTCCTCTTTCCACTACCACATATCAGGTAACTGCAACCGACGCCGATGGCTGTGATGCCACCGAAGACGTTACGGTGAATGTCAATACCCCCGGCTTGAATCAATGCAATGTGATTTATGCGAGCCCGGGCGCCAGTGGATCGGGTACGGCGCTCGACCCGGCAAGCCTTACCGGCGCCATTGCGCTTGCCTCCTGCAACGATGTAGTCATCAAACTGGATACCGGAACCTATATCATAGACGCACCAGTTACAAATATTCTGGGGAATCTGACGCTGGAAGGCGGATTTGTACGACTCAACAACTGGACCAAAACCAGCAAAGCCGGTGCAACGAAAATTCAGCGGTCTGCCCTCAATCCGCAGGGCGCAGCCAATGCCCAGCGGCTGGTGGCCTTTCATATCAGTAATGCCTCCAATTTCCGGTTTCAGGATTTGACGATACTCACCGTAAATGCAACCGGCAACGGGATGTCCACCTATGGTGTTTACCTGGATAATTGCAGTAACTACGATTTTGTCAGGCGCCAGATAAAACCAGGAAATGCCTCGCAAGGTGCAAACGGCACTGATGGTGCCGACGGGCTTAGCGGCAATCCCGGTGCCGATGGCACAGACGGAGAAGACGATTTTCAGGATTACCCCGGGCTCGGTGGCAAAGGCGGAGAAGGAGGCGGAACAGGATTTGGCGCAGGCGGTGCAGGCGGTTCGGACCAGAACGGAACGGGCAATTCCTGTTGCGATTTTGGCAACAATAGTTGTTGTCTCAATGGAGATAACGGCGATGACGGACTCAACTCATCCAATACCCGTGCAGGTGGCGGTGGTGGTGGCGGTGGTAGCGGAGGCGAAGCCAACCACCCGGGAGGTACCGGTGGAAAAGGCGGTGGGGTAGGACCGGCTGGTGCGGTACAATGTTGTGGCGGCACAGGCGGCCCCGGTGGAAATCCCGGCCAGGATGGGATTGGTGGTGTGGCAGGAGCCAATGGAACCAACGGATCAAACGGAACCACCTCGCCTGCCGGTAGCCATACCGGCGGTTTTTGGGTGCCTGGTGCGCAGGCTTCGGGCGGAACCGACGGCACCGGCGGAAAAGGCGGCACCGGCGGCGGCGGCGGAGGCGGAGAACAATGTACCTTTTGTTTTGCGGGTGCAGGAAGCGGCGGTGGCGGTGGCGGCGGTGGGGGACAAGGCGGCGCCGGAGGAACCGGCGGTTTTGGTGGAGGATCTTCTTATGCAGTTTATTTGTACAACAATGGCGCCAACGGCGCATTCCGAAGTTGCCTGCTTACTCCGGGTACTGCCGGTGCTGGCGGCACCGGCGGTCAGGGAGGAGACCCCGGTCCGGGAGGCGCAAAAGGCCTGGGAAGTAATTATTTTGGCAATGGCGTCAATCAGAGTGTGGGAGAAGGCGGAGATGGTGGCAAGGGAGGCAATGGCGGCGCCGGTGGAGACGGTGCCAGCGGCGCCGCCGGACAATCGGTGAATCTATATCAAAACGGCGGGCAAAGTCCTGCTACAGCCGAATATGCCTTTAACCTTACCGCACAGCCGGTGATCAGTATGGAGAATGTATCCTGTGTAAATACAGATATTGATTATTCTGCTCCTTCCTCCAATTTATGGGATTTGGGAACCGGTGCTTCACCACAGATTACGACCGGTGCTGCCGTTACCGCTCAGTATAGCAATACAGGCAGGAAAGACATTACTTTTGGCGGTAATCTGTATGCCGACTTTGCAAACATTATACTCGACGATGCGGTAAAACCTGAAGCGACCACCAACGCACCGCTTGTTTCGGGTGAATATCACATCTGTGCCGGAAGCAGTATTGATTTTGCCGCACTCAATGGCGGCTCAGGATATCTCTATCAGTGGAATATGGATGGCGGTTCAACTCCCAATTCCTATAGCGGCAGCAATTACGGAAGCCTTAGCGGTATTACCTTCCCGGTTTCAGGCACATATAATGTCAGGCTGCAATACCTGACAGATTGTTGCGGGCTCTCCACAGCAGATACGGTGACCATCATTGTGGATCCGGCCCCGGTTTTGATACTATCAGGGCCAGTGGCATTTTGTGCGGGAGAAGGCGGTGTGCAGTTAGGTGTTTCGGGTGCAGACAGTTATACCTGGGGCCCAGGTGTCGGATTAAACACGACTTCCGGCACCAGTGTAATTGCCAATCCATCAGCCACCACCACCTATACCATTACGGGAAGCAATGCAACCGGTACTTGTTTTGACCAGACTACGGCAACAGTTACCGTCAATGACCTTTCGCTGGCAGTAGGCGGGACGGATGCCAACTGCATCCCGGACGGTACGGCTACGGTCGTGGCTTCCCTCGGCAGTGGAAGTTATCAGTATAGCTGGAATACCAGTCCGGCGCAGACCTCGGCAACGGCGACGGGCCTTTCTCAGGGCACGTACCAGGTGGTAGTTACTGATGCCATTACAGGTTGTGCGGATTCGGCTTCCGTATATGTGGACAAAATTCCGGGCACGTTGAGTGCACAGGTGATGTCGGCAGGAGAAGTGAGCTGCAACGGAGGCACGGATGGTACTGCTTCGGTTTCTGTATCCGGAGTAACAGGCACACTTGCTTATGCCTGGGCACCTTCAGGCGGGACGGCGGCAACAGCCACGGGGCTTACAGCCGGAAATTATACCGTTACGATTACTGAGACCCCTACGGGCTGCCTTACTACAGCTTCAGTTACGATCATTGAACCGGCCCCCCTTGCATTACAATTGCTTGACTCTACCAATGCCGATTGCAATACCTTTGCTGGTCTTGAGGTCAATGCTTTTGGCGGAGTGGGGCCATTCACCTATCAGTGGAATACCAGCCCTGCACAGACCGGTGCCATAGCTACCGGGCTGGAACCGGGAACCTATACCGTTACGGTAACAGACCAGAATGGCTGTTCGGAGAATTTGGCCACCACCATTCCCGGGCCTCAGTCGCCGGTAGCGCTGGCCCTGGTTGACAGCACCTCTGCTACAGATTGTTTGGCAGCAGATGGTACGATAGAAGTACTGGCGACAGGTAGCGGCGGGAATATTACCTATGTCTGGCAGACTACGCCTGCCCAGTCCGGGCCTGTAGCTACCGGCCTGTTACCGGGACCCTATACTGTTACAGCCACGGGAACCAACGGATGTACCGATGTGCTCGGAATTACTATTGGCCCTAACTGCCCCTTAGTGGTAGAATATCTGTATTTTATTGCCAATCCCGGCTACAAAAAAATAATTTTAAACTGGGAGACCATTTCAGAGCAACAAAATTTTGGTTTCGAAGTACAAAAAAGCATGGACGGTACGTTATTTAATCAGATTGGCTGGGTCGCGTCCGGATCAACTGCTGGCCTGGGAGCTTCGTACAAATACGAAGACACCGTTGTGATTCCCGGAAAAACCCATATCTACCGTCTCCGGCAGTTGGATGCCAATGGAAACGGTCATTTTTCTTCCCTGGCAGAAGTGTTATTCCCTGACGCTGAAAAACCGGAACTTTTGCGTATTTTCCCCGTTCCGGCAAGTTCTTTGGTTGAAATCGAAATTTATTCACCCAACAGTGCCCAAATGGAACTGCATTTGCATAATCTTTTGGGGCAGGAGATGGGAAAACACAACTACCAACTTATTCCCGGAATAAATCGTTTACTTTTAGATGTAAATACATTGCCATCTGGAATGTATGTGGGAAGCCTGTTCATAGATGATCAGGTGCAGACTGAGCTAAAGCTCATTAAGTCTGAATGATTTTGTGTTGAGGTTTTGGTAAGGAGGCTGGTCCCGGTAAGGGATCAGCTTTTTTGTTTGTATTCCCCCAATTTTCTTTATTTTAGGGCTTTGTAAATGAATACTACCAATGAAAAAACTCCTTACTCTGGCTTTTCTTTGTGTCAATATCTGGTTGGCGGGTTGTAAAGTTGATCCGCCCATCGAGCCCCCGGTTCCTGAGCCGGGTATCAACTATGAGTTTTATATGGATGACCTCATCAAGGGGAAAATGGCATCTGACCAGATTCCGGGTCTTTCGGTTGCTGTGGTGAGAAATGGGGAAATTGACTGGGAGAAAGCCTATGGCAAAGCCAATATTGCGGCGAATATTGCAGTAGATAATAATACAAGGTTTATTGTCAACCAGGCCGCAGATGGGATCGTTGCTGCGGCACTTCAACAAGCCGAACAACTGGGAATCTTAGATCTGGATGAGAATATCAACAAATACCTCGGCTGGGATTTTATTCATCCAACTTTTTCCCAGGCCGTGATTACCCCCCGTATGCTCCTTTCACATACTGCTGGTATTAAGGACAATGCGATTCTGATTCAAAGTACCTATGGCCCGGGAGATTCAGAAGTAGGATTGGGCAAATATCTTGAAGACTACCTCTCCACTTCAGGTGTGTACTATTCTCCCACCAATTTTACCAACCAACGCCCGGGAAAAACTTATACGTATTCCCGTACAGGTATCGCGCTGGCGGCTCATCTGGTCGAAATTGTATCTGAGATCGATTTTGATATCTTTTGTAAAACACATTTGTTTGCCCAACTGGGCCTTCAGAATGCATCCTGGTTTTTGCGCGATATTCCGGCAGATAAAGTTGCCATTCCTTATACCCAATCACCCAACGGACTGCAACCGCTTGCCAATTACGGATATGCCATATATCCCAGCGGACAGTTGAGAATCAGCGCGTCTCACCTTTGCCGGTTTCTGCTGGCGTTGGTGCAAAATGGTGCTTACGGAAGTCAGGATATTCTGCCTTCGGAATCTGTGGCTGAAATCAAGCAGGTTCAATACCCAATTGCCGATCCGGCTCAGGCACTTGGCTGGCGGTATGATACCATTCTGGGTGAGGTGCTTCTCGGCAAAAGCGGCCTCGACGCCGGGTCGAGCAGCCGCGTATATATCGACCCTTCCAGAGGGATAGGCGTGGTGTTGCTGTCCAATGGTGCAGGTTACGATGCCGCGCTTGACGAAATCCTCGTCAAAGCCTATCAGACAGCAAGAGACAACTAACGTTTATAACGCGTATAATTTCGATTTTCTAACTATTGAACCATGGATGAAACCCCCAAACCGAAACGCTCCCGTGTGGAACGCTTCCTGAATATTATTGAAAAAGGTGGAAATGCCCTTCCACATCCTGCGACGCTGTTTGGTATTCTTGCGCTGCTGGCAGTAATATTTTCCGGAATTGCCAGTTGGCTGGACGTTTCTGCTTCGCTTCCCTCTGGCAAGGTGGTAGCACCGCAGAATATGCTTTCGGTGGCAGGCCTCCACTGGATTCTTACCTCTATGGTAACCAACTTCACCGGATTTGCTCCACTGGGAACCGTTTTGGTTGCCCTGCTGGGCATCGGCGTAGCTGAAGGGAGCGGGCTGATCGGAACCGGCCTTCGCCTCCTCGTGCTGAAGGCTCCGCCCAGATTGCTCACAAGTGTAGTCGTATTTGCCGGGGTTTTGTCCAATATGGCCAGTGAAATTGGCTACGTGCTGCTGGTTCCGCTGGGAGCGATCATTTTTCTCGCCGTGAGGCGAAACCCTATCGCCGGGCTGGCCGCTGCTTTTGCCGGTGTATCGGGCGGATACAGTGCCAACCTTCTGCTGGGGACGGTTGATCCGCTGCTTGCCGGGCTTTCGCAGGAAGCTGCCCGAACGGTTCAGGGATTTGGGGAATACACGGTCAATCCCGCCTGTAACTATTATTTTATGTTTGTATCCACCTTTGTCATTACTGCACTGGGTACGATTGTGACCGAAAAAATTGTCGAACCACGGCTGGGAAAATATGAAGGCGATGCAAAGGCGGAGGAAATTACCGGGCTAAGCCGCCCCGAAAAACGTGGACTGATCTATGCAATGCTGGTCGTGTTATTGCTGATCGCTGTGAGCCTCGCCGGGCTGTTGCCCGCGCAGGGATTTCTGCGCAACCTGGAGGTCGATCCTTCGGAGAGTATTTTAAAATCACCTTTTTTGCAGGGGATTGTCAGCATAATTTTTATCGGGGCAGGTCTTGCGGGCATTGCCTATGGGATAGGCGCCGGGACTATTCGCAGTGATTCCGACGTGATGAAAGGGATGGGTAAAAGCATGGAAACCCTGGGCTCGTATATTGTACTGGTATTTTTTGCTGCGCAGTTTGTTGCCTATTTCAAATACTCCAATCTTGGCACCATTATCGCCATAAAAGGGGCAGAGGCATTGGAACCGCTGGCGGGTTATCCGATTCCCCTCATGCTGGGGCTGATCATTATTTCTGCTGTGATCAATCTGTTTATGGGCAGCGCTTCGGCCAAGTGGGCGTTGATGGCACCGGTGTTTATTCCTATGTTTATGACACTGGGATATTCGCCCGAATTTGTACAGACTGCCTACCGGATCGGCGACAGTGCAACCAATATCATTTCGCCCATGATGTCCTACTTCGCATTGATTGTGGCATTTATGCAGCAATACGATAAAAAAGCGGGGATTGGAACGGTTATTTCCACGATGATACCGTACTCGATTGTGTTTCTGATCGGGTGGTCGGTACTGCTGATTATCTGGATTTTACTCGACATCCCAGTGGGACCCGGAGCAGAAATGTTACTGCCACGGCCATAAGTTTTTATTCAAATACTTTTTCGGGTGTCTGTTCTTTCAGATAGGCGCGCGGTGTGGTTCCTGTGACTTTCTTAAATGCCCGGTTAAAGGTGGTTTTGGAGTTGAACCCCACGCTGAAAGCAATGGAAAGAAAAGTCTCATTGCGGTATTTTTCGTCGTTGGCCATGTCGGTGAACGCATTCACGCGGTAGGTATTGATAAAGTCATAAAAACTTTTGCCATATCCCTCGTTGATCACCCTGGATAGCGTGTGGGTATTGGTATTGACGAGTTCGGAAAGTTCGGTAAGGGTTAGTTCCGGATTAAGATATGCCTTTTTGGATTCCATGACGATTTGGAGCCGATCTTTATAGGTCTTCATTTCCTTATCGCTCAGGGAGGAATCTTTGTATTTTTCCACTACTTTGGGAAGTTTGAATATTTCGGGCTGATTCATAGCAAAAAAGCCCAAAAAATAGGTGGTACAGGAAAACAGCAGCCAGAGAATATCTGTACTTCTTTCGCGAAGAAGGGTAATGTCGAGGTTGAAAGCATATCCCAGTCCGGATACCAGATAGATAAACACCCACAAAAACAGGCATAAGGCATTGAGCCCCATGACAGCCTGGAGGTAATGGAGATTTTGTTCGAATGACTGGGTTTTGGAGGTGTCTTCCTCATGTGAATCGAGGATTTTTTTGACCCTAAACCAGTAATACAAATTAAAAACCATAGACAGACCTCCTACGAGGGCAAAAACATAATAAAGTTTCTGATCGACGACATCTGTGAGAAACTCCTGCTTTTCTCTCAGAAACAGCGGGATATAAGCTATCATGTGAACCATTCCCGGGATAAAGTGGAGCCATGCCACGGATTTTTTTTCCGGCTCCAGTTTTAACAATCTGCGGATATAAAAGTAAAAAACCGGTCCATACACAAACAGGATCATCTCCGGAAGCAGGATCAGCTTGGGCTGCCAGTTGAAGGTATCTCTGTCGTAAGTGGAAACCCTCCCCAAGAGGGCAAAGGAGATCAGCAGAATCAGGATTGAGAGCACCCGGTTGGCAGAGATATTACGCTCCTGAATGCCATTGATAGCCAGAATCAGCATAATTCCCTGAAAGCTGGAAAATAACAGCAGAAACGAATACAGACTGAGCGAAGTTCCCGCCAGGTCTTCCCACGACTTGATCTCTACTTCAACAGTTTGCGCGGCTTGTGTATTTTTTGTGAATATACGGTTTACGCGGGCTCTTCCATTGGCTCGCCCTTCGACGGAGGACCAGTTTCCGCGCGTGATTTTATATTGAAAGGAATCAGGCAGGTCGGATACCGCAATCTCAAATGTGTTGTCGGGGTTGCGGGTAAAAATATATTTTTCATCTCCGGGGTTCCAGTTGTTGAAACTTCCTACCAGATATAAAGTCGCATCATGGGGCGTGTTGGCGGGCAGACGGGTAACGACAATTTTAACCTGCGCAAAAGCAGAACTCATGCCGATCAGCACAAAGAAAAAAGGTATCATCAACCGGAAGAAGCCCATCCCTCGGATATTTTCAGTAAAATCAGGTGAAAACTAATTTCTACCAATTTAGTGATCAAAATCCAATTCTGGTAAATAATTCACCTTACGAATATAACTGAATAAGTATCAGAGAAGTTTGCGCCTGTTTAAATTCCGATTACTTCCTGTACCTTTCCGATCAGATCGGAGATTCTGACGGGTTTGCGGATATAATCGGTTACTCCTTCGGCGAGGGCCATTTTGACGGCGGTAGTTTCTGTGCGGCAGGTGACCATGAGGAAAGGAATATCGGCGAGGGAAATATTTTCCTTGATAGCGCGGCAAAGCTCCAGTCCGGTCATTTCTGGCATCATCCAGTCGCAGAGAATGGCGTCAGGTTTTTGTTTGCTCACAAAATCCAGCGCAGGTTTCGCCCGGTTAAATGCTTCTACGACAAACCCTTCCCGCAGGAAGTTGTATTCCAACAGATCAAGGATATCTTCCTCATCGTCGATGATGACTACCAGCCGCTGTTTCATTTTACCTTCTCCTTTTATTCTGCCAGAAATTTGTATCCCACACCCTTGATGGTTACAATGTACTGAGTGCCGATTTTCTCCCGCAATTTTCTGACATGTACGTCAACGGTACGGTCAGTAACGTGAAGATTGTCCCAGATACGCACCAACAAATCTTCTCTGCTGAAGACTTTCCCGGGCCTGGATGCGAGGTAAAAGAAAAGCTCAAACTCTTTTCTCGGCAGCGGAATCCGCTTATGCCCTTTTTTGACTACATATTCGTCCCTCACAATCTCCAGGTCGTGTACCCATAGGGTGTTGTTATCCTTTTTGGGCATGATTTGCTGCCGGCGGAGTAAAGCTCTCACACGGCTTTTTAGTACCCTTGGTTTGACGGGCTTGTAAATGTAGTCATCTGCGCCTGCCTCAAATCCTGCCACTTCCGAATATTCTTCCGAACGGGCGGTAAGAAAGACAATGATGGTGTTTTCCAGACCAGGAGTCTTGCGTATCGCCAGACAGGTAGAAACTCCGTCCATCCTGGGCATCATAATATCCAGCAGAATGAGATCGGGTTTAGCTTCTTCGGCGGCTTTGATCGCCTCTTCGCCGTCACGTGCGCGCAAAATGGTATATCCTTCCTGCTCAAAATTGTATTGAAGCATATCGAGGATATCTTCCTCGTCGTCAACAATTAGTATTTTTGCTGTTGTAGTCAAAGTTTCCAGTTCTAAAAGCATGTTTGTTTTCTGGTAGTTTGATATTTTTGGACCGATACTGCTAATTTTATGCTTTTAGTCCGGGTATGGAATAGCTGTTGCAGATATTAATGATAATATAATTCTTTCGTAACACATGGCTCACCTATTGGTAATATTCTCATAATAAGCACCTTATCTTTCATGGATTACCACCAGTTGCGTTACCTTTTTGCCTTGCTTTTCCTTTTGCTGATTAGTTTTTCTCTGACTTCTTACTCCGATGGTCCGCCCGAAGGACGGACCGGTGCTCCGGGTGAACTCACCTGTTATAACGGCTATTGCCACGGTGATTTTCTCGTAAACAGCGGCCCCGGTACTGTGTCGCTGACTTCTTCACTCGCTGAATCAGGATATATTCCCGGAGGCGTCTATGACATCACCGTTTCGGTGCAGCATTCCGGCCAGAAAGCTTTTGGTTTTCAGCTTTTGCCCTACAGTCCGGAAACAAAAGGCGGAATCGGGTTATGGATTGAGACTGATACAACAATGACACAACTCAAAACGGACGGCGATCGAGTATATATTATGCACGATTCGGCGCAGTTTGTCAGCGATTCTGCTTCCTGGCATTTTCGGTGGAAGGCGCCTGTGACTGAAATGGGAGAGGTGGTATTTTATGCGGCTTTTGTCGCTGCCGATAGTAGCGGAAACCGAAGCGGAGATTATGTCTATAAACAAAACTGGGCGATATCGCCCAACCTCAGTTCTGCTATTGAAAAGGAGGATATTCCGATATCCCCATTTTCGGTTTATGGGGCAGGTGAAAGCCGGAAACTGGCATGGCAACTTGCTTTCCCCACAGACCTTGTGCTTCAGTTGTTGGATATGAGTGGGCGTCAGGTATATACCCTTCACACCTTTCTCCCTTCCGCTTCGGGGGAAATGGCCTTTAACCCGGGATTTATTCCGCCTGGGATATATCTGCTCCGTTTTCGGACGAAAGACTTTCTTCAGACAAAGAAGGTGTTTCTTCCTTAAGTTTTGGGGTAAGGCGTTTTTTGAGCAGCGCTACATTTTCGACATGGGCAGTCTGGGGAAACATATCCACCGGCTGTACTTTCACCACTTCGTACAGATCATCCAGCATTTCGAGGTCGCGGGCCTGTGTTGCGGGTTTACAACTGACATAGATAATATGTTCGGGCGCCAGTTCGCGCAGTCGCCTGACTACCTGAGGGGCCATGCCCTGGCGGGGAGGATCGGCAATAATCACTTCCGGCAGACCTTCGGTCGCTACCAGTTCATCGGTGAGGAGATCCTTCATATCGCCTGCATAAAAACTAAACTGGTTGTCGAGGCGGTTGGTGCGCACATTTTCCCAGGCATCTTCCACAGCGGCCCTTACGTATTCGATTCCCACAATTTTTTCGGCCAGGTCTGAGACAAAAATACCAATACTGCCTGTGCCTGAATACAGGTCATAAATGGTGTGAAATCTTTTGCGGTCCGGGGGTAAAACTTCCTGCAGAAAAGTTTTGACTACGCCATATAAAATCGCTGCCTGTTTGCTGTTGGTCTGGAAAAAAGACGTTGCGCGAATCTGAAAATCAAATCCGCCGAGGTTTTCGGTGATATAAGGTTTGCCTTTCCACACATGGAAGGGCAGGTCGGCATACACGCTGTTTACCTTGTGGTTGTCTATCCAGATAAAGTCTGTAATCTGTGGAAAACGCGCTTCAAGATGTGACAGTATGGGCGAAATAACTTCCATATCATTGCCATTGACCACAAGAATGATCATCATCTCTCCGGTCGCCACCGAGGTGCGAAATACGATATTGCGCAGAAACCCTGTATTGTCTCTGATATTGTAAAACGAAAGATCGTGCGCCCGCGCATAGGCCCTCAACTCATTGCGGATTTCATTGACCAGCGGAATCTGAAGCAGACATTCTTCCACATCCAGTACCTTGTCAAACATACCGGGCATATGGTATCCGAGCGAACGAAGATCCAACTCGTTGAAGTGGTCTAACTGATCTTTGGGCACCCAGGCTCTGTCGCTGAATGAAAATTCCAGTTTGTTTCTGTAATAATAGGGACTTTCGCAACCCAGAATCGGCAGCGCTTCGCCAATTTCTATTTTCCCGATACGGCGCAGGGTATTGATTACCTGATTTTCCTTGTACTTTAACTGGGCTTCATAGGACATATTCTGCCATTTACATCCGCCACATAAGCCAAAGTGCGCACATTGAGGTGAAACCCGGTCAGGAGACGCCTCGATCAGCCTGTCTATTTTCCCGACCAGCATTTTGTCCTGTTTTCTGAAAACATACACATCCGCCACATCGCCGGGAACGCCTCCCTCAATGAATACAACCTGTTCTCCGTGACGTGCAACGGCACGACCATCAGACGCGGCATCCGTAATTTGCATCTCTGCTGTGAATGGCGAAACTTTTCTTCCCATGGAGCAAAAGTAAAAAATGATGGCTAAACATAAATTTTTCTGAAAATAAAATTGTGATTATCTTGGCATCAAAGCACAAATTCATGAAAACAATACCTGTAATTTTTCTCACAGGATTGCTTATGGCAGTCCATTCCCTTTCTGCTCAGTTTTCCGACGATTTTTCCGATGGTGATTTTACCCAAAATCCCGTATGGTCGGGAGACAGTGCACTTTTTCTGGTGAATACGGAAGGTGAACTTCAGTCAGCCGGACTTCCGGCCACTGACACCATTTTTCTTTCGACCCGTGACAGCCTCTCGCTACAGAAAGAATGGCGGTTTTACCTTCGCTACGAATTTGCTCCCAGTACGTCCAACCTGATTCGCATTTACCTGGTTTCGGATACACCTACGCTCACCGACGCCCTTCACGGTTATTTTGTAGGGGCAGGGGAGTCGGGAAATGAGGATTCGTACGACCTTTTCCGGCAGGATGGAACAACTATCACCAAAATTATCGATGGAATCCCCGGCAGAGCCGCTTCACAGGTTCATTGCGAGGTAAAAGTACAGCGCGACAGTGCCGGAAACTGGTCGTTGTATTCTGATGAGGGGGGAAATGGAAATTTTTCTCTGGAAGGAACGGCCTTCGATACAACTTATACTCAACCCGCGTGGTTGGGTATATGGATCAGACATTCTTCAACCCGCGCAAATGCTTTTTTTTTCGATGATTTTTTTTCGGGAAATGGAGATTCGGACACGGTGATCGCGCCTCCGCCACCTGTAAAAACTTTTCATTTCCACGACCTCCTCATCACAGAGATTATGGCTGACCCTACGCCATCTGCCGGACTTCCGGAAGCAGAATTTCTGGAATTGTATAATCCCGGGCCTGATACCATCAACCTGGGCGGGTTTTCGGTTTCCAATGGCACCACGACGGGAGTTCTGGGGGAAAAACAGATGTTGCCGGACAGCTATATCATTCTGAGCAGCGCGGCTTCGGCTGCACAATTTTTCCCTTACGGAGAAATAATCAGCCCTTCCGCCTGGCCTGCCCTGGTCAATGGCGGCGACAATTTGGGATTTCGCTCGCCTGGGGGTGTGCTGATTGATACCCTGGACTATTCACTCAATTGGTATCGCGATCCGGAAAAACAAACGGGCGGGTATTCGCTGGAGCGGACTACTATGCCCGGGGAAGGTTGTCCGGAGAGTTTTTTCTGGTCTGCTTCCGTTTCGCCCGAAGGAGGCACACCTGGTAAAGTTAACAGTCGCTGGCGTCTGACGCCCGATAGCACAAAGGTAACTTTGCTGACCACCGCAATGGTGGACAGTTCGACCATCCGGTTGTGTTTCAGCCGCCCGCTGGATGAAGGCGCTGCAATAGTAAATCAGAATTACCGCCTGGTTGAATCCGGAGAAAATCCCGAAGCGGTTTGGTTACTCTCTCCGGAGAATGTATGTGCCGATATGTTGTTTGCCCGAAAATTTGATGCAGGGAATACCTTTGAAATCGAAATAGACAGTCTGAAAGATTGTACTGGTGGATGGTTTTCCGGGCATGCGGTCTGGTCTTTGCCAGCAAAGCCCGATCCGGGAGATGTGCTGATCAATGAAATACTTTTTAACCCCTATTCCGGCGGAAGTGATTTTGTGGAGGTGGTGAATATGTCTGACAAAATACTGGATTTCAGTCAGTTGTGGATAGGGAAGGGCGAGGAAGGGAGCGATTCGGTATATAATAGTTATCCGCTTGCTTCACAGACCACACTGTTTTATCCGGGAGAAATTATATGCCTTACCAAAGATACCCTGATGCAGCAGCAGACGTACCTTCCTCCGGGTGGTGCAAGGTTTTGGCAAATGAAAGGATTTCCCGGATTTGAGGATGGCGAAGGGATATGCGTGATAACGAGGGAAGGGGAAGGAGAAGTGGACCGGATGAAGTATAAAGATGATTATCATTTTTCCGGTCTGTCAGACCGGGAGGGGGTATCGCTGGAGCGGATTTCGTTGAGAAACGCTTCAATGGATCGGGGAAACTGGCATTCGGCGGCGTCTGGTGTCAGATATGCTACTCCCGGTTATGCCAATTCGCAGTCTCTTGAGTTGGACGAAAGCGAATCCGCGGTTTCGCTGGAATATCAGACCTTTACCCCGGACGGGGATGGGGAAAAAGACGTACTACCGGTCAACTATCACTTTGATTTTCCCGGGGCAAATGCGCGGGTAGCAATATTTGACATCGGCGGCAGAAAAGTAAAAACCATTCAACCCAACACCCTATTGGGCACACAACCCGGTACGATATTTTGGGATGGAACCAACGACCTAAACCAGCAGGCACTGGCCGGAATGTATATTCTGCTATTTGAGGTTCAGCACCCTGCTACCGGCGAGCGGCTGCAATACCGTCAGGTGGCAGTACTTTCGTTGAAATGGTGACCGGGCGTTAGTCTTTTTCGGTCAGGATCACGATTTTGCCGTCATTTTCTGCGACTACGGCCATGACGAAAGCAGCCTCTTCGAACAGAGCTTTTTATCGACGCGAAGAGTAATGACGTCGTTGTCTTTGTTGTCGTCTTTCAGCACTGCTTCGATCAGCGGGATCAGTTCGTCCTTATCTTTTACTTTTCCTGATTCCACGCAAAAACCCCGTCATCGGTAACGGTGATAAAGTTTTTGCCTTCTGTGGGTTTGTCGGAAGAACTGGTAGGCAGATCGACCTTAATCCCCACCTGCTCTACGAAAGCGGAGGTAAGCATAAAGTAGATCAGGAGGAGGAACACGATATCGGAGATAGAAGCGGAGCTGAATTCGGCGCTTACTTTATTTCTGCTGCGGATACTCATGGTTGTAGAATTAGGATGCAGGTTCCTGCAGAAGGTCAATAAAATCAGTGGAGGTAAGTTCGAGTTTGAAAACCACTTTGCTTACCATAGAGACGAGGGTATTGTATGCGAGGAAAGCGAGGATACCGACGACGAGACCGGCAGCGGTGGTTACCATAGCCTCGGCAATACCGCCGGCGAGGTCAACGGGGCTGGCATTTCCTTCGCGGATTACGATCGCATTGAAGGCCTTGATCATACCGAGAACGGTTCCGAAAAAGCCGATCATCGGGGCGGCACCTGCAACAGTAGCGAGGAGTGACAGCCTGCGTTCCAGGCGATAAACCTCCAGTTTTCCTACGTTTTCGATTGATCCTTCGATATCTTTGAGGGAGGCGGTTCCAAGCCGGCTGATGCCCTTGTAAATCATGCGGGCAAAAGCATCGTTGGTAGATTGTGCAAGACCTTTGGCGGCTTCAATATTGCCGGCGAGCACATATTTCCGTACCTGTTTCATCAGTTCGCCAGAGTCGGTGTCTGCTTTTTTGATGGTAAGATACCTTTCGATATAAATGAATATCGCCAGTATGAGGAGAAGGAGCAGCGGAATCATTGTCCAACCTCCGGAAACCAGCACTTCAAACAAGGACTTACTGCCCATGGATTCGGCGGTGGACAGAGAATCAGCCGGGGTCTGTAATAGGAAAAACATAGATTTGTGGTTATACAAGGGTTATGACTGAGTGTAAACGGAAAATAATTCTTTCAAAGCTAAAGAATTTTTCGACAATGCAAAAAAAACAAACAGGCAGTCTATTGACCGCCTGTTTGAATAAAAGTTGCAGCTATATTATGCTTCGGCAGCAGGTTTTTCTCTTTCCAGCAGGTCAAGTGAAATGGCACTTGCCACAAAGATGGAAGAGTATGTTCCTACGGAGATACCGACAATAATGGCAAACATAAATCCACGGATCACATCACCTCCCCAGATGAAGAGCACAACGGCTGTCATAACAGTAGTCAGTGAGGTAATCAGGGTACGGCTCAGGGTCTGGTCAATGGAGAAGTTGTAGATGTCGCTGAGTTTGGCAGACTTCATTTCTCCGATATTTTCCCTGATCCGGTCAAACACGACCACCGTATCGTTGATCGAATAACCGATAATCGTGAGCAACGCCGCAATCAATGCCTGGTTGATTTCCACACTGAAAGGAATGTCGATAACACTCAGAATGGAGAAAATACCCAGGGTGATGATTACGTCGTGGAACAGCGCGGCCACCGCACCGAGGCTGTATTGCCATTTGCGGAAACGCATCAGGATGTAGAAGAAGATAATCAGCAGCGAGAAGATCACGGAGAGATAAGCCGCCTCGCGGATGTCATTGGCGACCGTAGGACCTACGTCGGAGGTGCTGATGACATTTTTTTCGTACTGACCAAATCCCTGGTTCAACCCATTCATCAGCAGATCAGTGACTTCTCCGGTGGCATCGCGATCATCAATCTTATAGGAAGTAGTGATCATCAGTTGGTTGTCAGCACTCAGGGTTTTGATTACCGGTTCAGAATTATTCAGGGCTGAATTCAGGTCTTTTCTGATTTGCTCAACATCGCTACCGGAAAGGTTGGCTGGAGCACCGTTTTGCGTAAACTCAATGACAAACTGGCGGCCACCTTTAAAGTCCACACCGGTTTTGAATCCGAATACAAGAGCAGATAAGAGACTCAGTGCAACCACAGTACCTGAAATCATATAAAACAATTTTCTCCGGGCAACCATGTGAATCTGGATGTTGGAGAAAAGGTTGAGGCTCCAGGGGAAACCAAAATTCATCGAATCTTTTCCCTTATTGGCGTAGTAATCGAGGATGAGACGGGTAATGATCAGGGCAGAAATCAGTGAGGTGATGATACCGATCATCAAAGAAACGGCAAAACCACGGATAGGGCCAACCCCAAACACGTAGAGAACCACACCAGTAAGGAACGTAGTGATGTTGGAGTCAAGTACGGAGGAGAAGGCATTGCTGAAACCGGCTTTAATACTGGCTTTCAGGGTTTTGTCATGCGACATTTCTTCCCTGATCCGCTCAAAGATCAGTACGTTGGCGTCCACGGCCATACCCACTGTAAGTACGATAGCTGCGATACCCGGAAGGGTCAGTACGATTGTAAAAGCGGCAGAGCAACCCAGTACGAAAATCAGGTTTGCCAGAAGGGCAAGGTTGGCCACCCAGCCTGATTTGTTGTAGTATGCAGCCATAAAAATCAGGATCACTGCGAAGGCAGCGAGGAAAGAGAACATACCGCTGCGGATGTTTTCGGCACCGAGGGTAGGCCCTACGGTTTCTTCGCCTTCTATCTGTGCGGGTACGGGGAGCTGACCGGCTTTGAGTACGTTGGCAAGGTCTTTGGCCTCATCAATGGTGAAATCGCCGGATATTTGCGAACTACCACTTACGATGGCTTCATTTACGACGGGGTAGGAGTAAACAAAATTGTCCAGAAGAATGGCTACGTGTTTACCTACGTTGGCTTCGGTAATGCGGCCCCAGTCTTTGGTTCCTTCTGCTGTCATACGCATGCTGACAACCGCTTTACCCGTGCTTGGGTCAAAATCCTGACGGGCCAGACTTACCTGATCTCCTTCGAGGTCAGCTACGCCGTCGTCATTGACGCGGATAGCAATCATTTCAAAGAGTTCTTCTTCTGCGTCTTCCATTGGTTTGAAGCTCCATACAAAACGCATGTCATCGGGAATCAGCGCCCTGATCTCATCCATTTTCAGGATTGCGTTTACTTCTGCAGTGTCATTGGGGCTCGATGCACCTACACGGGGAGAGGTGGAACGTGCCTGTGCCATGGCGTCGAAGTTGGCCGGACGGAGAACAGCAAAAAACGGATTGGTGCGCTTAAATTCGGCTCTTTTTTTCTCCTGTTCTTCCTGAGAAAGCTGGTCGAAGGGCACATCATCAGCGGAATCCTGTCCTGCCAGGTTTTCGGTACTGAAGGTGGTATCGTTACCTGTGGTGTCGGCAGTAGGTGTGGTGGTAGCAGTGTCCGGGCTATCGGTAGCAGCAGAATCAGTCGTTGCGGCATCTTCGGATTCAATGCCTCTGATCTGCTTCATTTTTTCGTTGATCTCCAGAAGGACCGGATAGGCGTCATTCCAGGGGTGTGTCGCATAAAACTCCAGTTTGGCAACGGAGCCGATGAGTTTTCTCACACGTTCGGGTTCTTTTACACCGGGAAGTTCGAGCAGAATCCGGCCTGTTCCTTCCTGCTTCTGAAGGTTGGGCGATACGACCCCAAACTGGTCGATACGGGTACGGATAATGTTAAAGGTACGGTCAATGGCGGAAGTAGCTTCGGTTTCGAGAATCCGCTGTACGTCATCATCGGAAGTACCTACGCTGATTTCGAGTTCCGGATTGGCAAAAGTTGCACCCAGGGAACCGGAGGGATTTAATTCCTTAAAACACTCCACAAACAGCGGTACAAACCCGCGGGCTTCGGTCTGCTGTTTCAGGTTGGCACAATCGAGAATATTCTGGAAAGTTGTATCGGTAGGGTTGCCTGCCAGTTGTTTAATCAGTGCTTCGACTCCGATTTCGAGAGTAACAAACATACCGCCCTGAAGGTCGAGGCCGAGGGTAAAAGACCGGTCCACGGCTTTTTTGTAGCGGGACTGATAGTCGGCATCAGCCATGATGGCGTCATATTGTTTTTTTGCAGTGGTGTCCGCAGGATTCTGGATGGCGGTGCGCAGGTTGTTCATATTCCTTTCCATGGAAAACTGCACAATAGTCCAGTAGAGGTTATAGCCGCAGATTGCTATGAAGATAAATAGCAAAAATACGACCGTATTTTTATTCTTCATTTATAATAGGGTTTTAGGATAATACAATAATAGACACGAAGCGGAAAATCTGCTTCGCAAAAAAGGCCGGTAAAAGAAAATACTAGGGAGCCCTTACAGGTTGGAGCTGGTAAAAAATCCGTGCCGGAAGCAGGCGCAATCTCCGCGAGCCCCAAATGTATTGAAGGCCGGTTTCCCAAAGCAGCAGCGCTGTGATCGGGAAAAACAGAACCTGAAAAATCCATTGGGTGAGGGAGATGATTTCCGGAACGACGGTTGCGATCTGGTCTATCTGGCGAAAGGCACTCAACTCCTGTGAGTTGCGCATTTCAACTTCCTCAATGACTTTGAAGTAGTGGAAATAGAAACTCCGCTTATTGATTTTAAGCAGGAGAACCATTGCCAGCAGTGCTGCAAAAATGAGTAGAAGCCGATATGGACGCAGGTACAATCGCATTATTGTGGGGCAAATATAGAGAAATCCCTCACATCGGCAAAATTTTTCCTGACGGCAGTTTTTTTAATCAGGATTTCTGTTTGCTGGCGGTCTCTTCGGTTGTTTCTCCGGTTTCTTCTGTCAATGCGGGTATGCGGTCTTGCCCAAAGTGGAGGGGGAGGGAGAAGAAAAAGGAGCTGCCTTTTCCCAGGCTGGAGGTAAACCACATCCTGCCTTTATGGTTATCTACGATTTTTTTACAAATGTGAAGCCCCATTCCGATCCCCTTCATATCCTTACCGGAATCTTTTTTGAACAGGTGAAACACCCGCTCATATTCTTCCCGGCTGAAACCCAGGCCGTTGTCTATTACCGAAAAAACATATTCTTCCCGCTCCTCATTGAGCGAATATCCGATCTGGATGACAGGCGATGCCGGACCTCTGTGCCGTATGGCATTTTCGATCAGGTGGCTAAAGAGCCGCACCATTTGCATACGGTCTGCCTGAACCCAGGGCAAGTCTTTGGTAATAATAGACACATGGTTTTCCCGGATGGTAAATTGAAGGTTTTTTCTGATTTCATCCAGCACATCGGCCAGGTTGAGTTCTTCCGGAATGGGCTTTTCCACTTCGGATACCACATACATCCACAGGCCTTCGAGCTTGTCCTGAATTTGAAGTGTCTGCTGGGAAATTTCGTTGACCCAGGCAAGTGCCAGCGGGTTGTCCCCTGCATTTTCCCGGGTGAGCGTATCGGCCAGGCGGAGAATGGATTTCGAAGGTTCCCGAAGTTCTTCTGTAGTTTTTCGGGCGATCATTTCGAGGTTGGTTTTCTGACGAATCAATTCCTGATTTATAAGTTCCAGGTCACGTAACTGGACCGACAGATTATCTGTGTGGTTTTTTTCCATAGAAATATCTGCCATGACCATGTAGGCGCCCGAAATACGGTCATTTTCTCCGACAGAAGGGCTTGCGCTGATTTTTACCCAGAAAGGTTCGCCTGAGGTTCGCCGCAGGCGCAGTTCAAATTTGTCTGACTGCCCGCTCATAATACCGGCAATCGCTCCGGAAGCCACAGGCGCATCATCCGGGATTACCAGTTCCAGAAATGAAAGCGATTGCAGCGTGTCTCGCTCCAGCCCGGTAAGTCTGCAAATCTGTTGATTTACCATCGTGATCTGTCCTTCCGCATTTGTCTGAATCACCCCGCAGTACAGCCTTTCGATCAGGTTCTGGTATTTCAGCTCGGTTATGATCCTCTTTTCCAATGCCCGTATGCGCGAACTAAGAATAAAAAAGGCCAGTAGCTGGACGCCTGTAAAACGGAAAAGGAATGCTTTCGCTTCCGCGGGCGGATCAGGAAGCAGAAAGAATATCATAACGGAGGTGCTGACAGTAAATAACTGGAATATCGCGAGATGGTTTATCTTTTGTATGTAGAATGCGGCTGTCAGGGAAAATACAAGAAACCCTGACAAAACGGTTCTGGCAAAACCGGTAAGATATATCTGGTTTAAAAAGCCGAGTGAGAACAGAAAAAATACCACCAGAACATAGTTGTAAATATTGTGGCGGAAGTGAGGATAAATAAAGCTGAGGACAACCGTAGAAAGACATACAAACACCGTTGACCAGGAGAGCAACTGGCTGGTGAGATGGGCTGAGTTGGCTGATGGCTGGGTAAACCGGATCAGGATCAGCAATAGAGCGAGGATGGACAAAATAACCCGTCCTGTTTGGGTGGAGAATAGAGAAAAGCCACTCTCCCCCGGATTTTGGGTATTCATAAATTCATTCAGCAGCAAAAAGAGGTACGGCCTCTGCGAAAAATAAAAATTCGAAAAACAAGGTAATTTAATTTCCGAAGGGAAACAAATTTATTTCGCAGAGGCCGGATTGCCGGGGATCAGAATACCTGATAGCCGGCCCATGAGCGGCTGTCCACATCGTAGAGGAACAGATATCCATTGGCAAAAGCGAAGCGGAATGCCTGATTTACGCTGGCATCTGTAGGCAATTTGGTACTTCCTGTCTGGTTCCCTTTCCGGTTGAAAAAGAAAACCTCTCTGGTGGCATAGTTGAGGAGTGCGTACTCATACCCTTTTTGTCCGGTAAAACCCACGGTAGTATAGTTGATATTATCGGGGAAATAGGCGTCGTTGCTTTGAAGCTGGAGTGATTTGGCTTCGGCCATTTTTTTGCGTGAGTAAAAGACGATTTTGCCCACATCAAAAAACATCACTTGTTTCTTTTTGGGGTCAAATGTGCCCACTGACTGGAAATCGGGTTGAATCTGGCCTTCGGCTATGGGTCTTGCCGTGCCCGAAGGGCGCCCCGAAGATGACAGGTCAAACTCCACCCAGCCGAGCTCTCCGGCGCCGTTGCCTTCGAGTTTCGTTCCGTTCATCCACATACCCCGTGTGTCGGCACCTGCTTCTGACTGCGCAACAGGCTTGCCTTTGGCGTCAAATGCCTCCAGCGGAAATGCCGCATTGCCCGCAATGACCGTGTAGTACAGCCCTTTGGACGCATCATAGACCACACTGCTGCCGTTGGTGCCTCCCGAACCTTGAATGCTGAGTGTGAGTACCTGCTTTGCTCTTACCAGGGGAGCCTGTGCCTGTGCGGAAGCCCAGAAAACACATACCGCAAAGAGCAAGAAAAAGGAGTTGAGAATTTTTTTCATCTTTTTGAAGTTGACTAGTTTCTCACCGGCGATAAATTTGTCCGGTATTTATTCCCTCAATTTTGCACGTTTTTTATTTGCTTGCAAATGATTCATATTATCCTTCCTTACTTTTTGTGCCGGGGTTTGTCGATTGATCCTAAAAATCCTAATTTTGGCCAATGGATCATAAAGTGTTGATTGTTGATTTTGGCTCCCAATATACTCAGCTCATCGCCCGCCGGGTTCGGGAGCTTCAGGTGTATTGTGAAATCGTTCCCTTTCATCATCCCATTACGGTAGATGCGCACCTGAAAGGGGTCATTCTTTCCGGCGGACCTTGTTCTGTCAATGACCCTGGCGCTCCTGACATGGATCTCCATTCCATCATCGGGAACGTACCTGTACTGGCTATATGTTATGGTGCCCAACTGATTGCCCGCAACAACCGGGGGAAAGTAGAAACCTCTGCTAAAAGAGAGTACGGAAGGGCGGTGTTTCAAACCCTCAATGGCTCTCCGCTTTTTCAGGAAGTCGCCCCTTCTTCGCAGGTATGGATGAGTCACGGCGATACCATTACCCGTTTGCCCGAAAATTATCACCTGATCGGAAGTACCGATTCTGTCGAAGTGGCCGCATTTCAGCATGAATCCCTGCCGGTATATGCCCTTCAGTTTCACCCCGAAGTGACGCATTCCGAATCGGGTACCGATATCCTCCGCAATTTTCTCTATCAGGTATGTAATATCCCCGGCGACTGGACGCCTTCTGCTTTTATCGATACCACTGTGCGCGAACTGCGCGAACAACTGGGCAATGACCGGGTGATCTGCGGCCTTTCCGGCGGCGTGGATTCGACCGTCGCAGCTACGCTGATCCATAAGGCCATAGGCAAAAACCTCTATTGTATATTTGTGGACAATGGTATTCTTCGCAAAAATGAATTCGAAGAAGTACTGGATAAATACAAGACTTTGGGCCTCAACGTCATCGGCGTTGACGCCAAAGAAAGATTTCTCAGCGAACTGGCAGGGGTAACCGACCCCGAAAAAAAACGAAAAATTATCGGAAGGGTATTTATTGAAGTGTTTCAGGATGAAGCCCACAAACTCGAAGGCATCCACTGGCTGGCACAGGGAACCATTTACCCCGATGTGATCGAAAGCGTTTCGGTCAAAGGGCCGTCGGCTACCATTAAATCGCACCACAATGTGGGGGGACTGCCCGAACAAATGAAGATGAAGGTCGTCGAACCCCTGAAGTATCTGTTTAAAGATGAAGTGCGCAGTGTTGGGCGCGATCTGGGGCTGGGCGAAATGTTTATCAACCGCCATCCTTTCCCCGGTCCAGGACTGGCCATTCGCATTATTGGGGAAGTTACTCCCGAAAATGTAGCGCTGCTCCAGGAAGTGGACGCTATTTTTATCGATACCCTGAAAGAGAAAAATTTGTATAATGAAGTCTGGCAGGCATTCGCAGTTTTGTTGCCGGTAGCCTCCGTAGGCGTGATGGGAGATGAGCGCACCTACGAACAGGTAGTGGCGCTGAGAGCTGTGGGGAGCCGCGACGGCATGACCGCCGACTGGTCTCGTTTACCCTATGATTTTCTGGGCGAAGTATCCAACCGGATCATCAATCAGGTGAAAGGGGTGAACCGCGTGGTGTATGATATTAGTTCCAAACCCCCGGCAACCATCGAATGGGAATAAGCAAATTTACTATGTCCCGCTACGTTTTTTGGCTGATTTTTTTCTTTGCGGCAATCCCCGCTGCGTTTACCCAGGCGGGTGAACCGGAAGAAGATGTGGTCGCAGAAGCCCTTCTCGCGCAGGGAAAAAGTTATCTGGAATCCAGAAACTACGGTAAAGCGCTGGAGCTTTTTGAAACGGCTGCTGTGCGTCCTTTCAACCAAAGTACCACCGCTTCCATTTACCTGAGTGGCATTGCCGCTTTCCGGCTGGCAGATTTTCATCGCGCAGGCGAATATTTTGCCACCATTGTAGAGTCCTATCCCCAGTCGCGTTATCTCGATGAATCGAGTTATCATATTTCCCTGATACTCCTTAGGGAGAGAAATGAGCGGAAAAATAAAGCCGCCATTGAAGGACTTCTTTCGATTGCCTCCCGGACAGACGATGAAGACCTTTCAAGAGACGCTGTGGACCGTGTGCGTAAATTTTTGTTCTACGAAGCTACTCCTTCCTTTGCCTCCTACCTCTTCGACACCGGCCCGGCAGCTTACCGCATGTTGTTTCTGGAGGCAACCTGCTATCATCTGGTAGAAAGCGGACAGCGGGACAATGCCCTTCAGAAAGTGAATTCCTTTACCCGTACCTCAGGCGAAAAACCTTCCCTGTTTCTGCAGCAGTTGTTTGGAAAGGAAAATTCTGTGCGTTATATCGACAATGATGTTGTGCGCATGGCATTGTTTGTGCCCCTTTTTCTCGGAGATTACGACCTTGCGTCGATGGACAAAATTCCTGCCCGAAGCGAACTGGCCACCCAGTTTTACGAAGGATTTAACCTGGCTATTCGCGAAGCTTCCGGGGATGGAAAGAAAAATATTTACCTACGGGTGTTTGACACAAGGCGCGATACCCTGCTTACCCAAAACTACCTCAAAGAACTCGAATCACTCCAGCCCGACCTGATCGTCGGAGATATATTCAATCCGCAATCCAAAGTAATTGCAGACTGGGCTGAAAACCACCGCACGCCGCAGTTGATTCCGCTGAGTCCTTCGGAAGAACTGGTACAAGGAAAATCACAAGTATTTCTGGTTCATCCCTCTCCTGAGACACACGGGAAAAATATGGCCTCCTATGCATGGGATTCCCTTCGGCTCAACCGCATTGCCGTTTGGACCGACGGGCAGCGCAGCACCGAAATCCTGGCGCAGTCTTTTGCCCAGGCTTTTGATACGCTTGGCGGGGAGGTAATCATGCTGGAAGTGGACAGCACACTGACCGAAAAGGCGGAGAAAAACATATACTCCTATGTCCGGTCGCTCAAATTTCAGGAAGTGGATGGGGTGTATATTCCGATTATGAACAATCAGGAAGTCGCGGGGCTGATTCTGAGCCAGATCAGTGCGCTGGGGCTGGATGTCAGAGTGATGGGTTCACCCCATTGGTGGCAGCGGTATGAAAATGTGGACAGAGAACTTAAGGAATCGAGCCAACTGGTGTTTTCTACTTCCTATCTGGAAAACAGACAGGACTCCGCATTTATCCGGTTTTACAATTCCTATCTGAAAGAATATCAGATGCCACCCGGCCAGTTTAGTGTGCAGGGATACGATCTGGGGCAGTATCTTGCATTTTTGCTGGATCAGTACGATTATCGTTCGGGGGAGTCGCTTGCAACATTTATCAGGCAGTTTCCCCTATATCATGGCATTCATATTGATATAGATTTTAAGGACAAACAAAGCAACCAGTTTGTGAATATCGCGGCTTTCCGCGGCGGCACGGTACAAAAAATCAATCAGGGAGAAACCCAAATTCCCCCCGATATTTTTCAAACCAAAGAATAAAGAAATGAACCGTTTTTTTCTACTGGCTTTTGTGCTCATCCTCTCTTCCTGCGGACTTATGAAACCCGTAGTTACGCCGTTGGACACAGAGGCAGACGCGCTTGTGGCGCAGGGAAAGCGATTGATGCAGAGCGAAAAATACGCCGATGCCCTGGATAAATTTGAGCTCGTGCGGGAGCGAAATTTCAATCGCTCTACTACGGCAGCCATTTATCTGAGCGGACTAAGCGCCTATTACCTCAAATACGATGACATAGCCTCCCAGCGGTTCAACACCATTGTGGAGGAGTTTCCCCGATCCCGCTATATCGACGATGCCCGGTATCACCTCGCACTGCTGAAACTGCGTTCCAAAAATACCCTCGTCCGCTTTCAGGGATATGAGTCGCTGGTCAGCATGGCAGATAACGCCGCCAACAGCAAAATGGAAGCCGACGTTTCCGCTAAGGTGAAACAGGTGCTGTTTGAAGTGTTGAATCCCGAGGAACTGGACAAAGCCTTCCGGCAGGCCGATGCACGCCATAAGCCGCTGGTAGCGGAAGCATTTTTTTACCGCAATGCCGAAAACGGCGATTATCAGGTCGCCCGAAAAAAATACGACGATTTTCTTAAAACAGGCGGAAAAGATTCGCCATTTCTTCAGGCAGTATTTCCCAAAATAGATTCTACCCGGAAAATCACCGTATTTGAACCGGATATTATGCGTATCGGGATGTTCCTGCCCTTTTTCTTCAGAGAAGGCGAATGGAAAGCCAATAAAAACATTAGCCCCGAAACCCTGCGTTCCCTTGAGTTTTACGAAGGCTTTAATATGGCAGTAGCAGAATTTTCGGCCCTCTCAGCAAAAAAAGTCTATCTTAAACTCTACGATACCCGAAGCGATTCCATACTTACCCGCACATTTTACCGCGATCTGGATGCGCTGCGCCCGCAGGTCGTCATCGGTGATATATACAATACCCAGTCGCGGATCCTGTCCGAATGGGCGGAAAAAAACAAAACTGTGCAGATGGTGCCACTCAGCGCTTCTTACGAACTGGTAGAACAAAAATCCTATACATTTCTGGCGCATCCTTCGGCCTATACCCATGGACAAAGGCTGGCAGAATACGCTTACAACCAGCGCGGGGTAACGCGGACTGCGGTTTTTACCGACGGACAGGAAGCCACCGAAAGTCTGGCCAACGGTTATATCACCACCTTTCTGCAACTGGGCGGAAAGGTCGATACCCTGAAAGTCTCACTCGATTATAAAGAAGCAGCGATTAGTCAGATTCCCAAAATGGTATCGAAGATTCCCGACAATGACCCGGGGATGGGCGTATATATACCTCTGATGGGAAATGAAGAATCAGCCAGTCTGATTGTCAATATGCTCAAGCGGGAGGGGAAAAACATTGTGCTGATGGGTTCACCGCATTTTCGTTCGCGCTACAATACCCTTGACCGGGAGACGAAGGAGAGTTTTGGGTTAATATTTACCACTTCACACTATCAGGATGTAGAGGATCCGGTATATCGGCAACTGTATCAGCAGTACGTTTCGAAATACGATTATCCCCCCTCCGACAATGTGGTACAGGGATATGATCTGGGCAAATATATATTGCAGATGCTGAGCCAGTACGACCCCAAACTCGGCATCACGATGGACACCTATCTGAGAGTATATCCGCTGTACAAGGGCATTCACCTCGGCTACCGGTACAATGGGATGCAGAGCAACCAGCGGGTAAATATCGGAATGTACACACCGGCGGGCGTAATCAGGCTGGATGAATAAACAAAAAAGGCTGCCTGATGAGGGCAGCCTGATATTTTGAGAAACGCATCCGGGTTTAGCGGACAGCGTCAACCACAGCTTTAAAAGCTTCGGGGTGGTTCATCGCCAGGTCGGCAAGCACTTTACGGTTGAGATCGATGCCGGCGGCATGAATTTTACCCATAAGTACCGAGTAGCTGAGACCATGTTCTCTGGCACCGGCGTTGATGCGGAGGATCCAGAGTTTGCGGAATTCGCGTTTACGCGCTTTGCGGTCACGGTAGGCATAAATCCAGCTTTTTTCGATCTGGTTTTTAGCTACGGTCCACACATTCTTTTTTCTGCCAAAATATCCTTTGGCAAACTTCATCATTCTTTTTCTTCTGGAACGAGAAGCAACAGCGTTTACTGAACGAGGCATATCTTTTTACAATGTTTAAGTTCGACAAAAAAGTGAAAAAAGTGGATTAGCGACCGATCATCATTTCGATGCGATCGTGGTCGGTTTTGTCAACAACTGCAAAGTGAGACAGCTTCAGCTTGCGCTTCTTGGACTTTTTGGTGAGAATGTGGTTTTTGAAGGCGTGCTTCCTTTTGATTTTTCCAGAGGCGGTTTTTTTAAAACGCTTGGAGGCCCCTGAATTTGTCTTCATTTTAGGCATAACACAAATTGGTAAAAAATTGAAGCGCAAATATAGGGAAAAAAAGACAAATTACAAATGCCAAACAAGGAATACCAAATTACAAAGGAATAAAGCCGGGGCTTCGAGTTACCTCAGGCACCGGCATAGGGAGGCATCTGCCTTAATTGCGAAGGGAGAGGGGTATCCGGTGGGTAATAGAAAACCGGTGGGTGAGGCTCTCGAACCCCACCGGAGTATGGCAATTGCCATCATCTTCAGGGGTGTGCACTGACCCAGACTTCGCCGTCGGCGAAGATTTCTTTTTTCCAGATGGGGACCGTTTGTTTGAGCGTATCGATGGCATACTGGCAGGCGGCGAAGGCGGCGGCGCGGTGGGGTGTGGAGACAGCGATGACGACGGCGATTTCGCCGGGGAGGAGGGTACCGGTGCGGTGGTGGATGGCGACATGGCCGGCAGAGAAGCGGTGTTGGGCTTCAGCGGCGATTTTTTCCATTTCGCGGAGGGCCATTTTTTCGTAGGCTTCAAATTCGAGGCGGATTACGGCGCGGCCCTGAGTGGCATTGCGGACGGTACCGACAAATACACTGATTCCGCCACAGTTTTCGCGGCTTACAAAATTTATGGCATTTTCTGCCCGAATGGGCGTTTCCTGGATTACGATCTGGAGGGTAGAAATTTCCATGGCAAAAAGATAAGAAGGTACAGATATCAGCCACCACTGACCGGGGGTATGAGGACAATTTCGTCGTTGGGAGAAATGGAGTGATTGCCGGGGGCATATTCGCTGTTGACGGCGACGCGGAGACTTTGCAGGTCGGAGAACTGCGGGTATCGGGCGGCGAGAAAAGCGAGGAGACTATCGACGGAGGCGGGTTCGGGCAGTTCGAGGGTCAATTCCCTTGCGCCGAGGATATCTTTGGTAATACCGAAAGCGAGAAGCGAGATTTTCATGGACGGAAATTACAAATTAAAAATGCCAAAAGGTACAAGGAATGAAAAATGACAAATTCCAAACCGAAGATACCATGAGGTGCAAGGAAATTTAATAAATAAGTGCTGCGACGCACCGTTTGCAGGGAATTTTGGGGGGGATGGGCCTGCGGCTACCGTCATTGCGCTCCTACGGAGCTTGTTCTGGGCAGAACATCAATAGCGCGGTGGTTTCAACCCCGCGCAACAAAGGGTGTGCTGCGACGCACCGTTTGCAGGGAAATTTTGGGGGGATGGGCGCATGTGGCTATAATCCTTTCACTCCCTTAATGGGATCTTCGACGCTTCGCGGTTTCGCACTGCGGCGTGCAGAGAGTTTCCAGGCTGCGTCCGGCTAGATACGGGATGCGACCTTCTAATGTTAAGAAATTGTTAAATTTTAATTCGGGTATCGGAATATTCGAGGGGGGTATTTTGCCTACTCACTATTAAAACACTTAACTATGTCAAAAACAATCAAAATCTTCATCCTGTTGCTGCTTTTGGCCGGAGCGGCGGTTCCCTCGCTTAAAAAAGCATATTTATTACAATGTGGTGGACTACCTACTCCTGCAATAACTTGCCAGCAGGTAGCACCAGACCGCATCTTCTGTCCTACAAGTGGTAACGAGTACGGGTGCGGCGAAATGGATCAATAACCTGTGTTCGCCTGTTATCAGGTTCTCTGTTGCAGAGTATCGGATAACAGGCTATAATTCTCCCATAAATCCTTCTAATGAAAACAACTTTGTCAATGGGCTGCTTTGCTTTTTTCCTGCGAATTACTTACCGAAATCTCCATCCGGATTGATGGCGATTCCCTAAACCGGATATTGTTACCGATCAATTGCATGATACGCTGTTCTTTTCTCCCACTTGTATGTTTGCGATTCCAGAGGTGTCTGTAAGGCTCTCGTGACGAAGGCAGGATCGTTTGCACGGATATGAATTTACAGGCAGGTCTGGTTTTCGGAGAAAAGAGGGCTTAGGGCCTGGAGAGTTTCCAGAGCCTCCATAAGGGGGTATAGCACAATGTTGATTTCACCTGTTCCGATTTTTCAAAAAAAGCATTCAGGCTTTCGACAAGGCAGGTTCTTTCCTCCGCAAGTCAAATTGCCTGCGGAATATGACCGATCGTCGCGATTTGCGATGGATCAACAGGGAAACTGCTTCTTCAGCACAGGCTACCAGCCTTCGGTTGAGCTGTTATTCAATCTATTACCAAAGAAGTCAGAATCCTGCTGGCGCGGCATCAAACCGGGAGAAAAAGAATCTGTACGGATTTACACTTAACTCAGGATGGATGCCTGATCGCGATCCTTGTAACGGTAACGATGCCCCGAATCCTCGTCTATAATCAGGCAAAACAACTGATTTTAGATTGGGATTATCGGATTATGAAGTAATTAAACAGAAAAGGAAATGCAGAAAATAGATGACGATCCTAACCTCCTTTTCATCAGACGTTGCAGAATCAACTTTCGATAAGAGAACCCATCGTCTTTATGGGCACTCACCACCAACGGAAAAGATACCAAAGGAGAAATTTTAGGGAGTGCCGACATTATGTATGAGTTCCAGTTTGATCGAGGGAACTGGAGCCGAAAAACCTATCTTCTGGTTTGGAAGGAGGGCCTCTGCCTCATGTTTATCAGTTTTGCTGTGGAACAAGGGGAAAGAGGTGTTTGCGATTGACGGCGAAGGGCTTTTCTACAAATATACCTTGTCGGATTAAGTGGTACAACGGCACTTTCACTTACCTCGACTAAGGAAAATTAATAAACCCTATGCGATATTTCTGTTTTTTTGTCTGGTGCTTGCCAGCAAACAGCAATACCCCGATGAAACGACCGAAATCCTCAGTAGTCCTCATTTTCTCCTCCCGACCTCGTCCTAGAACAGCTTCCTTGATACGCTTTTTGTCAGATGCAACGGCATGTTTTCTGCAAACAGTAGCGTCTGTATAGGTGATTATGACGGAGGCAGGATCATCTGCACAGACGTTGACTTTCAGGCTCAGACCATATTGAATTGCAGGACTTAGCGGGAGAAATCATGTATCCCGGACATGAGTGTTTATCACGAGGACAGTTCTTTATCTACGATGCAGGTAAAAAATCAATCCAGGTTTTGGGGAAGAGTTGTTCATCAAAGTGCCTGCCGGCAGAATATGATAATTATTCAACATTGCCATCGGCGAAGATGCGACACTGCTACCTCATTACTTGGATTTGTGCCTTCGGTAGGGGCTAGGTTTGATCTCGACTCGCAGAAAACAGTGTCTTTTTTTGGTGTGGGGATAAAGCGGAAGACAGAACAAAGCACCGCGAATTTACTAAGGCTGAAGAATGACAGTCTCCATCTTAGAAACGCTTCCCAATATCGTGATATATGTGCAAACCTTAAGGCCAGATCAACGTACGACCTCTCGATGAGTTGAGTAAGGCGGTGGCGGAATTCGGAAGAGTTAGGGAGACCCCCACGCATTTATGTTTTCGGTTTTCTGGAACTCGCTTGATACCGGGACAACCGGCTCATGTATTGGTGTTTGGGTATGAGCCGGGAATGGCGACACTGCGGCACATACAATCGAGTTTCAGTACCACCATGGATAATTATCTCACCATTACCTACCGGCTTAGGGCTAGAAGAATCGAAGCCAGCCTTTTTGAGTTTGCGGTTGTGGATAAGCAAATATTTACCACGACCTGATAACCGAGCTTTTCTACACTACCCATTGCCCGGCTAGGTATAGGATGTGAACCTTCTAATGTTAAAATTGTAAATTTGAGCAGGTTATCTTCTTCTGTTAAACCATTTTTGATGAAAACAACCTTAATCGCGTGGACTGTTTTGTTTTTTTCCTGCGGAGTACTTACCCGAATCCTCCCATCCGGAGTTGATGATTCCCCTGAAAGCCCGGATATTGTCTCCGATCAATTGCATGATACCGCTATTCTTTTCTCACTTGTATGTTTGCGATTCCCGGAGGTGTCTGTGCAGGCTCTCGTGACGAAGGCCGGGTCGTTTGCACGGATATGAATTTATTTGAGTCTGGTTTCGGGAAAAAGGCTTAGGCCCCGGAGGTTCCGAAACCCTCCATAAGGGGTATGGCACAATGATAATTTCACCACAATTTTCGATTTTTCAAAAAAGCATTCAGGCTTTCGACAAGGCAGGTTCTTTCCTCCATGAAATCAGAGTGCCTGCGGAATATGAACGGTGGTCGCGATTTGCGATGGATCAACAGGGAAACTGCTTCTTCAGCACAGGCTACGCAGCCTTCGGTTGGGCTGTTATTCAGTAAATACAAAGAAATTGAATCCTACTTTGGCGCGGCATCAAACCAGAGAAGAAAGAATCCCTGCGGATTTATAACTCAGGATGGATGCCTGATCGCGATCGCGTAACGGTAACGTGCAGAATCTCATCTATAATCCAGGCAAAACAACTGATTTTATAGATTTGGATTTATCGGATGTATGAAGTAATTAAACAGAAAAGGGAAATGCAGAAAGCAGATGACGACCTAACCTGCTTTTCACCAGGGCGATTCCAGAATCAACTTTCGACAAGCAAACTAATCGCCTTTATGCCCTGGTTTCTCACTACCACGATCAGGCCGAGTCGAGCGCCGACATCATATATGAGTTCCAGTTTGCTCAGGGAACTTTGGAGCTTAGAAAAACCTACCATCTTCTGGGTTTGGAAGGAGGGCCTCTGCCTCTGTTCATCGGATTTGCTGTGGAACAAGGGAAAGTGTTTGCGATTGACGGTGAGGGGCTTTTCTACTTCTGCTCCCGGAATAAAAACGTCAGATCATTCTATACCCAATAGTCAAAGTGCTGAAATATGGGAGGAGCAGATTTTAGTATTTGATTCTAAAGAAATTCGTACCTTATCATTTGAGCCGCCATTAGTTGTGTAGTATGAACCCAGGCCAACCGCTTGTTCTCACCCCTTTCAGAATCCTCACCCAGTCTCGGTGCTGCTGAGTGTGATGGGGCTGTGGGCATCCAGGATATGGCCATTCAATGGCTCCCTTCCAGAGCCGGGTTCTGTGCTGGAGGTTTCTTACACCTATCCCGGGCAGGAAGCCCGGCAGGTGGAAACTTCAGCTTACCCTGAAGGTCGAATCGCTGCTCAGTTCCATCTCTGGCATTGAAGACATCCACTCCACTTCCACCCGTGGCCGTGCCTTCGTTCGCTTTAAGATCACCCCAAACATGAACCCGGAGAAGGTACAGCGCGTGCCCTGCTTCGGCGCTGCAACCACAACTTCCCGTCAGGGTATCGCTCCCCAGATCAGGCTCTCGCAATCGGGAAAGCGAGATGGTGCTATTGCTCTGGGGGCCTGATTCCCTACGAACTGGAGCAGATATATGCCAAACACACTGGGCCGCTCCTTTCCAGAATCCCCGGCATGGAGGTGAATGTACAGGGGAAAGAAAACACTTTCAATGGAGCATGACCCCTCTTCATGATGCCCCACTTCCCCTTGAGGATCGCTGGTGCCCTGGAAAAAACAGGGATGCAGCGGGTTGTGGCAACAAGCAAGCCGGATTTGTGGCCGTTCAAATGCACCCAGACCCTGCATTTCCTCCCTGGGAAGATATATACCTGCCTGCGCAGCAGGGAAATCTCTTACCCTGCTCTCCATCCTGAAGGTAGAACTGGGCCCCGATCCGCAGCAAGAGTCCGTTCCGGGCCAACCAACTGCCAGCTTTGTTATTTTCGGTCTTCTATCGGGAAGATGCGAGCATCCTCCACCGTTCTGCCAGGCTCAGGGATGCCGTAGCCGGAGTGCAGGCGGTTCTTCCTGAAGGGTATTTTTGACATCGTTGACAACAGCGCAGATCTTCTCCAGGCCAATCTCAGCAGCAGCCTTCGGCTTACCGTATTTTCATTGCTTGGAATCATCTGGCTCTTTTCCTCATCGCCATGTCGGTGAGATACTGGCTCACCCTGCTTTTTTGTATGGTGGTCAATCTGGCATTGTGCGCGCTCCTCTACCGCATCTTTCGTCCCGTTCACTTTATACCCTCGCAGCGTCTTCCGTTTCATTGGGCCTGGTGGTGGACAATTATCTCATTGTGATGGAGCGGGCGAGGCAAGGGAATCGGTGAATGTGGTACTGGGCTTTTGGTCGGCAGTGCTGACTGCCCTGCTGCGCTGGCAGTGCTGGCCTTCGCGGGTAGCGAAGGGAAGAGATTAACCTTCGGCTTTGCGGGTTTCTTTGAGGTCTTATCAGTCAATCTGCTGATCTCATCTTCGTTGCCGCGCTGGTGCTGCCTGCCCTTCTTACTATATGGCCCTTGCCCCGCAGGCCTGGTGGCCCCAAAATGTCCGCTTCAACCCCGCATAGGTGGTGGTCATGGACGGTGAAGTGCCGGAGGCTGATTCGCATTGGGTTTGTTCTTGCGCTCGGGATCCCCCTGGCACAGGCTGGTCATCAGGGATCCTCATCGGCGGGGAGAATGTGAATACCTGGCGACGGTCGTCATGGTGCCCGGCAATACATCAGCCCTGGGCTGAGCCTGCCCTCGGTGGAGTCTGGAGGCTGTTTGACGAAAAAGTCTGTTTTTCAGTCGGCACTCGTGGAGACCGACCGCCCTGCCATCCTGGTAAGCCTTTCTGTGGATTCTGATGCGAGCAATGAAGAGTTTATCCGCGTAAAGGGGGAGCAGTTGGAAGCCTGGATCGGATCGGTGGAAGGTGGACTTTGTGCTTTCAAGGAAGTAGGAAACACCCAAACCAACATTAGCATTACCGTGAAGCGGCCTTTTGAAGACACAGGCTTCCCATTTTTGTTAATCAGGCTGGAAAGAATTGCCGCGGAAACAGATGATCTGAACTGGTTTATCAGGGGTACAGGCAAGTTTCAGGATGGCCACCCATACGGAAAGGTAACAGTTATGATGAGAAACGGCAGTATTTTCCTGGTTGGTATCGACTACGGAAACAGAGCGGCTAGGCAATAAGGTGGCCGCGGAGTTGAAGCGTTCCCGGGTTCTCAGCGCCGGAGTCACCACTGGTCGTACTATTCCCATTCAAACCTATCGCTGGGCCCCTCCGTCGAGCCTACATCCTGTTTCTGGGGGCACGGGTTGCGCAAAGAGTTTTGAGCTCATTTACTGTTCAGGCTCAGGGGTTCGCCTTCCCCATCGCTTTAACTCCTATAACAAGTGGCAGCAGTTTACGAGTGTGAAACAATATCCGCTTTGGGATGTTCATGGGCCACATTCTACTTTGATCCGAGGATGAAAGAAGGCACCGTGCAGCGGATATAAATCTGGATGTTGAGTTGCAATCGAAAATACATGATCAGGACGATCTACACAGCACCAGGGCAATGCCCGAGCAGAATCGGCCTTGGCAGAGGAAGTAAAACGCAGGGTTGAGGCGCAACTCCCCATTGGCTATCATTTTGCAGAGCCTGAGATGCTCGGCTCTGGCACGAATTCTTCCTCCGATGCATGGATATGGGCCATAGGCGGGATTCAGTCTGGATTGTGCTGGGGTGCTGGAGTCATGGCGCGAAGCATGGAAGGTGCGCTCATGATTCCAGCCTCTTTGATCGGGGTAATGCTGGTTTTGGCCTCAGCGATTTGCCCTGGGACGAAGGCGGGCTTGTTTCTGTAGCTCTGGTAGCCGGTTCTTCTGTCAACCTTGCGTTGTATCGCTCTTGGGATGGAGTCGCATACGGGCCCAACTCCGGCACAGCAATTACTCCTCTCCAGGCCTGGGAGATGGCATGGAGGGGAAGTAAGGCCATCCATGATCAGCACGACCTCACCACCATCACTTCCGGAGTGACCCTTTTCTGTTTTATGCCCTTTCATTCCCTTCTGGACTAATAGTCGGCGGAGGAATGGGAGGGGCTGGGGATGTCTCTGTTGCTACTTTTGCCTTGTTACCCGGACTCATTATCCATCCAAATGAATAGATCGCTCATGCAAGGCATAAAATGTCAAATGGGTATTGATGTTGATCTGCTTTTAAGGTTGCTCTGCGCCTGGTGCTTAAACCGGGGCAGCAGGTAACGGAGCAAAAACCCGAAGCGCAGGTGGCCCTGTACTTCCCTATATGGACACCTTCGGGACTAAAATCAGCGCCTTTGAAGATCGTCGGGTGGCTGTAGGAACCCTGGAGCCATCGAGAAAAGTGGTATTCAAACGCAGATCCCTGGCCCCGGGTGAATTTCGGGTGCACAACGGGCAGGTGGTGAAAGCAGGCGATACCCTGGCCATTCAGCCGCAACCCGGGGCTGTGGCTGGCGCTCGAAAAGCAACTCTGGAGCTGGCGGAGCGGCGTGCTGCCTACCTCGGGGCTGCTGGGGTTAGGATATTCGACGGAAGATTCTTTGTCCATTCCAGTGGCCGTTCGCAATCAGGCAGCGATGAGTAGTGGGTGGCTGAAGGCTAAGGTTACACATCAAGGAAGCGAAGCTCGCACTGAAACAGGCTGCCATAATCGCGCCGTTTCCCGGGGTGATTTCGGGCATTAATCTTCCAGGAAAAGGAACAAGATCCCACCTTCGCCCTGTCCCTGGCAGACCTAAGCTCCTTGTTGGTTACCTTTCAGATACTGCCGGGTGAAATCACCTTCCCTGAAGCCAGGAACTGCGATAAGGAGTAAACGTCGCGGAGGTAAACAGGGTATTTCAGGCGAAGATGAAGATCAGCAGGTATCTGCCGGTGGTCTGGTTTATGTGCGGGCAGATTTGCCCCGGCAGAGAAAAAACTGCTGCCAGGTGTGGCAGCAGAGGTTGTTTTGTTTCAGGCGAAGTACTGAGCGAAGTGGTTGTGCCTACAACGGCTTTGCTGCACCGGCAAGGGCGAGAACTGGTTTTTGTCTGGAAAAATGACAGTGCCTTCTGGCGATACGTAACCCCTGGCCCGCAGAATGCCGAATGGGCTATCATCTGGGATGGGATCAACCTGGAGAAATCGTGATCAGTGAGGCGGTTTCGCGCTTGCCAATGCTGTTCCTGTGTCTGTCAGGCAGAAGGATATTTCAACACCATGAAAGACTGGATATTCATTTCCCGGCCATTGGGCTTAATCACTCTCTCCCTTGCGCTGGCATGTGCAGGGGCGGTGGCAGTCAATTTTCTCAATACATCCTTGCTTCCCGAGCGGGTGGTTCCTCCTCGAGGTTAGGATTCACCAGCCAGGCTTTGACGCGGTTTATATGGAAACGCAACTCTCCAACCCTCTCAGGGCGGCACTTGCACCGATGTCCGGGCTTGTCTCTATGGAAAGCACCTGTGAATCGGGGGACTGTTTGCTAACGCTTCATTTTTCAAGGGATGCAGACATGGAAACAGCCCGTCAGGAAGCCGCTTGACAGGTGGATCAGGCCATAGAATCTGGAATCGCCATTCTGAATGACCAAAATTCGAGCCTCCAACCATACAGACCTCCCCGTGATGTATCTCTATCTTCAGGTAGAACAAGACCCAGGCTCTGTGGGGTTTGAGGAAGCGATGATGGAGCTGAGTCAGTGGGCTAGGAACGGGTTTCACAAAGATTAGAGCAGCAGCCTGATATTGGTACTGTAGAGATAGCGGGATTGTGGGTGAAACATTGGGAAATTATTCCCGATGACCAGGCTTTGCTGATGCGGGGGATTCACCCCAGTGCGTTGCCCGGCTTGATTCAGGCAGCCACGCCCGACCCGGTGCAGATTGAACTCCGGGAAGGATACCGTTCCCAACCTGTCCAGATATTTTCGTCTCAGTTCCTTGAGCCAGATTCTATCCTGATTCGCACTCAAAATGCTTCCTTTTTTCTGGGGGAGGTGGCAGTATCCAGCCAGAAAACCGAACCGCAAGGCATCAGGTTTTTCTGGACGGATCGCCGCCTTGTGCTTTGCTTTTGCTGCAACGCAGTGGTGCTAACCTGTCGGCCTTGAGCAGGCAGGTAGCGGCTGTCTGTGAGGAACTTTCCGCCAGCCAGGCTCGTGTTCAGTTTGCTTAACGACAAGAGACCAGACCGAGAAATCGCTGGAACTCGCCATCCAAAATATGTGGCAGGGCTTATTGCTGAGTGTTTTTATGGCGGTCTCTCTTTTCCTGTTTATGCGACAAGGCCTTGCCGCTCTACTCATTGAGTCTGTCTGTAGGCGTGGCCCTTTGCTGGACCTTAAGAGCGCGCCTTCTGGGGGTTGGATATTAGCATCAACAGCCTCTCCCTCGCAGGGCTTGTGATCGGTATCGGCCCTGATGGTTGACAACGCAATTATACTTTGTTGAACCAGATCGACTTTTGTTGGAAGATGGGTTTCCTCTCGCGGAGGCAATCGGAAAAGGTGTTTCCGGTTGGCTTTGCTGGCCACCTCTACTGCCACCACCATTGTGGTATTTATTCCTTTGCGCGCGGGCGGAGATACGGTCAATGCTGTTTTTCGGAACAGGCAATCAGCATGTCACTTGTACCTCTCAACTTCTTTTCTCGTCCCTTTGGTTCTGATCCTGGTCCTATTTTCTTTTGGCGAAACGGTTTCCCCGCATGACCACAACAGCCCCGGCCCGGTTTTGGATCAACGCCCAGAAGGCTTACAGAACACGCTGTCCATTTTACTTCATCGGCCAGGTATAACTTTTGCTGCCACTATCAGGTGCCTGGGCCTGATTTTGATGTGGAGGTTGCCACACCAGTTGTTTCCCACTATGGAGCGAAAGCAACTCCTTGTTCGCTTTTTTTGGCCGGAGGATACATCTATTGATCGTATGAAGCAGGAAATGGAGGGCTGTCGAACATTGCGGCACTTCGGTCTTGCATTCGTCTATGCACATGAGACAACAGCCCTTTTTGCGCGACCCCGATCCCCTAAAACCCAATGAATCTGAGTTGTTACTGGAATTTTTGACGGTAACGCGCGCATGCCGGGGCAGAAGAAATTCAGTCCTTTCTTTCCCGGCACGAAGGAATGGCCCGGTGGCGCATAGCTCCCATGCCAACCCCTTTTGGATATCTCTTCACCCATCGTTCTGATCTCTCCGATCTGCGGGGTTGTTACCTAACAACACAGACTATGATCCAGCAGCGATAGAACTCCTGCGCCAGTCATTGTCTCAGGAATTGGATATCCCCCTTGTGACCGAAAGAACCGCTTGAGGGGCTGATCATCTTGCGGAATCTGGTAATCTTTCCGGGCAGGTCTCTCGTAGAAGAACTTCTTCGCCAATTGAAGTGGAGTTTAGGCGAATCGTTTCAAATCAAGCTGGCGGGAACCACCCGAACGATCTCCCAAAGCAGTTCATTCGGCAGTTAACGCCTCAAGCAGCGGCCACGCAATTCCCATTGTGCTACCCAGCAACTCTAACTACATCCGCTGCATTCATCATTTGACCCAGGTTTTGCCTGCCGCACCAAATTTGCCCTCGTTCATGCAGATGAACATGGGGTGTTCATTCCATTTACTTATCCGGCATCTCATCCACTCCTCCCCCAACTCAAAGAAAAATAGCCGTCATCAATCGTCAAAAGTTTGATCTGTTTTTGTCTTTTCCCCGCCCGATGAAAAATCACCCAGGTGCCCAATTGCGTGAATCTTGTCTCTGCAGATTCTATTGTCGGTGGTGATGTTATTTCTCATCCTTGCTGCCCAGTTTGAATCATTTGGGATACCTTTGGTCATCCTCCTTGAGATTCGGTCGTGATGGCAGGAACTGCAGCCATGCTGTTTTTCTGTGGGCAAACGCTGAACCTGATGTCGTTGATCGGGTTGATTATAAATGATGGGGATCATTATCAATGATTCCATTCTAAGAAAGCTCGATGTTATCCAAAAAAGACGAAGGGAGGGCTTTTCGGCGAAGGATGCAGTCCTTCAAACACTGAGAAACTTTCTTCGAGTACTTACCTCCCCACGATGGCTTCCACTTTCCCTTTTTTGTGGTCTGACGACTTAGGCTCCACAATTGCAGCGCCCATTTGCCTTGGTACTCGGAGGTGGAATCGGTATAGGCCTTTTGGTTACCCTGTTCCTTGTTCCTGTCTGGACATTCGCGTTTTCCAGAAAAATCCCGCCAATCCTTCAGCCCACTATGAGATTAAAGCATAGGATTCTTTGCCTGATGATTTGCTGGCTTGCAATGGGAGTGGAAGGCCTTGCCCAGACCTTTACGCTCCAACAGTTTCAGCAGTTGGTCTGGGAGCAGGCAACCAGGATGCCATCCTATTATTCCCTCCAGACTGCTGAGCCGAAAGCCGCGCGCTGGTCCGTGCCCTCCCACAAGTAAACCTCGTTAGTGAGCCGTAACCTCAGCGACAAAATGTCCTTCGGTATAATGCTGTCATTGATGCTGACGAATACCGCAACCAGCAGCTTATCAGAAATAGCCTCGACCTGAGAATTGATCAGCGGGTGGACGCATTAGAGAGTGTTGTCGGTACAATCAGGTTTGAGTCGCCTACTGTCACCACAGGGCCAAACACGATTCTCAACTACCAGTGTCACCGGTTCAGCTCAGATGGACTCAAAGTTTTGGAACCCTCGGTGAAGCTGCGAGAGAGCAGCGGGAATTGGCCCTTTCGTTAGACCTCGCCCGAAGAGGAATTTTTCAGGAAGCGCAGATCATGTGAAGGAAATTTCGCTTGTCTATCTTGGGGCATGGAGCCTGCAAGATGGGATAAAGTCCACAGCATTACGGCTACAGCAGCGCGATACCTTGCACCGAATATTCAGAACAGGCAGTTGAACAAGGGTTTTCTGACTGGAGTCGCTGACTCTGCTTGAGCAGTTAATCCTCGAAGACTCCCTTTTATTGATGGATCAGTTAGCTCAATTTGATGATGCCTGCTATCTGTTGTTTCAGCGCGGGATAAAGCCAGTTTCCAGTGAAAACTGGCGACTGGATCAGCCTGATCTGCCTGGATCGGGGTTCGTTGCCCTGCCACGCATAGATACATTTGTGGCTCGGAACTCTGTAGCCGGAGCGCAGGCAAGAGGTTGATCTTTTTCCCCTGGCAAGAAGTGCGAACCAGAAAACTGGGAAAGCATTGCCTCAGCTATCCGTCTTTGGAGGAATCGGAACCAGAAATCGATTTTCCAGCGATCCATGGTGGACTGCAACGAACCCCTTCATCCCACAGCAATATCTGAACATTGAGCTGAGTATCCCTATATGGTCCTGGGGAATCAACCAATTACAGGTACAACAAAGTTCATGGTCTGTCATGGCGCGCCAGATGGCCTTTGAGCAAACTCAGCAGGCGGAGGCTCAGCGAATCAATCAATTGATCAATGCATATAACAGAGTGAGGCCGAAGTTAGACATCCTACTTAAGCTGGAAAAAATCCGTGAAGTTCAATATCAGCTTACTCTCAAGAAATGGACACTCGGCCAATCCTCTGTTCAGGAGTTTTATGAAGCCACCCAGCAGTGGAAACATTCTGAGCAAGAGTACTTTGCCCTGCTCAGAGAAGCCTGGGAAACCTACCTGAGCCTACAGTCTGTGTTGCTTCTCGATCCCGTAACGCTGGCTTCCTTGCCCGTGTCAGAAGAATAACTACGACACACCGTTTGCAGGGAAATTTTGGGGGGATGGGCGCATGTGGCTACCGTCATTGCGCTCCTATGGAGCTTGTTCTGGGCAGAACATCTATAGCGCGGTGGTTTTAACCCCGCGCTCCGAACATTGCGCACGGAACTCAATAAATCTTCTTGAGAAAAAATGAAAACCCGGTATAAATGTGTAAATTACCGTATCAATCCTCAAAGGAATTATGCATATGACCATTGAGCGAACAGAAAAAGAAATTATTATCAAAATACCAATGGATTGGGGCGTTGAGGATATTCAGCGAATGCTGGACTATCTTTCTTACAAACAAGCGATCCGGAATAGCCAGGCTACAACTGCACAAATTGATTTGCTGGCAAAAGAGGTAAAAAAAGGATGGTGGGAAAAAAACAAACATTGGTTATCAGGTTTGCAGGAATAAGTGAAGGGGAATGAAAATTGTAATTGTTGACACAAATATTATTTTTAGTGCAATCCTGAATCCCCAAAGCCCGATTGGCGAAATCCTCTTTTACAGTGGGGAAAAACTGGAATTTTATACCAGCGAATATTTGCGAAAGGAAATAACCCGCCACCGCAGGCGTATAGAAGAACTTTCTAAAACCAGCCCTGATCAGGTGAATGAAGTTATTTTCCAAATTTTTCAGAGAATCAGTTTCATTGCTGATGAACAAATCCCTTTTTCCTGCTGGGCACGTTCAGCACCCTTAGTGCGTGATATTGATATGGATGACCTGCCTTTTGTCGCATTGACAGATTATCTGGAAGGGTTTTTATGGACAGGCGATGTCAAGTTACTCAATGGCCTGAAATCTAAGGGGTTTACCCGATGCCTTTCCACGCAAGATTTGATCGATATGCTTTGACACGCCGCATCGAACCCCGCGCAACGAATGCTGATATCTATTCTCCGGAAATTTCACGGATAGTCTGAAAGAGTTCTTCGCTTATCCAGAATCCTGCTTTTACGCGAAGGGCTTCGACCAAAGGCAAAACATTGGGAGTAATCCTCATATCTTTTGCTTTTAAGAGTACCCCGATTAACCCCAGCACGTTCAGCCCATTTGCTTTGGCAATTTTATATCCTCTTCGCTCATCTATCAGGAGATAATCGGCAGATAATTCCAATGCCAGGGAAATAGCCTCTGCTTCGCCTGGGTCTAATTCATTTTTCAGATGTTCAACCTGTTGTTTTTGGCTGCAAGTACGGACTTCCAGCCAGTTTGCTTCTGTGATTTGTGAAAGGTTGATATCCGGATCTTTCCAGGCGAGAATCTCCTCAAAGACTTTTTCGGGAATCAGAACGGTGCCAAAAACGTCTTTAAGCAATTCGGGGTAGCCGATTTTCAATAAATTGGTAAGGGGAGAGGTGTCGCTTACAACGACCATCAGGAAGATTGTTTTAAAGTTTTAACGTCTTCCAGAAGTTCTTCCACTCCATAGTGGACGGGTATTTTGCGAAGGCCCAGTTCCTGTTGAAATTCCATCCGGTGCATATGGCAAAAGCTGGCGGCCTGAGCCAGGGTAAATATTTCTTTCTGAAACAGAAGAACTGCAATTTCCAGGGAGATTTGCTGAGCGTTGAATCCCTTTTTCTGGAGCGCCGAATCTGGAATGTGAAAGGTCATGGCTATTTCTTTTTAACATCTGTCATTCCAAATGTACGGATTAATTCTCAAATTGATATGTTTTCTACAGCGATGTGCAGAAGGTTAGCTTCATTGCGCTCCTACGGAGCTTGTTCTGGGCAGAACATCAATAGCGCGGTGGTTTCAACCCCGCGCTCCGAACCCCGCGCAACAAAGTGTGTATCAATAGCGCGGTGGTTTTAACCCCGCGCGCATCGAACTCCCAAAGGGATCTTCGATTTGTAATTTGGTATTCCTTGTACCTTTTGGCATTTTTAATTTGTAATTTGTCGTTCTTCAGCATATGAATCACAACAAAATTTCCCCGGTTTCGGTCTCTCGGGTGAATTCCGACGGCCGCACTGAGCAGTCTGATCTCCTCGCAGTAGAAGAACCGCTCGAAGTTCGTCTGGGGTATGGGCCAGTCGATAGGCGCGCGTCGCTGAGTCTCGCTGTTACCATGCGTACGCCCGGTCATGATGAAGAGCTTGCTCTCGGTTTCCTCCTCTCCGAAGGGATTATCGCCGGACAGCACGATCTGCTCCGCCTCCGCCACTGTGAAGATGTGCCCGAAGAGGCGCAGGGTAATGTCATCCGGGCCGAACTTTCACCTGACTTTCCTTTTGATCCTGGCCGTTTTCTACGCAATTTTTATACTTCCTCGAGTTGCGGGGTATGTGGCAAGGCTTCGCTTGATGCGGTTTCGGCTGCCTGTCCGGTTGCTGACAACAGAATTCAATTTGCACCGGACTCCGCGGTAGTCCTGGGGTTGGAATCTGCGTTGCGCGGACACCAGTCGGTTTTTTCGGCTACGGGCGGACTACATGCGGCTGCCCTGTTTTCGGCTTCCGGGAAGTTGATTTTTGTTCGTGAAGATATTGGCAGGCACAATGCCCTCGACAAACTGATCGGCGCTGCGATGGTTCAGGGGCTGCTCCCGCTGGCAAATCATTTCATCCTGCTTTCGGGGCGGATTGGGTTCGAACTGGTGCAAAAGGCGGTGATGGCGGGCGCAGGGGCTTTGGTTGCTTTTGGTGCGCCAAGCAGCCTGGCTGTCTCGCTGGCAGAAAAATACCAGCTTACGTTGATCGGTTTTTTGCGGGAAAACCGGTATAATCAGTATGTTTAGTTGTAGTTTTTTGCAATAAGGGGCACGCCAAGACGCGAAGGCGCAAAGGTTTTTCTCTTTTCTGAAAATACTATTAATATAATTCAAGTTGCTAGTTGTTGTATTAACTGATCAATCCCATGTACTAAAATGAAACCCATGAGCTTAATGATAAATCCCTGAATAGAGACCGCATGTATTTTCTTGGGAAATCTTCCCTGAATGATACTGAATACGGTTTCAATATATCGTCTCTGTTGTTTCTTCCAGAGTGAAATGGGGTAAGTATCTCCCCTTTTCGAGTTCTTTTTGCGACAAATGTTCAACTCAATTTGGTCTAATTCCCAGGCTAAATCTTCGAAGAGATAGTCGGTAAATCCACTATCTCCATAGAGTTCACTTCCGGGCGGCAAATTCATCGGCAGGGCTTCTAGTCCTCTGATTTCGGCCCAAGAACCTGGGACGAAGGCGATTTCGACAGGGAACCCTGTCTCGGTGGTGATCAGAAAGACCTTAAAGCCATAGAAATAGCTTCGTTTGGCGACACATTTTCCCCGGAATTGTTCTCCACTCAGGATTCGGGCGCGGGAAATCCGGATGTTATGGCAAACGGCCACAGGAAAAGAATCGACCAAATAGCGGGCTGAATCATGGCTATGCTTGAACAAATCGGCCAATAGGTGAAATACGGCCAGAATCAGTTCCCAATTCTCATGAAGCCGTCGGTTAAACCGAGAGGCAGAGAGCATCTGCGGGATATGCCGCTCCGATTGAAGATAGCTCATCGATTGGGCCTGGTTCCCGCCAAAGAAAATACTCGAAACCAACAGGGTCGTTAGCACTTCTGCATCACTCATTTGGCGGCGATTATCTTCTTTATGGCCAATGGTTTTGAGAATATCATCAATTATGATGTATATTCCGATTACTTGATCAAGCATAGGGTTCTTAGTTAGGGTGATGTGGTAATCTCCTAAACTACAGAACCCGCTTTTTTTTCAAAAATCTTTAAGAACTTGTTGCTAACTAGCAACTTGGGTTAATATAGGTGATGTTTGACAATTTCTCTCCCCTGAAAGGGTTTAAAATCGTTCCTCCTTCTGATTATGCAGGGGGAATTCCTTCGGTAAAATACGCTTTCCGGCATATCGCGGAGGAAATGGGTTATATCCGCGGATTATCGATTCTGATGAAAATGAATCAGAAAGGCGGATTTGACTGCCCCGGCTGCGCCTGGCCCGACCCCGATGACAAACGCTCGGTTCTTGGCGAATACTGCGAAAACGGTGTCAAAGCCATTGCCGAAGAGGCTACGCTGAAAAGGGTTGATCCTGATTTTTTTGCCGCCTATTCTGTCGCTCAGATGGCTGAGGCCACCGACTACTGGATCGGCAAACAGGGGCGCATCACGCACCCCATGATTCTACGTAAGGGGGAATCGCACTACCATCCCATCTCCTGGAAAGAGGCTTTTACCCTCATCGGAGATCAGCTCCGCTCCCTCAGCTCACCCGATGAGGCAGTGTTTTACACCTCGGGGCGTACCAGCAACGAGGCGGCTTTCCTGTATCAGATGTTTGTACGCGCTTTTGGCACCAACAACCTCCCCGACTGCTCCAATATGTGCCACGAGTCGAGCGGGTATGCGCTGGGACAGACACTGGGTATTGGCAAAGGATCGGTAAAGCTGGAAGATATTCATCAGGCGGAGGTCGTGATGGTGGTAGGGCAGAATCCCGGAACCAACCACCCGCGTATGCTCACTGCCCTTCAGAAATGTAAGGCAAATGGCGGGAAAATCATCTCGGTGAACCCGCTGCCCGAGGCAGGGCTGATGCGGTTTAAACACCCCCAGCATGTCGGTGATTGGATGGGAAAGGGAACAACCTTGACCGATATATTCCTTCAGGTGAAAATCAATGGCGATGTCGCGCTGGCAAAGGCGCTGATGCTGTTGCTGCTGGAAGCGGAAAACCATTCGCCCGGAAATGTGATTGATACGGAATTTATCCAATCCCAGACTTCCGGTTTTGAGGATTTCAGAGAGAATCTGCTGAAACATAAGCTAACAGATCTGATTGCCGCCTGCGGCGTACCGGAAGCAGAAATTCGCCGTGCGGCGCAACTGCTCACTGACCACAATAAAATCGTGATATGCTGGGCGATGGGTCTGACCCAGCACAAAAACGCGGTGGACAATATCCGCGAGATGGTCAATATCCTTCTGCTCAAAGGTGCTATCGGAAAACCCGGCGCCGGCACCTGTCCGGTCAGGGGGCACAGCAATGTGCAGGGCGACCGCACCATGGGAATCTGGGAGCGGCCCCCTCAGGCTTTTCTGGATAGCCTGGAAGCGAATCTGGGTTTTTCTCCTCCCCGTCGCCACGGACTCAATACCGTAGAAGCCATTGAGGCTATGCACGAAGGCAGGGTAAAGGTATTTTTTGCGATGGGAGGAAATTTTCTTTCTGCCACACCCGATACACATTTTACGGCAGCGGCACTCCGGAAATGCAGGCTCACGGTTCATGTGTCCACCAAACTCAATCGCAGCCATCTGACGCCCGGAGAAACGGCGCTGATATTGCCCTGCCTGAGCCGGTCAGAGACCGATATCCAGGAAAGCGGGCAGCAGTTTGTTTCGGTGGAAAATTCGATGGGAATCGTTCATGCCTCGAAGGGTGACTTTATGCCAGCTTCAACCCATTTGCTGAGCGAACCCGCCATTGTGGCCGGAGTGGCAAAAGCAACGCTGGGAGAAAATTTTCCGGTGGGCTGGGACTCGCTGGTGAATGATTATGACCGGATTCGTGAGCTAATTGAGGTTTGTATCCCCGGGTTTGAGGATTACAACCGGCGTGTGCGCCAACCAGAAGGGTTTTACCTGCCCAACGGAGCGCGTGAAGGGAAATTTTATACCCCCGACCAAAAGGCGCATTTTACGGTTACGCCTGTGCCAGAAATAAAAACAGAACAGGGAGAATATCTGATGATGACCATTCGGAGCCATGACCAGTACAATACCACCATTTACGGACTTGACGACCGGTACCGGGGGATTTACCAGGAGCGGAGAGTAGTGCTGATGAACCCCGGGGACATAGAAAATGCAGGTCTGAAGCCCGGCGACCGGGTAGATATCGCAAGCTCATATGATGGGGAGACGCGGATTGCCCGGCAGTTTCTCGTATGTGCATATCCAATTTCAATAGGTTGTCTGGCATCCTATTTTCCCGAAGCCAATGTGTTGGTTCCCGTAAAACTCAGGGCAGACGGCTCGCATACACCTGTTTCGAAGTCTGTAGTAGTGAGATTGGAAAAAATACGATGATCCAAAATATAGATTTCTGAATAAAAATGAGGAACATATTAAATATCTGTACTATTTTAGTGCAGTAAACTACAGGCTAACCCAAATACTACCTTGCAATGGCGCCGGATAACGAACCCTATGTACTATTGGCAGAGGACAATTTCCCGGAGGTAAACCTATTTCAAATCGCCCTTCGTGAGGCGAAAATTGAGGCTCCTTTGAAAATTGTGAATACCGGGCCGGAAGTACTTGATTTTCTGCATGCACGTGGTGTTTATGCCTATCGCAATCCTGCACATTTCCCCCAACTGCTGATACTCGATCTGAATTTACCGATGCTCAGCGGTATTGATGTTTTAGATGTTTTGCGCGCTGACTCCCGGTTTTCAGATCTTCCGATTATTATTTTTACTTCCAGCGAGCGCTCAAAAGACAACCGGGAAGCCATCGCTCATGGCGCAAACGATTTTTTGAAAAAGCCCATAGATTTCCCCGATTTTTTAAACTCTGTCAAAGAAATGTACGATCGGTGGGTTAATTGAATGTTAACAAATTTCGGCACAAATCGCGCGTTTTTTAATTCCATTTTATTTTAGTGTTAAAACTATCCTGGCTGATTGAATGGAAAGCGGGATTTGATTTAGTTTGTACGCATATACCCAGGCAAACCTTTTTATTTCCAACCCAATTGTAATCTGAATTTTTGCGCGGTGAAAAACCATCTCCGCAAGCTTCTGTATTTTCATCAACAACCAATATATGCGTAAAATTAACCCCATTTCCCGACGGATTTTAACTTTGCTGGCAGCGGTTCTGCCTGCCTGGTTGGCAGCCCAGCCCAGTATTTCGCTTGCTCCTATTGGAACTTATGCCTCCGGTGTTTTTGACGAAGGTGCGTCCGAGATCGGCGCATTCGATGTAAAAACAAAAAGAGTGTATGTTACCAACGCCAACGACAATTCCGTTGACGTAATCGATTTTTCCAGTCCTTCTGCCCCGGTGCTTGACTTCACCATTGATCTGAGCCCTTATGGCGGTGGTGCCAACAGCATTGCAATATGGTACGGCACAATTGCGGTAGCGGTAGAAGATACCATCAAACAGGCCCCAGGAAAAGTGGTTTTCTTCAACAGAAGTGGCAATTACCTTAACCATGTAATGGTCGGCGCTCTTCCCGACATGCTTACCTTTACCCCCGATGGAAAATATCTTCTGGTTGCCAATGAAGGTGAGCCCAACAATGATTATTCGGTTGACCCCGAGGGTAGTGTGAGTATCATCAAAATGAAAAAAGCCCAAAATCTCACCCAGGCAGATGTGATGACAGCCGATTTTACAGCATTCAACAACGCAGTTCTCGATCCCAGTATTCGTATTTTTGGACCCAATGCCACGGTCGCGCAGGATTTGGAACCTGAGTATATTGCAGTTTCTGACAACTCTCAGACTGCATGGGTTACTCTTCAGGAGAACAACGCCATTGCAGAAATCAATATTAAAAACGCAACAGTTACGGCCATTCGCGGCCTGGGTTTTAAAGATCATAGCCTACCCGGCAACGGAATGGATGTCAGCAACAGCGACGGAACCATTAATATCGCCAACTGGCCGGTTAAAGGAGTTTATATGCCCGACGCGGTTGATTTCCTTTACTGGTCCAACAAGTCTTACCTCATCACTGCCAATGAAGGCGACGCACGTGAATACGACGATCCCGGAGGACTCGTAGAAGCCGTCCGGGTTGGCTCGGGTAGTGTGGTTCTCGATCCGACTGCTTTCCCCAATGCTGCAACGCTAAAATCCAACAGCAACCTTGGCCGCCTCAATATCACCAAAACCATGGGTGACACAGACGGAGACGGTGATTATGACGAACTCTATTCCTTCGGTGCCCGCTCGTTTACCATTTGGCGCACAGACGGGCAGTTTGTCTATGACAGTGGAGATGATTTTGAGCAGATTACCGCAGCGCTTTATCCTTCGGAGTTTAACTCTACCAATAGTGATAACGGATCTTTTGACAGCCGCAGTGATGACAAAGGCCCCGAACCCGAAGGCCTGGTGATTGGCAAGGTAAAAGGCCGCACTTATGTTTTTGTTGGGCTGGAAAGAATTGGTGGTATTATGGTCTATGATATTACCAACCCCAATACACCGGTATTTGTACAGTACGTCAACAACCGCGACTTTACAGGTGATGCCGAAGCGGGTACAGCGGGAGACCTCGGTCCTGAAGGGCTGGTTTTTGTAAAAGACTGGCAGTCGCCAACCCAGAACCCACTGGTGATTGTTACCAACGAAATCAGCGGAAGCACCACCGTATATGAAATTACCGATGTACCGAATGCAAACCGTGAAGCAGGAGTTGCCGGGACTTTCAACGCACCAGCGACCCTGTTGCCCAATACACCTAACCCCTTCCGTGGGTTTACGGACATCACCATTAACCTGTCAGAGAATGCAGCCGTGGCGGTAACACTTTTTGACCTCAACGGCAGAATCGTCCGTGAGCTTGCAGCTTCCACCTATCCGGCAGGAACCCATACTCTCCGCTGGAATGCTACAGACGTTTCGGGAAGCAAAGTTACCCCCGGAGTATATCTCTGTGTAATGCGCACCGCCGGAATGACCACAGCCCGCAAGATCGTATATCAGGGCGAATAAGCGGCCAATCGAAAAAACGTACGTAAACTTTTACAGGGTCGGAACATCACCGACCCTGTTTTATTATCTCTGTCTGGGCTATGAGCCAGTCGCGGGCCATCACGGAGGTAACTGTGTGAAGTTTGCGCAAAAAAGCAGTAAACCGTTTTTTGCTGACTGAGGGCGCCTGAAAAGCTACCTCAGCCCTGATCCTCGATAGTTTTCGGGTGAAATACAGGAGATTACGGTAGGCTTCTCTCTGGTAAAGCGAAAGCGTTTTCTGCCTCCTCAGGTATGCCTCAAATGCCTGAATCTGCGATTCCAGACCTTCGTAATCTTCCATTTCATAATAAATCCGGAGTAAAAGGGTTCGTGCTCCAAGGTCATAATAAAGGTCTGGATAATCGAGGGAGGCGAGGATGCGCAGTGCATCGCGGAGCCGGCTTGCGCTGTAATGAAGATATGCCTTGTTGTAAGACAATACGGCATCGCGGTAGGCTGGACTGATTTTATCGGTTACACTGAGTAAAAACCGGTTGGCCCATTCATATTTTCCCAGACGGGCACCTAAAGCCACAATATTTTTTACATCCCCCGGAGAAATGTATCCTTCATGAAACAACAGGTTTCGCTGGCTCATTTCATCATAGAGGTCAAATAGCGAAACCAGATAGGCCGAATTCCCCCGGTTTACCTGAAAAATGCAGTAATTTTGGGCAAACTGGTACATGGGTTTCTGAACTTCCGGCGGAAGCGCATGGGAGGCCAGTGCCGCTTTCAGTGTGGCAAAATGGCTTTCATTTTCAGGTTCGGTGAGGGTTAGCAGAATGTGATGATAAATATGCACCTGGGGAATGGTTTCGTAGTAAGCTGCCTGACTCAGCAAAAATGGAATGGAGGCAATCAGTTCCGCAGGCTGTTCATCATTTCCTATCACATTTTTTCTGCTCAGCCATTCACAGGCGCTTCTGAGCATGGCCGTCAGGTAGAATAAATGGAGAGCCGAGAGCTTTTGCCCCAGACTCTGATCTTTTTCCCTGCTGGCTTTCTGCATGAAAAACATATCTGACTCGTCAGAAATAAGGTATTGGCGGAAATAATCATCGCTGCTGGTTGCCGTCGAGTCAAGTCGCCTGAGTTGGTATCCAAAACTTCGGTTAAGTCCCATCTGCCTTGCACCCTGTAGTTTGAAATAGGCAGGGTAAAAGGGGTGTTGTTCCCACGCTTCCTGACCTAAAAAATTTTCTGCGGCACGGGTGAGGTAGGAGAAAAAGTTGTTGATCCGGTCCGGGTGAAAATCTTCTTCCGGAAAAATTGCTTCAAACAACTGCCGTTTATCCCAAACTTCCGGCGGCTGGTTTTTCAGCAGATCATATAATTGCAACAATCGTTTATCAGGGGTAAAATAGGGTGAATCGAGATAAGAACGAAAGCGGAGATGCTGTGAAGAAGACAGTTTAGTGATAAAATCGGCTAATCTGGACATGCGAAAAATGAATTGTATTCAGAATATTAAAAAAAAATACGGAAAAATCATTGTTTTTAATGTTTTAGTGATTTTTTGTTGGTTGTAATATCATTTCCCGACTTCAGAACTATAAAAAGTTGTTGTCTTTCTGTGCAGGAAGGCGTATTAAATTGGCCATGTATTCAGAGCTTAAATCTGTAAGAATTGATATATGAAACGGAATTATAGTTTATCATTATTCGCAGTAATCTTATTTCTGCTACCAGCCATTGGTTTTGCTCAGACTCCCCAGGGTGTCAATTACCAGGCTCAGATCAATGTTAACGGGGCTGTATTGGCGTCTCAGTCGGTTCCCTTGCGTTTCACCATTTCTCAGGCAGGATTGCCTGTTTATCAGGAGACGATTGTAGCGCAAACCAGCCCGCATGGTATTGCCACGCATATAATAGGGGGCGGCACCCCGGTAACCGGAACTTTTTCTTCTATAGACTGGAGTCTGGGAAATTATTCTATGGAAGTGGAAATTGATACTACCGGTTCCGGAGGGTATGCTTTGTTTAGTATTCGCAGCATACAGAGTGTGCCTTATGCGCAGTTTTCACAGACCTCAGGCAAGGCGGTGAATATGTCCCTCGGAGACCTTTCTGACGTGAATACTACCGGACAAGCAAATGGCATGGTGCTGAAGTTTGTGAGTGGCCAATGGATACCTTCCCAGGACAATATTAACGATGCCGACAGCGATCCCACCAATGAAATCCAGACCCTGAGTTTTGCCGGAAGCAACCTTACTCTAAGTAATGGCGGCGGATCAGTGGGTTTGCCGGTTTATTCCGGTGGTGCGGGTATTAGTATATCTGGAAACATCATTACCAACACAGGAGACCTAAATGGAAGCGATGATATTACGGTTGGTTCTGCCGCAGGGGGTGATCTTTCCGGAACATTTCCCAACCCTATTGTTTCTGGTCTGAATGGATTTCCCATTACCAATCTCACTCCTTCAACAGGTCAGGTATTGAAATGGAATGGCACACAATGGGCTCCTTCAACTGACGCTACAACCAGTTTCTGGACAACCAGCGGGCAGAATATTACCTACAATGGCGGCAATGTTTCGGTCAGCAATTTGACCGGACAAACAAGAGTGGAAATGGGGATAAGTAGTGACAATGGATTTGTACATGTATATGACAATGCCAATACCCTCAAAGCAGGTATTATTATCAATGGTTTGGGGCAGGGAGAAGTGTTTGGCGATTCTAAAAACTTCAGAATTACGCATCCAACCGATCCCGACCAGGAGATATGGTATGCTTCACTTGAAGGCCCGGAAGCGGCGGCCTACCTCCGCGGTACAGCCCGGCTAGTGGCTGGTAAAGCGACAGTCTCCTTTCCTGAGCATTTTCAGCTTATCGCCGCTGAAACCGGAATGACCGTGATGGTTACCCCGCTTTCGGGCGAATCGCGTGGGCTGGCAGTTGTAAGAAAAGATGCGAAGGGATTTGAGGTAACAGAACTGCTGAAGGGTGAAGGCGCTTATGAATTTGACTGGGAGGTAAAATGCGTCCGCCGTGGATATGAAGGTTTTGAAGTTGTGAGAGAAAAGATGAAATAAAGACAGGATCATGAAAAAAGCTAATTATAAAGCCGTCCTGCAACACAGCCTGGCACTGCTCCTTATTCTTCTGCTCGGAGATGATCTCATATCGCAGATAGATGTTCCGAAAGACGTTCTTGCCAGCGAAGGTAATTCTGTTTCTGTGGGGTCTTTTTCACTGGATTATACACTAGGAGAACCATTTATCGCGGAGGCTGCTGCCGGAACCTGGCAAATCAGCGAAGGATTCCATATGCCCTTTAATAATGTACTGGCGGTGATTGACAGCGTCTGGCCGGGCGATGCCAATTATGACGGCGTGGTGGATGTCTTTGACCTTTTGCCGATAGGTATCGCCTATGGAAGCACCGGGCCGGCGCGAACCAACCCGACCATAACATGGACGCCTCAGGCTGCCACCAACTGGTCAGGACAGTTTATTTCCGGTCTGAACTTCAAACACGCCGATGGAGATGGCGATGGGGCGATTGCTGCGGGCGACACTCTTCCCGTCAACCTGAATTATGGTTTTTCACACAATAAAACGACGGAGGATATTCTTTCGGGCACAGATCTTTTGCTTGATATTGAAGAAGATTCCCTGCAGGCCGGAGATACCATGCATATCAACATATTACTGGGAACGTCTGATGAACCAGTGGACAGCCTGTATGGAATTGCCTTTAGCCTCAACTTTGATACTACACTGGTTGACCCGGCCAGTTTGCGGGTAACGATCGATACAAGCTGGGTGGGCACGCAGGGAAACGATATGCTGGCCATGTGGCGTGCATATGGAGGAGGAGAAGTCCTTGACATCGGACTGACGAGAATTGATCAGACCGATCAGACAGGATATGGGCGAATTGTCTCTATGAGTATCATTATGATAGACGATCTCGGCGGTAAAAATGAAGTAAATGAGAAGTTTAAATTGACGGTTTCTCGGCTGAGTGCGCAAAGCTTTTCGCAGGAAACCTTGACGCTGGGGGTAAGCAATGATTCGACGGTAGTTACTACCGATCCCCAGACAAAAATAACAGATGTGGCGCCGGAGATAAACTGGCAGGTTTATCCCAACCCTACCGGTGGTCAGTTACGTGTAAATATGGAGAAGGCGATCTGGGGAGAATGGGTATTGTCGGATGTGCTTGGAAATCAGGTATTTGTGGAGGAAGGACACAGGAAAGAGCTTACCTGGGATCTGAGTTTTTTGCCCGAAGGAGTCTATTTTATTCAGATGACAGGAAGTTTTGGAACAGCTAATAAGAAGATTTGGATAAAGCGTTAAAATTTTTTTTCGTAAAGTTGACAAAGGCCATTCCGCAAGGGGTGGCCTTTGTTTTTTAGGGGAATGGATTTGAAACGCTGTAAGGGTAGATTTTGGTAAACCCAAATTTAATTCTATCTTACCAAATAAACCTCCCTGTCAAATATTCGCTTGCACAAAATGTGTTGGTGCGGTTATGTAATCATTTTCCTAAACGATGCCTGATTCCCAGATTGACAATCCTTTACAGACCCGGTATATCATCCATACCAAAGAAGTGTATCTTCAGTTGGAAGATTATCAGTTTTTTCACAGTCCATACGCTATGGACGAAGGGAAAAACGATATCCGTTTTATCGGAAGGCAGAAGCTTTCAAGCCATCTGCGTATGATTCTGGAAAACTCCCAAACCAAATCGGGGGCCTATCTGGTAACGGGTTTTCGGGGTATGGGCAAAACCAGCCTTGTACGAAAGGTGATAAAGGAAATTAATGTGGACAGAAAGGCCGGGCCTGTGCCGGTATTAAAACCCATAGAAATCAGTCTGGCACAGGATGACCTGAATGAGACACATGTATTTCGGTATATATGCCGGCATTTGCGGGTCGAGATGGAGTATTTGTTGCGAGAAAACCCTTCTGTGGATAAATCCATCCTGGAGGACGAAACCAGCAAACCGGGGCGTATCATCAAGGCACTGAAGGACCTCGATGAAAGGATATTTGCAGAAGTTCGGCTTTCATCCGGAGAAAATAACGATGAGACGGGAAATGGGAGATTATTTATTAACCGGAGTCTGGACAAATTTTTTCCGGTTGCCGGGCCCAAGGAAATGGAATGGCAACTGATTCGTATTCTCGAAAAAATAGAAGAACTCAGACCCGAAAAACCGTTTGGGCTGGACATTCCGGAATTCATTTTCGTTTTCGACGAACTGGACAAAATTGAGCCCAATTCCAAATTTACCATCAGCGAAAAGGAATCAGAAGACCCCAATTACGATTTGCCTGAAACCAAAAGCAGTACAGATAAAATACGAAAACGCAAAGAAACGGTAGCAGCGCTTTTGGCCAACCTCAAAAACTTCCTCAATAAGGCGCGCGCCAAATTTATTTTTATCGGCGGGCGGGAAATGTACGATGCCTCCCTGGCCGATATTGCTGATCGGGATTCATTTTACAGCAGTATTTTTCATGATGTATTGTATGTGGAGAGTTTTTTAAAAGATGGAATTAGCAAACACGGCTCGGGCCTCACGCGGATGACCGAAACTTATCTCTGCAAATTGCTAATCCCGCACAGCCACCTTATGAGTCTGGACCAAACAGATAGCGAAGGTGTTTCGTGGCAGAATGAAGCAGAGGTGTATAATCTGAGGAGGTATTATCAATATCTGTCAGCTTCCCTTAAAAAAAGACAAGATATTCCCGGAACCCTGCTTTCTGAACCTTCCAACAGAGAAGAGATTTACCGGATAATTTACCTTTTGCAGAATTTTATCATTTATCTGACCTATCGCAGCAATGGCACGCCTAAAAAACTGACCGACCTGTTTGAGGATTATATCGTCCCGGAGAATGATGCTTTTACTCAAAATCCCTATATCCAACTGGTAAAAATAAGGGAAACCAACCCGGTGTCTGAGCGTGAAAAGAAAAAGCCGTTATATCTTCACTTTTCTGCGACAGATCAATATGTAATCGGGCTGACCTCCGTGATGTTTCGGCCTTATATTATCACCCACAGCCGCCACCAGAAAATCTGGGGAGACAAACTGCTGTTTTCCACCGCCTATATTATTGACCATATTTTTAAGTTTCATCCGTTTGGATTTTCGTGGCGGAATCTGGAACTCATCCCCGAACTGATCACCATCAACAAGGCCCCGCAGCTCAGGGCATTTATCAGCGAATTGCTGGAACATTATTCCAACACCTATATCCGCACGACTACGGGTGGGTTATTTCACTTCAAGTTTTTTAACAAAAACGCCAATGAAATAAAATGCGTTTCCAAAATCTCAGACCTGAGTCTTGCGGCGTTTAACTTTACGCTCGATGAATCGCTGATGATCAAGCGGCATTATTACAAAAAACTCAAGGATCTGAGAAAATCACATGCAAATTATACCCGTTATGAAGGGAAAAGCGGTTTTGTACATTCTATCGGTTTTGTGCACGGCATTTTGGGAGACCTGCATTATTACGACAAAGAATTTGACGAGGCGATTATTCAGTATTCCGACGCTATTCAGCATCTGCGGGCAATTGACATCCACCAACTTACCGAACATCAGGTCATCCTGATGATCACCAACAAACTCAAACTCGGGCTAACCCTGGAAAAAATTCATTCCTACGAATCTGCATTCACCGTGTACCGGGAAATCATCGAAAAATTGCCAGTTTTTTTCGCTAATCATTCCCAGCGCAAGGATCAGTTGTGGGATAAAATGCTGGAACTAAAAGAGGAGAGCGAAATTTCGGCGGATAACGGATTCCGGGGATTCAGGCTATTAAACCAGTCCTATATGGCGATTTTGGAGGTATTGGAAAAAATGGGGACAGATGGACTTACAGATACCGATCTGAAAAAATATGAAGCCGCATTAATGAATTTTTTGGGAGTTAACCCCAATCAGAACCGGCCGCCGGGTTCACGAAAGTTGGAAAAGAATGTTTCCGTATTCATGCCTGAGCTGAAAAATACGTTGGTTGCCAATTATTACAGCAATGTGGGGAGCCTGTTGTTTTTCAAAAATAAAAACTTCCCGTCCACCGTCCTGGGGTTTCAGGAATTTGACCGGAAATTTCGGAGAAAAGTGATAGCAGAAAGGTTGATTTCCGTCAATTCGAATGCTGAAAAAGCGACTTACAACCTATTTCACGAATATCTGAAGGAACTGGGTGGATTAGAAGAATATGATTTTAACCCTTCCCTCAGCGCGTATGTATATTACCGCGAATGTCAGCGCTGGCTTCTTTTGCGGTTTGACCAGGAACTGGCCCCGGTAAGGAAGCTAATCAAAGAAGTGCATTCGGAAGATCATTCAGAAAATAAGACACAACAAAAAAGTAAAAGAACATCTACCATATTCGACGGACTGTTGTTGAAGGACGGGAGTCCGCAGAATCATTATTTGCTGGATATATTCATTCTTCTTTCCGATGAAATTGCCCGGCCCATCAGTGCAAACCACTCCAACGACCTGGGAAATATCTTTTCCAAAATCGGCGATTCGCTGTTGACCTTTGTTTCGCAGAAAAACAACCGTGCACCCGGTAAAGAGATATTTAAGCTGTTGTTTGAAGAGCGGGAAATTTTCAAGAAAAAAAATCAGGATAAAGATTCTCCGGATAAACCCCCGATTCGCAGTTGGATTAGCGCTTATCGACAAATAGCCGATCATTCAGAAAGCATTTATAGTCTGGATATGGTATTGTTTTGTTACCGCCTGTCGGCCCAGTTTTTCCTCAAGGCCAGCCAGATTTACAGTTATGCTTTTCAGTATAAAAAAGTGTTGTATCTGCTGAAAGACTTTCTGGCAGGATACTCAAAAAATCGGGAGGAGGTAAACAAACTTATCAACTGGGAAGGATTTATTCCATTCATCAAAGAAAAAATTGCGATTGAGATCATTAAAGCAATCACCTGGGAAAACAAAGCCGCCAATCGCCCGCAGGTACTGAAATACAAAGATGTATTTGCATTGGAGCGTGTAATGGAGTTGCGCGACGCACAATCACTCATCAATAATGTTTCGACGGGAACCGAAACCTGGGAGACGGTTATGCTGGTAAGTGATATTCAGTTGAAACTTACCCGTATTAATTGGGAAAATGGAAAAAAGAACAATCAGTCTGTTGAAGAGGATCATTATCTGAGTTTTACAAGACTTGACCTTAAACAGGATTTTGTATTTTATTCGCCCCACACTACTGCCAGTTCGCGGTTTCTGAAGATCATGGAACACAAATACAAAGCTGATCTCAACCGGCTTTATCTGAAAGTGTGGGGATTTGAGGATTTGCTTATCCGGTTTGAGGAGGCGTTTGCCGAAAAAAAGCGGGAAAAGAAGCAGGTTGAAATTTCTTACGAAGGAGCGCTTAATGAATATATCGGGCAAAACAAGATACCCTCAGTCGAAAAAATTAAAGCTACCTTTGGTAATCATCCTGATTTTACCCCGGAAATCAAGGATCACAAGGACATTCTGGAGTACCTGATCACAGACTCATTGTTCCATCTGGCGGAGTTGATTCAGAACCTGAATTTATATGGGATCAATTATATGACCAGTTATTCGTATCTGGGTTTTTCGCACTACCGGCTTGCGACCTGGAGTTCTTATTACAGAACCATTCTTCGTATTCAGGGAGACAAAAAAGATGAGAGAAATCGATTTTTCAGAAACTTGAGCGGCTGCTGGGAAGAGATTTTCTGTATTATCTGGACATAAAATATCACTACGAAATGGCTCTTCATTATTTTCATTCTGCCTTACAGCTACACCGGGAAGGCCGAGCCTATCGGGATATGCTTTCGGGTATGTATTTTCTGGAAGATGACTTTTAACGACAATCTCTATCATTTTTATGTAGGACTGGAGCGCTACAAAATCAACACAGGCGCGATCCGACATATGATCAATAATTTAAAGAAGAAAGTGGAAGGGATAAATCAGGACAATCCGATATCTGTATTCTACCAATACAAAAGTTATGTGAGCAAGGACGAAAGCAAAACTTAGCGAAAAAAAAACCTGCTACTCAAAACAAAGGTCTTGAAGTAGCAGGTTTGTTTCTTTAGAAGTAAACTTACTTCGTAATCACAATCTTTTGCATATATGACTGATCGGCTCCGTCCTGCACTTTCAGGAAATAGACACCGCTGTCGAGTTTATTGAGGTTAATTTCGAGATAATCGCCGTTGGTATTGACATTTCGGTTTGTGTACACAACTTTGCCCACGATATCCATCAGTATTACATCCACTTCGTCATTTTCTACAGCACCAAATTCTACCACCAGGTAATCCTGTGCAGGAACCGGATAGACAGTTACCGGATCTGTTCCCGGTAGGATACGGTTGGGTGAGGCAGTTTGAAGCGGTGAGGATGCAGTGCCGTTGCTTCCGCAATCAGATTCTACATAATATTCATACGTAGCGCCGGAAGATAGCCCTGTAAAGGAGGTGGAGGTACCTGTAGTAGTTTTTGAACTGTAAGGGCCTCCTACCGGGCCGAGGTAAGCAGTATAGCTATTAGCTCCGGTTGCGGTGCCCCATGAAAGGGTAATTTTCTTTTTACCGGCAGATGCGCTCACCACGGGGGCATCGCAGGTATTACCGCCGGAACAGGGATCACAACTTCCGCCACAGTCAATGCCGGTTTCATTTCCATTCTGGATACCATCACTGCAGGTTGGTCCGCTGGCTGTTCCGCAACCGTTGGAAGTAGCCAGGCTGCTTCTGGGGCCTGCCAGTGCAGCCTGCATACGCGCCTTTTGTCCGGCGGTAAAAATATCCATACAGGCATCATCGGTATAGTCCATATAGTTTTCGATCATATCGAGCGTAGAGCACGAAATATGCCCGTTGGGGCAGCCGTAGTTGGGCGCATCAGAAACCGGAGTATCAGAGACAAAATCATCCACACTACATCCTCCGTCTCCCCAGATGTGGCGGAGATTGAGCCAGTGGCCTACTTCATGAGTGGCCGTGCGGCCCAGGTGGAAGGGCTGGGTCGCCGTTCCGATGGTTCCAAAATATGCATAGTCGATCACAACGCCGTCGGTAGCCGGGTTTCCACCCGGGAACTGAGCGTAACCGAGGAGTCCGCTGCCCAGATCGCAAACCCATAGGTTGAGGTAATCCGACGCAGGCCATGCGTCGTGGCCACCCATGCTGTTAAATTTTACCCCATCATTGGAGTAGCTAAAAGAGCGTTTGTTGGTAGCAGTACGGGTGATGCCGGAAGTGGGATTTCCATTGGGATCCACAGATGCGAGGCAGAATTCGATTTCAGCATCTGCTCCGACAGGCCAACTGGTGCTTTTTGTGCGGAAGTCGGCGTTGAGCACATCAATCTGGGATTGAATCTGAGCTGTACTTACGTTTTGAGAGGAAGTGCGGTAAACAACATGAACAACCGTAGGGATGGTGATTACGGCACGTTGATTGTCATTGAGGTTGTTGATGTAGTTTTGTGTAAACTGCTCAATACGTGTCATTTGGACTTCCATGCCGGGGTTTTCCTGAAGTTGAATTTCGAGATAATCCATGGTGTTACAGGAACGTTGCGGCTGTGCAAATGTAAGCACCGGAATCAGGAGGAAGCAAAGCGCCAGAAGTGAGTTAACTTGTTTCATCTGAGATTTGTTAACAGGGTAAAACATTAAAAAAAATAATATATGTTTTATTTCCTGCCTTCTCAAAAAAAAGTTGGTGAAATTTTCTGAATAGCGCTTTTTTCGTTTTCAGCATTACAAATTCCGGTCCGATATAATTTCGTCAAAAATTCTTTTAACCTGCAAATCACCAAAGCCGTAAATTCCTTCCTTTTCAGAAAAAAGCCTGAATGCGGGTGCAAACTGCGTGATTCCGCTGGAGATAATTTCGGTTAAAACTTTTTTCGGGCGGCTTTTTTCGGGCGGAAACCGGTCGATATGAGCCTGACAGACAGCATTCAGATCCCGGAAGCAGGGCGAAAGGGTAGTGGAAAGGGTTGTGAGACGCCGAAAATCACTGGCCCGGTACGCTTCCCATAGGTTTTTTCCCAATTCTATATCCGATTGGGCAAATAGAATTTTTTCCCCGAAAGCTTGTTCCAGTCTCCGGCAGTCAGACCAGCCAAATCCTTTCCATTTATTTTCTCCTTCCATTGCAACCGGAAAAATCCGCCACACCTGAAGATTTTGGTTGGCGGGAAGCAGGGAAAGTACAAACCACATATTGGCCTGGCAGAATAAATCGTCTTCAAACCAGAGACATACCGCCGAATGAGGTGGGATAGCGCGAATTTTTTCAAATTGCGGGACGACATCCTGGAAATAGGTTGCCTCCGAATCACTGTAGGTAGCGGCAATATAAGCCGCACGGCTTTGGAGCAGTTCTTCTGTATTGGCACCTGTGAGGTCGCCTTCGACCATACATTCACGGCATACGATAAATTCGCCGGATAGTGTGGTACTGCGGATTTGAGGTGTAAGTGCGTCGCCGTTGAGGATGTGGTAAGTCATGGGGTAGGGGTAGAAAAAGTTGTGGGTTGAAATTTACAAAAATTTTGTTCTGCTTTTCAGCAGCGGGGTGATCGGTTGGTTTTCCTGACTTGAGGTTGAAGAATCCCGGAGGGTTCGGAATCGAAGATTCCTAAAGGATCGGTTTGCAACGGTTTGGAATCGAAGAATCCCTCAAGGATCGGATTCCAACGGTTTGCAACGGTTTGTAACGGTTTGTAACGGTTTGCAACGGTTTGCAACGGTTTGCAACGGTTTGCAACGGTTTGCAACGGTTTGTAACGGTTTGCAACGGTTTGCAACGGTTTGTAACGGTTTGCAACGGTTTGCAACGGTTTGCAACGGTTTGCAACGGTTTGCAACGGTTTGCAACGGTTTGCAACGGTTTGCAACGGTTTGGAATCGAAGAATCCCTCAAGGATCGGTTTGCAACGGTTTGGAATCGAAGAATCCCTCAAGGATCGGTTTGCAACGGTTTGGAATCGAAGAATCCCTCAAGGATCGGATTCCAACGGATTGGAATCGAAGAATCCCTCAAGGATCGGATTCCAACGGAGGAACCCATAGTTACTCCTGTTAACTGCGAATTGTTCAAAAATTAGTTTCAATCCAGCTTGCCACAGGGTTTCTATCACTGTTTTCCCACTGACCCAATGTTACTTTTGGATTATTTTTTCCATTGGTGATTTTCATACAATTCCTACCTTCGGAACCTAATATTTTTAACCATGAATTCCACAACTCGTTATTGTCCCCATTGCCGGGAAAGCGTTTTTGGCAGAGCCAATAAAATCTTCTGCGATACAAATTGTAAAAACCAATATCACACGATGCTCAGAGCAAGGACTGCAAAATTTGTCAGAGAGACGGACCGACTGTTGCACCGAAATTATAGAATCCTGTATCAACTCATCGGCGAAAAAGCATCTCACAAGCGTGTGCATCGCCTTACACTTGAGAAAAAAAATTTCAGCTTTTCCTGTTTTACCGGCACTAATGAAGATACGGAAAATAATAAACACCGAATTATTTATAACTTTTTACTTCATGAACTCTCTCATCAAAAGTTTGTAATTATCCGGCTTTAATCACCTTTCCGCCATCCATTCCCTGTACCGGTTGTACAGGTGGTGTGCCTGCGGATAGGCTGAATTGGGGCTCATAAAATGAGAAAATTCAAAAGTAATTGCTTTTTCCACTCCCGCTGCCTCCGCTGCTTCGAGTTTCAGTTTCAACTTCTCCCACTTGATCGGCAAAAACTTGATCGGCATATCCCGGTCAAACGATTCTGCATTGGTCCATGAACGCAGCCCGTGTTTGTCGGCAAGGGCTTTGTTGACTTTCAGATAGTCTGTAAGTTCGTGGAAATCTACATGCCCATCCTGAAATGCCACAATATCAACTGCGTTTTTCAGTCCTGAAAGGATTTCATCCCACTCCTTTTCATGCTGGGCCAGGGAAACGGCATCTTCCTTGCTCAATACGGATTCGTAAGACATGATTGCTTTTTTTCCGTCAATATAGGGCGAAATTAGTGTGCTCAGGTTTCCCGAAACTGATTTGCAGTGTTTTCCCAGTAAGCTATATGTATCGATAATAGAACCCACCCGGCGACTTACCTCCTGAGAGATATACCACCCCTTCCACGAACGGTGGTGCCCATATTTTTGCCATACCTCATCTATCACGGCCCGGTTGATATCCACTTCTTCCATATAGCGGCCACTGGTCCAGTATTTTCCCGAATCATACAGACCAAAATAAAAATCCATCTCGTACCGGTCGCTGAGACGTAAAAACAGATCCACAAGGTCAACCGGAGGGCGGTAACAGTTCTCGCGTGCTGTCAGAATTTCGGAAGGATAGGTGGTCCATCGTTTATATCCACACCGGATGAGAATAACCGTCTGGATTCCTACAGCTTTCATAGCCAGGAAATCGGCTTCCCATTCTTTTTCTCCCCAGTTCTGGTGGGGAATGTCGTGGCTGATTTCGTCGAGAAATGTACCAGTAATGATCATAGGCGGTTTTTGGGACAAATATAAACTTTATGCCGGTTTTCAGACTACGGGATTTGCCTCAGCACCGCACCTGATATCCACATTTTTCAAGCACTTTATTCAGGGTTTCTCTGGTCTGGGGGTGAAAAAGTATCAGGGGAAGATTGTCTTCCATCCAGGTTTCCATTCCGCCTCCATACACGATGGAAGCGCCTTCCCAGTCTGCGACCATTTCCATCACAAATCGCTCCGGCATGGGGAGCGGGGTGACTTTTCCCCTCCGGTCAACCGAAAGCCAGTGCTCGGGGTGGTGTTCGTTGTGCGTTTTATGGTGATGCCAGGCCGCTGGAAAAACTTTTTTCATGGCAGCCGCTTTTTCCTTATCTGAGAAATAGTGGGCGTAGGTATTGAGCTCTTCAGGCGAAAACTTGGACAAATCGTGAACAGCGTACTGGTAAAGGGTCTCTCTTGAAATGGAACCGACACATGCGCCGACTATTTTTATTCCCGCTTCAAAAACGGCAACTTTATGAGGCACAAGGGTTTGATTGATATATTGAATGACCGTAGGATCGGCGATCTCCAATGAGGTTTCTGCCGGGAAAAAACGGTTGGCAAATGCTTTTTCGAGCACGTCGGGTTCCTGATAGCCTACCTTATGGCAAAATTCCTGAAATGCGTCGTTAAGTGTCATATCACAAAATTGCAAACAAAATCAACAATTCCCCCGTACTAAATTGGAAATGTGAAACCATCGGTCTTATATTTGCAACGCGATTCTTCGCAGGGCCTATAGCTCAGTCGGTTAGAGCACCTGACTCATAATCAGGTGGTCCCTGGTTCGAGCCTAGAAAGCCCAATAAAAGTCGCAGGAGTGTAACCTCATTTTTTTATTTTCCGGCTTGAACGATTGTTCCATGACGCAGAGAGTTAGTCAAACTCCGGGCACCATGAAGTAATTATCAACAGTGGTATATGGGAAGAAGAATGGCATGCCATAGGGGTCGGTTTGTACAAAGGTTTTGCCACGGTCTGGTTTGGGAACAATTTTGATAGCGGGAATAGCGGCAATCACCCCGCCATGCCCTGCCAGGGTCTCCTGCGGCCTAGCTCCCGTAGCACTTTCCGCAAAGCGGAAGGTTCCCTGCTTTTAGCCGGGCGGTAGCGCGTCGAGGTAAACGGACTCCCTGACTGTAGCTGTACCCCGGCTTTGGGCAGGCTGATTTTTCGCTTGGATTCAGCTTCGGTTCCCAACAGTCTGAACATCCGCAGCATCTTGTGTACCGATACGGTCTTGTCCTGCATTTTCCGGTTTTTATAATAATAGGCCATAAAAAACGGCTGGGTTACCTTTCGGAAGGTCCCTGGCTTCATGGTGGACCGGATCAGATTTTTGAGGGCGATCAGTGCCTCGATTCTGTGCCGGGCAATCCAATAGGCTCTTCCCGGTCCTTCGATTTCCCGGTTTCTGTAATTTCCCCTGAATATCAGCCGCGCCAGTTGCAGCCCCCAGGGTGCAGTCAAAAGCCGGGTCATATTGGAGTAGAGATCTATATTGGGCGAATAGCAGATCAGTCCCGCAATTTCTGGGAAATGCGCCGCCATGTATATGCCAATGGTCGAACCTGTGGAAGCCGTAATTAAAATGACTTTTTCTCCGATTTTCTGTCCCACCGCAAGCGCAAACAGACCCGAATCCATAAAAGCTTCCGGGGTAAAATCGAGCATGGGTTCGGGGGAGTCCACCCCGTGAGAATGTAGCCTGCTCAGATATACATTGCAGCCATACCTTTGGCCAAACTCTTTGTGAATGGGGTCAATCTCTTTGTAACTGGCCGAAAAGCCGTGAAGAAAAACCAGACTATACGGGGTTTTCCTGTATTTATTTCCCTCCGCCCAGATGATCCTCGCCTCGTTGTCTGGCTTCAGAAAGGGGGTTTTCTGTTCGGTTTCGTGAATATACGCCTCCAGTTCCCGAAGATCGCCCGGAACAGCAGGAATTTCCATCCGGTAAAGGGGTACTGCCGGACGTGGGCCCAGCCAGATTAATAACACTACACCCGATGCGAAAGCCAGCCCCAATATGATCCAATACACATACATAGATAACCGGAAAATAGCTACTTCCTTTTTAACTGCACAATCAAAACTGCCACAGATTTATCACTCTTTACCCCGCTGAAAGAAGCGGTTGCACTTTGATAACTGATTTCCCTTGCCGATAGTTTTTGCTCTCCCAATACCTGCTCCACACGCTGGAAAATGCTGCCGGGTGCCTGTTGTAACTGTTCGGCAAGCTGGAAGGAATTGAGCGGCTTTTTGCTGAATAATATCGCCAGATATTCCTCTCCCAGACTTTGGTTGACCTGGAGTTTTTCGCCGTTTGAGGGTAAGTATATGGTTTTCCCTCTGACGCCAATCTGCGCCGACTGATCCCTGAGACCGGGGAAAATCTGACGCACCTGCCGGTTTGGGTCGAAATCAAAAACATAAACAAACCCCTGCGAGCCCTCAATGTTGAGTTTGTAAGGCGTGCCTCCCGGATAGGATTTGCGAAAACGGTAGTGATTGCCGTAAAGCCGAATGTCCATTTCCTCCCCTCCTGATTCATTAAATGTGAGTTTACCATACATTGCGGCTCCGGAAGGCTCCGGGTTTACGGCCCTTGCGTGTGTACCCGGCGTCGCTGTTGTCTGGGGCGGGTTGGCGGCTGCCGGAACTCTGGTGGTGTAGGTTTCAATGATATAGGCGTATTTGGCAAAAGCGGCAAAATCGTCATACCTCACCCAGATGTATCCATTATCCCCCCATCTCGTGCCCCAACTGTTTTGTATCTCAAACGCGCCTCCATATTTCCGGTTGTCATACCCGATGACACACATGGCATGGCCAAAATAATTTCGCGTTTCAGGCGATTCGCCAGGGTTCCATACCGCCTGTCCGTCAGCCTTTTCAAAAGAAGGCGGACAACGAAATCCGATGACTACAGGTACGCCCGCAGCGATATTTTGCCTGACCGATTCGAGTTTGGTCTCCGGACTGTCTTTCAGGTAGAATAGTCGTTTATAGCCCTTGATTTTGTATTGTGCCGCATCTTTCATCAGCCCCGAAGAAATCTGACCAGGGCAGGCGTCATTGAGATCAGAATATTTGACGGTTCCGGTCTGTGCCATGACTTTCAGCGCTTCGTCTATGGCTGTAGGCGAATAGCACGAAGCATCTGGGCTGATCAGTTTATATACAAACCCGGGCGAAAATGCATTTGCCGTAATAAAACCCTGATTGGTCCATCCCTCTTTCTGCGCTTCCATTATCGTACGGGCTGCGTAAGCCGTAGCCCAGCCCACGCAGTTGTTGTATCTGCCCTGGTCCTGAGGTATGGGCGAATAGGCTTTCAGGGAGACCGATGGGGCCATCCTGTGGCCGGCATCATCAGATAACGCTGCCACAGGCAGGGCTTCGTATTGTTCGTCATCCATCAGCAAGCCAGCGCCCCGCTGCGTCTGGGCAGACAGTGAGCCGGAAATCCAAAGGATCAGGAGCAGAGAAAAAGATACCGGGTGGCAGAATACACCCCCGGATATGATTTTCAGCCAGTTTGGTTCTTTGCGGCTTTGCGCGTTTGCAGGAATTATGCGAAATCTGATCAACATGTTAACTTCTTTTTACGGGACTACACCCCGCTGATATCCATAGGAACGAGGAAAGTTCGGTGGATATTGGCGACGGTATCGGCATATTCCGGGAGATTTTTCATGGTGTTCCATTCTTCGCTGGAGATAAAATCATTCCAGTTGGCATCCCTTTCGGCCATGTCCTTAAATGTGAGCATATACGTGAGGTTGGGCATATTGTCGCCGATCAGGGTTTTTCCAAAAAATACAGGGTTCATTTTCACTTTTCTGAACAAGGCGGTTTCCCCTTTGTCAAACATCATAACTTTGCGCCTGTGGGCGTCTTCGTTGTGGCTGAGATAGGTGCGCAGTTCGAAAATACGGGCTCCTTTTGTCGCGGCAGCTTCCGGGATTTCCAGATCGGGTACCGATTCAAACGCTTCCATCAGACTTGATTGATAGTGGCTGAAAATGGCTTTGTCTGAACCGACTTTCAGATAGGGGGCGCAGGCTTCCTGATAGGTTTTGTCTGCCGCCAGGGTTTCGTTGAAGGAGGAAAATGCCTGAAGGGAAGGGTAGGTGAGGAGAACGTAAATTCTGGTAGGCTGGGGGCCGGTCATTTCCGAAAAGACGCCGATCTTCTTCATGCCCAGTCGGGTTGCCGCGGGCATCAGGGCATCTTTCAGGTAGTCGGTCAGCACTTTCTGGCTGCGCCCGTAATTGATATGATAGACGCGAAGTTCATGGTAAACGGATTCCTTTTTTTTCTTTTGGGGATCAGCCGCTACGAGTGAAGCGGCGCTGAGTCCGGCCACGGAAGCGGCAGCAGCTTTTTTTACAAAGATTCTCCTTTTCATTGTTTTATAAGTTGGTAGAAAGTTTCAAGATCAATATTGGAGCCGCAGGTAATGAGTCCGACTTTTTTGCCTTTGAGTTCTTCCCGCAAAGGCCCCATGAGGGCCGCCAGTCCGGCGGCAGCGGCGGGTTCGGCGACGAGTTTAAGCTCATCAAACATGATTCGCATCGATTGCCTCAGCGCCTCGTCTTCGACGAGGACGATCTTCTCCAGGTTCTGCCGGCACAAATCCATGCTGTAAGGCATCGAAAATGGCGCGCCCAGGCTGTCGGCGATTGTATTTACCGATGGGATTGACTCCGTTTTGCCTGATTGAAAACTGCGGTACATCGTATCTGCACCGGTAGGCTCAACGCCAAATATCCTGCAGTTGGGGTTTGACAGCCGGATGGCTGCCGCCATTCCTGCAGCAAGCCCGCCACCTCCGATGGGGATGATCGCTGCTTCCAGCCCTGCTACCTGCCGGGTATATTCCAGCCCGACGGTGGCCGTGCCCAGGGCCGTCAGCGGACCTTCAAACGGATGTACAAATGTGCGGCCTTCCTCGTTTTTGATTCGCTCTACTTCGCGAAAAGCCTCACTCACGTTGTCTGTAAAAACAATCTCTGCGCCCAGCTCCCGGCAACGCGCCACGCGAAACGGATTGGCACTTCGGGGCATGACCACTTTGGCGTGTGTCCCCAGCGTTTTGGCGGCGTAGCCGACGGCAATGGCGTGATTACCGGCACTGACGGCTGTCACACCCTTCTGCAGGGCTTCTTCATCCAGATTCATCATTACCAGCAACGCGCCGCGCGGTTTAAAACTACCGCCATACTGAAATAGTTCCAGCTTAAAATATACTTCGGTTTCGCGGCTCAGCAGGTTTTCTTTTGTCAGTGAATCCCACCTGACGACCGGGGTTTCTTTGACCCATGAACTGAGTCTTGCGCGTGCAACGATAATTTCGTGGAGGCTTGGAGCAATGGCTGCAGGAGACATAACATTTCCTTTTGTCTGACAATCTAATATTTTGTGGGGAGATAACTAAAAATGAATCGCTATTTATGGGAGAGAATGTTTGCGCTGATACTCTTTGGGCGTATATCGGGTGATGTTTTTAAAGCGGCGGTTGAAGTTGGAGGTGTTGTTGAATCCGCACAAAAAGCCGACATCGGCGATGGCATGGTCTTTTTCCCGCAGCAGCCGGCAGGCATGGCCGATGCGAATTTCGTTGAGAAACTGGGAAAATGTTTTTTGTGTGCTCCGTTTAAAATATCTGCAAAAAGCCGTCGGGCTCATGTTGGCTACCGAAGCTGCCTGATCCAGCCTGATTTCTCCCTGATAATGCTCCATGACATAATCAAAGACCGAATTGATTTTATCACTGTCTGATTTTTTCATTGAGGAGTCGGAAACTCTGCTCGACAAAAATACCATTTCGGTCGAACGGGAAAGTATATCCAGTATTTCCAGCAAGGCAAGGAGCCGCGGCAATCCGTGGATTTCCTGCATCCGGAGGATTTTTTCTGCAATAGCCGACCGGGTTTTGCCGATGATTTTCAACCCTCGTCCGGCTTGTACGATCAACTGGTTGATGGCCGCAGACTCCGGTAGGGCCATGAATTTTTCACCTGGAAAATCAGGCGTAAAAAATACGTGTATTGCTCTTGCCAGCAGAGGCGAATCCGGCTCATAGTAGGGCGCGTCATTGCGGAATACATGGGGGATATTTGAGCCGAGAAGTACCAGATCGCCTTCCTCAAATCGTTCAATATTGTCGCCCACAATTCGTGTACCTGTACTTTGCATAATCAGGGTTAGCTGGCAGGCATAATGAAAATGAAGAGGGGTGAAAAAATATGGCCCTTCGTCTGTTGAAATACTAAAAGATTCGCCAAGTGATTGCGGAATTTGGAAAAAAATCGGCTTCATAATACGTATTTTTGTAGCCCATATTTGAAGAATGTGGTATTTGCCTGCTAAAATAGTATTAAAATTGGATAATTATCACCTAACCAGTCTGCTTTCTTGTGGTTATATTTGTATTGTATTATCATTTTCTCAATCTGTTTTTCCCTAATGGTTGCGCCTATGAATACCACAAAACGTATCTGTGTCTGGTCGGGTCCGAGAAATGGTTCCTCCGCTTTTCTTTATGCTTTCGCACAAAGGGAAGATACCAAAGTGCTGGATGAACCTTTGTATGGCCACTACCTGAAACGCACAGGTGCCAACCATCCTGGCAGGGAAGAAGTGCTTTCGAAAGTGAATACCCGGGCTGATTCGGTGATTTCTGAGCGGATACTGGGCGATCACAACCGGCCTCTGCTCTTTATCAAAGATATGCCCCACCACCTCGTCGGCCTTGACCTGGGGTTTGTCAACGAACTGGAAAATATTTTCCTCATCCGCAATCCCCGCGAAGCGATTCCCTCGCTTCTTCGTTATATTCCCAATCCTGAGATGCTGGATACTGCCTATAAAATGCAGTACGAATTGTTTGAAAGACTCCGTTTGCAAGGCAAAACTCCGCTGGTAATTGATGCCAAACATATCCGGATGAATCCCGAAAACCAGTTTAGAAAAATCTGCTATAAACTGGGAATTGATTTTGCCGAAACCATGCTCAAATGGCAGTCGGGAACATTGGAGCAGGAAGGTGTCTGGGGAAAATACTGGTACGATCAGGTACATAACTCAACCGGGATTATGCCTTACGAACAAAAAAATGCGGAAATTCCCCTCCACCTGGAAGCACTCGTGGAAGAATGTTATGAGTACTACCTCAAGCTATACGAATATACTTTGTTGAATTAACCATTAACCATTAACCATTCTCACGCCCCTGAGAAACGATTTTTTTTTTGGTTTTGAGCCTTCCGTAACAATTGTTCGGAAGGCTTAACTATTTTTGTACATCTTCAACTGAATACTGACTGATCAACGTGTTTGTCATGCGCCAAATTCTGGTTTTTTTTCTCTTTCTGCCGCTTTTTGTTTTTGCACAGGAAATTGACCCTTCTTTGCTCACCACTGAAAGAATATTTGCCGGCAGCGAATTTACCCCCGATTTTTTTGGCCCTGTCAAATGGTTTGAAGATGGAAGGTATTTTACCACCATTGAACCTTCCGTCACGGAAAGAGGTGGCACAGATATCGTCAGCTATCAGTCCAAAACCGGCAAACGTGCCGTTTTAATTCCCGCCGGATGGCTTATTCCGGAAGGCAGCCGCGAGCCGCTCAATGTAAGTAACTACTATTGGTCAGGCGACAAGGCCAAATTGCTGATATTTACCAATACAGTAAAGGTCTGGCGCGATCATACCCGCGGCGATTACTGGGTACTTGACCTCAATACCCGGAAACTGACCCGTCTGGCAGCCGGAGAAACCCCTTCAACCCTGATGTTTGCCAAGTTTTCACCTGACGGAAACAGTGTCGCTTATGTCAGGGAAAATAATATCTACGTAGAATCCATTTCCTCCGGATTCATTACCCCATTGACCCGCGACGGCTCTGCGACCATTATCAACGGCACGTTTGACTGGGCGTATGAGGAAGAGCTTTCCCTGCAGGACGGGTTTCGCTGGAGCCCCGACGGTGCAAATATCGCTTTCTGGCAACTGGATGCCTCGGGCGTCAGAGATTTTCAGATGATCAACAATACGGATTCACTGTATCCTTATATCTATTCCATGCCTTACCCCAAAGTCGGGGAGCAAAATTCTGCATCGAAGATAGGTGTAGTTCCTGTTTCCGGAGGTAATATCACCTGGATGAATGTGGCGGGCGACCCCCGCAACCACTACCTGGCCAGAATGGACTGGATCAATAATGGCGAAATTCTCCTTCAGCAACTCAACCGAAAACAAAACCGCAACCAGGTGATGATTGGGGATATATCTTCGGGTAAAGTAAAAAACCTGTTTATTGAAAAAGATTCGGCCTGGGTGGATCTGATGGATCAACTGATATGGGCCGAACAGGGAAAATCTTTTCTCTGGCTGAGTGAGCGCGACGGCTGGCGTCATGTGTGGAAAGTTTCGCTCCAGACCGGAAACCTTCAGTGCCTCACCCCGGCTGATTATGATGTAGAAAAAATCCTGGGGGTAAATGAAAAGGAAAAATGGTTTTATTATATCGCCTCACCCGAAAACCCCAACCAGAGATACCTGTTCCGGACACCGCTGAGTGGCGCAGGAATCGCAGAAGGCCTTTCTCCCTCCAGCCAGCCCGGTAGCCATAATTATGAAATCTCGCCAGACGGGCAATTTGCCATTCACTCATGGTCAGCGATCGGTGAGCCGCCGATTACCGAACTTGTCAGCCTTCCCGACCACCAGACTGTTCAGGTGCTTGTGACAAATGAAAATCTGCGGCAAAAACTTGAGGTTCTCAAAACCGGAAATTTGCGGTTTTTCAGGGTCAGAACGCGTGATGGCGTTGACCTCGATGGGTATTATCTGTTGCCGCCCGACTTTGATCCTTCGAAAAAATATCCGGTGTTGTTTTATGTGTATGGCGAACCCTGGGGGCAGACAGCTAAAGATACGTGGGGCGGAAACCGATACCTCTGGCATCTTATGCTTACGCAGCAAGGGTATGTGGTGATGACCATTGACAACCGGGGCACACCTTCTCTCCGGGGGCGCGACTGGCGGAAAATTGTTTATGGGCAAATAGGCATTCTCGCTTCCGATGATCAGGCAGACGCTGCCCGCGAAATCGGCGAATGGGATTGGGTGGACAAAAACAGAATGGCTATATGGGGATGGAGCGGCGGTGGCTCCATGACACTGAATATGATGTTTCGCTATCCGGGACTGTACAATACTGGTATGTCTGTGGCTCCGGTCGCCGACCAGCGCCTGTATGACTGTATCTATCAGGAGCGGTATATGGGGTTGTTAGGCGAAAATCCGGAAGGGTATAAACTGGGCTCCCCGGTTACTTTTGCCAAATATCTTCAGGGAAACCTTCTGCTGGTACACGGCACCGGCGATGATAATGTGCACTACCAAAACGCCGAAGTGCTGATCAATGAACTGATTCGCGCCAATCGCCCCTTTGATATGATGGCCTATCCCAACCGCACCCATAGTATCAATGAAGGACTGGGCACTTCGCTGCATCTTTACAACCTTCTGACCCGGTATCTTACCGACCATATCGAAGCTGGCGCAAAATAATCTCGTAACTCCTGTCAGTAAATGCACAATTGTACCGGCCAAATCCTTTGGTCGGTAAAAACATGCGTTTTGTCGTGACGCGTTTGCATTGATGTGCAAATGATGCCCTTTCGTAGGGCCCAGGAGGTCGTCTGTCTGAATTATTGGTCAGGAAATGACTATTTTTTGAGAAATATCTACATTGCAGGATAGAGAACCAGACTAAACCCAATGACGAACGCTATCCCCGGATATGCCACAAAGGGCACTATCCAGGCCTGAGGCATCCATAATTCACTTTTAACCTATCTACTTATGAGTCTTAAACTACGAATGTTTATTTTTATCATGTCCTTTTTCCTGATGTTGCAGGTGCAGGCTCAGGACCGGCTGGTTTCCGGCAAGGTTACCGCTGCGGAGGACGGAACTGCGCTTTCAGGCGCAACAGTTTTACTGAAAGGCACCACCGTAGGTGCATTCACTGATGACCAGGGTCGTTATCAGGTTCGCGTTCCTTCGACAGGCGGAACCCTGATTTTTACCTTTTACGGTTACGACAGCCAGGAAATCGAAATAGCCAATCAAACCACCCTGGATGTGCAGATGGTGGAAGAAGTTAATTCACTTGAAGAAGTGGTCATCACCGCACTGGGTGTTCAACGCGATAAAAAAGCCCTCGGCTACGCCGTGCAGGAACTCCACGGTCAGGAACTCGTGGACACCAAAGAGTCCAATATCGTCAACTCCCTGTCCGGCAAAATTGCCGGTGTGCAGGTCACCAGTTCCTCCGGTGCACCCGGCGCTTCCTCGCGTATCGTCATACGGGGCGCATCTTCACTGCTGGGCAACAACCAGCCGCTATTTGTGGTGGACGGTATTCCGCTCGACAATACCCAGTTTTCTTCCAGCCCGCGCAACAGCACCAACGAACCCGCCATCGGAACCCGTAAAGGGGACGAAGAGCAGGGTGTTGCCGATTATGGCAACGCGATTTCTGATCTCAATCCTGATGATATTGAAAGTATCAGCGTGTTGAAAGGCCCGACTGCTGTTGCGCTTTATGGTTCACGCGCACAGAATGGCGCTTTTATCATCACTACCAAATCAGGGAAAGCTCAGAAAGGAATCGGAGTGACGCTTAGCAGTTCTTATTCGCTTCAGACACCCCTTCGCCTGCCCGAATTTCAGAATGAATACGGCCAGGGAGGATATGGACTGGTGGACTATCCCGACTATATTGATGTGGACGAAAGCTGGGGACATCCGCTGGACGGACGGATTATGAAAAATGTATTTGCTGAGGATGTACCCTGGGTAGCCAACCCCGACAATGTGAAAAACTTCTTCGAAACGGGATACAATTTTGTCAACAACGCTTCACTTCAGGGCGGCAACGATCTGGCCCAGTTTCGTTTCTCCCTTTCCAATCTGGATCAGAAAGGAATTGTGCCCAATACAGGTATTGGCAGAACCAATGTAGGCCTGAAAGCAGGGCTGAAAGCCTCAGAAAAACTGAGCATCACTACCAGTATCAATTATGCGCAGACAAGCGGAAAAAACCGGCCCTTGACAGGGTATGACGGGCAGAATGTATTTCAGTCCATGTTTAACTGGCATGGGCGGCAGATTGATTACGCACGGTTCAAAGATTATAAAAACGAAGACGGCAGCTTTGTTCTCAACCTCGCCGATCCCAATTATTCCGAAGCTTACGGATGGCCGATTGCGCCCATTCCTGCGTGGCAAAATAACCCGTATGCCAATCTCTATGAAAATGTCAACACCGACAGGCGCGACCGGGTGATCGGCAATTTCAAAATCAACTATGACCTCACCCCGTGGCTGAGTGCGTATCTCCGTGCGGGAACCGATTTTTATTCCGACCGGAGGGAGCAGATTTACAAAGCGGGATTAAAAGATCCTTCTTCCAGACGCACCGGTGGTTTTGTCCATGACAACTACAATGTCAATACCTACAATATCGACTTTGTTATCAGTGCAAAAACCGACTTTACTTCCAATTTCAGTGGTAGTCTGCTGGTGGGAGCCAACCGGTTTCACAACGCAGTCGCCAATGAGTTTACTTATGTCGAAGGGCTGCTTATCCCGGACGTGTACAATATCAGCAATGCCCGCGGCACTCCCGACGCACGCGAATTTCGCACTGCCAAACGAATCAACGGAATTTATGCTGCTGGTCAGCTTTCTTATAAAAACTATCTCTTCCTCGATCTGACGGGAAGAAACGACTGGTCTTCGACCCTGCCAGCGGGTAGCCGTTCTTATTTTTATCCTTCTGCCAGCGGTAGTTTTGTGTTTTCTGACGCACTGTCCCTGCCCTCATTTTTCAGTTTCGGTAAAGTCAGGGCGGGCATAGCACAGGTTGGAAATGATACAGATCCCTTTGTGCTTCAGTCCTATTTTGTCAAAAAACGGATTGCCGACAACAACGCTGACATCACCTTCCCCTTCAATGGCCAGCCTTCATTTGCCCTGGGCGATGAACTTGCCAATGCAGACCTGCTGCCTGAATCTACCACTTCCTGGGAAGTGGGAACCGACCTTCGGTTTTTCGACAACCGGCTGGGCGTCGATGTGACGTATTATACCAGTTCTACCCAAAACCAACTGATGAAACTCACCCTTCCTTCATCTTCAGGATTCAGCAGCCAGGTAATCAATGCCGGTGAAATCAGAAACAATGGGATAGAAGTCATGCTGCTGGCCACCCCGGTATCCACCGCAGGCGGATTTGAATGGAACCTCGGGGTCAATTTTGCCAAAAACAACAGCAATGTCGTTGCCCTTCACCCGCAGGTAGAATCCATTATCCTCGAAACCCACAGGGCACAACTCGAAGCCCGTCCGGGGCAACCCTATGGCATCATTTATGGTACGGCCTGGAATCGGGTAACCGATGAGAGCAGTCCTTATTTCGGTGAAAGAATCATCGAAGCTGATGGAAGACCTACCCGCGCAGCAGGCGGAAACCAGGTGCTGGGTAATGTTCAGCCCGATTTTCTGATGGGAATCAACAATTCTATTTCCTATAAAGGTGCTTATCTGAGTTTCCTGGTTGACTGGAAACAGGGCGGGGATATGTTCTCCCTCACCAATTTCTTCGGTGGATATTCAGGGGTACTTTCCTATACCACAGAAGGCCGCGACGGAACCTATATTGCAGAAGGAGTGGCAGCTAATCCTGACGGAAGTTACCGACCCAATGACATTCCTGTTGATGCCGAAGAATACTGGCACAGGACTTTTTCTGCGCAGGAATCAGGGGTATATGATGCCACCTATATCAAGCTGAGAGAAGTAAAGCTGGGTTATGCATTTCCGTCCTCCCTTATGTCCAAAACACCCTTTGCCGGACTGACCATTGCACTTCAGGGCCGCAACCTGTGGATTATTCATTCGCTCGTCCCCAATGTCGATCCCGAAAGCAGTGCGTACGGCTCTTCCAACGGACAGGGGTTTGAAGTAAACGGAATTCCTTCGGTGAGAAGCTTTGGCGGAACCATTACCCTGAAATTGTAACCCATTCCAACACCTAATTCAAAATCAATGAAAAGATTATTCATAAAATCTATTGCCTGTTTTTCGCTTTTCCTCACCATCTGGCTGGGTGCATGTGAGCAGGGGTTTGATGATATCAATACCAATCCCAATGCACCGGCTGATGCCTCCGCAGCCTTTGTGCTTCCCGGGGCACTGGTGGACATGGCATATTATACGCATTACCAACTGGGAATCAACTATATCGGCCTGTGGGTGCAACAACACGCATCAGGGGCTTACCCCGAAGAAGATCAGTATAGCCCACGGCTCAATGATATCAATGTCTTCTGGAACAATATCTATGACAACAGCATGAAGGATTTGCAATACATTATCGACAACGGTACACCCAATCAGGTGGCCGTAGCAAAAATCCTCAGTGCCTATGGCTATATGACTCTTACTGACATCTGGGGAGATATTCCCTATTCGAAGGCACTTCAGGCTGAAAAAGGCGGAGAATACCTTACGCCCGAGTTTGATACCCAGAAAGATGTCTATACTGGTATCATTAAAGATCTGGACGATGCCGTAAACATGATGGACAAAACCAGCATTGAGAAGTTTGGCGACGAAGACCTGATGCTGCACGGAGATCTTGATCTTTGGGAAAAGTTTGCCAATGCCCTCCGTCTTCGCGCATATCTTCATCTTTCTCAGGTCGAACCTGCAACTGCACAGGCCGGAATCGAATTAATGCTGAGCAAGCCGCTGCCCGAAAGTAACAGCGAAAACATTGCGCTGTATTTTGCAGATGTACCCGGAAACCGCAACCCGGTTCACTCACATTTTTCCGGTCGCCCCAACGATTTCCGCATGAGTAAGTCGATGATTGACCGGCTGATTGCCTCCGGAGATTCTATCAATCCGGCTGATCCGCGCACAGGTGTTTATGCCCAGCGCAACATCGAAGGGTACTATGTGGGTGTTCCCAATGGAGTAAATGGTCTGGGCGATGTCGGCCTCGACAATTTTACTTCCTGCAAGTTTGGTACGGTATTCATTGAGCCGACGGCACCTATCTATTTTATGACCTATGCAGAGATCGCGTTTATCCGCGCCGAAGCGGCAGCCCGGGGCTGGATCGCAGATGACGCAAAAACAGCCTATGAAGCAGCCATCCGCGCATCCATGGATCAGTATGGAATTACGGATGAAACAGCGATTCAGAACTTCCTGACTGATCCTCAGGTTGCTTATGATGCTGCCCGCGGGCTTGAACTGGTGAGCACCCAGAAGTGGGTTGCCATGTTTGGTCAATCTACCGAATCGTGGACCAATTTTCGCCGCACGGGGTGGCCCAATCTGCCCATTGCACTCAATGACCAGAACAACGGCAAATTTCCCAAAAGGATGCTGTATCCCAGTGTAGAGCAGACGACCAACGCAACCAATGTGGCCACTGCAACCCAGCGTCAGGGTGGGGCAGAGCTTGCTGATCCGATCTGGTGGGATGTGGATTAAATAGAAAAAAAATGGATTTAAAGAAAAAGATTTGCATTCTGTTGCTGATCTCCTGTTGTGCGGGGCCAGGCTGTAAGCCTGAGCCCCCTCAACCTGAACCTTCATTGAAAATTCTGATGCTGGCCCTGGTTCACCTGCCGGTACAATATCCGCTGGATTTTTCGGCAGACGAAATCTCCGGCGATTATAAACCCGCGACCGGGCTTTTAAGGGTGGAAGGGAAAGTGTCGGGAACCGGAGATAAAATCGAAATCCGGATCAGAGATGTCGGTGAAAAGGTGGAGGGAACTTATTCCATTGGAGACTTTTCGCTTTCATCCACCAATGTAAAGGGAGAATTTCTGGATGGAACCAGTCAATGGAATGCGCGCAGCCTTTCTGGCGAACTCAAAATCCATCGTTTTGAGCGAGCTTCTACAGAAAAAATCTGGTTCTTGTCCGGTACTTTTTCCTTTCGGGTAAAGTCAGGAGAACAGGAATTTGACATTACCGACGGAGAAATTGAAAATGCTGTCATTCTCGAAGATTCCTGAAATCAGTCTGGGTAAAAGTGCCGGGCGACCCTGATCAGGTTTTCTTTATCTTTAAAGCGGAGTTGGTTTTGTTTCATCCACAAATCCACCTCCGCTGTTTTTTCTCCGAATATTTCCTCCCTGTTGCCCGGTTTGGCGGGAATCAGATATTTGCCCGACCCAGGTACAAAATACAGTTTTTCCTGTTGCACCCATTCAGGCGTTCGTTCTCCCATATCGATCTGTACATTGTAGTTGGCTGACTTCAGCGAAAGGGTTTTTACCGCCAAGAGAATGATCCCCTCAGATTGGAACAAGACTTCGGCAATTCCGCTGACAGGTGCACCATCTGGCAGTTTGAAGTGGTTTGCGGGTGTGAAAATATGATGTCTGCCGGTTTCATCCTTATATTCAAACGCCAAAATCTGGTAGAAGGGCAAAACCCGTATTCCGTCGCCGAGGCGTATTTCCAGCCGGTCAGCCTGAAGGTCACAGCGCAGGGTTATATCCGAAATGAGGGCTGAGTCGTGAAGGGAAATAGTTCCGGTATGCCAGTTTTCATCCAGATAAAAAGACCCTTTATATCCTTCCGGGATAAAAGGAATTTCCTGAACAAAACTATTGGGCAGGCCCTTGTTGACATCTACAAAACCATCATTTCGGGTGATTTGTGCCGGCAGGGAGGTTGGAAAAAAAATATATACTGCCGGGAGGGTAATAATAAGAAGGTAAAAGAATTTGCTCATCATCGAATGGATTTATGATGAGTTGTGTGAACCGTTAATTTACACAATCCCTTTCGAAATGACAAAACTCATGGCAATGATTGCGTTGAATTTCTTGTGATTTGCCTGAGATTTTCTACCTTTAAAATCAATCATTTTTACCCAGATTAAAGAGCTAATTACAATGACTACACGTATCAGAACTTACCAGGATTACCAGGAAACCTACCGGCGGAGTGTGGAAGATCCCGAAGGATTCTGGGCTGCCGAGGCATCTACTTTTCAATGGAAGAAAAAATGGGATAAGGTATTGGAATGGGATTTTCGCCAACCCGATGTGAAGTGGTTTATTGGTGGGAAATTGAATATAACGGAAAATTGTCTGGACAGACATCTGGAAACCCGCGGTGACAAAGTCGCCATTCTCTGGGAGCCCAATGACCCCCATGCAGAGACCATCACCTATACCTACCGGCAATTGTATGAGGCCGTTAACAGAATGGCTAATGCGCTGAGAGCTAATGGAATACAAAAAGGCGACAGGGTTTGCTTTTACATGCCGATGGTTCCCGAACTCGCCATTGGCGTCCTGGCTTGTGCGCGTATCGGCGCCATTCATTCGGTCGTGTTTGCCGGATTTTCCTCTTCCGCTCTCGCAGACAGGGTCAATGATGCTTCGGCCAAAATGGTTATTTGTTCTGATGGCAATTTCCGTGGGGCGAAAAGTATTCCTGTAAAAAGTGTCGTCGATGAAGCGCTGGCATCCACCCACTCGGTTGAGAAAGTGCTGGTGCTGAAGCATACCGATACCCCCGTTGACTGGACCCCGGGCCGGGACCTCTGGATTCACGAGGCAGTGGAAGGACAGAGCGCTGTCTGTGAGGCAGAAGAAATGGATTCGGAAGACATGCTGTTTATTCTTTACACCTCAGGCTCGACAGGAAAACCGAAAGGAGTAGTTCATACCTGTGGTGGTTATATGGTCTATACAGAGTATTCGTTCAGGAATGTTTTCCAGTATGATGAAAATGATATATACTGGTGTACCGCCGACATCGGCTGGATTACGGGTCACTCGTATATCGTATATGGCCCTCTGCTTGCCGGAGCAACTACGGTGATGTTTGAGGGAGTACCGACCTATCCTGATGCCGGGCGTTTCTGGCAGATATGCGAAAAACATAAAGTCAATCAGTTTTATACTGCTCCTACCGCTATCCGTGCCCTTCAGGCTTATGGGTTGGAATATGTCAAACCTTATGATCTCAGCAGTCTGAAAGTGTTAGGTTCTGTGGGTGAACCCATAAACGAGGAAGCCTGGAACTGGTACAATGAGAATATTGGCGCGAAAGGCCTTCCGATTGTGGACACCTGGTGGCAGACCGAAACCGGCGGTATTATGATTTCTCCGCTGGCGGGTATCACGCCGCTAAAACCCTGCTATGCTACGCTTCCACTTCCGGGTATTCAGCCGATGCTGCTGGATTCAGAAGGAAAGGAAATTGTAGGTAATGGGGTAGAAGGTCTGCTGTGTATTAAATTCCCCTGGCCTTCGATGATACGTACTACCTATGGCGACCACGAACGTTGCAGGCAGGTATATTTCGGGCCTTATGAAGATAAATATTTCACCGGAGACGGTTGCCGACGCGATGAAGAAGGATTTTATCGCATTATCGGGCGGGTGGACGATGTGATTAATGTATCCGGCCACCGCATGGGTACTGCCGAAGTCGAAAATGCTATCAACGAACATCCCAATGTGATCGAATCTGCCGTGGTGGGATATCCGCATGAGATCAAAGGACAAGGAATCTATGCCTATGTCATCTGCCAGGAAAAACCTGCTGACGAAAACATGCTTCGGAAGGAAATTTTGGCCGTGGTTACCCGCGAAATCGGCCCCATCGCCAAACCGGATGTGATTCAGGTCGTAAGTGGCCTGCCCAAAACCCGTTCCGGCAAAATCATGCGGCGCATTCTGCGCAAGATTGCCGACGGCTCTTCTGACAGCCTGGGCGACATTTCAACCCTGCTTGACCCTTCTGTCGTAGAAGAAATTAAGGCAGGTGCGCTTTTGTTGAAATGATAAATGACTAACCGAAAGGTTTCCTGATGGACAAGGAATTTCTAATTACATCGTAGTTTTCTTTCACTTTGTAATTTGAAATTCCTTGCCTCCAAATGGGATCTTCGATTTGTAATTTGTCATTTCTTCTTCGTATATTTTTTCCATGAAACCGTTGAATACAGACTGGTTCCTGGAAGGAACGCTTGATTTTGAGTATAAAAAATATGTTCTCCTTGCTTATTTGCAGCAGGTGAGCCGCGAATTTGCGGAAGTCAGGTTGTATCCCTCTTTTTCCGACCTGATCCTTCATTACAATAATCTGCATCAGTTTAAGGAGAATAAACAGCAGTTATTCTCCAAATTCCCCACCCGTCTGAGTATGGAAGAATTTCGGAAACTTCGCCTCACCCGCGAGCCCGAAGTGCCTGATTCTGGCGATATGCTGGAAATAGATAGTATCGTCGAATACGCGCTCCCGGCTATCCATTCCCGGCTCAAAGATGGTAAAGAAATCTACGATTATATCGACGAAAGTCTTCGCATTGAACCAGTCGGCATTACTCCGCTCAACCGGAAAGAGGGGTATCTAATGCTGAGAGTAAACCCGATGCGCACGGTAAAAATCTATGAATACAGGGTCGCATTTTTTGAAAATACCGATGCCAATTACCATGGGATCAGCTTCAACTACCTGGACTCTTTTACTTACAGTCTGGTAAATACCTATGAAGCTAAAAAGCTGGAACTGATCCGCCATCATACTCAAATGCCCAATCCGGCAACATGGTTGCTCTATACCAGTTATCCCATACCCGAAGAATCTTCCCTTTTACCGGTAGCCAAACGAAAGATGCTGGCATTTCTGAAGTAGGTTTACCTTATTGTATTTTTATCCTTCTGGTGATTTGTCTTTCTCCTTGCCTGAGCAATAACAGATAAACGCCCGGGTTTAATAGAGTAATATCCAATGTGATTTGCTGGCTAAAATCTGCGGTTTCCAGCTTCCGGCCATTTATGTCGAGCAATATCACTTCCGTATTTTCAAAACGGCCATACGGCGATCTGTACCGGATATGGAGTACCTCATTCGCCGGATTGGGGAAAATATCAAAAAGAAGAAGGTCTGTATCTTCTTTGAATTCGGGGCCGGTATTAATGATTTCCGGTTTTAGCCCGTTTAACCGTGCATAGAGCTGCGCTTCATATAAAGAACCGGGCTCTAGCCCCGGTACATTCGAGCCTTCCCGATACCCGGATAGTTGGTTGAATGGGCCGGTCCCGAGAATCGTACCCCGGCAACCGATGGCGTAGTTTTGTGCTGTGGGTGGCTTTTCTACTACTAACTGCCCTGTTTTTACATCACAATTCCACGCGACAGAATGAACAGCCGCCCATCCGTGGGAAGTGCCATAATCTCCGCGGTTGTACAGCGCCAACAAACGCAACCCGCTATTTCTTACGGCGATCTCTGTGTGATTGTCGTACAATAATCCCATACTCCACCGCCTGTGCCCTTCGCTGGAGGCATAAGCAGCTTCGGAAGTACAACGATGGAATACACATCCCGACACCCAGGATGTACCATTGGATACATAATGGTGTCTGCCGTTACTCGCATGACAGTTGGTAAACAATATCTGCGATGAGGCTTTTGATACGTTAAAATTGTACATGTTGCCTCCGGTAACAGTCGCAACAGGATCAAGTGCCCTGCAATTTTCTACTGTAATCCTGCTGGCCGTTTCTGTGATTACTCCCGACAAACCAAAATGTAAAAATGTGCAGTTTTTTACCCATGCATCTTCGATTTGCTTCATCGATACCGCATTCCACGCATGGGCTTCATCTGTGCCTCCTGCGGTTGTTATATCTATCCGAATGTCTTCGAGTCCCAATTGACTTCTGAGCCCTGCTCTGTCGTATTTGTAGATATAAGCCTGCGAAAGCGACCGGTCGAGATGGTTGTAAATGGGCACATCCACCGTGATCGTACTATCCTTAATATCCACAATTCGGCGGTTGAATACCAGCGGTTGCGAACCTGTACTCCAGTTGGCACCAGTAGCTGTGCCTCCACCACCTACCGCATCAATCCATGCCTGCGTGCAGGGATGGTAAATTACGATATTGTCGCCAACCGCATAAGGGGCAGGATTTTCAATTTTAAAGACTGATTCTCCCACAAGCACCTTATCTGTAATGATGTTGGTCTGGGTTCCTGCGATTTTTCCTGCCCATGCGGTTGCTGATCCGCCGCCCATTACAAGCAGGCTGCGTTGATTGGGGGTATTTCCAATGCCGACCAGAACAGTGTGGAGTAAAGTGTCTTCCCCGTCTCCTGCGCCGCGCAGGACTACCCCGGACTGGTTGAAATAAAGGGTTCCGTGAATTTCGTACCGGCCCGGAGCCAGATAGATTGCCCCCCGAAACCCCAGGGAATCTGCCGGGAGCTGTGCTGCCTGGTCAATGATTGCCTGAATATGTGCAGTATTGTCTCCGGCAATTGCAGAAATACTCAATTTTGTAAGGATATCCGGTATCGGAACGCCTCCGCCCATATAACCTGCATAACTGAAATCGGGAATGACATTGCCGGAGGTATCGCGCACATATGACAAAGCACCGTTGGACTCCAAACTTACAATCGCCGGGTTCCACTGGGCGGATAGTTCTGCGGTAAAGAGTATAAAAACCGTTGTTGTGAGATATAACATTCGGTTTTTTATCAGGTGAGTCATTTTTTTCATTTTGGGAGGTGAGATATGCCTTTCCGGGTAGTTCTGTCCGGTTGTGCCGACAATTTCTTTAAAACCCGGGGTAGCGAAGAGGAAGATTGTACATATTTGGTGGAAAATTGTGCAATGTGGGGTGTAACGTTAGTTGTTTTGTTTACTTATAGAGGAATAAGTAAACAAAACAAAGAATATGACTGCTCTCCATTTCGCGATTGTTCTTTTTTCGGGATTGTTGTTTTGCCATCAGGAAACTGACAAAAAACCACAAGATGCGTTTTTGCCGAGGAAGGTGATTTTTGCCGATACGTCGGTCATGTATCATTCCCTACAACAGATTCGGACAGGCGATCCGGGTTATGTTCAGGCTTTGGCTGCATTAAGGAAGGCAGCGGATGAGGTTTTGCTGCGCAAACCAACGTCAGTGATGGACAAAACCCAGGTACCCCCCAGTGGCGACAAACACGATTACATGAGTCAGGGGCCGTATTGGTGGGCAGATCCGTCAAAGCCCGGCGGCTTACCCTATATCAGGCGCGACGGCGAGGTGAATCCCGAAGCGGGAGGTTTTTCTGATCACAAAAACATGGGCAAACTGTTTCAGGATACAGATTTGTTGGGGAAAGCCTGGTATTTTACCGGAGATGCAAAATATGCAAAAAAGGCGGTTGAGATGATTCGCACGTGGTTTTTGGATGAAGCCACGCGAATGAATCCCCACCTAAACTATGGTCAGGCCATACCGGGTATTAATACAGGAAGGGGAATAGGGATCATCGAAACCCGCGGGCTGTCCAGACTTCCCGATGCCATTGCACTAATACAATCCTCGGGTGAATGGACAGCGGAAGATGAAAGCGGTATGCAGGCATGGTGCAGGGCCTATCTGGATTGGCTGCGAACCAGTCAACATGGAAAAGACGAGGCAGTACACCCCAACAACCACGGCACGTGGTATGATGTACAGGTCTGTGCGCTGGCACTTTATACCAGCCAGCCGGAGATCGCAAGGGAGATAGCCGAACTGGCGAAAACCCGGAGGCTGGAGGCACATATATCCGCTGACGGCGGTCAGCCGGAGGAGTTGGCCCGTACCCGTGCGTGGAGTTACAGTTGTATGAACCTGTGGGGGTTGATGCAACTGGCGAGAGCCGGTGCGGCCGTAGGCGTTGATTTGTGGTTTTATCCGGAAACAGGAAAAAGCCTGATACCCCGGGCATTGGATTACCTGTTGCCCTATGTCGATGCACCGGCGACCTGGCCCCACCAGCAGATCACCGAATTTCGTCCGGAGGCCCTCCTGCCGCAGTTGCGGCAGGCATCAGGAATATATCTGGACAGTTTTTATGGTGCGGCGGCGGCGGACTTGGGTAGAAGACTTGAAGATGATTATGCGGTGTTGTGGGAGTAGGTACTCACCCCGCCAGCACATGTATCAGGTCATATTTTGTGATAATGTCCAGGTTCCCATTGTCGCGCTGGACCAGTACTGCCGGGTTGTCTTTGTTGATCAGTTTGCTGATCACTTCAATACGTGTGGAGCCCAGTACAAACGGCAGCGGATCGCTCATCGCATGGCTCACCGGGGCGTCTTTCAGGGCCGGGTCGTCGAGAATGATGTTGAGCACCCGGGTCTCATTGAGGCTTCCGATAATCTCTCCGTTTTGTGTAACCGGTATCTGCGAAATATTTTCGCTGCGCATGATCCTGATGGCCTCCGCCAGGGTTTGATTTACGGTAAGTGTCACCAGCTTCGTTTGTGTCTGCTTTTTCTGGAGAATCTGATCCGCATTAAGCATGTTTTCCTCGTCAAGGAAATTGTGGTTTTTCATCCATGCATCGTTAAACACTTTCCCCAGATACCTCGTGCCGTGGTCGGGAAGGATGATCACCATCACATCGTCTTTTTTGAGATCGCGGGCGTACTCCAAAGCGCCGTGTACGGCCGAACCACATGACCAGCCCACAAACAATCCTTCCAGCCGTGCCAGCTTCCTCGCCATAAGGGCAGCATCTTTGTCTGTGACTTTTATAATATGGTCAATTACCTCCATATTGCAATTCTTCGGAAGAATGTCTTCTCCTATGCCTTCGGTGAGATAAGGGTAAATTTCCTTTGGGTCAATCTCTCCGGTTTCGTGGAGTTTTTTGAATACAGATCCGTAGGTGTCGATACCGATGGTTTTGATATCCGGATTCTGTTCTTTCAGATAGGTCGATATGCCGTTGATGGTGCCACAGGTGCCCATTCCCGCCGCAAAATGGGTGATTTTGCCTCCGGTTTGCTCCCATATTTCGGGCCCGGTGGCCTCATAGTGAGCTGCGGTATTGCTCATATTGTCGTATTGATTCATCCAGATGGCGTTGGGAATTTCGGCTCCAAGCCGTTTGGCGACTGCGTAATATGAGCGGGGATCTTCCGGCTCTACATTGGTCGGACATACAATAACTTCAGCACCGACGGCGCGCAGAATGTCAATTTTTTCCTGTGATTGTTTATCTGCCATCGTAAAGATGCAGCGGTAACCCTTCACAGCGGCGGCCAGCGCCAATCCCATACCCGTATTGCCGGACGTACTTTCAACGATGGTGCCTCCGGGTTTTAGGATACCATTTCGCTCCGCATCTTCAATCATTTTTACCGCGATGCGGTCTTTGATGCTGTGGCCGGGATTGAAGTATTCCACTTTTACGAGAATCGTCCCTTTAATATGTGAAGCGATGTTGTTGAGTCTGACCAGCGGAGTGTTACCAATGGTTTCGATAATATTATTGTAGATCATGAAGTGGTAGATTAATTCGGTTTCAGGCAAATGGCAAATATACGCAATCAGAGGGTGATAAAATACCAGAGGTCGTAGAATACATGCGTCCAGACCGCAGTGGCGAGGTTTCTTTTGGCGAAGACAATAAACATGATCAGGCCAAACAGAAACCGGTACACGATGGTGTAAATGCTGAATTCATCCCCAAAGGGATAGAGATAGTGGGAAAGGGTATAAATCAGTGTGCCGAATGAAACCACGGTCCAGAACCCGGAATTTTTTGGGTTAAATTTAGGTATCTGAATCTTTATCCGGCTTACGGCCTGGGTATCGGTTTTGAGCTGTTTAAAATATTTGGATTTTTTGGCCAGCCAGGCGATTAACATAAATAGCAATCCCCGGAATATGATCTCTTCATAAAAGCCAGCCCCAAATGCCAGTGCAATATCCTGTACAAAATTGGTCAGGTAGTCCCGCATGGACGGGCTCGACTCCAGCGAAAGCGGGATCGTCAGGTTGGGATCGGCGATATTGCCCAGAAAGGAGACGATGAGCGGAAGAAGCAGGATCATCAGCGAACCATACACAAACCCTTCCAGCGCAATATAGGAGAAGTAATGCCAGTTGGGGCGAAAAGGTTTTTTTACGGAGGGCTTATAATCTTTCCCCTTTTTTTTCTTTTCTTCCTTGTCTTTTTTTCGGTCATAACGATCCTTTTCGCCCATCCAGTCCATCCGGAGCAGGTCGCCCCAGTTGAGGATCAATGCCAGAGAAACCAGCAGGGTTCCGTGCGGAATTACTTTCTGGGCAAACTTAAACCAGGCATCCACACCATTGTATTCGTACACATGGGGATTGAATGAAATCGCCAGGAGCAGCTCATAAATGACAAGCACAATAATCAGGTGACCAAATTCATAGAAACGGTGGTTGATAGAGTTGTCGTATTTCTCAATTGCTTTGTAGAGCTCGGTTTCTACGAATATAAATGCTGCCATATACTAAAAAGGAAATAAGCTGTAAGGTCGGCCTCACAGCTTATTTCAAAACTAAAAAACTTTAGCTAATATTCCACTTATTCATACATGATCGTAATTTCCTGGCCGCCTCCGGCGCCTTCCAGGATCTGAACACAGGCGGGAGACAGCGCCACCAGAACCGGGTTTCTGGAATCCAGACGGCTGATTACTTCTACTTCCACAAAGCCGGTGTTGTTGGGAATCATGAGCTTGAATTTCGATCCGGGAGAGAGGGTTTTGTGTGCTGCATAAAACCGCTGGCGGGTAGCGCGTGTATCGGTAAATGCCTGGAACTTCCCGTGTTCGATGGTGTTGCCGGAGGGATTGGACCGGGTGGAGGTGTTTTCGTAATTGCTGCGGGTGCGATAGCCGGACGCCGAGGTACTGGCGGCAGAAGCATACGAACCACCGGAGGAGGGTTCCGCCATTCCGCGCGAATTTGTAGCGGCCTGATTGGTCTCCCACTGCATACGCGCCATACGCGCTTTTTCCGCTGATTCTTTGGCTTCGCTTTCTTTCAGGTCCGTGGTATTGGTTTCCTGAAGTCTTTTTGCGACAATAATCACCTGTCCGGGAGAAATAGCTGAGATACCATTCCACTCAAGAATTTCATCGGGCAGCACCTGATACGTGTCTGCGATAGAAAAAAGGTCATCGCCTTTTCTCACCTGATAGTAAATCCTTTTTTCTACCTGCGTTGTATTGGGGTCGGCAGTAACTTCTCTTTCCCGCATACGGCTCACCAGATAGGTGTCGGTGGTAAAACTTGCCGGGGTTTCTGAGGCGGGTTCAGCCGATTTAAACAGATCGCCAAGGCTGCGGGTGTTTTCCACAGGAGTAGTAGTAACGACAGCTTGTGGTTCCGGTTCCGGTGCGGCAACCCTTGCAGCAGCGGGTTCGGCGGAGCGTGTAGTGGATTCTACAATCAGTCGTTGGCCGGGGTAAATGGTGTTTTGGGTAAGCCCGTTGAGTTCTTTGATGCGCTCCACCGGCAGATCGTATTTTCGGGAAAGGCTATAGAGCGTTTCTCCCGATTTCACGAAATGGATAGAGGAAGTCGCTTCCGTCTGATCATTGGGCATAAAAACCAATTCACCCACCTGGGCCTGGAGGGGTGTCATTGCCAGTGTAGCACCGGCCAGCAGGGCAAGAAGGAGTGTTTGAATTGTGTTTCTTGAATTTCTTTTCACCATAGTAACATTCGTAAAATAATTAGGTATTTGGGTCAGAACGGTAGAAACTCGCACAGGAATCATTCAGGCCAGCAATTGGCAACAAATTATGTTCATTAAAACGAATAAAATACTCATTTGTTGTAAATTTCTATCATGGGGATAATAATCCCACCAACTACTTCAGTACAATAGATGAATTTAAAGTTGAAGCATCTTCCAGCAGGGTGCGGAAATTGGTTTCAATCGAAACCGCTTTATCCTTTTTGCCTGTAATCTCACTTTCTGCACCTGAATACACTACTTTGACCGGACTTGCAAAAGAAAAGTTCAATTTGTATTTCATCTGCTGAAGAAAACCGGAAACCTGCTCTTCTGTTTCGGGGTCGTCCATTCCCGGAGGAAGGGCGTCGGTTGCCAGCAGGTGGTTGTGGGTGATGACATTGCCATCAAAACTGAAGAAAGTAAAGTCCTCATTTTCTTCATCCCCCATAAGGACATTCAGCGCCTGATTCAGCGGGGTAATTCCTGCAAAATCAAAGGATACACCGTAAAAACCCTTGTCTTCGTCATCCAGTACCTTTACCTTGCTGATTCCATCCATGCCGGAGAGAAGGTCAGCAACATCCTGAAACGAAAGCGATTCGCTATCACCGGAAGAATCACTCTCTGCATTGAGTTTCATCAGACTGGCAATCTCGCTCATATCGATGAGATACTTCATGGAGCCGCTTCCATTCTTTTTGAAAACATAGGATTCTTCAAAGGTGAGACAGGAGGTAATGCTGATGCCAAGCACCACTACCATGAGCCGGGATACAACGGAAAGCAAAGTTTTTTTGTGGATCATATAGAGAGGTTGGATAAATAAAAAACATAACAATATACGCATTCAGGCCCGCTTCTTCCTAATTTATCTCTATTGTATCCTACATTCCTGCTGTGTTTTTTGCTATTTTTCGTGCAATTAAGGATTTTCGTTTATGGCAAATGTAATTCAATGTCCTACCTGCGGCGGATCAGTTTCTCCCCGTGCAGATAAATGCAGTTATTGCGGCAATTTTCTTGTGCACCTGAGCGTCTTTGAAACACGGGCTCCGGGAGCTGCAGTGAAAACAGAATCTGAGCCGCAGTTCAGGTATTTCCGTTCTCTTAAGCCGCTGTATCAGGTGGCGGTTGTGTCGGGACTGATTATGGCCGGGCTGATTTATTTTTTTATGTTTGACAATTTTTCGGAGGACGAACTGGTCGCGATCTCTCCGCTATGGTTTTTACTGATCGTTTTTGGTACTGCTGGGCTTTTTACGGAAAAGGCGGTAAAGCTTGTGCTCAACCGCGAAGAAAAAGATTTTCCTGCTGCAATCGTAAAAGCGACTGCGTCATTTTCACTGATCGTCCAACTGGCAGTGTATCTGATATTTTTCGTTCCGTTTTTTGTGCTGGGGCTGGTCAAACGCTTTTCTTCTCCCCTGATTATTGCAACCCTGATCACCCTGGTCTGGGCGGCAGTATTGTATTTTTTTCTGGTAGGAATATTTCCTTCACTATAAAAAAAAATCCCGGAGACAAGATCTGCCGCCGGGATTTCCTTAGATCACACCGTTGAATTACTGGTTTTGGTGTTTTTCTTTCGCTTCTTTCATACAGCGCCACATGCATTTCTGATATGCTTCGAGGGCCTTTTTGACCACTTCCAGTTTTACTACCGGAATCGTCTGTGAGCCATTGGAAAGAGTCAGCACCTGAAATCCTTCGTGGCTGGTAACCCAGTCTTTGCATTTGTCTTTGCACTTCAGATACGCCTTCTGGCGTGGGCTGAGTGAGGGGCCGTTCTGATCGGGAATTATCCGGTCAAGCGCAAAAATCCAGAACTCCATTGTGCCCGGGCGTACATCGATCAGGTTGATGACGGGATCTCCATTGGCGTCCTGTTCCACGGTAGCTTTGCCCAGAAGTTCTCCGCCTTTGCTTTCGAGTTTTACGCCTACCTTTCCGGTTTCTTTTTTGACTGTAACCTTGGCAAATTTTTCACCATACGAGATATGGTAGGTGGAAATTGTTACGGATTCAGTCTCGCTGATGATGGTAATTTCCTGTGCATAGGTAAGCCCCATTCCGAAAAGCATAAGGAAAATCAGCGTAAGGGCTGTGATCGGGTTGGTTTTGAAAAGTTTCATAACTGTGTTTGTTAAAAAAGTGTTTGTGTGATAAAAGAAAATGTGTTTTTGCAATTACACAGATTGGTATCACCCGCTTTTCAAAACGTAATCGACTTGTAATAAAAATTTTTATTGCGATTGTAAAACGATTTCTTTCGTTTCGCCTTCCTTGATTTCGAATACAACAGGAGAATAATTTCCCTTGTGGCTCCATCCTGTTAGCTGATATTTCCCGGGTGTGAGGGCGTATTTCTGACCAGAATTGTGGAAGGTCTGCGCTTTCCCGTCAGGAAGACTAATCCAGCAGCGGTCGTCTTTATCCCTGGTTCCGTCAGCTTTCTGGTAAATGATTGTCACATGGCCGCAGGGGACTTCAAACCTGAGGTTTTGAATTGGTTCGGAGGGTGTGATTTCAACATTTTTCTTTGTAAAGGGCGTAAGGTCGTCGGGAAGCCGAACATCATACTTTCCCGGTAATACCAGCGCGCCGTTGACCCGGTGAATGTCGTATTTTTTTTCACCTCCCTGCCATAATTCGTAGTTATTTCGAAATAGCTGCCCTGACCCGGTCGCTACCATCGTAATTACTACTTTTACGGTATGTGTCATGGAAAATAGAAGCTCTTTTTTATCTCCTTTCACCAGCGTTTCATTTAGTGAAAGGGAATTGTCCGCATTTGGTTGGGTGTGAAATTCATAAATGCCTTCGTCTGCATATACTGTGTCCTGAGGCCGGAAGGAAAACACTTCCCTGTTATCTTGCCATGCAAAAATCAGTGCGCCTCTTTCCTTCAGTTTTCCATCCTGAAAAGCTGCCCATATCTGTGGAGGTTCTGGTACGATCATGGAAATCGTGAAATCCTGTCCGTCGGGGATTATCACCTCTTTTTTTACCGGAAGATACAAATGTCCGTTCTTTGTCCAGACTCCGGCTTCGAGCGCATAAGTACCGGAGAGAACCGTATTTTTTCTGCTGCTTTCAAGCAAAATATCTGTTCTCCCTTTCTGCGATAATATCCCTTTGATCTGAATTCCTTCTCCTTTGGGCGTTTCTCCTTCCAACCATACCCCAATGGAGCCATGATCTGCCTGGATTTTTTTTAACTCTTCTCCCAGTTCGCTGGCAGAACCTGCGTTGTGGTATTCGGTTCCCGCTTCCCGGGCAATACACTCCATGGCGAGCCGGGCCTGTTCTTCCAGTCCAAGACCTACCACATGTACACGTATGGAAATATTTTTTCCTTTCCATTCCCGCATCAGCGCGCAGGGATCTTCATCGCATGTTTCTATGCCATCGCTGATGAGAATAATGTCGCCGCTTCGATCCCCAAAATCTTTTAGTGCTTCCCTGAAGCTATATGATATGGGCGTGCGTCCTTTGGGATTAATGCTGCGAACCTGTCGGGTAAACTCTTCCGCGACTGAGGTTGCAGGACTAAAGGGGACAAGTAGTTCAGAATCGGTGCAATCTTTTTCCTTTCTGTGGCCATAAGCGCGGAGCGCGAGCTCCTTCCCATGAAAATCCTGCTTCACAAAAGTTTCCAGCACATTACGCGCAGATTCAATCTTTCGCGTATGATCTGCCAGTTCTCCCCACATAGAACCTGATGCATCGAAAATGATGTATATACCTTCAGGCTGATGTGTCTGGGAATAAACCGTTTGCCCTGAAAGAAAATAAAGCAGGAAAAGAATCGGGGTGGAAAAACGAATATTCATGATATTTTTTCCACTAAAAAGGACGATTCTCCTCCTGCCTGCAATCACTCAGATGCGGTATTTTTATTTCAGCTTCAGGGTTACCCCTACACTGGTAAGACCAAACAGCCCTCTTCCCGCTTCCAGGAAAACAGCAATATTGGGTTTGATATAGTACCTTCCACCAACTGTGAGCGCAAGGGTAAGACCGTTGTTGTAGGAAAATACATTTCCTCCCACCGTTACGCCATCAGCAGAGGTGTATTTACTCACGCGATAACCTGCCAGTGCGGCAAGGTAAAGGTCAAACTGCTCTGAGTTGAGGTCGGTTTCGAGGGTTTCTTCCAGCAATTCCCAATAGTGAAAATCCACCCTGGCACCAAAGGAGGAGAAGGTCCACCGGTAGCGGAAACCCTGAGCGCCATAGCCATAGGTGGCATACCCCAAAAAAGGTCCAACTCCAAACATCTCGTTTATACCAATTTCCGCAGACCCTACAACCGGGATACCAGTACCTTAGTTGTAAACACCCAGCCCGCCAAACATCACGCCGGGGCTGATGGTAAACTGACCTTGTTCATAAGCTTGCGCAACGGCCTGAGAGGAAAAAAATCCCGTCATCAGGCAAAGAAAAGTGATTCGTAAAACCTGTTTCATTGTAAGGCAATTAATGGGTTTGATAGGTTTAGTGTAATAAATTATGTACCGAGCAAGTTTCTTCCTAGCATGCAGAATGGTTTTTTGTATTAGATAAGTTTGTCTTTTATGGCTTTTTTTACAGCCTCAGCCCGGGAGTTTACGTGGAGTTTTCGGTATATATTTTTTATATGGGTGCGAATGGTATGTCCACTGACAAACAGATTTTCTGCAATCACCTTGTAATTTTGCCCATCGCACAACTGCCTGAGAATTTCTGATTCTCTATCCGATAACGGGCTTTCTGAGTGGGTACGAAATGAGGCAAGCACCTTTCTTGCAATCCGTGTACTCATAGGTGCACCGCCTTCATGCACTTCTGTTATGGCCTGAAGAAGCTCTGCCGGGGGTGTATTTTTGATGAGATAGCCGGAGGCACCTGCTTTCAGGGATTCAAATATGCTGTGGTCATCCATTTGAATAGTCAGCATAATAATATCGAGATCGGGTAGGGCAGTTTTGAGTTTTTGGGTTCCTTCTATGCCCGACATCCCCGGAAGATTTATATCCATTAATACTACATCCGGGCGATAGGTTGTAATTTCCGGTATTGCAGATTCGCAGTTCTGGAAGATTTTTTTGCAGGAATACCCGGGGGTTCCATCGATAATAAGCGCAAGTGTCTGGCAGATATCCCTGTCATCTTCTACTATGGCAACATGAATGAGGTTTTTTTGCATGTCGGGTTGTTTTTTTTGTAATAAGCAGCGTTTTGTTAATATTTTTCATCCCCCGGATGCGGTAATCTGAACAGGAGTCTAACAAGGGTTCCTCCTTCTTTTGGGGAAAGAATGGAAAATTCCGCCCCGATTTTTTCAGCGCGCCCCTGCATATTTTTTATTCCATAACCTGTGCCCTTGATTTCCTTTCCCATACCTTTCCCGCTATCCTGAAATTCAATGGTTGTTTCTCCACTGAAATACCAGGCGTTTAAAACGACTTCCTTCCCTTCCGCATATTTGAGGGCATTGTGCATGGCTTCCTTAAATATAAGTAGAATATGCCGCCTCACAGTAAGACTGAGTCTGATCTTCTCCCATTCGGGTAAAATACCGGTGGTGCGGAAAGTCATGTCTGTCTGCTCAAACAGGTTATCGCCAAAGTCTTTGAGATGCACCATCGTATCGTAAAAAGAGTCTTTTTCAGGATCAAGTACCCATATCAGATCCCTGACCCCCTCAGATAGCGCCTGTACGTTCTGCTCAACTTTTTTGAGTGTTGCCAGTTGGGCTTCCGGCGCATGCCTGCGGGCAAGTTCGACAAACAGATTGATTTTGGTGAGTTTATTTCCCAATTCATCGTGAAAATCTGCTGCCGCATTTTTCCGTACACGTTCCCGCTCCTCTGCCCTGACATTTTCAAGACGGAGGCGAGCCTTGTCCCTGTACCGGATAAATCCAGCCATAATAGTTACGGCAGAAATAATATACAGCAGATATGCCCACCAGGTTTTCCATGGGGGAGGGGAGATGTGGATATGGAGTGAGGTTCCGCTTTCATTCCAGACGCCATCATTATTGCAGGCCTTGACCCTGAATGTATAATTTCCCGGACTCAGGTTGGAATAGGTAGCTTTTCGCTCTGTATGTGAATAAATCCATTGACTATCAAATCCTTCGAGTTTGTATGCATATCGATTTTTTCCCGGTAATACATAGTTTTGGGCGGCAAATTCGAGGGAGAAAACATAATCCCTGTAGCTGAGATTCAGGTTTTGGGTGAGTGAAATGCTTTGAATAAGCGGTTTGCTTCCGTTGCTCAGTATCTGGCCGGGCAAAACGGTTTCGTTGAGGACCCGAAGCCGGGTAATTATTACTCCCGGAGGATGAGGATTGTCGGGAATCTGGTCAGGCAAAAAAGAATTGTAGCCATTCATTCCGCCAAAGTACAGGCGACCGGAAGATGCGTGAAAATGTGCCCCGTTATTAAACTCATTATCCTGAAGCCCATCATTTTTATCGTAGTTTTTGAAAGCGGTAAAGGTTTCTCCCGCCTGATCAGGAGAAAACCTGGAAAGCCCGCGGTTGGTGCTGATCCACAGATTTCCCCTTGTATCTTCCTCCATGCCATAAATGACATTATCTGGCAGCCCGTTTCTGCGTGTGTAATTTTGGAAGGAAATTTTTTCTCCTTTTCGAATCATCCGGTTGATGCCACCCCCGTCGGTGCCAACCCAGAGATTATTTTTACTGTCGCGAAACAGGATGTTAACAAAATTGTTGCTCAGGCTGGTTGTGTCCCCTGCCTGATGGACAAAATGCTGGAAGGTGCCCTGATTTTTGTCAAACAAATCCAATCCTCCGTCTGTACCGACCCAGATATGGGTACTACCTTCAGGAAGAAGTGCCCATACCTGATTGTTGCTGATGGTTTGCGGGGAATGCGGATCATGGAGATAGTGGATAAACGCTTCTGTAGCAGGATCAAACCTGACGAGCCCCCCACCGCGGGTTCCCATCCAAAGCAAACCGTCCTCGTCAAAAAAAGTGGCAAAAATCCGGTGATTTTGCAATTTTTCTGGCTGGTCAGGCTGAGCAATATAGGCTTTAAAGGATTGGTTTTCAGGAGAATAGCAATTTAGTCCACCAAAAGTCCCTATCCAAAGCCGGCCCTGACTATCCTCTGTAAATGTAGTGACAATGGAGTGGCTCAGGCTGGCAGGGTTTCCGGTTTCAGGAAAAAACCAGGTAGTGTCTCCTTCCGGAGAAATTTTTCTGCATCCGCTGCCTTCCGTTCCGATCCATAGGTTTTGATGTCTGTCTTCATACAGGGCCGTAATGACATTGGCATAAATCCGGGAAGATAAACTACCGGAATATCTGCCGGAATACCTGTGAAGGGAAAACGGACTATAAATTGTTCCGGTTGATTTAGCGGAAGCGTTTTGTAGGGGTACAATCAACTGACTGATTCCATCCGTTTCGTGCCCGGCCCATAACAAGCCTTTATGATCTGTATATAATGCAGTTACTTTGTCTCCACCTATGTTTGCCAGCGATTCGGGACTGTGCATGTGCCTGACAAACAAGTACTTGCTGTTTTTTTTGATAAGCTGGTTTAATCCACCGCCTTGTGTACCCACCCAGAGCGTTCCCGCATCATCTCTGACCAGACAGGTGGTAAAGTTTTCACTCAGACTATCGGGATGACCCGTTTCGGCATGAAATGTAGTCATCGCTACCGGATGATCGTTGAGTTCAATCCGGTTGAGACCATTGCGGGTGGCTACCCAAATCACTTTCCCGGGATAAAGAGGGTCTTCGTATATATATTTGATATTCAGGCTGGTAAGGCGGAAGTGGTGCGTGGTATCTCTGTTGAATCCCGTAACCGCCGGTAATTGACCATTGTCGTAAAATTGTATTAAGTTCAGACCTTTCTCTGTTCCGGCCCAGATGGTTCCGGAGGGTGCTTCCCATAGAGCGGTGATCGCATCACTGCTAAGTTGGAGTGGTGGGTTGGAATGGACAGAATACCGTATAAATACACCAGCATCTGGTACAAAGCGGTTTAATCCCTGAGCAGTTCCTACCCAAATTGTTCCTTCTCTTCCCCTGTACAAAACATTGATATAATCGCTGCTCAGACTTGTGGAATCATCGGAGACGTGGCGGTAATGGGTGAATTGTTCACTATCAGGGTGGTAAATGCTGATTCCGCCACCGCTTGTACCGACCCATATATCACCATTGGCCGACTCCAGCAGCGCTGAAATGGTATTTGCGCTCAATGAGTGAGGGGTTCCCGGGATATGCTCGAAAACCCGAATCTCAGCACCATCGTAGCGGTTGAGGCCGTCAGAGGTTCCGATCCACATAAATCCGCTTTTGTCGCGGAGGATGGCGTTGACAGAACCATTGGATAATCCGTCTTCCACTGAAAAATGAAAAAAACGGGGCGAGGGCCTGTCTTGGCTAAAACAATAACAGGGGAGGGCAAGCAGAAATATTATACCTGCCGCCATTGCGCCAAACTTTTTATCAGGGGGGCGTATGTTGTTACCGGAGAACCGCATACCGGTAAAATAGGCAAAAAATAAAAACGGCTGTCAGAATCCTGACAGCCGGAGATAAATTGTATGAGAAAGCGGAATCAGGCCTCAGCCTCAACCACGCTAACTACTTTACGGGTTTTTTGATTGAATGTGCGGTCGGTAAAGGTAACCACACCATCGGTAAGCGCAAAGAGTGTGTGATCTCTGCCTATGCCAACGTTTTTGCCCGGACGGAAACCTGTGCCACGCTGACGTACGATGATATTACCTGCGACTACATTTTGGCCACCGAAAATTTTCACGCCCAGACGCTGGCTGGCTGATTCGCGACCGTTTTTGGAACTACCTGCACCTTTCTTATGAGCCATGACTAGATCTTTTTGGGAGTTTAAGCTTTGATGGATTCAATTTCGATTTTGGACATTGCCTGGCGGTGTCCGTTTTTCGTACGGTAGCCTTTACGGCGTTTTTTCTTGAAAACGATAATTTTATCGCTTTTTACGTGGTCAACGACTTTTGCAGACACGGAAGCACCTTCTACAAAGGGTTTTCCGACATTGACTGCGCCCTCATTGTCCACAAGGAGAACTTCTGCAAATTCTACAGAATCTCCGGCGTCCTGCGGGAGGCGATTAACGTATAGTTTCTGGCCTTCTTGTACCTTAAACTGGACGCCCTGGATATTTACGACTGCGTACATGTGCCTTTTATTTTTTGAGTCTGCAAAGATATACAAATTTCCTATTCTTCAAAAAATGCGTGATAAAATTATTGGCAAATTTTGTAATTGATTCATTTTTTACCCAACACTTTCGGGTAACTATAGCTATATTTTCACACAGAAATAAAGCGCTTATGAAAGTCAGAAGTTATTTCAAGGTTTTAGTTTTTCTGTCCGGAGCTATTCTGCTAATGAGACTGGAAACCGCTGCCCGCCCCAATATTATATTTATCCTCACCGACGACCAGCGATATGATGCTATCGGCTTTTCTGGCAACCCCTATATCCAGACTCCCGAAATGGATCGCCTCGCCTCAGAGGGAACCTGGTTTCGTAAGGCATTTGTTACCACCCCTATATGTGCAGCCAGCAGGGCTTCTATCCTGACCGGAATGTATGAACGAACCCACGGTTACACATTTCAACAGCCCCCGCTCGCTCCGGCATATTGCCAGATGATGTACCCCAATGTTTTAAAGCAAAACGGCTATTACACCGGATTTTTGGGGAAACTGGGAGTGGTGATGGATCACCCCGAACAATATTTCGATGTCGCTTCCTTTTATGACAGGAGTAATTTTCCTGATAAACGCGGGTATTTTTATCAAACCATAGATGAGGATACCGTGCATCTGACGGCTTATACCGGTTATCTGGCCCGAAAATTTCTCGATTCCCTTCCACCTGATAAACCCTTCTGTCTTTCCCTGAGTTTCAGTGCTCCGCATGCCCACGACCCTGCCCGGGAGCAGTATTTCTGGCAGCCTGCTTCTGATCGCAGGTATTCGGAAACTGTTTTCCCGCTTCCCGAATGTGCGGCTGATTCATTTTTTCTGAAACTTCCCGAAGAGGTCAGGGCGGGGTTTAACCGTGAACGCTGGTACTGGCGGTATGATACCCCCGAAAAATATCAGCACAGCATGCGTGGCTACTACCGGATGATTGGTGAAATTGACGATGAACTGGGACTGATCCGCAAAAAACTCAAAGAAAAAAAACTGGAGGATAATACGGTAATTATTCTCATGGGGGACAATGGCTATTTTACCGGAGAACGCCAGCTCGCCGGGAAATGGCTGATGTACGAACATTCCATCCATGTGCCGCTCATTATCTTTGATCCTGCCCATCCCCTTCATGCAGCGCGCGATGAAATGGTGCTGAATATCGATGTCTCAAAAACTATTCTGCAACTCGCAGGCGTATCCGCACCCGACCAATATCAGGGAAAAAACCTCATTCCCCTGCTGGGAAACGAATCCGGCAATCTGAAGCGAAAACATATTCTTCTGGAGCATCTGTGGGATTTTAAACCGATCCCTTCCAGTGAAGCCATCCGGACGGAAGAGTGGAAGTATATGCGCTTCAGGCAGATTGTTGCTCCGGAAGAACTATACAACCTCAAAACCGATCCCGGGGAAACCCACAACCTTGCCGGCGACCCTGATTATCAGAAGATACTGAAAAAACTGCGGAAAACGTGTGATAGAGAAATTGCGGCAAAACTGCTGCGTTGAACCTGTATGGCTAAAGGCCGTTAAGATGGATCAGCGTTCCGGACTCTCCGGCTACAACTGCTTCGCTATCGCTAAAAAGATAAATGTCGTGAAGGTGCGTATGCGTTTCTTTTTCGACTTTTTTCCAGTGCTGGCCGCCATCCTCTGTTCGCAGAATCTGCCCGTTGTCCCCGACAATAAACCCGATATCCGGAGTGGCAAATTTGACTTTATTGTAGTAATGTCGCGGATTTTGGGGATGGCTTCCGTTTCGTATGACTTCCCAGTTTTCCCCGCTGTCAGTGGTTCTTACGATGGTTCCGGTTCGTCCCACAGCAATACCCGTAGAGGGCGTGGGGAAAGTAATAGATGAGAAAAACTCGTTTTTGGCAGGGGTAAGTGCCCAGGTTTTGCCGCCATCTGTGGTTTTGATAATGGTGCCATACCCACAGGCGTAACCGGTAAGCGGACTGGTAAAAACCACATCGCGCAACTCATATCCGGGGGTGTCGATCACTGCCCAGGTATTTCCGGCATCTGTTGACCGGTGAATGATTCCCTTGTCATATCCATTGCCACCTACTACCACAACTACCGAATCATCGACGATAGCCACGCCTCGCAGGGGCATCCAGCCTTCGGTCTGCCTTATTTGCCAGTTTTGTCCACCATCGGTGGTGCGGAGCACTTTACCTTCATAACAAACGGCAAAGCCCCTGAGGTTCTGGTCAAAAGCGAAGTTAAATACGATTTTCTCAAAGATATCGAAAGGCGCCTGCCTTTCCCAGGAGGTACCGCCATCGTCGGTACGGAAAATCAGGTTGAGATCAAACCGCCTTCCTCCGGCAACAAACCCTGTTTCCCGGTCGTGAAAATAGACAGAGGTCAGGCGGTCTGTAGCCGGAGGGGCAATGGATGTTCCGGTGGGGATGATTTTTTCACGGCATCCTCCGGCAATAAGGAGGACTGATACGATCATCAGGAAAAGGGGCACTCGCTGCATATCCTATTTTTCCGGAATAAACTTCAGGGAAGCGGAGTTGATACAATAACGCAGGCCGGTAGGGCGCGGGCCATCGTCAAATACATGGCCCAGGTGAGCGTCGCATTTGCTGCAGACCACCTCTGACCTGATCATTCCGTGAGAGTAGTCATCGTTGGCAGCCACGTTTTGGGGAGAAATCATATCCCAGAAACTGGGCCATCCGGTGCCGGACTCAAATTTGGTTTTGGAACTAAACAGCGGCGTGCTACAACAAATACAGACATAGGTACCTGCTTCGTGGTTATTCCAGTATTCACCGGTAAAGGCTCTTTCTGTGCCTTTTTCGCGGGTTACATAATATTGCATGGAGGTGAGCTGAGCCTTCCATTCCTGGTCTGTTTTGACGATTTTATCAGAGGAACCATTTGCAGCAGAAGCATTTGCTGCGGGGGAGGTGGTTTCCGTTACGGTTTGTGTGAGGGAATGGTTTTGTCCGCAGGCAGCCAGAAAAGCTATCAGGGCCAGACTCAAAACCGGAATTCTGAAAACATACATAAGTAAAGGGTTAAGTTTGAGATCAGGTAAACAGCGCTTGATAATAAAAGAGCAATATTTCGGCTGCTTCAGCAGGGTTTTTGCCGAAACTAACCAGTCCTTCTACGTGTCCTCCCATTACAAAGGTTCTTTTTTCAGGCAGGAGGGTTTCCCGCCAGAGCCTTTGCACTTCAAAAGCCATCTCGGGGGTGCCATAAGTTGCCTCTGGGCTGGTCGTCGGTAAGTGGTTGAGATAGTGACTCCACATTTGGGGATGGTGAATATGAATTACACAGTTGATTTCAGGGCTGAGCAGATAAGTGGCTGCATGGGTAAGTGATTCGGAAGATGCCTTTAACGGCCCTGAGCAGGCAAGCGTATTTTTCTCCAGATTATATTGAGTGACGGTGGTATAGTGGTGGGGCGAAAGTATGGGAATATGGCCCGTCTGGGTGGCCGATATGATGAACATGCCGGGATTCTGCGGATGACGGCAGGATATATTCCCAAATCCTGCTTCCAGCGTCTCGTTATATCCGATCAGATTTTTCTGAAAAAACAGGGTGCGCCAGTCGTTCACCGCCTGTATCCATTGGGTGTCAGGTGCCGGAGCGGGAGTCCAGACGCATTGATATTTAATGTATCCTTCCTGGTATGGCAAAGTAGCAGGGAGTTGGAAGCCTAACAATCAGCACATTGATTGACGCAATCCATGAGCTTGGAAATTTCCTTGTTTCGGATGCTGTAACAAATATTTTTTCCGTCTCTTTCGGAAGCGAGTATGCCAACATCTTCGAGTGCTTTCAGGTGTTGGGATGCGTTGGACTGGCTGATTTTGACAGATTCAAAAATCTCTTTTACCGGAAGGCTGTTTTTTTCCAGAAGAAGTTCTACGATCAGAAGACGGGAGGGATGGCCGATGATTTTGAGCAATTTGGCTACACGTTTAAGCTTCTCCGGGTTTTTAGCTAAAGTGATAATATTCATAGAGTTCAATTTATATAGGATAATACGGGTTATTAACGTTGAATAAATCATTGGGGAAAGAGGGCGCTGATTCCCTGTTCACTGGCATGGCAAATTCCTTTTTCCGTAATCAGTCCGGTTACCAGACGGGCCGGAGTAACATCAAAGGCATAATTGGCTGCGGGACTGTGTTTGGGGGTAATCCTCACTGTTCTGATTTGCCCGGTTTGTTCGTCCCATCCGGGAATATGAGTAACTTCTTCCGGAGAGCGGGTTTCGATAGGGATTTGGCGGATTCCATCCTGTAATTTCCAGTCAATGGTAGAGGAGGGAAGTGCTACATAAAAGGGAATCCCATTGTCTTTTGCGGCAAGTGCTTTGAGGTATGTGCCGATTTTGTTGGCGACATCTCCGGTTCGGGTGGTTCTGTCTGTACCCACGATGCAAAGATCCACCATGCCATGCTGCATCAGGTGGCCGCCGGCATTGTCTGTGATCACGGTATGCGGAATGCCGGCATCTGCCAGTTCCCAGGCAGTGATTGCTGCACCCTGGTTGCGGGGGCGGGTCTCGTCCACCCATACATGGATTGCGATTCCTGCCTGATGAGCCAAATAGATCGGTGCGGTGGCTGTTCCCCATTCTACACATGCCATCCGGCCTGCATTGCAATGGGTGAGGATCTGAACCGGAGCTCCTGCTTTCTGCGCGGCGACCTGTTGTATGAGCGGCAGCCCGTGAATACCGATATTGCGGCAGACCTCCGCATCTTCGTCAGCCATTTGCCTGGCCGAATCGAATGACTTCTTGATTTTTTCCCCGACAGTTTTGGCAGATTGAATGACCTTCCGTTGTTTTTCTATCGCCCAATGTAGATTGACGGCGGTCGGGCGGGTAGCGAGAAGGATTTCCGCAGAATTTTGAATGTGCTGGTCAAAGTCCATTGTGGCAGCGGCTTCCTTTGCAGCGAAATACATACCAAATGCGGCGGTAACCCCGATCAGGGGCGCACCCCGTACCCACATTTCGCGAATGGCTGCGGCGGTATCTTTTACTGAAGAAAGCCGGGCTACGATATATTCATGCGGTAAAAATCGCTGATCAATAATGCTCACCGAAGACAATTCTTGCTCATCCGCCCAGATCGTGCGGTGTTTGGAAAGGTAAGTGGTCATAGGAAGAGATTTAGAAAAGTTTGGCCTGCTTACCGTGTAAAACACCCCACTCATGCTGGAGTAACCACCGCTTTCGCTGCAATCCGCCGGCATAACCGGTAAGTTTACCATCACTGCTGATTACCCTGTGGCAGGGGACAATAAGACCAATTTTATTTTTGTTGCACGCACTTCCCACGGCTCTGACTGCATTGGGAGAGAATACTTTTTTAGCGACTTCAAGGTAGGTATGGGTTGTGCCAAGCGGTATGTTCATAAGTTCCCGCCAGACCTTTTGCTGGAACTCGGTACCATCGAGATCTAGGAAAACGGAAAAAATCGTCCTTTTGCCAGCAAAATATTCATCAAGCTGCTCAATACACTCCAGCAAAACGGGAAAATTGGGTTGAATTTCGTAGGTTGGGTAGTCTGTAAAGGATAATGAACGGATTCCAATTTCGGAAGCAGTGATTTCTACCGGGCCTACCGGTGTGTCATAATATGTTTTTGCTACGAATGGGTCCATTTATCTCAAAAAAACTGGCATAAGTTACAAACTTTCCTTCAAATGCAATTGCATCTTATTAAGTTTATCTGATAATTCCATTTCAAATCCGAAAGTATGCACATTAATATCGACATTCGCCCTTTTGAGTTTATTGGTGACCGGAAATTTGACATCCGCAACTTTCCTGCCTCGGTTCCCGATTTTTACCGCGACAAGGACCACTACAAAGACCTGATGCGGGAATTTCAGGAGGAGATCGACGAGTTGCAAACGAAAATGTATGCACATGACCGGTATTCACTTCTGCTGATATTTCAGGCGATGGACGCTGCCGGGAAAGACGGCACGATACAAAACGTTATGTCCGGAGTAAATCCTCACGGGGTGATCATTCATTCGTTTAAAAAACCCTCAGAACAGGAACTGGATCACGATTTTCTCTGGCGCACGACGGTGGCCTTCCCTCAGCGGGGGAAAATCGGCATTTTCAACCGGTCCTATTACGAGGAAGTACTGGTCGTAAAGGTTCACCCCGAGATTCTTACCCAATATCAGCGACTACCTGCCGAACTCGTGGCCGATCCCGAAAAAGTCTGGCAACAGCGGTATGAAGACATCCGGAACCTCGAAAAATTTGCCTTCCGCAATGGAACCCGTGTGGTGAAGTTTTTTCTCAATATTTCCAAAGATGAGCAGCGTAAGCGCTTTCTCAGCCGGTTAAATGAGCCTGAGAAAAACTGGAAATTTGCCGAGGCAGATGTGAAAGAGCGTGGGTTCTGGGATGATTATATGAAGGCTTATGAGGAGTGTATCAATGCAACTTCTTCGCCGGAAGCCCCGTGGTACGTAGTTCCCGCCGACGATAAAAGCAATATGCGGCTGATTGTGTCACAGATTATTCTCGAACATATGCACCAACTCGATATGAAATATCCGGAGGTAAGTGAAGCGAGAAAAGCAGAATTTGAGAAATTCAGGCAGATGCTGGAAAACGACTAATCGTCGTCTTCTGATTCATTTCCCATATAAAGATCGAGCAGTCCGTCGGGAAGGGCAGTATGGATAATTTTGTTTTCCTTATCTGCATGGAGAACAAAATCATCTGTAACAGGAACGAGCACCTCGTGGCCCTGGTAGTCAATGATCATAATATTCTGGGCCGGGCCATCGGCGAAGTCTTTTACTGTCCCCAGGCTGCCCAGATTTTTGTCTTCGACAGAAAAACCGATGACTTCAAAAAAGTAAAAATTATCCTCCGGGAGAAGAGTAAGTTCGGCGACAGGAAAATACAGGGTAGTGCCAATGAGGGATTCTGCACTTTCTCTGGAGTTTGATTCTGCTAACTCCAGGATAGCCATTTTTTTTGCGGTGGGGGTAAGTTTTTTCACCGTCCAGGCTTTCAGCGGCTCGCTTTTTTTGGAGAGGTAAAGGGTTTTTACTTTGCGGTAATCAGAAAGGTCAAACACGTCCAGTGCGGCCGTGACTTCGCCTTTGAGTCCGTGGGCTTTGGCAATGTAACCAATTTCGACGCAGTCTTCCTTTTTCATGATCCTAAAAAAATAGTGCCATCTTCAGGATTCCAAAGATGGCACTGGGTATATTGGAAAATAAACTACTTATTCCTTTTCTTCGGCAGCGGGAGCTTCTTCGGTAGCGGCTTCTACCACTTCTTCTACCACTTCTTCTACTACCTCTGCAGCGGTTTCCTCTGCCACAGGTGCTTCTTCCACAGCGGGAGTTTCCACTACAGGCTCTTCAACCGGAGCAGGAGCAACTGCCGCTTTAGGTTTTTCGACAACCGGGACTTCTTCGAGCGGATTGCCGCTGATGTCCACAGAAACCATTTTCTTTTTCTTTTTGGATTTTTTCTGATCCCACCATTTGCCGAAGATGCGGGCTGCTTCTTCTTCTGATTTTCCCTGCTTAAACAGCGCGAATTTGACTGTTACGCCGGCGTGGCGGAGGATGTCGCCAACAGTATTGGTAGGCTGAGCTCCGTTTTTAAGCCATTTGAGCGCTTTTTCGTGGTCAACGTAGATTTTTGCGGGCTGGGAAACGGAATCGTAAAAACCGATTTTTTCGATAAAACGGCCATCTCTTGGCGCGCGGGAATCAGCCGCTACGATCGCGTAGTGGGGGAGTTTGCGTCTTCCCTGACGTTTGAGTCTTAATTTTACTGGCATATAACCACAAATCTTTAGTTGGTACAAAATTGAGCCGCAAATTTAGGTGAATTCATCGAATATACAAATGCAATTGCTAATTATTTGGGAAATCCCCTGCGGTTCGGCACGGTGCGGGTTGCGATCCCCGTACCAATTGATTAAGTTGTCAGATGAATTGGATATGTACTACTAACTTCAACTGGCGTTTATGAAACCTCGATTTACCCTTTCCGCCGCCTTTCTGCTATGGGCTGTTTCATGGCTTCCTGCGAATGCCGCACCGGAAGTGTTGTTTTTCCGTGCCAATGCAGATTCCGTAGGTCTGTATGAGAAGTTTGAAATCAGGATGGATATTAAAGCTGATTTTGTCAACCCCTTCGATCCTGATGAAATTGACCTCTCAGCGACCTTTATTTCCCCTTCCGGGAAATCCTGGCATGTACCGGGATTTTACAACTATTCGGACTGGCGTTCGCTCTGGATGATCCGTTTTTCTCCCAACGAAAAAGGCATATGGAATTATGTAATACATATTCGCGATAGAAGCGGACTAACCGAAAAAGATTCTCTCTCCTTTGTTGCGCTTCCTTCTTCTCATCACGGCCCCCTGCGGGTAGCTTCCAATCAGCGGTATCTTGAGTATCAAGACGGCAAACCCTTTTACGGCGTGGGGATGTGGTATAATGACAGCTATTCAGCTTACAATTCGGGGCGAATTTTGCCCGAAGACCTGGACAGATTGCAGCGGCTGGGAGTAAACTTTATCAGTACATTTATTACTCCGCTGGAAACTTACGCTTCCGGGCTGGGCCGTTATGATCAGAATATCGCCGGGCGCCTGGATCAGGTGCTGGAAATGTGCGAGGAAAGAGATATGGTATTGAGTCTGAACATATGGTTTCACTCGTATCTCTCCGAAACGGTCTGGGGCGGTGGAAATATCCGCTGGAATACCAATCCCTATCAGACGATAACCGATGCGCGCGATTTTTTTCACAGTAAGCTGGCCTGGTATTATCAGGAAAAACTCTATCGTTATATGATTGCCCGCTGGGGTTACAGCCGCTCGCTGGGGATATGGTTTGTGGTGGATGAGGTAAACGGTACCGACGGATGGGTAACCGGCGACACACTGGGCGCGGCACAGTGGGCGGCAAATGTGCATAACTACCTGAAAAAAAACGATCCCTGGCAACACCTGACCACAGGCACCCGCAGCGGGGGTATCCGCGAATTCTGGCATGAAGGTTATCAGACCTTTGACCTGGCGGCCAGAGAAATCTATGAGGCACAGGGGTTTGCCATAATCCACGACGGAAAATACAATCCCGGCGACCGCCACCCGCTTACCGATAGTTACAGCAATTATGCTCAGGAAATACGAAAGCTCTGGAAAGGATACGGCCGCCCGGCAATCATCGGTGAGACCGGATGGGATCATACAGCTACGACACAGGCTCCGGGTTGCCACTAGCAATATCACAATGCAATCTGGGTAAGCATGGCAACTGGAACGACGCGGTGATGCCGTTTTGGTGGGCATACTCGGATCCACTCAACGTCATGTGTGCCACCAGCCGGCTGTGATATCGGCAGTTTACCGATGCAGTTCCTTTTTCACAGCTTACGGATATTATGCCAGTAGATTCTGTGGCTTCCGGTAGCGATGGGTTTGCTGCTGGCAAGAGCGATTTGCGGATGGGTGATCAGCGGAAACCGATGTGTCCCGGCGATACCGTTTTGTATTGTATGGCGTAGGGCAACTGCGATCTGCGGCACCCACTGGCGGGGAAGGTTTCTGGACGAAAAGGCCACCCTTGTTGCAACCGGCGGGGGTTGAAGCGACGCCAGTTAACTGTGGTGTCGCACGCCAATTATCGGGCAGGACGCTTTTACTGGAAAAAGCTTGCTAACTAACGCCCGCGAAATCAAGAAATTTGAATTGTTATGAAAGACTCTTACCACTACACAACTTTGATTTTAGTCCTGGGCGGTTGCGACAACTTCAGAGATCAGACGAAAAAGACTCGGAGCGTTGGGCCAGCCGCGCGCCTATGTATGGGGAAGGTTTCGTTGGAGGCGACCGCCCGCGATACAGACCGGTTCAAACCCCGGCCTACTGCAATCACTTCCATATACTCGGATTGATACAGACTTCAACACGGCGCCTGGGCCATGGCAGATGCGCAAAAGCAACCCCGGTGTACCTTTCCGGGATGAAAAGACCGAAGCGGAAAGCCCGCCGCAATAAAGAGAATTGCCATCAGTTATGCCGCCTATCGCCACTGATGGAATACTATTGAGCAGACTCCGCCTATTTCCGCCAGACGATGAGGATATGGGGGACTCGATCCGGGATGATGAATCCGAAAACCTCTGCAACCGCAGCGGGAATCGGCAACCTGGCAAGAAGCGGTTGAGAAAGCGAAGAAAACGACGGATCTAACCAATGGCGACAGGAGCGGTTCTGACGGCACAACTTGTCCGTTATACTGGGTATCGGCCGGTCCAGCGAGTCGCGACAACCTGCGATATCAGCCTTTGGCAGCCAAATATTCAGCGACAGGAAGGGCGGCAAATATGCCCCAGATGTCTTACCGCATTGGGACGGTGAACACCGCTGGCTTTGAAGACGAGGCGCGCTACGGCCCGGCCTCCTCACTTCAGTGAATCTGCGCAAAATGGCGGCAAGTAAAGAATCACATTGATCTTCAGGCCAATCTGACCAGTGAGCAGGAAAGCATTGGTAGAAATTTATGCGCGATGGCCCCAGAGTCTCGGTACAACCGAGCAGAACACTGGATGATTTTACCCCGAAAGTATCAGTCCAGAGACAGACATACACTGGATGAAGATTTGCTGATGATGTATTGCCTTGTCTTTCGATGACTGCTATGGATGCATTACATCTCTGGCCCCTTCCAACAGGACTCCAAGATATTTCCCGACCTTGCGTCCCCTATGCTGGTATGACTGTCATCAGGAGCAGATATCCAAAGCATGGGAAGGCCGGAAACAGGTATGACTGAGCTTCCCGGCAATCGGTGGAGACCTATTCACCCAGACTTTTTCTCTGCCCGCCATTTCCAGGATTATGTTTTCGGCCTGGTTGCGTGAGTGGAGCTGCGAAGCGCTGCGCATACACCGGAAATGACTTACTGGTGATTCCGTTCGCCTTGCTTGGTACGCTTACAAAGCCCCGTCTGTGCGGATTCGGTTACCTTCACTTTCTCTTACCGGAACAATATGGCCGGTGACAAGAGTTCTGGGCGGATACCATATTCAGGTAATAGTATGGCGGGCTTGCCCTGGGAAGAGATGTGGCGTGTGGTAATTTGAAAGTATAAAGAACATACAGATAAATTTTTTTTTCGTTTATTTAGGAGTGATTCTCTGGATAGCAACATGGCTTACACGATTGTCTGGGGTTGGGTGCTAATGGTTTTTTCAGGACGTCAGCCGGTTTTCCAAATGGCAGACTATGCTGCCGTTGGGGATGCATTTGTGATCAGTTCTACCCAACTGAGCCCTGACGGGTTTGGATTTATTCAGACAGGTGCTTGGAATGACCTGGGACTTCTATTCTTCAGTAGGAACAGGACAGGAAACCATTCGCTTCAGGATCCCGACAATGCCCGGATACGCAGCATGGTTGTAGCCATTATAACTACAGGAGGCATACTTACCTGTCCGGGCAAATGGGGATGATGCAGCAAATCTTGCGCTGAAACAAACAGATGACAGCAATCCCGGCCTGCTGAATCTACTGCCGGTGGGCATTTCCATCTTAGTTACCCATTACAGTAACAAAATAATTTTCTGCAGAGACCATTCTGGGTATAAGTGTGGGTACGGGCGGGTTGTCGCTTCCATTTCCCCTCGATTATACCATTCCCGATACCATATACCGCTTTCCGATCAACGGGATGTGGATAGTTCGGATAAAGCATTTTCCTTGACCTTAACCCTTTTGGTATTGATTTCCTCTGCGAAAGTCGTCAAAAACGCGTGAATAGGAAGGCTGGGGTATCTATTACGCCCTACGATACATTTCCCTCTACCACAAACCAAAGTACGTGATTTACCACAATGATTCCGCCACCACGGAATGCCCTGCCTGGCAATATTACTGCAGTGGTGTATTCGTGGCTGGATCGGGGACGATACCCGGTGCTTCAGGCTACCGGACTTCTAACTGCGGGGGCAGAACTGATTACCAACGTGCGGTTTCTCGACCTCGGTCAGGTGTTATGATGCAAGCTTTTTTATTACGCCGATACCGGTTATTGCAGATCCTTCCTCGGAGTCAAGGCTGCAGGCAAATTTTGCAGCCTGAAGACCAGAATGCGAATCAGTTTAGCTGGAACTTTGGCGACAGGCACGTCAACGGCAACCAATCTGTCACAGATTTTGTAGGAGCGGGCTTGTATTCAGTTCAGCTAATTGTCTGTAATTCGGTATGTAGTCCTTTGCGGTGTGATACCGAGATTCCGGTGATTGTGATTGATACCGCGCAGATAGCGGCCAATTTTATGCCTTCCACGCCGACAACCTGTGTAGGGGATGCCGTCGCTTTTTCAAACTTTTCGGTGAATGCGGATCAGTACAGTTGGAATTTGGCGATGGCACTACTTCGTGCTGGAAGAGCCTTATGCCTGGCAGGCACCGGTACTTATACTGTTACACTGGTAAGCTTCTGGTTCGGGGTTATCAGATACCTCCAGCGTACGCTTGTGGTTGTCCCAATTCCTGTAGCTTTTGCAGGCGGTGACACGGTGATTAATCAGGGACAGTACAGCTTTCAGCTTCGGGAGGCGGCGCTTGTAAATGCAGTTTATGTCTGGGCTTTCGATCTTACGCTGAGTTGTCTTCTGTGCAAAAATCGGTAGCTTCTCCCTGCACAGACGACAACCTATGTGGTTTCTGTTCAGAACAATTGCGGTACTTCCTGTGGATTCGGTACAGGTAACGGTCCGTGCCACCGGAACGGCCATTGAGGCGGAGCATGTGATTTCGCGCAATTTTCGGGTGTATCCCAATCCGGCTACAGATCATATTACCATAGGCGAATTGAGGCAGTGCAGAGCCGGGCTCCCTATGTATGGCTGCTGTATGGTACTGAGGGGCATATGATAGCCCAGGGAAAAAGCCACCACACGCCGGGCAGAAATCGCGCTCAGTAAAATATCCCGGCGGATTGTATCTGCTTCAGGTGTTGAGCAAGAGTGACCTTGGGATTTTTAGGGTTGTGAAGCGGTAGGGATTACCGGCTTTTTTTACAAATACCACGGGTGCTGCTGATACCGAAATGTAGTATCGGTAAGAATCGTGAGCTGGCGTGTATGCCAATTGACGAGTGCACGATGTGAAAGCGGGGTTTGCAGGGAGTCAAAAACATCTATGGTTAGCCATTTGCCATCGGGCGTCCAGTCATGCCATTCTTCCTGCTGGTTGAAATCTGTCAGTTTTGTTGGTGGAGCCATCGGGGGTAATGGCGTAGAGACTGTATTTTCCATTTTGGTTGGAATGGTAGGAGATAAAGTTTTTTCAGCTGGTTCAACGTGGAAGCTATTCGTCGGTTACCACCATTTCTTTTGCTTCATTCCTGCTTCCATCCAGAGTCTTCCATCCTGAGGTCTGTTAATTTTCACATTATTACCTGTGGCATCCATTCATACAGCAGATAATAACAACGATGGCAGGAATCCTGTCGCTAATGAAAAACAGTCGGCTTTCCCGTACATAATAAGTCAGGCATCGGGATGGCGGGTAATATTATTCTTTTCGTTTTAATCAGGATTCACACAAATATATCATAGTTGTCTTCTGTGCTGTCGGGAACATATACATTGTAAGCAATCATACGCTCATGCATAAGGGGAAGCAGTCTGTTGATGGGAAATAGAGGTAAAGGCAGTTAGGAGGTAAAGAAAGGGGGTAAATAAGGTTTTCATCATGTATTTTATTGGATTGCCGTGTGGTTTGGTAATTTTTACTTTGTGCTACTAATAAAAATAGCAATATCAGGTAAAGATGAATGGGGCAGTTTGGAATCAGATCGTGAGGATCAGTGTGCAGCAGTTGGAATCGCAGAATCCCTCAAGGATCGGTTTGTAACGGTTGCAACGGATTGGAATCGAATCCCTCAAGGATCGGTTTTCCAACGGATTCCAACGGTTTCGCTTTACAACGGTTTGCAACGGTTTGCAACGGTTTGTAACGGTTTACAACGGTTTGTAACGGTTGCAGCGGTTTGTAACGGTTTGCAACGGTTTGTAACAGTTTGCAACGGTTCGCAACGGTTTACAACAGTTTTACAACAACGGTTTACAACGGTTTACAACGGTTTACAACGGTTTACAACGGTTTACAACGGTTTTACAACGGTTTACAACGGTTTACAACGGTTTGTAACGGTTTGCAATAACAGTTTTGTAACGGTTTGCAACGGTTTACAACGGTTTGTAACGGTTTGCAACGGTTTGTAACGGTTTGCAACGGTTTGCAACGGTTTGCGTTTGTAACGGTTTGCAACGGTTTGTAACGGTTTGTAACGGTTTGTAACGGATTCCAACGGTTTCCAACAGTTTACAACAGTTTGCAACGGTTTGTAACGGTTTACAACGGTTAACGGTTTAACGGTTTACAACGGTTTACAACGGTTTGTAACGGTTGCAACGGTTTTGTAACGGTTTACAACGGTTTGTAACGGTTTGTAACGGTTTGCAACGGTTTGTGGTTTGCAATCGAAGAATCCCTCAAGGATCGGTTTGCAACGGTTTGTAACGGTTTACAACGGTTTGGAATCGAAGAATCCCTCAAGGATCGGATTACAACGGTTTGGAATCGAAGAATCCCTCAAGGATCGGATTACAACGGTTTGGAATCGCAGAATCCCTCAAGGATCGGTTTGCAATCGCAGAACCCCGTAAGGTTCTGTATTGAATCCCAACCCTTTCCTGATCAATAAATCCCGATTTTTTTAGCCAGGATTTTATCCCCCGTCTCTATCAGCAAAAAATAGATTCCCGGAGTCAGGGCTTCATGAATTTTTAATTGGCGTGCTCCGCTTTCCAATATGTTTTCCCCCACCAACTGACCGGCAAGGTTGACAATCCTGATACTTTTGACGGGAATGGGCGTGTCAATCTCCATAATTTCCCCTCTTCTTACAGGATTGGGGTAGATGCGCCACCGCCAAAAATCCTGCTCCGGCAAGGCGGTCGAATTTATGGGCGGAAACTGGTCATATACCAGCATATACTGGTCATCCGTTCCACCCGAAGAAAACCCTGCTGCAAGAAATCCCCCTCCTGCTGCCGGGACAATATCAAATCCCTGGTCAATACTCGCTGTGCCGTAGTATCTTCGGTCGGTCTCATTACCTATGCTATCTGTGCGGATAACAATCATATCGGTTGAAAGATTGGCAAAATTGTAGCCATATCCGCAAACCGTAAAGGTTTGTGCTTCCGATTCAAATACTTTATACCCAGCCTCTGCGAGGGGTTCGCCAATATAGGAATCCCACAAAATCTGCCCGCCATTATCGACCATTACCAGATAAATATCGAAGTAAATTTCTGTCGTACTGGGGTAGGATTCTCCTGTAATCAAGTAGTTGCCTGATTCGGCGACAATCACATTTTGTGCCCCGCCATTGTTTACACTTTCAATGGTTTTCCTCCATACCAGCCGGCCATCTGAATCGAACTTCGCAATATACATATTGTAGTGTCCCGCCGCCCGCTGCTGGTCTCCTGCCACGACAAATCCGCCGCCGGGCAGGTTCCTGGCTGCATGGGCTATATTGGCCAATGTATCGCTGTACTCGCCCTGCCAGAGAAAATTTCCAATAGAATCGGTGCGCACAATAAATGAATTGTTCCCCTGCACTGAAGTGATAAACCCGCAGGCAATGAGGCCGCCATCTGTGGTTTTTTCCACTGTTTTGAAGTAGGTATTTCCTCCGGTCGAATCGGGGTACTCGCGAAGCCATATTTCTTTTCCTGTGGTATCCACGGCTCTTAGAAAAGCTGTTTTGCGAAAAGTACCGGTTTCTGTGCGGTTACCCGAAATAATAAGCTGATTATCACCGTAAAGCAAAATTCCGTTTGCATAATCCTGATCGGTCGTTCCATAGAATTTTTTCCAGATCAGATCGCCATTCGGATTAAGTTTCATCAGCACCGTCTCAAACCCGCCAAATGTGTCTTCTTCTGCTGCACCGGCGAGAAATATAGAGCCGGAGGGGAGCTGCACAACCGCAGTCGCCTGCTCGGCGGTGGCCGTTTCGCCAAATATCTTCGTAAACGGGACAGACTGGCTTTGGGCTAAATGAAAACTCAGCAATGCCAAAATCAGACAGGAAAAATGTTTCATCGTAATTTTTTCGAAGCAACTCAAAGTTAGTTTGATTAGATTTAACCTCAAAATAACGGTTTTAACCGGAAAGGGATCGTCGTTGGTTATGGAGTATAAAGATTATTACAAGATTCTGGGGGTAGCCAAATCTGCTACAGAAGAGGAAATTAAAAAAGCCTTTAAAAAGTTGGCGCTCAAATATCATCCCGATAAAAATCAGGGGAATGCGCAGGCGGAGGCGATGTTTAAACAGATCAACGAAGCGAAAGAAGTGCTTTCAAATCCAGAAAACCGCTTTCGGTATGATCAACTGGGTGCACGATACGAGCAGTTTCAACGGATGCGACAGCAGGGAGGAAAACCGGCCCAGGGTACACCGCCTCCTAATGTGGATGATGGCGACCTGAATGGCGTATTTGGCAGGTTTTTCGAAGATATTTTTGGTGGTGGCAACAGCCGCAAGGGAAAAGACCAACAGGCAAATGTGAAAATTTCCCTCGAAGAAGCTTATCGCGGCATGTCGGATGTCCTGGGTTTTGAGGGGAAAAAATTGCGCATTCACATTAAACCCGGGATCAAAGACCAGCAGGTACTCCGACTCAAGGGGCAGGGAGAGCCATCCAGAAAAGGAGGAGAACCCGGCGACCTGTTTATGACCGTGATTATCAAACCGCATCCGGTGTTTACCCGAAAGGAATCAGATCTGTATTCTACTGTCAATGTGGACCTTTATTCGGCTGTGCTGGGAAGGAAAGTGCCCGTTCAGACTATGAAAGGCCAGATGTTTATGTCGATTCCTTCGGGAACTCAACAGGGAGATGTACTCAAATTGCGCAACCTTGGTATGCCCGAATACGATAACCCCCAGGCATTCGGAAACCTCTATGTTACCGTGAATATCAATATCCCCAAACATCTATCCCCTCAGGAAAAAGAACTGTTTGAGCAACTGGAGAAGATGAAGCGGCGGTAGTATCCACTCAAAATGTCTTAAAAAAAATCTCAGTACAGTACAAAACTTGAAAAGTAAGTCATAGTAGAGCCGCAAACCTCAACTACCATGATTGCAAAAAAATTGAAATCTAAAATGAAATTATTTGACAATAAATAATTCTTTTAGTATTTTTGATTCTAAATAAAAACACAACAATGACCAAATCAATCATTATCACCCCCCCCCATTCGCCATAGTTTGCAGCTTTGCATCACTGTTGGTGGAATTCTGGTTTCTCTTTTGCCTTTTAAAGGAGAAATGAAATCTATTTCGATCTCTTTTTTATTTATCTGCTCATTATTATTTTTCTGGCATAACGCCCTATCCAATACCCGCCATGGATTTCCTGAACCTTTTATTACCGATTATGGAATTCTTCATAATTGTGGGTTAGAATATATCATTGGGGAATATCCGATAAATCCATTGAACTCGCCTAACTTTGGTGATATAATTGAAGATCTATATTCTTATGCAAGAAATTCTTGTGAAATGCCGGCATTAACAACTGGCCAACTTGATTCTATTATTTCAATTGTCGAGAACTCTCCGATTGGTTCAAATTATCCGGATGAATTTGTCACTGCGCTAATTGCATATGCTATTAACGAACATCCAGAATATGAAGAACTTTTAAGTAAATACAATACATTATGGGGGTTGGTTGGAAGTGAAGAATCTACATCCACTATTAAAAATTATTATGAAAATGAAATCCTACATGGAGAATGGTCTGATTTAGAAGAAATTGCGGTTGCCGCAGCTGATGATGTTTACGAGGATTCAAAAAGTTTTTGGGAGAGTGGTGAAAGTCTTAAGCCAGAACCTGTTTCGGATATGATTGGCCAAGCGGTATTTACACTTCTTGCAGTTGAATTGGGGCCATTTGCGGGTCTTGCAGGAGTAATAGGTGGTATCATAGTAAGCTATGCTGTCGCGGGATTAGTAGATAATTGGGGTACCTGGTAAGGGCAATAAGCAGGCGTTCGCGGGACATATTCGAATGAAAATATTATTATGTTATGAATCTCAAGTTGAAAAAATGGTTAATGATAGGGCAAACCTCAAAGTTTGATTACTTTGTCGCTTGGCCTCTTATCTTTATGGTACCACTCTTTTTTATACTTTTGGGTGAGCCTATTCTGAATTGGATAACGGCAGATGGCAGGATGTTTGGCTCTGGGTATAGATCACATTCCATCTTTGCAGTACTACCTGCTGTCTATTACTTATTAGGCAGATATTCTGCTCTGTTTTATCATGAATCCCAAAAACAGGAACATAAACCCGAAGGAGCCTGACAATTTTGTAATAAAAACACAGAGAGTAAAAAGAGTATAATAGTCTCCATTGTCTCGGTGCTCTCTGTGTCTATTCCCCCACTTTCCCCAGCATTATATTCAACTGAAGCCTGAAAAACGGACGAAAATTTACCACGGCCTTTTGTAAAACTGATTCCTGATAATTGGTAGAAAGCGTAATCAGCCGGGCGATTTCTCTGTATTTGTAATCCAGATACTGAAACTGCCACCAGATGGAAAACTCTGCATTGGCAGGCCGTCGATGCAGAAACCGGAACCCTGTTACGGGGCCTGTCTGGTGATTGCGGATGTGAAGGTTAATCGGCGTCAGGATATTTTGCAGGCTGGTCATGGAGGTGTTGAGGTACCGCAACTGGCTGAAATGTTTGTACCCAAAGTCAAAATACAACCTGGTGTTTTTGGAGGGTGATTTTAGTTCGTACTGATTGGTTTGCTCCAGGATGTAGGTAGTGGTGGTATCGAGCGTCGTTTCGGTAAATCGCTCCCAGTTGAGATAAGAAACGTGAATCTCCTTGCGGTAAGCGGAAAACTCGGAGGTGAGTTTTTTGCCTGCGCGGTATCTGGCAACAACACGACTCTCAAGGTTGCGGGTGCTGCGGTCGGTGAGATTCCGGTCCTCAAAGTCTTTGACGTTGTAGGTTACATAAATATACTGATCGCCCCGGAGGGAAAGCGCCGGATTGACCTGCCATTTATACGAAAATTCCATCCGGAGAGAAGGCTGGGTATAGTTGTCCTGACTTCGTTCCTTAAACAAAAACGCATATCGCCGCACATTGCCGATCAGTTTGTAGCGGGTGGAGAAATAGCGCGACCAACTGGCATTCCATTCCCCGCTGAGTGCGTAGTTGAGTTCGTCGTGATCGTCGTAGTTGGTTTCCGAGGGTGTATCGTACTGCATATACCGGTTGGTGCCGATGAGGGAGAATTTTTGCCTGGGGCTGAAGCGGTAATTCACCCGCATTTCTAGCCGCGTGAGGTTTCTGAAATAGTCTTTTTGCTGTTCGCGTTCCAGTAGCCGGTTAAATTCTATGTTGGGAAGTTCCATCGAATTTTCCAACTCATATCTTCTTCCCAGGGATTCAAATTCGTAGGTAAAATAACCATCCATTTTGGATCCGGAGTATGAGAATTTTTGACGGGTACGCCAGTTGAACTGATTAAACAGCAGATCGTTAAACTCCGGCGTTTTTGCCGTAAATACATCGTAATCAAATTTGCGCCGGGTGAGGATTACCTGATTATCTGACTCCCAGTACATTCCCTCAAAAAGCTGATACTGAAGCCCAAACCGTGCAGAAAGTGTATCTGCCTTTATCCGCTCGATGGAACCGGACTGGTAATTATCCATTTCGTTACTTCCCCCTTCCACTTCAAAAGATATGGCCGCCTGCTCGCTGAAAGTTTTAGCCCATTCGCTGGAAAGCATAATATTGCGCTGATGGCGGGGATGGATATATTTTACCCGTGCAAAAATATCTGTTCGCATAGACAATCCTTCTGCAAAATCGCGCCTTGCCCTGACCAAAATACCGGGTGTAAACCCCTGGTCGAGTACTGAAGAGCGGTAGTCCCAACTGTATCCCACGATCGGAGAAATAGTGATATCCGGCAGGGGGGTATAGGTGACTCCGGCATATACACTCAGGCGCTGGTTGCCGGTGTTGAAAAACTGGTCGGTTTCCAGCCAGGAAGAAAATTCCCATTGGGGGCGAAGGCTGTAGTGTTGCCAAAGGCTGGTGCGGAGATAAAGCTGTACGAAGGGATCTGTGCGGCGGGTGCTGTTGAAGAGGTTTTCGTGGAAAATGGATAGTTCAGCCCGGTATTTATCGCGTTGGATGCGGTAGAGAAGATCTGCGCGGGAACTATAGGTAAAATTGTTCTGCCGGGCTATGGAAAGTTCAAGCCCCGGTGTTTTTTCCATTCTGACCTGAGACCAGGCAGAAATCGTACAGGCCAGGCAAAAAAGCCCGGCAAAAAACAGTCGTAGCAGGTAGCTTGATCTCACATGGGGAATTTACGGGATTTTGTGGTTTAAATATCTTGTATGAATCTGTTTTTTAAAGAATTTCCCGGAGTCTAACCTGTTGGTTTGTATCTTTGTCAAAAAACATATGCCAGCAAAAGATTTTTTTCACGATGTAGTCAAAGCTGCAATAGAAAAAGATGGATGGGTTATTACTTCAGATCCGTATTACTTTTCAGTGGGAGAGGTTGACTTTTTATAGATCTTGGAGCTGAGCAATTAATTGCCGCTGAGCGAGGATTGGAAAAAATTGCTGTTGAAATCAAGGGATTTTCTCAGCCATCCTTAGTAAATGCCTTCCATGAAGCAATGGGGAAGTATATAAGTTACAGGGCAGCTTTGGCCGATAATGAAAATGATCGTATTTTGTATCTGGCAATTCCAGCATCATCTTATAACAATTTCTTTCAAAGACCATTTGTGAAAAAGATGATTCAACTAGAAAAGATTAAGTTAATTGTTTACGATCCTTTCGAAAAGAAAATAATACAATGGATAAATTAATTCAATATCAGAATGCTATTATCAGTTTAATTGAGGATTATGCGGCTATTAAACCAGCCAATATGCCTGACGTTACTCATGAAATTCTGGCCGATAGAGATAGAAACCATTTTGCACTTGTTCGCCTCGGATGGAACAAAGAAAAATTCGTTTATCACTGTGTTATGCATTTTGATATAATTGAAGGAAAAGTATGGCTTCAGCAAAACTGGACTGATCAGAATCTTGCAGAAGAATTGATAGAAAAAGGCGTAGCCAGAGAGGATATTATTCTTGGATTCCTACCTCCGTATATTCGTCAGCATACGGGTTTTGCCGCCTAATGGCAGGCCTAGGCCCCACCCTAAAACGGCGGCTTATAAATTGATCTTTCTGTAAAGTTTTCCATGATTTTTTCCATGAGCACAGGGGCTGCATCCAGTCCGGGTACATGGTCGTGTACCATATCTACGGTATCGGTCTGATTGTAAAACAGCCTTGCCAGGTCTATTTCGATGGTGTATTGCAATTCTGCATTTTGGGGAACCGTAAACGCATAATCCCCCCCGCGAAATGTGTAGGTGCGAAAATGTTCATCCGTACCCAAAAAATAGGAAAAATCTCCGTCAAGAAAATTGCCGCTTTTGGCAGGGCTGGTATCTATTTTCCCTGCCAGATGAACAAACGCGTAACCCAGCGTGGTATTTTCATGCATCAGATAGGCCGGATTGAGCGGGTGATTGGAAGGGTAGGTGAGGGGATCTGTATGGTTATAGCGCGGCGGTACACCAAAGCTGATTTTTGCTCCGTCGTACGCTCCCGCCGGGACAGTAAAAAATTTAAATAAACCCTCACCGTGGGCGGTTTTGCGAATTTCGTCCTCAGCAAAATTAAACAACATAATCTCTGCATTGGTCTGGGGGGAATGAATCACCGTGTCCCAGCCATCGGCCCGGTAAAGGGTGAGGTCTGAAATAAAAATTTTGGCGGTATGAAAAGCAATCTTCCGCCCGTCAGCGTGAAAATACGGATCGTTTTTCTGAAAAAGCTGTCCGCCTATTCTGGGCACAATATTGAGTTCCAGCAGCCCAATCCCCGGATCAGGTGGCGGAAGCGGCTCCTCCTTGCAACTCTGGCAGGACCAAAGCGCAAAAACGGCAAAAATCACCCAAAGATTTTCTGAAAAATAAATTTCCCCTTTGCGACTTTGCGACTTTGCGAGAGACGTATCTTCTGTAAACCACATTAATCGTAGCATAATAAATTTCATTACACAAATAACGCTACTGGTAATGGAATAGTTTTTCTAATTTAGACGCGAATTTTGAAAAAACTTTGCGTCTCTGCGAGACATATCCATTTTGTTCCAAACTATATTTCATGGACCATCTTACAAACTTCCAGCGCCTGACCGAAATTGTAGAAGAACTTCGCGAAAAATGTCCATGGGACCGAAAACAGACCAAGGAAAGCCTCCGTCATCTCACCATAGAAGAAACCTACGAACTGGCGGATGCCGTGCTGAAGGACGATTATCAGGAGATAAAAACGGAACTGGGGGACCTTTTGCTGCATGTTTTATTTTATTCCAGCCTGGCGGCAGAAAAGGGCAAATTCACGCTGACAGAGATGATTCAGGCCCAGATCGACAAACTGATTCGCCGCCATCCGCATGTGTATGGCGACTTGCAGGGTGCGACGGAGGAGCAGGTGCGGCAAAACTGGGAGCAGATCAAGGCAAAAGAGCGGGAGCACTCAGGGAAAAAGGAAAGTTCGGCCCTCGACGGTGTGCCTGAGAGTTTGCCTTCGCTGATCAAAGCGCAGCGGATGCAGGAGAAAGCCTCACTGGTAGGATTTGACTGGGACAATAAGGAGCAGGTATGGGCCAAGGTGGAGGAAGAAATCGGCGAAATGCAGACCGCTGAAACCGCCGACGCGTTGGAAGACGAAATGGGCGATTTGTTATTTGCCCTGGTCAATTATTGCCGGTTTTCAGGCATAAATGCCGAAGACGCCCTGGCGCGCACCAACCGCAAGTTTCAGTACAGGTTTACCCACATCGAACGCCGCGCCCGTGAAATCGGCAAAACCCTGCCCGAGATGAGTTTGGAGGAGATGGACGTCTTTTGGGAAGAGGCGAAGAAGCGTTAAGCGGTGGCTGAGGCTCTCTGGTGGCTGAGATTTTTCCGGTGGCTGAGGTCACTCCGGTGGCTGAGGTCACTCCGGTGGCTGAGGTCACTCGAAGCCACAGCTTTACGGCAAAATAGCAAATACCCTCGCAGGAAATCCTGATCCCTCTTTAGGTTTGGGAAATGATACCACTACCACTGCACCAGTTTCGGGGACCTGATCTAGATTGGCGAGGAGTTCGATCTGGTAGTGATTTTGCCCCAGGATATAGGCTTCGAGGGAATAGTCATCCTTGCTGGTAGCGAGACCGGGATCGGTGTCGGTGGGTTCATGGCCGGAGGCGGTGATTTTGCGCTCTTCGTAAAGAAATTTGAGTACATCGAGGCTCCAGCCGGGGTAATGGGCGATGCCGGTTTCGTCCTTATTTTGCATAGCGGCCATATCGGGCCAGCGTTTCGACCAGTCGGTGCGCATGGCGACAAAAGCGCCTGCGGGAATTTGTCCGTGGTTGGATTCCCAGGCCTGCACATCTTCCATAGTGAGTGTATAGTCGGGGTTTTGCGCCACTTTTTGGTGCACGTCGATGACGACGAGGGGTAGGATCATCTCTTTGAGATCAATCTGGTCAACGGTGCGCAGTCCCTGGATAAAATGCGCGGGCGGATCGACGTGGGTTCCCCACTGGCCCACATGCGTAAAAGACTGGACGTAAAAGCCCGTACCCATGGTAGCCGTGCGGGTGGTATCGTACCAGTAAAGAATCTCCTGCTTTTCATCGGGAAACCCCTTCCAGTGCGGAATCCCCGGTTCGAAAGCATGTGTCATATCCACAAAACCTTTGGACTGAATAACCGACAGCGCATCGGACAGCGACGGCTGCGGCGCGGGCGCGCAGGCGGCGAGGAGGAGGATGGGGAGGAGTTTTTGCATGTGGGAGAATACAGCAATTTTACAAAGGGCTAAAGATATTTAAAAACTTTGGTTGGGTGAAGTTTTTTTTGAGGAATATGGTTTGAGACTTGCAAGAGAATTGATTTACATTGATCTTGTAAATCCGTAGCTGGAATAAAAATGAAAAATCCTTCTGAGTTACTTATACTGATATATGCAAACCTGAATAACGGTAATGTGGATCGGGCGCTGGCCGACTATCACGACTTTACCCTCCGTTATTTGCCGGAAAGGAGCAGTGAGGTGGCTACCGTTCAGAGCCAGTGGAGTGCGTTGAAAAAAGAAAGGGCGGCAGGGATCGTTTCTGCAGAAAATTATGATCTTGCCGCCAATAAAGTGCGGTTTTCTCTTGCAGAGGGGATAAAAGATGCTGCTTTAAGTTTGAATATTAACATAGCAGATATAATTCCGGAATCTGTCCAAGGACAAGAGAAGAGGCGAATCGCTTTACCAGGCGGTGCAGTTGCGGCGGCCATTATCACCGGGATTTTTGCGATCATTCTATTTCTGTTGAAAGATGTCTGGCTTCCCCGCATAAGTGGGCCTGCACACTTTGAATACACTTTGGAATTGATGCCTGAAGATGGAGCAGGAGGGGAACGACTACTTTCGGGCATGCAGATAGAGATAACTTATGGTAATGAGAGTCATAAATATGTTATTGACAATCGCCTGAAAGTTTCATTTTCCCGGACCGAAGACTTTGGGAGTGATTCAGTGAAACTTACATTACCGGGTATAGAAGATCTTCAGATTTGCACTTCCAAACATTTACTTCATCCCGGAGAGGTGCGGAAAGTACTGGTTTGCAGAACTGGTATGTCTAAATCTGAAAACCCGGATAAAAACAAGCCAGTTACAGAAAAACCTGTTGATCCTAAAGTTATCCATCCAGATTCTGGTACTACAGAAAAAGATTCGGTAGTAATCATAGATAAACTTGAAGTAGTGCCAGGTAAAAGTGTGGTAATTATCAGTTGTACAGAAGCCTACAAAGCGATGATTGATGGGAAAGAGGTTATTCCGGAGAATGGGGGTCCAGGGTATATCCGTTTTACTACTGATACCGGAACACATAGACTGACCGTAGAAGATCAGTTTAAAAATGTACTGGTTAAAAATCAGGAACTCAATTTTACCAATGATAGCCTTCATATTTCCGGATGTGGGGGGCACTTGAAGATGATGCGGTTGGCAGATTTTAGGAAAAATTTTAAGTAAAGTAAAACTAAACAATTTTGTCATGGATACAATTATGCACAAAATTTCGCTCGTACTAGTGTTTATTCTGGGTACATCTTTCATATGCATTCATGCTCAGGAGCGTGCTTTACGCTTTGTGATCGCCAGTTTTCAGGTAGATGGAGCGAATGCAGATTTAGTGAGGCGGCTAAGGTCGGATTTTGATAATCAACTATTTGATATTGTAGATCAATGCTCCGAACAACTGGAATTTATACCGGACGCACAAGGGGATGCGATTGATTATTTGGTAAGTATCAATGAGAGGTATAAAATAGAATTTGGCATAACGGCAGAAAGAGTTCCTATTCCTAAAAGAGGAAATTTTATTGTTTTTGTGAGGTTTGAACCAAGTAATAGTGGAACCTACCTGCAGATTGGGATTTTTTCAAGGACCAGTCAAGGCCTTACTTATGTAGGCAATGGTGTTGCTGAATCTGAGGTAGGGATTAACTCCCTGTATTCAATGGCTAATCGTAGAGAATTCATTCAAAAAGCATTGTCAAATGCGATTTCTACTCAAAGGTTAAATACCTGGATAGCCCAAATGACAAACGGAAAAGCTGATATGATAAATTGTAAAGGTAAGGTTGATGATGGACCTAGAGAGAAGAGTACCTCAAGTCCAGAATGCGATTGTCTTGATAAGGGATTAGAAATAACAAAATTGCAAAAAGCTGACTGTAGTAAAGGGAATGGCTACGGCACATTATGCTATAATAATCAGACAAATGGTGATATAAAAGTTGTAACAAGTCGGCCCGGATACAACCCAGTCAGTACATTAATTGTTCACTCTGGTCAAACCGAATGTGTGTATGGATTACAACCTATTGTGCAAAATGTTGATATTTTCAAAAATCCCAGCGATATAAGAACCAAAGAAAATCGAACCATTAAAGTGGATACATGCTTGTCAAAAACAATAACTATTCGGTAGTGACAATTATGTGTAGAATAAATGAAAGTATGTTGCAACTTTAATTATCTGGTAATATGAGTTTACGATTGATATTGTTTTTTATTGGCCTCGGTATAAACACATTATCCTACGCCCAGCAATCCCAACTCCGCTTTACCCTTGCGGAGTTTAATGCCCAGAACGTCAATTCCGACCTCCATGAGCAGATGAAGTTTGAGTTTGGGAAAATGTTATACGAATACCTGAAGTCATGTTCCGGGGTAGAATATATTGATCTGGGGGAGCAGACGCAGGCAGTTGATTTTGGGCGCCATGATTGACGAAAAATTCCGGCTGGAATATGGAATTCAGTCTGAACCAAACAATGTCGGTGAGCCAACACCTTGTTTTTCTGAAGCTGAAAGCGGGCAATTTTGGCGTGATTTTCCAAATGGGGGTATTTGGATCGCAACGGTGGCCGGAAAGCCTGGGATCAGATCACAGCCGACCTGACTACCAGCAGACTTTACAATACCGAAGAGCGGCAAAAACTAATCCATACGATGATATCCCAGACATTGAACCGCAGTAATTTACAGAGTATGGCCCCTGGCCTTTCTTTTGATTGCCTGCCTTCTTCCCCTGGATATTCCTCCTATTAAGTCCTATAACTTATTGTTCGACATAAAGCGCGCAACCCTCCAGGGAAATACGCTGGAAGTAGAGATGGTGATTACCAATCTGGGGACGTCCCGAGATATTCAATTTTATTGTGCTCAATCTTTTTCCCAATATTCCAGGCTAGTGGATCAAAAAGGAAAGAGTTATCAGTTGGAAAGTATAAGCAGTTATGATCAATCAACAAAAAGTTCCTTCAGTCTTCATCTCGCCAAAAACATTCCCACCCCGGTTACTTTTTCCTATAAGGATGCTGACTCAGAGATCGAGTATATCTCCAGGATTTTTATCCAGACACGCAATACGGTCGATAACAACTACCCCAAGCAGATTGGGAGGGGAATAAAACTGAGAGTTACCAGGTGAATCGGGCGTAAACACAAAAAAACGTTTCTCCATCCGGAGAAACAAGCTGCGCGCTTCGGCGCGCAACGAGGGGAAATAAAAAGAGGGCGTGGCTTCTGTTCTACAAACATTCGACTCCTCCGGAGTCCCGGCCTGCCGGAAAAAGATATGCGGTTTTTTGCCGACGGCAAGACCTACTTCTAGTGACCTTCGGCTCGGAGAGTCGTCAGACTCACTTTCTATGGGTCAAATGTACCTCGAGGCATCTTCGATTTGTAGTCAAGAGGCCCATTTTTCCCTTTTTTTAATTCAGGGGGCACGACTTCGCACGCTCTCTTAACCTGAGGTTTTAGGAAGAAAAATATCCATGGGTAAACCCATTGAAACCACTTCTGCGTGCAAAGACGCGCCGCTTGAATAAAATTTGAGGGACAGTCATTGAGGCTACAACCACCAACAGCCAACCACCAACAGCCAACCACCAACAGCCAACCACCAACAGCCAACCACCAACAGCCAACCACCAACAGCCAACCACCAACAGCCAACCACCAACAGCCAACCACCAACAGCCAACCACCAACCACCAACAGCCAACCACCAACAGCCAACCACCAACAGCCAACCACCAACAGCCAACCACCAACAGCCAACCACCAACAGCCAACCACCAACAGCCAACCACCAACAGCCAAACCACCAACAGCCAACCACCAACAGCCAACCACCAACAGCCAACCACCAACAGCCAACCACCAACAGCCAACCACCAACAGCCAACCACCAACAGCCAACCACCAACAGCCAACCACCAACAGCCAACCACCAACAGCCAACCACCAACAGCCAACCACCAACAGCCAACCACCAACAGCCAACCACCAACAGCCAACCACCAACAACAGCCAACCACCAACAGCCAACCACCAACAGCCAACCGCCAACAGCCAACCACCAACAGCCAACCACCAACAGCCAACCACCAACAGCCAACCACCAACAGCCAACCACCAACAGCCAACCACCAACAGCCAACCACCAACAGCCCCTCACTCCCTCAACTCCGCCAGCTCAAATTCAAATCCTTCGAGCACGGATTCTCCGGAAAGGGTCTGGCTGAAGCCCACAATGGTTTCGACCGGGGTGTTGGGTCGGTAAATCCAGACGGTTTCTGCTTTCGGGTCAATCAGCCAGGCGAGTTGGCAGCCGTTGGTGAGCCATGCTTGCATTTTTTCTTTTAAGGCCGGAGGCGGTCAGAAGGGGAACGCACTTCTATCACAAACTCCGGACAAAGTGGTGGAAACTGCTGCTTTTCTTGGGGTGAGTTTGTTCCATTTTTTCTTTCGAAACAAAAGCGATGTCGGGGGCACGCATACTGCCATCCGGAGTAAAAAACCAGCCGAGGATTCGAAGACTTTGCCCTGTCTGGATCTGCTGCGATTCCACATTACCAGATCTGCATTGAGGGTAGAGATATAATAACTGCTTAATCCTCCGGAAGGTGATATAATCGTAATAAACCAAGTTGGCAGAACCGCTCGATTCTAAGATTTTTATTGGCAGCGCAAAACAAAATAACTCATCCTCTGTCCATGAGCGCGATTGTGGTATGTCGAGGGTAAATGAGTCTATAGGACTAAGATACAAAGAGTTTGTGAATATGGGCGGTCAGGATTTTAGAAAAACTAAAGTGACTTACCTCGATTTAAGGTATTCCTCTGCCGTCATAACGGGCATTTCAGAATGCCGGAAATCCTTCCCATTTCGGGTGATAAAAATTGCGGACCCGTTATTTCTGGCTGTATAATATTGAAAAGCGTCTTCAAAGTCCGTCATCTCGAAAGCAGTGCCAGATCAATTTCTTTTTCCCCGCTTTCACATACAGTGGTTAACGCTCTGATCCCGGCAAGTATTTTTAGCATCTCTTTTCCTTCCCAAGCTCTTTTCGCAAAATATATTCAATGGTAATATAACTCATCGTGCTTATGAGAATTGGTAATTTCTTTTTTTCCGCTTTTTTAAACAACCTCGCATACGGGAAAAAAGGCTGTCTTTCACCCAGCCAGTCAAGGATAATATTGGTGTCTGCAAATACTCTCTCCACGATTACTTATGTTTTTCCGAAAAATGGGCTGCCTGTGCTTTTTTGTAGTCAAAATTTGGGGGCAGGGTGATGATGCCACTGAGTTCATCCACGAGAGAGCCATTTTCATTGTTTGAAGGTCTGTATCCGGATACAATCTTTTGCAGATAATTTTCTATTAAAAAAGAAAGGCTGACTTTTTTTTCCTTCGCATAAATTTTTGCGAGTTCAATAACTTGTTTGTCAAGACTTAGTGTGAGTTTTGTGTTCATATATTTTACGTGTAAATTTAACTATTTTATACGTAAAAGTCAAAGGTGAGTTTCCATCGGTCTGTATTTGACTTTTCCCGAAGATCGGGTTTGAGAGTAAGTAAGCAAACCTATAAGCCGGATAAACGAATTTTCAGTAATTTGGTCGGGCAAAAATTTACCTTCATCCCATGCAAACCCTCTCAGAACTCATATCCCTCCTGACCCTCGAAAAGACGGGTGACAAAACTTTCGTCGGTCAAAATTTCATCACACGCCCTGGAAACGGGTCTTCGAGGGCAGGTGCTCGGACAAGCGCTCCACGCTGCTTATCAGACGGGCGCTCGCCGATCGGGTGGCGCATTCGATGCATGGCTATTTTATCCTGGCGGGGGACATCGATGTGCCCATTACTTATGAGGTGGATACCATCCGCGATGGGGGAGCTTTCTCGACCCGCAGGGTAGTGGCCCTGCAAAATGGACAGGCTATTTTTATTACCGCAGCGTCTTTTCAACTCCGCGAACAAGAGGGCTTGATCACCAGATCCCCTATGCCTAATGTCCGCCGCCTGAGGTGCTGCTGCCCGATTTTGAACAGATCAAAAGTCTCAGGGAAACCGCTCCCGACTGGTATGCAAGGTTGACCATTATTCAATTCCAATGCCATCGAGTTTCGCCCTGTCGAAAAAGTCGATCCGACCAACCTCACCCAAAACCGACCCTATCGACATGTCTGGATTCGGTCAAAAGATAAAGCAGACTTGCCCCTGCCCATGCAACACCAGTTGCTGGCTTACGCTTCGGATTATAATCTGCTGACCACGGCCACCCTTCCGCATCAGGATCAGGTGAATATTTCTCGGTTATTTCTCGCCAGCCTCGATCATGCGATCTGGTTTCACCGGGATTTTAACATCGATGACTGGCTGTTGTATGCCACTGACAGCCCGAGTGCTTCCAATTCAAGGGGATTTTGCCGAGGCAGTATTTTTGATCAGCACGGCAGACTGGTTGCTTCTGTAGTTCAGGAGGGTCTGATACGTCAGTGAAGATTTACCGTCTGAGACTGTTGCTCTGCGATATAGGCTTTGATATGCTGCGTTCCTGGTCGCGAAATCATAGACCAGAACCGAATGATATTGCCCATCATTTCGTCTAATTTCCAATAGTCGTCAGGTTTTTTAATATAAGCATTGGCGTGCCACAGGTAACTCTGAACCATATCACTTTCCCTACCGGAGGTCGTAAATACAATGACAGGAATCAGGCTGTATTCGGGCTGTGATTTTATAAAATAGAGAACCTCACTTCCATGAATGATAGGTATAGTCCAGTCCAAAAAGATCAGGTCGGGGGTAAAAACGTTTTCATACCCGTTGGTTTTTGAAATAAAGGCAATGGCATCTTTTCCATTGTCCACGTCCATCACCTGAAGTGACTTTTTTGCATGGTTGTTAATTGCTTTTCTTGCAAGCATAATATCACCTGGGTTGTCCTCAATGATTAATATGTTCATGGCTTAAACTTGCGTTGGAAATGAAGGCATTAAATTAACCAAAAATGCAGGTTTAGGAAAGCGCATGACAGATTTTGAGAAGTATTGTTCTTTTCTTGAGTTTTTCAGGAAAATGAACTTAAGGGGTAAAATCCCCTTTGTGCGGGAGGGTAAAATGGAAGGTAGCGCCTTCCCCCGGTTTGCTATGAGCCCATATCTTTCCATGATGCTGGCCGATAATACGGCTGGAAAGTGCCAGTCCGATGCCAGTCCCGTGAAACTCACGGAGTGCGTGCAGACGGTGAAAGATATGAAACAGTTTGTCCACAAATCGCATATCAAACCCGACGCCGTTGTCAGAAATAGAAAATTCCACCTCATTGACATGTTCAACTGACGAAATTTTAATTATCGACTTTTCTTTTTTTCCGGAGAATTTTACCGCATTGGAAATCAGGTTTTCCCAGACCAGGGTGATCATATTCCGGTCGCCAAAACAAACGGGTAGCGGTTGGATCTCCCATTCGATTTTCTGATCGGGATGAAAGGAAGAAATATCATCGGCCAGGTGAAGCACAAGCTCGTATGCGTCAAATTCTGTTTTTTGCGGTAGTGCATTGCGGTTGCGGGAGTAAACCAGCAATTCTCCGATCATTTTACTCACCCTTTCCGAAGCTCCTGAGATTTTGGAGATAATCCTGATCCAATCATCCGGGGTGTTTTCATTGATGCTGTCCCTTAATATTTTGACATAGGTTTCAATATGCCTGATAGGCGCCTGCAAATCATGAGAAATGGAAAACACAAACTGCTCCAGCTCCTGATTGATCTCAATAAGTCTGGTCTCACAATCCTTCTCCGGAAGATCAAACTCCGGGGAAGGATGAATCTGAATCATGAGCCGGAGATCATCTATGGGCTTACATATAAGTTTAAAGGATTTTATTTCAGGGTTCTGCGCCGCCAACTGTTGGAACTCCGTTTCCTGATGAGAATGAAGTGCCTGCAGAAAGAAAGAAGGCAACGATGTCCATTCTATAAAAAGGTTTTCCAATACAGCCTGAACGAGTTGATTCCGGATCGTATCGGGATGGGTGTGCATCAACTGACCAAAACGATGGTTTGCGTAAATACAGCGGAAGGCCGGCAAATCCTTGTCAGTGAGTTCGATAATACAAATTCCCGTTGGCAGGGTGTCAAGCACAGATTCCGGAAGCAGGTTCATATAAAATACTAATACAAAAAACAGGTATCAGGCCACTTCGTTGATGGATTTTCTGATGGTCTGGTTTGCAGTTTGGAAAAAAACAGAAAAAGTACTCCCCATATCTTTACCGTCACTGCAAACACTTATCTGACCTTTCTGTAGATCAAGTAAACGTTTGACCAGCGGAAATCCAAATCCAGTGGTAAAAGGAGTTGAAGTAATAGCCACAGGTTGATTCCGCATAAGGGCAGAAATCCGGACTACCTCATCATTGGTCAGACCGCAACCCTGATCCCGAATCTCTACTACGGCTTTGCCATCGCGTTCATCAAGGGTAATTTCTGTGGTTTTGCCTTCGTTGGAGAACTTGATCGCATTCTTGATCAAAATATCTATGATATCATAAACGGCAAAATTATCGGCGAAAATAGTGGGTTTTCGTTTGATGGATAGTCTGAGATGTTGTCCGTTTTTTTGAGCTTCAAATTTATTAATAAAATATGCTTGTTTGACTAAATTGTCCAGATGTAAAAGCTGAGGATTGACAGATATCTTTCGGGCATTGATGAGTGAAATCTGCAAACGGTTGCTGATTTTGTCAAGAATCATATCAGGGTTGTTGTATAAAAGTTAGTCTTGTAAAACATACTACCAATTAAAAAATCTGAATTGATAATATTTGTAAAAAAAACAAAAAAAACTTTCATACTTCCATGGGTGTAAGAGGAAGGGTAAAGAAGAAAGTGGTTCCGGCGCCGGGTTGGGAATCAAACCATATTTTTCCGCCCATTCTTTGTACGATCCTTCGGCAGGTTGCCAGCCCGATCCCGCTCCCCTGATACGTCCGGCTGCTGTGCAGTCGCTTGAAGACCTCAAAAATCTGTCCGCCATACTCTTTATCGATCCCAATTCCATTGTCTTTTACCGAAATAAGGTACATTTCATTATCCAGCGATGCCGAAATCTCGATTTCTTTATTTTTGTGCTGATTAAACTTTATCCCGTTTTCGATAAGATTCTGAAACAATTGCAGCATATGACTATGAACCGCTTTTACCACCGGAAGTGAATCGAATGTAATTGTTGCATTCTTTTCTTGCAGAAGTCCGCTCATTTGGCCTTTCAGATCATTCATTAGTTCAGAAAGATTCACATCTTCCAACGCCTCATCCTGATAACCTAACCGGGCAAAATTGACCAGTCCACCAATCATTTCCCCCATGCTCTGGGCATATTTGATGATAAAATCGAGGTGGCTGACGCTGTCTTTCGGCAATTCTCCGGCGTGATCCTGGTGAACGATCTGGGCAAAACTGATAATCGACCGCAGGGGCGTTTTCAGGTCGTGGGAGACCGAGTAGGCAAATAACTCCATCTCCTTTATCCGCTCTTTTAGCTCCATATTGACCCGTTTTTTGTCAGTAATCAATTGTACAATCATCATCCCGTGGGTGGAATTGGGACTGGGGATCGGAACAAATTTGGCAAAAAAGGTCTCGGAACCAATGTTGAATTCCTTCTCAGATATCTGTCCTTTAAGGGTTTGCCTGAAAATGGAGGACAACAATTTGGCGATATGGGCAGGGTAAATATCCAGAAAGGTTTTTCCCATCACTTCTTCCGCTGGTATAAATCCCTCGGCATAATAAAAAACAAGTTTTTCATCAAAGAGCAAAACCGACGTATCCGGAATATTATGTGCCAGTAGTTGGAGCGTCTGCCTGGCATGGCTCAATTGTTTTTCAAGAGAAAACAGTTGGTTCCGGTTCCTGATAACGAGGGCAAGTTCTGTTGGCCCGATCTTGGTGAGTATGCCTTCATATGTGTTGATACCCGCCTTGGATTTGATAGAAAACGGAAAACTTATCGGTGAGTCTGAATCAATGACTGCATCAATATTTTCTATTGTCTGGTGCAAAACATCGGGCGGAAGTATTTCAGATAATTCTTTGGTTGTGCCTTTGCCGGAGCCGGGTTGTAAGTCCGCAAGTCCGCTGGCAAAACTCAGAAACTTCCCATTTGTGTCGATGGTAACAATAGCCAGTCTGGCAGATTTCAGAAGGGCGGTCCATATCAGCGACTGATGCTGTAGTTTGTTGGCAAGTGCCTGGTTTTCCTTTTGTATTTCGCCCAGGCTGACCGTGGTATTTTTATATTCACGGGTAAGATGCTTCAGCCTGTCGGTATCCTTCAATTCGCTGATATCTACAATCGTAACCAAAACGCCCAGCAGCCGGTTTTGATTGTCGAAGTAGGGGAATAAATGAATCTGATACCACCTTCCTGTTTGGCTAATGATCTGATCGTCAATAGTTTCTCTGGTTTCCAGCACCTGGGACACCATTTCTCCCAGATTAAAATTGGAAAAGCTGTGTGAAAAGTGGTAAATGGGGCGGCCGATATCTGATTCGGTAATATGAACCTCATCGGCAATTTTGTGGTTAAACCGGCGTATTTTCAGGCTTTCATCGAGAAACATAACTCCAATCCGCGAATACTTCAGCAGGTTATTCATGTCGTGATTGAGACTGGATAACTCTTCAATGGTTTGCTGGTGTTCGGTATTGATGGTGTATAACTCTTCATTTACGGATTGGAGCTCCTCATTTGTGCCCTGTAGTTCTTCATTGGAGGCTGTAAGTTCTTCATTGGAAGTCTGAAGCTGTTCTATGGTAGCATGAAGATTCTCCCGGGTGATGCGCAGCTCCTGCTGAAGCAGTTCGATCCGGGCCTGATACATATTTTTGTCCGCCTCCAGCGTAGTCTCTTCATTTTCCCCGGTGGACTGAACCCGGATGAGGATCATAAAAAGTTTATCCTTTGGGCTTTCACCGGCAGTGGGTCTGATGGTAATCTGGGTATTCAGCACCTTCTCATTAGTTTCAAACAGGATATCGCTGTAAACAACCGATTTTCCGGGCTCGTGGGGCTGTTTTACTGCTACAGTCAGCGCAGCAGCAATATCCGGCGGAACCATTTTCAGAATGTTCCAGGATTCAGGCATTTCCGGAATTTTCAGGTATTTGTCTGCGTTGCCATAGTACTTTAGCAGTTGAAAATCCTGATTGATAATCATACACGAAGAAGCCATTTCTTCCAACAGCATCTGATTGGTGAGATCTACGATGCGATTATTAAAGGCTTTTTCGGCTCCTGTTTTGGACTTCCAGCGGCTAGTGGAGATAGTGTAAAAATCTTCTTTTACTTCCGGGCCGCTATACATTATATCAGGGCTTCCGCCAGCGCTTCGGTCATATACCGACTGATAGACTTTGTGTTTTCTCGATTTCTGAATAAATACATGATCGTTGTCAACCAATACCTCATTGGTTCCGATCATGAGGTAACTCTTATTGTTGAGGGAGTAGTTGAATATCGCCTGAATTTTTTTCTGAATATTGGACTGGAAATAAACCAGGAGGTTGCGGCAAATGATAAGATCCATCCGGCTGAAAGGCGGGTCCTGAAGCAGGTCATGGCGGGTAAATACGATCATTTCCCTGATATTGGAATTGACCTTAAAACCTTCCTGTACTTTACTGAAATACATCGCAAGCCTCCGGGCCGAAAGGTCTGCCAGGGCACTTTCGGTGAAAAAACCCACACTGGCTTTTCTGATGGCGTCAGGATGTATATCCGTAGCAAAGATTTTGATACGGATATCGGACTGAATCTTCTGAAGGTATTCGTGGCACAGTATGGCTATAGAGTACGCTTCTTCTCCCGTAGCACAACCCGGTATCCAGATTCGAAGTGTATTCTCTTTGACCTGTTCAAACATGGTTGGAAGGATATTTTCCTCCAGAAACCCCCATTCCTGGTTATCTCTGAAAAAATGCGATACACTCAGGCAAAACTCATTTAGAAGCAATTGGATTTCCTGCGGGCTTCGGTGGATCAGCGCCGCATATTCCTGAATCGAATTAACGCCGGTCAGGTGAATTCTGCGTCGGAGCCTTCGCCAGATGGTTTCATAATTGTACAGGTAGAAATCTACCCCTGAGAGGCTTTTGAGCATATTGAGAATGTCGATCAGCTCGTCTGGCGGTTCTGCCAGATCGGGTTTCATATTCTCAATGTTTTCTGGCTGCGAGATGTAGTGCTGAAGCTTGGAGGGTATGTCTTCCACCGAAAGCTCAAAGTCTGCTATGCCGGCCAAAATTATGTTTCTGGGCATGCTCGGAAATTGTGCCTGTCGTATAGACTGAACCAGCACCAGCCCGTCGGCTTCCTTTACGGCACGTGAACCGCTCAGTCCGTCGCTGCCTGTTCCGGAAAGGACGATCCCGATGGCTTTTGAGCCATACTCGACGGCAATAGACTGAAAAAAACCATCGATGGGGAAAAACGCGGTCTTATTTTCTTCCGTTACGTCCTGAAAACTAAATTTGCCATTCTTTAAGTGGAGAATGGACCGGGGAGGATTGAGGTAGATCCGACCGGGTTCTACCGTATCACCCGCCTCAATAATCTGTATGGGAAGGGCTGTTTTTCTCCTCAGCAAATCGGGCATCATGCTCTTATAATGCGGCGAAAGATGCTGAATGACTACATAAGCTATGTTGGAATGGTATTCAGTATTCTCAAAAAATGTTTCAAGCGCATCGAGCCCGCCAGCAGACGCACCAATTGCAACTATGAAAAAATTTTCGTGAAGAGCAGGGCTTTCAATACGGGTTGATGTTTTTGGGTCCAAATCCATGTCTGTGCAATTGTAAAGTTATCCAACTGGTTGACATATGGTGGTTGTGAGAGAAAAGGGAATCTGTAAACAGGCGGGTTCCGTGTATGCGAATCAGCGGGGGGGAGCCTCATTTTCTTTACCCGATGACGGACTATCTCCCTGCGCGTTTTCCTTTGCACCTTTATTGTTTAACTCTTTCATCAGCTTCTCCTGGCTGTTAATGAATGCATGGGCTTTATTGAGGAAAAAAGTATTGGCGACAATCTGGTTATGTACACGCGCCCGGGTGGCAATCATTCTGGGGATGATGTCATTGGCAACCAGATCGTTGTATTTGATGACAACTGACTCAATTACACTGGGAAGTACCTCCAGATTGTTTTTCAAAACATATCCCCATGCGCCGTTGAGAATCGTATCAGCCGCCAGTTGCTCACCGATGGAGCCGGTTACAAATATAAACGGAATCATCGAATTGGCTTCCATTGCCAGTAGCATGGCATCGTGGCCATTCATATCCGGAAGCCGATAATCGGCAAGTATAAGGTTGGGGCTGGTAAGTCTCAAAAGGGTTTGGTATTCTTCCAGTCTGCTCGCCTGATGAAAGGTGAATTTGAACCGGGTTTTTTTCAACAGTTCTATAACCAACTCTGCATCCTCGGGGTCGTCTTCGAGCAGGATTGCCGTGATTTCATTTTTTATATAATCCATGGGTCGGACAGGGCTAATGTTAAGCAGTCTAAAATAAATACAAAAATTGAACTTTCTAAAAGTTTTTTCTATTTTGCCCTGCGCGCTGTAATAATCGTATCTTATTTTTGTCGTAGCATATTTTTGCTGTCTGTGGATTATTATTTACCCAATCAATGTCTTTATGGCCAAAGCTAAGCAGAAGGAAATAATACCGGAATATGAGTCAGCAAATGACTTAAAACCATACATAGTAGGGATCGGGACATCGGCCGGCGGCCTCGAAGCACTACAACTTTTGTTTGACAATATTCCCCAAAGTGACAAGCTGGCTTATGTGATTGTGCAGCACCTCGCTCCTGACTACAAAAGTCTGATGGTGGAGCTTTTGTCCAAACACACACACATGAAAATAAAACAGATAGATGACGGAATGCAGGTTCTACCCAACTCTGTATATGTCATGCCTCCCAAAACCAATCTCATTATCAATAAAGGCCGTCTGTTTCTAAAGCAAAAAGACCCACTCCTGAATATCAATTTTCCCATCGATATTTTCTTCCACTCTCTCGGAGAAGATCAGGGCGAACGGGCAATTGGCGTTGTGCTCTCCGGTACAGGTACCGACGGTACACGGGGGATAAAAACGATCAAGGAATATGGCGGAATTGTCATGGTGCAGGAACCCAACTCCGCCAAGTTCAACGGTATGCCGCTCAGCGCCATCTCAACCCAACTGGCCGACTTTGTTTTAAATCCACCCCAGATTGCTCACCAACTCTCCGAAACCGTTCAAAAACCCGCCCAGGTCAAAATAGATGCTGTATCGCAGGAACCATTCGAAGCTGAAATTTTCCGCCGGATCATCAACCTGATTAAAGACAAAACCGGGATAGATTTTATCCTGTACAAACGATCAACGATTTACCGCCGGATCAGCCGCCGCATGAAAATCAACGGATTCGAATCATTGGAAAGTTATTATTCCGACCTTCTCGAAAACCGCAAGGAAGTGCAAACCCTTCAGCAAGATCTTCTGATCGGGGTAACACAGTTTTTTCGCGATCCGGAGGCTTTTGAAATTCTCGAAAAAAGCGTCATTCCGGAACTATTTAAAAACAAACCCGCCCGCGAAACCATCCGCATCTGGACCCCCGGTTGCTCTACAGGGGAAGAGGCCTATTCGATTCTGATGCTGCTCGAAGACTATAAAGCGCGTCATAAACTCACTCACCCCGTAAAAATCTTTGCAACTGATATCGATGTCAAGGCCCTTGAGATTGCCGGAAACGGCATTTACCCTGTCAATATTTCTGCCGATGTGAAAAAGTCTTTTCTGTACGAATATTTCGTCCAGAAAGACCAGTCCTACCATGTCTCCCAAAACCTGCGCAATCAGGTGGTGTTTGCGAGGCACAATATATTCAGCGACCCGCCTTTCAACCGGGTTGACATGATCGTCTGCCGCAATCTGATGATCTATCTGGAATCCTCCCTCCAGGAAAAAATCATGACGATCTTCCGCTTTGCCCTCAACCGCGGAGGATTTCTCTTCCTGGGGCCCAGCGAATCTGTCGGTGATATCGCCGAAATTATGGAGCCGGTCAATAAGCGGTGGAAAATCTATAAACATATTTCTGACCCGCAGGCTGTAATGCCCGATCTTCTTTCTGCACATTCTCCTGCCTATCTCCATGTGACGCCGGCTTCGCTCCACAACCCGCTGGGCAATTCGGCCAAAAAGCGTTTCCAGCCTCACTGGATCGACCAGTTTAAAGATTCGCTGGTAGAGTTTTATGCCCCCAAATGTGTGTTTATCAATGAGGAATTTGACGTCCTCTATCTCGCAGGAGGCATTACCAAATATGTGCGCCTGCCCGAAAAGGCCTTGTCGCTCAACTTCCTCAAAATGGTGGACAAAGATCTGGTGATTCCCCTGAGTACGGCTATTCGCAAGGCAACCAAAACCAATGAGCCGGTACGCTACAATAATATCCAGTTTAAATACAATGAGACAGATTCATTTGTCTGCGACCTTAATGTAATCCCGCTGCCACATCTCAACCGGGTAGAAAAAATCCTCCTGATCAGCTTTATTGAACACAATGACACCCTCCCGCGGGAAGATACTGAACTTTTTGAAATCAATGACGCGGTCAAAGACAGGCTCAATTATCTGGAACAACAACTCAAAGATACCCGAGAAAACCTTCAGGCTACCATAGAAGAACTGGAAACCTCCAATGAAGAGCTCCAGGCTTCCAATGAGGAACTGATGGCCGCCAATGAAGAACTTCAAAGTACCAATGAAGAACTTCAATCCGTAAATGAGGAACTGCATAGCGTAAATGCAGAGTTTCAGGAAAAAATTCTGCATCTCTCAGAGCTTTCCAACGATATGGATAATATGATGCGCGCCAGTGAAATAGGTACCATTTTTCTGGATGCAGATATGCGTATCCGAAAGTTTACTCCTGCAATTCAGGAGTATTTCAACCTGTTGCCTCAAGACGTAGGAAGACCCATTACCCACTTTAATACCGATCTGGGCATCAATGATATCCTGAAAAAAGCGGATCAGGTACTGCTGAAAGGCCTAAGCTTTGAAGAAGACATTGAAATAGAGGACAAGGGACGCTATTATATGCGGATGCTGCCCTACCGCACCGATGACAAAGAAATCAGGGGAATGGTCATCACTTTTGTAAACATTGAAGGTTTGAAAAAAAGCGGAAGAAATACACAATAGTGAAACATCCCCTGCAATGTATGATTTTATAAGGCATCTGTTTAGCCCCGCTCATTTTATGCCTCACGGGCATTGTTATTTCTGGAAACCGGAGGTGTTGTGGATGCAGGTTATTGGCGACGGACTTACCGTAGCCGCCTATTTTTCTATCCCCATCGCCCTGCTGATTTTTATCAGAAAAAGAACCGATCTGGCTTTTCGCAGCGTATTTTATCTTTTTGGGCTGTTTATTTTTCTCTGTGGATGCACGCACCTACTTGGGATTATTACTATATGGACTCCTGTGTATATACTCGAAGGCTTGGTCAAAATTCTTACCGGGCTGGTTTCCTGTATCACTGCCATTGCCCTTTTTCGCATTATTCCCGTTGCGCTGACCATTCCTACCGTTAAGGAGTACAATACAGCCAAAGATGAAAGCAACTATGCTTCCTCCGCAATCCGGCAGGTGCAAAATCATGTTATCGTATTTCTGGATGAAGAAGGACTTATTCAAAGCTGGAACGAGCAGGCAGAAACCATCACCGGATATGAGGAAACAGACGTCATGAACCAACATTTCCGCCTGCTTTTTCCCGAAGAAGAACGGGAAAACCAACGGCCCGAAGCACTTTTGCAACATGCACGCAACAACGGGGTAGTCTTTGATGAAAGCTACCGGCAAAAAAAAGACGGCTCAGTTTTCATGGCCAATACATCAATCATCCGGATCAAAAATAACAGGGGAAAACTGGTCGGGTTTTCTAAAGTAATGAGAGACAATTCCTACCATTTTCAGTATGAAAGCATGCTGGAACACTATATCAGTGAACTGGAAGAAAAAAACCGGGAACTCAGCGAAATGAACTATGTGGTTTCTCATGACCTTCAGAGTCCGCTCAAAACAGTAATAAACTTTACCAACCTTCTCAATGAAGACTGTGAAGAAGAATTAAGTGATGAAGCCAAAGGGTATCTGAAAGTAATTACCCGGGCTGCAATCAGAATGCAGACTCAGATCAGAGATCTTCTTGACTTCTCCCGCATTGGCCGAAACCTCGAAAAAAAAGATATCTCCCTGAATAATGTGGTTCGAAATATATTGAGCGACCTGGCATTCCCCATCAATGAAGCCAATGCGTCTTTTTATATCGCTGATCTTCCCGATGTCCGGGGGTATGAAACGGAAATAAACCTGCTTTTTCAAAACCTCATTTCCAATGCCATTAAGTTCCACGTGCCGGGTGTCGCCCCGGTCGTCTCAATCTCCGCAACAGAAGAAGGTGATTTCTGGAAGTTTCAGGTAAAAGACAATGGAATCGGTATAGAGGAACAGTACTTTTCCCGAATATTCGAGATCTTTCAACGTCTGCATTCTTTTTCCAAATTTGAAGGAACAGGCATCGGGCTTGCCCAGTGCAAAAAAATCGTCACCTTGCACGGCGGCAAAATCTGGGTTGAGTCTCAGGTCGGAAAGGGGAGTTCTTTCTATTTTACATTGCCCCAAAAATCAGAAAATGAAACAAAAACTTAATTGCATCCTCCTCATTGATGACGATGAAGACGATAACTTTATCCATCAAATGGTCATTCGCAAAGCGGATGTTGCCCATAAAATAGTGATCAGGGAAAACGGCCTTGATGCACTTGAATATCTCCAAACCCTTGAAAATGGAAAATACCCTCAGCCCGACCTGATTTTTCTCGACATCAATATGCCCCGCATGAACGGGTGGGAGTTTCTCGCCGAATACCAAAAACTTGAATCTGTCCAGCAAGGCAAAGTAATGGTGGTAATGCTGACAACTTCTCTCAATCCTAATGATGAAAACAGGGCGAAAAGCAATCCCTACATCAATAAATTTCTGACCAAACCCCTGACAAGAGATCGTCTGCTCGAAATAATCGACCAACGTTTCGAACATTGACCCCGATTCCCGACGATCAAAACCCAAAAACGGCTTCTCCTGCCCATTTGCGGAAAAAGTGACCGGAAACGAACACTTTTACCGGAACTAAAATTTTTCAATTATTTGATAATGAGGTTTTTATAATCTGGCGTTTGAATTGATCTTTTGCAGAAATAACATTTGTCCCATTTCTGCATGGATCGTCCGGTTCCACAATCTCAACAACAAAAAGACCGCCGCAGGCTGGCAATTCGTATTTTGGCAGTGGTGCTTGGCGTTATCATTTGCGCATGGATTTTTCGCGCACTCATTCGCCCGACTGCCGAAAGTACCGATTTTCGTTTCGCAACAGTCGAACGCGGGGAAGTCGAAAATGCTATTTCCGCAACCGGAATGGTGGTTCCCTCCTACGAACAACTTCTGACCGCTCCTATTACCGCTCGCCTCAACAAAGTGTATCACCGGGCCGGATCAGAAATAAAAGCTGGGGAGACCATACTGGAACTGGACGAATCCTTCATCCGACTTCAGTATGAGCAACTTCACGATGAACTCGAACTCCGGAAAACGAACGTAACCAGCCTGAAGCTGACCTTTGACAAAGACCTCCGCGATCTCGAACTGCGCGACCAGATCAAAGCGCTTCAGGTATCCAGTCTGGAGGCCCAACTGGAAGATGCCCGCCAGCTCCAGGCAGCAGGAGGCACCTCCCGCGAAGAAGTAAAAAAAGCAGACCTTGCCCTTCAGATAGCCACGCTGGAAAAATCACAACTCGAAAATGAACTATCTTACCGGAAATCAGCACTTTCGAGCGACAAAAAGAAACTCGAACTGGAAGTGCAGATTCAGGAGAAACGGCTGGCCGAACTGGGACAAAAACTGAAAGAGACGCAACTCCACGCCCCCGGCGACGGTGTCATCACCTGGATTAATGAAGACATTGGCAAAAATATAGCCGAAGGCGAAGCCCTGGTCAGGCTCTCCAATCTCAGCGGTTTCAGAGTAGAAGGCAAAGGGTCGGATATGTTTTCAGACAGGATTGCCGCCGGGCTGCCGGTGAAGGTGCGTATCAACCGCGAAATCCTGACCGGTCAGGTAACCCGTGTGGCACCCGCCGTTGAAAAAAACTCCCTTCAATTTCAGGTTGCCCTTGACAACCCGGCACACAAGGCGCTGCGGCCCAATATGCAGGTGGAAGTATTTGTCATCACCGATCGGAAAACCGATGCAGTCCGTGTGGTCAACGGCCCTGCATTTACCGGAGCCAAAGACCAGTACATCTTTGTGGTGGAGGGCGATGTAGCCCGAAGGAGGACAGTCACCGTCGGCCTCAACAATATTGAATATGTGGAGCTTGTAAGCGGCATACAGCCCGGAGAAAAGATGATTCTTTCTGACATGCGCGATTATTTCCACCTCGACCAAATCAAACTTAAGCCATGATACTGATTCGGATGTTGATCTTTCTGGGCCTGATGGGAATGCCATTCCTGCATGCGGCAGATACCCTTAGTCTGGCCGACGTGCTGAGTCTGGCACGCACCCAGTCGCTTCCCGCTTTTCGGGCGAGAGCCGATTTCATGCAGGCAAAATATCGCCACCAGCAATTTGTAGCAGGCCTTTTTCCGCAGATTTCACTTGCCGGTACGATACCCAACTATACCAAGACTTTCTCACAGACTACCCAGCCCGACGGAACTATTGCCTTCCAGCGGATAGCCTATAACAATGCTTTCCTTGAAATGGAAATCTCCCAGACCGTGGCGGCAACCGGCACGCGGTTGTTTCTGCAATCCAACCTACAGCAATACGACGATTTTTCCAGCGATTTCCGCAGGTTTAACGGCGTGCCGCTGCGAATCGGCCTGCAGCAGACTTTGTCTGCCTGGAACCCTCAGCGGTGGCAGCAAAGACTGGATCCGGTACAGGTAGCCGAATCTGCCCGGCAGTATCAGTATGACCTTGAGGCCACCGCCCAGGCTGCACTATTGCTCTTTTTCGACCTTTTACTCGCTCAGATCGACGGCGAACTCGCCGACGCAAATCTCACCGGCAGCCTTACCCTTCTGGACATTGCCCGTGCCAGATACGAACGGGGAAAAATCTCCGAAAATGACCTCCTGCAACTCGAACTGGAACAGATCAACGCCCGCAAGTCTGTCAATGACGCCCATCAGGCCATCTTTCTGGCTACTACCCGGCTTTCCAATTTTCTCCGCCTTCAGGGGCGCCCTGAAATATACCTCCTTACACCCGATGCAACGGCACTACCCGAAGTGAACCTGAACGATGCGCTCCGGCATGCATCAGGAAACCGGCCCGAGTATAAGACCTGGGAGCGAAGGCGGCTGGAAGCTGCGCAGGAAACCGCCCGGGCCCGGGCGCAAAACGGCTTTCAGGCTACCGTACCGGCGTCGCTCGGATATGCTGGCAGTGCCGCGACCATTTCACCGATATATCAATCTCCTCAGGCAGAACAGGGCGCCTGGGTTACACTATCCATTCCCCTTGTCAACTGGGGCCGTGGAAAAGCAGCGCGCGGGCTTGCAGAAACAGAACTCGAATATATCAACCAATGGGCCAGCCAGCAGGAACTCGAACTGGAAACCACCGTTGCTCAGACACTTTCTGCCTGGAAACAGGCGCGTCAGACACTGGGGTTTGCCCTTCAGGCTCAGGAGATCGCCCGCCGGCAGTTTGAAATTTCACAGGATCGTTACCGGCTTGGAGAAATCAGTACTACCGACCTGACGCTCAGCTTGCGGGCCAAAGATATTTCCCGCCGCAACTATGCCGGGAGCCTGAGAGACTACTGGATCACACGGCAGCAAATGCGGTTGCTTACCCTGTATGACTTTACAAATGATACCCCCATTTTTCATCCATTACCCTGAAATACTAACCTTATGATTCAACTTCAGCAAGTAAACAAAGTGTATCGTACCCAGACGGTCGAAACGCTGGCCCTGAACCATATCTCCCTTCAGATAGAAGCGGGCGAGTTTGTCTCGGTCATGGGGCCCTCCGGCTGTGGCAAAAGTACCATGCTGCATATCATGGGGCTGCTCGATACCCCAACTTCGGGAAAAGTTATCATCGACAGACAGGATATGCATTCCCTGGACAACAAAAACCTCGCCCGGTACCGCAACGAGCACCTGGGGTTTGTTTTCCAGAGCTTCCACCTGATCAATGACCTTCCGGTAATAGACAATGTCGAACTGCCCCTGATCTACCGCCGTCAGACAGGCGGAACCGAAAGGCGAAGCCGGGCCGAAGAAGCGCTCGATCAGGTTGGCCTCCGCCACCGTATCCAGCACCGCCCTTCGCAGCTTTCGGGCGGACAAAAACAACGCGTGGCCATTGCCCGGGCGATTGTCGGCAAACCGCGTATGATCCTCGCCGATGAGCCTACCGGCAATCTCGACAGCGTAATGGGCCAGGAAATCATGGATGTGTTGCTGAAACTCAACCGCGAATTAAACACCACCATCGTCATGGTTACCCATGACGAAAGCATTGCAAGACAGACGCACCGGATTGTCAGGCTGTTTGATGGAAGTCAGGTAATGTAACCCTTGTTTCAACTCAGAGAATATGCTTAAAAACTATATCAAACTGGCGTGGATCGTCCTTCAGCGAAAAAAGTTATTCACTTTTATCAGTCTGTTTGGAATCAGTTTTACTCTGATGATCCTTATGACCCTGACTGCTTTTTTTGACGGAGAACTGGGCAGCCACCCGCCGCTGAGCAAAGCCGCTCGTATGGCTTTTCTGGACAGAGTAATCATGCAGAATATTCGTCCTGATACAACAAGGATCATCGACAGCGTGATTGTTTCGGGGGTAATGACCTACGACACAACCCTGAATATTGGCGAAAGCTCCTCCAGTTATAGCAGTGCATCTGCGTCCTTCTCACTTCTGGACAGATACCTGCGCGATCTGCCACATACGACGGCTACCTCCTTTTTCAGCCCATCACAAAGTTTTGATCTTTTCGTCAACAGCAAAAAACTCGTGTTTAATGCAATTTATACCGATGGGGCGTATTGGGATATTTTTGACTTTGATTTTATCGAAGGTGATCCGTACCGGCAGCCGGCAGTGGATAGCCGAAGCCCGGTGGTGGTATTGAGTGAATCTGCGAGGGATGCGTATTTCGGATCAGGGGTAAAGGTCGAAGGAAAAGAAATCGAAGTCAACCGGCAGGTTTTTACTGTAGCTGGTGTGGTGAAGGACGTGAGTTCGGTGAAGTACTTTGTGCATGCGCATATTTATACTCCCTATACCTTTATGCAGCCCGGAGATCTTCGGGAGCCTGGTTTCCTTGGCAGTTTTGAGGCGGTATTTTTGTGTGAACAACCCCGGGACCGTGAAAAGCTGGGATCTGAAATCAATCGCCTGGCAGGGGTAATTCCGCTGCCCAACCCCGACGAATACAATAAGCTCACGCTGGAAACCCATTCGCTGGTAGAAGGATTTGCCATAAACCTTCTCGACGCGAATGACAAGGAAGAGGCAATGCCGTTGTTTTATGGCATCATGGGAACATTGCTGGCGTTGTTTATGCTCATTCCCACCCTCAACCTTATCAATGTCAACGTAACCCGGATTCTGGAAAGATCCGATGAGATCGGGGTACGTAAAGCTTTTGGGGCCAGAACCCGCGATCTCCTGCTTCAGCTTGTTTTTGAAAATATACTTCTAACGATTCTTGGCGGAATCATCGGTTTTTTTCTTGCCCTGTGGCTGATTGCTACCCTGAATTCTACCAAAGTGATGGGAGAAATTGTGCTTTCTTTCAACCCAACAGTTTTCCTGTATGCACTCTTGATTACGCTGGTTTTCGGTGTTCTCTCCGGCTGCTCCCTGCCTGGCGGATGGCACGGCTGAATGTTATTGATGCACTCAAACAAAATGTTCACATGATCACTCACATATTTAAGCTGATCTGGAGCCGGAAGGGACAGAACAGCCTCCTGATTCTGGAGATATTTTTTGCTTTCCTTATTCTTTTTGCGGTACTGACATTTGTCGTTTACAATTATCAGCGCTACCGCAGTCCGCTGGGGTTTGAAACGGAAAACCGGTGGGTAGTTTACCTGGATATTCCGCTGGACGCAGATTCGGCCCAGATTGTCGAAACCAAAAGACAACTGAAGCAGGTATTGGGGCAGTTTCCCGAAATCCTCCATCTGAGCTATAGTTCCCACATCACCCCCTTTTCCAATTCTAATTCTGTTACCGCCAATGATCACTCAGGTTTTAGTCTTCAGACCTGGATGTATGAGGCTGATGAGGATTTTGCCGAAACCATGGGGCTGAAACTCGCCGCCGGACATTGGCCCGACAAAGCCGACTACGAAGGCAAATACGATCCGGTGGTGGTAAACCAACTGCTGATTGACACTTACTTTAAAGACAGCAGCATGGTGGGAAAGGTGCTGACGATCAATGGCGAAATAAAAATTGTCGGAGTAGTGGATCATTTTAAATACTGGGGCGAGTTTTCGAAAGAAAACCCGCTTACATTTTTTCCCCTGCGGGAAACCCATACGCAGAGCCCCGCCCTGAATATTTCTCTCGCACCTGGAACCACGGCAGATTTTGAGGAAACCCTCAACCAGGCTATTCTCAATGTCGCCAACGACTGGGATTTTGTGGTCGAAAGTCTGGAAAACCGCCGCGTGCGGAAAAGCCGCGAAACATGGATTCCGGTAATCGCGTTGCTTGCTATCTGTGGGTTTTTGCTGGTGAATATCGGTATGGGACTGTTTGGGGTGCTCATTTACAATGTCAACCGCCGCCGCGCCGAAATTGGCCTCCGCATGGCCATGGGCGCAGATGAAGGAAGGATTATCCGCCAGTTTATGTTTGAACTGTTTGTACTTACAGGCCTGGGGCTGATTCCTGGAATGTTTTTTGCCATTCAGGTGCCTATCCTTCACATTTTTGATATTGACCTTTCTGTATATGTCTATGCAGGTTTGGGGGCAATTTTTATTATTTTTGCTATGGTAACACTTTGTACCGTATATCCCGGCAGACAGGCATCCCGGATACAACCTGCAATCGCTCTGCATGAAGAATAATAAACCACAAATACTCATCATTGACGACGATAAGGCGGTATGTGTGTCGCTGGAGCTTTTGTTGGGCAGGGCAGGGTTTGAGGTGCGGTCAACTTATGAGCCGGAGCTGGCGCTTTTTATTCTGGAAAGCCTCCCGCCCGATCTCGTGGTACTGGATATGAATTTTTCCATAGACACTTCGGGCGCCCAGGGACTCCGGCTGCTGCGCGAAATTCACGCGTTGTGGCCCGATATCCCTGTGATTCTCATCACAGGCTGGGGTACACTCGAACTTGCCGTGGAAGGAATGAAAGCAGGTGCACGCGACTTTATCACCAAACCCTGGGATAACGCCCGAATGGTCAGCGCGGTGAAAACTTTGCTCGAATTGTCACTACCTACCGAAAAAAACGCAGGCGCCGGCCTTTCCCAAAGTTTTGACCGAATCATCGGCGAGGACGCCGGGCTGCAGGAAGTGCTGAAAATCGCAGACAGGGTCAGCCGTACAGACGCCAGCGTGCTGATTCTGGGTGAAAGCGGAACCGGAAAAGAACTGCTGGCAGAAGCGATTCATTTTGCCTCACCCCGCGCCAAAGCCCCGTTTGTAAAAGTTAATCTCGGTGGTGTTTCCGCCTCCCTGTTTGAAAGTGAGATGTTTGGCCACAAACGAGGGGCCTTTACCGGAGCTGTGGATGAGCGGGAAGGCCGGTTTGAACGCGCCGATAAAGGAACCATCTTTCTCGATGAAATCGGCGACCTCGACCCCGCGAGCCAGGTCAAAATGCTTCGGGTATTGCAGGAAAAAACTTTCGAAAAACTAGGCAGCAGCCAGCCACGGAAAGTCGATGTGCGGGTGATTTGCGCTACCAATCAGAATCTGAAAGAAAAAGTTGCCGAAGGAGCGTTTCGCGAAGACCTGTTTTATCGTATTAATCTCATTACCCTTCACCTTCCCTCACTTCGCGACCGCCCCGGTGATATACCGCTGCTGGTAGATTTTTATCTGAAAAACCTCAGGGAGATTTATCAGCTTCCGCATTTGGCTATCACTGCTGCGGCCCGTAAATGGCTTCAGGAACAGCGTTTTCACGGGAATATCCGCCAGCTCAAAAACCTGGTGGAGCGAACCGTTCTCGTCGCCGGAGGTGAAAAGCTCGATAAAGATGATTTTGCCCGGCAGTATGATGACGAACTCCGCGGGGCAGATACCATCGTACTGCCGAGGGTAGGGGAGATTACGCTCGAAGAACTGGAAAAGCGGATGATTCTTCAGGCGCTCGAATTTCACCGCAATAATATCAACCGGGCTTCCCGTTCGCTGGGAATTACCCGTTCGTCTCTTTACCGCCGGCTGGCCAGGTATCAGATACCCTATGACACTGAAAGTTAAATACTGGTTGTATGTGCTCTGCCTTCACGCAGTGATACTGTTGCTGGCTTTTCGCCTGCTGGAAGATCAGAAAGGCTGGATCATGGCAGTTGAGGCGGGAATCATTTTGTCGCTGCTTATTTCCTTTTGGCTGTACCGTAATTTTGTGCTTCCGGTAAAGCTGATAAGCCAGGGGGTGGATGCTATTCGTTCCAACGACTTTCAGCAAAATCTGGCTCCGGCAGTTTCTCCCGATGTCACCTCTCTGATCGAAGCCTATAATGCGGTGATGGCAAAAATCAGGGAGGAAAGAAAAGAAATTCAGACTCAGCACTACTTCCTCGAAAAGCTGATCGATGCCTCTCCTTCCGGTATCCTGATCCTGGATTACGACGGAAAACTCACTTACCTCAACCCCGCAGCGGGAAAATTGCTCGGGTTGACGGCAGCATCTATTGGCCGGCCACTCCGGGAAATGGGGCATGCAGTACTTAGTCAGGTGTGGGATCTGGAGGGCGGACAGTCAAAAGTGATTTCCCTCAATGGCATTTCCCAGTACAAATGCCAGATGGCACATTTTCTCCATCGTGGATTCGCCCGGAAGTTTCTGATGATTGAAGAACTGACCCGCGAATTGCTGGAAAGCGAGAAGCGCGCTTACGGCAAAGTGATCCGGATGATGGCGCATGAGGTAAATAACTCCATTGGGCCCATCAATTCTATTCTCCACTCGGTGATCGATATGCAAAACGAAAAGGAGGATGGGGATGAAAATATGATTTCGGCGCTACAGGTCGCCATTGAGCGAAATGAAAACCTCAACCAGTTTATGAAAAATTTTGCGCAGGTTGTCCGTTTGCCCGAAGTGAAACCCGAAGAATGTGATTTAGAAACACTGATCGGTAAGGTCACTGCACTCCTTCAGGCAGAAGCCTCTGCGAAGGGAATCGTTATTCTTACCGATATTGCCGGACAACCACTGCGGGTTTCCCTTGACTCAAACCTGATGGAACAGGCGCTGCTCAATATTGTCAGAAATTCTATAGAGTCTATCGGCCAGAATGGCCAAATTTTCATCTCTACTCGTCTCCAGCCCCTGCGACTAACCATAGCTGACAATGGGCCCGGCTTGAGTGAAAAGGATGCGCAACAGCTATTCACCCCTTTTTTCAGCACCAAACCCCGTGGCCAGGGTATAGGGCTGACCCTGGTTCGTGAGATTCTTACCCGCCATGGTATCAGCTTCTCTCTCAAAACCGATCCTGACGGCTGGACAAGGTTTGAGATGGTGTGGGAAAGGTAGGGTAAGCAAGCGGAAAACCTTTTTTGCCAAAATTTGTCCATTTGCGAAACCGCGGGTACAAATCGCCGTAAAGTGACATAATCTGTAATAAGACTCTCCCTGTCATTTGGTGAATTAGCAATTTGCCCATGCTCTTTATTGTTTAACTCAAACAAATGTAGTATTATGAGTCATCCGTATGCCACCTGGCTTTTAAAACTCCGTGAGAAAGTTAAGAAAATGGTTGGCCGCGTTGAGAAAAACGACCCAACCAACCTCCAGGGAGACTTTGACCACTGCAAATCCTACCTGGAAAATGTGTTTAAACAATCGATTGATCACAGCATTGACCTTTCGGGCGTAGTTCCCCTTATCATCGAAATCCAGACTGATCTGGCCAAAGTTGAGGCTTACCTCAAAAAGCTGCCCCGTACTTTCTGGCACTTTCTGATGGACGCTTTTGACGATCTGGCAAAACTGGTCGCCAACTTCCTGGGTTTTTCCTGGAGCGATAAAAAGCAGATTGGCCCTCCCGGGAATCCCTGATTTTTCCTCCCCGCGTACTTCGGTGTGTTTTCTTTCGTTGTGAGAAGATAACGAAAGAAATTTGCTCCGATCCTGTGTTGCCGTAGGTATGTTTTTCTTGTTTCTGCCTGGTGTCTTGTACGGACAATCAGCGGCGGTAACTCCTTCTCTTCTTACCACGCACCCGCTGGGGATGCTGGTTTCCAGGATAAATCCCAATTTTCAGGAAACCTCCCTGAGGGAACCATATTTTAACCTGGCTTTTTCCAGCGGAAATGTCTGGCTTCCGCCGGTCGGCGGGTATATCCCCGGTGACCCCGATATCCGCCAACTCCTCGAAGGGGTGATTTGGTATGAAAGAAAAAATATTTTCAACCCGCGATATATGTCCGGGCAAAATCTCTCGTTCTCTGCCGACGGCATCCTTCGTGAATTACGGCTCAGTTATATCCGCCCGGTATCCCGCACGCAGCAACTGTCGCTGGGGTTCCGGGCGTATCAGTTGGGCTCCGGCAAACCACCTTTTTCGCTAATGATCAGCGATGTTTTTATCGAGTGGTTTCATACGCATATCACACGTGATGAAGATCCTTTTGCCCGCAAGGTGTATGGTTTTAACCGCGCCGGGTTTCATTTTGTGGATGAAAAAGGCAGGCAGTTTGTGATGAACCCCGGTGATTTTATTTTCCCCGGAATGGAACTCGATTACCATTATTTCCCGCAATGGGCCGACAGACTGGCGGGCATTCATCTCAACGCAGGACTTCATCTCGGTTTTAATACTTCGCGGTATAATAGTTCGTCCGATCTGGGTTTTTCGCTGGCTGGCACACGCATTTTTGTTACGGGTCGTACTCATTCGCTGAAATTATCTGCGGGGTATTCGGTTTTGTTGCCTTCGTTGTGGGGCAATTCGGCGGCTTTCCGGTTTTCTAATGCCGGAGTGATCAAGACGATTTCCTGGGAAATTGCTTTCAGAAAGGCCATTGGTACGAAAACAAATTTTTCGGTGGGATTATATTATCTGTTTCAAAGCCCTTACCGCAAAAGGGAAGAGTACCGGTCGATTGTGCTGTATGGTCCCGACATTTCTTCGCACTGGCATTACGCGCTCTCACATTTGTACAAATCTGCCGAAAACTGGTCGCTGGTCTTCGGGCTGGAGAAAGAGCATTATGTGGTTTCTGTATATCTTCGGGAAGATTTTAAGGTAAATAATGCGCCGGATTTGCAGACAGGCATTCAGCTTTCGTTTCCTGTCAGTTCAGCCAGTAAGATAATTTCACCACCAGGGCGCGGTTTTTAGTCCGGAAATTTTCGGGGTAGGCGTTGTCAGTAAATACTATAAACAAATCTGAGACAGGGGCGTACCGCCATTGAAAGCGAACATTCACATTTACATTGTTGATCTGATTGTTGTACTGTACAAAAGTGGTGAGAAAGAGTGTGTTGGTAAATGTAAGATCGAGTCTCGGCCCTATCAGCACCAGGGTCGTACTGGTATAGGGCTGTGGAAGCTGGATTTTATTCCACGAGGCAGTAAGGGCCAGATTGGCATAAGGCTGTACACGATAGGTGATCCGGGCATTCAGGCTGGTTCTCTCTCCGTTGAAAAACCCTCCGTACCGGGCGGTGATTTCGTAGCTGAGCAGTTTGCGGCTGTCTGAAAGATAGGTGAGAAACGCCTCATTCCACCGGTATTCTGATCCTGTAGCGAGGGTATCGCCGCCGGTATTGGTAGGGTCAAAAGGCGCAAGTAGGCGAATATAATTTTCCCTGACCTCGGCAGTAACATTCCGGAGGTTGAGCCAGTTGACGGCGTAGTTGGCGGCTGTGATCCGGTCTGTGCGGGTTCCCATGGGGTCAAAATACATTTCGAGGCTTCCGCCGGGGCCGTGGTTGGCGATGTTGTATTTTCCGGGGAAAAACCGGTACCGCACTTCGGGATTAATCCTGAAATATCCTTTTCTCCTCACAAAACCGGTCTCTGCGAGGTAATCTGCGCCTACCCATGCCTGATTCCAGGAGGCGTAAAGGGTCTGCGTGTTGTAGGTGACATTACCGGCAAAAGCAAAGGCGTCTTTGCCTGCGTCGGGATAAAATGCCTGATGGTAAAAGACTTTTCCCGTCCACCGGCTGCTGGCATTGGAGAGGTTGAGGTCAAATCCTGCTACGCGGTTAAATTTGTTGCCGTGGTAAAGGGAATCGGTCGGATTTCCGGTAATTTGTTTGTTGACGATAAACAACCCTGCGTTGGAGCGGGTAAAAAACTTTCGCTGAAATACGCCTACGCTGAAATTGGTGGCGGGAAGCTCCGAAGTCGCCCCGGTCTGCATATTCATCAGGCCAATCCGCCAGTTGTCGCCGAGTTTTCCACTCAGGCGGGCGCCTGCCACCACCGGGGCCTGAAGTCCGATTCTGCGTGAAAAAAACGGGCGGATGCTCTCGGAGCCCAGACTGGCAAACAGGTCGCTGTTTTCGAGAAAAAACTGTCTTCTTTCCGGAAAAAACAGCTCAAACCGGTCGAGATTGGTTACCTGCTGATCCACTTCCACCTGCGAAAAATCGGGGTTCAGCGTAAGATCCAGGTTCATGGAAGTCGAAACGGTAATTTTTGCATCTGCACCCACATCCCCTCCCGGCTGGATTTTTTCGCCTTTTTCTACATTTTCTGAGGCTCTGCCGGAGATATAGGGGATCACCGAAAACCGCGCCCCCAGGTTTGGGGGCGGATTATCCCAGACCAATGTTCCGGTAAAGGCGAGGTTGGCGGTGGGAAACTGCCGGGGAACCGGCGCCCAGCTCGATTTTTCATTGCCTTTCAATGCCAGGCGGCTGAAATTAATGCCCCATTCCTTTACTCCTTCGCGATACCGGATGCTGCGAAAGGGAATCTCAAACTCCGCTACCCAGCGGTCGTCGTAATTTTGTACCGCAGACTTCCACTTGCAGTCCCAGTCGAGCGATACGCCGCCTCCGTTGCTCTGAATGCCATCCCACTGCGCACCTGCGGAGGACAATCCGAAGGAAAATCCGTTGGTTTTGTCGTTGTACGTATCGATAAAAACGAGGAAATTTTCGTTTCGCCCAAATACAAAGTCGCGCTTCAGCGATTCCACCGGGCGTTTGCCCGGCAGGGTGTCCATGCAGACAATCGCCATGTAAAAATGCGTTTCGGTATAAGCCACCTGAACGGTAGTTTTGTGTGAAGCAAACCCGGTATCGATGGGAAGTACCCTGTGAAAATCCTGCGCCTTTTCGGCTGTGCTCCAAACGTTTTCGTTGAGAATACCGTCTATGGTTATTTCTTCGGTGGCAGGGAAAATATGCAACCGGTATTGCTGGCGGTTGTCTTGTGCTGATACAGCCAGTGACAGAAACAATAAAAACAAAAAATGGGAAAGCAGCCAGCGCAGCATCATGAGGAAAGGATATTAGAAAATAAAATTCGGGAGATGAAAAAAGGCATTTTTCTCAAGATTCGGAAGTTTTTATTCTCATTGTGGGAAGAACCTTCTCATATCGGCAGGAAAAAGTGGGATTTATTTGGGAAAATCGCGCCAGATTTGTAATTAAGTCGGCTGGCATCGTCCTTGTACTTAGTAAATTTACACAACTGAAATGTCACAACTCAATCATATGGATCCGTACTTTCTGATAGAAATCGGCGTTGTTGCCGTCATTATTGCCCTCCAGTTAGTGGTGTTTTTCCGCAACAGCAACACGATCCGGTTACTGGCAAAAATCTACCCCGATGCGGGTAACCTGAAAGTGAAGCAGGTGCTTCGCGCCACTGCCGAAAATGCTTCCGCCGGAGCGGGCGAGGCAACCCTTACCATTGATGAAAATGGAATGTTTAATCCTAAATTTCAGGAAATCCTGATCGCAACCAATGGTTATCTCCTCCGGAACCCGGGTGCTGCCGATTTTGAAATCCTGAAGGATGTGGCCGAACGAAAGGTGGAATCCGTCGAAAACTCCATCGAAGCCAATATCGCCCTGCCGCTGTATATCGGCCTTCTGGCGACCTTTACTGGTGTGATCATCGGTCTGACCCGTATCGCATTTGATGGTGTAACCGATGAGGCGATTCAGGCCTTTATCGGCGGGGTATTGATCGGGATGGTGGGCAGTGCTACCGGTCTGGCGCTTACGGTGAGGAGCAATTTTGCTTTTAAGGAGAGCAAAAAGATCAGAGATACAAACCAATACGATTTTTTCACTTTCGTCAGGGCCTATATTCTTCCTGTTCGCCAGAAAGAGCCTTCTTATGCTATCTCCACACTCCGTGAAAATCTCCAGGCCTTCAATGAGGGGTTTGTACGGTATCAGGAAAATATGAATGACTCACTGGGAGAAACCCTCCGCCTTTTTGGCGAACTCAAAGGCGTGTTTCAGGAAATTCGCAGTATTGAGCAGGGGGTAAACGGAATGGGGCATTTTCTCCAGACCAATCACGGACTCATTGAAAAGCAGGTTCAGTATATCGAATCCTACTCAAAAAAAGCCCAGGAGTTTACCCAAAAACTTTCCCTCTACGCTTCGGATGTGGACAAACAGGTCGGCGCGCTGGTGGACGAAAATATCCGGGCGCTGGACAAAAGCAGTCAGGCTGCATTTGTGAAAATGGATCGGTACCTTTCTTCTCTTGAAAAGGCCGATAACAAGGCTTTTGCCGAAGCGCTCAACAAAGACCTTTCCCAGATGCGGGCTGACATGGAAAACCTCCAGCAAAAAAGTCTCGAAGTAAATGCCCGGTTGCTTGATCTGCTTCAGAAAGATACCGGCGCCAATGCGGGAGCAAATGAAAAAATGGCCGCTATAAGTCAGCGTATGGAACAGATCGCCCGTCATCAGGAACAATCTTTTACTGATTCGGCAGGCTTTAAGTTTTTTATCTACACCGGGGTTGTGGCGTTTATCACTACGATTGCAGGTGGTGTTGTTTTTTTGATTAATCATTTTCAGGGATGAAACACGATAGTTCAAGACTGTTTTGGGTAAGTTATGCCGACCTGATGACTGCGTTGTTTATCATCGTCCTGGCGTTGTTTATCCTGAGTTACAAGATGTTTAAGGTTCGCGCCGATGCGTTGATTGTAACGGAAGAAGAGCTTCGGGTGAGAAGCCTCGAACTCGACCAGAAAAGCCTGGCGCTGGAAGAACTTCAGCGCCGGCTGAGTGAGGAAGAACTGCACGCCAGTTCGCTGATTCAGGAGCTCAACAACGAGCGTGCACGGCTGGTGGTCATGGAAGAGGAGTATCAAAAACTCCAGGAAATTCAGAAATCCATTGAGAAGCTCGATCCGCGCTATTTTGTCTATCAACCCTTATACAAACGCCATGTGCTTCGCACCCAGGTACAGTTTCCCAAAGGAAAAAGCGATATTTCAGACAGCTACAAATCTACCCTCGTAGAGGCAGGAAAAGCGCTGAAAGGATTGGTGGACCAACTCGAACCCAACGACAATATCAAGTACCTGCTGGTCATCGAAGGTATGGCCTCCCGCGATGCTTATACCCGCAACTACGAACTGAGTTACGAGCGTGCGCTTTCCCTTTTCCGGCTTTGGGAGGCGCAGGGCATTGAGTTTGACCCCAACCGGGTGGAGGTGATGATTTCGGGTAGCGGCGAAAGCGGTGTTGGCCGTGATCAGGTTGACGAAGTCAGAAACCAGCGGTTTCTGATCCAGATCATTCCCAAAATCGGCGAACTCAAAGGGGTTTCCTACGATACCCTTCCGCAGACCCCGGCAGACGGAAACAGTTTATAAGGCTCGCACCTGTTCCATCAGATCAGCCTTCCAGCCTTTTCCTGCCGGGAGTTTGTCTCCTGCCTGCTTAAACCAGGCTTCTGCATCCTTTTTCCGGTTTCTTTTCTGAGCCGAAATCCCCAGCAGGTAGTAGGTGATACTTTCATCTACATCGTAGGGTTTTCCGACGCCGAGGTTTTCCGGCCATTCGAGTGATTTTTTCAGGTAAATATCTGCCTGCCGGTAGTTTTTCTGTTGAATAGCTTCCAGCGCACCGTAAAGCAGTGCCTGCTCATATACATTCCGGCTTTCCGATGCGCCCTCAAATGGAAGGATATTGAGTCTGTCAAATTGCTGTACCGCTTCTGCGTATTTTTCTGCATTGACCAGCGCCTTTGCCAGATCAAACCCAATCGTGTAGTTTTCCGGGAATTTTTCTGCCGCTGATTTTGCTTTTGCCAGGGCGGCTTCAGATTCATCTTTTTTCCACTCCTCTTCTATCATCAGATGATGGTATCTCCAGGTTTTGGGGTCAAGGCTGAGGGCATGTGCCACGTCTGCATAACTTCCTCCGCCGAGGTCTGATCTGGCAATATAAAATGGCGCGTAGTCGGGCTGATTTCCCAGCGCGTTGAATATCATTTTTGTCTGCTCCTTCTGGTTGAGCGCCCAGTAATTGAGTCCGAGAAACCATGCGGTTTTCCATTCGGCTTTTATCTGAAAGGCCCAGTCCATGACTTTCAGACTTTCTCTTCTGTAGGGAAATACGAAGTCAGGATCTCTGCCCACCGTACTGTTGAGCAGGGGAATATCCTGTCCGGTTCCTGTTTTCATATTCATCCAGGCAATCCAAAGCAGGTTTTTGGTGTGGGTAGGGCCAAGCGTCAGAATGCTGATGGCGTCCTGATATAATCCTGCATTGGCATATTGAATGCCGGTTTCGAGGAAGGTTTCGTGGGGGAATTCATTATTCAACCTGATCAGGGGCTGATAGGCAGCATCTGAAGGTTCGGCCAGGTATTTTTCTGTTTTTGCCAGATGTGATAGCGGATCAATGTCCAGAATTTGAGCAGCCGTGCGGATACATGCCTCCTTGTTTCCGGTCATCCGGTATGCGACTGCTTTTGCCCAAATTGCCGGAATCTGTAGCGGATCTGAGGCTATGGCTTTGTCAGCAAACTGAATTACACGCGGGTAGTCGCGGCGGGTGAGCGAAACCTGCGCCATCTCGCTGTAAGCTGCACTGCGATACTGAGGCGAGCGGGCAGCCCAGCCCAGACATTCGAGTGCGTTTACCGGGTTCTCTTTGGCCCGGTAGATGATGCCTGCGACAAAATTGGCGCCGGGGTGGTAGGTATCTATGTTCAGCGCCTGACGAACGACTTCCAGCGCTTTGTCATAACGGGCATCGTGAAAATAAATTTCAGCCAACCTCACCCGCGCGTCAATATGCCAGGGATCCATGGAAATGCACTTCTCAAATGCAAGTGCAGCTTTGGTGAAGTTTCTGTATTCCATTTCCTGAACCCCGTCAAAGTAATGGAAAGAAGGGGTGTTTTGGTTAAACGGCGGTTTCCCTTCAAACGGGCGATCAATGGCCAGCGCCTCCGGATCGGAGGTGTAGTCTATATCAGCACCTGAAAGACGCACATTCAGTTGTCCTTTTCCATCTGCAAGGGTAATGGTCTCTACCTCCATCGGGGACAGAGAAACCGCAGCATTTTTTACCACCGCACCACCCAGGCTGATTTCTACCGGCGAACTGAATTCTGCCAGTGCGTTGAGGATGATCCGGATTTGTCCGTTGTTGCGCTGAATATGCATTACCACCTTTTCTGAAACTGCCGAAATGCCGCCGGTTTGTTTTACCGGAAACCACAACTCGCGCCAGGTATCGGCACTTCCGGGGCTGAATCCCACCTGTGTGATGGGGTTGTTGTAACCTTCGGGAGAGTACTTGTCAAACAGCCTTCCCGCCTGAAATTCGATATACTGGCCGTCAGTATCGGTCAGCAAATCTTCCCATATCCCGCCCGAACGGGAAAGCGCCCAGAGCCAGAGTTTCTGCCCGGGCATCTCTTCATAAAGCGACGAATGGCCAAAGCCAAAATTTTTGTCATGAAAATACCCGCCAAAAAAATTGTTGTATTCTCCCACTACATGGTAGGATTTTGAGGGACCATAATTGTTGAATTTGTATTCGGCAATATGTCTTCCTTCCGGGTCATAGGGCCATGACATCGGATCTCCCGGGTGGGTGAGATAGGTATCTCCGGGGCAGAATAATTCGAGGTCACTGGTCGCGGCTGCGGCTGCCGTCATCCAGTTGTAATACGACTGGTGGAGTGGGGTAGGGTTGTACCACAATACCCGGGTTTCAAAAAATGCCTTATCTGCGGGCAGCCGTACTTCTACCCGCCAGTGTGTGCGCGAAGGCAGATCCATGGTGCCGACCCAGCAGCTTACGCTTCCATCTTGATTCTCAACCAGTTGATAGTCAACCGGAGACGCGGTGGAAGGATGATGGCCGATAATGCCAAAGTTAAACTCGATTCCACCCGATGTCCAGGGACCCCGCATGGAGATATTCCGGAACTTCATGACATCATTCATGTAAATAAATTCCTCTCCGGTACTTTTTTCCACTGCTCCATACACCTTCCCTCCTGCGTCGGGTAGTACATACACGGCGATATAGTCGTTTTCCAGGGTAACGACATTCCAGTCCATGGGTTTGCCTTCGTGGCTGTATCCTTCAAATTTGTGGTAAGGGTAAATTTTGGGATTGCTGCCGAGAATGGGAATGGGGTTGGGATCGTCGTAGGGATAGGTTTTGATAGGTTTTTTATCCTCCGAAATCCGGGCCTTGTGTTGAGCCAGGGCAATTTCTGTGTTGAGGGTGAGCAGGCTGTGGAGGAAAAGGAAAATCAGAAATCGTTTCATAACGTTTTGGTTTTTGCGGGGACAGGTAGTTTTGCATGTATATTCAGGAGCCAGTTGTCGAGCAAATGGCTGAGTTCTTCGGTTTTTTCGGGCATTTCCCGGGCCAGATTATTTTTTTCGCCCATATCCTGATTCAGGTTGTATAATTCGTACTCAGGGCCTTCGTACCATTTGATAAGTTTCCATTCTCCCGACCGCACGATACTATAAGGTCTGACCTGGTCGCCCCACCAGTAATGGGGAAAATGCCAGAAAAGCTGATCGCGCCCGATATCGGCGGTTCCGCTGAGCAGCGGAAGCAGATTTTTGCCGTCATTCTCCGCAACACTTGCTCCGGCAGCGGCGCAAAGGGTTGGGAAGAAGTCATTGCTGATGACCGGGGTGTGAGACACACTTCCCGACTTGATTTTGCCCGGCCATCGCACAATCATCGGTTCGCGTATCCCGCCTTCATAGGGAAACCCTTTTCCCATTCTTAGCGGCTGGTTGCTGGTCGATACGATATGGCCGCCATTGTCTGAAAAGAATACAATCAGGGTATTGTCTCCGATTTGCAGGGAATCAAGTGTATGAAATATGCGGCCCATCACATGATCGACGCTTTCGATCATTGCCGCGTAGATGGGATTGCGCTGGCTGTCGAGGGGACTTTTGGTCTGAAAATGATGTCTGAAGTTGTCTTCCTCCCTGTAATCGGGCAGGTTTTTGTCTTCTATCTGCCGCTGGCGGTATTTTTCGACAACCGAATCTGGTGCCTCAAGCGGTGTGTGGACGGCGTAGTGCCAGAGATTCAAAAAAAAGGGCCCTTTCTGGTGGTTTTCGCGAATAAACCGTGTCGCTTCTTCGCCTTCTCTTTCTGATAGGTACTGACCTTCTTTCTGGCCGGGAAGGTTTTCGATCGACAAGCCTCCGGCTTCGTATGGATCAAAATACACAGGTGGCTGCCCCAGGTCTGTGCCTCCGTAGTTGAAGTCAAATCCCTGCCCCTCCGGCTTCCAGCCATCCGGCCCCAGATGCCATTTCCCAACATGGCAGGTGGTATAACCTACGCTTTTAAGTGCTTCGGCCAGCGTGGTTTCCTCTTTTTCCATCCACAGGGCGTTTCGGGGTGTGAGCAGCGCGAACTCCGGAACCGTATCATATCCGGAGGGATTTTGTCTGTCTTCCGGCACTTCCACGCCCGATGCCCGGCCTCTGATCCAGTCGGTGATACCGAGTCTTGCGGGGTATTTGCCCGTCATGATTGATGCCCGTGTGGGCGAACATACCGCGCAGGCAGCATAAGCCTGAGTAAACACCATGCCTTCCCCTGCCAACCGGTCGATATTGGGGGTTTTGTATAGTTTGCTTCCCATAAACCCGGTATCGCGCCAGCCGAGATCATCGACCAGCACAAAGATAATATTGGGCTGTGGAGGGTTTTCGGGAGAATAGCGGTCGCATCCGCTGAAAATAACGACCGTCAGCAACAGGAAAATCCACACTTTGTGCACGGACCAGCAGTTAAATGAAGATTTCAGTGCCGGATTCATATTCTGAAGTAGATCTTGTGTTTGTGAAGAAAATAGGTCATGTACCAGAATATGGCCCAGACAAACAGTGCGTTGGTGATGTTGTAGAAAAGCGGTGAGAAACCTATTCCTCCCAAAACGCCATCATTGAAAATATGGACCAGATGATCGAGCCAGTGCGCTCCGATATTGGCAAAAAGGTAGATGAAAATCGAATTCATCCCCACCACAGCAAAGAAAAATACACTTTTCTGATAACCTTTTACGTCCACCAGCCAGAACATCGCCGTGAGCACAACCAGTGCCCAGCCGCCCGAAGCGAAAACAAAGGAGGTTGTGGCAATTCGTTTTACGATAGGTGTAATCCCCATCCAGTCAAGCCCATAACCGATGACAAGTCCGGCGGCGCCAAACAGTAAAAGGGTTTTGATTTTTTCTGTATGGGACTTTTCCGAAAGGATATAATTGCCGGCCATCGCTCCCCAGATGGTATGTGCAGCGGTGGATATGCAATTTACCGTAACCCATCCGCCACCGTTGTTGATTTTACCCATAAAGAGCATGTCTGTCCATGAGCCAAAATTGGCGTCTTTTACAAACGGAGCCGCAGGATCGTAAGCCCGGTAAAGTACTTCTGCGAGAATCAGCAGCCCGAGCGAAACGCCCAGTTGAAACTTCCAGGGTTTTTGGAGTACGAGGAATGTTACGAGTACGGTAAACGACAATTGGGTCAGCACATTCCACAGTTCCCAGACCAGTTTGCCGCTATACACACAGTGGAGTCCGGTGCCAAATGCCAGGAGCATAAAGCAGCGGAAAAGGATATGCCGGAAAGATTCATTCCAGGTCGCGCCCTTTTCCATTCGTTTTTTGAGTGAAAGGGGCATGGCAACGCCTACGATAAACATAAAAAACGGCTGAATCAGGTCCCAGAACCGGAGGCCGTTCCAGGGGTGGTGGTCAAACTGCTGCATGACCAGGTGGAAAAATCCACTTTCGCCGGCTGCCTGGTGCAGGGAGTGATAGACTTCGGCGGATTCGCCGAGGAGGAGAAACATTGTCGCGCCCCGAAACAAATCGAGGGACAGGAGTCTCTTTCCGATAGGGGTGTCTGTGGTGATCATTGCGAGGTTCGTATATCTGAAATGATGTGAACAAGAGATTCTGAGACCAGCCGGCTGATTTCCCAGCCTTTTTCTGCCGAAGCTTTTTCGGGGCTACCGAAGACACCATTTGGGGTCATTGCCCGCATGGTCCGGTAAAACGATGCCTGCGATCCGCGCAGCATGTCGCCTTCCGCCCAGCGGAAGGTGGGTTGGTTGCGTCCTTTTTCAATATTTTTGACTCTGACAAGGTCCGGCGCAATCAGCAACATAAGGGAAGTTTCAAATTCGCAGGCATGCCCTACGCCTCCGGGACCAGAATCATTGAGTGCGAAAATGGCCTCCCCGGCTGCTTTCCACCAGGTGACAAACGTGAGCGTTGCATCTGGATGCCGGAATCCGAATTTTTCGGTAATCACAGTACCTATGCCCTGGTTTCCTCCATGGCTGTTGAGTATGACCAGATTGCGGAATCCATGACTGAAGACGGAGTTGAGAATGTCTTCTACCTGCATCAAAAATGTATGATGTGTCACACTCAGCGAGCCGGCAAAACCCAGGTGATGCTCGCTACAACCGACAGAGACGGTTGGCAGAATCAATACCTGATCTGAAATCGCTTCGTCAATCTTTTTACAGAAATGTTCGCCTATCAGGCGGTCGGTCGCCAAAGGCAGGTGTGGCCCGTGCTGTTCGGTTGCCGCGACAGGTAATATCACGGGAATTCGCCTTTCGAGGGCATCAATTTCGGGTGAGGTAAGGAGGTCCCAGTACATATTATTTTTTTACAGCCCAGAGTTCTATTTCGACCAGAAGCGTATAGAGTAAACCTGCCTGTACGGCGGTTCTTACGGGTTTGGGGTCAGGGAAATAAGTTTTATAAACTTCGTTGAACCGCGGCCAGTTGGCCAGGTCAGTGAGATAAACGTTTACCTTAAACACATCCCGGGCATCACAACCCGCAGTTTGAAGTTGTTTCAGGCAATTTTCGATAGTATAGGCTGCCTGGGTTTCAATCGTGTCGCCGATAATATTTCCATCGGGATCGATGGCCGCCTGTCCTGAAATGACCACCAGTTGTCCCGGGTTTACGACCAGTACGGGCGAATATGGGCCTGCCGTTTTATGTTGCGAAGCTCCTTCGGGTACCTGCCTTCCGGGTTTTGACTGAGGGAATAAACTTCCCATCGGATGGGGCATGTAGCCGGTGAACCCGGAAATTTTCCATTCGCTTCCGACCTTCCTGCAGCGATAATGCGTTTGCCATGAGAGGATTTCTTTTCCGCCGTCCTTTTTCAGGATGGTTCCGTCAAATTTTTTCCTCACCAATGCCCGGCTTCCATTGATTTCTATGTCCCGGAGCGTGGTAGCGCGAAACAGTGCTTCCATGGAATCTTCTGCCCAGTCGGTGCGGGAAAAAGAATCTGCCTGCCGGAGCCATTCCTGTTTGTAGGTTTCCAGATCGGGAAAGGCAAGTCGCCATGAGTCGGGATTGGTATGGCCACCGGCATCCACGCCTGTAAATTCTTCTGGCAAAAAATCATCTGCGACCATAGACCAGTCTGTGCCAATGAAGGCTGTGGTATCGCGCCTGACCAGCATTTCCCATATTGCGTGCCGGTCGGGGTCTGTTTCGGGGAAAGGATTGCGAGGGTTCATTATTCAAATATTCTTTTCTGTCGGGTAAATGTATGGATTGCGTCCATATCGGGGGTTACACCCAGTCCGGGCCCTTCGGGAAGATACACATACGGTGGTTCCATCCGCAGGGGTGTTTCAAGCAAGTCGTGAACGCGTATCAACCTGCCAAAAATATCGCCGGGCCAGACACAGGAGGATGCCGCGGCGGAGGCGTGTACATACATGGCTTCCATGATTCCCAGGTCAATTTCCGATCCGTGCCAGCAGGGCAGCCCGGATGCGTGGGCAATATGATTCAGTTGTTGAAAACGGGCCAGACCTCCGTTAAAATTAAATCCGTCCACAGCATCCATTCTGATAGCCTGTATGGCATCCTGTACTTTTTGTCCGTGGAGGATATAAGGCAGGGAAACATGGAGGCAAATGGGAACCGAGCTGTATTTTCTCAGCGATGCGTAATCGTGGAGCATCCAGCGGGGGATCGGGTCTTCGAGGCAGAGGACGTTTCCTATCTCGGCAAGGCCGTCGATACGTTTTCTGGTTTCATAGGTATATTCCCACCTTTCATTCGGATCGAGGATTACCTGCATACCCGGCGCTGTATCTGCAATGATGCGGCACCAGCCCGCGACGTCATCTTCGAGGTCGCATTTAAACTTGATGCAATCATAACCCATCCCGGCAAATTCGACGGTGAGGCCGGCAATATCTTCGATACGCCGGTGGCTCGACCATGCGCCCACGCGAACTTTGTCTCTTACAGGGCCTCCCAGCAAATCTACCACACGGAGGTTATGGCATTTGGCAAATGCGTCCCAGATCGCACATTCGAAGCCATCATACTCCCGGCAATAGGTAAACAGGAGCTGCTGAAGGGAAAGTGAACGAAGGTCCTGCCCGATCAGCAAACGCGCAATATCTTCTACCATGTCCCACGAATGGCTGCGGTACAATTCTCCCCACCCAATGACTCCGTTGTCGATTTCCATCCGGAGGATGATTTTCGGGAGCTGGTCAAACTGAACCGACCATCCGGCTTTGGCCCCAACAGGAAGTTTGTGAAGGGGTTTGGTTATCCCTTTGCTTTCAATTCTTTCAGGAATTGCAGGTACAACTACTTCGTAACATGTGATTTGCCTGATTTTCATCTTTCCACAAATGCATTATTGTAAAGGGTCAGTGTCATGCCGTTATCTACCAGAAGGGTTTGGCCGGTAATCGAACGGCTCATATCGGACAGGAGGAAGGCAACGGTATTGCCGACGTCGATTGCCTGGATCAAATGTCTCAGCACCTGCTGGTCGTGGGTGTGATCGTGAATCCACTTTTCAGGATTGGGATCCCAGGTTCGGATCAGGTCGTAGTTTTGGGCAGCATCCACCAGCCCCGGGCCTACGGCATTTACCCTGATATTGTGTTTTCCCAGTTCGACCGCCATGCCTTTGGTCAGGCCTTCGACCGCATTTTTGGCGCTGCAATAGATTGCGTAGCGCAGGGCAGTAGCTTTTGCATGCACCGAACTGATATTGACGATGGCGCCGGGTTTTCCGGTGGGGAGCAACTGACCTACAAAGGTTTTGGACATCTGCCATACACCTTTGATATCGACATCGTACAGATGGGAAAACTCTTCTGTGGAGGCTTCGTGTGCCAGCCTGCTTAGTCCTATGCCCGCATTATTGACCAGGCCATCCATCTGGCCATATTGTTGATTGAGGCGGGCAAACATGGCTTCTACCTGGGCCATGTCGGAGACGTCGGCGGCAACGGGTACAGCCCCCGGGTATTTTTGGGCGGCTGCTTCTGCTTTTTCTTCTGTGATTTCATTGATAAACAGATTCCCTCCCCAGTTGAGGATAGCCTGACATACACCAGACCCCACACCATCTCCGCCTCCTCCGGTAACGAGAATATTTTTACCCTGTAGATTCATTTATGGCAGATTTTGGGTTAGCTGATAATATTCTGGATTCTGATTGTTTTTTGCCACAATGAGTAGTGTCCTGCCTCCGGATTCCAGCAGCACCATATCGCGCACTTCTCCTTTGATTTTCAGGCCGGTTTCTGTGGCAGGCAGAGTGTGAAAACTGCCTTTCCCGTCGCCGGTGAGAACCACCCCGTGGTTTCCGTCATACTCGCCCAGCCTTACCCGGGTTCCTTCGAGATTACCACCCAGTAGCAAATCAGGGATACTGTCTCCGTTGAAGTCGTCAGTTATAATGGAATACACCGGCGAAACCTGTGCTGCGACCGGAAGTGGTGTGATCTTAAACTGGTTGTTGCCCAGGTTTTCGATATAGGCGCTGGCGAGCATATAGGCGTTGAGTACACGCGCATCGGCAAGTTCTTCGGGCGAAAAAATATCATTGATGGTTGCCGAAGCGTAATCGCTGTATCTGATAAATTTTTGCTTCAACTGCGGAATCTGTCCTATCAGATCGTCTTTCCACGCCATAGGATAACTTTTTCCTTTCAACGGGTAGCAGAGAATCGGGTCAATAGTTCCGTTCTGGTCAAAATCTTTGGTGTAAATCGTTGCCGGTTCGGCCTGGCTTACCTTGATCTGGGAGTTTAATCCATAATTACCAGCCACAAAATCCATATCGCCGTCATTGTCCATATCTGCGGCGGTAATCACATTCCACCACCCTTCGGTGTGTACATTGCCAAAGGGGTTGGCGATTTCTTCCATCGAACTTTCCCGGGAGAGGAAAAACCGGATGGGCATCCATTCTCCGGCAATCACAAGGTCTGCCCGGTTATCGCCGTTGATATCAGCCCAAAGGGCGTCGGTAATCATTCCCGGTTCGGAGAGTGAGGAGCAAAAAGCAGCAGTAATATCGGTAAATCTGCCGGTTCCGTCGTTTTGGAGAAAATAACTTCTGGCAGGAAGCGGATAATTCCCCGGCACCATTCTCCCTCCGGCAAAAAGATCCATATCTCCGTCATTGTCAAAATCAGCAGCCCTGACACAGGATGTAGCGGTGAGCATGGGAGGAATTGCATCCTGAGCTTTGACAAACAAGCCTTTCCCGTTGTTGAAATAGAGCCTGTCCCGTAGTGCCGGGTCATCGGGGGCGTATTCATATCCACCGCTGCTAACATAGAGATCTTCATCTCCGTCGTTGTCTGCATCAAAAAACAGCGCATCCTGATCTTCTGAGGGGGCATCTGCTTCCAGGGCGCGTTGTGGAAGGTTTTTCCAGTTTCCGTCTGACTGAGCCACGAAAATTGTGCCTGCATATCCTTTGGCTCCTCCGATAAACAGATCAGATTTTCCGTCGCCGTTTACATCTCCCACTGCGATTTTGGGCCCCTGGGTAGAAAGGAAATGGGGAATCAGCGACTGGGTTTTAAAATCAACGTAAGGGTTGTCTTTGTGAGAATATTCTAATGGATAGTGATCGGCGGCTTTAAACAAGGTTTGCCCTGTGGTCTCCTTTTGTGCTGCGATTGTGCCTGTAGGTGTTATTGCCAGTATGGTGTCGAGGGGCGGTGCGGAAATGGTTTGTGTAAGACCTGAAGGCCATGAGATATGGACAGATTCAACCGATGAAGCTGAGCCCAGTCCAAAGAAAAGGATGGGTTCTACGGATGACTGAAACCCCCTTACCGGCATGAGCGTCTGGCAAATCCGCTGTCCGGAAGGACTGAGGGTAAGGCAGACTTCTGCCCCTGTAGCAAATATGTTGGCCTTTTCACCTGCAAGCCTGATTTTGAGGAAATGGGTACTGTCATTGCGGGGGAGGTTGTTGCGGTAAATGGAGGCAGGCTCATTTACATTATTGATTACCAGGTCGAGGTCTCCGTCATTGTCCAGGTCGCCATAAGCTGCACCGTTGGAAAGGAGGATTTGATCCATGCCCCATTCGGCGGATTTGTCGGAGAAGGTGAGGTCTCCGTTGTTTTGATAGATATAGTTATGTACTTCGATGGCGGGCATTTGTGCGAGGAGGTCTTTTACAGCGACGGCGGTATTTTCGTTTTCGGATTTGATCTTTTCATCTGCGGCGAAAGCCATAAAGTCCATATTGGTATAGTCGCGCTTATAGCCATTGGTGACAAAAAGATCATGGAGGCCGTCGTTGTTGTAGTCGGCAAAAAGCGCGGACCAGCTCCAGTCAGTATTGGAAATGCCAGCCAGTTGTCCGGCTTCGGTGAAAGTGCCGTTGCCGTTGTTGATCTGGAGCATATTTCGCATAAACTGTTTGTGGAAACCGGACTGGATCAGCCGCTGGTTTTTTTCGTAGTTGTCTGCCCCTGTGCTCATTTTCTGACGATAGGGATCGTCGGGCAGCATGTCGAGGGAAAGGATATCCGGAAGTCCGTCGTTGTTGACATCGGCGATGTCAGACCCCATGGAGAAAAGCGAGGTATGATCAATATATTCGGAAAGACTTTCCTTGAATGTACCGTTTTGCTGGTTGATGTAGAGATAGTCGGGTTCGTTGTAATCGTTGGAAACGTAAATATCGGGCCACCCGTCGCGGTTGATATCGGCAACGCCTACCCCGAGGCCAAAGCCCAGTACATTGGTGAGAATCCCTGCTTCCTGGGTGATGTTGACAAACTTTCCTTCCGGTTGGCCCGGCGGAGGAAATTTGTCGTTTCGGTAAAGTTTATCTCCATAAAAAGAGTTTTCGCGATTTTTGAGCTGAGGCAGCAATTGAGAAAAACCTGCGTATTCCTGTACAGAATGGTTGAGGACAAAAAGGTCCAGGTCGCCATCTCTGTCATAGTCAAAAAACACACCCTGGGTAGAATAGCCGGGATCAGCCACCCCGTACAGTTCTGCCTGTTCGGTAAAGGTCAGGTCGTGGTTGTTGATAAAAAGCAGGTTTTTGCGGGATTGTGGATTTGCGGCTGCCGAGCGAGATACATAAATATCCAGCCAGCCGTCGCCATTGACATCGGCCATCGAGACCCCTGTGTTCCAGAGTCCTTCCGCTTTGACGCCAGCAGATTCTGCAATATTTTCAAATTGAAGGTTTCCCTTATTGAGATACAAATGGCTGGCTACAAGGTTTCCTGTGAAATAAATATCCGGAAGTCCGTCATTGTTGATATCGCCCACGGCGACGCCCCCGCCGTTGTAAAAGTACCCGTAGTTGAGGACATTAAACGTTTCACTTTCCTGAAGGGTATTGCGAAAAGTAATGCCAGACTGACGGGAAGAAAGCAGGGAAAAAGGTTTGTTGTCAGTGGGTTTACAGGCGAAAAGGGAAAGCGAAAGTGTGATCAGAAATAGAGATCTGTAATACATGGGCGGATCGGGTTGGAAGTAATTGGCCTGGAAACGTGGCAAAATTTAATAAAAAAGGCACTAACAAAGCGGTTAGTGCCTTTTTTATTTAAAGGAATCCGGATAGAGGATTATTTTTTATCCCACCAGACTTTCGTGCTGTTTTTGTCGCCACCGGAGAGTTCGGGCAAAGTTTGAGCAGCTTCAGTAGCTGCGCGGTTATTGCTGAATTCACCGTCAACAAAAGTCATTCTTCTGAAGATATCATTCACACCGAGATCGGGGTTGTCGGAGTTGAGAATCGGAATGAGTTTGGGATAACCAGTTCTTCTCACTTCGGCATAAGCTTCCCATCCGTCAGGATAGAGAGCAATCCATTTTTGGGTAATGATTTGCTCCAGATTTCTTTCCTGGCTGGCACCATCTTCCCATTTTACGGGGATGTCGGTAGCAGGCTGAGTATTGAAAGCATCGCCGGTAGCCACAGGCGTGGAAGTGCTGGCAAGGTATGCATCAATTGCAGCATCAGCAGCGCCTGCGCGATCCTTCATGGAGTTTCTGATACCTGACTCGTAGAGGTCTTTGGCAGTTCCGCCCATGTTCCATCCGATAAGTGCACCTTCGGCGCGGAGGAAAAATACCTCAGCAGAAGTCATAACGATGATGGGAGGGTTGGTTCCACCTTTTCCTTCGGGCAGATAAGCGGGGCCTACGTCAGAGTTACCTGTATTGAGGGCAGGGATTTTGTCCACTTTTGCCTGGCCATTGCGGAGACCTTCATAGGGGCTGCCGTCGCCATCGGAATCGCCTTCGTCAGCGGGGCTGAAATACACACCGATACGTGGGTCGCCATATCCTTCCAGGGTACTTTCCATCAGAGAACTCATACGAAACTCACCCCAGTTGGTGATGGTGGTGAAGGGGTTCAGGGAGTTGACAGTGGTAGCGATCCATGCATTTTCGCTGTTGTCTTCCATTACACCGGCAGCAACTGCTTTTTCAGCTTCAGCTTTAGCCAGGGCAGGTTCTACGAAGCGGATACGCATAGCCAGACGCAGACGGAGAGAGTTGGCAAAGGTGATCCATTTGTCCACATCACCACCAAAAATCTGGTCATTGTTGCCAAATACGTTTTCGCCTCTGTGAGCATTGAGTGTGGTTACCGCCTCATCAAGCGTGGTAAAAAAGCTCTTGTAGATGCTTTCCTGCGTATCGTAAGCAACGCTGGTTTCACCATTTCCAAACTGGGAGTAGATGACAGGACCCCAGTAGTCAGTAACTCGGTGATATCCCTGCACACGCCAGATTTTGGCAATCGCTTCTTCAACCGGGAGGTCATTTTCGCGGGCAAAGTCTTCCACGAACTTAATATTCGGAGCGGCTTCACCGTAAAAAGAACTCCAGCAAAGGTCGATCCAGCGACCAACTTCCACATAACGGTCAGAGTCGAAGTTTGCAGCAGTGGTTGCAAAATACTGACAGTAGAGGTCGGAAAACAGGTTCTCCGAGATCTGGAAACGCCAGTGCTCTCCGTGCATCGCATAATATTGCGCACGGGCAAAACCCTGGCCCAATAGTGATCCGTCAACATTTGATGCAATCAGTGCATCGGGGCGCGTATTCAGTTCTTCGAATCCCTTTGTACAACCATTCGCCAGAAGTGCTGTAACAGAGAAAAGTAAAACATACTTAATGTACTTCATAATGAAATGTGTTTGAGTATCCAGACTAAGTTAATGATTCATTCTCAAAATTCTACAGTTACGCTCTCCAATTAACTGTCCAAATACAGAAGTTGTTTCTCATATAGGTTTAGAAATCAAGGCTGATACTTCCTCCGATTGATCTCATGGTGGGAGGAGCAAATGAGCTAAATCCTTCGGATGCTGTACCGGTTCCTACCAGTACTTCGGGGTCAATATCACCTGCTGCGTTGTAGAAGAAGAAGAGGTTTCTGCCAACGACGGACACAGAGACAGTATTGAGACCGCCGGCATTAACCGGGATTCTGTAGCCCAGTACCAGTTCGCGCATACGGATGTTGGTTGCATCATAGGAGAATGCTTCACCCACAGGTGCGTTACGTCCACCAAAGTTTACCCAGAACTGCTCAGAAGTAATCTGGATATCGTTGGGGGTTCCGTCTTCTTTTACCGCCTCGTATTCTTCAAAGAAATTCTGTCCGAAAACCAGGCCACCTTCACGACCGTCGAGGGTCTGTTCTGTCAATCCGTCTGCATAGAGAATTGCATTGGTGAGGGAGGTTACACTACCGCCAAAACGCATGTCAACCAGGAAGCTCACGGTGAGGTTTTTCCAGGTAAATTCGTTGCGGATACCGCCCAGCCAGTTGGGGTTGTAGTTGGCCACCAGTTCGGTAAGACCGCTGGTTACAACAGGCAGACCATTGGAACCGATGATTACGCGGCCCTGATCATCTTTCTGGAATCCACGGGAATAAACCTCACCCCAGGTTCTGCCCTGCTCAATGCGGAAAGAACGGAGGAAGTCAGTAGAAACAGAAATACTGGGACGCTCATCGTTGATTTTGATAACCGTGTTGCGGTTACGGGTATAGTTGAAAGAAATATCCCATTTAAAGTCATCGGTGTCAACCGGACGAAGAGAAAGGATACCTTCAATACCTTTGTTTTCAACGTCACCACCGTTGGTGAAGAACTGTGATGCACCAGAGCCGACAGGCAGAGCAACCGAGAACAACTGGTTGAGAGAGTTGGACTTATAGTAAGTTACATCAAGTCCCAGTCGGTTGTTGAAGAAGCGTAGATCCGCACCAATTTCGAGCGAACGGGTTTTCTCGGGAAGGAGGTTGGCGTTCGGAATCGTTGTGGAAAGGGAGAGGTATCCATTGGCACCACCGGAAGCTACCGTTGCAGTTCTGAGCGTCTGGAAAGGCTGGGTATCGTTACCCACTTCTGCCCAGGAACCTCTTACTTTTGCAAAAGTAATGAAAGCAGGAAGATCAACCAGGTCAGACAGAACGGCATTCAGACCGAAAGACGGGTAGAAGAATGACCAGTTTTCTGAAGGAAGGGTAGAACTCCAGTCGTTACGGCCGGTGATATCAAAGAAGACGGCATTTTTGTAGGACAACTGAGCAAAAGCATACACAGAGTTTACATCTCTGGGTGCACCAAAGCTATAGGAAGCCCTTTCATTCTGGCTGTTTCCGATAGAGAAGAAGTTGGGAACTGTAAGTGCAGTACCGGTATTGGCATCAACCTGTGAACCTCTTTCTTTGCGGATGTTACCACCTGCATTGACATTGAAGTAGAAGTCATCTGTCAGGTTTTTCTCATAAGAAACCAGCGCGTCGAGGTTGAGCTCGGTTGACTGGCCAGAGAATACAGAATAACGACCATTGTCGGCGATGATATAGTTGTCATTCCACCATCTGTTTTCACCATTTCTGAAGAAGCGGTCAATAGATGCCCGCCCCAAAACTGAAAGGCCTTCGGCAATTTCGTATCTGAGTGAGGTGAAGGCAATCACACGGTCATTGGTGCGCGCGTTGGTAGCGCGGTTGATGGTCCAGTATGGGTTTGCACCACCGTTGGAGCCGGGTACCCAGTAGTTTTGTCTTACACGGCCTGAGGGCAGCGTGTATTCGAAAACCGAAGCATCTTCGGTGCGGATGTTGCGCGGCAGACGAAGTGCGTGGCGGATGGGGTTGTCAAAACTTTCACCCTGAGGAAGCTGATTGGCAAATTCGTCTCTGAGGTAGTTGATTTTAGAGTCGATGCTCAGCTTATCCGTAATTTTGTTGGTAATACGGAGGTGAACATTGTGGCGGGTAAGGTCGTTTCCGGGAACAATGCCTGCGGCATCGGTATAGGTATAGGAGAAATAAGTCTGGCTTCTGTCAGTACCACCGGAGATCGCGAGGTTGGTCGCCCAGTTGTGGCCTGTCTGGAAGAAATCCGACACGTTGTCAGGCTGACCTGAGAGAGAGTAGGTGGTGGGAGACCATCCTGGATCGGGAGACCAGTGTGCTACGCTTTGTCCGGTCATTTTGGGACCCCAGGAGGCTTCAGAAGCGGGAGAATACTGACCATTGCTGCCCTGTCCGTATTCATTCTGATATTGGGTCAGGATGAGGGGCTGGGTTGCCATGTAGGTAGTATTCAGGCTTACTTTGAATCCACCGGCTTCGCCTGATTTGGTCGTAATGATGATGGCACCGTTGTTGGCGCGGTTTCCGTAGAGCGCGGCAGCGTTGGGGCCTTTCAGTACGGTGATAGAAGCGATGTCGTCGGGGTTGATATTGGTAATATCGCGCTGAATCGGCACACCATCCACGATATAAAGCGGGTGGCTGTTGCCGGCGATAGAGCGGTTACCGCGAAGGATTACGCGGGAAGAAGCGCCCACACCTGCGCCTGAAGGGCTGATAGAAATACCGGCAACTTTACCCGAAAGCGAGTTGACCACGTTGAGGTCGCGGGCTTTGGCGATTTCATCGGTATTGACATTCTGTGCCGCATAAGTCAGGGCTTTGGTTTCCCGCTGAATACCAAGTGCGGTGATAATCACCTCATCGGCAGTCAGATCCTGCTCCTGCAAAGTGACATTAATGCTAGTACGGCCATTGACGGCTTCTTCAAGGGTTTTGTAACCCAGGAAGGAAAAGACCAGTACGCCATCAGATGGAACACTTACTCTGTAGCTACCATTGGATTCAGAAAGGGCACCGCTGTTTGTACCTTTAATGGCGATGGTTACCCCTACCATGCCATTTCCGGCGGCGTCGGCGACACGACCGGTTACAGTAGTTTGGGCAAACACCCCGCTGCTGATTAACAACACAATTGACAGCACGCTGAGCAGCTTCATGGAAGCCTGCGTGAACCTGAAATCTAATTGTCGAATGTGATTCATAGAAAGGATGGGTTAATGATTTGGAATGCTGATTCGTATTTCCTGATACGGTCAGAATGAATAGATAAAAGAACGCAACCTGGCTTTCTTTTCTCAGTAGGGAAAGCCAGCAGATCTATATACACGATGATATGCAACAATTGTCAGCGACATATCGATAATCACCGGGATATTTGTATAGCAGAATATTCTGTTTGAGTGTGTAGCACATGCCGGCTTTCGGCGGAAGAAATTTGCAGAATCGGGTTCATAGTTATTTTAAGTAGTAGTCCTGATCTATATGCTGTGCGCGGGCACAAGCTATTAAAAAAAAGTCAATCTTTCTACCAATATAAGAAAATATTTTTTCCTGTCAGTTTTTTTGCGGTTTCTTTTTTCTAAACGACAACCCGTAGGTCACGGGTTGCTTTTACATAATAATGGATATTCTCTTTTACGGCAACATCCAGCGGCAGCATCTGAGTTCCGTCTATTTCAGATTTCTTTATCAGATACTCCACAATATTCATGATTCCGTAATACCCTTGTTTGAAGGGGTTCTGGTTGATGAGAAACTGGATTTTTCCTTCCTCCAGCAATTGTACGTTTTTTTCAATCAGGTCAAACCCAACCAGACTGATATGGTCAAGTGCCCGGGCCTGAAGGTATTCCGCGAGCAGAAAAATGCGCGAAGTGGTCACCATCAACCCCCTGATTTCGCGCACTGAAAGCAACTGCTGATCCAGAAAATCAAACAAATCCTGCCGGGCCCCAAATGGGGAAAAAGCGAGCTGTACAACCGAGGTTTTGCCTCCGTCATATGACTCAAAAAAATCGCGGAATCCCTTTTCTTTTTCCATCAGGTGACGGGCATTGGGAAGGCCTTTTTCCAGATGAAGTACCCCTACGGTACTCCCGTGCGGAATCAGATAGGAGAGCAGTCGCCCGGCTAGTACGCCGCTCTGATAAGTGTCCTGCCCGATATATCCGAGATTGCACGATTCCTGTCTCGCCAGATGTGTGTTGATCTGCATATAGGGGATTCCTTTCTGCTGGCATTTTTCCAGAAAGGCCATAGATTCATTAAAAAAGTCGGGCGCCAGCAAGATCGCATCTGGTGAAGTTTCCAAAAGGGTATCTGACTGTTCTACAAAACTCTGGGTGTCGTCCTGGTCAAATAAAAAATACTGTACCGTAACCCCATAATGTTCGACCGATCTCATGGCCATGTCAATGCCGTTTTTGGGTTCTTCCCAAAAGGGATCATCGGCAAAATCGGGAAGCAATACCGCTATGCGCAGCAGCCGGTTATAAGCCAGGGTGCTGGCAATGATATTGCGCTCGTAGTTGAGTTCCTCCAGCACCTGCTGGATTTTCTGCTTGATTTCGGGTGCGACGTTGCCCCGGTTGTGCAGCACCCGGTCAACAGTGCCGCGCGACACCTTTGCCCTTTCGGCAATATCTTTGATTCTGATTCTGTTTTTCACAGCAGTGGATTTCCTTTATAACTCAAATACATAACCGCTCTCTCTGAGTTTTGCATACCGGCCCGGATCAAAACGATACATCCTCGCCGCACGGTGTGCTACACCTGTCTGATACTCCTCAAGGGGAATGAGCAGGTTCATTGCCAGTATTTTCCGGCGAAAATTGGGCTTGTCGAGCTTTTGCCCCAAAATCGCTTCATAAAGCTCCTGCAACTGCAGAAGGGTAAATTTTTCCGGCAATAACTCAAATCCCACCGGCTGATGCCTGACTTTTTGCTGAAGGGTACTGATGGCGTGTTGGATGATGTCCCGATGATCAAAGGGAAGCTCCGGCAAATGGGTTACATTAAACCACTGTATTCCACTGGCTTCCGGACCAGGGTTGAGATAATAATTTCCCGGCTGGATCAGTGCAAAATATGCCAGCGTAATTACCCGCCTGCCCGGATACCGGTCCACGCTCCCAAACGCGCGCTGCTGCTCCATAAACAGCCTGTCCACCCCTGTCATTTCTTGTAAAATGCGCCGCGACGCTTCATCTATATCCTCCTGATAAAGTATAAATCCGCCCGGTAATGCCCATTGTCCTCTGAAGGGTTCGATGGCTCTGCGAATAAGCAATACCTCCAACTGACCACTTTCAAAACCAAAAATGGTGCAGTCGATGGATAGCGGATCTATTTTGTCGGGGTGTGTGTGTGACATAGTCTTATATTCCCGAAAATAGAATCAAATTAATAAAATCCAAAATTTGCATTTCATTGTGTTTTTCCTAAACTTGTAGTTGGATTGACTATAACCATGCGTTTATTGCGAATCTTAACCTAAAAAAACTATGAATCGTCCCCAACATCTTTCAGCTTCTGTTTTGACCGGAGACCGAACATATTTTCCCGGTGTCGGCAAAATTCCCTTCGAAGGAAAAGGCTCCGACAATCCCCTGGCTTTCAAGTATTACAATGAAAATCAGGTGGTTGCAGGAAAATCCATGAAGGATCATTTCCGGTTTGCCGTTGCTTACTGGCATACCCTCTGCAACACGGGCAATGACCCCTTTGGCCCGGGTACCAAGGTCTTTCCCTGGCAGCAAAATACCGACCCTGTACAGCAGGCCCTCGACAAAATGGATGCTGCTTTTGAATTTATCACCAAGCTGGGGGTTCCTTATTATTGTTTTCACGATGTGGATCTGGTAGATGAAGGACCCACTATCGCCGAATATCAGCGCAGAATGCAGATCGTCGTGGATTATGCAAAGGAAAAGCAGGCTGCTTCGGGTGTAAAACTTTTATGGGGTACGGCTAATCTGTTTTCACATCCGCGATACATGAATGGCGCTGCCACTAATCCCGATTTTCAGGTGCTGACTTACGCTGCCACTCAGGTAAAAAATGCCCTCGATGCGACCATTGCGCTCAATGGCGAAAATTATGTGTTCTGGGGAGGACGTGAAGGCTATATGTCGCTGCTCAATACCAATATGAAGCGGGAACTCGATCACCTCGCCCGTTTTCTTCATATGGCCAAAGATTATGCGCGCGCACAGGGCTTCAAAGGGATGTTTTTTATTGAGCCCAAGCCCATGGAACCGACCAAACACCAGTACGATTTTGACTGCGCAACGGTACTCGGTTTTCTCCGCGAATATGGCCTGATGGACGATTTTAGTCTAAATATCGAAGTAAACCACGCAACGCTGGCCAGCCACACCTTTGATCATGAGCTTCAGGTGGCAGCCAATGCGGGCAAACTCGGCAGCATTGATGCCAACCGCGGCGACTATCAGAATGGCTGGGATACCGATCAGTTTCCCAACAACCTTTACGAAATCACCGAGGCGATGCTGGTCATCCTGGAAAATGGCGGATTTGGCGGCGGCGGGGTCAATTTTGACGCCAAGACGCGGCGAAATTCTACCGACCTGGAGGATATTTTTTATGCCCATATCGGGGCTATGGATGTGTTTGCGCGGGCGCTGCTGATTGCTGACCGGATTCGCACCGAGTCTCCCTGGTTAACATGGCGCAAAGATCGCTACCGATCATTTGACAGCGGAGCCGGAGCCGATTTTGAGGCGGGAAAACTGACGCTTGAAGCGATGTGCGATCTGGCGCTGACCATGGGCGAGCCCGCTCAGATCAGTGGCCGGCAGGAAGTGTTTGAAAACCTGATCAATCAGTATATCTGACATCACTCAGCGCCCGCTTAGCACCAGCGGGCCGTTGATTTCAAATTCGTTTGAAACCGACTGACGGTGATTGTAAAGTCTGGCCGTATATTTGCCCCCGGGCCATCCGCTGATGTTCAGGGTTACTTCCTGATGGGGTGGAACGGGGGTGAACAGCCGGCTCATCATTTCTTCTTTATTGGAATTGAGCACCTGTAGTGCCATATCTCTGTCGCCGGCAAGGGTGAAAGAGATGGTTACGGTTCCTTCTTCCGCATCCGGCCGGGCGGCCACCATACATCTTTCAGGGTTTTCTCCCGGATCGGTCGCCTCCGGCGACCGCATAATAAATATACCTGCAAGCACTAGCAGGCTGGCGATTCCACCCCGGAACAGGGTCTGGCGGAGGCTTGTATGCGTTTTCTGACTAAGGGATTGTTTGAATTCCGGACGAAATGGCATATAGTAAAATAAGATTATTCGTACTGATATATATACGAAATAAAATTATTTTTGATTCTTATTTTATTATATATAGTACCAGAAATTACATGTAAAATAAAATACGAATAATAGATATAAAAGAAATTCCATCTCTCAGATCAACCCAAAAAGCTGGGCGTCAATGCGGTTGATAATGTGGCCAAGGTCTTCGGGATTTTGCACATAGTCTATATTGTCAACATTGATTATCAGGAGTTTACCTTCCTGATAATGTGCGATCCATTCTTCATAATTCCGGTTGAGGTCTTCGAGATAACGTATGCTGATGTTTTGTTCATAATCTCTCCCTCTGCGCGAAATCTGTTCGATAAGTTTGGGAATGCTTGCACGAAGGTAAATCAGCAGATCAGGTGCGTGGATCATCCTGCTCATAGACTGAAACAGGTCGAAATAATTCTGAAAGTCTCTTTCACTGAGATATTTGGACTCCTTGAGGTTTTTGGCAAAAATAAAGGCATCCTCGTAGATCGTCCGGTCCTGAATAATTGTATGGGGACTTTCTCTGATTTCCACTACCTGATTAAACCTCGAATTGAGAAAGTAAATCTGAAGCGGAAAGGCCCATCGGGCCATGTCTTTGTAAAAATCTTCAAGGTAAGGATTGTGGTCCACGGCTTCGAGGTGAGGCTCCCACTGATAATGGTGGGCGAGTTTTTTTACAAGCGTGGTTTTTCCGGCACCGATATTTCCGGCTACGGCGATATGTTTTGGTGGCTGATTGTTCACAGGCAATAAAACTGAGGTCTAATCGGCGTCAAAGTTAACAAATGGTCATTATATTTGCATTATGCAAAGCCTTCTCATTAAAAATGCGTTGCTCATCAATGAAGGGACGCAAACGGAAACGGATATTTTTATCAAAAACGGGCGTATTGTTCGCATTGCTGTGGGCATAAATGCCATTTCTGACCACACCATCGACGCCCGGGGAAAATACCTGCTCCCCGGGGTGATCGACGATCAGGTGCATTTTCGCGAACCCGGACTTACGCACAAAGCCGATATCGCTTCTGAATCGGTGGCGGCAGTCGCCGGTGGGGTTACTTCTTTTATGGAAATGCCCAATACCTCGCCGCAAACGCTTACGCAAGAACTCCTCGAACAAAAATTTGCCCGTGCAGCGGCTGTTTCTCCTGCCAATTTTTCTTTTTTTATGGGTGCTTCCAATGACAACCTGGAAGAAGTGCTGAAAACCAACCCGCAGACCGTCTGCGGAATAAAAGTATTTATGGGTTCGTCAACCGGCAATATGCTCGTAGATGATGAAAAAGTACTGGAAAATATCTTCCGCGAAGCGCCGATGCTGGTAGCTACCCATTGTGAAAAGGAAGCTGTAATAAGGGAAAACACGGCTCGTTTTGTGGCACAATATGGCGACAATATTCCCGTCAGATTTCATCCGGACATCCGGAGCGGGGAGGCTTGCTATCTCTCTTCTTCTCAGGCAGTTGCTTTGGCCCAAAAACACGGAACCCGCCTTCACGTACTGCATATTTCCACTGAAAAAGAACTTTCTCTTTTCCGGAACGATATTCCCCTGAGAGAAAAAAAGATCACTGCCGAAGTTTGTATCCATCACCTCTGGTTTTCAGAAGAGGATTATGACGAAAAAGGAATGATGATCAAATGGAATCCGGCGGTCAAACGGCGGTCTGACCGGGATGCCCTCCGTAAGGCGTTGATGGACAATCGCCTCGACATTGTAGCTACTGACCATGCGCCACATACGCTGGCGGAGAAAAATAACCCGTATATATATGCGCCTTCCGGAGGGCCACTGGTTCAGCACAGTCTTGTCGCTATGCTGCAACTCGCTGGCCAGGGGTTCTGGACAAAGGAGCGGGTAGTGGAAAAAATGTGCCACGCACCGGCAATTTGTTTTGGCTTGAAAGACAGGGGATTTGTGCGAGAAGGATATTTTGCCGATCTGGTCATCGTGGATCCGGCAAAATCCTGGAAGGTGGAAAAGGAAAATATCCTTTATAAATGTGGCTGGTCGCCCTTTGAAGGAGAAACTTTTTCAAATGAAGTGGATACTACCATTGTCAATGGAAATATCGTATGGAGTAGGGGAGCGGTGGACTTGAGTGTGAAGGGAATGCGGCTGGCTTTTGAACGGTAAATCAATCTTCTTCGAGCACGCCTTCCTGGCCATTGTCTGAGGAGATTTCCAGGAAATGGTTGCCGGAGGCATGGTTTTGTTCGCTCCAGGCCTCGCTGAGTTTCTGGTAAAGGTCGCGGTTCTCTTCATGCGAACTCAGCCATTCTTCTACCTGCCTGATCTGTTCTTCACTGGCTTCACCCGAAAGGTAGGCTGCAAGGGGATTATGCGGTGTCTTGGGGTCCATCAGGAGTAAATATTAATTCATTTAATACAGATTATTTACTTAAAGCGAATAAATTTACTAAAATTTTGGTAATTCCTATCAATCCGGATATTTTTTTCGTTAAATATTATATGTATATCAGTAACAGTATCAAAGACCTTATCGATTCCATCCGGTCCCGAAACGTAATCCTATTTGCAGGAGGAGGGGTTTCTATGAATCTGGGACTTCCTTCCTGGAATCAGTTGATTCACAAACTTGCTGAGGATCTCGGGTTTAACCCTGTACAATTTCGCGAAATGGGCGACCACCTTGTGCTGGCTGAGTTTTACAAACTCAACAAAGGCATTGGCTCGCTGCGAAGCTGGATGGACAGAAACTGGCATACGCCGGATATTGATATTTCACGCTCCGAAATCCATAAACTGCTGATTGAGTTGGATTTCCCCATGATTTATACCACCAACTACGATCGCTGGATTGAATATGCATTTGACCATTACCACAAACCCTACGTGAAAATTGCGGATGTCTCTGACATCAGAGGGATCAGGGATGGGGTAACGCAAATTATTAAATTTCACGGTGATTTTGACCACGACTCTTCTATCGTGCTTACGGAATCTTCGTACTTTGATCGCCTCGATTTTGAAACACCGCTCGATATAAAACTGCGGGCAGATGTGCTGGGGAAATCCATTCTGTTTCTGGGATACAGTCTTACCGATATTAATATCCGGTTTTTGCTTTATAAGCTCAACAAACTATGGGAAAGAGCCAATGCCAAACAAGCAAAACCCCGCTCATATATTCTGCTTATCCAGCCCAATCCTGTTCAGGAAAAAGTACTGGAAACACGGGGCATTACGGCTTTGGTTTCAGAAAACCCTGATCCCAAACAGGGCCTGATTGATTTTCTGCGGTTGCTCAAAGGCGACAAAGGCGAGCAGCCTCAGCGCCTGACATCAGAGTGAGCGTGGAGTGAAAGATTTTCCTGTAGTCTGCAGAGGTAATCGATGGATTTTTCGATCTCGTGGCTTACTTCTTCCATCCAGTCATTGGTGCCTGAGTCCGATGCTTTAAGAAAAGCCCGGATATTTTCCAGCCCCGATATATTGGTTTTGATTTGTTTTACCACTCTTAGCCTCGCATGTGCCAGTTGGTCCGGAGCAGGCTGATTTTTCTGCATTCTGATTTGGCTCAGATGAGCGGTAATCTGCTGCGGCTGTATCCAGTTGATATCCGATGGCGTACCCGGTCCCGGTGCTTCGGAAATAATTACGCTTCCTCCTTTAATGCCAAAAACAGGAATCCACGGGTGGGTTTCTCTTACAAAAAAGAAAGCTTCGCGAATGGGAAAACCGGCAACCTCATCCTTCAACAGGACGATATCCGGGCTATAGTTGATGAGTTGGCTCAGGAATTCATATTTTTCTCCCGCAACGACCAGCGTCGCCGGGAAAGGCAGGGTTTTCAGATAATGTGAGACAGGTTGGCCGGAATTTTTTTCAAGAAGCAGGATTTTCAGGGGTGGTTGGCTTTCCGCCTTGTCTTTAATTTGTGTCATAGCAACAATTGCCGGTAGATTTTTCAAATCTCCTTTGGGGTGATTGAATAGGAAACTGCTGTATAAGGCTTTGTTTGGGTTTATTTTTGGCATAATTAACAAAAGAACCAATGGCCTCCAAATGATGAAAGGCACTGTGTCCATATCTGTAAGCGGGACGATTGTAAGAATCCCGTAAAAAAAAACGTTTGATTGACCAAAACATTTGAAATAGTGCAGGATTTTCTGTTTTTATCCTGTTAAGGCCATAGCAAATTTGTTTCCAAATTAAAAGTTCAGGGTAAATGTGGTTCCTTCTCCGGGTACTGTATGAAAATTAATCGAACCTTTGTGCATCCGCATGATTTGCAGGGAAAGGCTTAATCCAATACCCGAACCTTTCTTTTTTGTGGTAAAAAAAGGAATAAATATTTTGTCCAGGTATTCCTCGTCGATTCCCAGCCCGTTGTCTCTTACCTGAATGGAGGGTTTTTGTCCGATATACTGGGTTGCAATCACTTCGGTGACCCCATCGGGCCTTCCGGATACTGCTTCCATCGCGTTTTTCATCAGGTTGATCAGCACCTGTTCCAATAAATCTGCATCAGCCTGGATATAAACTTCTGTTTCCGGTGGTGTTACTTTCAGGGCTATTTTCCGCTTTTCAAATTCGGGATAAAGCAGTGATTCGACCCGCTGCATCAGTTCGCCGATTCCCACCGGCTTGAAGTTGGGTTTTTGTATGCGGGTGAGGTTGCGGTAGGCATGGACAAAATGAAGCAGGCCCTTGCTCCTGCTTTCTATCGTCTGGACGCTGTTGAGAATGTCATCTGCGTCGTCTTCATCGATTTCATTTAGTGGTTTTCGCGTACCTTTTTCGTCGGTCATCAGGGTATTTACCACCTTTGCGAGGGAAATGATGGGTGTTACCGAATTCATAATCTCGTGGGTAAGCACGCGGATGAGTTTCTGCCAGGTTTCGACCTCTTTTTCATCGAGTTCGCTTCGGATATCCTGAAGGGAAACCAGTTTATAGGCATTCTGCTGGAGTTTAAACTCTGTCGCCTGGATGGCCAGGTGTTTCATATCGTCGTGGACGACCGTTTTCACCAGCTTTTTTTCCCCGCTTTCTATGGTTTTGACGGCTTCCAGCAATTCCTCACTTACCCTTCCGAGAATATGGATGTTGCTCATATAGGGCCGTGAGAGAAGGTCGGTAGCTGCGCGGTTCATGAGCATGATTTCTCCCTCTTTTCCGTAGCAGATGAGGGCTACGCTGACGTGTTCGATGACATTGTTGAGATATTGGTAGTGTGATTCTTTTTCTGCGCGGAGATCCTGATACCCTTTGATAATCAGGTTGAATGCATCTTTGAGGCCGGAAAATGATTTCCCTCTTTTTTCGGAGGAGAAGGTCTGGGTAAAATCTTTGTGTTTAATGGCGAGCAGGAAATTTTGCAGGTCACGGTTGGTTTTCTCCACGTAGCGGATCAGTTCGACGATCAGCCCGGCGATCACGAGGGCAAAAAACAAACGGGTGATGGGCCATTCGTTTTTTTCCCATACAAACTGAAACACAAATACCGCCAGCGAGAGCAGGAGTACCCTGAGAACGATATTGAGGCGGAAAGACTTAAAAATCATGGGTTGAAATTTAGAAGCCGTATTTTGTCATTTTCCGGTAAAGGGTGGTTCTGCCCAGGCCCAGCTCGCGCGCGGCTTTGCTGATGTTGCCGTTGTGTTTGGAAATCGCCTGGCGAATGGCTGCTTTTTCTACTTCTTCCAGGTTGAAATCCTCTTGTCCGGAAGGGAAATCACCTGTGGCTGATGCCATGTCCAATTCTTCCGGAAGGATACTGTCGAGGTCTTCCATGATAATCGCGCGTTCCAGTGCGTGTTGAAGTTCGCGGATATTGCCGGGCCAGGTGTGTTGCTGTAGTTTACGGATAAACTCAGGTCTGATTTCAGGTGCTTCCCTCCTGTATTTTTCTGCGTACATTTTGAGGTAATAATTGACCAGAAGCGGAATGTCTTCGGTGCGTTCGCGCAGGGGGGGAAGCGTGATTTCAACCGTATTGATCCGGTAGATGAGGTCCTGGCGGAATTTTTTCTGATCGACCATCTCGTACAGGGGCATATTGGTAGCACAGATCAGGCGGATGTCGGTGGAAACGGGCCGGTTGGATCCCACACGGGTAACATGTCTGCTCTGAAGGGCGGTGAGGAGTTTGGCTTGAAGCGGAAGGGAGAGGTTGCCAATTTCGTCGAGGAAGAGTGTTCCACCGTGAGCGGCTTCAAACCGGCCCTCCCGGTCCTGCCGGGCGTCGGTAAAAGCGCCTTTTACGTGTCCAAAGAGTTCGGATTCAAACAGCGATTCGGCGATGGCGCCGAGGTCAACATGGACAAAGGATTTGGACGCACGTAATGACTGGCGGTGAATGGCGCGGGCGATGAGTTCCTTTCCCGTGCCGTTTTCGCCGAGGAGGAGGACATTGGCATCGGTAGCTGCGACCTTTTCAATCGCGCGGAATATCTTCTGCATAGCAGGGGAATGGCCGATGATCAGACCTTCTGTGTGGGTATGGGGCGAGTCGGGGAAGGTCGGATGCGAAGGATCAGGGAGAACGAGAGGCGGCGTTTCCTCCTGAAGGGCGGAGAGCACCGTTGCCTGGAGCGCCTCATTGTCCCAGGGTTTTACCACAAAATCGGTGGCGCCCTCTTTCATGGCTTTGACGGCGAGGGTGATATCGCCATAAGCCGTCATAAGCACAACGTGAGTGGCGGGCGCAGATTTTCGTATTTTTTTGAGCCAGCGGAGCCCTTCTTTACCGGAGGTAAAACCGGCGGTAAAATTCATGTCGAGCAACACAAGGTCATAGGAATTTTCTGCGAGAAGGGTGGTGAGGTTGTGCGGATTATTTTCGGTGAATATGTCGGTAAACTGTTGTTTGAGGACAATTTTTGCGGTGATGAGGATATCGGCGTCATCATCCACGACGAGAATTTTTGCTTGAAACTTTTTACTCATCCGCCAGCGGCTTTTCGGTAAATATAGTCACCTGCGGTACAATTTAAAAGCCCCTTCAAAAATAATTCGTAATAAAATATAACAGTGTTATGGGGAATTTTGAATTTTAGTTTGTGTGTAAAGCTGCATGGGATCTCCGATTTGTCATCCCGCATGGGATCTCCGATTTGTCATCCCGCATGGGATCTCCGATTTGTCATTTGTCATTTTGCATTCCTTGTTTGTCATTGATTTTCTCCTCCGCCTGGCGGATTTCTTCCTTCAGATGGTCGGTAAAGACGATGCCGTTGAGGTGGTCGATTTCGTGCTGGAAAATCACGGCTGTAAAATCTTCCACCATTTCGATATGGTGGCTGCCGTCGGGATAGTCGTATTCGATCAGAATGGCGTAGGCTCTGTTGACAGTGTCGCGCACCACCGGGATGGAAAGACATCCTTCCATGCCATCGCGCCGAAGGTGTGAATATTGCCGTATCACGGGATTGAGATAGGCCTCAAAGGGAAATCCTTCTTTGTCAAACCGCTGCACCCAGATGATCTGCCGCAACAAACCCACCTGCGGGGCGGCGATACCCACGCCCATCGACGCCGAATCGGTAACCGTACGGTACAACCGCGCAATAAAATGCTGCAAAACGGTATCCGCCGGATCGGCTTTGACCGGCTGACTCTGCGTCCGCAGCAGCAGGCTGTCTTCGTATTGGGTTATCAGAAATACCCGCATCGGTGTCGCAGTGTCTCCTGCCATAATCAGGGTATTTTCTGCTTCTGTGAGCGGAAGCGGTGCTTCTGCCTGTCCAAAGGTCAGAAGAATATTCCCGATGAGTGTTATCGCCAGTATAATCTTTCTCATTTTGTCTGTTTTCTTTTTAGCCAAAAATACATTCCTCCAACCAAAATTGCGGTAATTAAGAATATAATCCATATAATATTCCTCTTGTTCCCTGGGGCAGGTACCGGCTGCATATCGCCGATTGCCTGGTACGATGCCCAGAAATATGGATGGGCGTAAAAGTCGTCATTATTTTCCAGATAATCGTTTTTGGCCTGTTGCAATGCCTGGTCTTTGGTTTTCCCTTGAAAAATGTGAAGGTAAAAATCCTGCATAAAGGTCGCGGTTTTGCGGTCATTGATGCGCCAAAGGGTGGTGATCAGACTCGCGGCTCCCGCATAGGAAAATCCTCTTGCCAGACTGATGATGCCTTCTCCCTGAAGCAGTCGCCCGGTGCCGGTTTCGCAGGCACTGAGCACGACCATATCTGCCTGTAGTTTTAGTGCGTAAAGGTCTCGTATATACAGCCGCGTGATGCTGTCGGTGTTTTTTCCATATTGAAAAGCGAGGAAGGAATAGTCTGGCCACTGGTCATCGGTTTTGCCGTGGGTAGCCAGATGAATAATCCTGTAATTGGGGCTGTGCAGAATAAACTGCTCCAGTGTTGAGGTAAAGCCCGTATCTTTTTCCGAATGGATCAGCGAACGGATCATTTCTATTTCCTCCTGATTGTAATAGAGTGGAGAAAAATCATTTGATCTCAGATCTGTTGTTGCGAGGGCGGGGTATTCCTTAGCTGGAAACTCCGGTGCCATGCCCATAAAATATTTGGGCGGATTGCGATGCCGCCTTGCGGATTCTACAAACTGACTGGCAGAATAAATATAACTGACGGCGTATTTTTTTACCAGAAAGGGGTAATTGCGAAAAGCACCGGTTTTTTCCGGAAGTTCTGTTAGCAGTGCTTCAAAGGGTATATACCCCAGAATGCCGTCGGGCACAATGATCAGCCGCCCCGGGAGATTCCCTTCCAACGGAGCAAGGAGCTTCTGGTACAATTTAAAGGCAATGTCTGTATATTGGTAATTGAGCGCCTGATAGAGCGAGTCGGTAGGTGCATGGGATAAATGATACCCACAAAGTCCCGCATACAGACTGTCCACCCAGAGGGGAAGTGGCACTTCGAGCAGGACTTTTTTCACCAGTGTTTCTTTTCGGGTAATAAGAAATATAAAAACCTGACCCGAATCCGCGGTATAGGAAATGATGGCTTCATCAGCACCCAAATGGTCGCTGGCAATCTGCTGGGTTGAGAGCGGGCTGAGGCCGTATTTTAATCTGAAATATCCGGGATGGTCGCGTTTTATTTTGTCCTGCCACCGGGTCAGGTGCTGATTGACGCTGAATAGGCTGTCTTTCCATTTATTGATTGCCTCTGCTGACGCGGCGTTTCCCTTTTTTTGTTCGGCAAATAATTGCTTTTCAAAAAATACCCGATCCGTCTGATGCAGATATTCTTCCTGAATCAGCGTTTCGGGAATTCCTGCAAATGTCCGGACTGCGGCTTCTCTTTCGGCTTCCAGAAGGAGGGTTGCTTTGGTCTTCTCAGAAAACCAGAAACTTTTTTCGAGATATTTGGGATCGCCGGTATTCTCATAAAGGATAAAGGCAACTGCGGCGCCTTCTCGGAATATTTCCGCGCTTCGGGCGGTCAGATTTTCTTTTGACTGCCGGTTGTGATAACCTGCCCGAAGTGCTTCGGCTGCGGCAACAGCCTGGCTGTACGCTTCGAGCGACCGCACCAATATCCCGGTATCTTCTGGTGTGTTTTGGTATTGGTGGGAATAATAGCTGCCCAGTTCGCCAAACAGATAGATCAGCTCGGGGTGTATCCGGCAGTCTGAATCGTTATTGTCTGAAAAATAGGCTTCCGGATTTTCGCATAAGGCACTGATTCCCATCCGGAAGGCTTTTTCTGCTTCCCTGCCTTTTCCGGACTGGCGATAGATTAACCCCATTTTTCGGTATATGACTGCCAGTTCGTTGTGTTTTCCCCGATATAATGGTTCCAGAATCCCCAGTGCCCGTTGATAGTAGTAAAGGGCGGAATCAGGTTTTTGTTGGCCGCTAAATGCCCCGGCCAAATGCCCGTAGCTGGCGGCGAGACTATAATGGTCGGGGGAGAGAATTTGCTTTTTCAGGTGTATGGCTTTGCGCTGAAAGGCGATTGCACTTGTAAAATCATCCATTTCACCATACAACTGCCCGATGTTGGTGTAGGCAGATGCTACATAAGGATGCCGCGGATGAAAGGCGGTGGTAAATATTTTGAGGCCTTTCTGGTAATAGGCCAGGGCCTGTGCAAAATCTCCGGTTTCCTGAATGCTTTTGGCCAGGTTGACAAAGGTGATGCCGAGGTTGGGATGGTTTTCGCCGAGTGCTTCGGTTTCCGTGCGTTTGCCTTTTTCGAGGTATGCGACCGAACGTTCATACTCGCCCAGCGCGGCATAACTGAAACCGAGATTGTTGTACAAAATTCCCAAAACAGGCAGATTGTCAGTCAGTCGGGTTTCTGCCAGGTGAATCGCCGTGTCGAGGTAGGTTATGGCTTTTTCGTAAGCGCCCCAGGTGTTGTAGTTGCTGCCGATATTGTTGTAGGTCATAATCAGATCAAAGGGAGGTAAATCGTCGATTTGTTTCTGAAGTGTCAGTGCGATCTGATTGCAAATGGCCGTGCTATCGGGGCGGGAAAGGCGCTGATAATAGGAGCCGAGGTAAATAAACCCCAGCGCACGCTGACTCAGAAGCCCGGGGTTTTCGCTGGAAAGGGATAAAACGGTGTCGATAATGGTTTTTCCCTCCGCAACCCGGGCATTAAATATGTGGATGATCCCGATATGATTGATGGCGCGCACATATCCTTCTGTAAGATTCTGACGCCGAAACAGGTTGGCCGATTTCCGGAAATACACAATGGCACTGTCATACTGTGCCTGGTTTGAAAGCGTTTGGGCCGTATCAAACCAGTTCTCTGCGCGAAGTGAGTCACCGGATGTTTGTGCAAAAAGAGATTCTGCGACAGCGACAAGAAGAACATATATCAGGGCAAACGGTTTTTTCACAGCCGTTATTTTTTTTCAATTTAGGCAAAAATAACGGCTTTTACCGGGTACAAAACCTGTCGATTGCGTTTTAATGCCTAAAAAAAGTACCGGGATGTACCGGTCGGTATCAAAACGGTACCATTCGGGTTGAAATTTTTTTTGTTCCCCGTGAAAGGGCTTTTCGGTGTGGGAATAACAGGTATTTTTGTATCTGAAAGAGAAACCCCCAAAAATCCTGTCTGAATCTCATTTTTTGGAATGATTTTAGACGAAAAAGTAATGATACGATACGGAAATTCAGGTTGTTCTACCATCACTTACTTATTAAAATGTTCTCTTTGAAAAATATTTTACTCCCCCTTCTCCTATTCTGTTTCTGGACTTTTCCTGACCTTGTTTTATCTCAGGGTACCTGGACAGGTCTGGCATTTACAGGTGCAGCCCCTAAAGCCCGTCACGAAAACGCGTTTGCCCAGGCTGGAGACAGGTTTTATCTGCTCGGTGGTCGCGGTAGCGACGCGTCAAATGTTCAGGTAAAGGTATTTAACTACAACACCAATTCGTGGGCCAACGGCGGACAACATCCGCTGGAAATGCACCACTTTCAGGCGGTGGAACTCAACGGACTCATTTACGCTATCGGCGTAATGACCGGGGGTTTTCCTACCGAAACGCCGGTCCCCAATATTTATATTTATGACCCTGTGTCCAATGAGTGGAAAGTCGGCCCATCTATTCCGGTCAGCCGTCGCAGAGGTTCTTCCGGTGCTGTGGCATATAACGGCAAAATTTATATCATTGCCGGTATTCAGAACGGACACCAGAGCGGTTGGGTACCCTGGACAGACGTATATGATCCGGCAACCAATACCTGGACCGAATTAGCTGATGCACCCCGCTCCCGTGACCATTTCCAGGCTGTACTTTATGGCAGCAAAATTTATGTCGCCGGTGGGAGAAGAAGTGGTTCCGGCGCCAATACTTTTCAGGGAACCGTGGTAGAAGTGGATATCTACGATATTCCTACCAATACGTGGACAACCCTGCCCGCCTCTTCCAATCTTCCGACTGAAAGAGCCGGAACGATGGCCTGCCTTTTCGACGATCATGTAGTGGTAATGGGCGGAGAAAATGATTTGTCAACTCTTGCCGAGGATGCGGTCGAGGCACTTGACCTGAATACCTTAACCTGGGATACCTGGAATCCGATGATCGTAAGACGCCATGCCTCGCAGCCCATCGCCAACAACGGTCGTATTTATATCGCAGCAGGTGCTTCTCCCAACCGGGGCGGTACCAACATCGCCGGTACGGATGCCAACTACCTTGTGCAGGCAGATTTTAGTGGAGGTGCGCCTGTTGGTACAGCCATTACCGCCAGCGATATTGACCCAACGCTCAGTGCGCTGAATTTTGGTATTGTTTCAGTCGGAAATACAGGCTCACTGACTTCGGTTCTCCTCAGTTCGGCTGGCAATCAGGCCACCATCATTGAAGATATTCAGATTACCGGCACTAATTTGGACCAGTTTTCTCTCAATCTCGGATTTACGCTGCCGGTTGTCATTCCTCCCGGCGGCTCGCTCAATATTCCTGTCGATTTTATTCCTTCGACTACCGGACTGAAAACCGCTGCGCTGGAAGTAACTCATACCGGCGGCAATGCGGCTGTCAATGTATCCCTTTCCGGTGATGGCGGCAGTGCGCCTGCTCCGGTCGAACTTCTCAATTTTAGTGCAGTAGCGCAGGAAAACAGCGTGGCGCTTTCCTGGATAACCGCCAGCGAACTGAATAACGATTTTTTTACCATCGAACGTTCTGCGAACGGACTGGCTTATGAACTGGTAGCCAAAGTGCCCGGACAGGGAAACGGAACTACCACACGTACCTATTCACTTTCTGATTTTCTTCCTTACGCCGGCTGGAGTTATTACCGGCTGAGCCAGACCGATTTTGACGGTAAGGTTGAGGTTTTTCCGGTCGTGCAGGTGTTTTTTGACAGAGATGCCCAAACATTCCGCATTTATCCCAATCCCCTGATCGCTGACCGAACCCTATATATTGACTGGCTGGCAAAAGGAGAATCTGTGGTTTCGCTTACCCTGATCAATACAGTGGGGCAGGCAATTTTGCGCAAAGAATGGCTGATGAATAATCAAACCGAATCCCTGGAGCTTGAAGATGTTCCACCGGGCGCCTATTTTTTGATGCTGAGAGGACAAAATGGAGAAATCCTCAATACCATCGTCGAATTGAAATAAAATTTCTGCCGCAAGGGTTAATAACCTGACGGATAAAATATTCCCCCGCTGATGGTCGTACAAAAAACGACTTTCAGCGGGTTTGTTTTTTTAAATAAAATGTATCAGTTTATGGTAACGTTTTATTCTTCTGAGAAACATACTTTTGTAAGCTATGGCTCAGTACAGTGATGCGCAGATCATCGGGGCGATCATGAGCGGCGGTTCGGAACTTGAGCATGCCATGAGGGCGATTTACCGCGATGAGGATACCCGTAAGCAGGTGTTTCGTTTTGTATTGAGTCACAAAGGGGTGAGAGAGGATGCGGAAGATATTTGGCAGGATAGCATCAGAAATCTTATTTTAAGCGTCAGGGAAGGGAAATACCGGGGTTCCGGCACGCTGAATGGATATCTGTATGGTATCGCCCGCAATCTTTGGTATAAAAGATTTCGAACCATGCAGCGAGAGGCTGATCCAGGTTATTGGGAAAACGGAGCGGGGGCAGATGTTGATTCTCCAGAGATTGTGCTGATGGACAAAGAGCGGGAGGAGGCCGTGCGGCAATTGCTCGGGAAAATTGACAGCAAATGCAGAAAAGTGCTGGAAATGTGGAAGCTGAGTTATTCGATGAAAGAAATTGCAGGAGAACTTAATTATAAAACCGAAGGTGTTGCCCGCAAAAAAAAACGCCTTTGTCTGAAACAGTTGCTCGAAATTCTGGATGAAAACCCCATTTGGATGGAAAGATTAAAACCCTGAGTTATGGAGTCACCTGAAGAATTTGACCTGATTGAAAACTATCTGGAAGGGCTGCTGGATGCGCCCGATGCAAATGCAGTAGAATCGCGAATTGCTTCTGATCCTGTGTTTGCCGATAAGGTAAACAAACACCGTGCGGCGCATGTAGCGCTTAAAGCCGGGGCAGGTATTTACCTCAAAGAGCGTTTACAGGAAGAAAGCGAAAAGAAGCCCCGTAATGGAATCGTATGGCATACCTGGTACTGGGCAGTTGCTGCAGCAGTGACCCTGCTGGCCATCATCATCGGTTTCCGTTATACCAAAACCTTCTACACCGACGAATATATAGCACAGTACTATGCTACCCCTTATGGCGCTGGTTCGTCCAGAGGGGAAGTCCGGCAGGATGATTTCTGGGCTCCGGGCATGCAGGCCTTCAACGCCGGAGAATATGAAATGGCTGCTACCCTTCTGGATAAAATTCCCTTAAAAGATTCTCACTATCTGGAGGCGCAGCTTCTGTTGGGGAATGCATATGTTTTGAGCGGAAATTATGAAAAGGCGCAAGCCCCGTTGAAACTCGTGGCAGAAAGTGGCGACTCCCGTTTTGTTGCGGCAGCCGAGTGGTATCTTTTGCTGGCGCTGGTAGGCAGTCATGAGGAAGCAGATGCAGAAATCCTCGCTGCAAAACTCTCCTCAGAGGAGTCTCACCCATACCGCAAGTCTGCGACTAAGGTAGCGAGAAACCTCCGGAGCATGTTTCGCTAGGAAGGGTTTTTCTGCCTTTCTGCCATCACTGTCTGCTGCCATTTCCAGGCAGAAGCCATCATTTCATCTATTCCCCTGGTGGCTTCCCAACCCAGTTTTTCTTTGGCGAGGCTGCTGTCCGAATAAATGGCCACCACATCTCCCGGGCGCCGTGGGCCGATTTTGTATTTCAGTTTTTGCCCGGTTACTCTTTCAAACGCTTCAATGGCTTCGAGCACCGAAACGCCCTGTCCTGAGCCCAGATTAAACTGCTCATACCGGCTTCCATTTCTGCTCTGAAGCAGATATTCCATTGCCTGAATATGGGCCACTGCTATGTCTGTAACATGAATGTAATCCCTGATGTTGGATCCGTCGCGGGTATCATAATCACCGCCAAAAACGGTAAGTTCGGGTATAATCCCCGCGGCAGTCTGCGTGATTACTGGAACGAGGTTGTTGGGGCGGTTGACGGGGTCTTCTCCGTTGAGTCCCGTATGGTGCGCGCCTACCGGATTAAAATACCGGAGGGCAATGGCATTGATGGCCGGACTGGAGACCACGAAATCGCGTATAATGCGCTCACCAACCAGCTTGGTATTGCCGTAAGGTGATTCGGCTTCAACGGTAGGCGTTTTTTCGGTTACGGGCAAATCTTCAATATTGCCATAAACGGTGCAGGAAGAGGAAAAGATAAATCCTTTTACACCCGTTTGCCCGCAGCATGCGAGGATATTGATCAGCGATACGAGATTGTTGTGATAGTATTCCAGCGGCTTTTCGACCGATTCTCCTACTGCTTTTAATGCGGCAAAATGAATGACGCCTTCGATGTCCGGGTGTTCGCTGAAAATTTGTTCCAATACCTTCCGGTCGCATACATCCGCATGGTAGTTGGTCATTTTTTTGCCTGTGATGGTTTCAATCCGGGAGAGGGTATCCGGAGATGCGTTTACAAAATTATCAATAGAGACAACCTCGTAGCCAGGTCTGTTGAGCAGTTCGATGGCGGTATGGGAGCCGATATAACCACATCCGCCGGTAATCAGGATTTTGGGCATAATTAATTTTTTCAGGCTGGTTTTGCCAGCAACTGGAATATCTTGGTAAAGTACTTGGAATATATTTTCATCAGACTGGTGGACACGCCATGTGCGCGCAGTGAATGCAGCATTTCACGGTTGATCTGCCGGGTGTTTTTTCCCCAGGCGCTGTTTCCTCCTACGCGCATTTTTACAATTACGCCGGGGATATAGGCAAATGATCTTTTATGGGAAACGAACATTCTCACCATCAGGTCGAAATCAGCGCAAATCCTGTACCGGGTATTAAAATCGCCATATTTTTCGTACAATTCTTTTCTGACAAAATAGGTCGGGTGAGGGGGCATCATACCTTTGGCAAATTGCTCAGGTCTGAACCCTTTTCCCGGATAATACCGCACGATCTGACTCAGGTCTTCTGCTTTCACATAGACCAGATCTGCAAAAGTCATATCTGCCTTTGTATCCTGAAAAGCTTTCACCACCCGCGAAATCACCTGCGGGTCGGCATATACATCGTCTGCGTTCAGAATGCCGATAATTTCTCCTTCGGCCAGCTTTAGTCCTTTATTCATGGCGAAATACAGCCCTTCATCCGGCTCGGATAAAACTTTGGTTATTCTGTCGCCATACGATCTGACAATCTCCAGCGTCTGATCTTTCGAGGCGCCGTCAACCACAATGTATTCGATGTCGTCGTAGTCTTGTGCCAAAACCGATTCTATGGCTGTCCGGATAAATTCTCCGGCATTGTAGGAAACGGTAATGATTGAAACTTTCATAATACGGGGTTTAAAAATATTCTCAGGCTTCGATTCCGTTTCTTTCGATCCAGTCTTCAAGCACCACCAGCGTCCAGATTCTGATCCAGTTGACTTTTTTACTGTGGGCAAGAAACTGTTGCCACATATTTCGGATAGTGGCTCCGTCCAGAATGCCTCTTTTCGCCAGTCGGTGTAGCCTGTCCTCACAGAATGTACGCAGGTCGTTTCGAACCCAGTGTTCCCAGGGAAAAACAAAACCCATTTTTGGCCGGTGTACAATTTCTCCGGGCAATAATTCTCCCAGCGCATCCACCAGCAGTTTTTTGGGGAAAACAGGATTTTTAAATTCATCGGGAATGCCGAGAACATATTCGACCAGCGTATGATCAAAAAAGGGAACCCGCACTTCCAGCGAACTTGCCATGGACATCTGATCGGTATCTCTCAGCAATACATTCCGGGTATAAGTGCTGATTTCGCCGATACTTACCTGGCTGAATACCGGCATCCGGTGGATATCCTGTAATTCTTTTTCTTCGAACACCTCCCGCAACTGCTGCATCGCAGGGGTGTGAAAACCGGTGAGACGGGTGATTTCGTCGTCGTCAAAACATTTGCGGAATATGGGATACATATCCTCAAATCCGGTTCCCTTGAGAGAAATCAGTTCCTGCAGTCGCGCAGTTTTCTGGTTGCTGTACACCGAGGAAACAGATTTGCCGATAGCAGTACGGATCGGGGAGGGGATACCGTAAAACATCCGCATCCGCCGTAGTTTTTCATACCGTTTGAATACCGGGTAACCGGCAAACAATTCATCTCCACCCAACCCTGAAAGTGCAACGGTAAATCCTGTTTCCCGGGTGACTTTAGAAACGACATAGCTGTTGATTCCGTCTCCGGAGGGGTGATCCATGCTGGAAAGTGCCTCCGGCAATCCTTTGAGAAAATCATCGGGACTCAGCGGAATGGGATGATGGCGCGTATTGTATTTTTTGGCAATCATCTCAGAATACGGCGATTCGTCGAATGCCTTTTCGTGAAAAGTAACGGAGAAGGTATGTACCGGCAGGTCAGATACCTGGGCCATCAACGCCACAATGGCGCTGGAGTCAATGCCTCCCGAAAGGAAAGCACCAAAAGGCACATCGCTGATCAGTCTTCGCTCCACTGCCTGGCGAAGGAGGTTCTGAATATGGCTGCATGTCTGGCCATAATCCTCAAAATGCACAGGCGTTTTTTCGGGTGTGAGATGCCAGAAGGGATGGGTTTCAAACTTTCCATCCTGCCAGATGCCGTAAGTGCCGGGAGACAGAAGTGAAATATCCTTTATCAGCGTATTGGGGCCATTGACGGTATAATAGCGCAGATACTCCGAAAGGCTTTTGCGGTTGAGCCGTGCAGGCACTTTTCCAGAGGCGAGCAGGCTCCGGATTTCGGAGGAAAAAGCCAGATTCTGTCCGTCGAAATGATAATACAGGGGTTTGATTCCCATGCGGTCGCGGGCAATAAACAGCGATTCTTCCACCCTGTCCCAGATAGCAAAGGCAAACATGCCGTTAAATTTCTGAAGGCAATCCGGCCCCCACTCTTTGTATGCCGACAGGATAACATCTGTATCGCTGTTGCTTTGAAACTGTTGGGGCGGGAGTTGGGCTTTTACCTCCCGGAAATTATAGACCTCGCCATTGTAAACAATAATATACCTGCCCGAAGGATCTGCCATGGGCTGAGAAGCCGCTGTGGAGAGGTCTATAATAGACAGTCGCCGATGCCCCAGGGCGATGCCGGGAAGCACAAAGTGCCCGTCTCCGTCAGGCCCCCGGTGGGCCATGCGCTGGGTCATTTTCCGGATGACAGAGGTAGCTTCCGAAGGGTGGGGTTCACCTGTAAAACCTGCGATTCCGCACATGTTTGAGAAAGTATGGGATAAGGATTAATCAGACATTTACCGCTTCACTCATGTAGAAGGCGATCATTTTGCGCACGCCTTCTTCAAGCGTAATAAGTTCCCTGCCAATCAGAGTTTTCATTTTTGTATTGTCGGGGCAGCGGCGTTTCATGTCGCCTTCCTTCAGGGCCGGCAGGTGAATGATCTGTGAAGAAGAATTGGCGGTTTTAATGATTTTCTCTGCCAGTTCGACGATGGTCATTTCCTCTTCACTTCCCAGGTTAATGACATCATTGATGCAATGATCTTCGTATAGGATTTTCAGTGTCGAATCGAGGTTGTCGTCGATATAACAAAATGTGCGGGTCTGCTGACCATCGCCGTAGATCGTGATATCTTCCCCTCTCATGGCCGCCTGAAGAAATTTGGGAACGACAAAATCTTCGCTTTGTTTGGGGCCATAGGTATTAAAAAACCTAAAGATGGTGTAGTCGAGATCATATTCTCTATGGAAGGATTTGATAAAACATTCGCTGGTTTGTTTTACCACTGCATAAGGCAGCCGTGCATTGAGCGGCGTGGTTTCCTCATTCTGTGGAATCTCGAAAGGCTCTCCATACACCTCAGAGGAGGACGAATAAAATATTCGCTTTACACCGGTATTTTTGGAGAGTTCCAGTACGTTTTTGATGCCTTCAATATCGGCAAGAACCTTCATTGGGTTTTCGAGCGTGCGTTTGACCCCGACTACGGCTGCATAATGAAAGACATAATCAAAACGGTAGGAAGTCATAACTGCGGCAATTTCCTGCCAGCGGTTGGTATCTCCCCGGATAAATTTCCAGTTGGGTAGCGCAGGATCAGGTAGCTTGTCTTTCCCGCCTGTGGAGAGGTCATCAAATATGACTACAAAGTTTTCGGGATCTTTTACCAGTCTTCCCACGAGACTGCCCCCCACGTTTCCGGCCCCTCCGGTAATTAAAATAGTACGGCTCATATCTGTTGGGTTTTGTGTTTATTGTATTTCTCTTTTACGATAATAAGTTGCCGGGTTTCCCCGGTATATTCCATATGCCTGCATTTCTGAGGATGCCACCGAGCCGACTGAAAGAATCGAATGGCTCCGGCAGGTTACTCCCGGGCAGACCACCGATTGTGCGCCGATCCACACACCGGCTTCGAGGGTGATGCTACCCGTGATCAGGTCAAAGGCAGTGGATTTATAGTTGTGATTCCCCGTAAGCAGCATGGCTCCCTGCGAAAGACATACATGGTCGCCAATGATTACTTTAGCCAGGTTGTCGATCCACACTTTTTCTCCGATCCACACGTCATTGCCTACCTCCAGCAGCCAGGGATATTTGATATTTACAGAAGGTTTGATAAATACGCGCTTCCCGACCTTCGCACCAAATACTCGTAACAGCCAGACTTTCAGAAAAGATATTGGATTCAACGGATTGAGAAAGAACAGGGCATTTACCAGGTACCATAAAACTCTCCGGATAATTCCGGCTCCCGGATTATACCAACTATTGTCGAACGAACGCAAATCTACCTGTTTTATGTCTGTCATATCGTTGAAAATAACGCTAAATATTTCTCCTTTAAATGTGAGTTTTTAATATAGTTTGCTGCAAATTCCCAGGTGTTTTTCGCCCAGTTTTCGTAGGTGGCCAAATCCATATCTATGACCTGCTGTAGCACTTTTTCGTATTTTTCGGGATCATGAAGGGAAATGGCCCACCCGGCTTTTTCTGTTTCCAGATCAGTCCAGGGGGTACGGTCGCTGATAATTACCGGCCTTCCCACCAGAAAGCTCTCAAAAATGGCGTGACCGAAGTTTTCTCCCTGTGTGGGCAGGGTGTGAAAATGCGCCCCTTCCAGTGCCTCGGTAACCGCCTCCGGCTGCAATCCGCCTTCATAGGTAACTACAATATGGTCTGGCAGGCCGTCGATTACTTCCATACAATTGTCCCAGTAAGCTTCATCTTCCATCGGGCCGTAGATGCTGAGATGGACATGGCCATTTAATTTGCCCAGCCGTTGCAACAACCAGAGCAGGTTTTTGTAAGGGTGAACCCGCCCGATAAAGGCAAACTTTACTTTGCCCGGCTGTTTGGGGAGAATGTGCAATGGCTGCTGGTGCATTTGCGGCAAATTGGGGGCAATTCTGACATGGGTTTCCTGCCCGAACGCATGGCGCACATTGTAGGACTCTTCGAGGTTGGTGGCGTGAAAAATTATTTTGCGCGGGATACCCAAAAACCGCATGGCTTTCAGATAAACCTGTTTTTTCAATGGGCTGTAGGCAAGTGCCGCAGGTTTGAGCATGCCTCTGGGAGCCAGAATAATCTTGTTCAACTCCCTGTATTTCCGCATGATCCACAGCGGCCATACGGTAAAAGGAACCGAAAACATGCTGTTGAGATATACGATGTCGGGGTTTATCTCCTTGATCAGCGCTTCCATATTTTGGATGGAAAGGCCTTCTCTGGAAAAATACCATACTTTTACATGATCGGCAAAATCAGTCCATATATCAGGCGTAACCTCGCGGTAGGGTTCGTCTTCGCCCAAATCTGAATTGGTGGTCACGACAAATATTTCGCAGTTCTCCTGTAAGGCCATAGCCAGATTGACGCATGAGCGTATCGGCCCTCCAGCCCGGAAACCGGGGGCAAACCAGTCGATCATGATCATTAATGTGGTGCCTGTTTTCATTTCATTTATCTTTTTGGAAAATACCTGCCAGCGTGGCCGCCCAACTCTCTGGCGTGATCTGGTGGGAAAGCAGCGCTGAACGGGCGCCCATTTCGCAGAGTTCTGCATCCGTATGGTTGATGATTTTTTGCAGGGCTTTGTGAAGGGAAAGTTCATTGCCTCTGGCAAAGAGATACCCGTTGTATCCATGTCTCACAAAAGCAGTAATGGCGCCTGCGGCATCGGTTACTACCAGCGGCAGGCCTGCGGCTGCAAATTCGTGGATGGAGACCCCCCATGCATCGCGGAGACTTGGAAAAACCAGGCATCCGCCCTCAGCAGCCAGCGCGGGAAGTTCGGAAGGCTGCACAAATCCGCGCATTTCGATGGTTTCGGTAGGTTCCATTTTTTCGCCCTCGGGGCCGGTTCCTATAAAAATCAATTTCCAGTCCTTTTTGTTTTCCACCTTACGGAAAGCATGGTAAAGATTCAACGTTCCCTTTTCCGGAGATAGTCTGCCTACATATAAAAATGTGTGGGGATATTGCTGTTTTTTTGCCTCCCGCTGCTGCTCAAAGGCGGCAAAAAACCGCTGTTGTTCGGAGCAGTACATCCCTGTCAGTATATTCTCTCTGGGATACCCCAGCCTTCGCGCATATTCATACTGAAACAGTCCCGGAACCCAGAAATATTCAAATACGGGCCGGATAAACATCGGGCTCACCATTGTGGCAACGCGCTGTCTGGGCGTTCCAAACCACTGATTATCCATCATACAGATGGTGGTTTTTCCTGATTTCCTCAAAGCTTTGGCGGTGCGAACATATCCTTTATCCGCCCATCCGGAAAGCGCCACAATGTCGGGGTTAAATGCGCGGCAGGTGTCCATCAGTTGGCGGTCGTCGAAATCACTCCGGTCTTTTACCGTTATGCCTTCACCATAGCTAAACTGAAAGGGCGCCTGTGCATTTACCGGCCAGCGTATAATCAGTACTTCTGCGCCGTAGTCTCTTACGAGGGCTTTTACCCCGGCGATGAAGTAGGTAGCGATTTCGGTATATAAAAATAAAACCTTCATTTTCGGATCGTTTTTTCGATTTGATAATAGTTCATCAGAATAGCCAGCACTACCAGAAAGTGAACCGTAAATGCATTGAGCGATGAGGTGAGCCACGATTCAAAATTGGCAGAAATCAAAACAGTAATGATTACCGGCATCCGGAATTTTTCGATTTTGATTTTGGAGAATAGCCTGACATAAAAGAAGGCGATAAGGATAAAGCCAATAATGCCGTTGTTCATGATAAAGGTCAGGTAGGAGTTGTGAATTCCGCCCTGATGTTCGGTCGAAATCAAAAACCCTTTCTGGGTTTTGAAAAAGATTTCCTCATAGGCAAATCCTCTTCCGATCCAGAAGTTTTCCTGAATATGGCGCCAGCCGATTTCCCAGGCCAGGTAGCGCCCGGTGCCGGTGCTCAGCGATTCTACCCGCAGGTATTCTCCCAGCCCCATGGATTTGAGCAGCGCTTCGTAATCAAATACTTCAAACAGTAAAAAGCCCACCGGCAGGAAAAAAAGCCAGAGACTCCATTTCCGCGCTTTCCCCGATTTGTAAAAAAAGTAGAGAATGGAAAATATTCCGATTGTGCCCAGAGAGGTGCGCGACTCACTGAGCAGAACCGAAAATAGAATCAGTCCGAGGAGTATATAAATAAATCTTTTTTCGGTGGGAAAAAGGCTGCGTCCGACCATCATCATCATAAATATCATCGTACAGTAAATCCCCAACCCGTTGGGATTTCCCATCAGGCCACGGTAGCGGGCCAGAAGATATGCGACATTGTAGTTGATGAGAATAAACATCAGCCCCACCAGCAATACCCATGCAGCGAGTTTCAGTATGTCGAGGTAAAGTTCGCCTTTGGTGCGTTTGATGTGGTAGGGTAAATAGTGGAAGGCGACCAGGAGAATCAGGAAATAGGAAACCATCTTGGACAAGGATGTTCCCGGTTCCGGACTGCGCAACCCCCCAACAATTGCCACAAGGAAAAAGGGAATACTCATCAGCATAACTTTCCGGAAAGCGTATTTCCGTTTGATCAAATCGACAATCGTCTGTACGCCGATCAGTAGAATCGCGATGATGCGGAGGGTTTTGTCAAACTCCATACCGGGCATCCGGCTGTCGCCCATGGCGAGGATGAGGATCAGCGCGATGACCGCTGTTTCGTGTTTGCCTTTGATCAGCCAGAAACTCATCACAAAAAACAACAACACGTAAGTCAGCGGCGCGAAAATATTGCCCAGTATATAAAACACCGGAACAAGCAAAAACAGGTGGCGATATTTTCGGATGAATGCTCTCAATGTACCGCAGTTGAATGAAACTGCGCCAGGGCGCGGTCAAAAAGTGTGATTTTGTGTTTTACTACTTCGCTCCATATAAAGTGCCGCCGCACGTGGGCCAGCGACCGTTGTTTGAACGTGTTTATTTCTTCAGGCGATAGCATAATGGCTTCACGCAGGGCATTTTTCAGCAGCCCCACCTCCGGGCGGGCAAGGAGCCACCCATTGTCTGCAAATTGCCGGCTGACGGCTCCTACATCGGTCAGCAGCAGGGCGAGGCCGCAGGCCATGGCCTCCATATTGACAGTAGGCATGCCTTCCGAATGGCTGGGACAGACAAAAATATCTCCGGTTTTGAGTATGGCCTTTACTTTTTCCGCTTGCCTGAGTTCTCCGTGGTAGAAAATATTGGGATGGGAGATTCTGTGTTCTGCGGGTATAGGCCCGATAAAGTGAAATTCGAATTCGGGTAAACCGGGTTCCTGCAAAAGCTGTTTCAGGGCGGCGGTGAGTTCCTGTACTCCTTTGCGGCGTTCGTATCTGCCGGTGAAGATAAATCTGCGGCGCTTCGCCGAAGGGGAAGGCTGATCGACCAGCCAGTCGCTTTCTATTCCGATCGGGCTTTCCAGTATCTGGTTTTCTTTTATACCTGCTTTTAGTAACAAATCCGTGATTTTGCCTCCGAAAGAAAATATAAAATTGCTGTTAAGTGATACGTATCTGGCAATGGGGCGGATTAACTGATGTTCCAGCCTGACGCGGAATGAAGGCGGTTGCTGAAACATTTCGTACCCGTGGAGATTGGTAATCAGCGGAATTTGCCGGTTGATTCCCTCCCGCAGGAATGCATATCCGGTAAATCCCTGGGCATAAATGAGGTCAAATGCCGGAAGGGTATTTTTTATAACTTCCAGAATATCCTGCGAGTATCGTTTGTTGGCTCTTACATAATGGCCGGGGAAAGCATCTCCTGCCGGAAACGGGATAAACTGAAAGGTGATGTTGTTATGGTTAAAATCCTGAAAATCAATATTTTCCTTTTCTTCCCCTAAGCCATTTTCCGGGCCACAATGTATGAGATGAACCTGTTGCCCACTCAGGGAAAGGTATTTGGCGAGGTAATAGGAATGTTTGGCCATTCCGCCCGGCGTGTAGGGGTAAATTCCGTCGGTCAGCAGCAGTATTCTCATCGGTTTGGCATTAAGGGGTTTGGGATAACGACCAGTGCTTTCTCGTAGGTTGCGCGGAGTCTGCGCAGATGTATTTCGGGGGTAAAACGGGTCAGCGCCCTTTCCCGTGCGCGCGATGCCATCGCGGCCCGGAGCGTGGGTTGTGCAACCAGTTGTTGTATCTGTGTTCCCATGGTTGCCCAGTCGCCCGCAGGGGCGATGAAGCCGGTTTCTTCGTGGTCGAGCCAACTGCTGACGCCTCCGACATCAAAGGCTACTACGGGTTTGGCATACATCATCGCTTCGATACCGGAGATGCCAAAGGCTTCAGGATAAATGGATGGGAAGATGACAACCGTTGCCTGTGTTAACAGCTTTTCCACCGCCTGCCGGTTTTGCCATCCCCGGAAATGCACCTGGGTTTCTACTCCCGCTTCGGCTGCCATTTGCCTGAGCAGCGGCTCTTCCGGACCATCGCCTGCAATTTCGAGGACGATTTCCGGGCGCTGCCGGAGCAGGGGAATTACGGCTTTCAGCATCAGGTGCGGGCCTTTGTGGCGGATGAGTCTGCCGAGAAACAGCAGCCGCAAAACCTGCGGAGCCGGACGCAGATTATCCGCTTCGACCACAGGGGTAAAGTAGGGATTGACTTCCACTTTTTCCTTCGGAATACCTGCCAGTACAGCCTCGCGCTTCATATAATCTGACATGACGACAATGGAGGCGTAACGGGAAGATGCCTCCCCGATTTCAAAACGGGTATTGGCGTAAGCGGAGATCAGTCTTTTGGGATGGCGGTTGGTACAGCCTTCGGTATAGGCATGCCACATACAATGCAGGCCGAAAGGCTGGTCGCAGATTCGCTCCGAATAGCGCCAGAATTTTCCATGTCCGGGACAAAACATCCGCGGCTCATGCAGCGACCTGACCACAGGGCGAATGCCCAGACATAGTCTGACCAGTGCAGGATCAGAAATACTGTGAATATGGATGAGGTCTGTTTTTCGGCTATCGGCAAAGCTGCGCAGATATTCTCCCAGTTGTTGCAGGCTTCCGCTGAAACATGTTTTTTCTTCGGGGAATAGCTGCACCTGATAGTTTCCTGTATTCCGGAAAATGCCCATCCAGGCGGAGTTGATTCCGGCCTCAGGCAACAGCGTCTGAAGCTGATCCAGATATACTTCCACGCCACCCAGAATGGCTGTTTTGTCGTTCAGATGCAGAATATTCACCTCAGTGTTGTACGGTTAGGGGTTCTTCCTTTTTCCAGGCAATTTTTTCCCGGATTTTTTCAAAAGTAAAAGCAAAGATTTTTTCCCAGGTGAAGTTTTCACTTACCTGAGCAAACAACGCCTCTCCATAGTCGTGTACCATGGATTTATTTTCCACAATGCTATCGAGGCAGGCCGCCAGTGAACCCGTATCATCGGGTTCAAAAAACCGAACCTGATCTTCGGCGAAGTTCTCCCTGAAATTTTCCCAGCCCGGAACTACTGCCAGCAATTTCCCCGCGCCATAGGTATAAAGTTTCATATAACTGGCCTCGGGCTGACTGGCGGGAATAAGTCCGATATGGAAGGTTTTCAGATGGTCGCTCAACTGACTGTGCGGCACCACGCCGTGGTAGGTGTAGTGAAATTCCTCCGGTGCAAAAGCCAGCTTTTCCCGAAACAATCCCCCGCCGATAAAATGCATGTGAAGCGCATCAGGATTTTTCATTTTTCTTACAGCTTCAAACAAAACCTCGATTTTGTGGTGTTCCATCAGGTGGCCGATAAAACACGCATTCAGCGGGCCTGAAAGGTCTTTGGTATGCGTTTCAAATGCCGCTATGAAAGAGGATTTTATGCCATTCTGTACGACCACCACATTGTCAGAACCCAGTTTTAGGAGCGGGCCGACCCCCCCCACACAAAATGCGAGAACCGATTTCCGGTAGGCATTTTTTTCCATTCGCTCTGCCAGGGGATTGAGAAAGCTGAAATAATGTTCTCTCACATCCTCAAACAGCAGTCCGTTTACTTCATAAAAATGGGGGATGTTGAGCCATCGGGCAATCCATATTCCGTTGAAACTCAGATACGCTGCTCTTTCGTAGATGAAGTCGGGGTTCAGTTTTTTTATCTCCCGGTACATCCGTGGAAGCTCCCTGAGATTGAGAAGGAAATAGCGGATATCCCTTAATGCTCCCCACAGTTTATTTTTCTGGCGGGCAGTTTTTCCAGAACCCGAAGCTACCGGCTGGGCATGGCTAAGGGGGGGCTGGGTAATAAATTTTTCATCCTTTACCCAGGGGAGAGAGTTGCGGTTGGTAACGATATGCATACCGGCATATTTGTTTAGCTCATCGAGTCCGATGGAAATATGCATAAATGCACCCGAGTGCGCTGCGAGGCACCCGGTTTCGGTCATCATATATATTCCGCGGGGTTTAGACATAAGCGGGATTGGTTAACTTTCCGGCTACGTAGGAGATCATTTCATCGGTGAGCTCGGGGTACATGGGCAGGGAAATACCCTGTTGGGTAAGCTTCCATGCTACGGGGAAATCTTCTTTGGTAAAACCCCTGTGTTTGTATGCGTCGAGCAGTGGCAGCGGAGTGGGGTAGTGCACCGCACAGTGAATGCCTGCGGCTGCCAGTTCGCTCATGGTTTCTTCCCGGTTTTGTACCTGAATGACAAACAGGTGGTAAACGTGTTTTGCGTGTTTTTCCACCGCTGGCGCCACTACGTCCGATCCTTTGAGTAATTGGTAGTACTTTTCGGCCCGGGAAATGCGCTCTTGGGTCCACTGATCCAGATAAGGCAGTTTGGCGGAGAGAATAGCCGCCTGAATGCCGTCGAGACGGGAATTGCGACCTTCGATTTCATGGACGTGTTTGGTATAAAACTGGCCGTGGTTGGCGATCATGCGCGCCATGCGGGCGAGGTTGTCGTCGTTGGTGGCCATCGCTCCGGCGTCGCCGTAGGCGCCGAGGTTTTTACCGGGGTAAAAACTGAAGCTGGCACAATGTCCCCATGTGCCGATACGATACCCTTCAATTTCGGCGCCGTGTGCCTGGGCGCAGTCTTCGAGTACCAGCAGCTTGTGCCGGCCTGCGATGACCATGATCGCTGGCATATCGGCAGGTTGGCCGTAGAGGTGGACAGGAATAATGGCTTTAGTGCGCGGCGTAATGGCCGCCTCAATCAGCGCGGGATCGATGGTGTAGGTTTCCGGGTGGATATCGACAAAAACCGGGGTCGCACCTACAGCAGAAACGGATTCTGAGGTCGAAATCCAGGAGAGTGCCGGCACAATGACTTCATCCCCTCTGCCAATTCCCATGGCCTGCATGAGGATTTCGAGAGAATCGGTACCATTGCCGCAGGCGATGACATGTTTGAGTCCCAGCCATTCGGCAAATTCGTTTTCAAATTTTTTGGCATAAGATCCGCCGATAAAAGCACCATCGGCGATCACGCTGCGTATGGCTTCGTCAATTTCGTCTTTGATACGGGCGTATTGAGCGTGGAGGTCAACAAAGGGTATGTTCATAGTTTTCGGATTAGCCGGGCGGGATTACCTGCGTAAATGCCCGGTTGGGTAATGGATTTGGTTACGACTGCGCCGGCACCGATTACTGCCCGGTCGCAGATTTCTACAGGAAGAATGGTGGCATTACTTCCGATGGATACGTGGTTGCCGATGCGGGTGGACTTCCAGAGGGTTTTGTCGCCCCGGGCCGGGCCGCCGTGTGCAAAAAGATCGTTGATAAACATGACTCCGTGGCCGATAAAACATTCGTCCCCGATACTCACCAGCTCGCAGATAAAGGTATGCGACTGGATTTTACAGTTGTTGCCGATGGTCACATCTTTCTGGATTTCAACGAAAGGCCCCACAAAGGTTCCCCCGCCGATGCTGCAACCGTAGATATTCACCGGCTCGACTACCTTGACATTTTCCCCAAAGGAAACGTCTTTGATTCCGGCTTTAAGCAATTGGGGTGAATGCATGTTTTCTCAGGGCTTTATAGATTTTATCAATGGCGACAATGGACTTCATCCCTTCAAATCCATCCACGGTCTCAAAGGTTTTTTTGTTGAGCTGGGCAACCAGGGATGCGATCACTTTGTCGTGGTTGGAGCTTGTGCCCTGGTATTTGCCATAGGCGTTGGGTTTGTCGGTATATTCGATTCCTTCCTGAAGCGGAAATCCTTCCACTTCCCAGAACTCCATTTTGTTGAGGTATTTGCCTCCGATTTTTACGGTTCCTTTTTCTCCGATGATGGTGATACTTCCTTCGTAGTTTTTGTTATACACGCAGGTGGTCCAGTTGAGTGAGCCGATCGCCCCGGAGGTGAATTTGATCACCGCACTGCCTGAATCTTCGGTTTCTATATTGTGGTTCTGGGTTTCCATATAACCAGAAACACTATCCACATCCCCACACCACCAGACGAGCAGGTCGATAAAATGGCTTGCCTGGGTGAAAAGCGCGCCGCCCTCTTCATTGATTTTCCCACGCCAGGGTGATTCGTCGTAGTAGCCCTGGTATCGGTTCCACAGAATGTCGCATTTGACCATAAGAATCCGCCCCAGCCGGTTTGCCTGAATGGCTTCGGTAACCAGTCTTACCGGCACATTGTGGCGGTTTTGTTTTACTACCCAGAGTTTTACTTCATTTTTATAGGCGGCCTCATTCATCCTGATACAATCGGTCACATTGAGTGCCATGGGCTTTTCTACCAGCGTGTGAAACCCTCTGTTGCAGGCTTCAATGGCCATTTCGGCGTGTAGTGCGTGCGGGGTGGCAATGGATATTACCGATGCGTCGGTCTGTTCCAGCATTTGGGTATAACTGGTGTACCACGGAATGCCCCGGTACAGGTTTGACAGTTCTATACAACGTGACTCATCTATATCGCAGATGGCCACGATTTCGGCATGGGGGTCTGCATCAATGACGGCTACATGGCGTTTGCCAATACTTCCGCAACCAACGAGGGCAAATTTGATGTTTTTCATATTCTTTGGGTTTAAGAATGGACAAATGTGTCAGCGGGAATAGGTTCGTTTCCGGAAATTTCACGGCAAAAGGCGGGGAAATTGTGCCCGGCATAAAATTTTTGATTGAAAGTTTCCCGGGCAATATGTCTTCTCCGGGTTGTTTCGGTTGAATCCATCGTCGCGAGATGTTTTATTTTTTGTGCGAGTGTTTCGGGTGAAAAATTATTTTCAAGTAAAAATCCATACTGGTTGTCAACGACTTCGGCTACGCCTCCGACATCAGGGCCGATGGCCGGAATGCCAAAACTGATAACCTCCATTATCGTAACCGGAATGCCTTCTGTCTCACTGGTGTTCACAAACACATCCACCGGATGTGTCCGGTAATAATCCATCAGCGCCGGATTGGACACATTCCCCGGAAAGTGGTATTCAATATTACCCGGCAGTTTTTCTGCCTGCGCAGTGAGCTCGTCTTTCAGCGGCCCATCGCCAAAGTGTGTCCACTCCACAGGGAAATCCAGCTGTGCGAGCGCTTCAATCAGCAGGTGAATGCGCTTGAGCGGAATCATCATTGCGCAGCTTACCACCCTGAAAATACCGTCTCCCGAAGGGTGATTTTCGGCTTCCTGTCTGTCAGTACCGAGATAACTGGTTTTGAAAACCTGCCCGGGAAATTTTTCCTCCAGATATTTTTTTCCGGTAAAGGAAATCGGGAAAACGCCATCCAGGTGTTTAAATAACCACGGGCGAAAAGGCTGATACCCCAGAAATCCTCTTTCAAAATACAGGTCATAACCATGTACCCTGCTTACGATCCGCAGACCCGGAAACTCCTTCCGCAGCAATACCGCAGCAATCAGCCAACTGTCGAGCCAGTAGCTGTAAATGATCACCGCCTCGCCTTGCTTCTGTCCGATGACCGCTTTAAGTTCCGCTTTCCAGTTCAGGGCATAGCCGATTTCCTTGAGTATATGTTTGATCTGTGCGGGTTTTCCCAGCGGTTTCAGCGATTGCCTGCTCCGTAATTCTTCTCCCGCCACGCGCAGGAAAATGCCCGCAATCGCCCAAATGTTTGTAAGCGAAAACGGACGGCCTGACCGGAAGGGTTTTGCCGGAATTACCCCGTGGCAGTTGGCCGGGAGTTTCCGCATGGGTTTGCCGCTGACTTCACCCGCAGGGAGAAAGGTTACCCTGCCGAAGCTTTTGCTCAGCCAGGGAACTTCCTTTTCCAGAAATTCCTCACCCTTGTCAAAGGGAAACCGGTGCGTCAGTACAATCAGATCCATGGGTTATTTTTTCAGGCCCAAAACCAGTTGCAGTTTCAGTTTTACCCGTTCGAGAAACTTTACCGCAGATTTCCATGCGGGTGTGGGTTTGCGGTGGTAAGTAAGCCCGGGGCGGTAATGGCGAAGTTCGATGATCTGGTAATCGCATTCTTCCACCCATATATCATAGGTTTTGAGAGAATGGATATACAAACCGTGAGGATATACATTTTTGACAAGGATGTCTGTGAAAATCGGCTGGTCAATGACCTGAAGGAGCTCCGGCTCGTTTTTGTGAACCCATTCCAGGTAGTAGGGATTAGGTATGTGGATGATGATTTTCCCTTCGTCTTTGAGCACTGCGCTCAGTTTTTCAAACAGGCGATAGTGAAGGTCAACCGGAATATGCTCAATCACATCGGGCATGACGATCATATCGTATTTCTCCGAAAAATCGTAATCGGTCGCATCGGCAGCAATCAGTTCTGCGTTTTTATAGCTGCTCAGCCGTTGTCTGGCAACCTCAATGCTGCGGGGGCTAATGTCCATGGCGGTAACAAATCCCTGTGGACCGAGGTAGCGGAGCAGAAGTTCGGTCTGGGTGCCTACGCCACAGCCGATTTCCAGTACGCGGTGGTGCGGTTTTAATCCAAACTGTTTCAGCCATCGCTGTATGCTTCGGTGGCGGGGATTAATTCCGAGGTTCACCTGTCGTTCGACATAACCGTCGTAAAACTGTTCGATTTCCTTGGCAGTTTTCATTGTTCAGATTTGTGGGTGTTTGATTTTTTCACTTGTCTCGGTGGCAAATGCCTGTACAAAAAAGTCTGTATATCGTTTGGCTGATTCTCCGACAGAATCTTCAATCAGTACAGACAGGATTCTCTTTCTGCCTTCGCTGTCTTCGCCAGGATTTTGCAGGTAGGCGTTGACTCCCTCAATCAGCGTTTCGGCAGTGGCGGCAATTTTATTTCCTTCACACTTTGAAAGCCACTGGTAATGTGTTCGGTGGACAATTCGTTCGTTGGAAAGATGATAAGCGATTTGGGGATCTTCATTAAAGCCGATGGTGACAGTGGGCACATCATACACCGCACAGTCAATGCTGGTGGTGGAAGGGTAGTTGACGACGATGTCGCTAAACTGAGAGACACGGCAGAAATGTGCGAGGTCTTCTTCCCATTCATCGAGGGTCGCGTGAATAAGATTTTCTTTTCCCTCATCCACGATGATCAGTGCGCCTTTTTCCTGAAGTTTTTCTTTCTGGCCTTTGTTTCTGGGGCCGGGCTGAATTCTGACAATCAGGCAAATGTCTTCGGCCAGATTTCCGGCTTCCATCGCGTCGGTGAGGATATTGACGTGGTGCATGTAGTCTGGCGAAAGGTCGGGATAGTTGAGCATGAGGGTAACGATTTTTCGCCCCGCTGCGGCTTCCCGATAGCGAAACTGTTCTCTTTTGGGGTTTTGTCTCAACACTTCGTGATAGTCAAATACCAGTCCGCCCACCTTTACAATCTGGCTGTCGCTGATACCGCTATAATAACTCAGCAGTTCCTGGCGCATCATTTCATTCCAGACGAGATAATAATCAAACCGAAAGACCATACCGCCTTTGCAGGTGAGATTATCCCAGCTTCGCACCACGCCGACCCTTTGGGCACGGAAGTTTTCAGATGCGGCGATCAGGTGCTGATGTTGCGGGGCAAAAATGTCGAAAAACACCACGACATCGGGATTCATTTCTTCCAGCCATTGGGTTTCCGGCTTCATATCTCTCGCTGCTTTCCATGCTTTTTCCAAAAGCTTATAAAAAACCGCATGCCGGAAAAAGAGGTGATACAGCAGGTTGAGGACAAAAAACCGTACAGGTTGTTTTTCTTTTTCTCCTTTCGCCTCGGTAATCAGGGTATGGCTTTTCCCTCTCAGGGTTACCGCGCGGGTAGAAAACCATTTGACCAGCACATTCAGATAGCCAAAAACACGGCCTCTGAATCCCTGCTGATGGGTAGGGGTAAACTGCCTGACCGGGATACCCTGCGATTCCAATGACTGGCAAAAGTCGCCGTTTGCGGGGAGGGTTGTCAGCACCTTCAGCGAAAAAAACGCTGAAAGGGAGGTATGAAGACCTGAAAACCACAGATCCCTCGCTGCACCGATATGGGGTAAAACCAGTAATAATTCTTTCTTCTTCATGCGCTGTGGGTTAACTAATAATCGGATATTGGTTTAACCTTTGTGTTTGTTGGGCTAAATAAGTTTCGATCATTCCGGTTGAAAAGTTTTCATACAGGGTTTCGATGGCATGGGCCGTAAGGTCTTTTTTCCGGTAAACTTTGCCAATAGTAAGATTCTGTTTTTGGGGTTGAATATGTCCATTTGCATAATTCTCTACTACTCCGGGAATCACTTCAATGGCTTTGATTATGGTTTTGTTGCCCATGTCGTGCGGCCCGTCGCCGGGAGCGGCATCGGGTCTTACCTGGCAGAGGATGTCTCCCGCGTCAACTTTGAGCGTTGCGAGGTGGATGGTCGCGCCTACGCATTCGGGCTCGCCGTTGACCAATGGCCAGAAGTTGGTTCCCGACCCGCGGTAATAGGGCGATAGTCCGAGGTGGAGGTTGATGATTTTGCTGTCGTAAGCTTCCAGCAAAGGATTTTTGATTATACTGCTGCCGTAAAGAAGGATAAAATCGGGTTGGTGTTTTTGCACAAAATCAAAACATGCCGGGCTGTTGGATTCGCCTGTTTTCACCGGAAGCGACGGGATACCATCGGAGTCAGTTTTTCCGCCAAACCATTTTTCCTCCGATTCATCGCGGAGCCGGAAATGGCGGGAGGCGATGTCAAATTCTTCCGCTACGGGTGCAAATTTTAGTGCCTGGTCGGTTTTGGTCTCCCAAATTACCCCTGCGACGTTGAGTGTCTTCCGGAGTTGGGAGACAAAATAATGATGCCGGAGGGCATCGCCGGTTATGATGACTACTTTAAACATGAGCGGGAAATTTCCAGGATTTGAGGGGGAGCACATGAAACATTTCGTCCGTCGCATAATTACAGGACTTACCCAGCGGAACGTCGTTGGTGTCAAACCGGGAAAGGTAAAACGGATCGCCGATTTCGTGATTCAGTGCTCTTTCCATCGTAAATGCAAAGGAAAATCCGTTTTTTCTGAGCATATTTCCCACGTTTTCACAGGCCTCTCTGGAGCCGTAGGGATAGCTGAATCCCCGCATTTCCACGCCGGTAACTGATTCGATGATGGATTTATTGACCGATATATCTTCTGCCAGGTGGCCGGTATTGAGTTTTCCCAATGCGTGATGACTATGGCTGTGGCAGGCGAGAAATCCCTTTTCAGCCAAAGCTTTCAATTCCTTTTCATCCATGTACAACCCGGCAGAAATTTCCTCTTCTTTTCCTGGAAAGTATTCATCAAACAAAAGACTTACCACCTGATCCTTGATTTCTGCTTCGAGAAAATAATTGAGCAGGTATTTGATTGCTGCCTGTTCTGCACTGTCGTATCGGTAAGCAGTTTTTGCCTTCTTCAGGTCTTCTTCGGGGTTAATGTTGACACCAAGATCTTCCAGATGGGAAAACAGGCTTGACGAAATCAGTCCGGGATCAATCTGGGAACGGAGGATATGGATTTTATGAACGGTGAGCACCGAAGCCGATTCCATTGGCTGGGAGTTGACAAAGAAAATGGCCGGGACGCCGAGGTTTTCGAGTACAGGAAGCGCCGCCCGGTATTGTTCTTTCAGACCGTCATCAAATGTGATGATAAACCGGTTTTCTTTGGGCATTTCTCCTTTCTGCACAATTTCCAACAGTTCTTTTTGCCCCAGTGGGCGGGCAATTTTTTTCAGCTCGTTTACCTGCGCTGCGAGCTCTCCGGGCGTTTGTCCGAAAATAGCCGGAAAAGGGGCCGAAAAATCATCACGGATATAATGGTAGTTTATGGCTGCAAAATAACTCATGGGTTTGTGTTTGCGGTTATTTTCTCTCGAATCAGTTGTTCGGCCCTGTTCCAGTCATCCCAGGTGTCGATGCTTACGGCGGTCTCCTGCTCCACGATATAGGGTTTGCACTTTTCTCCGTAGAGGTCGTTGTATTTTCTGATCACAGCGGTGCGACACAGATAAATCAGTCCGGCTCTTTTATAGGCGGGAATGACATCCTGTCTTCTTCTGATATTTTTGCCTTCGGGAAGGAAAAAGTCGAGATATCCGTTTTCATCCACCTTCATCACAAAATGGGGACATATGTCCAGCGGAAGCGGATAAACGGTACAGACTGAATCATTGTCTTCCAGCATGTTGACGGCCTTGCTGATATGTTCACGGGTGCGCAGAGGGGAAGTAGGCTGAAGCAGGAGAAGTGCATCGGGAATATAATTTTCAGCTTCCAGGCGGTCCAGGATATCGGTGATTACATCAATCATGGGCGTGGAATCTGTGGCGAGGTGTGCGGGCCGGAGAAAGGGCACTTCCAGGCCGATTTCTTCCCCGTGCCGGGCAATTTCCTCGTCGTCGGTCGAGAGGATCAGCCGATCGAGTTCTGCGCATTGGGAAGCCTCCCCAAATGTCCATTGAATGAGGCTTTTGCCCATCAGCGGGCGAATATTTTTTCGTGGTACGCCTTTGGAACCACCGCGGGCAGGTATGACACCGAGTATTTTCATCGCTTGGGGGTTAATAGGCTAATACTTTTTCAATAGAAAACGGAACCCGGCTGAGGACATCGGCGATTTTTTCTCCTGCAAATCCGTCGCCGTAAATGTCATCGGTAGGAGATCCGTTGTGGGTGATATGTTGTTCGATCGCGGATCGGATGGCCTCCCGGGAGTAGTTGACATCAATGACATTTCGCCCGCGTTCGCGACCGTTCTGGCGTGAACCGATATTGACTACGGGCACGCCCAGATAGGCGCATTCGCGGATGCCTACACTGCTGTTGCCGATGAGGCATTTGCTGTTTTTGAGCACCTTCAGGAAGTCGTTGGGCTCCATATTCTTGAAGAAATGGACATTCCCCAGTTTGCCTTTTTCCCGCCAGGAACGTATCCCGTTGGAAGTCCCGTCTGAACCGGCATCAACATTGGGCCAGAAGAGAAGCGTGGGCATATTGATTTCCCTGAATGGCGTGAAGGGTTTCGGTGATGTGCGCCCAGTGACTGGTTGTATTCCGTGAGACGGGATGTTGCATGACCACCAGATACCCTTTATTTAATCCACTTCCGCACCAACACCGCCATACCTTTCGTAGGGATTAAAGTCAAGGGCCGGGTTTTCTCTGATTTCCTTGGCGAGATCTATGGATGGACATCCGGTGACAAAAACCGTTTCGGGTTTTTCGCCCATTTTGATCACCCTTTCGGCGGCTTTTTGGGAAGCCACGAGGTGAATGTCGGAGAGTTTGGTAATGGCGTGGCGCACCTTTTCGTCGATATTGCCAGTGACTTCCCCGCCTTGTACATGTACAAGGGGAATGTTCATATAAGAAGCCGCAATGGCTGTGGACATGGTTTCAAACCTGTCTGCCACGGTCAGGACTGCATCAGGGGCAAGTCTTTCAAAGACGGTAGAGAGTTCGAGAATTCCCAGTCCGGTGGTTTTTGCCATGGCGGTGAGGTTTTCCCCTTCCAGCACATTAAACACGCGGGCTTTGATTTCAAATCCGTCTCTTTCGATGTAATTGACGGCAGTACCGTACCTCGGCAGGAGGGCCGAGGCGGCGACGACCAGTTGAAGCTCTAAATCGGGGTGTTGTTGTATAGCCCTGAGGGCTGTTTTATGCGGCTGTAGCTGGGCCGGGCCGTTACTACGACGCATCTTTTCCGTTTACTCATGGAGATCCTGATAATTGAGAAAACTATATTTTGAAAGCGGACTTTTCAGTCTGCGGTTGATGACGTTTTTGTATTCACTGGCATGGATACCATACCCTGCGGGCTTTTTGCTTTCGAGGTCTTCGAAGGTGATCACATGTCCTTCGGGCAGGTCTTGGCGCACTGCCAGCGACTTTCCGAATATTTTCCTTAGCTCTTCAAATGAAGTGCTGTCGCTTTTGTTGGCCGGGGCATTTTTTGCCGTTTCGATAAAGCGGATGCCTTCGACCATCTGCCTGATCTCTTCGAGGGTGAGCGAGGCTTTGGTATCGGGGCCAAACATTTCTTTGTGAAAAACTGCATGAACCTCGACAAGGCTTGCGCCCAAAGTAACCGCAGCCAGGGCCGAATAGATTTTGCCAGAGTGGTCTGACAACCCTACGGGAAGTCCGTAGCGCTGCTGCATTTCGGGAATGACATTCAGGCCGACCTGCTCAGGGGGGGTAGGGTAGGCGGTCGTACACTGAAATACGCTGATGTCGTTTCCGTAAGACTGAAGGAAAGCGATGGCTGCGTCGAGGTCGGCATACGAACTCATGCCCGAGGAGAGGAGCAGGGGTTTGCCCGTACGGGCCATTTTCTCCAGCATCAGGAAGTTGTTGACCTCGCCTGAAGCGACCTTAAACCGCCTCATTCCCATCCGGTCGAGCATGTCCACCGCTTCGATGGAAAAAGGAGAGCTCATAAACTCCAGCCCCACCTCTTCACAATGTGCTTTGATACCCGCCCACTGCTCTTCGGTAAAACTCATTCTGTCCCAGTAGTCATAACGGGTTTTGTCTTCGTAAGAAAACTTTACCCTGAAAGGCTCGTATTCGCTGCTTTCTGCAGCGGCGATGTGGGTCTGGAATTTGATGGCATCGGCACCCGTTTTGGAAACAGCATCTATGTAGGAATGCAGGATGCCGAGGCTTCCGTCATGTGCCTGTGCGATTTCAATGATGATTTGGGTTGTCTGGGTCATGTCTGTCTTCTCAGGTAGTTTTTACCGTAAGTTCTTTGTAGGTATATATGTCCTTGATTTTTCCCTCTTCCAGCTCGATGATCCTGTCGCAATATTTCAGGGTCGATATGCGGTGGGCGATGATAAACATGGTCAGGTTTTCGGAAGAAAGGTGGCGAATGGCTTCGGTTATTTCGTTTTCGGTGGTACTGTCCAGGGCTGAGGTGGCTTCGTCAAACACCAGTACCTGTGCGCCCGAATAAATCGCCCGGGCGATGCCCACCCGCTGGCGCTGACCGCCGGAGATTTGCGATCCTCTCTCTCCAATAGGTGTGTGAATGCCCTGCGGAAGGTTTTGAACCAAATCCTCCAGACAGGCGCGGCGAATGGCTTCCCATACTTTTTCTTCGTCGGGTTTTTCATAACCAAAGGCAATGTTTTCTGCCAGTGTGCCGTCCACCACATACACTTCCTGCTGCACATAGCCGATGAGATTGCGCCAGGCTTCGAGCCGGGTCTCGTCGAGATGGACGCCGTCAATGATGATTTTACCGTCTGTCTCGTGCAGAAAACGGAGCAGGATATTGGCCAGGGTGGTTTTGCCGGAACCCGATTTGCCCACGATTCCGATGGTTTCGCCTTTGTTTACCGAGAAAGAAACCTGATCGAGAATTCGCTCTGATCTGCCGTTGTAGGAGAATGTAAGCTTTTGAATGTCAATTTCTTTCCTGAAATCCATATTCTGCTGCGGCACGGCACTTAATTCCAGATTTTTTACCTGCCCTACAATGCCAAAGGTATATTGATTGCCTTTGATCGAAAGTATGGCAACGAGGATGCGGTTGACCGAAGGTAGCACGCGATATGCAGCCAGCCCAAATACGCCCAGCAGCATGGTCAGGTCGCTTTTGGATTGAAGGGCAAAGAGTCCGTACAGGACTATGGCCATGATCCCCATGATCATGGCAGTTTCTATCACCACATTAGGCGCCTGATTATATACGTGGAGGGTCGTCTGCAACTGTTTGGTTTTGCTCACATTGTCGTAATACCTTCCGAAGAAAAACTTGCGGTTGTTGTTGATTTCCACATCCACATAACCAAAAATCGATTCGTAAAGATTTTTCCACAGCTTGGCATTCAGTGCATGCTGGGTTTCATTGATATGCTGAATTTTCTTTTTTGTGGCACTGTAGAAAAGTGAAAATGCAGGGAGAACGGTAATCACCAGCAGCGCCAGTACCTTTGCATCATAAATCAGTATCCCCAACAATATCAGCAGGAGAATGAATAATTCGGACAAAAGAGATAACAGCGGAATAACGACACTTTTGGCAAAACGAATGGAAGCTTCATTGATATCTCTGACAATCTCGTTTGAGTTGTTTTCTTTAAAAAACAGGAATCCCCGGCTGTAAAAATATTGCTGAAGTCCTGTGCTGAAATACCTGAAAAGGGAAAAGGAAAAGCTGGCCTGGAAGTAGTTGATCGCCAGTTTCATCAGGTTTTTGAATATGATCAAAAGCAGGATTAATCCACAGAGCGCCAGGATAAAATTGTTTTCGCTCTGAAATCCCAGCTTGTCATAGGTTGCCTGAAGATAGGCACTGGAGTGAATCCCGTCTTCTTTCAGCACCACAGAAAAAAGCGGAATCAGGGTCGCCAGTCCGAATAGTTCCAGAATTGACCCCACCAGAAGGGAGAAAAAAACCAGACTTCCCCGCTTGCGGTATTTGCCGGGCAGAAGCTGGAATAGGTCTCCGGTGGTTTTTATCAGGATATTTTTTCGGAAGAAAGGGAGCATGGATATTAGTTTTTAATGATTCGGCTAATGCGGACGCCCTCTCCGGAATCGGAGCGTAGAAAGTAAATTCCCGAAGGCAGATCTGTCAGATTCAGCGTATAGGGTTGCCCGGCTTCCAGCCGGATATTCGTTTGTCTCAGGGTTCTGCCCGCAGGATCAAACAGCGTCAGTTTGAGCCGGGCAATAGCGTTTTCTGTCTGCAGGTTGACAACTCCTGAGGTCGGATTGGGGTAAACCACAAATCCTGATAAAGCCAGTTCGTCGTCAATTCCTACGTTGTATTCCAGCAACTCAAAACAGTGGGTGATGGTGTCGGAACCGCAGTTGTTGAGCAGATCGGTTACGATCAGCGTGGCGCAATAATTTCCAGGCCCGGTATAGGTATGAACCGGGTTATTGGCCGTACCTGTTTTCCCGTCGCCAAAGTCCCAGAAATAACTTCCAAAGTCTGACAGGTTGTTGAAGGTTACGGCAAAGTTGGTTCCTGCAACGGTATCGGGAACAAAAAACTGCGCATCAGGCCGCTGGATGACGGAGATTCCGATGGTATCTCTGGTTGAGCACTGGTTGTTGTTTGTAACTGTTACGGCATAGGCACCGCTCGCGTAAACTGTGATTGTCTGCGTACTGGCTCCGGTGGACCACAGGAAGTTGAATCCCGGGTTGCCGGCATTGAGCGTCGCACTGTCGCAGATAATAAAATCGTTGCCCAGATTTACCGTAGGGAATACATCAAATCCTGTTACTGTGACGGTATCAAACAGAATACATCCGCGTGGTTCGTTTACCTGCACCCAGTAAGTGCCGGTATTGGTAATATTGAGGAATGAGGTCGTGTCGCCCGTGTTCCAGAGGAATATGGCGGTAGAATCGTAATTGGTCAGGAGGGTGGTTCCGCAGAGGATTCCGTCATTCTGCAAGCCTGCGTCCCGCGGAATTTCCACAAAAGCGGTATCTCTCAGAATACAGCCTGCCCCGTTGTTGATTTCCACCCAGTAAAGGCCAGTGGTGTCGATATTGAGAACCGGGGTGGTCAGTCCATTGCTCCAGAGGTAGGTGGCGCCGGGAACGGTCACGTCGAGGACAAAGTCGTCGCATGAATACAGAGAATCCTGAAGATCGACTTCAATGGCGACATTTACCGTAGAGGAGATGCGGTTGGCGCTTTTGCAGTCTTTCTGTGCAGTAATTTTCCAGTCATAGAAAAAGTTGTAGTGCGAATTGACTGTCGTTCCTCCGGTAATCTGTACCTGAGGATATACTTTGGGGAAAGTTTCATTGGTGTTGATAAAAAATTTGCCCACTCCGCCCGGTGAGGCAAACACAATGCGGTACTGTGTTCCCGGCATGAGGAAAGCGCCCAGTTGTACGGGGTTGGCGCCGTTGTTGTTGATGGTTACCTGTTTGCTGAAAACAAGCTGGTTGTTGTTGTCCCTGATTTGGATGAAACCAAACTGCTGCCCGTCCACATAAACCGAGACCGAGTCAAGGATCATTGGTTCGAATACATCAAAAAACAGCCCGCGGGTATCAAAAAGGGCAAAATAACCTCCGGCTGTGGGTTTCTCCACGCCTGCGGAGAAATCAGAACCAATAACGGCTGACTCTACATACAATGTGCGGGTGTCGGCGGCAAAAAAACTATAGCTGCTACCGACATTGACCGGATTCCCCCCAGCCGGTGAATCATACCATACGAGCCAGTCGCCGTCTCCCTGGGCATGAAGCGTAGCATTCGCCGGGCTGCAAAGGGATGTGTCGGAAGTTACCGGGTCTGAGGGGCGTGGAGAAAGGGTAACTGTTTTGGCGTCAAAGTCGGAGCATCCGTTTGCTTTGCTCACGATTACAGAATAGGTTCCGGTTGTGTCCACCGTAATGGTCTGTGTGGTAGCGCCGGTATTCCAGAGATAAAGGTCGCCGGGGTTTCCTGCATCCAGGATCAGGGTGGGAATATCACACAGAAAAGTATCGACCCCGAGGTTAACTACCGGAGCATCTTTTACGGCGACAGTTACGGGAGCGAGGGCACTGTTACAGTCGCTGACTACCGATATTTTCCAGTTGAAGAAAAAGTTGTAATGGTCGGTATTGGTAAAGCCGGCAGTCAGGGTAAGATAGGGACTGCTTACCGGATATACAGAAGATGTGCGGATAAATAATTTTCCGTTTCCGGAAGGCGATGCCAGGGTGATCCGGTAGCCGTTTCCTGGAAGGAGTTTATGGCTAATACTGACTTTATTGTTGCCGACAGCGGTAAGGCTCACGGCTTTTGAAAAAACAATGCTGTTGGCTGCGTTGTAAATCCTTACGGTTCCCGTAAGGGTATTGTCCACGAAAATGGAAACGGTATCCAGCACGATCGGCTCGTGAACGTTAAAGACAATTCCTCTTTCATTGGTTACGACAAAATAACCGCCGACATTATTGAATGTGAAGCCTGCGCTGATATTTTTATCGTAAAGAATGGATTGCGCGTAAATTGTTTCTGTCGCATTAAATGTCCGGGAAATACTTTCGTCAAACCCGATGATATTGCCATTGCTGGGCGCGTCAAACCAGAGGATTTCATCTCCATTACTCTGGGCATTGAGGGTTATGGTCTGCGGCCCGCAGAGGGAGGTGTCCTGTGTTACGGGGGTTGCAGCACTGGCGTTAAACACCAGTTGTACTGCATCGGAGTCCGAACAGCCATTTGCCCGGGTAACTACTACGGAATAAGTTCCTGAGGTGGAGGGCGAAATGGTCTGTGTGGTTGCCCCGGTATTCCAGAGATAACTGTCTCCGGGGTTACCTGCATCGAGGACATAGGAGGGCGCGTTGCAGAAGGTGGAATCGGGTCCAAGATCCACCACTGGTGCATTGGCTACGGTAACAGTTGCCGGTACGCGGTTGCTTTTACACCCGCTGGAAGCGGTAAATTTCCAGTTGTAAAAGAAGTTATAATGGGTGGCATTGGTATAACCGCCGGTCATGACAATCTGGTTGTAATTGAGCGGGTAGGGGGCAGAAGTCCAGATAAACAGTTTGCCCGCTCCGGTCGGATTGGCAAGCACCAGTTTATAGCCATTTCCCGGATTAATCTGAAAACCGACCGAGAGTTTGTTGGCACCCGCGCTGGGCATGCTTACAGGTTTTGTGAAAATGACCGCATTGGAAGCATTGAGCACCTGCAGGTTGGCGTTGAGGGTGTTGTCAACATATACCGTTACAGAATCAAGGACGATGGGTTCCGTTACGTTAAATGCAATCCCTCTTGTGTTGGTTACCGTAAAATAACCGCCGGTGGTATTGGTTGTCAGGCCTGCTTTTTTTCCGGAAACCAGCGAAACAGCTTCCGCATACAGGGTCTGCGTGCTTGTTGCATTAAAAGTGAGGGTATCACCTGCGCCGACAATATTGCCGCCCGCAGGTGCATCGTACCAGAATACCGCGTCTGCGGCTGACTGAGCGGTAAGTTGTGCGGTTCCTGCTCCGCAAAGCGTAGGGCTGTTGGTTACCGGGGCAGCCGGTGTAGGGAAAATCTGTACAAAAATACTGTCGCGTGTGGTTCCTGTTCCGTCAGTTACATCCACCCAGTATATACCTGTGGTGGTGACATTGATCGTTTGGGAGGTAGCACTTGTGCTCCAGAGGTAGGAGGCACCGGGGTTTCCGGCGTCGAGGGTATAACTGTCGCACGCGATCACATCTGCTCCCAGATTGACAGCAGGAGGCATAAATGAGTCGGTGGCTGGCCCTGCATAGGGCTTATCATTAACAGGAAGGATGCCGGACAGAGACAAGAGGGCAAGTGAAAAATGATACAACAGGTTCATAGGTGTTCAGGAACGGTAAAGGTTTGTGTTTGTCAATGTTTTTTACTCCACAATAACAAGGGTATGGTAGTGAGATTGGAAAAATCCAGTTTCTCAAACTCTGTTTTTGAATAGATCAGGTAGCGGATTTTTCTGTGAATCAGCGGTTCGGCCTTTTCAATCAGTTCGACCAGATAGCGGGTGTCAATATTGCCAATGAGAATCAGATCGACAATCTTGCTGTCGAGGCCGCGGGCAAATTCGCCGGTGAGATACACTTCCTCCACATCTCCCAGGCATTTGACCACATGTTCGATAATACGGTCAATACCCGCGTATTTCATCACAATGCTGTTGAGTTCTCCAAACAGCGGATGGCGGGTATTGGCGCGAAATATCTTTTTGTTTCCCTCAAATTCGGATGAAAGAAATCCGGCATCTTCGAGGCGGTTTAGCTCTACCCGGATCGAATTGCTTGACTCTCCGAATTCGCTCTCCAGATTCCGGAGGTAAGCCGTCATGCTGCTGTTGAGGAAAAATTTCAACAATAGCTTGATCCGGGTCTTGGAAGAAATCAGTGTTTCTATCATAGTAGAGTTTGAGTAACAAAATTACTCAAAATCACTGATCCTGCAAGTGCAAAAATGCGGTATGTTAGATGTGAGGCCTTTTTGACTCAGATCCGCTCCACGCCTGCACCGGTGTGGCGGTATTGCTGGCCGCTTTCCGGACAGACCGCAATTCCGCTTTCGTCAAAATTGAGACGATGACCATATTCGCTCATCCAGCCAATCTGTTTTCCGGGGTTTCCCACATACAGGGCATAGGGGGGAATGTCTTTGGTAACGACTGTACCTGCTCCGATGAAACAATGATGGCCCAGACGTGTACCACAGACTATCGTGGCATTGGCTCCAATGGTTGCGCCTTGTTCGAGGTATGTCTGGTCGTATTGTCCTTTTCTTATGATCGCACTGCGGGGATTTCGGATATTGGTAAATACCATCGAAGGGCCGAGAAATACATCGTCTTCACAGATCACTCCTTCGTAAATGGATACATTGTTCTGAACTTTGACATTATTGCCCAGCTTCACTTTGCCGGCTACAAATACATTTTGTCCGAGAATACATCCTTCGCCCAGTTCTGCCCCGGGCATGATATGGCAGAAGTGCCAGATTTTAGAGCCTTTACCGACGACTGCGCCGGGTTCAACAATAGCGGATTCGTGTGCAAAAAAGTTTTCCATATATATATCAGGGGAATTAGGTTGCAGAAATAATACGACAAATTTCGCGGATTTGGGATTCTGAAAGTGAAACCGATCCCGGCAGACTGAGGCATTCGCTGTACAGTCGTCCGGCTACATCCGACCTTGTAATATACTCGCAATGCTGAAACGCCGGAAGCAGGTTCATCGGCACCCACAATGGCCGGGACTGGATGCCGTGAGCGGCAAGGTTTTTCCTGACTTTATCCCGTTCTTTCATTCTTGCGGTAAACAGCCAGAAATTGGGATTCACACCCGGCAGGGTTTCCTGAAAACCCGTTACCTGCGAAGCGGTCAAAAGAAGATCGTGGTATAATTGCGCATCTTCCCGCTTCTTTTTGAGAAAGCGGGGGAGTTGTTCCAGTTGTGCGATTCCAAGTGCAGCAAGTAGATTGGGTAAGCGGTAATTGTAGCCCACTTCGTCGTGGAAATATTCTTCCGTATCAGCTTTTGCCTGTGTCGAAAGATGCCGCAATTTCTGCGCCAGAGTCTCATCCTGCGTAAGGATCATACCTCCGCTTCCGGTAGTTATGATTTTATTTCCATTAAAACTCAGAATGCCCGTTTGCCCGAATGTACCTGCGTGTTTTTCATTTTTCACCGAGCCCAGCGCTTCGGCGGCATCTTCGATAAAAGCCATACCGTATTTCAGGCAGATTTCTGCGATTTTTTCCACTTCGCCTACATTACCCAGCACATGGGTCAGTATCAGCGCCCGGGGCAGGGGCTGATTTTGTTTGTCCAGCCATTCCTCCAGCAATCCTGCATCCAACTGCCAGGTGTGGGGATCAACATCCATCAGTACTGGACTTGCGCCGGTATAAGAGACGGCGTTGGCCGTTGCTACAAAGGTGAGGTTTGGGATAATCACGCGGTCGCCCTGACTTGCACCGGATACCTTCAGCGCGAGGTGGAGGGCTGCGGTGCCGTTGACCGTTGCCACCGCATGGCCGCTTCCGGTAAAGGTGGCAATCGCATTTTCAAAAGCGGATATTTCTTTCCCGGCAGAAGAGACCCATCCGCTGTCGAGGCATGCTTTTACATATGCCCATTCATTTCCCGAAAAAAAGGGCTCAGATAATGGAATCATATATGGTTTTTGATCCGGGAAAAATACGCAAGATTTTCGGGTTGGGCATACCAGTCGATGGTTTGTCTCAGTCCTTCCTCCAGAGATGTCTGCGGCGACCAGCCGGTGATTTGTCTCAGTCTTGCGGCTGATCCCAGCAGCCGGGTTACTTCCGAATTTTCGGGGCGGATTCGATCCGGATCGGTGATAATCTTTGCCCCGGGTCTGACAGATGTAATAATTCTGCCCACAAGGTCTCCGATGGAAATTTCGTTTTCTGTGGCGATATTGATTTCAAGTCCGATCGCACTTTCGGCTTCCGCTATTCGCCTGAATCCTTCCGCTGTGTCTCTGACAAATACAAAATCGCGGGTAGGAGCCGGATTGCCGATATATATTTCATTCTTCCCGCTCATAAGCTGGGTGATGACTGAGGGAATAATGGCGCGAACCGACTGCCGCGGGCCGTAGTTGTTGAAGGGTCTGACGATAGTAACCGGCAGGTCAAAAGATCGGTAAAATGACTCTGCCAGCTTATCTGCTGCGATTTTTGCAGCGCTATAGGGCGACTGCGCCGTTAGCGGGTGGTTTTCATCCATGGGGACATACCGGGCACTTCCGTAAACTTCGGAGGTGGAAGTGATCAGCAACCGCCGCGTGCCCAGTTCTTTTGCGGCAGAAAGCACATTCAGCGTACCTGTAACATTGGTTTGGATGTATTGCTGGGGCGCGTGATAGCTATAGGGAATGGAAATCAGTGCTGCGAGGTGAAAAACCATTTCGCAGTTTTCCATCGCTTTTTTTACCTGAAAGGGATCGCGTATATCTCCCTGGAAAATCTCTGTCTGGTTCCTGATCTCTGCGGGCAAATGGTCCAGCCAGCCGCAACTGCCCATCGAGTTGTACATACAAAAAGCCCTGACAGGGTATCCGCAGGTAATCAGATATTCGGTGAGGTGACTTCCGATAAATCCGTCGGCGCCGGTAACCAGTACCCTGCCTTTCATCAAATGCCAAATTTGGAGAAAACCTGGCGGGTCTGCTCATAGTCGCCTACCTGCCCGATGTCCGCCCAGAATTCATTGATTATGTAGGCATTCACTTCGATATCCTCAGCTACCAGTTGTTCGAAAAGGGTAGTCATATCAAAATGTTTTCCAAAGGGAATTCTGGATTTTACCTCCGGATTCAGAACATAAATGCCGGCATTGATATAAGAAGTGTGATAAGGTTTTTCTTCAATAGAAAGAATTCTCCCATTGCGTGCATTGACGACGCCATAGGGAAGCTGCTGGCTGTATTCGTGAATGCACATAGTGGCCGTAGCCTCTCTTTCCAGGTGAAAGTGAAGGAGGCTGGCAAAATTGAGGGAAGTGATCAGGTCTCCATTGATCAGGAAAAAGGGCGAATCAAATACCTCATCAATCAGGCTGATTGCGCCTGCTGTGCCCAGGGGCGCCGATTCTTCGACATAAGTAATATTGGCTCCGAAAGATTTCCCGTCCCCAAAATATTCCCTTATAACACTTGATTTATAATTGACGCAGAAATAAAAATCGCGGAATCCGTATTCCATAAAAGAATCGAGGATAATATGCAAAATAGGCTTATGCCCCATGGGGAGCATGGGTTTGGGCAAATCCTCGGTGAGTTCGCCGAGGCGTCTTCCCAGCCCGCCGGCCATGATTACCACCTTGTTGGGGCGCGATTTGAGCAACTGTCCGCTCACAGGGAGAAGATCCAGCAGGATGCCCGAGTCGTCTATGACGGGTATATACCGGCTTTGTCGCGGGCGCTCGGCTCCGGAGCCAGGTGAAAGTGCCGTTCCGTGAAGGAGCGTAACCGGTTCGCGGTTAATCATATCAATCACCTGGGTACAATTATTCAGAATGGCCCTCCTGATATCGCTGTCGGTCAGCGTTCCGATCAGCTTTTGGGATTCATCCACGACAGCCAGGAACCCTTCGCCATTCTCTTCCATGGCCCGCATAACATCTTTAAGGGAAAGTTGGGTGTGATATATAAGTGTTTGTTTCATAATGATCTTTCGTCTTGCGGATATAGGATCGGGGTAAAATTAGAACATATTTGCCAATTATTCGGAGCGGTGTTTTTTTACAGATAACGCCCAGGTGTAAGAATTCGTGATTTTGTTTAGGAAAATTGCGGTTTACCCATCAATTTTATGAAAAGTTTGCGATTCATATATGCCTGATTACAGACTTAGCCACCTGCAACAACTCGAATCCGAAGCGATTTATGTGATTCGTGAAACCGCAGCTCAGTTTGAAAAACCTGCTCTGTTATTTTCCGGAGGCAAAGACTCCATTACCATTGCCTGGCTTGCCCGAAGGGCCTTCTGGCCGGGAAAAATTCCTTTCCCATTTCTTCATGTGGACACGGGACACAATTTTCCCGAGACCCTTACTTACCGCGATGAATTTCTTAAATCCATTGGTGCACGGCTGATTGTCGCCTACGTGCAGGATTCCATCGACCAGGGGCGGGCGGTGGAAGAAAAAGGCCCCAATCCCAGCCGCAACGGACTGCAAAGTATCACGCTGCTGGATGCCATTGAAGCAAATAAGTTTGACGCATGTCTCGGAGGTGCCCGCCGTGACGAGGAAAAAGCCCGCGCCAAAGAGCGTTTTTTCTCCCACCGCGATGAGTTTGGCCAGTGGGAACCCAAAAACCAGCGACCAGAACTTTGGGATTTGTTTAATGGATATAAACATATAGGCGAACATTTCCGCATATTCCCTATCAGCAACTGGACCGAGATGGATGTGTGGATGTATATGAAGCAGGAAAAAATTCCGCTGCCCGGTCTCTATTTTGCCCACAACCGCAAAGTGGTCAACCGCAGTGGCGTACTCCTCGCCGAATCGCCGTTTATCACACTCATGCCCGGAGAAAGTTATGAGGAGAAAATGGTTCGTTTCCGCACCATCGGCGATGCGACCTGCACCGGCGCATTTTTGTCGGAAGCCGCTTCCCTCGATGAGGTAATCGAGGAGGTCTCTGCCACCCGGATCACCGAAAGAGGCGGAAGAGCCGATGATAAACGCTCAGACAGCGCAATGGAAGACCGGAAAAAACAAGGATATTTCTGATTTGGCTGCCCTAAGCTGTACTATAACACTCTCTCCTGAAAATGCCGGAGATGAAAGCGAAATCCGTAAACGGGCTGCCCGCAAACTCGGCATTTCTCCCAACCGCATTACCGCGATAAAACTTGTCAGGCGCTCGGTGGATGCGCGGAAAAGCCCAGTTTTTGTACTTCAGCTTGAAGTTTGGGCAGATGAACCATTCCAGCCTGATCCTTCCCCCGGATTCCCGCTGCAGAATGTACAAAACGCGCCCGAAATTCATATCGTAGGTATGGGGCCTGCCGGACTTTTTGCCGCCCTCGAACTCATCGCCCGGGGATATAAGCCCGTGCTGATTGAAAGAGGAAAACCCGTGCGGGAACGACGCCGCGACCTGGCGCAGATTACCCGCGAAGGTGTCGTGAATCCTGAGAGCAATTACTGTTTTGGGGAAGGCGGCGCAGGTACCTTTTCAGACGGAAAACTTTATACCCGCTCGACCAAACGCGGCGATACCCGGCAAGTGCTCGAAACCCTGGTAGCCTTTGGCGCAACAGATGAAATCCTCATAGAAACCCATCCGCATATCGGAACCAACAAACTTCCCGGCATCATCCAGAATATGCGGGAAGCGATCCTTTCCTGCGGGGGAGAAATCCTGTTTAATTCGAAGCTTACCGGCTGGGAGATCGTAGGCGGAAAAATCACTGCCCTTTCCCTCTGCACCGGAGAAAAATTGCGGATAAAAGGGCTGATTCTCGCCACGGGACATTCTGCCCGGGATGTGTTTGAGTTATTCCCTCAGTCCGGTCTGGCTATCGAAGCAAAACCATTTGCCCTCGGGGTCAGGGTCGAACATCCGCAGGAAATCATCGATCAGATTCAGTACAGTTGCACCGGACTCAGGCATCCCAACCTGCCGGCGGCTTCCTATTCGCTGGTACAGCAGGTGGAAGGCAGAGGCGTTTATTCATTTTGCATGTGCCCGGGGGGAATCATCTGTCCTGCGGCAACCACCGGCAACGAAGTGGTAGTCAACGGCTGGTCCCCCTCCAAACGCAATAGTCCGTACGCCAACAGCGGAATCGTCGTGGAGGTGGGCCCGGAGCTGTTTGGCACATTTGGCGATGATGCGCTGGCCGGCATGCGGTTTCAGGCTTCTGTAGAGGAAAAGGCCTTTCAGTCAGGTGGGGGAAAACAAGTGGCGCCTGCCCTTCGGCTGACAGACTTTGTGGGCAGGAAGTTGTCGGCCACCCTTCCCGGATGTAGTTACCTTCCCGGCATCACCGCCTCATCCCTCGATGAAGTATTGCCTTCTGCGGTAGCAGAAAGGCTTCGCGGCGGATTTGAGATGTTTGGAAGGAAAATGAAGGGCTATCTCACCAGCGAAGCTGTGGTAGTGGGCGTGGAGTCGCGCACCTCCTCTCCGGTGAAAATTCCCCGCGACAGCGAGACGCTGATGCATCCGGGAGCTGCGGGACTCTTCCCCTGCGGGGAAGGCGCCGGATATGCCGGAGGCATCATGTCAGCGGCCATTGACGGCAGGAAGTGCGCGGAAGCGGCGGTGCGGTATTTGGGGGGTGGGTGAGTGGCACTGTGAGCCTATATACAGAATCGCCCCGGCGATGCGGTCGCTCAGAGGGAAATCAAAAGTCAGATTAGAGACGTAAGAAGTGAGAAGTCGCCACTGATTGGTGCCTGCGGTGTAATGATAGACCAGGTTGTTCCTATCAAACCCGCCGGAGAGGGTGTTGGTGGTCGTATGGTGTCCGCCTTTTTTTTATGGATGATTTTCTGCATATTTGTAAATAACTGAAATCAAAAATCAGCAAATGGAAATGAGTCCACATCTCAAACAAATCCTTTCCAAACTTCTGGTGTTGCCCGTATGGGAACGGCTTGAAATTGCTGAATTTTTAGTTTCCTCAGTAAAAACCGAACACTCCGAAGAGGTTCCTCCCCGAAAAGTAGTATTAGATTGGGAAAAATATTTTGGGACAATCACCGGGAAATTTGGGGATCCCTTAGCGTATCAAAAACGAATTCGGGATGAATGGGAATAATCTTTTGGTTGATACCAATGTGTTTATTCATTTTTTTGAAGGAAATAGAAAGGCCCTCAAGATAATGAGAGGGAACAATATTTTTTTCACCACCATTACAGAAATAGAACTACTCGGTTTTGCCGGATTATCTGTTGGTGAAAAATCCATTATGCGTGATTTTTTATCCGACTGTAACAGGGTGGAGCTTACGGAGGAAATCAGGGAACAAACGATATTACTCAGAGAATCACTAAGAATAAAAATCCCTGATGCGATTGTTGCAGCCAGTGCGCTACACTTACACTTTCCATTAGTATCTGCTGATACTGATTTTCGGAAAATTTCAGACCTCACACTTATTACCCTGGATTGACAACGTACTTTACGGGGAAGTCAGATTAGAGAAGCAAGAAGTTGGCAGATGTTCAGGGGGTTGTATACTTCGAACCACTCCATGAAAAATCGCAAAAGTGGTGGATGACCTATCATTCCATCCGACCTCACAGTTCCATCGGGTACAAAACCTCCGATGAGATCGGACAACATTTAAGGCAGAATTTTTACTTTAGACCTGTTGTGGCTTGGGGGAAGAGGATACGATACGGACAGGTCGCGGAAGGGACAGGTCGCGGTACGGACAGGTCGCGGTACGGACAGGTCCCGGAAGGGACAGGTCGCGGTACGGACAGGTCGCGACCTGTCCGTACGTCATGGAAAAATTCTGCATGGTTGAGGTTGCGCTCCACTTCCTTGCTTACCCAGTTGCCGAGGCCGTCGTATTCATACCAGGAATGACAAATGGAAAATTCCAAAGGAGGGAAATCTTATTCCTTTGTAATTTGGCATTCCTTGTTTGTCATTTGGAATTTACATTTCTCACTTCCGCTTCTCCGCTTCTTTCTCCTTCTGCGCCTGCCACCATTCCTGAAAATCGCTCATAGACAGTGGAAACCAGAATTTTTCGCAGTCGAGTTCGTCCATAATCTCATCCGAAGGGAAGGTAAACGGGGTCTTTTTCATATAGGAAAACTCCTTGTCTGCGTAGGTTTTTTGTAAAAACTGCGCCACTACCGGCAGCGCCGTGCTGGCTCCCTGCCCCTGTGCCAGGGAAGGGAAATGCACCCGCTGGTCGTCGGCTCCCACCCACGCGCCCGCTACCAGATCGGGGGTGGCTCCGATAAACCAGCCGTCGGCCTGAGATTGGGAAGTGCCGGTCTTTCCGGCTATGTCGTTTTTCAGGCCGTACCGCGTGCGCAGACTGCGCGCTGTGCCTTCATTGACCACGCTTTCGAGCATATACGTGAGCATCGACGCGGTGCGGGCGCTCAATACCTGCTGCGCCGGAAGGCTGGAAGTCTCCAGCAGAATATGCCCCTCCCGGTTTTCTATTCGAAGGATATGTGTCGGGGCGTAGTAGTTGCCGCCGTTGACAAAGGCGCTATAAACGCCGGTCATCTCCTGAAGGGAAAGGTCGGCTGCTCCCAACGCCAGCGAGGGCACTTCCGGCAGGTCGTGCCTGATGCCCAGTCTCCGGGAAAGGTCTATGACTTTTTCTACCCCGATTTTCATGATCAGGTTGACTGCTACCACGTTGATGGACTGCGCCAGTGCGCCCTGCATCGAATATTCGCCTCCATATACGTTGTCTGCGTTTTTGGGAGCCCAGTTGTTGTATGCCTCAAAGACGGTTTTTTCATTGGAAATAAACTCACAGGGCGATTCACCTGCCTCGAGGGCCGCGGCATAAACGATAGGTTTGAATATGGAACCTGTCTGCCGGAGGCAGGTCACATGGTCGTACTGGAAGTAGCTGTGATTGATTCCGCCTACCCAGGCGCGTACATGGCCGTTTTGCGGGTTGATCGCCAGCAGTCCGCAGTGCAGCATAAAGGCATCGTGAAGTACCGAATCGCGCGGACTCATTTCCACTGACTGCTCGCCTTCCCAGGAAAAAACTTTCATCGGAACGGGGATGCTGAAAATACTGTCAATCGCAGCAGGAGAATATCCTTTTTTTGCCAATGACTGATATCGTTTACTTTTCCTTATGGCCTGGCCGAGCATATCTCCGGTACTTTTTTCCCGGTTGCGGTTTTTCCAGCTTCGGTCAAATGCATCCTGGAGCGTTTTCATATGGGCACTTACTGCTGCTTCCGCGTATTGCTGCATACCGGAGTGAATGGTGGTGTAAATCTTCAGTCCGTCGGTATAGAGGTTGTAGTTTGCCCCATCTTTTTTAAACGTTTTTTTGCACCACTGATCCAGTTCCAGCCGCAGGTGTTCGCGAAAGTAGGGCGCAAGTCCGGTGTTGTGCGACTGGTAGCTGTAATTCAGTTCAAGTGGCACAGATTTTAATGTATCGCCGCTTTCTTTGCTGAGGTAATCGTATTTCACGAGCTGGCCGATGACCACATTTCTTCTGCCCAGAGAGGCTTCTGCATGGAGTCGTGGATTGTAGGCGGTTGGTGCTTTGAGCATACCCACAAGCGTGGCTGACTGAGCGGGGGTGAGTTGTGCGGTAGTGGTGCTGAAAAATCGGTTGGCGGCAACTTCTATTCCAAATACATTTTCCCCAAAAGAAACGGTATTCAGATAAAGCGTCAGGATTTGATCTTTGGAGTAGATTTTTTCCAGCCTGTGGGCGATTTCGCTCTCGCGGATTTTGTTGATAGGCAGGGAAAATAACGCAAATGACTGGCGTGGAAACAGATTTTTGGCAAGTTGCTGGGTAATGGTACTCCCGCCGCCGGCAGATTCGCTGCGGAAAATCAGCGTTTTGAAAAACACACGCAGCAGACTGCGGGTGTCAACTCCGTCGTGGGTATAAAAGCGCACATCTTCGGTTGCGATCAGGGCGTCGGTGAGGTGCTGGGGAATTTCTGCGAATGTGACATCTTTGCGGTTTTCGAGATAATATTTACCCAGCAGTTTTCCGTCAACCGAATACACTTCCGAAGCTGTAGGATTGCTGATATGGGCCAGTTCGTCCGCATCGGGGATGGGGGTAATCCATTCCCAGGTTACAAATTGGATAAGGCAGAAACCATAGATAGTTATACCCAGCACTGCGGCAGTGCTGAGGGAAACCCGTGGGTTGTGGCGGACAACCTTTTGGCAAAATTCATAAATCTGACTGACGGTAATTGTGTTCATTTGTCGAATCAGTGTTCCTTTTGCTAAGGTAAGATAATTTTCGGCATTAATCCTCATCTCACATTCGCATTCTTGAGCGAATAACCCACACTTACCCCAGCCCAATGCTGAAGCTTTTTCCCCAGCCGGTAAAAGGGCTCCATCACCGGCTGGAGCCTCACTCCCCACATCGGCACATAGCCGATGCGAAACGTAAACCCTCCCAGGTCGGGCTGATAGCGATAGCCGATAAAAGCATGTGTGTAGATTTGATCCCGTGAAAGCCGCAGCCGGTTATAAATAAATCGATGGGTCGTCACCTCGCTGTCAAACGGAAAAACCAGCCCGCCGCCCACTTCCAGGTGATGAGGCCCAGGTCCGTACTGCACTGACAAACCCAATGGCACATTCACCCGCTGAATATCAGGTGCGATACCCACCGATAAACCCAGTTTGATATTTTCGCCGGGAATATACCTTCTTTCATAGTTGAAGGAAAAATTTACCGCACGCCCCAGTCCTTCAGCAAAAAAAGTATTTCTGCTGTAATATTCGTGGTACTTTTGCGACTGACCAGCTACAAAACCCGCCGGAAGGAGGGTAAATAACATCAGGAGAAATAGTAAGTGTAGAGATTTCATCAGAATGGGCTTTTTTATGGAAGGTAATTCAGGAAATAGGAGGAATTCAAGTAAAAATTTTCAACTGAATTTCACAGCAAGCGAATAAGTTGTAAATTTTGGGCTGAATAGTAGTATGCAGAACCTGATTCAATTATTACCGGACGCGATTGCAAATCAGATTGCTGCGGGGGAGGTTGTCCAGCGACCTGCTTCTGTAGTAAAAGAATTGCTTGAAAATGCCGTGGATGCCGGTGCTTCCCGTATCGAACTCATCCTTAAAAATGCCGGAAAAACCCTGATTCAGGTCTCTGACAATGGTTGTGGAATGTCTGCACAGGACGCCAGAATGTGTTTCGAACGACACGCTACTTCCAAAATCCGCACGCAGGACGATCTGTTTAATATCCGCACGCTGGGCTTTCGCGGCGAAGCGCTTGCTTCGGTTGCTGCTGTGGCTCAGGTCAGGCTCCGCACCCGGCAGCATGAGGAAGAACTGGGAACGGAAATTCAGATTGAAGCCAGCGAAATTAAAAGTCAGTCTCCCTGTACCACAGCTCCGGGTACGGTCTTTTCTGTGAAAAATCTGTTTTTCAACGTCCCGGCACGCCGCAACTTCCTCAAATCCAACCCGGTAGAAGCCCGCCATGTGCTCAACGAGTTTATCCACGTAGCGCTGGCAAATCCCGGCGTACAGATGTCACTCAACCACAATGACACGCAGGTGTATGACCTGCCGGATTCCTCTCTCGAAACCCGGATCGTCGATTTGCTGGGAAATGATCTCAAAGGCAAACTCAAATATGTGGAAGAAGCTACCGGATATGTAAAAATCTCGGGCTATATCGGCGACCCGGCCATTTACCGCAAAAGCAGGGGCGAACAGTTTTTCTTTATCAATAACCGCTTTATCCGCAGCAATTATCTGCATCATGCGGTTGCCGCTGCCTATCAGGAGTTTATCCCCGGTGATTCGCATCCTTTCTACTGCATATTTCTCGAAATAGATCCCGTACATGTGGACATTAATATTCACCCCACCAAAACCGAGGTGAAATTTGATGACGAACGGACCCTCTACGTGCTGCTTCAAAGCATCGTCAAACGAGGATTGGGCGAAACCCACCGGGCCCCCGAATTTGATTTTACCGATTCTGATCTTAAACAGACGATCTACCAGTCTGAACCCGAATCGGGCAGCGGACTTACCGTAGGAAGTTTTTCCCGGAGCCGCAAACCCGACGTTCCCGGAGGCATGAACTGGGATATTTTGTATGGGAAGGAAGAATCCTCCGTCCGCGATCATCCCCGAGAAAAATCTTCCGCCGGCCCCAGACACAGCGGTTTGTTTGATTCGGCAACCTCTTCCCGTCCTCCGCTGGCCGAAGATGCGGTCATCGCCCAGTTTATGCTGTCGTGGATTCTGGTGCAACGGGAAGACCAGTTGTATCTAATCGATCAGAATCTCGCCCACCAGCGCATTTTGTACGAAAAATTTATCCGGGCAGGAAATGAAAACCGCCTTCCGTGTCAGCAACTGCTTTTTCCTCAGACGATGGAGTTTTCGCCGGCAGATTTCCTGGCCATTCAGGAGGCGGAGCCTGTACTGTCGCAGATGGGCTTCGAATTGAAGGAGTTTGGTCGTGATACCCTCATTTTTTATGGTATGCCCGCCGGAATTTCTCCCGGCAAACTAAAGGAAATCGTCGATCAGGTGCTCAGCGATATCCGCCAGGTAGGAGCGACCCGGGTGGCGGAGCGAATGCAGGAGAGTGTGGCAAAAGCTGTTGCTTACCGCTCTGCCGTAACCTCCAGCCAGAAATTGAGTATGATAGAAATGAAAAATATCGCTTCCGATCTGTTTCGCTGTGAAGTACCCGGATTTTCGCCTTCAGGAAAACCTACCTTCCGGGTAATCACCTCGATCGAGTTGGAAGAATACTTCAGATAAACTACTATGGTACAAGTAACACCGGTTGTAAAAAACCTGATTATAGTCAATGTCATTATTTTCCTCGTGCTTTTCCTCCCATTTACCAGTTGGTTAGAGGTGTTTTTTGTATTGGGAAAAAGCAATGCCCTCGGTTTTCGCACCTCGGAGGCTTTTTTCGCTTTCCAACCCTATCAGATTGTAACCAGTTTTTTTGGCCATGCCACGATATTTCACCTGCTGTTTAATATGCTGGCCCTGTATTCGATCGGTGTCCCGGTTGAAATGGCGCTGGGTTCCCGCCGGTTTCTGAAATTTTATCTGTTTTGCGGGGTTGTGGCAGCGCTGGTGCTGGCCTATCTCGATCCTTCCAACAACCCGGTGCTGGGGGCTTCCACAGCGATTTCGGGGGTATTGGCGGCATTTGGGGTGATGTTTCCCGATTCACGGATCAGCTTCTTTTTCCTTCCCCCATTGAAGCGAAAAAATTGTTTATCGGCGCGGCGGTAATTTCGGCTATTCTGGCACTGTTACAGACCGTGGGAGAAGGGGTGGCAGAAATGAGCAATGTCTCACACTTTGGCCACCTGGCAGGAATGATGGCGGGTGTTTTGTTTTTTTATCTGGAACAATATTTCCCCTTTCTCCGAAACTAAATGGGGTTTGTGGTTCGGCCAACAATGATTAAATTTGTTTCGCCGAAAAATCAGGCATCTTTTTAGAGTAGAAAATACGTATAATACTTCATGGACGTCCAAAAAGAGCTCAAAGATTTTCTTAACCGGCATCAGACTGTTGGGTGGATGATTGTCTTGATGGCAGGAGGTTTTTTGCTTCAGTTGCTGATCCTTACGGTGTTTGCCGTGATGGATAAGAAAGCCAGTTATGAGTCTCTGATGTTTTCACTTGCTTTGCCGTATTCGCTAAAGTCATGGCTTTCCCAGCCCTGGAGTATTATCACCTGGCCGCTGTTTATGGTGCGCATTGATGTACTTCGGCTTCTGGTCAACGGATTGATCCTGTATGCTTTTGGCCGTATTCACCAGCAATTGCTGGGCGAACAGCGAACCCGCCGGCTGGTGATCCTGGCCGTTCCGGTCATTGGACTGGTAACCATTATTTTTTCTTCGCTGCTTTCCCTGGATACAGCCGTTCCCCCGGCCTCCAATGCCGATGTTTCTGTTCATTCGACTATTCCCGCCCAAACGCATGATGTGCTGGCGGCTGCATTGCCCAATTCGGCCCTTAATACCAATCTGTTTCACGTCTCGGGTTTGCTTCCACTGATTATGGTTCTGGTGATTTCGTCAATTACCACAGTCCCCGGTTATCCGATTCAACTGTTTTTATTTGGTCAGGTAAAAATCGTCTGGGTGGGAATTGCACTTCTGGGTATAGAACTGGTCTGGGCAGGCTTTTTTACCCCTCTGGGTATCGCCCTTATGGCTGCTGCATTAATGGGCTTTTTATATGTTTATGGAACAAGACGGGGCTGGGACATCACAGACATTATCTGGTCCTATTACCAGGATAGCAAACCCAAATCCCAATCCAAATCCCAGGCTAAGACTCAAATGACGGTCAGTTATAGCGCTGCCCGGGAAACACAACGCGCTGGCGGAGCCAAAACGGACCGGAAGTCGTCCGTTAGCCAGGAAGTAATAGATGATATTCTTGATAAAATTAATGCAAAAGGATACGAAAGCCTGACCCGAGAAGAAAAAGAAATTTTGTTTAAAGCTTCAAGCCAGAAAGAGGATGAAAAAAAAGAATAGCGGATTATTCTACCTCTTGTTTACCGGCTTGTTCCTGCTTTTGTGCACAATCACACTTCTGGGATCGCTGGCTCCCTGGGTGGATGTTTCTCTCCTCCCTTTTATTCAGCTTATTCCCGCTGTCCTTCCGTTTTTGTTCCCGGTATTTGTGCTGTTTTTTTTCTACTATTTCAAAAAATCAGCCCGGTGGGCGGCAGTTTCTCTGGCCGCTATTTTTTGTTGTGGCTGGGTCGCAGGTAAAGATATTTCTTTTCAGAATCGCCCGGTGGAAGCTTCCGGCGGTCTTTCTGTCGCCTCCTTTAATGTGGGGACCTTCGATTTTGAGCCTGCAAAAATAGACACCGTTGCCGCCCTGATCGTCAGCATGAACCCAGATGTGATTTCCCTTCAGGAATTTCGCAACCATTTACTGGATGGTAATGTGCACTCACTCGATTATCTGAAAGAAAAACTGCAAATGCCCTACGCAGAATTTGTCCATTTGCCTGTCCATATTCACGGAGCCGTCATTTTCTCCAAATACCCGATCGTGGATATCGATACCATGTTTCTCCCCAGAAAAGAGATCAACAGCGGTATTCTGGCTACAGTCGAAACCCCGCTGGGAAAAGTTGGGGTGGGCAATATCCATCTCAGCTCATTCCAGGCTGCTCAGACACTGGAAGAAAATGATGAGGTAAAAGATAAGTTCAAAGGCGTGTGGAACCGCATCAATATTGTATTGCCCCTCCAGCAGGAAAAAGTAAATCAGGTGCTGCAAAAAACAAACGATTATCCCTATCCCATGGTCATTGCAGGAGATTTTAATTCTCCCCCGCATACCCATATCGGCTATCAGTTTCGTCAACGGTTTTCCGACAGCTTCACCGAAGCCGGAAATGGATTGGGATGGACGTATCCGCTGGCCGGATTTCTGGGTGTTCGCATTGATTATCAATATCATACAAACGAACTGATGGCCGTGAACCACAAAATTGTTCACTCCGGTGTGTCCGATCATTACCCCATACAGGCGACTTACCATCTGGTACCGTAAAAATTGTATATTTGCCCGAAATATTGAATGACCGATAACCTGGCCCGTAAGGGCTGCTTTTTATGGAATCACTGACCATTTATAATTCGATCAACCGAAAGAAAGAAGTATTTGAGCCTCTAAAACCCCCGTTTGTGGGTATGTATGTCTGCGGCCCTACCGTATATGGCAATGCCCACCTGGGGCACGCGCGCTCAGCTATTACTTTTGATACTTTATTCCGCTACCTTCAGCATCTGGGTTATAAGGTTCGCTATGTGCGAAATATTACCGATGTAGGCCACCTCGAAAATGATGCAGACGAAGGGGACAGCAAAGTGGAAAAACAGGCCAGGGTCGAACAACTGGAGCCGATGGAAGTGGCGCAACGGTATTACAATTCCTATGTGGAGGATATGACTGCGCTTAATCTCCTTCGTCCCAGCATCGAACCCCGCGCAACCGGTCATATTACCGAACAGATTGAGGCGATTCAGGAAATTCTCAACAACGGATACGCCTATGAAATCAATGGCTCGGTGTATTTTGACGTAGCGGCCTACAACAAGGATTTTAAATACGGCATCCTTTCCGGCCGCGACCTGGAAAATATGATGGCTGAATCCCGCGACAACCTCGAAGGCCAGGGCGAAAAACGCAACCCCGCCGATTTTGCCCTGTGGAAAAACGCAAGCCCGTCGCATATCATGCGCTGGAACTCTCCCTGGGGCGTGGGTTTTCCCGGATGGCATATCGAATGTACGGTAATGAGCACCAAGTACCTGGGGGTAAAATACGATATTCATGGAGGCGGAATGGACCTTATTTTCCCGCACCACGAAGCCGAAATCGCCCAGTCAAATGCATGCAACTGCCATTTGCCGCGCAGAACAACATGGCGAAGGCAAAGTACTGGCTCCACAACAATATGATCACCTACGAAGGACAAAGATGGGAAAATCGCTGGGGGAAATGCGATCAGCCTGGAAACAGTTTTTTGTCTGGCGATCACCCGCTGCTGGAACAGGCCTATTCCCCGCCAATATTCGCTTTTTATCCTTCAGGCTCACTACAGAGTACTGGACTTCTCCAATCTGGCACTACAGGCCTCCGATAAGGCACTAGAGCCGGATGCTCGACACCATCAAACGCCTGAATGCCATTGAGGCCCGATACCCGTGCCGTAGCCGTGAATCCCGCCTTTGAGGAAAATCTGACTTCCTTTGCCGCTGATGTCACCGCTGCCATGAACGATGACCTAAATACAGCCAGAGTGATCGCCCGGATGTTTGATACCCTTCCGGTAATCAATCAGTTGTTTAAGGATAAAGCGGCGGGTTTTGCTGTCAATCCTGACACTTTCAACAGCTTCCGCCAGTTTTTCCTGAATGTATTCACCGACTGGCTCGGCATGAGTGTGGAAGGTGGCGAAGACAATCAGGCGAAAGATACAATCGACGGACTGATGGGGGTCATTCTTCAGCTCAGAGGGCAGGCCCGGAAGGATAAAAACTGGGCCGTTTCAGACCTGATCCGCGACGAACTGGCAAAGGTAAAAATCAAACTGGAGGACACCAAAGAAGGTACCGACTGGTATTATGAACAATAAACTTTCCATACCCATCGTGCGATCCCTTTTGCTGCTGGCAGGAGGGATCGCCCTTTTTCTTTTCGCCTGTAACGGGGGAACGGAAAATAAAAAAACACCGGAAACCCCACCGGTAGCCAAGGACATTCCTATTCCGGCTTTTCAGGCCGAAAATGCCTTTGCCCACATTGAAAAACAGCTTTCTTTTGGCCCACGGGTTCCCAATACTGCGGGCCATGCTGCCTGTGCCGACTGGATAATCGCCGAATTAAAAGCTGCTGGTGCTCAGGTAACGACGCAGCCGGCTGTGGTTCAGGCTTTTAACAATACACCCCTGAACATGATCAATATCATCGGCTCGTTTCACCCTGAAAAACAACGCCGGATCATGCTGACAGCCCACTGGGATACCCGCCCTTTTGCCGATGAAGATTCTGTCAGAAAAGACGAACCCATCCCCGGCGCCAACGACGGAGGAAGCGGGGTAGGGGTGTTGCTGGAAATTGCCCGTATCATCGGGCAGGAAGCCCCTCAGGTGGGAGTTGATATTTTTTTCTGGGATGCCGAGGATTATGGCAATTCGGATGTCCCCAATTCTTACTGCCTGGGCTCTCAATACTGGGCGCAAAACAAACATAAACCCAATTACACCGCCATGTATGGTATAAACCTCGATATGGTTGGTGCCAAAGACGCCATTTTCTCCAAGGAAGGCCACTCGCTCCAATATGCCCCCAATGTAGTTGAAAAAGTCTGGCATCAGGCGCACCTGCTGGGCTTCGGACAGTATTTTTCTATTCAGCGAACTGACCCTATTATCGACGATCATGTGTATATAAGTGTAAGAGGAAACGTAGGTACAATAGATATCATCGATCAGCCCGAGGGCAGGGGATTTTTCAAACACTGGCATACCCACGGAGATGATATTGAGGCCATCTCCAAAGAAACGCTTCAGGCAGTGGGACAGACGCTGCTGGCAGTGATTTACAAAGAACAATAGCCAGCCGCTATGGTCGGGTTGATGGCAATATCTGTATTCGTTTATCTGACTATTCAGATATGGATATTTACAGGGTGGATGAAAATCCGGCCCGTCAACAAGAGCCTACCTGCCCGGCCAGTTTCTGTTATCATTGCCGCACATAACGAATCCTCCAACCTGAGAAAGCATATTCCTGCGGTTCTCAGCTTACAATACCCTGATTTTGAGGTGATTGTTGTGCTTGACAGAAGTGATGACGACAGTAAGGCCTATCTGGACGGAATCGGAGACAGAAGACTGCGGGTACTGGAGATAACTGAGACACCGCCCGGGTGGTCACCCAAAAAATGGGCGTTGACAGCGGGAATAAGAGAAGCCGCAAATGAACACCTGGCTTTCACAGACGCCGATTGTCAGCCGGGACCAGGCTGGCTGGAAGAAATCAACCGCTGCTTTACCGGCAAAACAGAACTTGTACTGGGCTTAAGCCCTTATTTTGTTTTTCCGGGTTGGCTCAACCGGTTGATTCAGTTTGAGACGACTTATGCCGTGTTTCAGTATATCGGGCTGGCTGTCAGGGGTTTACCCTATATGGGAGTAGGGAGGAATTTGGCATATACCCGGACTTTCTTTGAAAAAAATGGCGGCTTTGAAGCCTTTCGCCAAAGGCTTTCCGGTGATGATGACCTGCTGGTCAATGCGTATGCCATACCCGAAACAACAGGTGTAATGATTGCCAGAGAAGGGTTGGTATATTCTGATCCGAAACAGACGTGGAAAGCCTGGTTCAGGCAGAAGTTACGGCATGTTAGTAGTTCGTCCGGTTATTCGGCAAAAACAAAAATAATTTTGGGGATTTTCCACCTTTCGCATGCCGGATTTTATCTGTTTGGCGGGTTTGTTTTAGCAAATGACCTAACAGGTTGGCCATTTTTTGCGTTATATATCATAAGAATTTTCATTAGTGGGGTATTAAGGAGCATATTGGGGGAAAGTTGGGGCAGCGTCGTATCTGGTATTATCCTGTTTTGGATTTTTTGTTTTTATCTACACCATCAGCCGTTCCAATTGACTAATCAGAAAGCTTCCATGGATCTTAACACCCAAAGTTCCAAAATACGCAAGAAGACCGCGATCTTGTGGCGGCAGCGAAAAGAGGAGAGCCGAATGCATTCAGACTTTGCTTAAAAAATACCGTAAGTCGGCATATTATATGCTCCTGAAGATGGTCAAAAATCCCGATGATGCCGGAGGATCTGACCCAGCTTTGCCAAAGCCTTCAATTCATCGATAAATTCGATTCCAAATTTGCCTTCTCTTACCTGGCTGTTTCGCATTGCTACCAACAACTGCATTGACTATATCCGTAAAAAGAGGGTGCAGACGGTCTCTTTCGACGCGCCTGTAGAGGGGGACGACGGTTCTTCCATGCGATTTGATGAAGACCGGAAGATCTTGATCCCAATGAAAGCATGTTAAAGGATCAGCGCCGTCGTTATCTCAAAATGGCGATTGAGCGTTTGCAGTTCGAAAAATATCGTGTGCTGTTAATCTGCGATACTTCCAGAGCTGTCCTATGAAGAAGTAGCGGAAGAATTGCAGATTCCGCTGGGGACAGTTAAAGCGCAGTTTTTCGCGCACGAGCTCAATCAGAACTCAAAGACCTGCGCCTACAGATGTAGAATATCTGCAATTATACTAACCGGAAAGCGGTTTGCTGAAAACTTGTTTGTATTCGATCTATATTCGTGAATTCGTAAGCTGCTCCTATCAAAGTTGATGGTTTGCAAACCACTTCGTTTGAGTATACTATGGCTTCCAGATCTCCCTGTAGCCAATAATCTGAATACCTTTTCTGGCAGATAACCGCTTTCTACTTTTTCGCTGGTGAAAAGGTCAGTTACTCCCTGCCGGTCGGTTGCCACATTTTCATATCCGATGTGATGAACTGCGCGTAGTTCTTCATTGTCCAGAATTCGGGTGATCGACAAACAGGTAGGTTTTTCCCGGTTTGAGTTTGCCGAGCATTTGGATGAAATCCTGGATTTTTTCCTCTGAAGTACCCTTGTCCGTCAGACCACTGATTCTACCTCGATATTCAGATAGGTCAATATCTATTTCGTATTCGTGCGCCAGCCTTTTTCCAATGCCTTCACTTCTTCACTCAGGCGGGTGCATCCCATGTGCGCAGAGACGTGGCTGGATTTGAGGCAGGTGGCGGAGAGCCGTTTCAATCTGGGCGCGAAGTTCTCGATATCTTCTATTTTCCATTCATTGTCCATAACGCCTTTAGTCTGATAGGTTGCGTTGGGAAATACCATAGGATAAAAATAGCCGTCTTCATCCGTAATACTTGGGCAATCGGTCAGGGGGCCATTTGATATTGTCCCACTCACTGCAATCGCCAGGTGAACGCCCACATCAATGCCGGATTTTTTTGAGCATGCGAACCGCTTCGGGAAACCAGGAGAGGGGACGAGCGAACTGATAGGAAGATTGAAATCCCTCCCACAGGATTTCAGTGATAGCTATATTACCCGAGTGCGCGTAGCCTATATCATCACCGCGAACGATCAGGCGTGCAGCAGGCTTTTGGGCAGCACAGGAGAGGAAAGAAAAACTAATGAGAATAACAGGGATTATAGGTTTCATTGGATTATTTTGAGGAATAAAAGAACTTAAACTAAACGAATTCGCCAGGAAAAAACAATAACAAATGTTGACTAAATAGTCAATTTTTTTTTATCTTTGGTGAAAACCAGTTGAAAACATGCCTCTAAAACCTATCGAGGACAACTTCCGGTTAAACAGAGAAAACGCGTCATAGAATGGGCTAGTAAAAACCAGGAATTCCTCATTTCAAAATGGAATGAATTTAACCCTGATAAGTAATTATATGAAAGGTTTGCGCAGTATCCCCAAAATTTTAAAAATTAATGAAGTAGATGGATTTATGGTGTCGTGCCTGTTTAACAATGGCGAATCACGGGTAATTGATTTTAAAAGTTTTTTTCAGAGCCGAAATAACTATTCGGAGAAGCACCCGCATTTTAAATTATTAATGAAGATATCCGGGAATTTGACCAGATTGAGGTTATGGGTAATGATGCGTCACGGCGTAATACTGGTATTTACGCTCAGGATTATTCAGGGGGAGAAGGTGTTTTACCCATACGATGTGGATCCGGTTGTACTATTCGGAATACAGTATCCTTGATAAAAACGACATATCAGAATTGATTAATGAAAGAAGTCACAGGTGTTAGCTGGTTTGACCAGGAACAATTGGCTCAAAAAGTGGTACGAGTAAACATTATTTGTGCTGAAAAATTCAAAAAATCGGATATCGAACTTTCTGACCCTGAAAAAAATCATTGAGGCCGGGCTGGGAAAACGGCTGAGTATCCAAATTGTTTAAAGCATCACTAACTTCACAGTTCATGAAAAAACAACCCGCAAAGGAATTCCCGATTCTGCCTTTTCCCACTCAGAATGATTTTGAGTTATGGCTTTCCCAAAACCACGACCAGTGTGATGGGATTTGGATGCAGTTCTACAAAAAAGGATCGGGCGTAGAAACCATCGTGTACGCCGAAGCGCTTGATGTAGCTCTTTGTTATGGCTGGATAGACAGTCAGACCAACAAATACGATGAACTTTCCTACCTGCAAAAATTTACTCCCCGCAGGAAAAAGAGTTTGTGGTCAAAACGCAACCGCGAACATATCGCCCGCCTCGAACAGGAAGGACGGATTCAGCCCTCAGGCTGGAAAGAAATTGAAGCCGCCAAAGCCGATGGCAGGTGGGACACTGCCTACGATAGTCCGGCCAATATTACAGTACCCGATGACTTTATGAAATTATTGGCAAAAGATCCCGACGCCCTGGCATTTTTCCAGACACTCAACAAAACCAATACCTATTACGTCGCCTTCCAGCTTCAGACTGCCAAAAAGCCGGAGACGCGGGAGCGCAGGATGTTGGCTATTCTGGAGAAACTGAGCAGAGGAGAGAAGTTTTATTGAGTGGAGTTGCGCCGCAGGGCGTAAATGCGCAATGTTGGTAGCTCCATTCGGAGAATATCCGAATATCGTGTACATTTATGCTATGAAACCTGTTTGTTTTGTTTTATCGCTCTTGCTCTTCTGTATGGTGGCTGTCAGGGCTCAACAGCCGGAAATGGAGCCGGGACAGCTTGAAATTCGTATCAATCATCAGCTCGTAACTCCGGAGGAATTTGGTCGGTATATTTTCTGTATGAATGGAAATGACACCATCTCCCTCGCTTATCTGCCAATGGATGTTGTGGAGTCGGAAGACTATGTGCTGTTTAATATCGAACTGGTTGCTCAGGCCAACCTCGGGCAGCCGCAGTTTATGGGCCGGATCGACAAAAGTGAGCCGGGAAAAACGCCTGAAATCAGCTTCCGCCTTGCGCAGTTGCAAACTTCGGCAATCCTTGCCCCCACGGCCAATGCTATCCGCGGCAGCCTTCAGGTGCAAAGTGTGCTCAAAGTCTCCGGCAACCGCATGCTCGAAGTCATTAATCTGGGAGAGAAGGGATTACTTCCGCTCAATATGGTGCCGGTTTGCCCGCTGAAATAGGTATCCACTACACGGCCAGATTCCTGCCCGAGAGGCGGATCATTTCTTTCAGGTAGTCATTAAATTCGTCCATTTTCAGAAGCTGCTCAAATGGAATGTGGAACCGGTACCGCCAGTAGTGTTTCGGGTTGGCAGGTACATTGATTCGCTCCGAATGGGGATCTTCCCGCCTGATTTTTCCATCCATCCCCACCAAATCCTGGATCGGGAACACCGTCCACATGCTGGGTGATTTCAGGTGCCGGTCGATAATCTCCCGGCAGACCCAGGGTTCGCAAAAATAGGGGGCCTCGCCTGCATAGCCGAGGATATGGTTGAAAAACCGCTGCGTTTTGATCCGGTTTTCTTCCCACCAGCCTCTGATCGTGGACATATCGTGACTCGAAGGTGACGAAACCGACATATACGGCGCTTCCTCCGGCATGCCAAATTCGCGTTCAGGGTTTTTGGGCATCCGCTGGATTTCCAGGCTCAGTATGCCCAGTTCGTCCATCACCCCGGGTACACACGCGGGCACCATGCCGAGATCTTCTCCACAGATGAGCATATCGGTGGCTGCTTTCAGCGCGGGGAGTTTTACCATGGCCTGGTCGCGCCAGAACCACTCATGTCTGCGATAAAAATAATCGTCGTACAGTTTGTTGAGTACCTGCTGGGTTCCGTACTCCAGGTCAGCAAATGACCGGGTAAAGTGCAGCGCAATCCGCGGGTTAAAGGCCTGGCCGTTGCTGCCGGGCACTTCGAGGAAAATCACTTCCTGAATCAGTCCGAAGAGCGCATTTTTGGCCCGTTGGTAGTAGTCCTGATTCTCTGGACTTTCAGTCTGCTTTTTCTGGCAGTAGGCCTCCACCGCCTTTTGCGTGCGAAAGGGCTCCTGAAGGCGGAATCGACCATTGCGGCTCATTTCGAGAAACTCAGCGGCAGCGCGTTCTGCGTATTCTCTAAAAAAGTCTCCCACAATCTGGCGGGTGATATAAGGCTGGCAAAACCGCTCGTAGTCCAAATGCAGTCCGTACCGGGCGAGCTCTTCGCGGCTGAAGGGCAGAGATGGATTAAACTGACCGAGCAGTCCTTCTACGGCGTGGCCGGGGATTTCCCATATCCGGAAAAAGCCGAGAATATGGTCTATACGGAATGCGTCGAAGTAATCGGAAAGCTGAGTCAGCCGCTGCTTCCACCAGGCAAATCCGTTTTTCGCCATTTCCTCCCAGTTGTAGGTAGGAAAACCCCAGTTCTGGCCAGTCACGGCAAAGTCATCGGGGGGCGCTCCTGCCTGCGCGTCCATTTTGTACAGTTGAGGTGAAGTCCATGCGTCGGCACTGTGGCGGTAAATGCCAATGGGTATATCGCCTTTGAGCACAACGCCATGCTGCCTTGCATAGGAGGCAGATTCTTTCAACTGGAGGTGAAGGTGATACTGGATAAAATAATGAACGGCAATGTCATCGTAATGCGTTGTATCGGGCGAGGCAAAAGCTTCAGCTTCGCTGGCATTATAGGTGCTGAATTCGGGCCACCGGGAAAAATCGGGTGTGTGGTAGCGGTCGCGGAGCATAGAAAATACCGCGTAAGGCAAAAGCCATTCACGGTTTGCATCGAGGAACTGATTGAAGCCGGGGTCTTTGAGGAATTTCTTTTTTTCCTGATCGTAAAGTTGTTTGAAATACTTTGACTTCAGGCTCATGACGGCTTCATAGTCCACCTCAGGCATGGCGTTGAGTTCCTGCCTTTTTTCTTCGAAAGCCTTCATTTCTTTGGCGGATTTCAGTCTGCCCATTTTCTCCGGAGAAAGGTACATGGGGTGAAGGGCAAATACAGAAATGGCCGCGTAGGGATAGGAATCTGTCCAGGTATGTGTGGCTACGGTATCATTGACAGGCAGAATCTGCACGAGTTTCATGCCTGTTCTCACAGCCCAGTCCACCAACAGGCTGATGTCGGCAAATTCACCTACGCCGCAGCTTTTTTCACTTCGCAGGGAAAATACCGGTATAGCAACGCCCGCGGCTTTCCAGAAAGGATTTTCGTAGCGGAATTTAATGTCGGTAATAACAACCGCTGTCTTTTTGCCTCTCTCGGGCAAATGGTACAACTGGCGGTTTTCTCCGGCTTCCCATGCGACGATTTTTTCGCTTCAGTATCGTAAATGCCGTATTTGTATTCGATGATTCCGGGTTTGGAAGCAAGATGGATATGCTTTTCCCACAGCGGGAAGTGGTGGTCATTGAGGATTACCGCCTTTTCTTCCTTCCATTCTCCGAGCGCAGGGTGATTTCCGGATATGCAGATTCTGTGATGTTCACTGACCCGGGGGGCAAACAGGCGGATATGATAGACCGTACCTGCATCCGGTGCCGGGGGGAAATCACCGACGGTTTCGGCGTCGGTTTCCCTGCTCATAAGCGCACGGGTAAAGGCGGAGGTGTAGAATGTATTTTCCAGATCCTTTTCAGGGCGCCAGAAATCGAGGTAGTCAATTCGCCCGAATCCTTTGCCCGGTAAGCCTGCGGTGCGGTTATTGCCCCATTCCCAGGAGATGTGGCCTGAGGGTTCGTGGAGGATAAAATATTTGTATTCGAAGGGAGCCTCAAATTCTCCTTCCCATTCCCAACGACCATTTTCCATGTAGTTGAGGGGAACGGCCCGTGAGGTATCCCATTCGCCTAAATTTTCAGATGAGCCGCTGATAAACAGCCTTTGTCCCCATTGGGTATGATAGTGAATGACAAAACGGAATTTCATATTTCGTTTTACAAATCTTACTGTAAAAAATAGAAGGGAAAGGAAAGGACGCAAAAATAGTAAATTCCTGATAAGAAAATGAATGGCTAAAACCGCAAAATTGTAATTATTTCAGGGCCGTGGCCAGCCTGATGTTTTTCTGAAGTCCACACAGTAAACATTGCCTTCCCTTATAAAATACGCTTCTTCCCCGCACCCTGTGGTGACAAATCCAAATTCATCTGCTGCGGTGTTGACCTCAGGGCCGAGGTTGATAATGACACCGGGCTGCCCGTTTTCATCGAGGGTCGTCTGGTAAATATCCAGCCCGCCAAACCCTTCATACCCTGATGAGGCAAAAAACAGGGTCTGTCCGTCTTCCAGGATAAATATGCTCCGCTCATTTTCTGGGGTGCTCAGGGGTGATCTACTGATTTTTTTCCACTTCCTGCCGATCTTTTGGATGGAATATATATCCATTTGTGCCTGGCCGGGTTTGCCTGCTACCAGCCAGAGTGTTTTTTTATCCGGAGTAAGAGAAATCCCTCCGGTCTGATCGAAGTTTTTCATCAGACTGGTCAGTTTTGTCCCCATTCCGCGGGTTATCGGCGGATTGTTGTTGCCGTGAAAACGGGTCTGATAATAAGGGCCGCCGGTTTGTTCCCAGAGGTAATTCCAGCTTTGGAAGAACAGGGTTTTGCCGTCGGCGGCGACAAACGGCTCATCTTCGCTGAGCGAGGTGTTGATGCCATGGGGCAGGCTTTGGGGCGGTTGCCATTCGCCACAGTATTTATGGCTGATCCAAAGGTCTTTGTCCCAAAGTGTGAGGGTATCGTTGCCTGATCCTTTGAAGGGTTCATTCCATGGATTTCCGCCCCGGGAAGAGGCAAAAATCAGGTATTCTCCATCCGGGGAAATGGCCAGTCCTGACTCAGGGCAGGGCGAATTAATTAGTTGGAGCGGATAGACGCTGATGTTGGGATCGGGTAGGGGAATAAGCACCTTTTGGGCAAAACCAGTCATTGACAAAGCAGCCCATATAACCCCCAATATGCAGCCCTTTCTGATCATATAGTTTTCCATTCAGGTTTACAACCCTCTGAACCTGTCCTGCCAGTAATTGTTTTTGCTTAGCCGCAAATCTTTCAGAGTTGAACTTCTGACATTGATGGTCAGCGAATAACTTTTTTGTGCCCCAAAGGGAATCCATGAGAATGACATTTCCCAGCAATGCAGGTCGCGAAAAACAGAAATCCGGGTATTGGTAAACTCCAGTTTTTCTATGTCAAACCCGCTGCTGTAACCGATTTTCCATTTGGGGGTAAAATTGACATCTCCGTCAAAGTTCATTGTCTGGGTTATCCGCGCCTCATTGAGATCGGGTTTGGAATAACTCAGGTTGTAGCGAAAACGCAGGGTCCAGGGTATATCAAAATCCACGTATTGGTAAAGGCTGTTCATTACTTCGCGGTATTCCACCTCGTCAAATTCATCGGAACGGGTCTTTTGGCCGCCTTTTCTTTTGGAACTAAACGACGTAGAAAGGCTGATTTGCGCCCGGGTGATTCGCCCGAGTTCTCCGTTTTCCTGAATCATCAGCACGTTTTGTCTTCTGGCTGCGGGTGGTTTGAATGGCACAGCCACGTCATCAGGGGCAAACACGTAGGGGTCAAGCGTCATCGAACCATTGAGATCTATTTTATTATTTAAAAGGCTGGTTCGCGCTCTCAGGTTGAAGGGCGAAAGCTGAAAACTGTCTGCTGCGAAGTTGTAGCTGGTGCTCACGCCGATATTGTCGAGAATATTGGTTCGGGCAAATTTGTCTTCCTTCTCATCAAAGTCTTCCTCAAAACTCTCTTTCTTCCGGTATTTCATTTCGAGTACACTGGAAAGGCTAAAATTGAGCGACTGGCTTTCTCCTCTCGAAGGCCCTCCATATATCCCATCCTCAAATATGCTGTAAACCTGGGTTTTGGTTCCGGTGGTATCAGATTGAACTTCCCGGAAAAAGCCCCATCGGGGATCAGAAAAGTCGGGTTTCAGGTTGTAGGAAACACTTGGGCTGAAACGCTGCCGGAAAGCAATTTGCCTTCGGGTTTTGGGCAATACATAAATTCCGTAGAAGTTGGTCGTGGCACTTAGAGAGGTATTAAAGTCATAAGCTCTGACAAAACCGGCGGCTGTTGATTCTCTGATGCGCTGTGCTTCGGGGTCCCATTCTTTCTGGAGTGTTTCGGTGTACCAGTATTCGGAGTAGGTGAAATTGGGCGAAATATTGAGGTAATTGAAGAGTTTAATGGTGGTGGAGGTGGAAGCATTGTGGCGCATTCCGTTGGAGTAGAAAGATGAGCCAAGCCTTTTGGTGAGGATGCTGTCCCCGCCTTCGACAATGATCCAGTCGAGCGAGTCTCCCGGGTGAAGCAGAATATCGTCAATCAGGGTGTCGGGAACGGTTTCCAGCGAATTGCGGCCCTGCATGCTGTAGTTGATCCCCAACTGGGAAAGCCATTTGAAATTTTTGTTGCTGATATTCCGAAACGGTGTCTGGCGGTTCATGTTGAAGTTTAGCTCCGGAAACTGAAGGCTCATGGTTTCCTTGTTCAAATCCTGCTGGTGTCGTACCCCCAGGTTAAAACTAAAGGGGAGGTTGTTGAAGTTTTTCTGAAAGTTGATGGATGAGTTGAGGTTGTTGGTAAAAAAATCGTTCTGGTTGTAGCTGATCTGCCGCTGGAAGCGGTTGGAAGAGGATATATTTACCGAAGCCGAAATACGCGCAGTAGGATCAATGGGCTGGTTGTGGCTCCAGGTAAGGGTCCAGGCAGAGGTGCGTTGAAAATCGGGATCTGTTTTTTCGTTAAACCGGGTTACCCCGTACTGGAAACTCATCCTTCCGTTGAACTTATACCTGACGTTGTAGGTAGTGCTTCCGCCCAGGCGCCAGCCACCGCGGGTATAAATATCTCCTTCAAGCCTCAGGTCAAAATTGTCATTTATCCCCCAGTAGTAGCCAATGTTGCGGAGGAAAAACCCTCTGTCCTGTGCCTCTCCGTACTGGGGAAGGATCAGCCCGTTTTTCTGCCCTTTTTTATTGGGCACAAATCCGAAGGGAATGACAACAGGGATGGGAAAATCTGCAATGACGATATTGAGCGGGCCGCTGATGAGCTTGTCATCGGGGAGCATTTTTAGTTTTCGGGAGCGAATATAATAATGCGGGTGCTCGGCATTACAGGTGGTATATTTTCCATTGAGACCGTGAAAGGTGCCGTCGGGGTGATATTTGGCTACTTCTGCCAGTACAAACCCTTCTGATTCGACCATACGGCCTTCGACGACTCTTCCTTTTTGCGATTTGAAGTTGTAGGAAATGGCTCTGGACTGATAGGTTTCCCCGCTTTGGGTAAATTCGGGCGCACCGAGGTAATTGCCCAGGCTGTCGGTTACGCCATTGGCGTAGAGGGTTTGCTGGTCTATGTCCACCCGCACTTCTTTGGCCTTGAGGGCAATTTCATCGTAATTGAGTTCTGCATTTTCGTACAAAAACAATACGCCTTTTTTTACATCAAATACAATGGAATCCGCCGCTTTGTAGGTTACTTCAGCTTTTAGGTCGCTGGCAGCTTCCAGCGAATCGAGATAAATGGTGCGGCGGTCAGGTACTGCTGTCTGCGTGGAATCTCCGGAGGGAGAAAAGGCGGTTATGCGGTTTTCAAGGCTATCTGCAGGGGGTACAGGCAGGCTGTCGGCGGGTGTTGCCTGAGTGGAAACGGAGTCGGGCGGAGTGGTTGTCTGTGCGTGAAGGGAATGAATTCCTCCCTTCATCAGCAACACTACCAAAATTATATTTTTTAGGAAAAATCCTATTAATTTGTAGTGGCTGAATATGTATTTGGTGCGTGACAATCTCCTTATGTTGATTTCCGGCTGCTTTTCCGGGATGCAAATATACATGAATTCACAAACTAAGTTTTATTCAACCAACAATAGTGTGTCTGCAAAAAGAAAAGGTTGGCTTCGTAAGAAAAACTCCTTTCCATGAACAGAATTTTCCTTCTCCTTTGTCTCTGCGTACTTCCTGCTGTCTTTATTACTTCGTGGAATTTTCCTTCCCGCCCGCAGGGGGAGGGCCCGATCCGAACTGTCATCATCGATGCGGGCCATGGGGGAAAAGATCCCGGTGCCGTCGGGGAGCGATATTATGAAAAAAATATCACCCTCAATGTCGCTCTCCAGTTGAAGCGCATTCTGAATGAAAGTATGCCCGAACTCAACGTTGTGCTTACCCGCGATACGGACAAGTTTATCGCGCTGCACAAAAGAGCTCAGATTGCGAAAGACAATCAGGGCGATTTTTTTATCAGCATTCACTGCAATGCGCTGAAGGTCAAATCGAGGTACGGCGCCGAAACCTATGTGCTGGGTATCAATGAGGGGCAGGAAAACTACGAGACCATCATTGCTGAAAACGAAGCCATTCTGTTTGAAGACAATTATGCCGACATGTACGGCGGTTTTGACCCCAGTTCACCCGAGGGATATATTTATTTTAAACTGCTGAAAAACGTTTTCCGCAACGAAAGCACCCGCCTCGCCGAGAAAATGCAGCATCAGTATTCCTCGCGTATCGGGCGGAAGGACCGCGGCGTCAAACAGGCGCCTTTTGTGGTTTTGTATCACTCAGGCATGCCGGCTGTACTGACGGAAATCGGGTTTATTACCAACTTTGAAGAAGAGACCTTCCTTGCCAGTGAAACAGGGCAAATCTATATCGCAAGCTGTATCTACCGGGCCATCAAGGCTTATAATATGGAGTTTTGAGGGGGTATCTGTTGAACGACAAGATTTACTTCCTGATCTTCCGCAGGGAAAGCTGGTCTCCTACCGAAATCCGGCAAATATATTCTCCACCGGGAAGATCGTCCATCTGCAATTCCACCTGATGGCTTCCGATGCTGGTAAGCCTGGAATAGACCGTGCCGATAGGATTGCCGGTAGGATCATCAATCACAATACGTACCATGGCCGGTTTGTATAGAAACAACTCAATGGCAGTACCGAAAATCAGCGGATTGGGATACAGGTAGGTGGTATGCCAGCCGGCGGGGAGATTTTCGAGTGCAATGACATCGCTGAAATTCACTTTTTTCTTTTTGTACTCCTGTCTCAACCGGTAATAGCTTGTGCCAAAAAGCGGGGACTGATCGGTAAAGGAAAAATCTGTCAGCGTAGTTTCTTTTGTCTTTACCTGAAGAACGCCGATTTTCTCCCAGTTTACCCCGTCGCTGCTCCGCTCTACACCAAAAGCACTGATCTGGGGGACAACCGGTGAAGACCACTGTATTTCTACCTGCCGGTCTTCCAGTTTTATGGAAAAACCAGCAAGTTCTACTTCCGGAATGCGCAGATTATCAACGGCTTCGGCAAGTACTTTGTCGTAAGTCAGCCCCGAAGCCTGAAAGACCATATCCTGGTTGTTGTCATCCCCGCGCCAGTGCGTGCGGTGAATGGTCATATTTCCGGTGAGTTCCCACGAGTCGCTCATCTGGGTTTCGATATTGACACCGATAGCGCCATCGGGGGTGGAGGCGACCTGGGCAAAAACAAAAGGTGCATAAAGCAACCAGAGGGAAGTGGTAAGCAGCGAACAGAGTCTTATCATATCAGGATGGTTATGTTTGGTGAATCCAAATTAATCCGCAGAATTTCGCTGCATGCTATACTTTGGGCGCAAAGTATTACACACGTTAGAAATGGAATAAAATCCATATATTGTCCATCAATCACCACTGAGAGGATGGATCGTAATATTACCGGATATTTAGGTAGGGTATTGTTCTGGATCGCACTGGCAAGCCAGCTTTTCCATGTTCATGTATTTTTTACCTATTCCGGTTCAGATCGCAACCAGCAGATACTTGCCGCAGTCAACTGGCTGGAAGGCAGGGGAATGACCCGTCCTGTGGTGTTTTCTGAAAATCTTTCTGAACTAAAATACGAGCCGGTGAAAGGCTGGCCGCCGGGCTACCCGGTGGTGATTTCGGGTTTGTATCAATGGGCTTCGGGTGATAAATCCAGTGCGGAAGCCTGGTTTTTTTCTGCTTTGATTCTCGAATACCTGGGGGTAATTATCGTTTTTGCGGGTGTTTATTTTTTGTTATGGTTGTTGCGGGATGAAATTTCCCCCGCCGTTTTCCCCCTGATATTTTTATTCTGGACATTTTCTTTTACGCCCTTTCACTTCACCACTGCGAGCGAGGAGATTGCCCTGGGTGCCTATCTTCTGGCAACTGGCGCCTGGATTTCGGGCTGGAAAAATGCACAACCCGCCTGGCTGTGGATTGTCATCGCATGCACGGGGTTTCTGGTGGCCGGATGGTTTCGGTATGCTTATATTCCGCTGATGATCATTGGCCCTGGGGTGACTTTTTTGTTTTACCGGAAACGCAATACAGCGAATCATATCCCTCTCCTGGTTTTTGTCGCAACTGTCCTCCTTATGATAATCTGGTGGATGGTATTGCATCCTTCCCACAGCCGGGAGGGAAACCTGGAAACCATGGTAGCAGAAGGGAACCTCTATCCCCAACACTGGCTGAGAATGTCTGCCTTTCCTGTTAAATCCCTGTTTTTTATGGGGCTTGATCCATTGATTTCCCGACTTGGAATCAGGCAGCCCGGGGCTACTTTTTTTGTTTACCTGCTGTATATCACCTCCGTTGTTGCCATTGTCCTGTTTCCCGCCCGTATGTGGTGGCAGCATGGAAAGGCGTTTCTGACAAACGGCCAGCCCGAGCGGCCTGTCAGCACCCTGCTTTCTGCGTGGTTTTTGATTGTGATGGCGGTAATCTGCGCCATGCTGATGTTGCTTTCACTGGTGAATCAGCCGGAAGTGTTTGAGGGTAAAAAATGGACATATGTGGAGGAAACGAGGTATTATGCGCCCTTGCTTATTGCTTTTCCGCTGTTTTTGCTGGTCAGACTTTTTGATCACGATACCAGCCGGATGGGCCGTACAGCGTTGCGCTTTTTCCTGCTGGCAGCCCTGCTTTTTGCCATGGGACACAGTGCTTTCAAATATTATGAGCGGTTTGGCAGGGGAAATATGCGCGAGACAAGATACGATGCGGAAAACCAACTGATTGTCCGGCTTTGCCAGTATATTGAGCATGAGAAAAAAGACTCCGGCACCAGGATCGTTTTTGCAGAGGGAACAACATTTTATGAGCAGGATGAAGCTGCCGTTGTTTCCTGGGGTGGGGCAGGGGTGATTTCGTTTGAATCGATCCGAAACACGCAGATCCACGCAACAGAGCCTGTTGAAATACTGATCCGGACAGGTGCTTCTATCGCCCGCCCTGACATTCACCAGCTTAAGGGAGTAAGCAAACCGGAAGAAATTATCAGTTGGGAGGGAATATCGGTTTATCGTGTGCGTTGTCTAACTGAATAGATGGAAAAAATAACTGAAAAAGCGTATATTTGTCCCAATAAAAATGCTTGTGATATGAAACTCAGCTATTTCTCCCTGTTTTGGGCCTTTGTTTTTACCGGCCTGATGGCTTTTGGCCAGGAAAGTGAAAAAATTAAGTTTCAGGAAACCACCTTCGATTTTGGTGTAATCAAAAAGGATGATAAAGCCGTTCATACCTTTACCTTCACCAACGTTTCCGCTGAGCCTGTATCTCTTACCCGTGTCAAAGCATCCTGCGGATGTACCACGCCTTCATGGACAAAAGAAGAAGTGAAGCCGGGGAAAACGGGGGAAATCAATGTGGAATACAACACGGCCAGAGTTGGCCCATTTACCAAAACCGTTACCGTCAATTACGACAGTCTGGAAAAACCAGTAATCCTTTATATAAAGGGTGAGGTAAAACAGCCTGAAGGAGAGGACTTTATCGCGTATGCACACAATATGGGCGGACTCGCATTTGACAAAATCAACCACAGTATCGGTACGCTCAACTCGGATGCCTCACGTACCATAGAAATCAAAGCAAAAAATGTCAGCCCGCAAAAAATCACTTTTACCGGGCGTTATGATAAAGAAATGATGTTTGACGTGGAGATTGACAATAAAGAACTGATCCCCGGTCAGCGCGCCACCATCAGGATTACAATTGCCGGAGATAAATTTATCACTCCCGGTACATTCAGCAAGCAGGTAGTGATATACACCGACGAGGCAGAAGGCGCCGGCAAATCCATTCAGATCAATGGCAACCTCAACAAGGTGTATTCACAGGAAGAACTTGCCCGAATGCCCAATATTCAGTTTGAACTTACCGAATACGATGGCGGTTCGGTGATTGACGGAGAAAAGGTTATTTACGCCTACAAATTCCAGAATACAGGCAAAGATGACCTGGTGATCGAATCGGTGAAAGCCTCCTGCGGATGTACGGCCACTGCACCTAAAGACATGGTAATTCCCGGTGGAGGTACTTCCGAGATTGTCGCTACCTTTGACTCCCGTGGTCGCAGCGGCCCACAGACCAAAACCATCACGGTCCGCTCCAATGACCCGGATACGCCTACGGTAGTATTGCGCCTGAAAGTCGAAGTGGAAAAAGATCCTTTCCACATGGATGATACCGGCCCTTCAGTAGGTGTGAACCGGTAGATTGCCTAAAAAAAATCGCAACTATTTATATTGCGGTTCGTATATAAACTCGCTGGAAACGGCAAAGTTCTTTCACATGGGGACGACACGGAATCGACGGGTCGGTAAATGCAAAGTATAAGCATGCAGTGGGCTGTAGGAGAACCACTTAAATCCACTTCTGCAAACAATAAATGGCGAAAGAAATTACGCTCTCGCTGCCTAGTTAGACTAAGCACTGAGATGTTTTCCGGGAGTTTTTATCTGTCAGACTCTCATATGGAAGGCACATCAAACCCGACAGGTTGCTGCTGCGAAACGCTCTGAGCGCAGCCTAAGACTAAGGGCAAACTCATCGGGCACACCTCTGTTGTTCAGGTAACCCGCTGAGTATCAAAGAACGACTAAGCATGTAGAAGGCTCTGTGTTCGCTTTCTCCGGACGAGGGTTCGACTCCCTCCGTCTCCACACCATATGAACGAAACTCTCCGGCAGATAGACTTGTCGGGGAGTTTTTTTTGTTTTAGTTACTGACACTCAGATCTCACCCTGATTACCCTGGGTTGATAAAGTGTTTTGCGGGGAAGTCAGAAGTCAGATTAGAGAAGTCAGAGGTCAGAAGTGCGCCCGCTATCAACTTCTAACATCTGAGTTCTTCCTTAGAGGACGAAAATGCTTTTATTTTTTGGATAGATCAAGGGGCAGAAGTAAATTCATCAGATACTCAAAATTAACCCCCTCCCCATGGCCGATATCAATAGCCAAAAAACCATCCTCAAAATTGAAACTGGTGGACATACAGGTAGTATCACCGAACTCCTGCTTACCTCCGACCGCAGCCAGATCGTCACTTCCAGCGAAGATAAAACCATTCGCGTATGGGATGTCGTTAACCAAAAGGAATCCCGGAAAATTCTCGGACAGGTAGGACCCGGTGTTACTGGCGAAATCAAGGCGATGGCCATGACCCCGGATGATAAATATTTGGCCGTAAGCGTTTATACAGGCGACAATGACCAGTGGGGGAATATTCCCTATCCTCCCGAATCGGTGATCGTGCGGATTTACGATTTTCAAGCAGGCAGGCTGGAAAAAGTGCTTGTCCCGGGCCATACCAATGCAGTGTGCGCCTTGGCATTTAGCGAAGATTCAAAATACCTGATAACCGGAGCAGAAGACCATTCTGTGAGAATCTGGGATTTTGAAAAGATGATGAAAGAATCGTCCCCACAGCCTGTCGATATCATTTCCGATGGTAATATTCAGCGCCCCAATGCCGTCAAAATCTTCAAAACTGAAGACGATTATCAGGTTGTCTATGCTGACTATAGTGAATATATCCGGTCCATCAGCCTTTATTCCCTGAAGCAGAAAAAGGTGCTTAATACTTACCAGGCCGAGGACAGACTGCTGTATGTGGCTGTGTGTAAAGACTTTATCGCCACCTGTGGTTATGCAAAACATATCCTCATCTTTGACCGGGCCCTGAATCTGAAAAAAACGCTGGAAGTGGAAGGTGCAGCGGCAGATCTCGATTTTTCCCCCGATGGGAAACTCCTGATAGCCGGAGGAAAAATTACGACCGACAATGATCCGGTAAAAGTGAAGGTGTATGACACTGAAAATGATTTTGCACTGATTTATTCATTTGAAAAACACGATGCAGATACCTATGCAGTGGTTTTTCAAAACAATGACATAGCCGTTACCTGTGGAGGTAATCACAAGGAAATCATCATCTGGAAAGCCCGGACAGGGGAAGTGCTGGGAACAATCAAACCCAAAGGCAGTACCATTTTTGCCGTCGGAATATCGGGTAAAAAAATTGCCTTCGGCAAAACCCAGGACTTTAAAAAAGATCAGAACAACTACGCACCGCTGGAGGAGTATTTTGATCTGGAGACCTTTGAACTAAAAAAGATTTCAGAGAGCGAGAAAACTGCTTTCAAAAGAGCCAGTACATCGAGCAGTGGGAAATCGCTTTTTGTTGACCCCAACGATCAGTGGGACCTCTTTCTCAAAAAAGACGGATACGACTACAGGATGTGGCGAACCGGCGGATGGTATTTTCACGAGGCATTTGGATTTAGCGACGAAGGACTGGTTCTTTCCGGAGGCAGGGGCGGCGAGGTGCGGGCATATAACGAAGACGGAAATACAGTGGCCTATTTTGTCGGACACGCAGACAGGGTGTGGGATATCGCCAGTGAAAAAAACCGGATGGTGACAGGTGGCGTGGAGCAGGTGATGAAAATCTGGAATCTCAACGGGGTCAAACGAAATCAGCAGCAGATTCAGCCTTTGCTCAACCTTTTTGTCTCAGACGAGGGAGAATGGGTGGTATGGAGCAATAGTGGTTATTATAATGCGAGCCTGCATGGAGACAAACATATTGGTTATATTGTCAATCAGGGCGAAACGGAAGAGGCGCTATGGTTTAACAGCGACAGATTTATCAAAACCCTGTATCGCCCCGATATTATTAAACTGATTCTGGAGACAGGCAGCGAGGAAGAAGCCTTAAAAAAAGCAGCACTTGTGTCCACCCAAAAGGTGGAAGAAATTTTGCCTCCGAAAATTAATCTCTTGCTGAAAAACAAAATTGAAACCACTGAACAGCAGTTTGATCTGGAATTTGAAGTGAAAGCCCAGACAGATCCGGTCAGCAGAATCTGGATATTAAAAAATGATGATTTTGTGCTGGAGAAAAAGGCAGAAGATGCCAAAATCGACGAATATCAATGTATTGATATTGCGCTATCTCCCGGTGAGAATAAATTTACCATTTTAGCCGAAAGCCTGATTTCCAAAAGTAACCCGGTTGAGGTGGTTTTTACTGTGGATTCCTCTGGCTGGAAAAGCAGAGGATTTGATTTTGCCGAAGAAAAAGAAGCGGCAGAAGAAATCAAACCCAATTTGTACATTCTGACCGTCGGGGTTTCTGAATACAAAAACTCAGACAAAGAAAAAATCACCAACCTCGATTTTGCGCATGAAGATGCCGACAAGGTTGCAAAGGCTTTTGAATCCCAAAAGGGAAAAGTATATCAGGAAATCGTAACAAAAGTACTCCTCAACAGCGACGCCACACGGCAAAACATCCTCGATGCCGTCAAATGGGTCAGCGATCAGGTGAAAAATAACGATGTGGAAAAGAAAAAAAATAATAAAACCAGTAAAGATGTTGCCCTGATCTTTCTCGCGGGGCATGGCGTGAAAAAAGATTCGAAGTTCTATTTCCTGAGTCACGACGCGACTTTAAAAGCCCTGGCAACCTCTGCGGTATCGCTGCTTGATCTGGGGAAAGAAATCACCTCCCTTCCTTCCGAACTCATTATTATGACCGATGCCTGCCACGCGGGCCGGATCAGCGCAGATAGTATGGAACTGATCGAAAGCGGAGAACTCTCCAAGCGGTTAACCGCCATCAACGAGCGGGCACAGGTAATTCTCAATGCCACTTCTGCGGATAAACCTGCATTTGAACTGAGAAAGTTTAAACATGGCGCATTCACCAAGGTATTGCTCGATGGGTTGGAAAATTTTGACGAAGTGGATGTGCTGAAGCTGACTTCTTTTGTCCAGCGCAATGTGAAAGAGGTTACAAAAATTTACGACAAAGGCCCGCAGGAACCCAATATCACCATTTTTGGCTCATTGTCGCTGTTTAATTTGTACAGGAAATAGTAAAAAAAAATCAACATGAACCATCTCTGCTTTTCAGGATGGCTCATGTTGATACTGTTTTCTACTAAACGAATCCAGCGCAGTCTGATCTCAGGAAAAACTTACTCCAGGTTAAACCGTTTGCGAATTTTTACCTTGTCAGTGGTGATTTCCAGAATGTAGATTCCTTTGGCCAGATTGCCGGCTAAATTCACCGGATGACTGTAGGAATGTAGCACCGGATCAAGTCTTTCATGATGTACCTTCTGGCCTGCCATAGTAAAGATTTCAATCTGCACATCCTGAAGTTTGAGGTTTTCAAAATTTAGATTGAATACGCCCTGGTTTGGATTAGGTGCAATGGTAATATTCTTTTGAAGGTCATCTTCGAGTCCGACCGTTTCAACAATTACCGAATCATTGACAAGGGTAGTGGTACCACAATTGTTGGTCATGGTCAGGGTAACGGTATAAGAGCCGTTATTCGCATAGGTATGAACAGGATGCGGAACGGTCTGCACATCGCTTGAATCGCCAAAATCCCAGCTATAGGTGGTGGCATTGGTGGAATTGGCATAAAACCCTACATCTCCTCCGGTGATGTTAAAAGTGATCTCGCCATCGGGCAATGTGTCTGTACTGCTGATAGTGACAGTGGGTAAGACATATTCACAGCCTTCACTATCGGTAATGGTGCCGATATAATCTCCTACTCCAAGTCCTGAAATATCCTCCGTTGTATCTCCATTACTCCAGCTAAATGCGTAGGGCGGTGTACCCGCGGAGGGCGTAATATTGATCGCGCCGTTTAAGTCTCCCGGGCAGGTATTTTCTGTTACATTGTTCAAAACGGCAGACAGGCTGCAAAACTTGCTGGTGTTTACCCGAAGCATATAAGCCACCTGGAATCCGAAGTCTTCAGAATTGGCCCACGTCCCGAGTGGATTACCGGGGAAAGTTACCCATCCTGCACCGGGAGTAAAAATAGTGGGGGTAGTACCAATGGTTAAGTTGGAGTCGCCTTCCTGCGCAAGGAAACTAAATACACCGGGAGGCAGGGTAATGGGGCCGCCTGCGACGGGCAGATCAATCCAATGCGGTCCGGACTGTGTTACTACCACTGTGTCGGTATTGGCAACCACCGAATTAGGTTCATTTGCGAAGAAATAGATTTTGGCACTCACCGGCTGGTTAAGCATCACATCGTTTCCGTTTACCAGAAACAGCGATATTGAGTTGATATTGGCCAGATTGGTAAAAGTGAAATTTTGGCCAAGCTCACCCGGAGTTCCCGGGCCTATTCCCAGGCTTCCGGTTTGTACGCCATTGTCCCGGGCAAAAACGGTTTCACTGATTATGATAGAAGAAGACAGGTCGTCGTTGGAGGCATCGACATCGGACTCAGCGATACTGGCGTGGTATTCAACGGTGTAGCTTCCGGTATCCGTCGGTGAATAGGTGGGAAAAGAAGCCGTACTCGTCTGGCCTGGTGCAATCGAAACGCCTGCAGTTGTATCAGAATACACAAGCGTTCCGTTTCTTTTGATGTCCACCGTAAGGCGGGCATTGGTTACTGCAGTGCTGCCGAGATTTTCGATGGTTCCGCCCAAAGTAAACACGGGCGATTGGTGAATCGGAATCTGCGTATATTCAGGATCAGGGCGCACCACTGAAATTACCCCTACGTCAAATGCAGCAAGGTCTTTTACCACAATATCATCGACAAGGAGCAGGAACTGGTCGTTCGAGATATTGCGCCAGGCGAGGTAAATACTCTGATTGGCATACCCGGCGGCACCGAGGTTTATGTTCAGGCTGGTCCATGCAGGTGCCGCTGCGGGAATAGAATAAAGCGGAGGATTGGCCAAAAAACCGGCCACATCAGGTGTTGTGGTTGAAATACGCAGCTGATATCCATCGGGAAATGAAGGATCCTGGGCTTTTACCTCCCAGAAAACTCCTGCATTGCTCCCGATTGCGATTTGGGGGGTAATCAGATAATCATCTGAAATTCCGGGAGGCGTGTACCACGAGGTACTGGCCGCCACCGAATCTCCGATTCCAGTGTTATCAAAATTTTCAATTTTAATCCAGGCATCTGTATAATTGGAGACGTTTGCATTGGGGGTAAGCCCGTCGTTGTTGATGGTGGTCCAGCCCGCAGGCCATCCCGGCGAATCAAAATTTTCTGACAAATAGATGGTCTGAGCATGAATAATGGCCGGCATCATTACCCCAACCAGAAATAATGCGATCGTAAATTTTTTCATTTAGGTTTGGATTAAGGTTGATATAAAAATTGCGTGTTTCCATTGTTCCTGCAAAATAAGCATAGATCGTCTATTGTTGCTACTATTCGCCTCCTATATGTTACATACTTACACTGATGCAAACCATTGCCTCGGGTTTACCTTTGGCCTGCGCGCAGGAAAATTTACAATATGTAAAGCATAGTACTTGATTAATGTTTTTTTTACACTTATTTTGGGCAAAAATAGTGCTACTACTCAAATTACGATTCAATGCTTAAATCAGCCGCTTCTCGTCTCTTTATGGTGTTGGGAGTGTTTTTTCTAGGAATTCACTCCGTCTATGCACAAGGATCCGGTAACATTTCAGGATCGGTTGTTGAAAAAGTTACAGGAAATAAGATTCCGTTTGCGGGTGTCCGTTTGGAAGGAACCAGTTTTGGTGCCTCAACGAATGATGATGGGAATTTTATTATTCGCCAGATACCTGCGGGCGATTACCAACTGGTTGTAAAGTACATTGGTTATGTGGATCAAATAATCCCCGTTTCAGTTGCTTCAGGCCAAACCCTGGAAGTAAAAGCTGAACTGGATTATGTCGGTGTACAGGGCGAAGAGGTGATCATCTCTGCCCAGGCTTCCGGCCAGCTAAATGCAATCAATGAGCAGTTGGCCTCCAATACAATCAAAAATGTCGTATCCGCAGACCGTATCAAAGATGTGCCGGATGTAAATGCCGCAGAATCTGTATCCAGGCTGCCCGGTATATCCCTGATCAGAAATGGCGGTGAAGGTCAGAAGGTGTCTGTCCGTGGTATATCGCCCCAATACAATGTGACGATGGTCAACGGGGTGCGTATGCAGTCCACAGACCGGGATGACCGAAGTGTGGATTTGAACATGATTGCCCCCAACATCCTCAGTGGTATTGAAGTAACCAAAGCTTTGACACCAGACATGGATGCAGATGCCGTGGGTGGAACCGTTAACCTCAAAATTGCGAAGGCGCCTGAAGGATTCAGAAGCAATGTCGGGTTGCAGGGAGGATATGGCTCTCAGGCAAATACCTATGGAAACTACCGGGTAAACGGCCTGGTTAGTAGCCGGTTTTTTAAGAAAAAACTTGGAGTTCAGGTTTCGGGGTTCTTAGATAATTTTAATAGAAATTCTGATGCGCTGAATGCTGGTTATGCACTAAATGAAGAAGATTCGCTGGACGGTGGTTTTATTCCGATTGACCTCAATCAGGTGAGTATAAGCGACCGAGTTACCGAAAGACAGCGATTGGGTGGTGGATTAGTGCTGGATTATCAGTTTAAAAAAGGATCGATTCTTATGAACAATTTCGTAAGTAATCTTTCCCAACATCAGGTAGAACAGCAAAATTCACTTACACTTATCGGTAACCAATGGTCAGGATTTGCTGCCGATCAGCAACTGAGCAATACGGTACTGAGTAATGCGCTTCAGGGAGAATTTAAGTTTTCTTTTTTTACGGTTGATTTCTCCGTTTCCAATTCCTTTTCCAAACAATACAACCCGGGCGACCTTAGAATGAATATAGGTATTGCGCAAAACGAAGCCGGTTTTACAACTCCAACACTGGCTGACCCGGTGAAGGCAACCCCCAGTGAGTTGTTGGGCGCTGCCCAAATTATTCAGGGGACAAGTACAAAAAGGGTGACAAACTTTACGACCCTGGAGCGGGATGTTCAGGAATCCGCCCAGGAGGCAATGCTTAATTTTAATGTTCCTTTTAGTCTTTCAAAAGCGATTTCAGGCAAAATAAAGTTCGGGGGCAAATATGTACGGAACGTCAGAGATAATGATGAAACACAACATTTTAGCCAACCCGACCGGAATTTCTGGGGGGAAGAATTTGTAAGAGTATTAAAAGATTCCCTTTGGACAGACCTGGGCCTCGAAAATCTCGATCAGAATCTCGGAATCAGGGCTTTCCTCTTTGAAGACCCTGCTTATAATGTAGGAAATTTCCTGTCCGGCAGAGAAGGCGTTAGTGATTTATTTTACAAAGCAGATATCTGGAAGATGAACCACTATGAGGAACTGGCTGTGAATAGTGGTTATTATCTCAAGGCGGTAAAAGAGTCCGCTCAATATGATTACACCTATAGGAAAGATCTGTATGCCTTCTATGCCATGTCAGAAATTAACATTGGCAAGTATGTCACACTTTTCCCAGGTGTGAGGTATGAAAATTTTGCTTTTGGTTATAATGCCTTCCTGACAGAAAGATTCGGCCCCAATCCGGAAGATTTCAGAAATTCAGAGCTGACCGCAGATAATAACAAAGGCCAGAACTGGTTTCCTCAACTTCAGGCCCGGGTGAAACCCCTGAGTTGGCTGGATATCCGCCTGGCCCGCACCAAAAGTATCATATATCCCGATTACCGGGCTATTTCGCCCTATATGTATTATGATTCTTACAGCGGTCCTGCGCTGGATTTGGGCAACCCGGTGCTTGTGCCTGCCATTTCCCAAAACTATGATGTGTATGCTTCGGTTTATAAAAATCGAATTGGCTTGTTTACTGCCGGATATTTTTATAAAGAAATTGATAACTTAATTGTTACTACCAGTTTTAGAACCAAAGATCCCGAAAGAATTGATAACAGGTTTGATTTGACGCCAACCCAGCAAACTGTTGTTAATACGTGGATGAATCTCGATGGTATTTCTTATGTCAAAGGATTTGAGTTGGACTGGCAAACGCATTTCTGGTATCTGCCCTCCTTTCTTAAGGGTTTTGTCTTAAATGTTAACTATACCCATATCAACTCTGAAACTACTTATCCCCTATCAAACCTCAGTTAAGTTAGGAACAGGGCCATTTGCCCAAACCATATTTGTCGATTCCACACGGTCTGGCAGGATGCCTAATCAACCCAATGATGTATTTAATTTTACCTTAGGTTATGATTTTCGTGATTTTTCGGCCCGCTTATCCTTTGTATATCAGGATAATATCCTGACGGGTGTAAACAGAACTTACGATGAACTTGATTCATATACCGCTGCTTACAGACGTTGGGATTTTACAGCTTACCAGAAACTACCCTGGCTTAATGGGCGATTCCAGTTGTATATGAACGCCAATAATATTACCAACGCAGCCGATCGCTCGTTTATAAGTGTATTGCAGAAACTATCTTCGGCGCAATATTATGGTAGAACAATTGATATAGGGATTCGCTACGGATTTCAATAATTTATACCTTAACTAAACTTAATGACCTTTTTAAATCGTACTTATTATGAAAAAGCTATTACTATTTCATTTGTGTTTGTGTTTCTGGTTGGACTGTTTACAGTTTCAACTGCACAAACAGCTTTGGATCCAAACTCCTTCGTCAATACACAGATAACCGGCCCGGGTGTTTACACAGTAGCTGCTGGTCAATATTATGCGTTTGACGGTCGTATTGATTTGACATTTGATGTAACCATCGTGGGGCCTGATAATACCTGGATTATGGATCAAACCAATCCCCCCGTTTTGGTAAATACACCTGCCGCTGACGGTACAGCAAGAACTTTCTTTGAAATTAAATCCGGGGGATCGCTGACCCTCAAGAATGTTCTTTTCAGTGGCGTACTCAACAGCAATGGTGAAATTAGTGGCAACTTTGTTGCCAACACCGGCGGTAGCAAAATGATGGCTGTGAACTGCGTATTTACTGACTGGCGTGATTTTGCACTCAGAAACCAGTTTAAAGGCGATAGTACCCTGATCACTGACTGTGTATTCATCAATGGCGTTCGCCCGCTTTTTTAACCCCCTTCGGTGGTTTCCCGCTCCGTATGGATGTGGCTTGTAATAATGTCGTGATTGAAAACAACTCTGTTGTAAACTCCGGGCGTCTGACCGGCAATAGCGGCCCTGGCATAATGCCAAAATTCATGAGATGCACAACACCTATCTCAATCAAACCGTAAATGGCCACGAGCAGCGTGCTTTCGAGATGATTACTGCCAATAATATTTTTTATAACTGGCTGTTTGTAGGCCGTAAAAATGAAAATGCAGCAACTCCCAGCAATACCTATGATTCGCATTTTACCACATGGAATTATTTCTGCTGATTCTAAAACCAAGCTGGACAGTATTTCACTGTACTTAGGTCAAAACCTGTTTTATCGCGAGCAGAAAATTCTGGATTGGTTTACCAACTCTGGTGGTGATTCTATCGCTCCCGGCCTTTGTGGGAACATGCGGATGTGGACTCTTTTATCACAATTGATAATAACTATACCATTGGTACAAACTACGCCGAACGCGATCCCGGATTCACTGTTCACCCTGGAAATACCGATTCGATCGTTAGTTATATAAATTCCCACTGGTATAACCAATCAGGAACCTGGCCTGACTGGCGTGTTGCTTCACCCGTAGCATTTGATGGAAATGGTTTGCCTGTACTTACCTGGCCACCGGCATTTGACCTGAGTTACTCAAATACATATATGCAAACAGCAGGAACTGACGGATTACCGCTCGGCGATTTGAACTGGTTCCCGGATCAAAAAGCAGCCTTTTAGCCGGCAGAGCTGATATTGTAGCAGCAATCAGAGATTCAATGGCCAATGCTACCGCAGTTTACGATCCTGTTACTATGGATAGCACTCCAATGATTGTTCCATGGGCTACTTCTATTGAAAAAGTGCTTCCGAAGCAAATCTTTGCTTTGAACAACTATCCAAACCCATTTAACCAGACTACCACCATCCAGTTTGGTTTGCTCCAGCACGCAAAATCTGTGACGCTGAGTGTGTCCAACCTTTTCGGTCAGAAAGTATATGAAGTAACTGAAGACAGAGTAGCCGCAGGTACACATGAATTTACTTTTGATGCTTCCAACCTGAGCAGTGGTATCTATATTTATCAAATCAATGCCACAGGTATAGACGGTCAAAATTTCGTTGCCTCAAAGAGAATGATTCTGTCTAAATAATATATTTGCTGTAAGTATGTTCTAATCAAAGTTCCCCATAATGAATTTATGGGGAACTTTGTTTTTATGATGGATGGTAACTGCTGCGACATATTTACTTTGCAATTTTTATTGCTTTTCCGGAGAACTTCCGCTAAAATAGCTGAAACCTTCTCCTCAAATGGCCCGACAATTACCTTTCTGCCCCCCAAACCGGCTTGCTATTGCGGCATTATGGATGTGCCTGTGCCTTCTGCTTCCCGCTGTTTCTGCCCAGAAAAATAAAAAAAATACCGTTTCAGCTACGCAACCGTCGCTTCAGGGAATTGTACTTGCCGAACCTGGTGGGCTGTCCCGTTACCGGATTATCATTCCTACTGCGCCCACTGAATGGGAAATTCAGGCTGCCGAGGTGCTCAAATCCTACCTTTTACAAATTGCCGGCGTTGCCCTGCCTATCCTGAAACCCAATGAGGGACTGAGCGCCTATGAGATTGTGCTCGGGCAAAATGAACGTCTCGACCAGAATCGCATCCATCCTGACTGGAAGACGCTGGGGGAAGACGGGTTTACCATCCTTACCGACAGCCTGCGGCTGGTCATCGCCGGGGGAAGCAAAAAAGGTACCCTCTACGGAGTTTATTCTTTCCTCGAAAAATACCTCGACTGCCGGATGTATGCTCCTAAGGTCAAAGTCATTCCCAAAAGAGAAACGATCATTCTCCCCGTCATTCGCGAGGTACAGGTTCCCGCTATTCTTTTTCGCGATACACACTACCGCGTTACCTGGGATCAGGAATATACCGACTGGCATAAACTCGATCATGACCCGCACGGTGAACGTACCGACTGGGGAATGTGGGTGCACACCTTTCACGCGCTGGTTCCTCCCGATATTTACTTTAAAAACCACCCGGAGTATTTTTCTGAAGTAAACGGAAAACGCATTCCCACGCAGCTTTGCCTGTCCAATCCCGATGTGCTGGAAATCACGATTCAGAACCTGCGCCGGAGGATTGCCCAAAACCCTTCCGCTACTTACTGGTCGGTCAGCCAGAACGATAACCGCAATTACTGCACATGCGAAAAGTGCCGGGCCACAGACGAACGCGAAGGCTCGCCCTCCGGTTCTATCGTTCAATTCGTCAATCAGGTGGCCGATCAGTTTCCCGATAAAATGATTTCCACCCTGGCCTATGAGTACGGACGAAAAGCACCTAAGACGCTTATTCCCCGTGAAAACGTCAATATTATGCTTTGCAGCATTGAGATCAACCGCGACAAACCCATCGCTTCAGATCCCACCTGTGAAGATTTTAAAGCGGATGTGGAGGCCTGGGGAAAAATTGCCAAAGATATTATCATCTGGGACTATGTAGTTCAGTTCAACAACCTGATCAGCCCTTTTCCCAACCTGCATGTGCTCCAGCCAAACCTGCGGTTTTTTGCCGAAAATGGCGTTACGACCATGTTTGAACAGGGTAACCGCGAAGTCGGAGGCGAATTTGCGGAACTCCGCGCGTATTTGATTTCCAAACTGATGTGGAATCCCTACGCCAATGCCGATTCTATTATGAATGATTTCCTCACCGGTTATTATGGTGCAGCCGCAGGATTTATCCGGAGTTATATCGATGAGATGCGAAATGCGCTTCTCGCCTCCGGAAAACCTTTGCGGATTTTTGGCGGCCCTACCGATGTTGTGGACGGGTATCTTTCTCCTGAAAAAATGCAGCTTTACCAGTCGCTGTTTGATCAGGCAGAAAGCAGCGTGGCCGGAGATCATGTATTGCTCGAAAGGGTCAGGATTGCCCGGCTTCCGCTGATGTATGCGGAAATGGAGCAGGCAAAAAAGGTGTTTTACGGCCCCGGCGGAATTTTTCAGCAGCACGAAGGCCGTTGGGAAGCGTCTGCGAGGATGCGGGCCATGATTGATCCCTTTTCAGACTTGTGTGTCAGGCAGGGTGTTACAAGGGTAAAGAATGGAGCACTTCCCGGAAGAATACCGGTCTTCCATGTACCGCTTGTTTGCGCTGGGAATGAATGGCCACCTGGCATTGGGTAAAAATTACCTTTATCAACCCTGAACAAACCACCCTCCCCCAAAATGCAGCCGAAATACTGACCGATGGAAAGCGGGGAAGCTGCGATTTTACTTTCAACTGGCTGGTGGTTTCCGGGGGAAAAGACCTGGAAGTCGTCATTGATCTGGAAGAAGAAAAAATGGTAAGGCGAATGTCTTCCTCCTATTTTCAGTATGGCTTCTGGCTGCGTCTTTTTCCCCGGCAGGTGGAATATTTAATTTCCCGGGATGGTATCACTTACGAAAGGGTAGGAGCGGTGGACAATACGCTCCCTATTGACCAGTACGGCGGACAGCAACGCGACTTTATCGTCGAATGCAAACCCCAAAAAGCCCGTTTTGTGAAAATGATTGCACATTCTATTGGAAATACCCCTGACTGGCATCCGGGTTCGGGTCGCCCTGCCAATATGCTTATTGATGAAATTGTAGTCGAATAAATCTGTTTCTGATTCACCTAAAACCCATTCTCTATGAAAGCGACATCCGTTAGTAAGACGATGACTAACCCTGACCGTGTGGCATCGATCGATATTGTGCGCGCCCTTACGATGGTACTGATGATTTTTGTCAATGACCTCTGGAGCCTTTCCAATATCCCCGAATGGCTTGGGCATGTCGCGCGGGGAGTGGACGGAATCGGGCTGGCTGATATTGTGTTTCCCGCTTTCCTTTTTATCGTGGGACTTTCGCTGCCTCATGCAGTAGATGCACGCAGAAAAAAGGGCGACACCGACTGGCAGATTGTACAGCACGTATTGGTCAGAACGGCAATTCTGCTGCTGATGGGTGTTTTTCTGGTGAATGGGGAAACGCTCAACGCGACTGCCATGAGCATGCCCCGCCACGTATGGAATACGATTTGTTGCCTGTGTTTTATTCTGGTAAGCAATGTGTTTCCTCTTTCTGCGAATAAAAACGTTGTACTGGGATTGAGAATCGCGGCTCTGGCAGTGCTGGTGTTTATGGCATTTATTTACCGGGGCGGAGCCGATGAAAACATCCAGCGGTTTGCACCGCAGTGGTGGGGAATACTCGGCTTGATTGGCTGGGCCTATCTGGTCAGTGGGGTGGCAACTATTTTTGCCCGAAACCGGATTCCCGTGGTGGCGTCCGTCTGGGCGTTTTTTGCGCTGCTGAGTATGTTGTACCACGCCAAACTGGTACCTGGGTTCCTTTCCTTTATTCCTGAACCTATTCTGGGAGGCACACTCACCGGCCTTACCCTGGGAGGCGTACTTACTACGGTTATATTTCAGTACTACCGCCAGCGGCAGGACAATATACGTATGACCCTCGTTTTTCTGGGAATGGCTGCCGGTTGGATTGTATTATCCGTCATCACACGACCCTACTGGGGACTGGCCAAGCTTGGCGCTACCCCTGCCTGGTTGTTTTTGTGCAGCGCATTTACCCTTATTGCACTCACGACTATTTACTGGATCGCCGATGTGTGGGGCAAAGCCAAATGGTTTGATATCGTCAAACCCGCAGGAACCGCGACGCTGCTGTGTTATCTGATTCCCTATTTTGCTTATGCTTTTATGCGAACGGCCGGACTTCACCTCCCGGATTTTCTCCTTTCAGGAGGTATCGGCCTGCTCAAATCTCTGGCTTTTGCCCTGCTTTGTGTGTGGATCACCGCAGGACTTACAAGAGCCGGAGTAAAGTTAAAAATATAATTTTTCGTAAAATGAAACGATATATAGCTGGTTTTCTGCTGCTGTTCATCTGGAACGGAATGATTTCGGTTTATAGTCAATCAGACCGGTTTAAAGTGGTCGGATATATTTCTATCCGGGCAGCGATGGACGATGAAAATAAAATTCCCTTTGAGCGGCTGACCCATGTCAATCTCTGGTTTCTCAACCCCGATTCTGCCGGAGAGTTCCATCTGGATATCCCGGCCCTTCTTCCCTTTGTGGAAAAGGCACATAAAAAACATACGATGGTACTGTTTTCCATCGGCGGCGGCAGCAAACAACCGCAGTATCACCATTTGCTACAGGATGCAAATCGGGCAGGGCTAATCAAAAATCTGATGCAGGTGGTAAAAGATAGTGGGGCAGATGGAATAGATGTGGATCTGGAGGGAAGTGATATTGATGAGAATTATGAAAAATTTGTCGGCGAACTGGCAACGGCGCTTCATGCACAAAACAAACTGCTGACAGCGGCAGTAGCCGTTTACTACAAGGAAAAAATGACCGATAAAGTACTCGGCTATTACGATTTTGTGAATGTAATGAGTTATGACCGTACCGGCCCCTGGCGGCCTGAAAAACCGGGACCGCATTCAACTTATGATCATGCCGTGGAGGATTTGACCTATTTTGGTGTGGAACGGGGAATTGCGCCGGAGAAAATGACCCTGGGCGTGCCCTTTTACGGCTACGGATTTGGCAATTCTCCTGAAATCAAACCCGTAAGCATGAGTTTTTCTAAAATTGCTGAGCAATATCCCGGTGCTGTACAGGCCGATGAATGGAAAATGGAAGACGGAAAAACGCTGTATTACAACGGTATCCCGACCATGCGGCGCAAGACAGCCCTGGCAGCGGAAAAAGCATCGGGAATCATGATCTGGCAGGTGATGGGAGATGCGCCAGGGAAAAACTCCCTGCTGCGAGCGATCCATAAATCAGGCAAAAAATACCGGAAGTAATTCCGGGTTTTGGCAAATTTTGCAAAAAACGGGACACAATTTTTGTGTCCTGTTTTTTTTTAATAACACGCCCGGTTTTTGGGAAAAATCAGTAAAATTTCCGGAATTCCGGAGGAAAGTGGGAAATATCGGTTATGGTTACAAGGCCATTTCCTGGAAATTTGCAGGAAAGATTAAGAAAATGAAAAACTGCAAATTTCCCCTTTTCCAAAGTCCGTTTTTACTGGTTTTCATTTTTCTTCTGTCAGGTTTTGCACTGAAAGGGAAAAACGATACCCGTATCATTCTTTCAGACAGCAAGCTTCCCCGCGCAGCGCGCGAGGCGATTCTGGTTTTACCCGGACTCGGCGACAGCCACCGTGGCCGGAACGCTCAGGTTAAGTTTTTTGCCAACCGCGGTTATGATGTGTATATCCCCGATTTTCTCGACCGGAAGTCCTATCAAAAAAGCGTGGAAAATCTGGCTGCTTTTTATCATTCCTCCGGGCTCACCGAATACAAAAAAGTACATGCGTTTTGTTATATCCTGGGCTCGTATGCCATAAACGATTTCCTCGCCGGACTCGAAACCCACAATATCGAAACGATTATTTACGACCGCAGCCCGCTTCAGGAGCGGGCGCCCTATGTGGTTGCTACGGCCATTCCCGGTATTGGCAAATTGGTAGTGGGAAATGTGGTGATCGATTTTAACACGGTTTCCTATTCCCCCATGCCGGACACAACTATCCGCGTGGGACTCATCGTGGAAAGTAAGGCAACCCGTTTGATTCGCATATTTAAGAAAACGGCCCTAAAACCCGGCCCGGTTTCCTGGGCTCCGGACAGTCTCCACCAGGCATACGATGATATTCATTATACAAGACTCAACCACGACCAGATGTACCATCGGTTTGACGTGGTGGGAGAGGAGATTTTGTACTTTCTGAACAATGGCGAATTTTCCCCCAATTCGGTTGATATGGCTTATTCCTGGAACCCGTTTAAGCCCTGGAAAAAGAGAGATGAAAAGTCCGTTTCGGGAAATTCCCGATTTCCCCAAAACCAGCCTGAAGGCGTATTTATCCAAAAATGGTTTGAATATCAATAAATTCTACGCATATGCTTTCCGTATATCAGTTAAAACCCCGCTTCCAGCAACTGCTATCTCCGCTGCTGAATATGATGCACCATAAGGGAATTACTCCCAATACGATCACGCTTGCAGCCATTGGGCTTTCGCTGATAATCGGCATCGCCTTATGGTTTTCGCCTCAGGTTCCTGCGCTGATCTGGGCGGTACCTGCCGGACTTTTGCTTCGCATGGCACTCAATGCCCTCGATGGGATGATGGCCAGAAAATACCACCTTCAATCCCGGTGGGGGGAAGTGCTCAACGAACTGGGCGATGTGGTTTCGGATATATTGGTTTACCTGCCCCTGCTGGTGCTGGTTCCCGGAAAGGAATATATCGTATGGCTGTTTGTCCTTCTCTCCGTTGTCAATGAGTTTTCCGGCGTGCTGGCCAAAGCCCTGGGCGGTGAACGGCGTTACGACGGACCCATGGGTAAAAGCGACAGGGCTTTTACGGTGGGGCTGATATGTCTGCTGACGGGTATTCATGCAGAATTTGCATCCTGGCTGCCCTGGGTACTGGTTTTGGCAATTGCCCTGCTTTGCCTGAGCACATATGTAAGAATACATAAGTCTATTCAATCCTGACACCCCAAAAAACTGAGTCATGTTACTTTCGCTTCCTTCATTCATGAAATCAGAATCGGCAACCCTGCTGATGATTATGTATGGTGTGCTGGTTTTTGCTACAGTGCTGTTTTATGTCTGGGGCAGGGTAGCGCCTGCGGCAAATCTTACCGAATTGAAACTACGGACGCGCTCTTGGTGGGTTATGGCGGTTATTTTTTCGGCGGCAACCGTAATTCATCCCATTGTAACCTTTGTGTCGATCGGTTTTTTGTCTTTTGCAGTAATGCGGGAGCTATTTTCTCTGATGAATCTGCGGATGGCTGACCGAAAGGCCGTATTGTTTGCCTATCTGGCAATTCCGGTTCAGTATTTTTTCGCGTATATGGGCTGGTATATTTCTTTTCTGGTATTTATCCCGGTGTGCATGTATGTGTGTATTCCCGCCGTGCTGGTAGCAGAGGGTGAAACAAAAGGAATTATCCAGTCAATGACCCAGCTTACGGCCGTGCTGATGTTGTCGGTGTTTTGTTTCAGCCATCTGGCGTATCTGTTGTCTTTACCGGAGCTTCCGGGTTTTTCAGCCGGAGGCCGGGGGTTGTTGCTGTTTCTGGTTTTTATTACCGAGATCAACGATGTGATGCAGTTTGTATGGGGCAAAACGCTGGGTAAACGTAAAATCATGCCGGGAGTAAGCCCCAATAAAACCTGGGAAGGTTTTGTGGGAGGAGTAATTTCTACCGCTTTTCTGGGGTATTTTTTGCGGTTTCTCACGCCTTTTGAAGGCTGGCAGGCCTGGCTGGTAAGTCTGATTGTCGGCATTGCCGGATTCTGCGGAGATGTGATCATTTCGGCGATCAAACGCGATCTGGGACTGAAAGATACCGGTAGCACTATTCCCGGTCACGGTGGTGTACTTGATCGGGTGGATTCGCTTGGCGTCACCTCACCGGTATTTTTCTATCTGGTTTATTTTCTGGCTTATCAGTTTAACGTTTAAGCTTAAGACAATGAAACGTTTTATTCTGTTTTTGCTTTACCGCATTTTCGGTCAGTTTGTAGTGAAAGGGCTCCTGGGAATCAGCTTTCGCAATACACAACATCTATCCCGTTATCCGCAGTTTGTGCTAGTTGGAAACCACAACAGCCACCTCGATTCGGTAAGTATTCTGACCGCCCTTCCCCTGAATATAATAGAAAAAGTACATCCTGTGGCGGCATCCGATTATTTTGGAAACAGCAGGCGCAGGGCATTCTGGACGCGTTTGCTGGTCAATGCAATCCTGATTCCGAGACAAAGGCCGCAGACTCCCGGCGATCCTGATCCGATAAAGCTAATGGAAGATGCTTTGGAAAATGGAGAATCAATTTTGTTATTCCCTGAAGGCTCAAGGGGCAAGCCAGAAGTGATCCAGCCATTTCGGAAGGGAATCGGATACCTGCTACGGGAGCACCCTGAAATTCCCTATATACCGGTGTATATGAAGGGTCTGGGGAGATGTCTGCCTAAAGGAAAAAACCTTTTATTGCCGCTGAAGGGCGAAGTCATATTCGGCGAACCCCGGTTCTGCCAGGGAAATACAGTTGATCAAATTGTGAAGGAAGTGGAGTTTTCGGTAAAATTTCTCGACGATCTGGCCGCGCCTATGCCCAACTGGGACCGCCTGGAAATCGCCTAAAAGAAACACCCCTTCCTGCGCGATTTGCTTTCAGAAAGGGGCGTTTACATGGAAATCCAGCGCTTACCTATTGCGTTAATTCTTAATAATCTTCAAAAGAAACGGTTACGGGTAGCAGCTACAATGTCTGAAAACCATTTGATGACAACAACCATTTCTCATTCATCTCAAATACTGCCTCTCATTGCCACCCGTAACCTGACTTCAAAATCTGTTTAACCCTTACTTAATCTCTGTTTCACCATTTATTTCTCTTCAAAGGTAGAAGAATAATGGCCGGTGGCGAATAACAAATATCATTTTGACGGGAGATTAATATTGTTGTAAGGAGTGATATTTGTCAGTCAGGTGTATTGGGGGCAAATTTCTGTACCCGCCAGTTGAGTACCTCTGTTATATAAACAGCTCCTTCTGAATCTGTTGCAATTCCATGTGCTGCATGCATCTGCCCGTATCTTGTGCCTGGGCCACAGGTCAGTACGCCGGTGATATTTCCCTTTAAATCTATTTTTATTATCTTTTCTATATCACCGTCAGTCATAAATAGCTGATTGTCAACTGAAAGTGCCAGTCCCCAGGGTTTTCCCAGATGCTTCCATTCTTCGACAAAATCTCCGTTGAGATTAAATACCTGCACTCTCCGGTTGTTTCGGTCGGCGACATAAACGCGGTTGTCTGAGGCGATCACAAGGTTGTGCGGGTTGTCAAAATTGCCTTGTTCAGCGCCTTTTTTACCCCAGCTTCTTATCAGGTTGCCGTATTTATCCAGCCTTACCACACGACTGTTGCCATATCCGTCGGCGATGTAGATATCTCCGTTGGGGGCAAATGCAACGTCTGCCGGCTTGAAAAACAGTACACGACTCCGGAGTGAATCATATAATCCGCTGGTGCCATTTTGCCCCAGCACCATCAGCACTTTTCCTTCCGGACTCAGTTTCAGCACCACATGCGCCTCCAGATCAGTGGTCCAGATATTGTCCTCGCTGTCAATGCGAAGCCCATGGGGATCTTTAAACAATCCCTGCCCGAGCGACCGCACAAAATTGCCCTTGCTGTCAAATTCTTCGAGCTGGCGAAAGCCTTTGTTGAAAACAAAAATATGCCCGCTGCTGTTGACGGCCACACCGGTAGGCTGAATGATATTGCCATCAGCCGGAACGCGGAAAAAGTCTTGCACAGGGGAAAGTGCCAGCGACGATTGGCTGCCTTTCTGGGCAAATAAGTGCAGACTTGCAAAAAGGAGGAGGATAAGGGTGAATGTTCTCATTAGCATAAATTTTTTCGGAGAGGTGGAAATTGAAAATAAATCTGTAAAATTTTACCCAATATGCCTATTTTGTAAATGAATACAGAACCCTTAGCTAAACTCAAGTCAGACTTCATGAAAAAGATTGTAACTGTATTTTTTGTAGGAGCTTTCCTGGCTCTGGCCGCCTCCTGTGGTTTTCTCGATGGAAATAAACCCGGAGACAAGCAGCCATTTAACCCCGAAGCCTATTTCAGAGAGGGTATGCTGGCCAATATAGAGGTACAGATCGGCCATATCCAGCGTATCTCCGCGCTATGGAGTGGCCAGCTTGGCGGTTATACCGGCAGTTACCGGCTGCTTTATGATTACAATATTACTTCGGAGGAAACCAATTCCATCTGGCTTCAGGCTTATCCAGGTAGCATTACTCTTCTGCGGGAGGTGCGCAACAATATGCAGGATGACCTGCTCCACCGGGGGATAGCCAAAGTGATGGAAGCCTATGTGGTGGGTACGCTTACCTCCGTTTTTGGCGACATTCCTTATTCAGAAATTCTCAGACCCAATGTCAGCAACCCGAAGTTTGATAGCCAACTGGTGATTTATGACGCTATTCAGGATTTGCTGGATGAAGGGATTGCCGATCTCGAAACCGCCTCGCCTCAGGTGCTCGACTATGATATCTATTTTAAAGGGAATATCCAGAAGTGGATCGAAACTGCACATACGCTTAAAGCCCGCTTTTTTCTTCATGCAAAAGATTACTCCAATGCCTTCTCTTCTGCTCAAAATGGAATTTCTTCCCCTGACAATTCGCTGAAGTTTTATCCCGCTCTGATTTCTGGTACAGCCCGGCAAAATACTTTTTTTGAGGCACTCTCCGGCGCTTATGCAGCTCAGGTGGGCACGCGGGATACTTATCTGATGGATCTGCTTGACAGCAATGCCTCCAACTCCAGAAACCACGCCAAAACAAAGGAAGCGGCCCGGCGTGCCTTCCTTTCAATCGATGAAATCTATCCTTCCAATAACCTGGGTTATTCTGCCTCTGACGAACCGCAGGGGATGGTTACCTACGAAGAAAACCTGCTGATCCTCGCCGAAACGGCGGGACGCGTTCAGGATATTACCTCCGGACTTGCATACCTCAATCAATTGCGCGACTTCCTTGATAGCGGCGCTGCTTTCAGAAAAGTAAATCAGTCTGATCCTATCGTTTATGACGCGTTTACCACAGATGATTTTTTGAGTGGGGGAATCGAAAATAAAGATGGAATCAACCCCCTCCGGGCCTTCCTCCGCGAGGTGATTGAGGAACGTTATGTCTCATGTTTTGGTTCCTATGCCGCTTTTGACGATGCGCGTCGTCTCCGGAAATCGGATGAGGATGTAAGGGTTCCCTTCCCTTTCAATAAACCCGGCGCTACAGCCTTTCCCGAGCGTTTTCCTATCGCACAGGCCGAACAGTCCAACAACGTCAATGCACCGGCAGACCCAGGCATTTATGCAAAAACCGCTGTAAATCAGTAAGATTCATACAAAAGCCTGCAGGCAAATTACCTGCAGGCTGCATGAGTGTTGTGTGTTAATTAACAATTGCTTACAGCTAATGTTAAAAATATCTTCGAAAAAAGGAAGAAAAAACCCACTTTTTGATTTTTCCTTTCCTTTGGTAAATATGAGGTTGTAATATCACCCCTGCTATCCGGTAGTATATTCCCTAAAATAATTCCTGCTTGGGAGAAAAGTACAAATGAAACTTTCTCTCGGGTTAATCATCCTTCCCTTGCTGATATTCTGCTCCGGCAAATTATTTTCCGCCCCCGTTTCAAATCTTCGCGTGGCTCCTATCGACGGGATCATTCGCATTTCCTGGGAAGTATATGCCGAATATCCGGCGATATTTCTCGTCGAAAGAAGTGAAGACAGTATTCATTTTTCTCCCATAACCCAAATCCACCATTTCCTGTCCGGTGATTTGCCCGCGTTGTATAGTGCAGATGATGAGGCCGCGCATCCATTGGTAACTTATTTTTACCGGGTCTCTTTTCAGGACGAAGCGGGTAATCAGGTTGTTTCTGAAGTAGTATCGGGTACTGCCGGAAATGAAGAATTGCTTCTGGGTGAATTTTTTCCCAATCCCAGCGCCAGTGGACACGTAAGCATCGATTGCCGGGCGTTGAGACCGTGTCTGATTTCGCTTACTGTTATATCCTCTCATGCAGAAGAATTGTTCTCAGGCTCTCAGTCTTTCGAACAGGGCGACCATGTGATGGAGCTGAACTTTCCCGAAATTCCTCCCGGAATTTATTATGTAAGGGTAGCGGGGGATGAATGGGCCGTGATCAGGCAGTTTGTTGTAGGCTATTAGGACCCGGAGCGGATGCGTTTTTTGACAAAATGCTTAAAAATTCATCATGTTGTCAAACTTCTGGATTTTGCTTTTTGGGTCATCGGGCCAAAAGAAATTCCACTTTCTTTTCGGTTTCCTGACGAATCTTACCTCTCGCCCCGGCTGGGAAATTATTCTGTATTTCAAATATTCTCAAAGCGGTTATATATTGTATTGAACCCAAACAATGCCAAGATGAATTCCCCCATTAACCGAAAATTAGTATGGAGCCTTTTAGTGTTAGTACCGATTCTGATGATCGGGTTTTCCTGCTGTTGGTCAGGAGATGGAGGCTCTCTTATTCTTCCCCGGGCTGCCTGGCCACTTGGTGGCAGCGGCTGCCTCTAAAAAAAGTCAGGCTGAAACCTTTCGATTTCAGCCTGACGGAATTTTTTATGGGCAAAGCGCCCTATCTGACGAGGGTAATATTGCCTGTATAGTTTTTGTCGCCGATGGAGATGGCGTAGAAATAGACACCCTCCGGGGCCTGGTTGCCGTTTTGGTCGGTACCCTCCCAGTCTTTGTCGGGGGCGTCGGCAGTGAAGAAGCCTCTTCCCCAGCGGTCAAAAACTTTGATGGCAAAGGTTTCATTGCCGTTGTACCGGACGCGGAAGACGTCGTTGATCCCATCGCTGTTGGGGCTGAATACGTTGGGGATCATCACCTCAGGAATGACGACCGCATAGGTGCTGTAGGCCACCGTTTCGACACAGCCGTTTTCATCGGTGACGGTCAGGGTTACGGTATATTCCCCGGGCTGGGCATAGGTATGGGTCGGGTTGGCATTTTTCGATACACTGCCGTCGCCAAAGTCCCAGAACCAGGAGACCGCGTTTTGGGACAAGTCGCGGAAGGCGACCGTCGCCCCGGGCAGGGCCAGCGGGGTAGCGGCATTGGCCGGGGGCTCGGAACTGAAATCGGCCAGCATATCTTCGGATACTTCGATGGTGGTCATGGTGATCTCATCACCGCAGCCGCCCACACCAATGGCCTTGAGCGTTACGGTATAACTGCCCGGCAGTTCAAAGACATGGGTCGGGTTGGGCCCGTTGACCACCCCGCTGCCATCGCCAAAGTCCCACTCAAAGCTGATGGCGCCTTCGGCGTTTTCGAGGAAGGACACACTCAGCGGCGCACAGCCGCCCGGCACCGAGGTGAAATACCCGGCTTTGGGCGTCGGATTGACATCAATGGTAATATCGGCGGTGTCGGCACAGGCCCCCTCACTGACAATCACCGTGTAGGTCGTCGTCGTATCGGGCCCGGCCAGCGGCGTGGCGATGCCCGCATCACTCAGGCCCGTCGCCGGAGTCCAGGTGTAGGTCGCATTGCCCAGCCCCCCGGTGGCCGTCAGTTGGGTTTCCTCATCACTACAAATCCGGGTGGTATCGGCACTCACTCCGGCAATCACCTTCGGACTGACCGTTACGAGCACCTGATCGAAGGTCGGACAATCCGCCGAGGCCACCGAGGCCTGCACCGTGTAGAGGGTCGTGCGCGTCGGCGTAGCCCTTACCACCGGCAGGAAGGGCGAACCGCTGATCTGATCCGACGGTGTCCAGGTATAAACCACCGGACTGCCCTGCGGCGTCGTCCAGCTATGGGTCGCAGAAAGGATGATTTCATCCCCTTCGCAGATCACCGTATCGGCACTGAGGGCTTGGACCTCCGGAGTCGGTTTGACCGTAATCACAATCACATCCTGATCCGAGCCGCAACCGAAGTTCGAACTCGCACTCAGGGTATAAGTCGTCGTGGTCGCCGGACTGGCCAGCGGCTGGGCGATATTCGGATCACTCAGCCCCGTCGCCGGGCTCCACTGATAGGTATAAAACGTCGCATCGGGGTCGCCATCGGCTCTGCCCGGCAGCACCACGCTGTCGCCCAGACAGATTGACTCATTCGCCCCCGCATCCACCGTCGGTTTGGTATCCACAATCACTTCCACCTGATCCCCCACACTCGCACAGCCGTTGGACACCACCACCAGGGTGTAGGTCGTGGTCTGCAGCGGCTGGATCGTCGGAGTCGGCGAATTGGGGTTCGAGATCGTACCCGGCGTCGCCGGTGTCCAGAAGTACTGGTAGCTCGGCCCTGCACCCGAGCAAAACCCTGCAACTGAATCTGGTCGCCCACAACAGCGCCGTGTCTGCGCCGGCATTGGCTACCGGCAGCGGGTTCACATGCACCGTTACCGTACTGAGCGTATCGAGGGTCATGACATCCGAACTACATCCATTCACCGAGTGCTACAGCGTGTAAATCGTCGTTACCGCCGGGCGCGCATACGGATTGGGCACATTCGGATCGCTCAGACCCAGCGAAGGCTGCCAGTGGTAGCTGATCGGCTGCGGCGCATGGTTGGTCGAGGCCACGCTCCCCTGAAGGAAATCCCCCAGCCCTTCCTCACACAAAAATATATCCGGGCCCGCATGCATCCGCGGTTTCGCTTTCACCGTTACCTGCACCGAGTCCACATTGCTCTCGCAGCCGTTCACATCGTTGACAATCAGGTAGTACACCACCGTATCGGTCGCCTGCGCCACATGTGGGTTCGCAAAAGGGTCTTCCACCGCATTGCTGCTCAAACCGCAGTTGGGCGGATCGCTGCACGTCCAGGAATAGAAGTACGGCGCCGTGCCCCCTGTTACACTCGCCTGGATCTGCGCGCCCCCATCGCCTTCACAAAACGCAAGGTCCGCACCTGCGCTGACAATGGGTCGGCTGTTGATGGTTACGGTTTGTGAAGAGGAAACCACACAACCCTTGTAAGTTACAGTAAGTGTAACTGTTTTAACTCCTCCGCTGAAGTAGGAAACACAGGGAGGATTAGGTTGAGTAGAAGTCGGCGGAATTGCTCCGGCTCCAAAATTCCAGAGATAAGTCTGATTTGGCCCCTGCGGGATACCGGAGTAGTTGAAGGTGATGCATTCGTCAGAACAGATGCCATTGCTGCTGGCTGTAAAGTCGGCAGAAGGTTCGGGTATTACTTCAAAAGTGATTTTTGCTGTGTCGGAAACACACCCGCCTTTGGTCACTACGGCGGTAACCGTTTTTATCCCGGGATTGATATAACTAACGGGGCCGGGGTTAAATGAACTGCTTACTGCCGGGTTGGCATCTGGCCCGAAAATCCAGTTGATGGAAGAAGCAGAAGAACCATTGTAGGTAAATGTAAAGCTGTTGCCTGCGAGACACTGATTGGCAACTGGCGCTATGCTTGCCACGGGGGTAGCAAGAACTTTTACATTTTCACAAAACAGATTGGAAATACATCCGTTTTCTTCCACCTGAAGACAGACCTGTTTGGTGCCGGGTGTAGGCCAGAATACAGTATAAGGGCCTATTCCAGAGCCACTTACAACTTGCCCGCCATCAAAATTCCATGCAAAACTTGCCAGCGAAGCGGCGGCGCCTGTATAGACAATTTGTACCTGTTCGCCTTCACAGACCGAATCTGCCGTGGTGAATGTGGCGCTGGGTACGGGAAATACGGTTACAAACTGTTTGAATTCCGGGCTGGGGCAACCTTTGTCAATCACCACGAGCTTGATTTCTTTTTGTCCGGGTGTGCTCCATGTGATCTGATGGGGACCGGGGCCGGTAAGTGGATTCGGAAGGCCACCATCTGTATCCCAAAGGAAGTTTGCGCCAGAAGCGGCGCTGCCGGTGTAATTGACCAGCGTAGGCTGTCCTGCGCAGACGGGGCTGAGCGCACCAAAAGTGGCAGTGGGAATCGGATTTACGGTTATGGTTTTTGTTACGGTATTGGAGGTACAGGTATTGTCGATAACAAAAACACTGACGGTTTTGGGGCCGGGCGTATTCCACGAAACCACATAGGGGCCAAATCCTGCACCGGTAACAGAAGCCACATTGGTACCAAAATCCCAGACATAAGTTGCACCCGGGATGGGCGGTTTGGTGAAAGTGATCGTAACCACATCATTGACACACACCTGAGTCGGCATGGCAAAATCTGCCTGTGGCAGGGGAACATAGGTTATTTGTACTGTATCTGAATCAATACAACCATTTTCATCGGTGGCGTGGAGTACGTAATTGTAGGTCTGGGTGAAAGTGGTAATCAGAGTGGCCGTCGGGTTGGCTGAGTTGAGGGGCCCCTGAAGACCAATATTGGACTGCCATGCGTAAGTAACCAGAGGGTCGGCTGCCCCGCCGAGAATGACCGGATCTCCCGAGCAGGTTCCCTGATTCGGGCCAGCATCAGCGCGGAAGGGATCCAGAATGGTCATGACTGCCGTATCGCTCAAACAACTGAGCACATTCAGTGCGAGGATCAGGGTTTCAGGCCCTTCGGTGATACCATCTGCTATGATCGTTACAGGCAGGTTGATCGAATCCTGGCCTGCGGGAATAGTAATAGAAGCAGGCAGCGGGACGTAGTCAGCGCCACTGGTTGCCGTGCCGAGAATGGTATAGTTGATGGTAAGGGGTACACTGTTGTCACCCGGGTTAAAAAAGGTGAAATAACCGTTTACGCATTCTTCAACCGCTTCGGGGCTGAAGGGATTATTGAAATTGCGGGCGATGACAGATGGCGGATCCTCGCCGCAGGTGACTTCTTCGAGAAACACACCCGAGTCGAGAGAAAAGTCGCCCTCATCGGCAATGACAAATTTCATCGTATAGGTCTGGCAGGGTATGACAGCAGCTTTTCCGGTAAGGATAACCGTGCGGCTGTTGTACCCGGTTCCGCCGGTATTGGCGATAAAAAACGCGGCATTGGTACCCGCATTGACATTATTGATAGATACGGGGGCATTTACTCCGGGTATCAGTGCAATATTGGTAAAAGCCGGGAACCCCGGGCCCTGAATAAAAGCGGCAAACACATCATCAAATAAACCTACGAATGTCGGATATTCATTTGAAGCGAATACATAACGAAATTTGATGGTGTCACAGGAGGGCACAAAGTCAAAAGTAATAGCGCAGGCGTCATTGGTGGGACTAAATGGGGGACCCCATTGCGGAAGCGCGTTAATGGTGGGGTCTCCGGGAAAGTTGTTGGACGTGCTGCCTCCTGCGGGAGGAATTGCATTGGAAAGCGCCCCGCTGGTGAGGATGGTACCTCCCGGCAGGCCCATGGCCGATCCATTACCCAGGAAAGCCCCCATCGCGGGGTTTCCGGTATTATTGGTGGTATCACAATTGATGACAATCGTGCCGGGAACAATGTCTATTCCCGATCCTTCCAGTTGCGTGACGTATTGAGAGAAAGGCGAACCGGTGGATACGGTTACATTCTGGGCAAGCATAGGCGTTATTCCCCAAATATAGCCGGCTGTAATCAGTTGTAAAAATAAGCGTAACAGTCTTTTCATATGCAAGCAAGTAAGTGAAACCCAACGTGTAAAGCCGGAAGGCGAAATCAACCTCCCGCGAATTTATATTTGAAACCCATTTTAGAAAGCTCTAAACCCACCTTTTCTTTAAAATCTCCCTGAAGCATGATTTCCCCGTCTTTCACGGCGCCTCCGCATCCGCAGAGATTTTTAAGCTTTTTCCCCAACTCTTTCATTTCTGATTCGGGCCCTTTGAAGCCCGTGATCAGCGTTACCATTTTATTGCCTTTCAATCTTTGACGGCTGACCCGGAGATCCTGTTTCCCGGGAGCATGCGTTTCCAAATCATCTTGTGCATCCCCTTCATCATACAGATATTCCGGATTGGTGGAGTAAATTATTCCGTCTGTATCTCTTTTCTTTTTAGCCATGATCCGTTGCGGAGTTTGGGTAAAACTACCATTTTTTGCGATATATTTACATAAATTTTAACATTCCTGCATTGATTTTGCATTCGTGTTATTGCTGTATTCTCCCGGTTTTTGAGGGGGATTTTATATGCTTACAGGCAAAATTACCCTTTCAGATTCCAATTATCGACGAAATTTATCTCTGTGGCTCAGTAATTCTTCTGATTTGCGTTGTGGTTTCGGTTTTGCTGGTTGTTTTTTGTTTCATTTCGGGAGAAATATTACGTGTTTAAATCCCGGTTTTTGACCAGTTTCTACCCCGGACTTTTATTCATTTGCCCTGGCTTTGATCATCTGGTTGAGACAATTTCTTAAAAAAGGTGTGATGGTATAGGCCTGTGTGTCGAAAATGGTGGTCTCCCACTGTTTTACCGGTAATATTCCCCTTACGCTATTGGTAATAAAAATTTCGTCTGCCTGCCGCAAATCTCTGGCTTTTAGTTTTTTCTCAGACAGCGGCAACTTTACCTCGCCGGCCAGTCTGATAACCTGCTGGCGCATGATCCCTGCCACACAACCACTGGTCAGCGGAGGGGTAAAAATCTTTTGTTTTTCCACGATAAACACGTTGGCGCCCGAAGTCTCGGACACATATCCGTCGCAAAACAAAACCGCATCGTCAAACCCCTGATCTGCGGCATGCATGGCGGCCATTACATAAGGCAGCGCGCTGGAGGTTTTGAAACCAGAAAGCAAACCGGTGCTCAGCGGAAAATCTGTATAACTGGTAAGTGAATAAGTCGTGCGCGACTGGTAATAGTCGTTTTTAAACGAATATCCTTCGATAAGGTAATGCGGCGAGCGGGTAGTGGGCCTGTAGCCGCCTTCTCCTGCCCGGAATACATGGATGGTGATTTTTCCGTGGTTTTCGATTCCGTTAAGTTCCCTGATCCGCTTCATTTCTTCAAGTATTGTTTCCCTGAAAAAACCGGGGATAAAGTCAAATTTCATGGCTTTCATTCCGCTGATCAGCCGGTTGAGGTGGTGTGGGACAAATAACGGATTTCCTGAGTGGATGCGGATCGTTTCAAACAGCCCATCGCCATACCTGAATGCGCGGTTGAGTAGTGTGGATTCCGGGGCGCCCGGATCAAATAGTTTTCCGTTGAGTATGATCATGAGGTAAAATAAAGGATTCGCAGCGACTTTTTTTGCAGGGAAATCCTCCGTTCTTCTACTTTTATCTATATTTGGGTTTGTATATTCCAATCCTAACTCCTAAAAGCTGATGTTATGAATTTCTCCTCTGCCCGAATGATGTGGATATTTCTTTTCTGGTCTGTGATATCGCTGGTACTGCCGCCAGCCGTTTTTGCCCAGGGTCTCCTGACGCCCGAAAAACTCTGGGAGCTGGGGCGCGTGTCTTCCGACGACATTTCGCCTGATGGCAAAACGGTCGTTTTTGGCATTACCCGGTACAACCTCGCAGAAAATAAAGGAAACAGAGACCTGTATTCGGTTTCGGCCAATGGGGGAGAAATCCGGAAAATCACGGCATTCGAAGGGAGTGAATCGCAGGCCAAATGGCGCCCGGATGGCAGGAAGATCGGGTTTATTTCGTCCGAATCCGGTACTTCGCAATTGTGGGAAATGAGTTCCGATGGCTCAAATAAAATTCAGGTATCTAATATTGAGGGAGGGATTAACGGATTTCTGTATTCGCCCGCGGGTGATAAAATCCTGTTTATCAAAGATGTAAAACTCGATTCGACGGTTAATGAGATTTACCCCGACCTGCCGCTGGCCAAAGCCCGTATTATCGATGATCTGATGTACCGCCACTGGAACCAATGGCATGATTTCAGTTATAGCCATATTTTTGTGGCAGATTATGAGGAAGGGAAAATCACCGGAGACCCGGTAGATATAATGGCGGGTGAACCGTATGATGCGCCTTTGAATCCTTTTGGCGGAATCGAACAAATAGCCTGGAGCCCCAATGGTGCGCTGATTGCTTACACTTGTAAAAAACTTTCAGGTAAGGAATACGCCGAAAGCACAAACTCAGAAATCTACCTCTATGATCTTCAGGCAGAAAAAACAACCAATCTTACCGAGGGGATGCCCGGTTATGATATGGAGCCGGTATTTTCTCCCGATGGAAAATTTCTGGCATGGAACAGCATGGAAACGCCCGGTTTCGAATCAGACAGAACCCGGATTTTTGTGATGAACATACAGTCTCTCAATAAAGTGGAAATTACCGAAGGCCTGGATCAGGAGGCAAACCACCCGCAATGGAGCAGCGACGGCAAAACCATATTTTTTATTACCGGTATTCAGGCTACCTATCAACTTGCCTCCATTGAAGTGGATGGCAAAAAATACCGGCAGATTACCTCCGGCGATCATAACTACAACAGTTTCCTTGTCAGTGAAAAAGGGCTGGTAGGTGCCCGGACTTCCATTTCCTCCCCGCAGGAATTGTTTTTTGTCGATTTGAAAACCGGAAAAGAAACTCCGCTTACCACTGCCAATGCCCCATTGATGAGCCAGATCACCATGGGTAAGGTGGAAAAACGGATGATTAAAACCACCGATGGGATGGATATGCTGACCTGGGTGATTTATCCGCCCGGATTTGATGAAAATAAAAAATATCCTGCGCTGCTGTATTGTCAGGGCGGTCCCCAGTCTGCGGTCAGTCAGTTTTTCTCTTATCGCTGGAACTTCCAGCTTATGGCCGCCAATGATTATATTATCATTGCGCCCAACCGCAGAGGTCTTCCTTCCTTTGGCAGCAAATGGAACGATGAGATCAGCGGGGACTGGGGCGGGCAGGCAATGAAAGACTACCTGAGCGCAGTAGATGCAGTGGCAAAAGAACCATACGTAGATGAAACCCGAATCGGAGCAGTAGGTGCTTCCTTTGGCGGGTATTCGGTCTATTGGCTGGCGGGAAATCACGAAAAACGCTTTAAGGCATTTGTGGCCCATTGCGGCGTATTTAACCTCGAAAGTATGTACGGCACGACGGAAGAGTTGTTTTTTGTCAACCAGGATTTGGGTGGCCCTTACTGGGAAGTAAAACCGAATCCCTCCTACAAAATTTTCTCTCCGCATCTCTACGTGGCCAACTGGGACACGCCTATTCTGGTAGTTCACAATGAAAAAGATTTCAGGGTTCCGCTGGGAGAAGGAATGCAGGCATTTGCTGCTGCCCGGATTCAGAATATACCCGCCCGGTTTTTGTATTTCCCCGAAGAAGGACACTGGGTACTCGGGCCGCAAAACGGGGTGCTCTGGCACAGGGTATTTTTTGAATGGCTCGACACTTATCTGAAGCCCTCCAATAAAGAGTAAACCGACCCAAAAGACTCATACAGGAATGCGAAAAATTGTTTGTTTTGGTCCAGGGCCTATGTTTAAGGGGGGGATTTCCAATTATAATACCTCTCTTGCCAAAGCCCTGGATCTGCTTCCCGATACAGAAGTTCACATTGTCTCCTGGACACAGCAGTACCCGGCGATTATTCCCCGCGATTTTATCGACCGCACCAGTCGGGAATCCTTTCTCGAAGGCACGAATATCAAGGTAACCTACCTGACCAATTACAACCGTCCGGGAAGCTGGCGGGCAACCTGGAAATTTATCCGCGATCTCCAGCCTGACATGGTAGTATTTCAATGGGCGATCGCACTTCAGGGATTGCCAATGGGAAGGATTGCCCGTATGCTCAAAAAGCACACCGGTATTGAGGTTGTGTTTGATGTGCATGTACTGGTACAGAAAGAAGCCAGTGTGCTCGACCGCTATTTTACCCGGTGCGGGCTGCGTGTGGCAGATACTTTTATCGCCCATGCTCACACGACAGCCAACGAACTGAAAGCGATTTTTCCGAAAACCCGCTTTGTAGTAAATGAAACCGGCGAAAGGAAAGGCAGAGCGGAAAAAACAATTATTAAACTCTATCACCCGGTCTATAACCTGTATGCACCCGACCCCGCATTTGATGTGGCGGGAATGAAAGAAAAGCTGGGGTTAAAGGCGAATGTGTTTTTATTTTTTGGCTTTATCCGCAAATACAAGGGCCTGCATCATGTGATTCCTGCTTTTGCCGAAGCACTCACCAAAAGAAAAGATATTTCCCTTCTGATCGTAGGCGAATCCTTCTGGCAGACGCTCGACAACCGGAAATTTTCAACCCGGGTAAAAAACATGCTGTTTGGTACAGCAAAAAAACTGTTTCTCCGAAAGTCTGACGATGAGCGAAACTACAATCCACTGGCATTGGTAGAAGAATACCATTTGGGTGAACATTGTGTGGTGGTCAACGAGTTTGTGCCCAACGAAAAAGTACATCAATATTTTCAGGTCAGCGATGCGATACTGACGTTTTACCTGACAGCCACGCCTTCCGGCGTGGAGTCGCTGGCCTACAACTTCCGTATGCCGGTACTTGCCACAAGGGTGGGGCATTTTCCTGAAACAGTAAAAGACGGATATAACGGTTATCTCGCCGAACCCGAAGACCCGCATTCTATGGCAGCCGTTATGCTGAAGTTTTTGGAAAAACCTATCGACCGGGAAAATGTCGCAGCCTCTGCATCGGATATGAGCTGGGAAAATTACGCGCTTGCCCTGCTACATAATCAGTGAACTAAGCATCGTTGTGTTAAACTCCAGTTTTTGTAGTGCACCCCGCAGTGCGTGTACAAAGTCGGCGAAGTTCATGGGTTTTTCTATATAAATACCGGGCTTGTTTTCATCATTGATGAAATGCCTGTCTTCATATCTTCCAGAGGTAGAGATGAGTATGACAGGAGATTTTTGGGTAACAGTTTTTTTTCGAAGATGCTCAAACACTTCCTTCCCGTTCCTTTTGGGCAGGTTGATATCAATAAAAAAGACGTCAGGTATCTGAGACTTCCCTTCTGAGATTAAATCAATCTGAGATAGAGCAGCGCCATCCGTAGCGACTTCCATTTGAAAGGTTGGTCCGATAATTTCTTTAAGCGCTTCTCTGGTAAGTACAACATCACCAGGATTGTCTTCGACCAAAAAAATTTTCATTGTATTTTCTGTGAGAGTGGACGGTTGCGTATGGGTTTGATTATAATTTTACGAATCTTTAATCAATAACTGTTGACCATGTAAGGTTTTAATGAAATTTGATGATGATCCTGGCATTCAATAATCGTGCTGACAGGTGGTTTGGGACTGCAAATGAGCGATTCTGTAAGTCTTTTATCCAAACATAGGATACCGTATTCTCCCGCTGGAGAAGATTAAATATCTCTATGGTTGCCCAGATTGATTCTACCCCTGTTCTGTTTTTCCGTTCACCACTACTGATAAAAGAAATCAGTTTACTAAACCCGATATCCACCCTGTGATAGGCGGGGAAGTCATAATAAGTCCGGAGCGCAAAATTGTTGGGCGGGCCAAACCGCATTCCGCTTCCATAGACATAGCTGACATGTACTTTGTAAGTCGGATTGACCGGCAATTCATCCTGGAAATACATGGCAAACGTAAACCGCTGATCGGTAGGCCGTGGAATATAACCCTGGTCATCGCCCCTAATGTCTTCCGAAGTTTTGAGCAGCCCCAAACTCACCCACGAATCAATGCCTTTGATAAATTCTCCGTTGAGTCTGATATCCAACCCTGTTGCATATCCGTCTGCAACCTGGTCAGGGTAATAGCGGATTCGCACATTCTGTACTTCGTAGGGGATGAGGTTATATAATCTTTTGAAGTAAGCTTCGGAAAAGAGGCGGAATGGGCGGTTCCACGCATAAAACCGGTAATCCATTCCCACAATGGCATGCAGCGAACTCTGAGCCCGAAGGTCAGTGTTGATTGTACAATCGAGCCTCCTGAATTCCCGGTAGAAGGGCGGTTGCTGGTACAGTCCGGTCGCCAGGCGAAAGCGAAGCTGCGTTTCGCCCGAAGTTTCTTCTTTTGCCTTGATCAGCAACTGTACCCGTGGGCTAAGCATCCACCGGTTGATCTGGTCGTAATACAGCACTCTTGCACCACTGAGAAGGGTGAGCCTCGGGGAGACCAGCCACTCGTGCTGAAGGTAGGCTTTATACAGGTTGTTTTCCAGCCTTATATCACCGCGGATGTATTCATCAAGACCAAACTGCCCGGTAGAGTCCACCAGGTAACCAGCCGAATCCAGCGCAGAATATTCTTTCAGATTGTCGTGAATGATCTGATGCTGATACTTAAATCCAAAAAGAAGCCGGTGGGTGGACTCGTTATTGTTGGTCCATCTTCCATTGGTCTCTGCACTCAATACCAGCGCGTCAAGGTAATTGCGGGCATGGCGAAACTGAGTACCAATACCCAGGTCAAACTCTGTTTCATTAAACTCATCAGAGCCAAAATTGGTATTTACCTCACCAAGCAGATATCCGCCTTCTACATCAAACAGCTCGCTTTCCTGGGTCTGAAACGTGGTTACGATTCCGTTAAACTGAAGCCTTGTGGTAGGTTTGTATTCAACCATGAAGGCTCCCAGTCCGGTAGTATAGGAACTGATTTCCCTTCCTTCAAAAGCGACGCGCAGGCGAAAGGCCTGCTGAATCGTGCCAAAAGTCGTTTCCTGGCCGGTGGGTTCAAACTGGTAGCGGTTACGGGTTACGGCAAAAAAGGAAGTAAAGGTAAGTTTTTCGTTGGGGTAATAGAGGATATCGGTAGTGTCTCCGTTGACGATTTTATACCGGGGGCGGTAGTATTTGGATTTCGGGGTAAAGGTAAACATGGCCTGATAATCGAGAAAACTGGGGGTATAATCTCCCTGTGTATCCAGGCTGTTGAGGAAATAAGACATTGAAAACCGCCGGGCTCCCATCAGCCAGGTAAAACGCCCGGGTTTGGCCGGGTCTTTTTTGTTTTTGGTAATGCCTTCTGCATGGAGATTGGTACTGATAATGCCGACTTCCGCAGTTGCGCGAAAGTCTTTGGGTCTCCGGTAGTCGATATCCAGGACAGATGACATTTTATCGCCGTATTCTGCGCCAAACCCTCCGGTGCTGAATTTTAAGCCGGATGCCATACTGGGATTGGAAAACCCGAGCCCCTCCTGCTGACCCGAACGGGTGAGGAACGGGCGGTAGATTTCGATTCCGTTGACATACACCAGGTTTTCGTCATAATTTCCTCCTCTAACCTGATACTGAGACGTAAATTCGGATGTTGTAGCCACGCCGGGCTGGTATTTGGTAAAGGCCTCCACACTGGGTGCGACCGAAGGCATTTCCAGTACCTTTTCCATTTTGATGGGTGAGATCAGCATGGCACTGCGGTCGTCAATACTGGTAGGTTCTTTTTCCCCGATTATTTCCACATCGGCGACTTCACGGGACAGAAGTTTGATCGGGCGGTCATATATGCGTCCTATCGCCACTTCCTGCTCCAGAATGGCATGCTGGTAGGCGACATGGGTGAATTCTATGCGGTAAACCCGACCCGATGGCAGCGTCAGAGAGTAATTTCCCTCCGCATCTGTACGCGTTTTGGTTTCGGGAGAATAATCGAGTACCCGCACAACGACTTCACCGATGGGGTCGTTGTTGGGATCTTTTACTTTACCTTTAATGACGCCTGTCTGTGCGCTTCCGTAAGCGCAAAGGAGTGCAAGGAGAAAAAAGAGAATGGCCTTTCGCAAAACTGGTATTTTCATCAGGGGCAAATATAAGCGAAACTGCCAAAGGTTTGAAGGTAATTATTCTTTCACTCTTTCCCTTCACGGGTGAAGGGAACTGCGGTAAGATCGGTAAATTCTCCGGCCAGAAACTTAAAGTGCGCAGCCATGCCAATCATTGCTGCATTGTCTGTGCAATATTCAAAGGCGGGAATATGCGCCTTCCATCCTTCCCTCCGGCACATTTCGCCAAACCTGCGCCTCAATTCTGAATTGGCAGAAACGCCCCCGGCGATAGCCAGGTGTTTTACTCCCAGATCCTGTGCTGCGAGCCGGAGTTTGTCCAGCAAAACAGAAACGATCGTATGCTGGTAACTGGCGCAAAGGTCTGGCAGGTTTTGACTGATAAAACCGGGATTATCTTTCAGGCGATCGCGGATCAGATAAAGGATCGCGGTCTTTAGTCCGCTGAAACTAAACTCGTATCTTCCGATTCCCGGTTTGGGAAAGGAAAAGGCCGAAGAATCGCCTGATTGTGCGTATTTGTCGATCAGCGGGCCGCCGGGGTAGGGAAGTCCCATGATTTTGGCCGCTTTGTCAAAAGCCTCGCCCGCTGCATCATCGATGGTATTGCCAATAACCTCCATATCGAGCGGGCTATTTACGAGAACCAGTTGGGTATGTCCTCCGGAAACGGTGAGGCATAAAAAAGGAAATTGGGGTGGCGTATCTGAGATAAAATTGGCCAGGACGTGCGCCTGCATGTGGTTGACTGCGATCAGCGGCAGGTTCAGGCCGTAGGCCAGTGATTTGGCAAAGCAGGTTCCCACCAGCAGGGCGCCCAGTAGTCCGGGGCCGCGGGTAAAGGCAATGGCGTCCAAATCGCTGTTGGAAATGGCCGCATCTTTCATCGCCTGCCTGATGACACGAATGATCTGCTGCTGATGGAGCCTGGATGCCAGTTCGGGAATAACACCTCCGTATTCGCTGTGCTCAAGCTGAGAACTGATCAGGTTGACTTTCACCCGGCCGTCGGCAATGACGGCCGCCGAAGTTTCATCACAGGAAGACTCTATGGCGAGAATAATTGGCATTGTCAGACAAAATTATAAATATCTGCGGATTTTGTGCGTAAAAACCACCTGTAACCAAAATCTTTGTCTTTATTCCATCGTTCATCGCTTTGGGGTGTATATTTGCAGTTTCTAATTTTCGGAGTTGAAAAAAGCCTTTCGTAAAATATTGCGTGTGGGACTATGGTTGCTGGGCCTCTTTACCATGTTGTTTTTGGGCCTTAGCATGCTTATTTCTTTTCCAAAATTTCAGTCATGGCTGGTGATGCATGCGCAGGTGTATATTTCCGGGGCGCTGGGAACCCGGGTTTCAATTGAGCGGGTCAGTATTGCATTTCCTTACAAAGGCGTTTTTGAGCAAGTCGTGGTTGACGACTGCAACGGAGAAACCCTGGTGAAAGCCGCACGGCTTCAGGTAAATATGATCAGCTTTTCTGTATGGAATTTTTTGTTCAAACGGGAGGATGTCCGCATTTTTAAGGTGAGCGGATTGGATATTATTGATCCGGAAATTTTTGTCAGCCGTACGGCTGCGGATTCTTTGTTCAATTTTGATTGTATCCTTCGCAGATTTCAGACACCTGATACCACCGGTGAGCCTAAAAAAGATTTTGTCATAGACATTGCTTCTGTACACATGGAAAACGGAAAGGTGATCTATGCTGATTCCACTGCTTCCGATTTTGACTCGCTGTATGCCAACCGGATCAATCTCCGGCATTTGAGACTGGATTCGATAGCGACCGATTTTTCGGTGCTGTATGAATCCGCCGGAAGCGGAAGAGTCGAGATGTATCTCAACCAGATTACCGCGATAGAAAACTTTACGGGACTAAAACTTGAGCATCTGAGCGCTTTTCTGGTCACTGGCGAGAAACCCGACCCTTCGGGAAATCCCGGAAAATTCCCCTTTGTCGAATTGTCGGATTTGTCCCTCCGGGCGGGCAACACCTGGGTTAAGGGCGACGTCTGGTTCCCCAATACTACATTCAGACAACTGATAGACCGGGACTTTAATGAAAATTTTGAAATAACGCTCAAGGATTCCCGGCTTGAAGTGGCGTTTGTCAATTATTTCCTCTCCCATCCGCTGCCGCTTAAAGGAATCCTCCGAGGGGAGGGGCAGGTAAATGGCAACCGGAAGGAAATCCATGCCCGCAATTTTTTTGCACGGTATTTGAATCAGACCCGGTTTCGGGCAGATATTGATTTACTCAATTATCTCGATACCGAAAAAGGCTCAATGGATGTAACCGTTGACGAAAGCCGGGTTTCTCTTCCGGAGATTCAGGCTTTGCTGCCTACTGTCAGGCTTCCATCCCTGCTTACCCGGCTCCAGCTTCTTTCCATGACAGGAAGTGTAAAAGGCGGATTTTATGATTTCAGAATCAATGCCCAAACTTCGACCGATCTGGGTTCCATCAATGGTAACCTCCGGATTCAGCTTCCGCCAAAGGTGAGTATCTTAACCTATGAGGGATTTCTTATAACCACAGCACTCAATGTCGATCAACTGGCCATCATCGACAGGAAAATCTCCAATAACCTCAATTTTGAAGGAAATATAAAAGGCAGGGGCATATCACCTGACCAGTTGGACGCTCGTGTGGACGCAAAAATTATCCGCTCGGATCTGATGGGATTTTATGTGGACTCCCTTTACGGAGATGTGAAAATCGCAGATCATGTGCTCGCAGGCCATCTGGCCGGAGGTGATGGGATTGGCGATATGAATCTTCAGGTGGATCTTGACCTTTCGACTTCCCCATCTGTATATAAGCTCGATGGGGTGGTCAACAACCTGAGCCTTTCCCGATATGGATTATATCCGGATACCATTTTGTTTTCAGCCGGGTTGCATGTTGACCTCAAAGGCGACTCGATAGATGAGATCAATGGGGTGCTGCGAATGGCACAGGCAAGACTGACCCGGCCTTCCGATACTTCGGAGATTCGCATACCCGACCTGCTTTTTTATTCGGATAAAAACCGCTTTGATTATAAATATATCCTCCTCAAAAGCAGCATCATTGATGCTGATATTGCAGGCAATTTTTCCATCAGACATGCCCTGCAACTGACCCGCCGCCTGGCGTATGAAAGTTCACTGTATCTGGCCAATGAAGACAGTCTGATCCGTGAATATTATGCACAAAAAATCCCTGACACCACCAATACCAATATGCGGATAGGAGTAGCCATCCGGGATAGTATAAACCAGATTTTCCATTTTCTCAACCAACCAGTATATATTTCGCCCGGGTCAAGGCTGGAAGGTACGCTCGGTTTTGAGAAATACGACCAAATGATACTTTCCCTCAATGACATTGACTCCATTTCCATTAATCAGGTTTCGGTTGAAAATGTGCGCGGAGATCTCACCATCGTTAAACAAAGTAATAAAAACCAACTTAACCTTGCCGGGGGCATTTATACCGATACCATGAAAATCGGAGAAAATATCTCCTTTGATAAGCTTTTTCTGAATATGCAGGGAGAGCAGGATACACTTTCCCTTGATCTCACCGCTTATGAGCAGGCACAAAACAACGGGTTTCGCATCAACCTGCATTCCCGGTTTTTTCAGGGCGGGCGTATAGAAGCCCGGATCGATCCCAAAGTATCCAATCTTATGTTTAAGGGACAGGAATTGTTGTTTAATGATGAAAATACAGTCATTTACAATCAGAAATCGCTGGACATACGGAATCTTCAACTGGGAGATGATAACAGCTATCTCCGCATTGACGGGATTGTTTCAACCGATAGTTCCTCCAAACTGAACATTGACCTGGGACAACTCGATATTGCTGCAATTCAGGACTTTTACCCGCTACCTTTCTCTCCTTCCGGAAAAATCAATGCCGATGCCGAGTTCCGTCAATTACTTTCAGATCCCGCTTTTTACGGCGTATTTAAAGTTGAAAAATTTGCCCTTGACGGATTTGACTATGGCGAGATATTTTTTGATGCCAACTGGCAACAATCTCAGGGTGATCTTTATCTCGATGCCCGGTTGATCAACGAGGCGGATACGACCCTCGCGCTGGTAGGCAAATATGCCTTTAATGACTCCCTTATGCCGATTAATTTTAACCTGATTACGCAGAAGGGTTTCCCACTGGATTATATCTATCCTTTCGTCAAGACGCAACTGTTTGGTATTCAGGGTAATGTGGAACTTGAGGAATTTACAATCAAAGGCGATCCCCAAAACCTGAAAGTAAACGGGGTAGGGCATTTTGAGGACGCCGGGTTTGGGGTCGAATATTTTCAGACCCACTATACCTTCGACGGGAAAATCTATTTCGACAACGACCGGATCACCTTTCCCCGGATCACCCTTTACGACCCGGAGCGCAATCACGCAGACTTTCACGGTGTCATTCGCCACCGCGGACTGAGAGAATTTGATTTTGACCTTCAGATGGATCAGGTGAAAAACTTCCTGGTAATGAATACCCGAAAAGAGGATAATGATCTTTTCTATGGAACCATGTATGTCAAAAACGGAATTGCTGATATTACCGGCGATCTCGAAAAACTGAAAATTCAGGCAATTGCATCTTCCGGCCCGCGAAGCCGTCTTCGTATTCCCATTACCTATGAAGACGATCTGGGAAAACCCGAATTTGTCCATTTTACCACAGACAAGCTATACGAAAAAGGAAAGGTGAAAACAGGCCTTCAGGATTTGAATTGAATCTTACTGCCATCGCAACAGAAGATATTCAGATCGATCTGATATTTGATGAAAAAGTGGGAGATATTATGCAGGGCAGGGGAGAAGGCGTTATCAATCTGAAAGTGACCGAAGATGGCGAATTTACCATGTTTGGTGATTATGAGGTCAAACAGGGGGAATATCTGTTTACCGCTCAGAATGTCTTTAATAAAAAATTTCAGGTAAAACCCGGTGGCGTTATCAAATGGTCGGGAGATCCTTTTGGGGCAGAATTGAATATCGATGCCATTTATTCCCTCAACGCAGATATAAAGGATCTCCTGCGGGAGGATCGCTCCATCCGCGTACCGGTACAGGTACTGATGCATTTGCAGGGTTTACTGCTACAACCCGAAATTCAGTTGTCCATTCACCTGCCTAATCTCTCCGAACAGGGAATTTCACAAATTGCTTCCTATCTCAAAAATATTGAATACGACGAACAGGAGCTCAACAAACAGGTGTTTAGCCTTATGGTATTCAACCGCTTTGCCCCTACAGGCGGACTGCTTTCTGACAGTGGCGCGGGTACGGGTGTTACGACCAGTGTGTCCGAACTTCTTAGCAACCAACTCAATTACTGGCTGTCGCAGGTGATGAGCGACAAGGTGAGTGTCAATGTCAACACCACCAATTTTCAGGATGTAAACCTGCTGGTATCTGCCAAACTTTTCAATGACCGGGTGACACTCGAAAGAGACGGCACACTCGTCGGGCCGGGCTCCAACTTTGCCCTGGGAAATATAAGCCTGATTATCCGCCTCCTGCCCCGAAAAGGAGAAGATGGCCTTGCCAGCACCAAACCTACCGAACTGGTTATGGAGGTGTTTAACAGAGAAAGCCTCGACCTTCGCCAGCAAAACAACACCAACAAGGCAGGAATCGGTATCTTCTTCAAAAAAGACTTTGACAAACTCAGCGAACTGATGAAAAAAGAGAAATAGCGCGATGTTTCGCTATCACTGCTTTACTACTTTTTCCAGAAACATCTTCTCATCTGAAACGATCCGGATCAGATACAGCCCGGGCGGAATCGCTTTCAGATCGCCTACCGCCCGGTCAGGTGAAACCTTTTGCACTGGAACAGGGAGCGTTCTGCCTGCAATATCCAGGAAGGATATATTAGCAGAAAGTATATTTCCATTTTCCATTTGTACCCAAATCTCTTCACCGGCGGGGTTGGGATAAATCATGATTTCCGGCTGATGCATTAATGGCTCCGTCGCCGTGAATATACCTTCCAGCCTGATATTGTCGATAAATGTGCGGTCTCCGATTCCATTAAAATCGTCAGCTTTTCGCCATACCGCTTTGGATTCAAAACATAGCGGAAAAATCTGCCCGATGTAATCTCCCAGATCAAGCGAGTGTGTGACGAATGTGTCCTGACTTTGTGTCTCCGGACGATACCATCCGAGCGTATTTCCGGCGGCAGTTACTTTCAGGTTGTTGGCGTTTCGGCGCATCATGGAGTCGCGCAGACTGCCAAACTCAGCGCTGAATTTGGGTGCAAAGAAGTTGGAGTAGTGTTGTTTCAGGTCAAAAGTGAGGGTTAGCTGGTACATCTGCGAGGCATCCACACAGATGCAGGCTGAACTGTAAAACCGGGGATTATAGTCAAAAATATCGACTGCAGGGCCTCCCCATAGCGGAAAAGCTTCCACAAACCGGTAGTTGAATCCGTATCCGCCTTCCATCAGAAGCCCTGATCCGCCGCCATTACCTGCTTCGGGTGAAATGCTGATACCTGCTTCGTCACCCTTCGTCCATGCCATCGAATCTTCCCATGTCTGGGTTTCAAAGCCGATGGTCTGTTCGCTCACCGGAAACCGGCTTTGTACAATCATTGGAGCCGAAAGATCGTTGGTTTTGTCCGGGTCGGGAATATAAAGGGTGCGCGCAGTGATTTCGTAATCACGGGAAGGGCTGAGGTTGAGTGGCGTGGCAAAAGTCAGATTTGCCAAAGCTCGTCCGGGTAGCCCGTTGGGAAGGGCGATATTTTCTACAATCGTGGTGGCCGGGTCTTTGATAAAATAGACCATCTGAAGATCGCCGGCGGGTATATCCGTGCAACCCCGGTTCATGACTGTAACGGTAAGCGATTCGGCCTGACCCGGGAGGCAGTCAGATACAGGCAGAATATCGATTACCTGTAAATCTTCGTTTCTCACCGTATCTCCCAATCCGACGGCGTACCAGGCGTTGATTGTTTCTACCGCCTCTGCAGAGCATTTTCCATAGAGATCCTCTGCGGCCCAGATCAGTCCCTGCCGGGCATCGGCAAACTGAGCCGTAGGCATCATATACGTGGTGAGGTTGCGATATACAATTTGTGCCGCCTTATGGATTCCGATGCCGTTGACCTGGTAGGGTTTTCCCTGGTCGTTGATGCCGGCCCCGCCTGCCGAAAGCAGGTAAAACCAGTGGGTAAGCACATTGGCATTGGTATGTGCTCCGCCATTGTCGGGGTCTCCGGTGGCCCAGTACTGACCTTTGTAGGTATCAGGGTCGCCAAAGGAATTGGGGTTGGCCATGCTCCGGATTGGATTACCTGACCTTTGGCCCAACACCCATGAGAAATTGGCGCTGTCGGTGTAATACTCTACCGCCTTGCCAAAAATGTCTGCATGGCCTTCATTCAGGGCTCCGCCCTCGTCGATATAGACGAGGTTGCCGTTGCTGTGCCGGATGATGCCGTGGGTAACCTCGTGCCCCACCACGTCAATACTGGCGTGGGGTGAGCCGTTATTGTCGCCAAAACCTCCATAAGATACATTCCAGAATGCAGTGGAGGAGGCCGGAATATCAAAGTGAACATACACAATCAATTTGCCGCCATTATCATCATAACTGTCGCGCTGAAAAACCTGAGAGAAATAATCGTAAGTCATTTCAAGGCCCCAGTGCACATCCGTAGCATATTCATCCCATTGGGCGTTGACATTATTCCAGTTGTTGTCGTCATCGATAAAGTCTGTCGCTGTAGCCAGATTGGTAGAATTATTTAAATCTCTCACTTCAATGCCCTGGCTGGCCCGGGTAAATTCGCGGAGCCGGTATCCGTTTTCAAAAGAATCTGCCACAATCGGGCGGGTTCCGTGATATTTGGTTTCGGCAGTTCCGGGTTTGTCCACCGTCTCAAGAATTGAAAGGGATTTCATAATCGCGCCGTTTTCAGCATCGACATAGACCAGTTGCGAGTTGTAGGGAATGGCCGAATGAACTTCCATTTTCCACGCCAGGCGGTAATCATGGGTATCCCATGTAAAGTCTGTATCCGCATAAATCAGTTCCGGCTTGGGGAAAAATGAAGCATCGGGATCATTCAGAATCTCTTTGATGACTTTATCTGCTCCCGGCCATTCCCACATATATTTTTCTGCACCCATAAAACGGAGTGCCTGTTCAACGGCTTTTTCTGAAGAGATGACGACACCCGGTGGCTGAAACCGAGTATGGGGGAGAAATCCATTTACCCTTTCCGTCCTTCCGTTTCGCTCATGGGTGAAGATCACAGCGTGTTCTACGGGAATTTGGTTGTAAAATAGATGAAACTGGTTGTGCAAAAATCCCTGCTCATCCCAGTTGGCTTTTGCCCAGACCAAACTTGCGTCAGGTGAAACCGGGAGATGTTTTATTACCTCCAGTGCGGAGAGCGAGACATCAGGACGAAGGGTTTTCCATTGAGAATTTTCGTCAGGAAGGAAAATTGGTTGTTTAGAAGATTGGCCATACCCTTCAATTAAGAAGGACGAATGTGTAAGAATCATCAGGGAAAATAAAGAGAAAAAAAAGCTTGTAGGTTTCATAGTCAGAATCTGGGAAAAATAATGCCTTAGAAACAGAAAAAATCAGGAAAATGCCAGATTTTCGGTGACAAATCCGACCGGATTCCGGACAGGCTATGATGTTAGGAAAAATCGGGCTTTGTACCAAAAAAAACACAAACCACTAGCATCTTTTAGCAACGGCTGCACGTTAAAAGAATAAAGCGATTTCCTCCATTTTAATCGATTTCGTAACTATTATCAACCTTTAGGCAGCAACCAGAAAAATGGGTTCCTGTCAACAAACAACGCAGACCTCGATGAAAAGAATCCTCGCCCCCGTCAACCTCCGATCTGACTATGAAAATGTCCTGGGTTATGCAGCTTCCGTGGCTCAAAGAGCCAACGCTGTGCTTACTGTCTTTTATGCAGGCGGTTCGCGAATCCTGAAAAACAAAAACAACCGCACGTTTTCTTCCGAAAATTCGGTCGAAACCATGCTGGACGAGATTCGAAGTGCGGTAGTCGAATCCGCAGCAAAAAAAATCTGGGAAATGCTTGCCGGAAAAGGAATCTCCTTTGAATTTAAGTTTGCCGAAAGCACCTCCATCTATGAGATTGTCCGCGAGACACAGGCAAGTCCGTACGAACTGGTAATCATGGGAACTCATGCTTCACCAGGCCTTCGCGGATATTTCCGCACCGCAATGGCTTCCCGCTTTATTTCAGATGTGCATACGCCGGTATTTATCGTTCCGGCCACCCGCAGTTTCAACGAAATACAGCATATTACCTATGCCGTTGACCTCGCCGATTACGATCCCCGGATCGTAGGCCAGATCAAGCGGATCGCCGCCATGTTTGACGCTAAACTCACCATTGTGCATGTCAATAATGCGGAGCCGGTGTCGGGAAAGGAACAGTATGTCCATAGTCTGGAAAAAATGATTTCAGACACACTGGATTATCCCAAGATATATTACCGGTTTTTTGACCATGCCGATCCGTTAAACGGAATCAAAAAATTTGTCGCTCAAAACAATATCAACCTTCTTGCGATGATCAACCGGAAGAAATTTTCGTGGAGAAATATCTTCTCCAACCCCGGTTTTACGCATCAGATGACCCGCGAAGGTTCTGTTCCCATTCTGGCTTTTCACAAATCTTAATTGTTTATATATTCGCAGTAAATAAACAGGGCGGTTCAGTGGGATCGCCCTTTTATTTTTCGGGATATTGAAACCCTTCCGGCGGCGGGTATAAGGAGCGGATATTCCAGGGCTGGACCGCATCCGACGGGTCTTCTTCATCTGTTTCGTCTTCCCATTCGTATTTTTTGCGTTCGGGGCCCGATTTCCTGAAAAAGAATGCGATGACCGTTCCTGTCAATGCGCCAAATGCATGAGACTCCCACGAAACTCCCGGCTGGCCGGGAAAAATCCCCCAAATAGCCCCCCCATAAAAAAGGGCCACAATCAGCGCTATACCGATCGCCTGTACTTCTTTCCGGAATACGCCACTAAAAAATAAAAAAAATATCAAGGCATAAATTACTCCACTCGCACCAATGTGGTAGCTGCTTCGCGCTGCAATCCAGACAAATATGCCGGTTCCTACCCATGAGGTGATAAATACCTGCCAGGCAATTTTCCGGTAAGAAACAAAAAGCCCCAGTGTGAGAAAAAAAATGGGTAGTGTATTGGAACCCAGATGCTCAAAGCTGCCATGAAGAAAGGGAGAAATAAGAATGCCGGGCAGGCCACTCATGCGGCGCGGCAAAATTCCCCATTGGGAGAGATCGTAGTCAAACAGGCTTTCTGCCCCGAAAACCAGCCACATCACCGCTACCAGTGTGGATGGAAGCCAAAGCTGGCGGAGTATATGTTTCCCTTCGTTTTCCATTATTCCTGTTACGAAAATAAAAAAGTCTTCGTTGTTAAAACTGTCCTTTGTAGTTTACAGACCTAATTGGTAAAAAATGTCCCATATTCTGGAGGTTAAAAACCTGACAACGGAATTTCGCACCCGCGAGGGCATAATTCCGGCTGTGAGAAATATTTCCTTGCAACTCACCGCCGGAAAAACACTGGGAATCGTTGGTGAATCCGGAAGCGGAAAATCCGTTACTTCCCTCTCTGTCATGCGGCTGCTTCCCGGTTATGCCCGTGTTCCCGAGGGTGAAATCTGGTTTCGGAAGGCAGAAGGCGAATTGATTAATCTTCTTTCGCTCCCGCAGACAGAAATGCAGAAGATCAGAGGCAACCAGATTTCCATGATTTTTCAGGAGCCCATGACTTCTCTCAATCCTGTCTTCTCCTGCGGTGATCAGGTAAGTGAGGCACTGCGTATTCACAAAGGTCTCTCGCGGGAAGAAGCAAAACAGGAGACGTTGCGCTTGTTTGATCAGGTTGAGTTGCCCCGTAAAGAGCAGATTTTCAGGGCCTATCCGCATCAGATTTCCGGCGGGCAAAAACAACGGGTGATGATTGCGATGGCGATCTGCTGTAATCCCTCACTGCTGATTGCCGACGAACCCACCACCGCGTTGGATGTAACCGTTCAGAAAAGCATCCTTCGTCTGCTGGAGCAACTTCAGGCGCAGTATGGAATGGCCATGGTTTTTATTACCCATGACCTGGGGGTAGTGGGCGAAATCGCCGATGAGGTTATGGTTATGTACCGGGGAGAGGGAGTGGAAACGGGACCGGTAGAAAAAATTTTCACTTCACCCGCCCATCGCTATACACAAGGGCTGCTTGCCTGTCGTCCCAATGCCAATTTTCATCTTCGGCGGCTTCGCACAGTAGAAGATTTTTTGAGCGATACACCTGTTTCTGTTGTGGTGAAAGCAGATCAAAAAGTAGTTCAACCCGCTGTGCCTGCGCCTTTGCTGGAGGTGTATGGGCTGAAAAAGTATTTTTCTGACAGTGGAGGCCTGTTTTCAGGTGAAAAAGAAGTGATTAAAGCCGTGGATGAGGTGAGTTTTAAGGTATATCCCGGGGAGACGGTTGGACTGGTGGGGGAATCTGGCTGTGGTAAAACTACCCTGGGCAGGACAATTTTGCGCCTCACGGAACCAACCGGAGGACAAATTCGGTTTCGTGGCAAAGAAATAACTACACTTCCAACGAGTGAAATGCGCGCTTTGCGCAGGTCAATGCAAATTATCTTCCAGGATCCTTATAGCTCACTCAATCCGCGCATGACGATAGGGGAAGCGATTGCTGAGCCTATGCGCGTCCATGGTATCGGGCGAAATGAAAAAGAAAGGAAGGAAAAAACCCTTGCGTTGCTGGATAAGGTACAATTGACATCGGATAGTTTCTCCCGTTATCCGCATCAGTTTTCAGGCGGACAGCGGCAGCGGGTCTGTATTGCGCGCACACTGGCGGTCTCTCCAGATTTTGTGATTTGTGACGAATCCGTTTCTGCCCTCGATGTGTCGGTTCAGGCCCAGATATTAAACCTGCTCAAAGACCTTCAGGAAACACAAAACCTGACGTTTATATTCATTTCCCATGACCTGAGTGTGATTCGGTTTATGAGCGACAGGATATTGGTCATGAAATCGGGAAAAATTGTGGAGGAAGGAGCCGCTGAGGATTTGTATTTATCCCCGAAAACCGAATACACGCAGAATCTTTTAGAAGCCATTCCACAGGGGAGTGAATCATCAATTCGTGCCGCCAGGGAGCGGCGTGCAAAAATTAAGACATAAAAAAAAGCTGCTTCGCAATGAAGCAGCTTTTTTTTATGATTTCACCGGGTGGTTACCGGATGATTACTTTCTGTGTAGCATACCCTAAAGAAGTAGTTACTTTCACCAGGTAGATACCAGAAGCGATTCCAGTCATATGGAAGTCTTCTTCAACGAAAAGTACTTTTTCTGCATTTTTAACAGCGATTACTTTTCCGTTGAGGTCAATCACCTGAATGCTCACATCGTCGCGGTTTTGCAGTTCGAGTGAGAGTGTGAAAGAACCACTGTTGGGGTTCGGGAACAGGGTCATGGAGTTGATTCCGGCAGCCAGTTCGCGATCGATAGCGTCTCCGGCAGAATCCTGTACACAGTTCACACCGTTGCCGAGGAGTCCTACAACCGCAGAATCAAGGAAGGTACATCCTTTGGAGTCAACGATATTGATGTAGTAGGTACCACCGCAGAGACCAAAGATAAACTGGGTATTGGTATTGTCGGAGAATCCATCGGGACCAGTCCATGAAATGGTATAAGGTGCCGTACCACCGGAAGGCGTAGCCGTGATATTACCAGTGTAAACAGGAACAGCGTTGGTATTGGGGTTGGCATTCAGGACAGCAGCGATCACGGCAGGTTCTGATACAGTGACATTTGCAGTGGAGGTACAGCTGTTGGCATCGGTAACGGTTACAGTGTAGTTACCACCTGCAAGGCCTGAAACGGAAGGCGTAGTAGCTCCGGAAGACCATGCGTAGGAAAGCGTACCTGTTCCACCGAAAGCGGAAGCCGTTGCTGTTCCGTTGGTATCGCCGTTACAATCCACACCAGTAGCGGTAGCTGAAACGTTGATAGCCGCAGGTTCGGTAATGTTAACGGTAATGAAAGATTTACATCCGTTGGCATCGGTTACAGTACAGGTATGGGTTCCGGGAGCAAGAGATACAGCCGTAGCAGTGGTTTCTCCATTGTCCCAAAGGTAGGTTTCGCTGCCTGCACCACCGGTAGCAGTTACCGTAGCAGTACCGTCATTTGCACCATTACATGAAATATTGGCAACAGCGGAAGTGCTCAGTGTCGGAGCGTTGGCGTTGTTGAGGGTAATGGCAACAGTTTCACTACAACCTACTTCGTCGGTGATTACCACGGAGTACTGACCTGCGGCAAGGCCGGTTGCATTGGGGGTGGTAACACCACCAGCATTGGCACTCCACTCGTAAGTATAGGCACCGATACCACCGGTTGCTGAAACAGAAAGCTGACCGTCAGAAACACCACAGTCAGGGCTTACAACTGTAGGTGTGCCTACAATCGGGTTCTCTTTACAGTTGTAGAAGAATTGGCCGGTATTGACGAAGTCAGTGTTTTTGTCAAACTCAACATCGGAGAAATACCAGAAGGAAACAGGCAGGATGGCAGAAGTTCCGGGAGGGCCCATGTCCATGATAACGGTAGGCAGCGTGTATTTGGATATTTTATCATACAACGCAATAGATGATACTCTCGGACAAAGTGCTCGTGAAGCCCAGTTGGCATCATCACCCGTACGGTTGATGGCATTGGTGATGGTGTTGTTATCCACATTATAAGCGGCAGTAATCTGGTCAGGGCGGCTATTGTCGGTAAAGTTTGCACTGTTGCCGGTAGAGTCCGAATCTGTCCATGAGAAGAAGACGACACTGCCATCAGTAGAACGGGCAATCTGCATCCAGGGGTCAGCCGTAAAATTGTCAGTGGCGTCTCCAAATGTGCCCCGGAAAGCAACCTGTTTGCTTACATACAGCATATTCCAGTCCCCGTAGGAATCTTTGGTAAAGTCAAATACAAAAAGCCCCAGGCCACTGTAAATAGAATAACCGCCAAAGGTATAGGTGCCATCCCCATTGCTAATAGAAGCACTTCCTACGATAGCTACAAAGTGGGGATTACCATTTTTGTCAACCGTAAGGTCAAAGTCAAAGCCTGAAGTTACGCGGTTGGAGATCGCTACCGTGTCACCGGTTATGGTATCGATGTCGATGAAGTACTGGTTGGTAGTATCGAGCAGACCGCGGTTGTAGTACTGGCTCATGTCAAACTGTTCGAAGTTGCCCCAGGTTGTACCACCATCAGTAGTAGCTGCAAAACAGGGAGACATTACAGAGTCGGCACCGCCCACGAGGTCAGCGATGAGGCCAATATAACCTGTCATTCCGTCAGGGCTGAAGGCCATGTTCATAGAACCTGCACGCGTGGGTGTACCATCAAATCCCAGGTAATAGTTGGGCGAAAGTGTGGTTACGGTAGTCCAGTTGAGTGTTTCGGTAGAAGCATCCCATACCCCTTTGTTGAGGATTACGTCGGAGCCTACATTGGTTCCATCCCATGTAAAGGAGGCATACCACCATTCTCCGGGCACTCTTTCAGTAAGAGAATAGGAGAAATACTGATTACCAGCCTGAAAGGGGTAAACTTCCTGAGTAGAAACAGGGGTGGTGGCCACGTCAGTTACTGTACCGATTACGTTTCCATCCCATCCGGAACCTGCGGCTGTAAGAACCGGGCCTACATAAGTCATCGCAAGATTCAGGGTGTCAGGTGCTTCTCCGGGAGGCAGAAACAATCCCATATTGGGATAACGGGAAGCCTGAGAATACACCTGGTTGATGGGGCCAAGACCATAACAGCCGCCGGGAGTACCTACATTCCAGTCAAGTCCACCTTTAGTTGAGATGGAATAGCGGTATTTTCCGTTTTCGCTGCCCGTACCACCACACTGGGAAATGTTCTGGCGATAAATAAAGGCAACAGAGCCGCCATTCAGCCCTACATCAGGAGCTACGCCGATCTGGTTATTGTCAGGAAGGATAAAAGTGAAGGCATTGGAAGCCTCACCGATTTTTGTCGCTGTAACAGCGTCAGTTACTGTAGTTCCAAGAGGAATTCCTGTTGAGCCGGAATTGGCGGGAAGGGTCGATGCCAGGTCAATCTGAGTTGACCGGTCAAACACCCGCACCTCCGACTGTCGAATCTCCTGGCGGTTTAACAGCTGCGCAGACTGCCCGTACACACTGGCAGAAGCAATCAACGCAACCACAATTGCGGATAATTTTCTCATAGTCTAGCTACTTTTAGACAGTTTTGGTTAAAGATCAAAAGCGAAATTAAACAAATAATTCACTTAACAAAAAACTCAGATTCCAAGATTGGGCTGATATTTTTCGCCTGTATTGTTTCATTACAACCAACCATCAAAATACCCTCCGGTTTCCTCTCTTTTCAATATTCGGTTATGGCTATCTTTTCTTTTCTGTAAATGGATGGGAATGGAAGGCAAATGGCACATAAAATAAAATTATAATATGATTAATTATGATGCGTTTTTTTTGCTGATATGATTTGGTTTTTGAACTCAATTTAAAAAATTAATAAAAAAATTTGACTTATTCAAATCCTTGACTATATTTGCATCAATCAATGACTTATTACATCTCCGGATGTAGTTGGTATATAGAGAAGAGGCGAGAGACCTGGCTCCCTGACCCTCTGGCAACCTTCCCAAAAGTTTTCGGAAAAGGTGCCCCATCCAGACCCCTTTGGGGAAAGATACACTAATTAAACCCTGGATTATGAAAAGATGTAGTTTTTCTCAGTCAAACGCTCAGCTTACCACAACATCCACTCCTCCTGTTTATCCGGCTCCCATAGCCGCTATGCGATGTTGCTGCTGATTTTTCCATTTCTTTTTCTGTATCATTATAACCGGTAACAGGAATAATCCCCTGTATCTGCCCCTCCGGATTTTTGTATGTTCTCTCCGGGAACATCCTTTCACATGTCTGTTTTATTCATTTATATATTAACCTATTTTGTTATGAGTCAGAATTATCGTTTTGAAACGTTACAATTGCACGCCGGCCAGGAAATCGATGAAACTACCCGCTCCCGCGCTGTGCCTATTTATCAGACGACTTCCTATGTTTTCAAGGATAGTGATCACGCCGCTAATCTGTTTGCACTCAAGGAGTTTGGCAATATCTATACCCGGATCATGAACCCCACCACCGATGTGTTTGAAAAACGCATCGCTGCCCTGGAAGGCGGCGTGCTGGCCCTCGCCACCAGCTCGGGACAGGCAGCGCAGTTTCTTGCGCTCAACAATATTCTCTCTGCTGGTGACAATTTTGTGGCAGCCTCTTACCTCTACGGCGGTACTTACAACCAGTTTAAAGTAGCCTTTAAACGCCTGGGTATCGAAACGCGTTTTGCCGACGGCGACAAAATCAGTTCCTTTGAAAAACAAATTGACGAAAACACCAAAGCCCTTTACGTTGAATCTATCGGTAACCCGGAGTTTAATATTGCCGATCTGGAAGCACTGGGCAAACTTGCTCAGAAATATGACCTTCCGCTGGTCGTGGATAATACCTTCGGCGCTGGGGGATACCTGATTCGCCCCTTTGACCATGGTGCGCACGTCATTACGCATTCTGCCACCAAATGGATTGGCGGACATGGTACTTCCATTGGCGGGGTGCTGGTTGACGGTGGAAATTACAACTGGGGGAATGGAAAATATCCGCAGTTCAGCGAGCCGGCAGAAGGTTATCACGGACTTATTTTCAGCGAAGTATTTGGCCCCAACGGACCTTTTGGCAACATCCAGTTTGCGATCCGTGCCCGTGTGGAAGGACTTCGCGATTTTGGTCCGGCTATTTCGCCTTTCAATGCCTTCCAGTTGCTTCAGGGGCTGGAAACGCTTTCACTTCGCGTGCAGCGTGCGGTAGAAAATACCCTTGCGCTGGCCAAATGGCTGGAAGCTCATCCGCTGGTGGAAAAGGTGAATTATTCCGGTCTGGAAAGCAGTCCTTATTATGCCCTGGCACAGAAGTACGCACCCAAAGGAGCTGGTGCCGTGCTGAGCCTCACGCTCAAGGGGGAAAAGGCGCAGGCTGAAGCATTTGTCAACAGTCTCAAACTGGTCAGCCATCTGGCCAATGTCGGGGATGCCAAAACCCTGATTATTCACCCGGCTTCCACTACTCATCAGCAGTTGACTGACGAGGAGCAACTCTCTGCCGGGGTAAAACCCACGCTGCTCCGGGTGTCTGTGGGGATTGAGCATATAGAAGATATCATTGGCGACTTTAAGCAGGCATTTCAAACCGTTTTTCAGCCTGTTGCCTCTTAAAAATTAATTGTAATTTTGTTCCCCGGGCATATCCGCCCGGGGATTTTTCTATTATGCAGACACACCTCTTTCACTATTCTCAGCCATTTATTCTGGAATCCGGGGCTACTTTACCCGGATTTACGCTTGCATACGCTACAGCAGGAAAGCTGAATGCCCGAAAGGACAATGTCGTATGGTTTTGTCATGCACTCACTGCCAATGCCGTTGTGTCTGAATGGTGGCCCGGAATGATCGGTGAAGGTTTGCTTTTTGACCCCGACCGTGACTTTCTGATTTGTGCCAATATGCCCGGGTCCTGTTATGGTTCGACCCATGCACTTTCCATTAACCCGGAGACGGGGCTTCCTTTTTACCATTCCTTTCCCCACCTCACCAACCGCGATATCGCCGCTACCTTTAATCTGCTGCGAATCCATCTGGAGATACCCCAAATCAAGCTGATACTCGGGGGTTCACTCGGCGGTCAGCAGGCACTTGAATGGGCAGTCATGTGTCCCGATGTGTTTGACTATCTCGTTCCCATCGCAACAAATGCGCAACACTCTCCCTGGGGAATCGCATTTAATGAAGCCCAGCGACTGGCAATTCAGGCAGATCAGTCGTGGAAAAAGAACGCGCCAGATGCAGGGCTGGAAGGAATGCGGGCAGCAAGGTCTGTGGCGCTGCTTTCTTACCGGGGTTATACGGCCTACGGCTCAACCCAAAATGAGCCTGACGATGAAAAAACCGATGATTTTCGGGCTTCTTCCTATCAGCGTTATCAGGGAGACAAACTTGTCAAACGCTTTCACGCTTTTGCATACTGGACCTTGTCCAAGGCAATGGATTCGCATAATCTGGGGCGGGGGAGAGGCGGAATCGAAAATGCGCTGCAAAAAATAAAGGCTAAAACACTGGTTATTGGGCTTGACTCCGATATTCTTTTTCCTCCGGAGGAACAAAAACTACTGGCCAGCCTGATTCCGGACGCCATTTACCGGGAAATTTCCTCTCCCTACGGGCATGATGGTTTTCTGATTGAGACAGAAAAACTGACAAAACTCATCAGGGAATTTCTCTGGTCTGAATAATGCCCGGAACAGATTGTATATCACACCGGCAACTGACAGGAATTAAGCTTGTCCCACCCCAGAAGATAATGGATTTTTCCACCAGTATGGGCGTCGGTAAGTGTTCCGGTTTCCCATTCATATTCATTGGACGGTATCTTTTCAGTCATTTCTATTAGTTCTGCGGAAGTATAACTTCGCCAATGTGAAACAAATCCGTCCCAACTATAAATAAGGGGCAAAAGGGGAATGAAATAAGTGAACAAGACCCATTGCCATTTGATGGGCTTTAATTTCAGGATTTGTATCCATACCACAAGTGGGGCGAGCGCCATGCCCAGCAAATTTTGCCATTTTCTTTCTGTAAATTCAAAAATAGCAATAGGCTGGCGGGATTCTACTGTGGAGGCAAGGATATTGCGGGCTTCCGGGGGGCGGAAGTGGTGGAAGGAGGTGAAAAAGATCCGGCATCCGGATAAACTTTCTGGAATATCCGTCGCGTCGATGGGGATAGGATAAAAACTAAGGCCGGGTAGTGCAGTTGTTGAGTCTTTGGTGGGAAACTTATCTGTAAGTGAAACGGAGATACAGACACCATTAGCCCTTAATTCTGGCAGCAGTTTTTCCCATGGCCCTCCGGAACCCGCACATATATCGACCACGTTTTTTGTGCCGGTAATCAGAAAAAACTCCTGTAATGTAGGTGCTGTCAGTGGATAAGTAGATTCAGCCTGGGCTTTCAGCATCATGGCCAGTCCTTTTCTGAGTATTTTGGGGAGCCATATCTGATCACCAAACTCAAATAAATGCAGGCGTTTCATGTTTTTCTCTCTTTTGAAAGAATATATCTTCCGGGGGCAAGGATATCATCAGGGTCCAGTAAATCTTTTAACTTTTGCCAAAACTGCCGGTCTTTTCTTGTGCAGGCAAACTCGTTCATAGATTGAATACCCAGTCTGTAAGGGAAATACCCATTTTTACTGCTATCCGCTACCAGTTCTTCATAACATCTCATGGCGTTATCATCTTCGCCTGGTTTATTACGGTCATAAACAATAGAGATCACCAGATAAGCATAACGAATGGCGGGAATCTGAATAGAAATCATTGCTTCAAACCGGTATTTACTTAATATCTTTTGAGCCGAAAGAATGGCCAAAGTCATATATTCGCCAATCAGTGGAATTACCGGGCAGTGCCAGATCAGCCCGCACCGGTCCCGGTCGGGGTTGGGCATGGAGGGCATGGTATCTGGCTTTCTCCAGTAAGCATGCCGGATTCCTGATGTAGGGTTTTGTACCGGTGTGTTTGTTGGTTGAGCCTGAATCTGGTGCGTGACCGCTGTGAGTGAATGCCGGATGATTTCTTCCTGAATACTTAAGATTCTCCGGTCTTCTCCGTAAATTTCTATTTCCCCCATCCACTCACCGCTCAGCAATCGGGACGCAGCCTGGAGGAGGGGTTCCGGTAACGGGGTTTGGTTTTGTGATTCCTTAAAGGGATATTGACTTGCGAGCGATAATACCTTGGGAACGGAATGTACAGAACAGACACCATTAATCTGGTTGCGCAACTTTAGCTGACGTATCTGATCAAGGGTAAGTGCAAGCGCACTGAGGGAAGATATGCTGAATGTCAGTTGTTGCGTACAGGAAGGGATGGGTTTTAACCAAAGGGTTAATTCCATTACGATTCCCAGGTTTGACTGGAAAAACAATCCATCAGCAGATGGGCCTAAACCCCACGGGTGTAAAGAAGCAGCCAGGGCGGAGGGGAAATTTCCAAATCCGGTTTCGAGCCATTCCCCATCGGGGAGCAATATTTTCAGCGCACCTGCCTGATGGGTTTTTTCGCCATCGGCGGTCAGTCCTCTTTCGAGAATATTTCCCACAACACTTGCTTCCGGTGTGCTTCCCGGAATCTGTATTTCATACATTCCGCCCTTTGCGCGGAGGAATTCATTTAACGCCTCAAAACTTACGCCCGGCTCGATTCTGACAAAAGCGAGTGCTTCATCATACTGTAAAATGTGGTTTAGCCTGGCTAGTGAAATTACAAAACCTCCCGAAGTTGCCGGTACACGTGATCCATACCCCCAGTTTTTACCACGGCTAATGGGAAATACCGGTATCTGGTACTCACGGGCAAGCCGGAGGCAATCACATACTTCTCCGGCATGTGCAGGGTGAATAATGCCCAAAATAGATTGATGGGTAGGAAAAGTTGCCTGCGTCGCATCATAAAGTGCGGTGGTACTTTCTTCAACCTCAATATTTATCTCTTTCAATGCGTGCAGCATCGCGTTTGCTTTGTGCATCGGTTTTCATTTTTAGTGATTTGGCATTTGCATTATCTTTCATTGTGGCAGCCTGTGCTTGTGCCTGTTGCCTTTTGTTGATAGCCGACTGCTGGGCATCCGAGATTTTTTTGTTAGAATCATTTTTGCTTTGATTGAGCTTGATCTGATTTTCTGCACGAACTTTCATTTGCTCTGCCTGCTTATCCGTGATTTCCTGATGTTTTTGTACCCGGGTGGTATTGAGTTCAATTTGTTTGCCCTGAATGCGGGCAGTTTGTTCGGTTTGTTTGCTTTGAATCTGATTTTGGGCGAGTGTCTGATTCTGTTTCAGCGTTCTGAAGGCAAGGGCACGTTGTTCATGGGCAAGGCTTTGTTTGGAGGAAATACACAGTCCGCCTTCAGAAGGGAGATCAAACAGGTGTTCGAGATGCCCGCTGCCATCTACGCTGCCTCGCAGTGCGTAGTGCTGGTGATATTTGAGCATATTGGCCTGAATAGTTTCTGCGGAGCGTGCATTATTCCAGATTCTGATTTCATTCATTTCACCTCTGAATCTGTTATGGGTATTGCTCAGGCTGTCAAGATTGCTCCCTGCTATAAGCGGCTCATTGCTTGCTAAAAGTTGTCCGCCAACCGGGCCACTGGCTTTTAGTTCTCCGTTGATATAAGTGTTGGCCGTTGTGCCGTCATTGGTGATGGCGATGTGATTCCATTGATTCCATTCAATTGAGCCATGTGGCGTATCTGGTGCGCCGTGATTGGCATTTCCATTGATCGCAAAACGGTGGTGAATGTATCCATTGGAATGTAGCCAGATGTTGAAATTTCTGCCGGGTTTCCCGATAATTCCCTGCCATTCGGGTATGACATCCTGGTTTTTAAGCATGCTGTCATTCGCAGACTGATTGCCAAGTGCTTTCTTAAAAGGTTTAATCCACAGTTCTATCGTATAGTTTTGAATACGTAAAGCGGGCTGGTCCGCAATGGTGAAATAGGTTTCTTTTCCATCAAAAGTCAGCGCCGTATCCGAAAATCCCTGAAAACGCGCATCTTGGGTGCTTACCCAGTCGGGCGCATAAAGGTTTGCGACCATATGCATATTGACGGCATTGGGAATAACTGCAGCTTCTGTGCGATCCAGCGGAAAATGCGCCACAAGACCGGGGGTAAGCGCGGTGAGTTTTTCTTCTCTTGCTGCCCAGTAAATTTCTTTTAACTGGCTGTTTTTCTCTCCATTTTGGGCGGGCGCCACATAATCCATTGCCAGTCCCTTTTCCGGGTTGCTGACATGGTACAGGTCTGTAATATGACCGCCATCCATATCTGCCCGCCGGAGCAGTTTTAACTCTTTGTCCAGCCAATATATGTGGTTCGACTCGCTATCCACCAGAATATCAACCGGATAAGGTGCGTTGGTCTGATCAATGATTAACCGAAGGTTGTTGCCATTTGTATCCACGCACCAGATTCCTTCATTTCGGGTAAAATAGAGGTTTTGGCGTGGCTGGTCAATATCCAGTTGCCAGTAGGTTTTCAGATAAGCTGCGGGGATATCGAGGATTTGTTTCAAGCTGCTGCCATCGGTTTTTCCCTGCATGAGCTGGCCATTTCCCTGAATCCAATACAACTGCTGGTTCTGTGTATCAATTGCCAGGGAAACAGGTGCTGCGGTCAGGTTATACAGGCTTCGGAAATTGGTGCCATCTTCTTTTGCAACTTTAATCTGGAAGGGGAGCAGACTTCCGGCAATATAAAGACTACGGGTTTGCTGATCTAATACGAGATCTGCTGCATAATAGTGTTGGTCATCTACCGCTCCAGGTGTCGATATTTCGACGGTGATACTCCCGCTGTTGTCTGCATACCCTACACCAAACTCACCGGAGATGTCATCATTGGATATAAGTTGTAATTCGCCGGAGACTGTGGCGGTGAAAGTGATATTGCTGCCTGCCAGAAATACATTGTTTCCAATGCGCCCGATCAGCGCGCCTTCGGGCACGCCACCCATGGCATAGTGTGGTTTGGCAATAAACTGGTTGGTACCATCGGCGGTAAGGTTGGATGCGAGGGGGGAAACACTCCATATACCACTGATATATCGGATGGTTACGTTGTCTCCTGCTTTGATATTCACCCCCGTATTTTGCCACAGGAGTCTGGCATCCACATTGAGTGTCGTTTTGTGAAGGGAAGTGAGGTTGTAATCGACGATACCTTTGGGGTTGATCCGGCTGATTTTTCCTCTGGAAAGGTAGTACAGATAGTCAAATCTTGTGGAGTTGACCATTTGTGCTGCCTGCTGGTGAGCAGATGAAATACGTTGGGCAGCGAGTTCTCTGGCAACGTCTTTCTGTTTACTTGTTTCTATTTGTTTTTGCTGGATCTGGCTGTCGTTGTATTGTTTTACGCGGCTGATAAGTTTGGCCATTTCTCCATTTCTGCCAGAAATGGACGCTTTGGATAAATCCGGTGCAGGGGCACTTACTTCCCGGGTCGCTGGCCTGATTTCCAGCATTTGTGCTTTCCGCATGGTATGATCATGCCGCTTTTGTGGAGAGACCTCCCGCCAGAAGGGCATGCCCATGAGCTTTCCATGGAGCTGATTGACCGAAAGATCTTTGATTACATCACCTTCTCCTTCGTCCAATTTCCAAAAGGCTACCAGTCCAGGCGCGTCAGGCAGGGGGGCAGTGTGCATGCTCTGTTTGACTTCCCAGGGACTTCTGGCCTGATTCCATAGAGAAACGCTGGCTATGTCGCCCACAAAAAGCCCTGCCGCCCAGTCTGGCCTTTTTCCAATAAAAAGCGGGAAGTCAGGATTGAAAAACAATGGCTGGGTTCTGGTAGCTGTCGCATCCAAATCTCCATTAATATACAGTTTGAAATTGTCCCTGAGAAGGTTAACGTCAAAGGTCGCGGCGAGGTGTACCCATTTATTTGCAACGAGGGGCGTTTTGCCTGCGTACTCCCAGTTGGATTCCATTACAAAAAGTTTATGCTGAATCTGCGGCTCAAAGTCCTGATAGCCATGGCTCAAAATGGTGAGTTGCAGGTCAGGGGTAATGGCCGGCTTCACCCACATTTCTATAGAGAGAGCATTTGTCAGGCGGAAAGCATCATTTTTTCCGAAGTCAATATAGTTGTCTGTCCCGTTGAAGGAGAGAATATATTTTTTGTCGTATATGTTCATATGACTTTATGATTAGTATTTTTTGAGGGCATTCCACACTTTTTCGGCTGCGTGGGCAATCGCTCTGCCCGCTTCTTCCAGTTTTTCTTTTGCTGCTTCGGCCAGTGATTTGATTTCGTTCCAAATGGCCTCGGCCTCCTGTTCCAGTGCATCTACAATTTTTTTCGCCTCCCGCAATATGGCATCCACTATTTGCCGGGCTTCATCGAGAATGTGGGCGACTTCCTGTGCAATGGCATCTGCAATTTTTTTCACTTCATCGATGGCGTAAGCAACGAAACCTGCGATGGCTTTGGCAATTTCTTCGGCCTCATGCGCAATTTGTTGGGCTATGACCGCAATTTCATGCGCGGCTTCCTCTGCCACCTGCACAATCTCAGCACCGATTTTTCCGATCTCCTCCTCGGCCTTTTCTACAATTTTCTTGATTTCTTCGCCAGCTTTCTCCAGCACCTCCACCGCTTTCTTCTCGATGGCTTCCGCCTCTTTGACAATCTCTTCCACCCCTTTTTCGAGGTCTTTGACCACTTCTTCGGCTGCTTGCTCTACCTCTTTGGCGACTTCTTCTGCTTCGTGCGCGATTTTGACCACTTCTTCGCCCACTTCTTTTCCTATCTTTTCAATTTCCTGCCCGGCTTCCTCAAACAGATGCCCGATTTCTTCGAAGACGTCTTTAAAGATTTCTTCCAGATTTTCGCCAATATGTTCAATAATCAACCGGGGCAATTCTTTAAAGGAAGACGGAGCTACGTGGAGGCTCAGTTTGGGCAGAGAAAGGTGCAATCCTTCAAATTCAAAATCCCCCCATATGTCCAGGCCAAAATCCTCTTTGTTGATGGTAAGTGTCATTTCGAGATCAAATCCCGCATCAAGGTGGATTGTGCCAAAGTCAACCCCGGCAAATTTGATCGGCCCGAGATCCGCTTTGAGGTGGAGGCCAAAGGCAGAATGGGCAGTCATCCCGTTTTTGTCAACCGTCACCTCTAAAATGGCTTTGGCTATGTCTGACACCTCTACTTCTATCTGGAAGTGAAATCCCTGCGAAGAAATATCGGCCTCAACCTCAAAATGTAATGCCTGGAATAAGGATGCTTTGAGTGAAGCATGAAGGTAAGGGGAGCGGGTAGTGTTAAATTGGAAAACAGGACCTCCCGGTGGTACAACTTCTATCCGGGAAAGGCTGCCCGCTGCCGGCTCTTCTTTTGGGTTAACTTTTTTCTGTACACGCTGCCCGTTTGCCTCATTGATATATACGCCTTTTCCATCTCCGGTAATATCCAGAACATTGGCAAAGTGCAGTGGGCCCATTTCGAAGTCACCGGCAATTCCTGTCTGATCGATTTTTAAATCGGCGTGCATTTTAAAAGACAGAATCTCCAGATTTCCATTAAACCGAATACCGGGATTTGTTACTGTACCGTCGGGCATGATTACCACAGATTCTGCCCAGTAAAAGGCGAGTTGCCGAATCTGTACTTCATTCATAAACTGGGGCGGCTGAAACCTGGTGGCAGCGTCTCCACCTACAAAAAGCTCCAGTATTTTTTTCAGATCTATCTCATCGACATAAAAAAGGAGCAATTGGGGATTTGGCACTTCTTCCACTACTTCCAGCACCAGGGCAAACTCATCAAACTGAAATCCCGGATCATGTACTGCGGGTTGGGCTGAAATATAGGATTTTCCCTCAAGCCCGAAATTGACGCCCGGTGGTTCAAACGCCACGCCAATTTCAAAATCTGCTTCGTGTAAAAATAATCCCCGCAGGCCCATCGGCCCCTGCAAATCCGGGTTGAATTTGATCTGAACTGTGCCCTCCATTTCTGATTCGTTGATCTCAATTCCCGGTCTTACATCGATGGTCTGATGGTTGAGGGTAACCGCCATATCCCCAAACACTTTGAAGGTGATTTCATCGCCGATATTGATCTCCAGACTGGGATTTCTTATTGCCAGGTCAGACCCGCTGCCCGAATTTATGCCTACTCCTCCTTCTAATAAGGCGGCCAGGTAAAAGGCCTGTTGGGTGAGATCATAACCTCCGGCGGTGATCAATTCGCCTCCTCCGGTGATGCCTTTGAGAATATTGACCCGGGCGTCAGTCTGACCAATCGAAAAATCCAGCACGGCATAAGCCGATACTCCTTTATGAAGGCGAAGGGTGGTATTGGGGCGAATACTTTTTTGTTTGGTCGGCGGGTCAACTACCGGACCACTTAACCCTGTTTTTGCGCTCAGCGAAGGCAACTGCGGAATCGTGAAGGACTGAAAATCTGCGGATGCTACTGATATTCCGATTTCTTTAAAACTGATAAAGTCAACCGAACGGATACCCCCAAATGCCGGAGGTAGCTGGCTGAGGTTTCCCTGGTCGGCAAATTCAATCCCAAATACATAATGCCAGCGGTTGGTGTTTCCTCCCCCTGCGGGTGTACCGCCTGAACCAGCATCACCCACGCCCTGGACTGCGCCACTGGCGACAAAAAAAGCAGTTCCGTATTTTTGGGATGTGGCAGAAAGAATAAAAGTATCTTTATCTGCCTGATATACAAAGGCTACTTTGGTCATTCCCCAATTAAAATCACCGGGTAGGGAAATCGGACTAGTGGGTGATTCTTTGCCAAAATCACTAATGCCCAAAGCGGCTGGGATGGCAAGGAAATCGAGACTACTTTCTGATCCGGACGCTTCCCAGCTGGCCTGAAACTCCTGGGTCTGTTTTCCCAGTTCAAACTGAAGTTTAAACGTAGCACCGCCAATTACCAGATCCGCTTCCATTAACCCTGAAAAATTGTGCTGGTTGGTCTGGCTGTCGAGGATGTATTTCAAGTCAACACTGGCGTGAAGTTTTTTTGCCGTGTGATCATCGTGAATAAATGGGACTTCAATTTCTACCAGGGTTTCACCTCTGAAGGTGAAATTTTTGGTTTTTGTGTTGAAGCTGACGAAAAGGTTTTTGAGGCTGACATCGGGAATCACATCCGGAAGCTGTACGTCAAATATGTCCAGAAGCTCGCGCAACAATTCTGTCAAACTTATATTTTTGTCGTCAGCTGTACCGCCCGAAAATGTCCAGCTATCGGCCTGGGTATAAGTTCCTTCGATCATGAGGGTATGCCCGAAAACATCAAAAAATCCGGAGGCATCGATATCATAACCGCTGTTTTCTGTATGGGCAAGGTGAAACACCATTTCCCGTATGCCCAGCTTATCTTTAAATATCGCCCAGCCGTTGGCCTCCAGCACAAAACTCCCTTTATAATTTTGCGATCCGGTAGTATAATCAAATACAATCTCCTGAACTTCCAGATCAGGTAATTGCACGGGTGATGATTCCAGAAAATGATTAAAAAGTTCTCCGATTTTAAGGGGCCCTTGTGATAAAATTCCGGAGAAGGACAAATTTGTATTGCCCTGCGATTTCTCAAAACTTGCAGCCAGTTCGATAACGCCCGAATTCCCGATGGCGACTTTTCCAATGATCAGCCCGCTGACACTGGAGCCGGATTCCTGATAGTTTATCCGAAATACAAGGCCGATTCCGTTTAAGGTCAGAATGGTGCGGTCGCCTATTTTAAGCAATTCCCAGGTTTCGCCTTCGGTGGTTTCCACAGCAAGCGAAAAGTCCTTGATTTTTTTCCCGCTTGCCGAAGGATCAATTCCAACTTTTACATCTTTTAAGTTGATCTTATTACCAATGGAGAACACTTCGGAGGGTATGCTCAGATTATGACCGTCTGCTAAAGCCTGAAGTTCATCGAGTAGTGCATGAAACCCTTCATTGGGCTGCGCTTCGAATAATATATGGGAACCAGGATCTGAGATAAATGCGTAGATCGGTATTTTGTGCTCTTTTTCTTGTGTCTGGAAAAAAATATTTGCACCAAAACCGATACTTGCATCACTCTGGGGAAGATTGTCAGCGATATTAAATCTGCTTTCGGCATCAATAAAATATTCAACATCCTTTAGTTTTAAAAAATCCAGATCAACCTCAATGGGAAGATCAGTACCAAACTGAAATACAGGCCCCAATACCGACATTTCAACCTGTCCGATGAGCGGTTTGTTGGCAAGCCCGCCAATAAGAAACTGCAGAACGTCGAAGGGGGAATTTAAGAGGGGCGTTCCCTCAAAGTGCAATCCATAAGTCACATCGGATGGATCTTTGGGATGGGAAGAACTGTTGAAAGTTACCCCGTTAAAGTAAAGTTGTTGCGCAATATATGAAGAAGCAATTGCCGGAAATCCATCTTTCAGTTTCCAGTTGTCTTTGGCCTCAGTCGAAATATCAAGTGTCAGCTCTTGTTTGCCCTCTATGATCTCTAATCCAAATGATGCAGTAACCGTGAGCTGATCCAACACATCTTCTACCCCGGTCCCTTTGATGATTACTTTTTGGGATACAATTCTGGGTTTTGTGGGATTTAAAAGGGTAAATGTGCGGGAATAAGGAAAGTGGGTTTGAAAAAGATGTTCCACATAAACGGTATCCACTTCAGGGTCGGTGATGGCTCGCAGAGAGAAAGAAAAGGTCTGACCTGATATTGACGCAGTGATGATATTTTTCAGCGCATTGATATCCATATAGGTAATAGGTTATGTTCCGGTAGGTGGGAATAGAGAGAATGGGAAATAAGAAAACAGGAAATAAGAAAACAGGAAAGGGGTTTTAAAAAGATCAGGGCACTTCTTTGAAAGGGGCGGGGATTGCACGGGAATCAGGCCTGATGGCATAATAGATATTTCCACTCATACCGGTTACAGATAGTTGTTTGCTCAAATCGATCCCATTTCCATTATTGTCGTTGAGTACTCTGTTTAGCCCTGTGCCGGAGTAGTAGAAGTAAATGTGCGGGTTGTCAGTGGCGATCCGACCGTTGACCGAGGGTTTCAGGAATCTGTCGTTGATAATTTCTTTTTTAGGTAAGCCATGTTGGTTTCCATAACCGGCACTGACCACAACTGCTTTGGGTTGTATATGTGACACATATTCGCTAAGTGATGATGTCTCGCTCCCGTGGTGGCTGGTGGTGGCGAGGTTGATATCCTTGATTTTCCCTGAGCCTTTATACCGGTTGAGAAGAAAGGTTTCGGTTACCACCGTAGCATCACCACCAATGATGATTTTTTTACCGTGGCACTCGATGAGGGTTACGACGCTGCCTCTGTTTGGGTCTGTACTGTTGTCGTTGGGATATACGGATGCTCTTCCCACATCGCTCGCCAGTACGGAAATGGTGCAATTTCCCGGTTCATTAAGGATTGTAATTGCTCCCTGGGCATCTACAGGGAGACCTCCGGGATATGCGGGATCCAGCTGTGTCACATTGCCTGTCAGTGCATTGCCCAGGTAGGTGTCAAAGTTGGAAATTCGGTATCTGGATTTCACCTTTGAAGAGATGAGCCATGCATGCGTACCATTTGCCCCGACTGTGGCCTGGGTTCCATAACTTCCTACGGGCGCACTATGAAATACCGTATCAATTTTTATGTTTGACAGCTTGGGTATGCTTAGGCCTTTTTTCTTGGAAGAAGATGCGGTTACGGAAAATGGATTGGTAGGGTCAGCGGGAATATCTTCTGTAAATATCTTTGTAAGGCGGTTGTGATGGTCTTCATCCGGATGCGTAAGGATCAGAATATCAATGGTTGAACTTGTCCCGAGGAAGTAATGGCTTTGGATAGCTGCCCGTACTCTGGCCAGGTCTGCGCCGTTATGCGGAGCCGAAGAGCCTGATTCCCCGCAATCAATCATAATGCGTTTTCCCTTAGGGGTTTTGATCAGCGCACAGTCTCCCTGCTCCATATTTACAAAGGTGATAAACATGCTCTCCTTCGTGTTGTCGATGACAATCGTGCCGGTTTCAAGACCTTGAAAATTTATAGCTGTTTCGATCACCCGGGTTTGGAAATTGGTGATTTCATTTGTCAGCATATCCAACTGATTAGAGAGCGTCTGGGCAGTCCTCTGGGCATTACGCTCTGTATTCATGGCCGAGATGGTGGTCTGGATATTTGATACCCGGGTGATATAACCTCTGACCATAATATCCAGGCTGGTGAAGTAGCCGATGTATTTAAATCCCGAAAAAGTGTAGCTGTCAATTTTGCTACAATGCGTTTTTAGTGTGGAAAGCAGGGTATCGATCTGCGAAAAGTCATAGATAAAAAGATATTTTTCTCCGTTTGGTGCTTCTGAAGGGTCATATTTTGCCGGGTCAGCAAGTATGTCTTTGATATTTCTAAGTGTTTTGGCGACGCTGGTGTAGGTTTCCTCCGTAATGGAAAGGCCCATAACCTTCCTGCGTTTTGTCTGGGTAAGATCAAATTCCAGCTTGATCTTTATATCAAGAAGTTGATCGATGATAGCAACTGCAGCATCTTTTTCATTGTTGACAATATCGTAATCTGCCATATTGAAATTGTATATTTGGGGTACAGAAAGAGCATAACTTACCTGTTGTCAGCACTTGGTTAAAAGTGCCAACATCGCCGAAAAAAAATATCTCCCGGAGTACTGTGGATCACAGCACCCGAAAACTGCCTTACAGCCAGTGATTTATTGAGCTATAAAACCTTTAAAAGAAAACGAAGTGAAAAGGTGAGGAGTCAAACTACCGCAAAAGATAAGTTGAAAGGCCTCGTTGAAATAAGGTAACACCAATATACACAGTGTTTTCTTAAAAAAAAAATTTTCGGTAAATGAAATTTACCTTTTTGGGTAGCGTATAGGCGTGGTGATTTTTTGTGCGACGAGGCTAGTTGTCAGGGTGCTTCGTTTTATTTCGCCGTATAATAAGCCGTAGGAAATAACCTGCGCATGCGGTTGCTGATATCTGAGACGGTGACTGATCCGTCGCCATTTTCGTCCAGCCCTACGTTCTGATTGTACATCCGGGTGGGTTTGGAATATAATGTATAATTTTCCCCGAATCCGAGTGCTTTGGGGTAGAGGATGGCCAGGTAAAGATCCGTAAGGCTGTCATACTCTCCATATCGTTCTCTTACTGTCTGGAGGTATTCTCTTACGAGTTCCATTTGTTCGTGCGCTTCCATTTTTCGGACGTCACTCATATAATAACTGGTGCCCAGGCGGCTGTTGAGTTCTTTTACAGTTGGCACCATAAACTGAATCAACCCGGTAGCGCCACTGCCGCGACGGTTGATCACCGCCGGGTTCAATTTCGATTCGGAATACATCACCGCCATCAGCCATTCGGGCGGAACGTCTAGGTCGCGGGCGACTTCTACTACTTTTTCTTCAAACTTTTCGGTATCGGCTACATAAGGGTGGGCATGCTCTATCAGATATAGTCGCTCTTTTATCCTCGCAGGTGCATAAACGCCCATAAAATCCAGACTCAGCATCAAAATACCTATGGCCGATAACGCCCCGCCTGCAACCGCAAACCATTTACCCCGGGCCTGAAGCAGCGCAAACGCCCGGGCAAAAGAAAAATTCCTCCATGCAGTTTTGATCTGCTCAAAAAGGTACTGCAACAGCCTGCCCGATTCTCGCAGAAACCACGGACCGCCCTTTTTGTGGAGAAAATCCGCCCCGACGGTCAGTGATTTTGTCAGGAGAAAAAAAAGCATGACCGGCAGTTTGAGCAAATGCGCCAGCAAAATTCCGCCAAGGTCGTTCATTTTTTCTCCAATACTAAATTTCATGTCTTTTCTACGGATTTCTGGTACAAAGTTCTAAAAAAAACGGAATTTATCCTAAAATTTTTGTATAGAAGTATTTACTTTTCTTTCCCCAAAAATGATCTCTTTTTTTCAGATCGGGTTGGAAAATGATAAAAAAAAATGCCCCTTCGCGGGAAGAGGCACAGATAGACATGAAGCCAGGAGTTAAATTTTGCTAAAATAAATTACAAACCATGTGCCATTAGGCTTCCGGACACAGGGTTTTCGCAAAAGAACGAACTATTGCAGCACAGACCTGGCAATCACGATTTTCTGTATTTCGGAGGTTCCTTCGCCAATGGTACAGAGTTTGGCGTCGCGATAGTATTTTTCGACGGGGAAATCTTTTATATATCCGTATCCACCATGAATTTGTACCGCTTCATTGGCTACCCACACAGCCGTTTCGCTGGTATAGAGTTTGGCCATGGCCGACTCTTTGGAAACGGGCATTTTGCGGTTGATGAGGTCTGCGGCTTTGAAGGTCAGAAGTTCGCCTGCGGCGATACGGGTCTGCATATCTGCCAGTTTGAAGGATATTCCCTGAAATTCAAATATGGGCTGATCAAACTGATGTCTTTCTTTGGCATATTTCACACTGGCTTCAAACGCGCCTTTGGCGATGCCCAGGCCCAGTGCGGCAATGGATATCCGGCCTCCGTCCAGAACGGCCATCGCCTGTTTAAAACCGTCGCCTACTTTGCCCATGATCTGGGATTTGTGAATCCGACAGTCCTCAAAAATCAACTCGGTGGTTTCGGAGGCGCGCATACCGAGTTTGTTTTCTTTTTTACCGTGCGTAAACCCGGGTGTTCCTTTTTCGACAATAAATGCGGTGGCGTTGTTTTTTGTGCGTGGCGGGCCGGTACGGGCAATAACGACGGCTACATGGCCTGATTTTCCGTGGGTGATGAAGTTTTTGGCACCATTGAGTACAAAATAATCCCCGTCTTCGACGGCGACGGTGCGCATATTGCCGGCATCGGAGCCTGTATTGGCTTCGGTAAGCCCCCAGGCTCCGATCCATTCGGCCGTGGCCAGTTTGGGAAGGTATTGCTGTTTTTGTTCTTCGCTGCCAAATTTCAGGATATGACCGGTGCAAAGCGAGTTGTGCGCAGCGAGGGAAAGCCCGATGGCGCCACAAAATTTTGAAACTTCGCTGATAGCGGTTACATATTCAAAATACCCAAATCCGGAGCCGCCGTAGGCTTCGGGAACCAGGACTCCCATCAGCCCCATTTCTCCCAGTTCTCTGAAAATGTGGAGGGGAAACTCCTGCGATTCATCGTATTCCATGATCACAGGCCGCAGGCGTTCTTCGCCATACCGGCGGATCATGTCGGTGATCATTTGTTGGTTTTCACTGAGTTGAAAATCGAGGCCGGTGGAAGCGTAATCGATTGCAGAATTCATTGTAGTCTGGTTTAATCGGTTTTAATAATGTGGATTCAACTGTCGTAACTCACAATGGCATGGATATGTGGGGAGACTTCACTCAGGCGATGGTATCCGGGCAGAAAGGTCAGCCAGACGAGAAAGCTGAATCCTACCACCTCGGCTCCCAGTTTTTGGGCCAGATGTGCCGCTGCCAGGGCTGTACCGCCGGTGGCCAGCAGGTCGTCATGGATTACCACCCGGTCGCCGGGCTCGAGTGCTTTTACCACAGATTCAAGCGTTGCGGTTCCATATTCCAACTCATAAGTTACCGAAAGGGTTTCGGGTGGGAGTTTGCCTTTTTTTCTGACCATGACAAATCCGGCGTTCAGTTCGGCTGCCATTTGGGGGCCAAATAAAAAACCGCGGCTGTCGATCCCGATGATTTTGGTGATATTTTCAGATTTCCACCGGGCACTGAGCTCCGAAGCGGTCTGGGTTATAAGCCCGGGACTGAGGAAAACGGGTGAAATATCTTTAAAATTAATTCCCGGAAGCGGGAAGTCGGGAACTTCCCGGATATGGCTTTTCAGCACTTCGCTAAAGTTCATAATGTTGGATTTCCTGAGGCGGTGAAGCGACAATCAAATTGCCAAGTTAATAAATTTTGGGGAAAAAATCTGCAATCAGATTTTGAAATATGCTTTCAGCACAAGCATCGCCTCCGGGGTCATTTTTGATATTTTTTCGACTTCTTCCCACGAGTCGAACCTTCCGTTTTTCTTTCGTTCGCGTGCAATTGCCTCCGCCAGTTCCATATCAATAGATGGATATCCGGCGAGGCTGCGGGCATAAACCATATTGAGATCTTTGCGCGGATAATGGGAAGTATTTCCGATAAACAGGTAGGGTTGCATCCGGGCAAAATTCTCTTCTGAAAGTCCATAAATATCCCTGAGCTGGGAAAGGTCGTAGTAGAATCCTAATTTCATCCGGTAACGGAGGATTTTACCCGAAAGCACGGCGCCAATGCCGGGAACGGCAATTAGCTGGGCCGAATCGGCCAGATTGATATCTACCGGAGAAATACTCGCGGAGGCGGACCCTTCGGCATCTTGTCCGCGGGAAACGCCTGCTGCGCCCAATTTTTCAAAAGGCAGATCGCGGAGGGAACGCAGTTCGGTTCCCTTTGTCTCCGTGTCGGGTCCCTGGGCGAGAAGGTCGGTAATTTCGGGTTGTGCCGGATGTTGCTTTCGCAACTCAGAAAGCGTCAGGGTATTGACGTACAGATGATCCTGGATTTTCTGAAGCACTTCCGGTTTGAGGCCATAAACGGCGCCGAGGTCTTCTACCGATTCAAACCCGTTGAGACTGGCGCGATAGCGCACAATCCTTTCACTGAGCACCTCTCCGATACCTGGCAGTTTTTTCAATTCCTGAGCCGTAGCGAGATTAATATCGAGCAACGGTATATCTGCGCCCCCACGACGGGTTTCGCTCATCAGGTTTTCTTTTCTGGCTGGTGCAGTGATATCGTTGACAAAAAGGTAGGGAGCTACAGAAAGATACGTTTCCGGGGAAAGGCCGTAAACCTGAGCAAGCTGCTCTACGGCATAGAACCCGCCTATACTGCGGCGGTAGTTGAGGATTCGGCGTGCAAGCACAGGCCCGATTCCCTTCAGGGAAGTCCATTGGGCGCTGTCGGCCAAATTAATATCAAGCCTGGACAGCGTGTCCGGGGCATAAACAGGTGATGTAAAGAAGGGGTCTGAAAACTCCATCGAAAGTTTTTCTTCTTCCGATATATATCTCATACTGACAATCCCGATAGTCAGGATCAGTATAGCGATAAAAAGAACGTACAAACCCTTTTTATGAGAGCTTGTGAAGGTGATTCCTTCTCTCACTGGCATAGCAGATTAATGGTCCTACATTAGGTTCCCAGCGTTTGCATATGCAAATTACTGTTTATTTCGGAAAATAAAAAGTTTTTTCACAGGATAAATACAGATTCCACCGGATAGTGTCAGCCGGATGAAAAGTTGTCGCCGGGCGGGGGGATACTAATGGTAAAAACCGACCCCTTTCCCGCTTCTGACTGAAGTTCAATGGTTCCTCTCAGTTTTTCGAGTGCGCTTTTCACCAGATACAGTCCCAGGCCAGAACCTTTGGAACGGGTATTTCCTCTGTAGAACATTTCGAAAACCCGGTGCTGGATTTTTTCAGGTATTCCAACCCCATTGTCTTCTACCTGAATGACGGCCCGTTCGTGGCGGAGAAAGGCAGTAATTTTGACATAGGGTTTTTCTTCTCCGGTGTTCTGATAGTTTACGGCATTTACGATCAGATTTTGTAAAATGGATACCAGCATTTTCCGATCTGTAGCAAATGGCTCTGGCATTTGAATGTCTGTCAAAAAATCTACCTGCTCAGATTGGGGAAGATGGCGGAGACTATGGATGATTTCGTCTGTCAGCGCAGCAATATCCACCGGTTCAGCCACGAGGCTCGCTTTATTGATTCTGGTCAGATCCAACAATTCGCTCAGAATGCCATCGAGCCGCTGGGCACTTTTGGTTATCAGGTCAAAATATCGGTGGGCAGCCGTATCGCTGACTTCCTCCCTGGCAATATTGGTCACCCCAATGATGGAAGCCAAGGGGCCTTTCAGATCGTGTGAGGCTTTATATACAAAGGCATCCAGTTCATTATTTTTCTCCTGAAGTTTGATTTCAGTTATTTTTCTGTCTGATATATCGGTTAAGATGGCAATGGTACCAATCATATCTTCATTGGAATCGACGTAGGGCGTACCTGCGATCAGAAGCCATATCGCCTCTCCATCCGCGCGGGTGGTCTGAAGTTCGTACTGATCTGAAACACCCTGCCGCCGTAGAAGGGCCTTATGCTCAATCACCTTCCGTGCATTTTCTCCCGGCAGAATCTCATAGGTTCTTTTCCCGATGAGTTCTTCTCTTTTCATCCCTAAAATCTCACACAACCGGTTGTTGACAAAAAGGATCGTTTCGTAATTATCTGACAAAATCAGCCCTTCGTTCATCCGCTCCACCAGTGTGCGGTACTTCTGCTCGCTTTGGCGAAGTACTTCTTCCTGAAATGCTTTGTCTGCTTTGGTACGTTCCAGTGTCGCGGCCATCTCCCGGTCTATATCTCTGAGTGTGAGTAACAAATGGAAATCTTCGGCTAAGATGATCATCCGGGCTTTGGCCCAGATCTGCCTGCTCCCTGCATTTTTTGTTTGCAGTTCCAGTTCTGTAAACAATACTTTTCCTTCGAGCGCTCCGGTCAGTAAGGGAGTGATTTTTTCCACGTTTTCCGGCAGCAGAATCTGTTCGAGTTTTTGCCCGACTACGTCGGTTTGCGCCACATTCAGCATCCGGAGTGCGGTTTCATTGATTGACACAACGGCATGTCCGCCGGGGGTAAGCAAAACAAGGCCATCTCCGGAGATATGAAAAAGCTCCTGGTAGAGCGTAACGTCCCGGGGTTGTGTCAGCTTCTCCTGTGCATCTTTTTCCGGAGGAACCGGCTGAGTGGTTTCCTGTCTGGGTTTGCGCTGTATTTTTTGGGGAGTAGCTTCCGGCTCAGGTTGTATTTCTTGCACCTGGTTGAGCCAGACAAAAATTCCACTCCCGATGGTGGCAAAACCCATGACGCTGAGGAAAAGGTTGGGGTGAATCTCCAGGTTCTCAAAAGTAAAGGCCAATACTGAAAAAAGAATCAGACTCGCGGTAGCCACCAGCAGAAACTCCGGTATTTTCCTAAACGAAATATTGAGCAGAATCTGTGCGGCAATAAGGGTAGCCACAAAATAGGTTCCCAGATGGTTGTGAAAGGAAAGGAAAATGACCAGCAGATAAATCAGTACAAAAGAAATAAAACTATAATCAATCAGCCGCCGCCGTATATGGCCCGATACAAATGAAGCCAGTCCTACAACAGCAGGAAACACAATTGCGGGGAGGTATATTTGTTCGGCAAGAAGGATACGCGGATAGTAGGTTTTGAGGAAATAGCCAACGCCGAGACCTGCGGTTGATACAAAAAACAGGGCGATACGCAGGGCAGTCACACTTCCCCCGAGGGTGAGAGAACGATGCCTCGAAATCCGGTCATTCTTTTTTGCTGAATCTCCCATCGCCCACTTGGTTACTGTACAGGCTTTAATGTGTAACCTGCTGCTTGCAACAGGCTGACAACGCCATTGGGACCGCTGAGATGTCCTGCTCCCACTGCAATAAATACCTGTTCTTTGTGGACAAACGCTTCAATTTTGCTAATCCACTTTTTATTTCTGGCATCGAGCAATTGGTCGAGATGCCCTTCCAGGTCGTCGCTTTCCGACATCATTTCCATGAGAAAATTCAGGTCTTGTTTGCGGTACGCTGCAATCATTTTTCCAAATTCTTCACATCCTGCACCGGGATTTCTGATAATGGAAACGAGAGAGGTTACCTGTTCTTCCAGCGACATATCATCGAGGTATTGCATTTGTTCGGTAATGGTTTCCAGTCCGGAAACCGGCTTGTTTTCTTTTTTTGCCAGGGAAGAAAAATACAATTCATAGGATTCCATCTCTTCGGGGAAGCAGTAGTTGGAGGAAATATGCTGACTGATAAAAATGGGTTTAATGCGCTGATAAAAGGGCATGGGCACCGATATACTGTCGCGCATGAAGCTCGTGAGATAGGTATAATCTTCGGGTTCCATCAGGGACTGAAGCGTTTTTCCTCCGGGAATAAACATCTGCATCGAACTCAAAATGGTCTCCATGCTTATATCCAGCGGTACTTCCAGCACGAGGCGCCGGGCCTGGCTGAGTTTTTCTTCCAGTCCGGGAAGGATAAAAAATGAATCTTTTGGGATGATGTGGATGGTTCCGTACAAAAATGAAGGTTTTGTCAGGCCGTTGCCGGAAATTTCCCAGAATAGTCCGTGATTTTCTATTGGTTGGCTCAGGCTGTCATTTTCCGGATTTTGCCCGGAAAGGTTTCCATAGAAACTTCCGTATGCAGCGAGGGCAATAATCAGATATCGTAAGTGTCTCATATAGTGGATGGCGGTACTGGTCATCTTCGGGGGGTTGCGTATCTTTTGGGGTCGTTTTTATAGGGTGGAATATAAAGTTCAACCGGATTGACCTCAAATCCGGCTTTACGCAGGAGATGAAGCAGACCAAATTCTCCGGGAAGCTGTACTGCGTGGATCACCATAAACAAATTGTCTTTTTCCAGTTGCCATTCCAGTGATTTGATCCAGTCGCGGTTTCGGGCTTCGACGAAGTCGTGGGCATTCCAGCCCAGGTCGGGCACTTCCTGTGCCAGCATGGAAAGGGCGTCGAGATCCTGCCGGCGGTAGGCCATCAGGTATTCATCATACAAGTGGCACAGGCTGTCTTTTTCTCTGATAACATACAGGAGGTTGTCTGCCTGCTCACGGATGGAAAACTCGTCCTGAAGCCAGGAGGCCCGTGTCCATCCGGTATTGAGGGTTTTGAGTGGAAGCGAAATGGCGCCAGTGAGATAGGATTCGTAATCTACCGGATATTCGCCCTCTCTAAATCCGAGGCAATAATCGGCTACTACCTGACGGGCCAGTGCATTGGGGGAATAGCGGTTAAGCAGCTTTTTTGCACTCGCAGGAGAAAGCGTATCTTCGACAAAAGCTTCCACACGGGCAAATGTTTTTTTATCAAAAATGAGATCCAGCGTCGAGTCAAAGGGTACCGCGCCCCGGTACAGGTAATCGGGGTCGTATTCGCGCGGATCGACTTCCATGACAAGTTTGTCTGATTTTCGGATCAGCGGATTGATCCCTTCGGGGATAAAAAAATTATCCTGGGGAACCAGATGAAGAATGGCATAGATGTAGGAAACATGGGAATCACCCGGGCGGGAAATTTGCCACAGGATTGACTGCGTGGGCTGCACTTTGACCCAGGGGTGCTGGAGATCGTGAATCGCCGTTTGGTTTTGGCTATGGGCGGATAGAAATGCGATAAAAGCAAACAGAACAAGGGTAAAAAATCGGGCAAAATTTGTGGTAATACGAGCCATGGCCAATATTGGGTTTGCAAATGCGTATTCATCGGCGGGTGGGGGAATTACCGCAACCATTTATATACGCCCAAATTATACATTTTATTTTTGAAATTCCATCAGGGTGCGGGTGATAATTTCACAACATTCCATCATCTGGCTTTCTGTAATGATCAGCGGAGGGGCAAACCGGATGATGTTTCCGTGTGTGGGTTTGGCAAGGAGGCCGTTTTGTGCCAGGCGAAGGCATATATTCCAGGCTGTATCGCTATCTGCGCCATCGTTGATGACGATGGCATTTAAAAGCCCTTTTCCTCTTACGGTGGTTATCAGGTCGGGTCTTTGTGTGGCGAGGTTCTGCATTTCTCTCCGAAATATATCCCCCATTTTTTCGGCATTCTCTACCATTTTTTCCTCTGACAGGACGCTGACCGCTTCCATCGCTACGGCGCAGGCCAGTGGATTGCCGCCATAGGTGGAGCCGTGTTCGCCGGGCTGTATAGCAAGCATAATCTCGTCATCGCAAAGCACGGCAGATACCGGTAATACCCCTCCCGAAAGTGCTTTGCCCAGAATCAGGATATCAGGTCTTACACCTTCATGGTCGCAGCACAGCATTTTGCCGGTACGGCCGAGTCCGGTCTGTACTTCATCGGCAATAAAAAGCACCTGATGTTCGCTGCACAGATTTGCTGCTGCGCGCAGATAACCTGAGTCGGGTACGACAACCCCGGCTTCACCCTGAATGGGTTCGACCATAAATCCGGCGACATGCGGATCAGAAAGTGCCTTTTCCAGGGCAGGTATATCGTTGTAAGGGATGATTTCATATCCAGGCATATAGGGACCAAAACCACTGAAGCTGGAGGGGTCGGTGGAGGCGGAAATGGCGGCCAGGGTTCTGCCCCAGAAGTTGCCTTCAACAAATATGATTTTCGCCTGATTCTCCGGAATACCTTTTACTGTATAGGCCCATTTCCGGCAAAGTTTTACCGCCGTTTCACCGGCTTCCACGCCGGTATTCATGGGAAGTAGTTTGTCATAACCCAGAAGCCGGGTCATAAATTGCTCATAGGGGCCGAGTGCATCATTGTAAAACGCACGACTGGTGAGCGTGAGCCTGGCAGCCTGTTGGGTAAGTGCCCCAATAATGCGCGGGTGGCAATGGCCCTGATTGACTGCGCTGTATGCTGAAAGGAAATCAAAATACTGTTTGCCCTCCGGATCCCACAGAAAAACGCCGGAACCTTTGGTAAGTACGACTGGCAGCGGATGGTAGTTGTGCGCCCCATAGCGGTTTTCCAATTCCATGGCAGCAGAAGAACTGATTTCCCTTGTGTGAATCATATTTTTTGGATTGGGTTAGTCTGCAAGATAGCGATCAAAATCCGATTTTCTGATTATTTTCTGTATCTGTTTGCCCGTGGCAATCTTTTTTTCGCCCCAAAAAACCTCATAATTACAGACCACTTCCCTTCCGTTTACCGACTCCAGGGTTGCGACAATTCTTACTTTCGCATGCAGCGGGGCAGGGGAGAGGTGGGAAATGGACAGATAGCTTCCCACGCCTTCTTCGCCCGGTTCAAGCATTTCCAGCACAAACAGGCGGCAGGTCCATTCGGCGTCACGCCCCAGCGCAAATGTACTATACACAGGGTGTACAAGGCCCGTTTCAAACCGGGCCAGTTTTTCGTCGGTTACCTGTGTTTTATAAATCTGGGTATCGCCCGGTTGGAACGGATTTTTCATGTCATATATCTCTGAGTACAAGGAGATTGTGTGCGACATTTCCGCTGATTACCATACGCACGCCATTGGCCACAAGTTGAATAGAATTGTCAAAACTCAGTTTTTCGATCACCGTTACCCTCCGGTTGATGGTCAGGCCCACTTTTTCCAGATACTGGAGAAAATCAGGGTCAGAATGGCCCACCGAGGCAATGACAACTTCTTCTCCGGGTTCTGCTTCGGTAAGTGGATAGGTTTTCCGGTCCGGGATTTCCCCTTTTTCATTGGGGATCGGATCGCCGTGCGGATCAAATTTGGGATTTCCGAGAAATTTGTCCAGTGCCGCAATGAGGTCCGCAGAGTCGATGTGCTCCAGTTGTTCGGCGATTTCGTGTACCTGATCCCATGAAAAACCCAGTTTTTCCACCAGAAATACTTCCCAGAGCCGGTGTTTTCTGAGGATTTTCAGCGCGATCTCATTACCCGAGGGGGTAAGGGTTACGCCCTGATGTTTGAGGTAGTCAACCAGCCCGTCCTTTTTCAGTTTTTTTATCATATCTGTCACCGAAGCCGGACTGGTTTTCAGGAAATTGGCCAGGGTATTAGTTGAAACTCTTTCCCCCGATCCCGAAAACTTGTAAATACATTTCAGGTAGTTTTCCCGTGTTTCTGACTGTCTTTTCATCTTGTAAAATTGGCTTTTGAAACGGATTTATCAAAATTCCCCTTACTACTACGCCCCGGTGGGAAAAGTTTAAAAGAAAATAATTCGTACCTTCGTTATCTGACAAAAGAACTCGCGGACTGGGATTGCTTGCAGCCATTTTCCGCGGTTTTTCGTTCTGTTACGAAAGACTCTTCTCTAAGGCAATAATCCTGGCTTATGAAAATTCGGTTTACGATTCTGGCTGTATTAATGGTTGCCATTGCGGCCGGTCTTACCTATATATCGGCAGATCAGCTTACCACGCTGGAAATACAGGACCCCGGACTGGGGAAAAGCGATCTCCGCTTTATCGAAAATAAAGGGCAATGGGAGGACAATGTCCGCTACCGTGTGCGCCTCAATGGCGGCCATGTTTTTGTGGAAGACCAGCGGCTGACGTATTATTTTTACGATATGCCACACGAAGGCCACGGCCTTCCTTCCCTGGATGAAAGGCCGGAAAATGAAAAATTATTCAGATCACATGCTTACCGCATGTCATTTGAAGGCGCCCGAAAAGATAGCCGTATTGTCCCCTCGCTCTTATATCCGCAATTTCACAATTATTATTACGGCAATGACCCTTCCCATTGGGCCGAGAATGTCGGGTTGTATGGTATGCTGACTTATAACGCGCTTTACGAGGCAATTGACCTTCGCCTTTACGGGCTGGGCGATGCCATGAAATACGATTTCATTGTGTCTCCCGGAGGAAATCCTGCCGACATTCAGATCGTGTATGAAGGGGTGGACAAAATTTCGCTTCAAAAAGGCGAACTGCATGTCAAAACTTCACTTCGCAACACAACTGAACTGCCCCCGGTGGCTTATCAGGAGATAAATGGGAAAAAATACCAGGTGGAATGCCAGTTTCGCCTCAATGACGCCAAAGTTTCTTATGTTTTTCCCAAAGGCTATGACCCCGCTTATCCGCTGATTATTGATCCGACCCTGATTTTTTCCACTTATACCGGTTCGCATGCCGATAACTGGGGATTTACCGCCACCTATGATGACCTGGGCAATGCCTATGCCGGCGGATTTGTATGGAGTAATGCCTTTAACAGCAGCTATCCGACGACGATCGGCGCATTTCAGAGCACTTTTCAGGGGGGCGACTCCGACGTTACGCTTTCCAAATTCAGCCCCGATGGTTCGAACCTTTTATTTTCCACCTACCTCGGGGGAAACGCCAGTGAACAGCCGCACAGTCTGGTCGCAGACAATCAGGGTAATCTTTACGTTTACGGGCGAACCAATTCGACCAATTTTCCTGCCACGCAGGGTGCCTTTGATATTAGCAAATCCACGGGTTTTGACATATTTGTTGCCAAAATAAACACAACCGGCGGCCTGCAGGCTTCCACATTTGTGGGAGGCGCCGGAGACGATGGGGTAAATGGCGCTGCCGGATACAATCCGCTGGTGTTTACTTCGACCAAATTTAACTACGGAGACGATGCGCGCGGAGAAATTATTCTCGATGCACAGGGAAACTGTTTTGTCGCAGCGCAAACCAATTCGCTCAACTTTCCCGGCACAGCCGGCCACGCACAAGCCGCCAATGGCGGCGGGCAGGACGCGGTGATTTTTAAGATGAATGGCGACCTCTCCACCCTCATCTGGGCAACCTATCTTGGCGGTTCCAATGCCGATGCTGCTTACACGATGAAACTCGATACAGTGGATAATGTGTATGTGGCCGGAGGCACGAGCAGCAATAATTTTCCCGCAAATACCTACAACACCACTTATCGCGGGGGGACGACCGATGGCTTTGTTACCAAAATATCGAGCAATGGAAATACGATTCTGGCAAGTACCTACATTGGCACACCCAGCTATGACCAGGTATATCTGCTTGACCTCGATAAAGATTTTAATGTATATATCAGCGGACAATCCTCCGGAAATTATCCGGTACTAAACCCACCCTCCGGGCCGGTATATTCCAATGCCAATGCCAAACAGTTTATCGTAAAACTACAAAACAACCTGTCTGCACCTATATTCTCGACTGTTTTTGGTTCTGTCAACTCCGCTTCTCCCAACATCAGCCCCACGGCTATGCTCGTGGATCGGTGCGACAACATTTATGTTTCGGGTTGGGGGGGCTCCACCAATACGACCGGATCGGTGATTGGCATGCCTATCACTTCGGATGCATTTGATCCGAACCCCAACGACGGCAGTGATTTTTATATGATTGTACTTAGCCGCGATGCACACTCGCTGATTTACGCCACCTTCCTCGGTGGCGACAATACGGCAGCTACCTCTGCCGGTGACCATGTGGACGGTGGCACGAGTCGGTTTGACAAAAACGGCGTCGTTTACCACGCCGTCTGCGCCGGGTGCTGGGGCAACTCATCGTTTCCTGCCCAGCCTTCCTCGGTGTGGAGCACCACCAACGGCGCCAACGGTGCCGCCGGACAGTCAGCCAACGGATGTAACCTGGCCATTTTTAAAATGTCATTTGACCTGGCAGGAATCGAAGCTGACTTTGTGCCGCTGGATGAATTTAACCAGCCGATTGTAACCACACAGGGTTGTGCGCCCCTTACGGTAAACTTTGACAACACGAGCTTCCTCGGCTCTGTACCAGGGACGCCGACATTCCTATGGAATTTTGATGATAATGGCAGTACCTCTACTATTTTTGAGCCAACCCACGTATTTCAGAATGCCGGTACTTACAACGTCATGCTCATCCTGACCGATAGTGCAAGCTGTAATATTTCCGATACCGTTTATAAAAACATTATTGTCTTTCCCCCTCCCGATGTGGACGCCGGTCCCGACGTACAGACCTGCGCAGGCGATACGATAGTTCTGCTTTCTCTTACTTCTGCCTCCGCTTACCAATGGTCTCCTGCGGTGGGTTTTATTACGCCTGATTCGCTGGCTCAGGTTTCAGTTGTGCCGCCCGGCTCGGCCAACTATATTCTGACCATTACCGATGGCAACGGCTGTAAAGCCAGCGACACGGTCAATGTTTTTGTTGACAACACCTTTAAGGTTACCGCCCGCCCTGACTCCGTAGTCTGCCGTGGGGGCTCGTTTTTGCTGAATGCCGGTTCGAATGGAGGGATTCTCTACGAATGGACTTCTGCCCCCAATGCGAATATCTCCAATCCGGCCATTGCCAATCCTGCGGTTGCCAACCTGGATACAACCACGGTTTTTTATGTGCGGTCGGAAAATGCGTTGGGGTGCGAATCGATAGATTCAGTGAGAATCGAAGTGTTTGAGGTTTTTACACTGGAAGATACATTTGTCTGCGACGGAAACAGTATTTTGTTACAGACCAGCAACGGGGTGTCATGGTCCTGGCGTCCCAATGACGGTACGCTCAGTAGTACGACCATTGCCAGTCCGGTCGCATCTCCGCTGGTGTCCACTACTTATTCGGTTACCGCTACCAGCGCCGACGGGTGTATCAGTACGAAAGATATTCTGGTGGAAGTGCTCCCCAATCCGGTAGCCGAAGCCGGTGAAAACCTCCAGATGTGTTTTGGGCGGTCGGTGCAGCTACAGGCAACCGGCGGCCTGTTTTACCGCTGGTCTCCGGCAACCGGGCTTTCCGATCCCAATATTGCGAATCCTACGGCTTCACCTGCTTCGACAACAACTTATTATGTAACTGTGACCGACTCCGCCGGATGTGAAGATACCGATTCGATGACCGTGAGTGTCAATGATCTTCCACCCGTGGACGCCGGAGAAGACGCCACCATCTGCCAGGGAGAAACCTATCAGTTGCGCGCGACAGGCGCTAATTTTTATCAGTGGACACCGGAAAATTCGCTTTCCAATCCGCTGGTTCCCAACCCGGTAGCTACCCCCGGAAATAATACATTGTATATCGTCACAGGCACCGATGCCAGTGGGTGTCAGAACAGGGATTCTGTATTAATTGCTGTCGTCCCGCGCCCCATAACCCGGATTGACGGGATCAATCAGATCTGTGTGGGCGGGAGCATCGTGCTGACCGCCAGCGGCGGGGAAACCTATCTCTGGAGTACCGGTGATACGGCGGCTACCATTTCGGTGGTTCCGCTACAGCCTACGGTTTATTACGCTACAGCTTTTGTAGGAGAATGCGAGGGGATTCCGGATTCGATCACGGTGGATGTGTTTTTCGATTACCCGCAAGCCTCATTTACGTTTTCACCTAATCCTGGCTGGGCCCCGGAAGAAGTTTCATTTGTCAATACCTCTACGGGCGCGTCATCTTATCTCTGGGATTTTGGTTTTGGCCGACAGAGTACAGATGTGAATCCTGCTCATATTTTCCCGGCAGCAGGAACGTATCGCGTCATGCTGATTGCCTATTCGGAGCAGGGCTGTCCTGATACAATCTGGCAGGAGTTGCTGGTAGAAAATGTAACCCTTCACGTTCCCAGCGGATTTACCCCTAATGCCGATGGTGCCAACGACTTCTTTAAAGTCGGATACTACGGCATAGGAAGCCTGAATGTGAAGATTTTCAGTCGCTGGGGCCCCAAGATTTTTGAATCTGATGATCTCGACTTTTTATGGGATGGAACCTATCAGGGGGTTGCTGTGCCTGAGGGTGTATATGTGTACGTAATTACCGGATACGGGGAAAATGGACTGAAATACGAAAGAAAAGGGACCGTTACCCTGATCCGATAGGATTTTCAGCCGGTTGTGTTTTGTTTACAGAGTTGGAATGATTTATTTTGCTGACCAGAAAATCAGGATGTCATTATGTTTGAAAGCTTATCTCAAAATATAGAAACCGCCTTCCGCAAGCTGAAGGGTCATGGGAAGATTACCGAAATCAACGTTGCCGAAACCCTGAAGGAAATCCGCAGGGCATTGATTGACGCGGACGTAAACTATAAGGTTGCCAAAGATTTTACAGCAAAAGTGAAAGATGAGGCACTGGGAAAGGAAATTCTGATTTCGGTTACCCCCGGGCAGTTGATGGTAAAAATCGTTCATGAAGAGCTTTCCAACCTGATGGGAGGCACCAATGAAGGAATTGCCACAGCCAAAAATCCGCCTACCATTATTCTGATTGCAGGTCTTCAGGGTTCGGGTAAAACGACCTTCACCGGAAAACTGGCCAAATATCTCAAAAGCAAAGGCAAAAATCCGTTACTCGTAGCCGGCGACGTATATCGCCCGGCGGCGATCGACCAGCTGGGTGTTTTGGGAGAACAGATTCAGGTGGATGTCTATAAAGAATTAGAAAATAAAATCCCGTTCAGATTGCCCAGAACGCGATCGCTCATGCGCGCAAGCTCGGCAAAGATGTGGTGATTGTAGATACTGCCGGACGCCTCGCCGTTGACGAGGAAATGATGCAGGAGATCGAATCGGTCAAACGCGCGATTAACCCTCACGAAATCCTCTTTGTAGTCGATGCCATGACCGGGCAGGATGCGGTCAATACGGCCAAAGCCTTCAATGACAGACTTGACTTCAACGGTGTTGTACTGACCAAACTCGACGGGGATACCCGCGGGGGGGCGGCGATTTCCATTCGCTCGGTAGTCGAAAAACCTATCAAATTTGTCAGTACCGGCGAAAAACTCGAAGACCTCGACCTTTTCCACCCGCAGCGTATGGCCTCCCGTATCCTGGGAATGGGGGACGTGCTTACGCTGGTAGAACGCGCACAGGAGCAGTTTGATCAGGAGCAGGCAGAAAGACTTCAGAAAAAAATCAGGAAAAACGAACTGGATTTTGAAGACTTTTTGTCACAGATACAGACCATCAAAAAGATGGGGAATTTTAAAGACCTGATTTCCATGATACCCGGAATGGGCAAAATGCTCCGGGATGTCGATATGGAAGATGATGCATTTAAACATGTAGAGGCCATCATTTATTCCATGACCAAAGAGGAAAGAGGCAAACCTCATATCATCGATGGCTCACGCCGTCGCCGTATTGCCAGCGGAAGCGGAAGGCCCATCCGTGAGGTAAATGAACTGCTCAACCAGTTTACCTCCATGAAAAAGGCGATGAAAAAAATGAACGCAGCCAGCGGCGGTGGAAAACCCACCCGCTCACTGGGCAATATGGGCATGTTTAACCGCAGACGTTAGGCTGCCGGTTGCGATTTTTCCAAAGCCTGCTGAATATCAGCGATAATATCGTCTATATGTTCGAGCCCGACTGAGATTCTCACCAATCCCGGAAGGATGCCTGTTTCCATCCGCTCCGCGTCGGATAGGCGGGCATGGGTCGTCGATGCCGGGTGGGTGGCGATGGTGCGGGTATCGCCCAGATTAGCGGTAAGTGAGGCCATTTGAAGGGCATTGAGAAACAGTCTTCCGCTTTCAATTCCGCCTTTGACCACAAAAGAAACGATTCCACCACCCGAACGCATTTGTCTGCGGGCAACTTCATACATAGGGTGGGAGGGCAGAAACGGGTACCTTACAGACTCCACCGCATGATGTGATTCGAGCCAATGGGCAAGTTTTAATGCATTTTCTGCGTGTCTGTCCATTCTTACGGCCAGCGTCTCCAGACTTTTGGAGAGAACCCATGCGTGAAAGGGTGATAATGCAGGGCCGGAATGACGGGCAAAAAGACGGATTTCATCCACGAGATCCTGACGCCCGGCAACAATTCCCCCCAGTACACGGCCCTGACCGTCGAGGTATTTGGTGGCAGAGTGTAACACCAGGTCTGCGCCAAAACGAATGGGCTGCTGGATATAGGGCGTGGCAAAGCAGTTGTCGATGATCAGAATCAGCCCGTGTTTTTTTGCAAAATTTCCCAGCCACTCCAGGTCGAGAATGTCCACGCCCGGGTTGCTGGGGGTTTCTGCAAATACAATTTTGGTATTGGGCTGAACCAGCTTTTCCCATGAAGCCGTATCGCGGATATCGGCATACGTATGAGAAATTTGCCAGCGGGGGAGAAGTTTGGTAAGAATGGAATGGGTAGATCCAAATACCGAGCGACAGGCGAGGATATGATCGCCCGTGCTGCACAGCGCGGCCAGTGTGGTGAAAATGGCAGCCATTCCCGTTGCCGTAGCATAAGCGGCTTCTGCGCCTTCCATCCGGCAGATTTTGTCGGCCAGTTCGGTATTATTGGGGTTCGAAAACCGGCTGTAAATATTGCCTGGAATTTCATCGGCAAACATGGCACGCATTTGTTCTGCGTCGTCAAATACAAAACTGGAAGTCAGATAAACCGGAACCGCGTGTTCCCGGAAACCAGACCGCTCCAGTTGTTGCCGGATGGCATCTGTTTCAAAATGCGGCATAAGTGGTTAGTTAATCTCGTAGCTGTAAGTGATTTCTGCCGTTTTTTCCAGCATTTTGGCGACAGAGCAATATTTTTCCAGTGAAAGCTGAATGGCGTGTTCGACCTTTTTTTCATCCAGATTCCCTTTTAAGAAAAATTTCAGGTGAATCTGATTAAAAACCCGGGCTTCTTTTCCATCTTCCCGTTCGCCTTCGATTTCAACCCGGTATTCTTCTATTACCTGCTTTTTTTTCTTCATGATCATCAGCACGTCAACGGAGGTACACCCGGCAAGGGCGGCAAGCACTACCTGCATAGGACGAAAACCCAGATTGTTTCCGCCAATTTCGGTGCTTCCATCCATTACGACTACATTGCCGGTATCATTCATGGCTTCCATCCGGAAGTCGTCATTGGTTCTGACAAGATTTACTTTCATAACTGAGTCGGGAAATAGGTAAATAAATTGTAATTACTCAAAATCAGTACTGCCTCTCAGCAGTAGCCCGGCACAGGTTTTCCGTTTACCTGTACCAGCGCGTCAAGGCGGAGTATCAGTCCATTGGAGAGGGAAAGATATTCGACGTGGGCTTCATCTGTATATAAATCGCGGATGATTCCGCTGGTGGTGGCAATAGATTCGCCGGACTGGAACTCGATCGTCACAGTGATATTTCGCATGGCAAGAAGTTCCAGTTCATCATAGAGTACACAACTTACCGGAATATATTTATTTTGCATAATGAAGCACTTTATTTCTTTATTGGTCTCGCTGCTTATAACTGCAGGTGGATTGTTTGCACAGGAACTCCCCGCTTTTGTGGGCAAATATCTGGAAAAAAATCGGTTAAAGTGGAACCTTACTCCGTCGGATATAATTTCTCCCGAGGTTACCGATTCGTTTACTACTCCGGCAACCGGACGTACATACCTGTATTTCAGGCAGGTTTATCACGGCATTCCTGTAACAGGCACCGAATCCATGGTCGTTTTTTCTCCCGGAGAAAAAGTGGAGGTTGTCAGCGTCAGGTTCAGAAATAATATCGCAGGCGCTGTTGCTACCGTAATACCTGTCATTTCTCCCCGGCAGGCGGTGGGGTTTGCTGCCGAAGCGATGGGTTCTCCGGTTTTGCAGCCGCTGAAAGTATTGACTTCTGCTGCGGGTATCAACGGGAAAACCGTTTTTTCCACCGGCGGCATTTCTCAGGAACCGATTCCGGTCTCGCTTGCGCTGTTTTCAGGCGAATCGGAGCAGCCGGTTTCCCTTTCCTGGAATCTTCAGATTTATACCCTCACGGGTGAGCACTGGTGGGATATATGGGTAGATGCAACAGATGGGCAAATTCTGCATTTTGCCGATTGGGTAACCGCGTGCGACCCCGGGTTTTCTCCTCCCGGTGAATCTGCTGTGCAGGAATCGCTCGGAGCGGGTGAGTACCATGTTTTTCCCCTTCCGCTGGAAAATCCGTTGATTGGGCCCCGTTCCTTTGTATTTGATCCATCCGAACCACTGGCCTCTCCTTTTGGCTGGCATGATACGAATGGCATATCGGGAGAAGAATTTACCACAACCCGCGGCAATAACGTCTGGGCTTATGAAGATCAGGATGGCAATAATTCGGGCGGATTCAGTCCTGACGGGGGCGCTTCGCTTGACTTTGACTTTCCACTGGATCTGAGTCTGCCTCCCGGCGCTGGTCGCGATGCAGCCATTACCAATCTTTTTTATTGGAACAACCTGATGCACGATATCTGGTACCGCTATGGATTTGATGAAGTAAGCGGCAATTTTCAGGAAAATAATTATGGCCGGGGGGGGAAGGGCGGAGATTATGTACGGGCGGAAGCGCAGGATGGCTCAGGACGAAACAACGCCAACTTTGCTACTCCCCCTGACAGCGCCCGCGCGCGTATGCAGATGTTTTTGTGGGGAAATGGTTTCGATACACTCAAAGTTTCTATTCCGGGATCGGTTACCGTACCTTATCAGGCAAAAGCTTCTTCATTTGGCCCGTTTTTGCTCCATGCCTTCCCGGTGGCAGGGCAAATGGTCATTGCCACAGATACTGCCAACACCACCCGTGCGTGTGTACCCATTGCCAATGCTGCGGCAGTAAACGGGCGAATTGCTGTCATCGACCGCGGCAATTGCGACTTTGTGACCAAAGTGCTTCGCGTCCAGGCTGCCGGAGCCATTGCCGCCATTGTCATTAACAATGCCCCGGGCCCGCCCGAAACCATGTGGACCAGCGGTAATCTCTCGAATGTGACCATTCCCTCCATTATGATCAGCCAGAGCGACGGTAACCTCATCCGCACCCAACTCAACACCGGATTGCAACTCACCGGCACGCTTCTGGGATTTGATATGTACAACAATACCGGCATTATTGACAGCGATTTTGACAATGGGGTTATCGCACACGAATACGGCCACGGCATTTCAACCCGCATGACCGGCGGCCCTTCGACTTCCTCCTGCCTCTCCAATGAAGAGCAGGCGGGTGAGGGCTGGAGCGACTGGTTTGCCCTCGTAATGACCACCACTGCCAATTCTCAGAGTAATGACCGGCGACCAGTGGGGACTTACTCCAATGGCCAACTTCCCACCGGTGCGGGGCTGCGACCGTTTCCCTATTCGACAGACATGGGCATCAATCCTGTTACTTATGATCATATAAAAACCCTGTCGGTTCCTCATGGCGTCGGGTTTGTCATGGCCTCCATGCTTTGGGATATGTACTGGGATCTGGTGGATCAGTATGGCTACGACTCCGATATTTATTACGGTACAGGCGGAAATAATATGGCGATGCATCTGGTGATGGAAGGCATCCGGATTCAGCCATGCAGCCCCGGCTTTGCCGATGTGAGAGACGCGATTATTCAGGCAGATCAGCTACTCTATGGTGGCGCCAACGAATGTCTGATCTGGAAGGCTTTTGCCCGCAGGGGGCTGGGATTTGATGCCGATCAGGGCAGTTCCAATGCCCGGAATGATGGAACGGAGGGGTTCAGCCTTCCGCCTCAATGTGCAGCTATTCTGGCCATAACCAAAACGACAGACCGGGAAAAAGTCTCCAAAAATGACACCATTACCTATACATTTACTGTCAAAAACCAAACCGATGCCGACCTCACGTCCGTGGTGGTGACCGATACCCTGATGTTGGGGTTGGAACTGGTGGCCGCTTCACTTGACTGCGGGGCAACGGCAAACGGCAGTATAGTGGAAATTCCTGTTGGCAACCTCGCATCCGGGCAATCATTTACCTGTTCTTTTCAGGCTACCGTTGCACCCGGACACCCTGTGAGTGTGCTGGCCTATGAAGATGAATTCGAAGACAATCTCCATACCTATACCCCTATTTCCCTTACCGGAACCAACCCATTCGTAAAAGATACTGTCAATCCGAGAAGCCCGTCGCACGCATGGTTTGTACCCAATGCGCCTGCTGTCAATGATCAGGTGCTGATGACTCCGGCTCTGACATTTTACGGCAAACCTATACTTTCATTCTGGCATTCATTTGATACCGAAGCTGAATGGGATGGCGGACTGGTGGAAATTCTCCCCACCATCTCCACCGGAAAATGGCAGGATCTCGGCGCACATATGATCGAAAATGGCTACAATTCCAAAGTCGGTATCAACAATCCTGCAGGAGAAAGACCTGCATTCAGCGGAAGGAGCAAGGGATATATTCGCACCAAAATAGACCTCTCTGCCTTCAATGGCCAGCCGATATTTATCCGGTTCCGCTTTGTATCGGATGATAACACCTCGCAGACCGGCTGGTGGATAGATGATCTGCTGATTACTCAGGGCGAAGAAGTAAACCTTCAGAATACGGCCTGTGTTACCTCAGCCGAAGGACCGGGCAGTTGCGACAATCTCGACAATCCGCATCTGATTGTGCCGGTATGGGCGACAAAAGCCGAAGAAAATCTGCCTGCGCTGGGTGTCAATCTTTACCCCAATCCCGCCAGTGAGGAGGTTGAAATTGCAGTTTCCGGTGCGAATGCCCGGCGGTTTAAAGTAGTTGTTTATGATCATACAGGCAGGCATGTCATGGAAAAAGAGGCAACGGGGAGTGAGACGAAACTTGATATCTCCCATCTTTCCAGCGGGGTGTATATGATAAAAATCAGTTCAGGCAGCCAGGCATCGTTTCAAAAATTAGTTGTGCTTTAACAGGTGGAATGGTTACCTTTGCGGAAGAAAAAAACCACGATATGAACCGCAATTATTTTGCCCTTGCCTTTGTTTTGCTCCTTGTTTTTGCTGCCTGTACGGTTAAACCGGGACATCAGCACGGCTCCGAAAGCGCCGATAGTCCTTATGCAAAGTTGTTTGGAGAAGTCATGGCTGTGCATGATGAGGTAATGCCACAGATGAGCAGAATCTATGACCTCAAAAAATCTCTGGCTGAAAAAACAGAGACGCTGGGTGACGCTGCAGCGGATATGGAAATGAGGGGAAAAATTGATGCTGCTATGGCCGCCCTTGACAATGCCGACAAGGAAATGATGGACTGGATGCACAATTTTCAAGATCCCGGGGAAGGCGATATGGAAAAAGCAAAAGAATATCTGACAAAGGAAAAAGAAAAAATTGATAATGTGAAAAAGGTGATTGATGAAGGCATTCAGATGGCTGAATCGCTGCTGAACTGACACCATTTTGTACAAGTATTAATAAGGAGTGGTATGCGTAAGTTGTTGTTTATCAATGGTTTGATTTGGCTTATCGCGAGTTGCGCTTCAGGTTCAAAGCCATTGCCTGTACTGGGTTTTCGCCAGACAAATGCCGCAGGCGATACGATTTATCATACCATTCCCGATTTTTCATTTGTTGATCAGGACAGCAATATCGTTACTCAGTCCACAGTAGCTGGGAAAATCTATGTAACCGACTTTTTCTTTACCAGTTGCCCGACGATTTGCCCGAAAATGAAGGCGCAGATGATCCGTATTCATGATGAGTTTCTGGGCAATGATTCCATCGTCCTGCTTTCCCACAGCATAGACTCCTATTACGATTCGGTTTCCGTATTAAAAGATTATGCGGAAAAACTGGGCATACAGACAGCCAAATGGCATTTGCTCACCGGAGATAAAGACAAAATATGGGGTATCGCCTCCGAATACCTCGTTTCTGTCGCAAATGACGATCAGGAGCCGGGCGGATATATTCACGGCGGGCATTTTATTCTGATAGACCCTCAGCGTCGAATTCGTGGTTATTATGACGGGACGAATGGAGCGGAAGTAACCCGCCTGATGAAAGATATCCGCATTTTACTTCATGAGCAACCCTCGTAAAAATATCCGGACCCTCATCTGGATCGGCTGGCCCCTGCTGGTTATTGGCGGACTCCTGCTTTTTCGCAGTATTTCAGGAAAGGGAGGCGCCGGAGAGAAGCTGTACCAACGCCACTGCGAAAACTGTCATATGGCAGAAGGTGAAGGGCTAAAACAACTGATTCCTCCGCTGAAAGGCTCCACCTATTTTGAGCAAAACAGAACGGCCATGGCTTGCCTGATACGCAAAGGCATCAGCGGGCCCATCGTTGTTGGCGGTATTGAATACAATCAACCGATGCCGGGAAATGAAATCCTTACGCCTTCCGAAATGACTATTCTGATCAATTTTCTCAGAAAAAAATGGTATCAGCAAGTCCCGGCTGTTACTTTTGCTGAAATTGATTCTGTTTTATCTTCCTGCCCATAATCCCCGAAAATATGTACACCACACTTTCCCTTTCGATCGAAAATCACATTGCCGACCTGCGGTTCAACCGCCCCGACAAAGCCAACTCCCTGAACCAGGAAGCATGGGATGAAATGAAATCGGTATTTTCCACGCTGGACAATGACCCGGAAGTGCGGGTGGTGGTACTTAGCGGTGAGGGGAAACATTTTTGTGCAGGCATTGACCTTGCCATGCTGATGGATGTGGGGAAAATCTCGGGAGTGAACTGCGAAGGAAGAAAAAGAGAAAAACTGATTGGTATCATCCGCCATTTGCAGGAGGCAGTTTCGGCTATCGAAAAATGCCGCAAACCCGTACTCGCTGCGGTACACAACGGCTGTATCGGAGCCGGGGTGGATATTATCGCTGCCTGCGACATGCGTTATTCGACAGAAGACGCCTGGTTTACCATCAAAGAAATCGACATGGGAATGGTGGCCGACCTCGGGACACTTCAGCGACTGCCCAAAATTATTCCCGACGGCATCGCAAGGGAAATGGCCTATACCGGAAGAAAAGTACCGGGAACCGAAGCCGCAACTTTTGGCCTGGTCAACCGCACTTTTTCAGACCATGAACAGATGATGGCGGGTGTAAAAGAAATTGCAGGTGTAATTGCCGCCAAGTCGCCGCTTTCGATCCGGGGTTCCAAGGAGATGATGCTTTATACCAGAGATCACAGCGTGGAAGAAAGCCTGCGTTATATGGCCCTTTGGAACGCGGCTATGCTCCTGTCCAGTGACCTGTATGCTGCGTTTCAGGCCAGCGTGACGAAAAAAAGCCCTGAGTTTGAAAATTAACGTTTGCAGGTATTGAGAATTTGCGTTTTTACCTGAACTGGATTTTCTATGATTTCATAAAAATCTTCAATATAGGAAATGGAGGTTTTTCGGGAGTGTTCACTGATCCAGGGTGACTCCTGAAAGAGTTTTATGGCTTCTTCTTTTTTGCTTCTGAACAGGTCAAAAACCTCTTCCTGTTCACTTTGTGTAAAACATGGTCCACGATAGATCCGGTCTTTTACGGTTTCGATCCCCAGCCCGTCGGGGGGCACGGCGTACATGGCGTCAACCATTCCTGCATAGTCAAAATCATAGGGAACCGGATAGGGCGTTTCCTGTTTGAAGTCCTGGGATTTCAGAAGTTTGAGATTGTGGAGATTGACTACATACCAGTCGCTATTGCCGATCATGAATTGAAAAACTGCCACCAAAATCAGATGCTTCCGGTTGATCATGGTACTGTTTACCCGCTCGGGCTCCAGTTCGAAAGCATGATTCCTTTTGCCGACATCGTCAATATCTTCAATCAGAAAACCGTACCGCTCAATAGGCTTTCGCTTTTTTTCGCTATCCGAAAACGTCATATCCACCATCCGTACGCGAAAACTCAAGGGGGAGAAAAGCTGATACAACTGATACAAAGTATATTCCCGGAAAATATATTCCTGAAACATTGGCTGATATTTACAGATCGTAACCACTTTTAGGGAGGAGACGCCCTCAAAGGATGGGTCAGAAAATCCCGACTCCTTAAAATTGAGCCGGAAAGGTGGAAGCTGGCAATACCTTCTGCGAAATTCTCCCCTTGCTTTTATGCGGATATTGCCGGAGACAGAGTCGCCGTTTGGGGCAAACAGGGTGATTGCCGCAGGATGGTATTCGTCTTTAAACCTTTCATTGGAGAATTTTCTTTGGTCAAATGAAAGCCGGATTTTTAGCGGTTCCTCGCTGGAAAAGAGTTCTGTGCTACTCCTCAGCGAATCGGATACCTGACCATACACTCCCGGCAAAGCGAGGGCGGCTGATAAAAAAATGAAAAAAAACAGGCGCATAACAATAAGATATGCGCCTAATTTATGAAAATCTGTGAGATTTTATCAATGTGGTGCAGGTGGAAGCCCGCCCGGAGGGGGGAAATCGCCGCCTGGCCCTGGTCGTCTCATATTTCTCTTTCCGCGAAACCGCATGGACTGGATGACCTTTTCGATTTGTTCATCGCTGAGGTAGGGTCTTAGTTCTACCCGCAGGCTGTCGGATCGCTCGCGCATTTGCGAAAAAAATCCTCTTTGCGCAGCGTGAACCTCCTCGTGGTATTTTTCCAGAATCGGTTTGATTTTTTCCATCTGCGCTGGATTTGCTTTGGCGATTTCTGAAAAGTAGTTTTCAAAATGCGCCTTATCATCCATGATTTTCCGCATCTGCTCAAACCGCTTCTTGACGATATAACCGCTGGTGAGAAACCCTGCGGCAAACCCAATGGCAAGGGTAAGCAGAATAATGGTTATTGGCTTTATTTGTGAATACATAATTTCTGCTGTTAGAGGCTGACAAATACATTTCCCACCACATCTTCCATGCTGATTCCCGATGCACCGCTCAGGGTGTCAAGGGAAAAAGTCTGTTCCTTAAATACGATGACTGCCAGTAATACAATGGTAGCAACCAGTACAGGAACAGCAACCCGGCTGAAGGCAAAAGTGAGACCTGGAAGCCATTCTCTTTCTTTGTGGTACGCATGCTCCAGGCGGGCCATCACTCTGGCGGAGAAATAGGGTTCAAAGCGAAAATGCTCGGCAACAAAAGACTTTTGGTCTTCAGTAAGGGGAGTATCGGGCTTCCGGAGTAGTATGTGAAATAATTTCCTTTCCATAACTCAGTCTTTAAGTGGGTTCAGCAGCGTGAATCCCATATACATTTTCCAATATCTCTTTCAATTTTTTCTGTGCCCTTGAAAGTCTGGATAAAATTGTGCCCATGGGCACGCCCAGAATTTCGGCGGTTTCTTTGGACGAATATCCTTCGATCATGCGCAACACCAGTACCGCGCGAAAGTCCTTGTCGAGAAGCTGTAATGCCTGGTGAACCATTACCCTTGTATCATCCTGATCAGGCGATTTTCCATTGTCGGGAATCTGAAGTACAGGCTCTTTTTCGCCGTTGGAGAAAAAACGAAACATCTCCTTTCTTTTTTTCTGTTTCAATGCATTAAGCGAAAGGTTGATCGCAATTCTTGTCAGATACGTTCCCAGCGCCGATTCTCCTCTGAAATGTTCCATCGAGCGGTAAAACCTGATAAACACATCCTGACCTACATCTTCTGCTTCCGGCACTTCGCCCAGCATCCCTTTAACTGTACGGGCAATCTGGCCTTCGTATTTTTCCACGATATGCCTGAAAGCCATCGGATCCCCGGTCCTTGCGCGTTCAATCAGTTCGGTATCAGTAACGGACGACAAAGTCAGAAGTCTTATTTATAACTTAGACACACTTGCCTTGGTTTTTATTCCCTGAGTCAAAGGATTTTTCAATAAAGGATGACCTGCTTGACTCTATGTTTTGAAGAGACTGAAAAAAGCCTGTACTCATCGAGATATTCCTGCATGGCGCGGTCATAGGTTCCTGTGGTAGAATAGGTGCCGCCGACGCCTGCCATTCCTACACCCATATCTCCGCGAATGACAGGCCGCCCCAGTTTCCCGGTTTCAAATGCCAGTTGAATAAATTTATAATCACTGCCATCTGTGCGGGTGGGAATCAGATCATGGGGAAACTTCACGGTATAAATCAGCGTATCCCATCCCTTTAATTGAAGAGCCGCCTCCACGCTGCCCGGGTTCTGGCTCGATCCCCAGGTGTATTCTCCTTTTCCATAGAAATTGATTAATTCCAGTTGGTCCATCGCCCTGACTGCGGAAAGCGGATCCGAGTGAAGTTCCAGCCGTTGCTCCCGCAATTGCCCCGGGTCATTGGTGCGGGCCTCCTCAGGCGTGCCCAACGGATAGTGAATCCCCCTGAAATTTTTTTTCTTCCCATCGGGAAAAACCATGAGCGTAAGACCTGTGATCAGAATCTGGTCTTTGATTACGGGATCGGTGATGGTCAGACGAATGGTCAGGACTGAATCTGTATTTTCGGTGGTACAAACCCATCCATCTTCAGGTTTTTGTCCTTTGCCGGTAATATAAAACAGGCACAGAAACAGGAAGAAAGCGAATATATGTTTGGGAGTCATAGGGCAAAATGATAGGCAAAATGATAGGCAAAATGATAGGCGAAATTATACTTTTTGGATAAATTGTTGCTTCTATTTGGCAAAGACGGCATTTGGCGTCATATTGCGGGTTTGATGAACAAATACTATGGCTACCATTACGCAAACTTATCTCGATCAGTTCCTGGCGGCGTATGCCGCACATCCAAACTATAAAGCGCCCAAAGGCAATCAACTGCATGCCCGCTCCTGGCAGACAGAGGCCGCGCTCCGTATGTTTCTCAATAACCTCGACGCGGAGGTTGCCGAAGACCCCTCCCGGCTGGTGGTGTACGGTGGTACCGGGCAGGCTGCCCGGAATGTGGAATCTGCCCGCCGTATCGTCGAACTCCTCCTCCGCCTGGAAGCGGATGAAAGTCTGTTGATTCAGTCCGGCAAGCCTGTGGGCATGGTCAGGACACATCCCGAAGCACCACGTGTGCTTATCGCCAACAGCAACCTGGTTCCGGCCTGGGCCACGTGGGAACATTTTGAAGAACTCAAATCCCGTGGACTGATGATGTACGGGCAAATGACGGCCGGAAGCTGGATTTATATCGGCACACAGGGAATTCTGCAGGGAACTTACGAAACCTTTGCCGCCTGCGGCAGAAAACATTTTGGCGGAGATCTGCGCCACCGGCTTCTCGTCACCGCAGGTCTGGGTGGCATGGGCGGTGCCCAGCCGCTTGCAGCTACTTTTGCCGGTGCTACTTTCCTCGGGGCTGATGTGGATCCGGCACGCATTCAGAAGCGGCTGAAAACCCGCTATATCGATCGCATGACGTATTCCTATGAAGAAGCCCGCGACTGGGCACTGGCTGCAAAGGAAAAAGGCGAAGCGATCTCCATCGGGCTGGTTTCTGATGCGGGCGATATGCTGGAAAAACTGCTGGCCGACAATATTATCCCCGACGTACTTACTGACCAGACCTCGGCACATGATCCTGTTCACGGCTATATCCCCCACGGGATGACGCTGGAAGAAGCCGAAGCTCTCCGCCATGCTGACCCCGAAGCGTATAAATCCCGCTCATTGAAAAGCATGGCCCGCCACGTGGGGCTTATGCTGGAAATGCAGCGGCAGGGGAGTAAAACCTTTGATTATGGCAATAACCTCCGCGAGTTTGCCCGTCAGGGAGGCGAGCCCAATGCCTTTGATTTTAATGGGTTTGTTCCCGAATATGTGCGCCCCCTGTTTTGTGAAGGAAAAGGGCCCTTCCGCTGGGCAGCCCTCAGCGGCGATCCGGAAGATATTTACACCACCGATGCTGCACTGATTGAAGCATTTCCCGAAAACACGCATATGATCAACTGGCTGCGCCAGGCAAAAGAGAAAATCGCTTTTCAGGGTATTCCCTGCCGCATTTGCTGGCTGGGGCTGGGAGAACGGGAAAAAGCCGGGCTGATATTCAACGACCTGGTGCGGACCGGTAAAGTAAAAGCGCCGATTGTCATTGGCCGCGACCACCTCGACTGCGGATCGGTTGCCTCCCCCAATCGCGAGACCGAAGGAATGCTCGACGGTTCGGATGCGGTTTCGGACTGGCCGCTGCTCAACCTGATGGCCAATACATCGGGGGGCGCAACCTGGGTTTCCTTTCACCACGGCGGAGGCGTGGGCATCGGGTATTCCCAGCACGCGGGAATGGTGGTAGTGGCAGACGGCACAGACAGGGCCGACCGCTGCCTCCGAAGGGTTTTGTTTAACGATCCGGCGATGGGAGTTTTTCGCCATAAGGATGCGGGGTATTCCGATGCCCAGGCCGTAGCGGATCAATTTGGTATTAATCTCTGATGCGTATGGACAAACAACTGATTGGCCCTTTCCGTCAGATCATCACGATGGATGGACTGAAAGCGAAGGGACCTGTTGCGGATGAACAAATTCAGACGATAGCTGAGGCTGGCGTAGGGGTGGCGGATGGGAAAATTTTGGAGGTGGGAGAATGGAATACGCTTCGCAAAAACAAAGATTACAACCCGGTCGGGGTGGAGGACGATTGGGTATTACTTCCAGGGATGATTGACGCACATACACATATCTGTTTTGCCGGTTCGCGTGTCAATGACTATGCCATGCGGGTGGCAGGAAAATCCTATCTGGAAATCGCGGCGGCAGGAGGCGGGATATGGACATCGGTTACCCATACCCGTGCGGCAGATGTGGCGGAACTGACATCCCTGACACGAAAACGCGCACTAAGACTTTTGCAGGATGGGGTTACTACTGTGGAAGTAAAAAGCGGGTACGGGCTGAATGTGGAATCTGAAATCCGGATGCTGGAAGCCATCCGAAATACAGGGGAGCAGGAACCTATAGACACTATAGCTACCTGCCTGGCCGCCCATATCCGGCCCCGGGATTTTGGCGGTAGTCAGGAAGAATATCTGGAAATGGTTTTGCGAGAGTTGTTGCCCCGGGTGAAGCACCGAAATCTTGCCCGCAGGGTGGATATTTTTGTCGAGGAATCGGCTTTTTCACCTCAGGCCGCAGAACCCTTTCTCCGGGAAGTGTTACGGATGGGTTTTGATATCACCATCCATGCAGATCAATTTTCTACCGGAGCGAGCGAACTGGGCGTAAAACTGGGCGTACGGAGCCTCGACCACCTGGAAGCCAGTGGTGAGAAGGAGATCGCCATGATCGGCAGGTCTGATTGTGTGGCGGTGGTGTTGCCGGGCGCTTCCCTGGGGCTGGGGATGCATTTTGCTCCCGCCAGAAAACTGCTCGACGCTGGCGCCTGTCTGGCCATTGCTTCCGACTGGAATCCCGGTTCGGCGCCTATGGGAGATCTCCTGATGCAGGCAGCCGTACTGGGCGCAGCTGAAAAACTTTCCGTGGCGGAGACCCTTGCGGGAGTCACCTGCAGGGCTGCAATGGCGCTCGGACTTTCCGACCGGGGAGTGATAGCGCCGGGCATGAAGGCAGATATGATCGCCTTTCCGACCCGGGATTTTCGGGATATATTCTATTTTCAGGGAAAAATGAAGCCAGGGAAAATATGGAAGAATGGAATTCAAATGATACCAGTATATATGGGTTAAGATGTATGGGAAAACACAGAGAAACGGAGAAACAGATAAACGGAGAAACAGAGAAACAGAGAAACGGAGAAACAGAGAAACGGAGAAACAGAGAAACGGAGAAACAGAGAAACGGAGAAACGGAGAAAACCCTCTGCGGCCTCTGTGTCTCTGTGTTTAAAACTTAACATTGCAGAAAAGGAACACGGAGAAACGGAGAAACGGAGAAATTTATGATAATAAACTCTGTGGCCTCTGTTTCTCTGTGTTCCAAACCATAACGCTGCATAAAATAAAAAAATGATTTACGATATAATAGAACCCAAAGACAAAAAGGTACCCATTCTCGTCAGCATTCCCCATGCGGGAACGCTGTTTCCTGAAGAACTACAGGATCAGTATGTTCCCGGGCGAATGGCTTTTCCCGATGATACTGACTGGTTTTTGCCCGAATTGTACTCCTTTGTATCCGAAATGGGCATTACCCTGATAACAGCCCGCTATTCCCGGTGGGTGATCGACCTTAACCGCGATCCCGACAGCAAGCCCCTCTACAACGACGGGCGGGCAATTACCGGACTAACTCCCGATAAAACCTTTTTCGGAGAACCCCTCTACCTTGCGAATTCCCCTGATGCGGACGAAATCAGCCGTAGGAAAAACCTGTATTATTTTCCCTACCACCACCAGATCGCAGAAATTCTCTCCGGGCTTCGGGAAAAGTACAATCACGTGCTTTTGTACGATGCGCATTCCATTCGCAGGCGGGTTCCTTCGATTTACTCCGACCCTTTTCCCGATGTGATTCTTGGCGACAATGACGGAACCTCTGCCCATCCTGACCTGATTGCGGCTGCCTGGGAGGTGCTTGCTTCCGGAACATGGTCTCCCATGCACAATACACTTTTTCGGGGTGGACACATCACCCGGCATTTTGGCAACCCGGCAAAGGGAATTCATGCCCTTCAACTGGAGCGGAGCAAAGATTTGTACATGGACGATACCGAAACGCACTACCACCCCGGGAGAGCCGCAATGATGCAGGCCCGCCTCAGAAATATGTTTGAAAAACTGATCCTGACACTGGAAAAACTCAATCATGAAAGTCATTGAATTTACGGGCGTACTGACTGAAAACGGCTGGGTTATGCCTGCCTTTGTTACACTTGACAGAGAGGGCAGGGTAGTGGAAATAACAGCCCGCCCGCCCGAAGGGGAATTTACAGCAGAAAAGGTTGAAGGATACGCCATTCCCGGCTTTCAGAATGCGCATTCTCATGCTTTTCAGTACGCCATGGCAGGAACCGCGGAGCGGCATATCTACCCGGATGATTTCTGGTCATGGCGGGAAAAGATGTATCAGCTTGCCCTGAGCATCAGTCCGGAGGAAATGGAAGCTGTTGCGACCATGTTATACACCGAAATGTTGCGGAATGGCTATACCGCTGTGGCTGAATTTCATTACCTCCATCACGAACGAGACGGTATTCATTACGATAATCTTTCAGAAATGGGCGAAAGGCTTATTGCTGCAGCCGCAAACGCAGGTATCCGCATTACCCTGATCCCGATGTTTTACCAGAAAGGCGGACTGGGCCAACTACCCACAGCCGGACAGCGCCGGTTTATATCACCCGATACTGATGCTTATTTTGATCTGGTGGAGGCCTCCCGGCATTCGCTTCGGTTTTACCACAGAGCCTCGCTGGGGGTAGGGGTTCACTCCATCCGGGCCGTGGAGGGAGAAAGTATTTGTCGTACGGTGGCGGATACAGACCCAAATCTGCCTTTTCACCTGCATGTTTCTGAGCAGAAAAAGGAGGTGGCAGACTGCCTGGATTTTTACGGTTTGCGTCCGGTGGAGTGGCTGATGGAAAACCTGCCACTTTCTCCCCGCTTTCACCTGGTACATGCAACCCATCTGGCAGAAAATGAGATAGCAGGCATTGCCGGTTCCGGAGCACAGGTGGTACTTTGTCCCTCGACCGAGGGGAATCTGGGCGACGGGAGATTTTCTCTGGTGGAGTTTCAGTCGCTGGGGGGCAAATGGTCGGTGGGTACAGACAGCCATATCGGACTGAGTCTGCCGGAGGAGTTACGAATTCTTGATTACGGGCAGCGGATATACCATCACCGGAGGAATATATTTCATTCGCCCCAAAACCCCGATGGCGGCAGATACGGGCTCGAACAGATGTGGCGAAATGGCTGGAAAGCTATGGGACAAAGCGATTCTGTGTGGTTTGGTGCAGGGGAGGAATTTGATGCAGTTGTGCTGGATAAAAATCATCCTCTGGTCGGAAACTGTTCGCCGGAAAATTTACTTTCTACCTTGATTTATGCCGGAGATTCTTCTACTTTTCTGGGGACAATGGTTGCCGGAGAATGGGTGATTTATGAGGGAAAACACCACCGTTTGCCCGAAATAAAAACCCGGTTTTCTCAGGCCATCCGGTCGCTGAATAACCGATAGACTATGAACCCATTACTTACCCAACTGGGTGTCGCCCCCGATACCCTCACCCACGAAGAGAAGGTATTTCTCGACCAAAACGGATTCCTTTCGCTGGGAAAAATCCTGACTGATTCGCAGGTGGAAGCCATCAACCAGCGGATAGCTTCTCTGATGAACGAAGAAGGCGAAAAAGCCGGCGCAGAATTGCTGGACTCGCCCTATATCCGCCATCCGAAAGAAGCCGGCGCAGACCGCCTGGCCGATCTGGTAAATAAAGACCCGCTGTTTGATATTTTTTATACGCATCCACGTGTGCTGGCTGCTATTTCTCATGTCCTGGGAGAGGAAATCAAACTATCTTCCCTCAATTACCGCGCAGCCAAACCTGGCATGGGCTTGCAGAAGCTTCACGCCGACTGGCACGAGTCCGTGCTGCCCGGTGAATTTAAGGTCTGTAATTCGATCTGGCTGCTCGACGATTTTTCTGTTAAAAACGGTGCCACCCGCATTGTGCCCGGCACACATCTTCTTCCCATCCTTCCACAGGAAGAGTTGGAAGACCCGATGGCAACCCATCCCGACGAATTGATCATAGAAGCCCCGGCAGGCACAGTGGTGATATTCAACAGCCATGCCTGGCACGGCGGCACCACCAACACCACCGACAAACCCCGTCGCTCCATTCACAGCTATTTTTGCCGAAGAGATCAGCCCCAACAGGTGGATCAGTCGCGTTACATCCGGGAGGAAACCCGCCGCCGCCTGACCCCGGCGGCGCTGGAGATGCTGGGCGTGTGAGGGGGGAGGAGTTACAAATTACAAACAAGGAATTCCAAATTACAAATGGGAGGATACATTGCGCCATGCGGCGCGCAGAGATGTGGGAAACAAAAAAAACGGACCGCCGTTGGCTACCGATGTTTCGGTCCTAACGGACCTGCGCCTGCGGCACACTGATATTTGTGCCTTTGGCACAGCGAATGAGGTGTCACCCGACACCAGCCCCTTTAGGGCGCAATGTCGTTAGGCAAATGCCCGTCCCCATTGATTTATAATGGTTGCGCCGTGTGGCGCGTGTCCGGTGAGGTTCGAGGGCCTCGCCCACCGGGGCCTCTGAGCCGCAGGCCCTCTGGGCTGAGGGGGGGAGGATGTCTGAAGTTTTGGTACTCTTAGCGCGTTTTAGCGCAGATCCTGTGAAGTCAGAAGTCAGATTTCAGAAGTCAGATTTCAGAATTATTGGAAGAATGCTGATGGCAGGGGTGCACTTTTCCATTTTGACTTCCTTCGAAAGAGGGGAACAATTTCGCCGCATGGCGCGCAGAGATATAGGAAATGTGCAAAACGGGTTGCCGTTGGCTACTGATTAGTTTCGTCCTAACGGAGCCTTGTGCCGCAGGCACACCAATACTTTGTGCCTTTGGCACAAGGAATGAGGTGTCATCCGACACCAGCCCTTTAGGCGCAATGTCGTTAGGGCAAATGCCCGTCCCCATTGATTTTTTATACTGGTTGCGCCGTGTGGCGCGTGGTCCGGTGGGCTCGAGGGTCTCACTCCACCGGGGCCGAGCCGCAGGCCCCTCTGCTGGTGGGGAGGATGTTCGGAAGTTTTGGTACTTAGCGCGTTTTAGCGCAGATCCTGTGAAGTCAGAAGTCAGATTGCAGTTTTCAGATTTGAATTACTGGAAGAATGCTGATGGCGGGGTGCACTTTTCCATTTTGACTTCCTTCGAAAGAGGGGAACAATTTCGCCGCATGGCGCGCAGAGATATAGGAAATAAAACGGGTTGCCGTTGGCTACCGACGTTTCGGTCCTAACGGAGCTTTGTGCCTGCGGCACACTGATATTTGTGCCTTTGGCACAGCGAATGAGGTGTCATCCGACACCAGCCCCTTTAGGGGCGCAATGTCGTTAGGGCAAATGCCCGTCCCCATTGATTTTTTATAATGGTTGCGCCGTGTGGCGCGTGTCCGGTGAGGTTCGAGGGCCTCACCCACCGGGGTTCGAGCCGCAGGCCCTCTGCTGGTGGGGGAGGATGTTCGAAGTTTTGGTACTCTTAGCGCGTTTTAGCGCAGATCCTGTGAAGTCAGAAGTCAGATTTCAGAAGTCAGATTTCAGAATTATTGGAAGAATGCTGATGGCAGGGGTGCACTTTTCCATTTTGACTTCCTTCGAAAGAGGGGAACAATTTCGCCGCATGGCGCGCAGAGATATAGGAAATAAAAAAAAACGGGCTGCCGTTGGCTACCGACGTTTCGGTCCTAACGGAGCTTTGTGCCTGCGGCACACTGATATTTGTGCCTTTGGCACAGCGAATGAGGTGTCATCCGACACCAGCCCCTTTAGGGGCGCAATGTCGTTAGGGCAAATGCCCGTCCCCATTGATTTTTTATAATGGTTGCGCCGTGTGGCGCAAGGTTATCACCCATCATACCCCACGCCCAGCCGGTCAAGCCATTCCTGAGGGGCGCCGTTCCAGACGGTACCGACGTTGCCCATATAGTGGAGGTCGGCGATGCCCATTTTGCTCGTCCAGAAGCCCGTGGCGACGAGGTCGCGGAAGCGGTTGAAAAAGGCTACGCCCTGACTCATTTCGGGAAGTGCCGAATCGGGCCAGGCAATGTCATCGAGAATTTGTTTCTGCTGGTTTTCTTCGAGATCAACAAACGCCTTTTCAAATCGGCCCAGCGACTCCACGTCCAGCCAGCGGAGGCCTCCGCGGATCGGGGTCTGCTGCTGGGGCTGGTCTTTCATCATAAACTCGATAAACTCCGGCACGCCGGCTTCCTGTGCATTTCCCGAATGCTCGTCGGCGGGAATGATGAGGTTGGCCAGTACGGTGATAGTCGCCATCTCGTGATCGGTAAAAAACTTTTCGGACATCAGCTTCTGATCCTCTGGCGAAAGGGCTGATTCTCCGCTGGTGGATCCGTGCTGGTGCTCGCTGTGATCGGGCGGGGTTTCCGGGCCGCAACCAGCTGCGGTGATGGCCATGCCTGCGCCGACAGAACCGAGCGCGATATATTTGAGCGATTCCCTGCGGGAAAGTCTGTTTTTCTTTTCCATAATCCTGATGATCAATAATTTATCTACAGGTTTTGTTGTTTTGTCTGTTCAATGATATAGTCTGCCGTGCGCCACGAAAGGGCCAGGATCGTCCATGTGGGGTTTTTGTCGGCCATGGAGACAAATGAGCCTCCGTCCACAACAAACAGGTTTTTCACATCGTGGGACTGGCAATACTGGTTGAGTACTGAGTCTTTGGCTGTTTTACCCATGCGGGTAGTACCCACTTCGTGGATGATACGTCCGGGGGCGGCAAGGCCGTAGTCTTCGTCTTTACCGGGTTTTTCGCCCAGCGGTGTTCCCCCCATATTGTGAATGATTTCTTCGAAGGTATCCTGCATATGTTTTGCCTGAAGTACTTCGTGATCTGTCCACTTGTAATTAAACCGAAGCACCGGAATGCCAAATTTGTCCACCACATTTGGGTCAATTTCGCAATAATTGCTTTTCAGTGCGACAGGCTCTCCTCTTCCCGAAAATCCTACCACTGCGCCAAACAGTCTGCGGTAGTCGTTTTTTAGATCGGCACCGTAACCACCGCCACCCTTCGGACGGGGATTGCCGTCGAGCTCGCCGAGCATCTGGTTGATCCGCTGAATGCCGCCCATAAATCCATAAGAAGGCATTCTCCGGCCTCCCCACAATTCGATATGATACCCACGGGGGAAATCGAGTTTTTTGTTATCCAGCCACCACGGGATATAAAGGTGCGCTCCACCCACGCCGTCTTCGTTGTGAGGGATATAGTCAATTAGCTTGGGTATAAGCCCTGCCCGGGATGCGCCGGTGGAGTCCATCAGGTATTTTCCAATCAGGTCGCTGGTATTGCCCAGTCCATTGGGGAAACGGCTTGATTTGGAGTTGAGCATCAGGCGGGCAGATTCGCAGGCGCTGGCAGCCAGAATCACGACTTTTGCCCTTACCTGATATTCCATCATGTCCTGAGTATTGACATAGGAAATGCCGGTGGCTTTTCCATTATTGTCTGTCATCACTTCCCGCGCCATGGCGTGAATGATAATATCCACATTGCCTGTCTTCTGGGCAGGCATGAGCAAAACGGGAGGTGAAGAGAAGTTGGAATAGGTCGAACACCCGCGGTTGCACTGCGAGCAGTAATGACAGGCCGGACGCCCGTTGAGCGGCTGGGTGATGATCGAAAGCCGGTTGGGAATAATGGGGATATTGATTTTTTCGCAGGCCTCCTTCATCAGCAGTTCGTATCCACGGGGTTTGGGCGGAGGCATGAATATTCCGTCGGGCTCATTGTAGATGCCTTCTTTAGAGCCGAAGATTCCCACAAACTGATCGACTTTGTCGTAATAGGGTTTGATATCTTCGTAAGAAATGGGCCAGTCATCGCCGAGTCCGTCAATCGATTTGCGTTTGAAGTCATTGGGGCCAAACCGCAGGGAAATTCGGCCCCAGTGGTTGGTGCGCCCGCCGAGCATACGGCTGCGAAACCAGTCAAACTCGGTTCCTTTGACCCGGGTATAGGGTTCGCCCTCGATTTCCCACCCGCCATAGGCGGCGTCAAATTCTCCGAAGGGGCGATGTGTACCGGCGCCCCGCCGGGGAGACTGATAGGGCCATTTAAACATTTCGCCTTCGGCAGAATCAAACCAGGGGCCGGCTTCGAGTACGGCCACTTTCGCTCCGGCATCGGCCAGCACTTTGGCGGCCATTCCGCCTCCGGCGCCTGAGCCTACGATGCATACATCGTATTCTTTTGGATTTTTTTTGATTTGTAGATCGCTCATGAGGTAACAGGTAGCAATTAGTCCGGAGAAAAGATAGTGAGAGCTGGTGGAAATAACAAAATTGAACTATCTTCCCTGATCATTCACTCCCTCAATTTTGCATTATGATTTCCCGGGCTTTCTTTCTTTTTTCCTTTGTCCTCATCTTTTTGTACCCCTTGTTTTCCCAAAATCCCTCCCCGCTGCGAATCGGTGTAGCCGGGCTTGTGCATGACCATGTGCATGGAATCCTGGGGCGTCCTGATCAGGGCGACATGGTGATTGTGGGTATTGCAGAACCCAACCGTGCACTGGCAGAACGGCTGTGCGACCGCTATAAAATCAGCCGTGAGCTCATTTACCCCGACCTGGAAACGATGCTGGAAAAAGCTCAGCCTGAGGCTGTTTCGGTGTTTTCGAGTATTTACGACCATCTGGAAATCACACAGAAATGCGCTGCAAAAGGCATTCATGTGATGGTGGAAAAACCATTGGCAGTGAACCTTGCCCATGCCCGGAAAATGCAGCAGGCAGCAACGGAAGGGAAAATTTTTTTGATCACCAATTACGAAACTACCTGGTATGCTTCCAACCGAAAGGTGTATGAAATGGTCGGATCGGGCGAACTGGGAGAAGTGCGGAAAATGGTCATTCACGACGGACATCAGGGCCCGAGGGAAATCGGTTGCAGTGAGGAATTTCTCGCATGGCTTACCGACCCTGTTGCCAATGGAGGAGGGGCTGTTACCGATTTTGGCTGTTATGGTGCCGATCTCGCTACCTGGGTCATGCGGGGCGAAAGGCCGGTTTCGGTTATGGCAGTTACGCAGCAGATCAAACCCGATATTTACCCAAAAGTGGATGACGAGGCGACCATTGTGGTAACATATCCCCGCGCACAGGCGATCATTCAGGCTTCGTGGAACTGGCCTATGGGGAGAAAGGATTTTCACGTCTATGGAAAAACCGGCTATGCAAAAACCATTGACGGAAAGCGGATGTTGATACGGCTCAATGAAAAATCTCAGGAAGAAGCCATTTCTGCCGAACCTTTACCCTCTCCCGAAAATGATGCTTTTGCCTATTTTGCTTCGGTGGTGAGGGGAAAAACAAACCCGGCAGGTAGTCCGGGTTCATTGGAAGTCAATATGGTTGCCATGGAGATTCTGGATGCAGCGATAAAATCGGCAGCGAAAGGGAAAAAGGTTTTTCTTAAAGAATGAGATACACATTTTAAGAAACCCACCCAAATGGGTATTTTGTTCTCTGCTTCTCTGCGTTCTCTGTGTTAATTATTTCAAAGTTAAGTTTAAAACACGGAGAACGCAGAGGCCACAGAGTCTAAATAAAAATCGAAAAAGAGTTGTTTAATTTTTTTCTATCAGGAGTTTCTGCGTCTGTACGCCATCAGGGGTTTTGATCTGATAGAAATACATTCCTTTTTCCAGTCCGCTTACATCGGTGCTGATCTCGTATTTGCCTGGCTGAAGGGTGCCGTCAACCAGTGTTTTTACAGGAATGCCTTTTTCATTGAGAATGCTGACGGTAACTTTTCCGGCGGTTTTTACCTGATATTCCAGGTTGCTGGAAGTGGCAGTCGGGTTGGGGTAAGTTCGGGGAAAATCACCGGATTCCCGGATCATGGGAAAGCCTGCATCTGCATCCCAGAGAAGGAAGCCGACGGGTTCGGTGATGTGTAGCATGCCGGTGCCGGGACCAAAACCCGGGCCGCGACCAAATCCGGGGCCATGACCGGGACCGTGGCCAGGGCCGTCACCGCCTCTTCCTCTTTCAAATTCCGGTTTTCCGGCCGGACGATCCTGACCAGGCGCAGGTTTTTGTCTGGGCGAAAGTCCGTTTTTCTCCGCGATTGCGTGAATATCGGTTCGCCATTTTTCGCTTTCCTGGCTCAGCGGAGAGAGCAACTGATCAATTTGCCCTTTGTGGTTTTCGGCGATCGTGCGGATCGCTTCCATACTTGCGCGGTGTGTTTCTCTTTTTTCCCGCATCTGACTCATTTGTGCTTCATCGGGACGGGTGCCCGGCTGACGGCCTTTGCCAAAGGACTCGTGCAGTTTTTGCATTTCAGCCCTATGTGCTGCCATTTCTGCCCTTACTTCTTTGATTTTGTTTTTTTCATCGGCAGAAAGATACGTTTCCAATTGCTGGCGGCGGGGTTTCATGACAGGCACGATATTCTCCGATGTGTATTGATGAACTTCTTTTCGGAAGGATTCACGGTTGGAATTCGTTTCCTGTGCGAAGCTGCTGGCAGACAATAAGATAACTGCCGCAGCTGTGGCTGCGAATAATTTTAATTTGAACATATTCTGATTGTTTTAAATTCTACCGTTAGACAGGGCAGATTCCGGTTTTATTCCCGGGGAGCAAAAAAAAAGGGAACTGCGAATGGCAATTCCCTGAATAAGCGTTTCTTTTTTTAATTATTCGTCCCAGGAAGGGAGTTTTCCGATTTCATTTTCTCCTTCATTCTCATATTCATCGCGATCATCGTCATCCTCATCATCGTAGTCCATCTCCCGTCTGTCAAACTCGTCGTAATCGTAATCGGGCATAAGCTCCAGTTTGACGTGATCGACAGTTTTGTTTAGCGAAGCAAGAAACTTGTTGAAGTCTTCTTTATAAAGGAAGATTTTATGTTTGTCATAACCCCTTCCGTTGAACCTGCGCTTACTTTCGGTGATGGTAATGTAATAATCATTAGAGCGGGTGGACCTTACGTCAAAGAAGTAGGTGCGTTTCCCGGCTCTAATTTTCTCTGAATACACTTCATCTCTCCCTTGCATAACTTCAGTTTTAGTTCAATTAATAACCTGTTATGCGTCAAAAATATAAATTTAAACAAAACCTAACAAAAGGTTTTTCGTGTCGGACCGAAAAAAATCTTTTCATTGATCATTTTCCGGCAGTTTGATACCCGCTTGTTTGAGTTTTTCCTGTTCTTTCTTACGTTGGGCTTCAAGTTCTTTCAGCATTTGTTTCTGGGCTTTTTTGCTGGCGGGATTGATTCTGTTGCCTCCGTTGTTGCCGTTTTCCATAGTTGAAAACTGGTCGGCCACGTCCTGGCTTTCTGCCATCGCTTTTTTTCTTTCTTCGTCTATTTTTTGCTGATTGCGGCGGATTTCTTCCTGCTTTTTGCGGTTTTCACTGCTGATATACTTTTCGGCCAGCGTCACATTCCGGTACCATTCAAAATAGCCTACTTTGGGATAAAAATACAGCGCGTCGTAGGAGCCATCGGCGCCGGTTTCATATACATCCTGCAATTTCTGATCGCCCTGTTTGGGAGTTCCCATGTGGTCATAGACGATCATTTTTTTCTTTTTTCCGCCGTCCTGAACGTAACTATAGTTGAGGCTGAAGGGGGCAAACTCCGAATATTTAAACAAAGCCCGGTATTTGGGGATCTGGTCGAAATAGAAAATATCAGCGCCAAACAGTACGCGGTTTTTATCTTTCGGGTCGAAGGAAAGCACGTCCACAATTTTATAATTGCTTTTTTCATCATTTCCATTCCATCCCAGAAGCAGGTAAACTTTGCTTTTTACCTTTTTATTGCGGTAATCGAGCGCCTTAATGGTATAGGAGGGAAGGTAATCGGAGTATTTGGGCTGATAATACAAGGCACCCAGCCAGCTTCCGTTGTCGAGGACACTGTTTTCTACCCCACGGGGAATGGTGCGAAGTTCTACCAGCGGGATGACCAAAAATTCCGTTTTTTCGTCTTCCTCATATTTGCGTTGTACCAGCCCGAAATAATAGTGGTATTGCTCCCCATAATACTCACTGTAGTTTTTGTCCACGATATGCCAGGTGAAAATGCGGAAGCTATGGTCTTCCGGCTCAAGAATGGATATGGTTTTGAGTGAGTCAAACGGGTAGTCAAAGCTTTCGGGCCGTTTGAGGGTTTCGATCAGCAGGGTAGAAAACCGCTTGTTCTGGCTGATTTTTACGGAAAGAGAGTCATTGGTAAGAATGTCGTCTGCCAGCGTTTTCAGCTCCTTTTCAATTTCGTGAAGCGGACGTTGCGAGAAAAGTGTGGTTGAAAGAAGGAGGAAAATGGCAGCGAGCCCAAATTTAGCGTACTTCGTCATTTCTAATGTGTTTAGGGACGTGGGTAAATCTATGGGTAAAACGAATGAGAGCCAAGTCTATTTCATGAATTCATAATTCACGCATGCAGATTTGGTTACAGGGGATATCAAATGGAAGAAGTTCGCTACGATATTATTGCCAAAGACAGGTAACCGGATATTGTTCAAATACAGCATTAACCGTTACAATAGGAATGGATTCAACTATGCTTTGGGAAATGATGATTCGATCAAATGGATCACGATGATAGAAAGGCAATTGACTTACCTGTAAAGTATGTTTAAATGAAAGTGGTAGCAGCTCAAATCCATTGTCTTCTATGACATGCATTAGCTTTTTCCCATAGAGAGGCTATACTAACAAAACTCGTGTTTTCCGGATTCTCGATTAATTTTCGCGCTTTGTCTGAAAGTGAATCATGATCTTCACTAAACCAAATAAAAGTATGAGTGTCCAAAAGGAGATTCATTCCATGTAATTTTTAAAATCTTCCAGGGGTTCATTAAAATCATCATGAATGATGAACGTTCCTTTCAGAAATCCGGCTTTTGGTGTTTTTCGGGATTTCTTCTGCTTTTTTTTGCTCAATAGGTACTCCAAAAAATCCATTACCTCTATTTTTAGATCATCTGAGAGTTGATTGATTTTGGTAAAGAGGGTTAAATCGCTCATAAAACACAAACTTAATTACCTTACGAATATTCCAAATATAACGATTTTCCTCATACAAACGAAAACCAGGGGACAACAACTGAGCACTACCGTATTTCTACGCAAAATAAAAAATGCGTAGAAATACGGTTGATTAAGATCGGAAAGAAGCAGAACTTACGTTTGTTTGTTATAACACCTAAAAACCCAAATACGATGCGAAGACTTCTTCCTTCTTCCTATCCTATTGCTAAGTGCTGATATGATAGCCCAAAGCACCTGGAGTTCGACCGGCTCGGGGGTAATCTATTACAACCCCATTGGCGGGGCGGAAAAAGTGGGGATCAACAACAACAATCCACAATATCTCTTAGACTTTGGGACTGCCTATCAGAGCAGAATGTTGTCGCTTTACACCAGCGGCAGCTCATTTTTACGGACTGGGCATGAGTGCGGGGATGCTTCGGTTTGAAATGCGGTGAACACGGCGCATAGTTTCAGTTTTTTTGCCGGAAGCAGCGAAATCTTCAAGATTCAGTCTCAGGGGCTACGCGCAGGTGCGGGGATCAGCAAGCTGGGCATGGGAACCGCCTATGGCAGCGGACTAAACTGGGGAACCGCCTATATTGGCTTTAACGCGACGCGGTCAGGCACAACCTGGACTTTTGACACCGACGGCAACAACGGTGGCGCGGTGATCTGGTCGAGGCGTAGGGGGTGCGATTCAGTTTGCCTCCATCGCCAACAACGGCAGCGCGACGCAGACCAAAAGTGATGCGGAGGTATTTTCGAGCAGCAAAATGGTGATTCAAAACGATGGCAAAGTTTCCGTAGGTAATGTCAGCACGGCGAGCAATGATTACCTGCTGTTTGTGCAAAGGGGATTGCCACGGGCCGTGTATTTGTCAATAGCAGTTATGCCGACTATGTGTTTTTGCCGGGTTACCAACTGCCGTCCCTTGCGGCGGTAAAGAACCATATCCAGTGCACGGCCATCTGCCGGGCTGCCTTCGCAGGCAGAAATAGACGCCGCGGGCGGTTTTGAGGTGGGGCAGATCGCGGTGAAACAAATGGAAAAATCGGAGTGTACCTTTACGTGCTGCAACTGCACGACCGGATCGCAGAATTGGAAAATCAGCTACACAACACTTCAACGAGAGGCCATGAATAAATACGCATTGATTTTCTGCGGAGTGATCTTTGTGCTCTGACCGCACTCCTCTCCCGGATGCAAATGCGACGATCCGACCAATCCGACGTGCCCGAACTACTGTGTCGACGAGACCAATCCCGAATGTCGAATTATAATAATCCTTGTTGGGATCAGACACCGGTGAGTGCGGATTTTCGGATCATTGAGAATGGGTCTTTTGCAACAACAAAGGTTTGGATACAGTTTTATTTTGATACTGTACGGGCCTCCAATCTGATTTTTGAAGTTTTGGATGAAAAACCCGGTCAGACTTATACCTGGCAAATCGGGGCAGGAGTATATGATACGCCAAGGGTTTTCCCTCCAACTTCGCCCAGGCCCCCAAATTTGTGCCCATTGAGATCAAACTCATGGTTCAGGGTACACCTATTACAAATTGTTTTCCGGAAGATACCGGCACAGATACCATGGTACGAAAAGTGGTGTTTACGGATAAACACCGATGGATTGCTGATTATCATGGCTTTCTTAATGGAAATCCAGAAGATACCATTACCCTGAAAATTTACCCCGGCGATCCTTTCCTTGTTACACAAATGTATAATTTTAAAAGAGGCTGCGAAGATGTCCTCAATCAGAGTGCAATTACTTACCAGTTACGATTTGTGGAGTACCTCTGCCTGTGATTATCCGAACGGTATTTTGACCTGGGATCGACAAAACAGGCGACAGGAATAAAATTCGCTGTGAATATACGTTGGATCGCCGCAACGAGCAGCCAAACATAGTAAAATACATTTTGAAGGAGAATGTTATAGAGGCACATGTATTTTTCTCTACAACTCTGTATAGCCCTGCCCCTTTCCAGGGGCAATAATAAAAATTTACAAAAATGAAATACCTATCTATATTTTTGCTGGCTTTCCTCTTAGGAAATCTGGTTATGGGACAACCCTATTGCACCGATTCGGTGGGTATCTCCACTGACCCCCGCCCGGGAAAAGCTTATAATCTGGAACGCCCTGCGCTTGCCAATACCTTTGATTGGATGAATGACTCGATTCAGCCAGTTCATCCTGTACGGCCCAACCTATAGCGGTACTACCTATTTTAATAGTCCGTATTATAGAACTGACAGTGGATATGGGTTTTCTGGCAGCGGGTGTATATATTGTTGTGATGGACGCCGGCGGACAAAGACGGACGGTGCGGGTAGTGAAGGACTGAAAATAAGAAAACCATGAATAGATACGCATTGATTTTCTGCGGAGTGATCTTTACTCCTGACTGCACTCCTCACCGGATGTAAATGCGACGATCCGACCAATCCGGCGTGCCCGAACTACTGTGTCGATGAGGCCAATCCCGAATGTCCCAACTACAATCCTTGTTTAGATAAAAAACCAGTAAGTGCTGCTTTCGAAATACGGGAGGCTTTTTATCTTGGGTATCCGGCTGATTGGGAAACCTACGATACTGATACAGTTGTTACTGGACTGGTGGAATTTTATGCACTGGAAGCCGATGCCCAATATGAATGGCATATCGGAAGCGAGTGATCCGTACCCGGTCAGTCGCACGGGTGATTTCCCTCGGGAAATACAACCATAAGAGAAAGTTACCAAAAAACCAGATATAATGTGTTTTCCGGATGATGACGGGGTGGATAGTCTTGCCCGGACATTCTTTCAGAAAACCGGATGTAACTCCCTCCTCAATGGCCGCTATCGCGGGGTGATTTCCACAGCTCCGCTAGATACATTTGAGGCGATCGTGAATCTTTGTTATTCGATTGACCCGATTAATCCTGCTTTTAATATCAAGCCTATTATCGCCGGGTTTGAACAGGCTTGTGATACGCTTTTTGTTGATGGTAGCAAACTAACAGTTTGGGCTAATAGACAACTTCTGATTGGATCTGATGGTATTGATACAGGCGGTTTCTGCAAGTGCCTGCAGGGTTTAATGACCTTGAACCCCGATAATCTCGATTCACTACGGTTTGATTTTTACTGGCATCCGATCTGCCAGGTGAATGTGGGTATTACTAAACAGTTCCGGGGAGTCCGGATTCATCCCTAAACATATAATCGTATGAAAAGATATTTCTTTGGGTTAATAATTGCAGGGATGATGGTCTTGCTTTCTCTGCCATTTATGTTACACTCACAAGAGTGTATCGCCAATGACTCTACGATCGCGCAGGCCTGCTGTAATGGGCTTATCCGAACAGACTCTGCTGCGGCATTAAACAACGCACGCCCCAGTCTGCGCAACCGGTTTGAATGGCGTAATCCTATCTGGGATGTTTATATCCCGACTCCGGGAGGCGGATATACCTATAATGGAACACAGCCACTGCAAATGGGAAACCCTTTTTTTACCCGAAACAACCAACTCAACCACATCAATTTTGCTACTTATCCCTCCAACTTCAGTGACCCCGACAGCCTGGATTTTCACCCACGGGATGGATGGGAATTATTGCACAAATATGATGGGTTTGACACACTGGGAACCAGTTATCTTTATGGGACTTCTGCTCCGGGGCGCGCAGGTCCTTATGTCATGCTTTATAACCGTTACACTGGACGACTGAGGATTCTGGCTTCGTTTCAGGGGATTAATCCAACAACTGACTTGATGCAAACAGAACTTCGGTTTAAAACTATTGAAAACCTGTCTATCAAGCCCACTTCGCTTTTTATGAAGAATAAAAACATAGCACAACCTCTGAGCGAAAAAACTTCAGTTGAGCGAATTTCTACAGTGAGTCGTGCCACCAGTACTTCAGAGTTTTTTGCTGCGGAGTTTGACCTGGCTTATGATCCTTGTATATGCCTGAATTACTCTGAGATCCAGGTGGATTTTGGGGTCGTAGATACCTCGCTCGTAAATCTTTCCGGCAGGCTGATCGGAACCAGCCAGGTTATCAATACCAATGGCTCCAGTCCACTTCTTAACAATCAGGATTTTCTTACGACTGTCTATAAAAACGGATTGGATGTAGAGCCGGGACTGTTACTTATAAAAATATTGATGGTCTTATCGCAAAATATAAAACACCGCCCGGATTGTCTTCCTTTGAGCAAATTGCACTGGGAGTTGTGGGAAGTATTATTAAAACCGGAATAGGGGCAACTGATAAATGGCTTACTCCGCTATTGATGGTGAAATCACCCAATACATCAAAGATATGGGGTTTGTGAATGATACGATACAGGGACTCCCGATAGTGCATTCAAGGTAAAACAAGGCCTGAAAATTATAGGAGATCAAACGGACAGGATATTGGTAGCAATGGGCTTAAAATCTTCTCCCAGCCGTCCGCCCAGTCCTTCTGTGATTGAGGCAGAAATGGAGATAACCGGTTCCATTCAAAACCTGGGTACGATCGGAGGCAACTCCTCTATTTTGCTCCGCACCCCGGGGAGTTTAGGTACAGATGGTACCTGAATCAACTTCTCCGTGGTTTTACTACCCCACCTACAATGAGCCGCTTGGTGTTTTTGCTCTTTCTGGACTCGCCACTTGTTAGAAAGATGTCAGAGTCTCAACGTGGCTTATATCCGTATGAATTTGGTTATGAAGATCCTCCAGGTTCCCTTCTTTCCTATAATTCTTGGCTAGATGCTTATTCGAGGTACAGGTTTGAGGATATCGAATATGTTTTTAACCCGGCAGCAGAAGTGGATGATGAAAAAACCGTCATCCTGGCCGCTTTGGTCGTAAAAGGTTCTCCTGCAACCCGGATTGAAGAATATTATGACTATTTTCAGGATTTAAGCACATATTCTTACTTTCCTTCTTTTTCCCAATATTGATGGAGAAGAAGAATACTATGTTTCCCCATTTCTGACGCTGGAGTGTCTGAAAGATTATATTGTAGGGGATTTTTGAGCCTGGCTCACAGGTTTTTTCCGACTCATGATCCAATATGTTTTAAGGAAAATGTTTATGGCAAAGTCAATCAGGTATTTGAAATACTCACCCTATCCGGTTCGATTTACTTCGGCAGCTCTTCCACCTTATACTTATTTTCAAGATACGCTGATCGTCAACGGTTCAACGACTTTTAACCAGAACACCATACTAAAAGCGAGAAGTGTCATTATGGTTACAGGTGGGCTGACGCTTAATGCCGGAGTAACGCTTACTTTGGCTGCCGGCAGAGAGTCATTGTCAATCCCGAGGTATCTCTGCCTCCAGGAATCAATTTAGAAGTCGGGGTCAAATCCGTCCTGGGGTGTAACTATACAGACTTTGTTCAGGTTCCTGTAGATACTATCAAAGCATTTTGCAATTCAACCCGCTATAAGGCCAATCAACTGGCAAGCAGGGTAGCAGCGCCCGACAACCCTACGCAACCTGAAAAAAGGCCACCCCTCACCGCTTTCCCCAATCCTTTCACCGGCGAAATCACCCTGCGATTTGAACTGCTGCAAACAACAGAGGTTTCGATCACGCTCTACGACCTGCTGGGTCGCCCGGTGATGCCGATCCGCAAGTCTGAGCCGATGAAAGCCGGGCCGCAGGAACTGACGATGGATATGAGTTTTCTGGCAGCGGGTGTATATATTGTTGTGATGGACGCCAACGGACAAAGGCGGACGGTGCGGATTGTGAAGGAATGACCCAGCCTTACCGTATTTCTACGCAAAATAAAAAATGCGTAGAAATACGGTTGATTGGGAATGCGAAATATCAGAACTTGCATTCGCTAACATGATCACACAGCAAATGCGACAGAATGATTAAATGCTATCGGGCATTACCATGATGTTCAATATCGCCGCCTTCGTGCGGCGTTTTTATTTTTTGGGACTGGCTGCCTGAATGATGCCTGCGGCTGCCGCAACGGCGAAACAGCCGATCAGGTTGTACCACAAAAATCCAATGTCGGGAATAATGGGAAAAAACTGCGGGAGAACATACAGTCCTACTACCAGTATTTCTGCTATTACAGCTGCCAGAAATACTGCCGTGCCGCCAACTTTTTTCATGAAAAAGGCCACGACAAATATGCCTAGCAAAGTGCCGTAAAACAGCGAGCCGAGGATATTCACTGCCTGAATCAGGTTGCCCATATTCCCTGCGAAAAGTGCAAAGCCGATGGCAAATGCCCCCCAACCGATCGTTGCCAGGCGCGAAGCACGGAGGTAGTTGCGCGATTCGGTATCGCCGTGAAACAGGCGTTTGTATATATCGACCACCGAAGTGGTCGCAAGCGAATTCAGTTCGGCAGAACTCGATGACATGGAAGCAGAAAGTATAACTGCCATCAGCAGCCCGATCAGGCCCGGTGGAAGATGATCCAGCACAAAGGTGAGAAATATTTTATCCAGGTCGTTGGTATTGGCCGCCGGATGGTTGGATTTGATCAGTTCAATCCCTTCCTGTCGTACCAGTCCGGCTTCGGCTTCCAGGTTGTGGATAGACGCTAAAGCTTCTGTCTCTCTGGTTTTGTTTCCGGATTGTTTTGCCTCAAGCATAATGCGTATCCACGCTTCTTTTTCCTGATTCAGGCTGTGGTATTTTTCTTCCGCCTCCAGATATTTTGTGCCCAGCGAATCTGACATCAGAATGGCTTCCTTTTCTTTATGGTTGAAGAAAAGGGGGCGGGGGTTAAACTGATAAAAAACAAACATCATGGCCCCGATAAACAGGATGATAAATTGCATTGGAACCTTAAACATCCCGTTAAACAACAACCCGATCCGGCTTTCAGCCAGTGATTTGCCGCCCAGATACCGCTGCACTTGTGACTGATCCGTCCCAAAATAAGATAGCGCAAGGAAGGTTCCGCCAATCAGCCCTGACCAGATGTTGTAGCGGTCTTTGATATCAAATTCTGCCCAGGAGGAAGGGCTGGTGATGATATTCATTTTCCCCATTTTCCCTGCCACAAACACAGCGTCGGAAAAGGAAATGTCAGGGGGGAGTTTTAGAACCATGACAACTCCGGCTACGATCATTCCTACCAATATGACCGCCATCTGCTGTTTTTGGGTATGACTGACGGCGCGATTTCCCCCAAAGGCTGTGTATATAAGTACCACAATCCCTATGGCTACGCAGGTGAAGTGGATTTCCCAGCCCAGGAGTGTCGCAAGAATGATTGCTGGTGCATAAATGGTCAGACCGGCGGCCATTCCCCTTGAAATCAGAAAAAGAAACGCTGCCAGCGATCTTGTTTTCAGGTCAAACCGCTGTTCCAGGTATTCATATGCAGTATAGACATTGAGCCTGTGAAATATAGGGATGGCAACAATGGAAATGATTACCATCGCAATCGGAACCCCGAAGTAAAACTGCACAAACCGCATTCCGTCGTTGAATGCCTGTCCGGGAGTGGAAAGAAAGGTAATAGCACTGGCCTGGGTAGCCATAATCGACAACCCGATGGTCCACCATTTCATGTCCTTGTCGGAGAGGAGGTAGCCCCGAATGTCCTGAATATTTCTGCTTTTGTAGATTCCGTAACCGACAATCAGAAATACGGTTCCGCACATTACCAGCCAGTCGATATAACTCATGCCACAAGTTTACTAAACCAATAAAACAGGATAATCAATACCAGGAGCTCGCCCAGCACAAAAGCGTAGAGCACGCGCCAGCTTTTTACAAAAGGAATGATCTTCCTCAAATCTTCGTTGGAATCTTCTTCAGCCATTACTCATTCATCATTAACCATTAACCATTAACCATTAACCATTAACCATTAACCATTCACAATTACCGCTCGTCTTTCCCGATAGAAATCATATTGGCAAACAGCCGGTACGCACCGGGAACCCCGGCGGGCAGTTCGCGAAACCACGAAAGGCTGGTATAAATAAAATATCCTTTCCCATAAGGAGCGACCAGCAATGATCCGTCAAGGGGTTTTTCCCCAGGGTCGTTGCAGGAGAAAATCGCCGTGTAATGCGAATCCCATGCGGAGGGAAAATACAGTCCTCTTTCCTGAATCCAGTTTTCCATATCCGCTCCGGTGATTTTGTTTGGGAAATTCAGGATCGGATGGTCGGGCGCCAGGAACCGCATTTCTGCTTCCTCGTCTGTCACCCTTTCTCTGGACATGGTAATAGGGTAGGGCCCGGGTTGTTCGCCTTTGGGGATTTCGAAGTTTTTGTTATACTGAACGATATAGGTTCCGCCCTGCTTTACATATTCCAGGATTTGGTTTTTGTGGTAGGGCATACGGTTCCGACGGTAATAAGCCCGGTTTCCAGCAATGACAGCGTCGTATTTCAGCAGGTTTTCGGTTGTGATTTTGTCGTCTTCGAGCAGATCTACTTTGTACCCGATCTGTTCCAGCCCGAGGGGAACCTCATCTTCAGCTCCCATGATATAACCTATATAGTCGCCACGTTTTTCAAGGTTAATCCGCACGAGTTTGGTCTGCGAGGGGTCAAAAAGCATCTGTACGGGAATATGGTCATAGCTGATTTGTCCCTGACTATAAGAGCCTGAAAATCTGCCGGTTTCGGCGATTACCTGAAGCGTACCTGTATTCTGATCCTGTGGAGGTTTGATCCGGGCAGTGAGAATTTGCTCGCTTCCTTTTCCTTCGAGTCTGATGTCAAATTCGGAGGGAAACACCTCCCAGCTCTCCGGCGCCAAAAGCCTGATTTTTGCATCGCCGGAGGGGATAAATGACCTGACGGTGAGTTGAATTTCTTTTTCCTGGTTGTCGGAAAACAGATAGACAGACTCGGGTATATTTACCGTTACCGGTGGCGCAAAGATAAACGGGCGAAACAATTCGCCTTTGGATCTGTCCACGTACTGGTGAACGACCGGCATCTGGAAAGGGATTTCCACATCTTCAAAGCGGAGATTCCAGGTTGTTGTAAGGGCAGCCGGACTTTCGGGCAAACCAATCAGCGCCTGGTCTCTGACTTCAAACGACCCTTTTTGCATAGGTGTTTTCCGCCAGTAATGGATGGTGGGTTGAGTATTGTTGAGGAGGAATTTCTGGCTGAAAGTCAGTAGTTTGTGATCGTTGGGCAGGTTTTGGTTAATGGTCTTTTTTTCATCATTACCCCAGTCAATGGATACAAGCTGTACCGCTGCGTCGGAGCGTTTGATAATCTGGGCAATAAGCCGTACGCTGTCTCCGGGGGCTGTCATGGGTTCCTGACTGTTGACTTCCATAAAAATCCCGGCGCAGTACACGAGAATATTTTTCAGTTCTTTTCTTTTCTGTTCGTACCAATATCCTTTTTTGCCTTCGATATTTTTCCAGACCTTCACCAGCGCGGGGATACTGGCAGCGGGATTATCGGGCCTGAAATCGTGATAAATCTGTTCGATCATTTTGCCGGTTTTGGCGTCGCCGATACGATCCCAGGTGGTATTGATTCCGTCAAAAAGGTCATTTCGGGCTTCCTCACCTTTTTCGTGGGCGAGGTATTCCAGTACTTCGCCACGCCAGGGTGCTACGCCAAAGTCCTGACACTTGTGCATACTTCTGGCGGCGGCGGCTATTTCCCCAAAACTTTTGCCCAGCAGCGGCTGATAGGCATCGACATTAAGGGTGAGAATATGTCCGGTCTGATCTACCTGTCGCTGGTTGGGGTTCCAGGTATTCCACAGGAGCCGTTTGGGTTGCCATACCGAGACGTAGGCGAGCTGTTCGGGGAATACGTTAGGATTGCCTGCAAGGTCAAAGGCCTCCTGTGCGAGCATGGCAGAGGCCGTATGATGACCATGTCCACCACCGCCTTTTTCGGGGCCGGGGAAACGGGTAATGATCACATCAGGTTGAAATTTGCGGATGGCCCAGACCACATCTGCGAGGATTTTATCTTTCCCCCAGATTTTGAAAGTCTCTTCAGGGTTTTTGGAAAAACCAAAATCGTAAGCGCGGGAAAACATTTGTTCCGCCCCGTCAATTCTCCGGGCTGCCAGCAGTTCCTGTGTCCTGAGGATTCCCAGATGGGGACCTACTTCTTCTCCGATGGAGTTTTGCCCGCCGTCGCCCCTTGTAAGAGCGAGATAGGCAGTACGGTAACCTTTTTCTCCTGCCATATAAGCGAGCAGGCGGGTATTTTCATCATCGGGGTGCGCAGCCACATACATGACGCTTCCGAGAACCTGTAGTTTTTTGATGGCAAGCTGGATTTCTCCGCTGCTTTTGGGTGGAAGGGGCGCCTGCGCACGCAGTAAGGAAATCGGCAGACAGAGCAGCATCAGCACGATGCAGGAAAGGATAGGTTTGCTGGACATCTTTGCGCGGGTTTTAGTAATCGTTGCCGAATATACAAAAAATCCCGCCTTGTAAAGACAAAGCGGGATTTTGATTATAAACGACTAAATGTGTTTTAAGATTCTTTGGGCGCTGCGTTGCGGTTGAGGAAAGTAAATTTGGATCGCAGCCAGTTGGTCGTATTGTCCACAAAAGTTCCGAAGTTGGCGGCCATATAATACAGTACCGGTACAACTACGAGGGTAATTACGGTCGCACAACCCAGTCCGAAAATGATCGACCAGCTAAATGGTTCCCAGAATGAAGCACTGTCTCCGCCAAAAAATATCTGCGGATCGAAGTCGGAAAGCAGGGTGGTAAAATTGATATTCAGCGAAAGCGCCAGCGGCACAAGCCCCAGAATGGTGGAGGAAGCGGTAAGGAAGACCGGCGTAAAACGAATGGCGCCTCCTTCAATAATCGCCTCTTTCAGGGGCATACCTTTGTTGATTTCTATCTGGAAAAAGTCCAGCAGGATAATTCCGTTGTTGACCACAATACCCGCCAGCGTTACAATTCCCACTCCTGAAAGTACTACCGAAAAATCCATCCCAAGAATGGCATGCCCCAGGAATACCCCCACAATACTCAGCAGCACCTGTCCCAGAATAATCAATACACTGCTCAGTGAGTTAAACTGGGTAACCAGAATCAGGAATATCAGCAGAATGGCTGCCATAAATGCGCCTCCCAGAAAAGATGCCTGCTCGGCCATGTCCACCGTCTGTCCTCCCACATTTATATTCACGTCCTTCATCTTTCTTCCCTGTTTGATAAAGCCCTGAACTGCATAATCCACGTCGTTGAATACATCATTGACGTTGTATTCGGTCAACACATTAGAGGTGATTTTCACCGATTTTTTGAGGTCGGTGCGGTTGATGCCGCCATAACTGGAAGAATAACTGAAATCTGCTACAGATGAGATCGGCACAGACCGAAACCGCCCTGTGGCCATATCCATGTAGGTAATGCGCATATTGAGCAGGGAAGAAATTTCTTCGCGGTATTTTTCGTTGAGACGAAGCATGATTTTAAATTCATCTTCGTTGGCCCTGAAGTTGGAAATCTCCTTACCAAATATGGCAGTACGCAGTTCCATCCCGATCTGCCCGCTGCTTAGCCCCAGTTCGCGGGCTTTTTCGCGGTTAATATTAATAATAAGCTCGGGCCGCTTTTCATCGACATCCCACTTGAGTTTTTCAAGCCCTGCGATACCCCCTGCATTGCTGAGGGAGTCGAGGTAGGCAAATAAATCCTCACTGACCACCATCATATCCCGAAAATCTTCAGAGGTAATTTCTACTTCAACCGGCGCACTGCCCGGAGGGCCGTTCTGATCCTGATCTACGGTGATTTTTGCACCCGGAATGCCGGTCATGTTTTCCCTGATTTTATTCATGATATCGAGGGTTGACGCGCCATTTCGTTCCTTTACCCCCACAAACTCGACGGTGATTTTACTTTTATGCGTTTTGGAAGTATTCTGGTCAAAAGAGTTGGGATCGCCCGCTCCGATGGCCACGTTGGTAATCACCGATCGCACGAGTGGATTTTCTTTGCCTATCACTTCAAATACGCGCTTTTCCAGGATGCGCGTGATAGAATCAGTAACTTCAATATCGGTTCCGTTGGGCAACTCATTAAATACATATACGAAGTTGGGATCGGTGGGGGGAAACTGAATGTATTTCAGACCGGCCATCTGCACGATCGACATCGACAGAAAAAGGAAAACAATGGTGGCAATCACCACAAACCCTGCATGATCCAGGGCCCACCGGAGGGTGGCGCGATAGAAATTTTTGATCCACGGCAACATCCGCTGCTGAAACCAATCAATGATCATGCGGAGTACGTAATTGTGGAGCAGAATAAATGCCGCCATGAAAAACATAAAGTTGCCGAATGACACCGCACCTGCACCGCGAAAAACCAACCCGCTGACGATGGCGAGGGCAGTATATAACCAGGTTTGTTTATGGTTGATGCCAGTCCCTTCTTCTCTTCGTTTCATAAATGCCACAGCAAAAACCGGGTTGATCACATAAGCCACAAACAGCGAGGCGAAAAGTGTAATAATCATTACCACAGGCATAAAACCCATAAATTCACCGATGGGGCCTTTCCAGAACAGCAGCGGAAGAAACGGACAAACGGTGGTAAGCGTACCGGAAAATACGGGCCCGATCACCTCGCCCGCAGCTTTTTTTGCAGCGGTGATAATCGGCAAACCTTCCTCCGTAAACATCCGGTATGTGTTTTCGATTACTACAATCGCATTGTCAACCACAATTCCCAGCGCCAGAATAAAAGAAAAAAGCACCACCAGGTTCATTGTATAACCAAGTGCGGGCAGAACTGCAAATGCGATGAAAGACGAAAGCGGAACTGCCAGTCCGACAAAAAGGGAGTCCCGAAGTCCCATAAAAAACATGAGCACCAGCGTCACGAGGATAAACCCGATGATAATGGTATTGGTCAGTTCGCCCAGGGTATTTCGCGTGAGTTGGGACTGGTCTGCCGAAAGGGTGATGGTGAGATTTTCGGGAAAACGGTTTTCCTCAAGGTCAGCAGTGATGACCTTGATTTTGTCTGCTGCATCCACGAGGTTTTCGCCGGCTTTTTTAATTACATTCAGCGTCAGTACCGGTTCGCCGTTGAGGCGGGCATAGCTGTCTTTTTCCTTAAAACCGTCCACCACATCAGCGATGTCGCGAAGGTAAACAATATTGCCTTTTCCCGAGCGCACGACCAGATTACGGATTTGTTCTACGGATTTAAATTCGCCGTTGATTCTGACCGAAACTTTGGTTTCATCGATATCGAGTTCGCCACCTGAGACGATGACGTTTTCGCCTTTTATCGTGTTCTCGATATCGCCCATGGTCACACTGGCAGCCTCTGCTTTAAACAGATCGACATTGATCTGAATTTCTTTTTCCGGAGCGCCTACAATGTCCACCCGCAGGATTTCTTTCAGCTTTTCGATTTCATCCTGAAGTTCCTCTGCGTACCGTTTCAGGGTTACGTTGTCGTAGGGGCCTGAAACGTTGAGAAACATGATGGGAATTTCCGAAAGGTTGATGTCAATTACCTGGGGGTCGGCGGGGAGGTCGTTGGGCAATTCACCTTTTGCGCGGTTGACGGCTTCCTGCACTTCGCGTTTTGCCTCATCAAGGTTCACATCGGTTTCAAATTCGACAAAAACGCTGGAATAATCCTGAATAGATGTACTATTGATTTCCTTTATGCCCTCGACACCTTTGAGTTCCTTTTCGATTTTACGGCTGACAAGGTTTTCGATATCGCCGGCAGAAGTGCCGGGGTAAGGCGTGGAAACAAATATTACCGGCCACTGGATTTCGGGGAAATTTTCTTTTGGGAGGAGCTGAAAGGAGACCAGACCTGCAACTGTAATGATCAGTGTCAGGATAAAGATGGCCACACGATTGTCTATCGACCAGCTCGATATGGGAAATTCTCTGAAATTATTTTTCATGGGAAAAAAATTGCTGCCTCACTAGTTGCCTGTGGCCAGTGATGGATCCTTTTGTGTCTGATTAATGATGATTTCCTGTCCGTCGCTGAGGTTTTTATAGCCTGCGACAATCAGATTTTGCCCGGCGGTAAGTCCTTCGGTCACTTCTACTGCACCATTGTAACTAAGGCCGGTTTTGATATTGGTTCGGGTGGCAATCCATTTTCCTTCTTGTTCATTGGCGACAAATACAAAATCGCTTTCCTCTGACTGCTGGATGACACTTACCGGAATGGTTACCGCACTTTTCTGCGTACGATCGTTGATGGAAAGTTCGCCAAACATATTGGCTTTGAGCATAGGATTGGCCGGGAGTTTCACTTCTACCGGGAAAGTGCGGTCATTGGGGTCAATAAACTGGCCCACAACGGTTACACGCGCATCGATGCTTTTATCGAGCGCCGGGAAAGTTACTTTCACCTGATCCCCTTTGCGGATATATGGAATGTACGACTCCGAAATCTGCGCTTTCAGGCTCAAATCCGAAGGATTGATAATGCGGAAAGCGGGAAAGCCGGGAGAAACTGTTTCGCCCACTTTGGGCATAATTTCATCGACTGTACCGGAGATCGGCGATTTGATTTTACTCAGTTCGAGTTGCTCCTTCATGGTGGCCAGTCGTTTTTCCAGACTTTCTTTCTGGTTTTTGGCGGTAAGGTACTGTACTTCTGTACCGATCTGCTGATCCCAGAGGTTTTTCTGTTTTTCAAACATGATATTGGCTAGGTCGAGCGAAGTTTCCATTTCCTGAATGCCGCTTCGCATGATGGCATCGTCGAGCTGCGCAAGCAGGGTTCCGGCCTGAACCGACTGGCCTTCCTGTACATAAACTTTTACGATCCGACCACCGGTCTGTGGGCTTACAAGGATGTTTTTATTGGCTTCAACCTGACCCTGTACCGATACAAAATGTTGAAAATCGCTCACGTTAATGATCTGGGTAGAGACCGTCACTTTGCGAACTTCTTTCTTCAACTCGGGGTCGAGGCTGGCAATTTCCTCTTCGAGTTCGGCCACTTCCCGGCTAAGGATTTTCAGTACTTCTTTTTTTTGGGCAAGGGCGGCTTTTTTTTCTGCCAGCGTAACTGGCTGTTTTTCTCCGCAACCGACAAAAAGAGCAATCAGGAGCGCGGAAATTAAAAAGTAGGTGGATTTCATTTCTTTTCTTTTGACTATTATTCGGGTAGATGCATTTAATCCTGGTGATAGCGACTAAACTCGCCCCTGGCTTTCTGGAGGTCGGTTTTTGCCATAAAAAATTCAAACAAGCCGTTGAGGTAAGCCGATTCTGCCTGCTTGAGCTGGCTTTCGGCTTCATTGACTTCCAGACTGGATCCCACACCTTCGCGGTATTTGATCTGGCTTACTTCATATACCTTTCGCGCCAGTTCCCGGTTTCTTTCACTGGTTTCCAGGGTCTGATGAGCATTGAGCAGGGCAGCATGTGCGTTGCTGACTTCAAGCGCGATGGACTGCTTCAGTATATCAAAATTATTTTCGATTTTTCTGAGTGCAAGCATAGACTGTTGTACCTGCTGCCGTTTTTTGAATCCGTCGAAAATGGGCACATTCAACTGTAGCCCGACCACGCTGATGGGGTACCATTTTTCATTCCCGCTAAAGATATTAAACTCCGACCGCTGGGCATTCCATTGGTACGAACCAAAGGCATAAAGACTGGGATAATACCCTGCGCGGTACCTTCTCATGTTGTAGGTTTCGAGGGCATGGCTGGTCTGGAGGATAGAATACTCAATTCTGTTTTCAGCCTGAAAATCTGCCGCTTCAAGCGGAGAAACGGGTTTCGCTTTCAGCGCTTCTGTGTCTTCGGCAAGTGAAAGTTCGGCTGAAATGGGCAGCCCCATCTGGAATTTGAGCAGATTCATGCTAAGATCTGCGTAACGGCGGAGCCGGGCTTTTTCCAGCTTGAGATTGGTAAAGTTGATTTCCAGCCGGTCCACATCGATTTTCTCCACAAATCCCTGCTCATTGAGTGCGCGGGTTTCTTCAAATAGTTTTTCGACACGCGCGATATTGGCATCGAGCAGGTTCATCTGTTCTCCGGCGATCAGTGCCTGATAATAGGCTTTACTTACGCTGATGGCCACTTCCTCCCGTGTTCTGTCAGTATTTTTTTCAGCTAGTTCGACAAAAGTACGGGATGCCTGCAATCCGATAAAATAGGTGCCGTCTGCGACAAGCTGATTGACAGAAACGCCGGCATTGGCGTTCCAGGGGAATCCAAACTGAAGGGCAATGGGCGGTCCGGGAACCGGCTGTCCGGTTTCGGGGTCAATGATGGGCTGACCTGTCACAGGATCAGTCTGGGGATTAAAAATACCGGGCAGAATGGAAGTCGGCAATTCGACGAAATACTGAAGGTCAGCCGATCCGCTGATCTGAGGATATCCCAGGGCCAGAATTTCCTTTACACTGGCTTTGGAGATGTATTCATCGAAGCGGGCATTTTGAATAGTTTTGTTGTTTTCGATGGCGTAGGAAATGCATTCTTCCAGGTTGTATTTCAATTCCTGTGCTACCAGCCGGGGCACAGGCAGAAGGAAAATAAACCATAAGCCATACGTAATGATCCGATTCATTTTATTGATTGGTAAGAGGTGGTTGTTTTTCAGTGGAGGATTTAGGGCTGAGTGTTTCCTGAAGGAAGATTCTTCCTGTTTCTGTGACAATGCCATGGATAAAAATTTCGAGCATTTGTACCTGCAGTTCCATATAGTCAAATTTTCCCGGCGGAAAATACTGGGGGTTGAGACAGGCATCAATCTGGGAAAGTCGCATCCGGGCGACCATTTCTACGTTGATCTCGGATCGGTAAAAACCTTCAGAAATTCCTCTGACGAGGTTTTCTTCCAGTTTGGTCAGCACCAGTCCGTTTTTATAGTCGTCAAATAATGCCCACGCTTGCGGGTAGTATTTTTGAATGTCATAGACGACACCCGGGTGCACGTTTTGAATAAACCGCAGGGTCCAGTTGACGACTCGGACAAGTTCGTCCAGTGCATTGACCGCCTGCCTGCCTATTTCTTCCATCATGAGTTTTTCCTGGCGGAAGTATTCCAGGCTGATTTCATAAACAAGAGCAGCTTTGGTAGCGAAATGGTGGTAGATGGTTTTTTTTGAAACCCCCAGATCAGCGGCAATCTCATCCATGGAGATGCTTTTTACTCCTTTTTGTAAGAATAATTGTGTTGCTCTTGCGAGGATTCTGTTCTGGATTTCCATGCGCCTGATTTTAGGGCCGCAAAACTATGGAAACTTTGATTGTGTTCAAAGTTTCCACCCTAAAAACGGCGAAATCATATAAAGGTTTACAGGCGGTAAGTTTTTTTTGCAAAAAATCAGGAAATACTTTTTGCAAAGCGCTGAACGGCACTGAGCATAAATTTGCGCATCCGGTTGTCCATGCCTTTTAGCTGGCCGCACATGACGAGGGTAATATGGCCATGAACGATCGACCACCAGTGGAAAAAGATTTCATCGAGTTCACCTGAAAAGAGGTGAATTTGTTTGAGTATTTCAATGACCGGAGCTGTCGCATCTTTGAGCGCGTTGGGGTTGGTGTGGGCACAGCGGATGCCTTCGAGGTTAAACATGACCTGATAAAGTTCGGCATTATAGAAGGCCCAGTCCCAGAAGGCGACAGAAACTTCCTCAAGCTGAGTGAGCGGCTGGGCTGAGCGCATGCGGGCTTCCATCAGGGCAGTTCTGAGTTCCCTGAACCCAAGTTCTTCCAGTTCGATCAGAATGGCTTCTTTATTGGTAAAATGCTCATAAATTACCGGAGAAGTGTATTGCACGATACTGCCGATTTTGCGGATAGAAACTTCCGGCCATCCTTCCCTGATAGCGATATCGCGGGCAGCCTTGAGAACTTTCGATTTGAGATTTTCGATATCCCGCTGTCTTCGTTCTTTATGTGGTGATGTCATGTCATTTTTTGTAACGGTGTTACGAATGTAAATATTTAGCTGCTGATTTGCAAGATTTTAGATGTAGTTATTACAGGCGCAATTGCATTATTGATGAAATATTTTCTAACACTGTTATAGGGAATTTTTTGACTCGACCTTTCGTTCAAAACAGTACTTTGCGTGAAAGGGTAGGGGAGGACGAGAAAAGGGAATCCATTGTTGGTTGACTCCGCGAATCTTATTACTTTTGCACCGCAATTCAATCAGCTTATCTGAATCAGAAATTATGGGATTTAAATGCGGGATAGTCGGTCTTCCGAATGTGGGGAAATCAACCCTCTTCAATTCTCTTTCCAACGCCAAAGCAGAAGCGGCCAATTATCCCTTCTGTACCATCGAACCCAACGTGGGAATTATCCCCGTACCTGATCCGCGCCTGGACAAACTGGTCGAACTTGTAAATCCCAGATCAACGGTTCCTACCGTGGTGCAGATTATGGATATCGCTGGTCTGGTAAAAGGCGCAAGTAAAGGGGAGGGGCTTGGCAATCAGTTTCTGGGAAATATACGCGAATGTGAGGCGATCCTTCATGTGCTTCGCTGTTTTGATGACGACAATATCGTCCACGTCGAAGCCAGTGTGGATCCCATTCGCGATAAAGATATCATCGATACCGAACTTCAGTTCAAGGATCTGGAACTTCTGGAGCGCAAGCGCGACCGCGCCCAGAAAATGACCAAAGGCGGAAACAAGGACGCACTGCGCCAGGTACAAACCATTGAAAAATATATTGCTCACGTGGTGCAGGGCAAAAACGTGAGAACCCTGGAAGTTACGCCCGAAGAAAAAGCTGTGGTGGAAGATCTTGGGCTGATTACTGACAAAAAAGTCCTTTATGTCTGCAATATCGACGAAGGCAGCCTGCCCGACGGCAACCGCCATGTGGAGGCAGTAAAAGAAGCCATCAAAGACGAAAACGCGGAGATGATAGTTATTTCGGCAGCTTTTGAAGAACAACTGATGGATCTCGGCGATCCCGAAACTGCCAGGGAATTTCTCGAATCGGTAGGACTTCACGAACCGGGCCTAAATACACTGATTCGCGCAGCTTATCATCTGCTCGATCTTCAGACCTATTTTACCGCCGGCGAAAAAGAGGTTCGTGCCTGGACCATTACCCGCGGAACCAAAGCACCGCAGGCGGCAGGTGTGATTCACACCGATTTTGAGCGTGGCTTTATCCGGGCAGAAGTCATTCACTATGAAGATTATGTCCACTACAAATCCGGAGCACGCGGTCAAGGTGCCGGAAAATTATCAGTAGAAGGGAAAGAGTATGTGATGCAGGACGGCGATGTGGTTCATTTCCGCTTAATGTATAAATGCTTTTCCTGAAATTGATTTTCGGCTTATCTCGGGATAAATCAAAACAAAACAATGGATATATCAGTAAAAGAGCTCAACGATCGTATTGATAACGGCAACGTGCCCGTGATGATTGGATGTGAGAGAACCTCACGAATGGGCGCGCGGCAAACCCTCGATATCGAAAATCTCCAAATTTTGCAATTTAAGCTTCCCGAACTCGAATATCTGAAAGATAAGGAAGTAGTAATGATTTGCCGCTCCGGAGGCAGAAGCGGAAGAGCTACGGAATATATGCGGAGTATGGGCTTCAGCAAAGTCAGAAACCTGACCGGTGGCATGCTTGCCTGGAAAGCTGAAATTGATCCTACCTTTGACGTAGAATGATTGTCCACGACACGTACGTAAGGGTAAGGTATGCGGAGACGGACCAGATGGGCTATGTCTATTACGGTAAGTATGCCGAATACTTTGAAGTTGGAAGGGTGAAACCATTCGCAGCCTGGGTATTTCTTACCGGCTGATCGAAGAAAAAGGCATACTCATGCCCGTGGCAGATCTTCAGATTAAATACAAAAATCCCGCATTTTACGACAGCCTCCTGAAGGTGCGTACGATCGTACTCGGAAAGATTACCACGCGCCAGTTTTCTTACCCAATACGAAATCACCGACGAAACAGGAGTTAGACTCATTGTAACCGGTACAGTAAAACTTTGCGTTTTTCGATAAAAACGAGAATGACAGTCAGAGTCTCTGGATTTTATACTGGGAAGCAGTTGAAAACACTGGACACAACCCTGAATCATCATTTGCAGATTGTGACATTCATGTGTAAATTGGGACAAGAAACCCGTTATCATTGTTATTGGTTAAGCAAATAAAACGGATTATCAGGCGGCTCCTGGTCAAAACAATTCACCTGCTACAGCAGGTGAAATTGCCCGGCTTTCAGGGTATGGGGTTGTATGATGTCCTGAAGTTTTTTTACAATGGTCTGACAGACAGTAAGTTTACGCTCCTTGCTGCGGCAATGGCCTATCAGTTTTTTTTCTCTTTTTTCCCCACACTGATCCTCGTCTTTATTATTCTTCCCTTTTTCCCTATCGACAACCTGGAGAGCAAGGTAGTGGAGTTTATCCGTCAATACCTCCCTGAGCAGGGCATGAGCGTAGTAGATGTAGAAAAAATCGCAGAAAATTACCTCACCCGCCAGACAGATTTCCTGCTCATTGCCCTGAGTATTTTCCTTGCCGTGTGGGGTGCAACACGAGGCATTATTGCCATGATGAAGGCCTTCACAAAAAATGAAGATGTGTTTAAACGGCGGGGACTGCTCGAAATGTATGGAACCGCATTTTTGATATTTGTGATTCTGGGTGCAATTATCATTTCCTCCGTACTGGCAGAAATTTTTATGGATTATATCCACCTCCATTATTATGTCGGAGACTTTCTTTTTGAGGCTATTCGCTCCCTGATTACACTGCTGACAACTTTCGTCAGCGTATCGGTGCTGTATTATCTCGCTCCGCCCACTCAGCAGCGGTGGAAATTCATTTCCCCCGGAGGCGTAATCGCCGGGGTACTTACCGTTGCCGCATTGATCGGCCTCCGGTATTATTTTGCCAATTTCGCCAATTTCAATAAACTGTACGGAAGCCTCGGGGCCATCATCCTGCTTATGGTGTGGTTTTATTATCTGTCAATGGTGTTGCTAATCGGGTTCGAACTGAATGCCGCCATTGACATGGCGTATCACAATGAAAAATGCAGGAAAACCGCTGAAGAAAAAGACAAGCCTGAAACCACCCTGGAGGCCGCTATGGCAGTCGGTGATTCCTCCGAAAGTGATTCCAGGCACTGAATCCTACAAGTGAAGTCCGCACTCTGTTTTGTTAAAACCTGTCCAGCGGCCGGCGCGACCGTTACCGGGACGAGTGCAGTGGGTACAACCAATGGACGCGTAACCTTTTGATTCCAGTGGGTGGGCGGGAAGGTCATATACCAACCGGTAATAATGTGCCTCCTCCTCGGTCATGTCAATCAGCGGATAAAACCGAAGGATTCCTCCTTTCAACTGAAATAGCGGCTGGTTTCTGCGCGTCTCGCTAGCGCCAACCATACCTGAGACCCAAACATCATGGATAGCAGTTAAGGCTTCCACGGGCATGACTTTGTTGACATAACAACATTCGTCAGGTTCATAGCTCCAGGTATAGTCCATTCGGGTGTATGCGTTTTCATTTGACTTGGGTGCCACTGCCTGGATATTGAGCTTAAGATGGCTCTCCAGTTGTCTCTTATAATTAAGAGTTTCGCTGAAGTGGTACTTTGTGTCATCGAAATAAACCGATGATCCGGACGCACTTTATGGAGTAAGTGTAAAAAAGTGGCCGATGTCGCTCCAAAGGAGGAGGTCACCAGCACCCTTGTCAAAATCCCGGAAAATCGCCTCCATGCGTTCCCGAGGACCATATGGTGAGTATTGCTCACACAGGGTTTTAGATCCATAATACTGCTATTTGGATTTGTGAAAATTCAAAGAACCGCCTCAAATATTGCACTTTTTTCGTTAAATGCCAATATTTATTGATCAAGGCTTTTTACTCATCTGGTAATCAGTAGGTTGGGAGTGCCTGATTGATTTCCCGTGCATACGCAAGTACGCCGCCCTTCAGATTGTAGAGATTGGTGAAACCGTATTTCTCTTCCAGCAGCTTTATCACCTTTGCACTGCGCACACCGCTTCGGCAGTGGATCACAACCGGAATTTCTGTTTCGATCTTTTCCAGGTTTTCTTCCACTTCACCCTGAGGAATTAATTCACCGCCAATCTGAACAATTTCGTATTCATGCGATTCTCTCACGTCAATCAGTTGGTGCGGCCTGCCTGAAGTCCGCATCTCTTCCAGTTCGGATACACTGATTTCTTTCACCGCAACGGTTTCCTCATGCTCTTTTTCAATCTGAGGTGCCCCGCAAAACTGCACATAGTCAATTAATCTGGTCTGCGTAGGGTTTTTGCCTGTCAGCGGATTTGCTTCGTCTTTATGAATCCGCAATGTACGCGAAGTGAATGTCAGCGCATCAAACAAAAACAACCTTCCGGAAAGAGGTTCGCCCACACCTGAAAGCACCTTGATTACTTCCAGGGCCTGCATAGAGCCAATAATGCCCGGCAGCACACCGATCACACCGCCTTCGGCGCAGCTGGGAACCAGCCCCGGAGGGGGTGGGGTAGGGAAGAGGTCCCGGTAATTGGGCCCTTTCACCCCATCGGGATGGGTATGGTTAAATACCGAAACCTGTCCTTCAAATTGAAAGATGGAACCGTAAACATTCACTTTTCCCAGCAAAACACAGGCATCATTGACCAGATACCTTGTGGCAAAGTTGTCTGTCCCATCTGCTACTACATCATATTCCTGTATGATTTCCAGGGCATTTTCGGAAGTCAGCAGGGTATTGTATGTGCGAATGGTAATATGCGGATTCAGGTTTTCGACGCGTTTTTTCGCTTCATCTACTTTCAGTTTGCCAACAGAATCGAGCCCATATAATACCTGTCGCTGCAGGTTGCTGTCGTCCACGCGGTCATAATCGACAATGCCAATCGTACCGACACCCGCAGCGGCAAGATACTGAAGCAGCGGACTGCCAAGACCGCCACCACCTACTACCAGCACTTTCCCGGCTTTGAGTTTCCGTTGTCCGGCGATATTAAATTCCGGAATAATCAGGTGTCGGCTATAACGCTCGATTTCGGCACGTGAAAACACAACTTCTTTCGTTTTTACCATGATTTTACGGGTTTTACATTATACCACCAGCAATCGCCGGAATAATACTGATTATGGACCCATCGGCAACCTGCGTGGAAATTCCGTCGAGGGATTTGATATCTTCATCTCCCAGGTATATCCTTACGAAACTGCGAATGGCGTCGTTTTCGTCGAGCAGATGCTTCCGGAGTTCGGGATATTTTTCTGCCAGTTGGGCAATAGAGCTTCCGATGGTCTGACCAGAGACTTCCACCGAAGGCTGGTTGCCGGCAAATTTACGCAGGGGAGTAGGAATGAGAATTTTGGTCATAACAAACTTGAATTATTTTTAAGGGAAAACAGTCAGGGTTTCTTCGGCAAATCGGCCTGAGATATCGTCAATTCGCCAGGATCGCAGTTCATCGGGTTTTCCTTCCTTTACAGATAAAATGACATAGGAAAACCAGGGCATGGCCTGGGCCAGATCGTGTACCGAGGGAATTGCCGGATGGTTGGGATGCGTGTGATAAACACCCAGAAGCGCAAGGTTATTTTCCAGCGCATACTTTTCGGCTTCAATATAATCGCGGGGAGAAATCTCAAACCGGCGTCGCTGATCGCCATCTTTGGTATTTTCCACCGGGCGGGAAAGCGTAATTAGTCTTTCTTCCAGATCCTCTCCATAAAGAAACCCGCAGATTTCGAGGGGAAAGCCGGAAGCGCCATGATCAGCAATCAGCCGGTAAACTTCCGTGGCGATAGCCACCTTGCAGGGTTTTCAGTTTCTATTACCGGATTCATATTAAAGGATTTCTTCTATTACTTCCTGATATTTGGATCCATCGTCGGGGAAAATGGTTACGACCACCCCTTCTTCCAGCTCATTTGCCACAGAGATTGCCCCGGCAAGATTTGCGGCAGAAGACGGACTGAGCAACATGCCTTCTTTTTGGGCAAAGATTTTGATCCATTCGTAGGCATCCCCGGTGCTGACTTTTCGGATTTCGTGATGAACTGAAGGATCGTATATCCCAGGTACGCGCGCAGTTTCAAGGTCTTTCCATCCTTCCAGGCCGTGCATAGCAGTTTCGGGCTGAAGGGCAATCAGTCGTATTTCTGAATGAATCTCCCTCAGCTTTCTTCCTGTGCCGGTAAAGGTACCGGTAGTACCCAGGGCAGCGACGAAGTGGGTGATACTTCCGCCCGTCTGATGGTAGATTTCCCGGGCAGTGCCGTAATAATGCGCTTTCCAGTTGTTTTCGTTGTTGTACTGGTCTGCGTAAAAATATTTTTCAGGATGAACTGCAGCGAGTTCACGGGCTTTTTCCTGGGCGCCGTCTGTTCCTTCCAGCGGGGAGGTGAGGATTAATTCGGCGCCATAAGCGCGGAGGAGGCGTTTTCTTTCAGGAGAAGCATTCATGGGAAGGCAAATGGTAAGCGGAATACCCAGTCTTGTGCAGATGGCTGCATAGGCGATGCCTGTGTTGCCGCTGGTTGCATCGAGCAAAACCTGCCCGTTGCCGAGATCGCCTCTGATGATAGCATCTTTGATAATCTCCCAGGCAGCCCTTGCCTTGACGCTCTGGCCCAACTGCTGCCATTCGAGTTTGGCATACAGTTTTACCCCCGGTTTATTAAAAGCCGAGGTGATCTCTACGATTGGGGTATTGCCCACAAGGCTTCCCGTGTAATCCAGGGATTCAATGATGTCGGGTGAAGGATAAGTGATGGTTGACATACAGAGATTTTTGGGTGTAAACACAAAAAAGACTCCAGCCTGATGGGTGGAGTCTTGTCAATATTCAATCATTTCTTATGGTAAAGTCAGGGAAAATCCTCCACCCCTGGATGAAAAAATATCATACAGCAACAACAGTCTTTCTGCTGTAGTTGCAGGATGTGTGGATTTTGTGGGTGCAATCTCATCAATGTTGTAACGATGATTTGGCTGTTTTAACGCATTTTCTCGGTTAAGGTTTGGTCTTCTTCTGTATTTCTTACCAGTTCCATTAAAATTTCGTAGAAGTTTCTCGTGGTCATTTTTGCTTTAAGCCATCCGTAAAACCCCATTTCGTGAATGTTTTCCATTGCAACGGGTAAAAACAGAAATGAATCTTTCACCTCTTCATAAAATGCAGGCACGGTCTCAGCGCCCGGACTCGCAACCATACGGCGAATAAACGACAGGTAGGTTTCGACCTTGGCATAGGCTGGCTGGGCCAGCAATTCCTGAAAATTGCGCTCGATCGTACGGATTTTCCCCTGGGCCAGATCGTAGTTGCCCAACTCATACTGGAGGATCATTTCACTCAGATTTTTTTTCAATACCCATTCCTTTCCCATTTTTTTCTCCAGCCACTTGTCAGAATGAGAAATTTCAATCGAGGACTGGATTGCCCGGGTCTTATCTCCGGCGAGAAAAGCGTAATACCCCAGATTAAGTCTGAGGTTCAAAATATCCTGGGGATTCAGTCTGAGGGCAGGGGTTTCCAGCATGTTTTCCAGCAGAGCAATCGCCTCCTGCACGCGGTAGGTGAATGTGAAATTTACCGCTTTCAGCATAGCAAATCTGGGGTAAAACTGTGGCTGATAACTACGGGGATTAGCTTCCATGGTTTTTTCCATTTCTTCCAGCCAGCGTAGCGATTCGTCAAATTTTTTGTTTCGGTAAAGGACGTGCGCAATCATATAAAGGAGCTCCAGTTTGCAGGCAAGATTGGGATCCGAAAACAGCCCTTTTGCTTCCATCTCCTCAAACCTGCTGATAATCATCGGCTCAAAGTTGAAATAATCCTGCCGGGCGATCACCATACTCCGGGCAATAGACATGAGCTTCAGAAACAACCGGGGCCGGCTGTTTAATGCTTCTGAAAGATGATACTTCTCCAGCACTTCTGTGATCGCAGCCTCAAAATCGGGCAGAAGTCCTTTCATGCGCATTTCCGATAACTTTCGTTTGATCAGGCTGTTGGCGATGGCAGCTTTTTCCTCTTCTTCAGCCAGCACTTTATTTACCCGTCTTTTTTCCATGATTTCGTCCAGATCATCTGCAGCCTCATCTCCCACCATTTCTATCTGGAGATTGTAAATGGTATTGAGCAAATCGTAGTGTTCGTTTTCCGCTGCCAGTTTTTCAGCTTTTCTCAAAATTTCCCATCCCGATTTGTCCACGCGCTTTTCAAATAAATATCGCGACATTGATATCATGCCCATTACAGACGAGGCGGTGGTGGGATCTTCGCCCATTTGCTTGAGCATAATAAACTCATTCAGATGCCGCATCAGTCGTTTTCTGAGTGCGTGGTATGCCACCTGGTTTTCAGAGCCGGGATAAAGCCGGTGCACCATTTCTTCCGGCGTAAATGTTCCTGGTTTTCTCAACAGATTAAGCAAATCCAGATCTTTCCGGTTTTTTTTCTTTTTCTGCCGCTGAATAAATAGTGTTAGCTCTTTGTGGTCTTCCGGGCTGAAGGTGGAAAGTATGATTTTCAGTTTATCCATTTCGGTCTGCCTTATGGGGAGTTGTACTGAATTCCGGAGAAAGTGTTGAGAATTTAAGTATTTTTTAAATATCTGTTTATTAGTACTTTAATTAATTGATAAACAACTACTTAATATAAAAAATTTACGGTTGCTAAAAGTCTGTGTTTCCTGATTTCTGTAAAACCTTGCTACCCGCGGTTCGTTTTTTCAGAAGACACATTTCACCAATAACTCATCTTTTCTATGCGTAACTTTTGGATTTTGATTTTTGCAGGACTATTGTCCACTTCATGTGTGACAGTACGGTTTACAGAACCCCAACCCGCAGGTGTACAGGCAATGGATGAATTTCCGCCATCTTTTTGTGGAACGTATCTGCTGTCAGAGTACGGGTATGCTGATCATTCGGACCTCGATACGCTGGTAATTTTCCCCAAAGGATTCCTGGCTATTTCTATGGAAACTGAGGAATATTCGACCGAAGACATTCAAAACAATCCTAACATCCTGATCCGGGACTCCCTGATATTCAGGATGGATCGCGACCCGGAAAAGGGTTATGTTTTTACCCGTACAGACAGTACTATCCAATTTTCTTACTGGGAGCGGGAGGAATCCTATCTGTCAGACAGCCTGATCCTAAAAAATTATGCCGGCGAATATTACCTGAGTGTACGCGATGACGAAGGCGGCTACAACGTTTTGTTGCTGAAGACAGAGCGAAACGGCGACCTGATAGCCTGGATGGTCGATCCTGAAAACGAAATCGAAACATTCCGAACTATACGACCCGGATTCAGGAAGAAAAAAACAGCGAGGGAAAAACCGAAACATACGTTGTCAGTCCCAAACCGAAGGAACTGGCCCGCTTTGTGAAAGATGGTGGCTTCAAACTGCCTGTTTACCTTCTGTACAAAGTCAGATAAATCAGTTGTTTTCTTCTCTTTCCCTCAGCTCCCTGCGGATAATTTTCCCCACATTGGATTTGGGTAGTTCGGTAATGAAGGCTATATGTCTGGGAACTTTATAACCAGTCAGGTTTTCCCTGCAAAAGTTGACCAGATCTTCTTTAGTGAGGTTCTGGTCTTTTTTTACCACATAGATTTTGACCGCTTCGGTTGATTTTTCGTCAGGAACGCCGATGGCGGCCACTTCAAGTACGCCCGGATGTGATGCTACGACATCCTCCACTTCATTGGGATAGACATTAAACCCGGAGACAAGGATCATATCCTTTTTGCGATCCACAATCCGGAAAAAACCGTCTTCATCCATAATGCCAATATCACCGGTGCGAAACCATCCGCCCGGGAAAAAAACATTTGCGGTTTCGTCAGGGCGCTGCCAGTACCCGGACATAACCTGCGGGCCACGGGCACATATTTCTCCTCTTTCGCCCAGCGACACCTCGTTTCCTGCGTCATCCATAATCGCAATTTCGGTGTTGGGCATGGGAAGGCCGATAGAACCGATTCTGTCGGTACCGTTGGTAGGGTTCATGGTGAGCACGGGCGAGGTTTCACTCAATCCGTATCCCTCCAGAATAGGAATACCGGTTCGCTCTCTCCACCGGTCATTGACAGCCTTTTGAACGGCCATTCCGCCACCAACAGCGAGTTTCAGGCTGCTGAAATCCACAGTGCCTATATCAGCCTGGTTGAGCAGGCCGTTAAACAGCGTATTGACACCCGTAAAGAGCGTAAACTTATGTTTGCGAAGCTCCCCAATAAACGCCTTCATATCGCGGGGATTGGTGATGAGCACATTCATTCCGCCCATTCTGAGGATGAAGAGACAGTTTACGGTAAAGGCAAAAATATGGTAGAGAGGCAGCGCGGTGATGACAATTTCCTTCCGCTCTTCGAGCGACGACTGAATCCATTCACAGATCTGGAGGGTATTGGCTACAATATTGCCATGAGACAAAGATGCGCCCTTGGAAACCCCCGTGGTTCCCCCGGTGTATTGCAAAAATCCGACATCGGAAAGCGAAAGAGTAGGAGGGGAGTAAGAATTGGGATTCCCCAGTTGAAGCGCACGGGAAAAAGAAACGGCTTGTGGCAGGTGGTAGGCCGGAACCATTTTCTTTACCTTCTTTACAACAAAATTGGTGATTACCTTTTTCAGTCCGCCGAGAAGATCGCCGACCTCTGTAACGATAATGTGTTGTACTTCGGTATGAGCGACAATTTTTTCGAGATTATGGGCAAAATTGGCCAGAATGACAATGGCTTTGGCACCGGAGTCTTTGAGTTGGTGTTCGAGTTCGCGTGCGGTATAAAGCGGGTTGGTATTGACTATAATGAGTCCTGCGCGGATAGCGCCAAACAGCGCTACGGGATATTGCAGGAGGTTGGGCATTTGAATGGCGATACGGTCGCCTTTTTTGAGGCCCAGGCTTTGGAGGTAGCTGGCAAACCGCAGCGAAAGTTTGTCAACGTCACCGAAAGTGAGCACTTTCCCCATATTGGTGTAGCCAGGTTCCTGGCTGTATTTTTTCAGGCATTCATTGACAAGATGGAGCACGGAGCTATACTGCGTGGCATCGATGGAGGGGCGTACACTTTCAGGATAGCTTTTTATCCAGGGTAAATTTTGCATAATAGTCCTTTTGGAGGCAAAATTTACAGTATTTCGATATAAAAAAAAATCCTCCAGCCCCAAAAAATATGGGACCGAAGGAAACGCCTTACACCTAACTTATTGAAACTATACTAATGCTTTACTAATGCCTTAATTGAAATATCGCGAAGAGAGGGAACGTGATGGAAGCGCGGAACCTCCATTAATTCCAGAACATGTGCCAGTCCTTCAACCCCATCGGGGTCGGTATCATCGTCAAGAGTCGCCACAAATGATTTTTCTCCTAGTTGCACTCTTCCTGCAAACGCAGCCTCAATTCCGAGAATCTGTGATATGGTAAAGCCAGCATTTCGGATTTCCCGGAGGCCCAGTGCGAATTTGCGTGGATCAGTCAATTTCATATTGTGATCTATGGTTCCTCTGGAGGGGTGAATCACATCCATCCAGGCATTGCCACCGAGCAGGTGGGTGAGGGCGCAGTTGCCAGGGCTTTGATGGCCCAGTTGATGATCTGCAAATGCCTGGAGCAGGACATCGATGACTTTTGGAGTGTAGAATGCGGGTTTCATTTGGGTACAGGAGTTAAAGGAAAATTAGCTTGTGTTCATTATCATTTAGGTAAAAAACCGGGTTCGTTTCATTTGTTTTATGAAAGTAGATTATTTTTTCGAAGGGATGAAAAAACGGGGCTAACGAAATATTGCCAAACTTGACGTGAAGATGTAAGAAAAACGGCGGGGGAAAGCCTGAAATAAGCAGGGTAGGGGAGGTAATAAATAGACAGGTCTCATTCTACGAAATGTGAATTTTCGTGAATGACGCCTGCCTGATTGAAAGCAGTGGTAGGCCTGATTAGTTTATTGCATGGAAGAAAGTGCGGGGGAATGCAATATTTTTTGTTCACATCGCGCCGGAAACCTACATCACTCCGAATCGGGTGATGTTATATAAATTCCGGAAACTTACTATTTGTCAAGACACATAGTCACATAAGCGTAGAATTGCCAGACTTCCAGCAGGTCTTCGCGGGAGATTTCATAGGGTTCGTAGATCGGGTTATCGGAAGTCAGAAGGAGAACCGGGTGATTTCGCTGAGGTTTGGCGGGGAAATAAACACGTTTAAAGAGAATCCCCTCCCTGGTGATGAGAATATACCTTTCTCCTTTTTTGATGGAGGAGAAGTCTTCGACATATTTGCCCAGAACCACGGAGCCGGACTGCACAGGAGGCATGGAATCTCCTGAAATCTCAAATGCGCGGTAGGTATATTCGGGCGGGAGCCAGGGCATGTGAAATTTTTCCAGTTGGCGGATATAGTTGGTATCAGTGAAGCCTTTTATATAACCAGCCGAAGCTTTTTCTCTGACGAGTTCAATTTTTTCTCTGTTGTCAGCATCAACAGACAAGGTGAGGATACGCAATTCCCCGGTTGTTTTGGGGTGAATCAGCGCTTCCAGTTCTTTTTCACCCATCGAAAAAAGATCATAGCCGGTGAGGTGTTCATATTTTACCTGAAAATAATTGAGGATGGCGTGCACCACTTCAGGCGGAGGAAAGATGCAGTCCTTTTCCCGTTCATAGGAGCTAATACTTTTGGGGGCATATTTGCCGGTTTCTGCGGCAATAATTTCTGCCAGTGCGGCCTGCGTGAGGCCCGCCCGTTCGCGGAGAAATTTGAGATTTTGCCCGAATCTTTGTTTGATGAATTGCTCCATTTTGGTTACATAATTAGCAAATCTAATATTATTGGCAAATAATTCCAAAACTAAATGCAAAAAGTTTTGGAAAAACACCCCCGATTTGAAGCAAGGGCGGGTTGCAGGTGTTAGATTTTGAGAAAATCGGAAAGATCGGCAGGCGCAAACTGTCTCCAACCCGTGAAAGGGGGAAGAATAAGGCTAAAAACGAAAATATGAATTAGGTTAGTATTGGATTATTTATGTTTTGGTAATTATTTTTTACAAAACTATTCTTGTATCAAAACAAACTCAACCACAATTTTGGTTATGCAAACAAAAGAAATATCCTGGAACTATCTCGACGCATCTGCCCGCAGTGTGATCGAAGAATTGATGGACGGCGATGCAGAAATGATCATTGATCTGGTGGATGCATTGATTTTGTCCAGTCCTGATCTGTTGCGGGATATGGAAAAAGGAATTCACGAAGGAGACGGCAGGCAGGTACGGGAAGCTGCGCACGCGCTGAAGTCTTCCAACGCACAATTGGGCGCATTAGCGCTTTCTTCACTGTGTGCTGAGATGGAAAAGAAGGGTAGGGAAGGAGATATCACCGGCGCAGAGGAATTGTACACCAAAATCATGGAAGAGTTTGATCGGGTGGAGTCTGCACTAGGCTCCTGGAAATCGCATTTAACGTCAACTATATAAATCTCAAATGAAGCAGCTTTTATTGATCACGACACTAGCACTGATGATGATTATGGGTCATAATGTAATGGCTCAGAGCAAAGGAAAAAATTTGTTGAAAGAAGGTCTTTCCAGTTCGCCTGATCTGGAACTGGTTTCGCGCGAACTGTTTATTTATCCCAATCCCGCAACAGACCATTTTATTGTCAAGGGAGATTTTTCGCAGTATTGCCCCGAGGGCGGAGAGTGCATTGATGTTTGGGTAATTTCACAGGCAGGAGAGACGATTGTGGAAATGTCAACCGATGTCGAAAAAGGATACTTGTTTTTTAATACCGAAGAGTGGCCTGTGGGTTATTACTATATCAGAATCCGCAGCCGGGAACATCCGGAAGTCAGCTTTTCATCAAGATTTTTTGTGGAGAAATGATTGAAGATGGAAATCAGGCAGGGTGCATACGCGCCTTGCTTTTTGCATCAATTAGTTAACATAATATAAATTATGGGACAAATGCATTACACGATCATTCACCTCATTCCTGCAGTACAATGGCATTCAGTTTTTTTTTACTGATGGCAACTTTTTTACTTGACCTTCGTTTCCAAATTATTATCTTTATGTTAAGAAATTGTTAACAACCAGGCCCGATGAATAACTGCTTCAAAATCTTCCTTGCTTCGGTCTTCCTCCTCGCGAGCGCATTCTCCGCTTTCTCCGCAGGAGGAGCTCCCCTACCCTCAGGGTTTTCGCCCGACAGTGTCCACACACTCGCCAGCACTACCCTGCCCAAACCCAAAAATCTCGCCCAGGTAAAATCTTTGATCCATTACCCCGAAACCGCCAGAGATCACGGCATTCAGGGCGAATTACCTGTTCGTGTCCTTATCGATAAAAAAGGACGACTTATCAGCCATGAATACCTGTCGGAAAATGCCCGTTTTTTCCGGGAAGCTATTGACCCGCACATTCACAAACTGCGCTTCGAATCCGCTACTTTTCAGGGAAAACCTATGAACGCATGGGTAACCATCTGGTTCGAATTTAAACTTACTGAATAATTTTTTGTGACTTTTTCAGGGTTTGTTAATCCTAATTATAGATTGACAAACTAACCGTTACAACAATGTTTACACTCACAATTTTTCTGACCATTTCTTTTATCCGGGGACTCTATATCGCAATTATCACTAAAGCTGCCGCCCGTATTTTTAACTGGCTGCCTGTTGCTCCCCAGACCCCGAGGCCGCAAACGCCCCTCACCTACTTCTTTTGAAAAATTTTCTTTACTATATACAGCGCCTGACCCTTTCGGATCAGGCGCTTTTTTTTCATCCCGCCTCCGGGCTTTCCTGGTACGCTGTCATAAACAGCCGCTTCATACGCTTGTCAATATCACTGACTGTAACCACGCCATCGCGGTTCTCGTCCAGACCGCTGTTTTGCTGATATACTTTTGAGGGGGCAGCATACAAAGCATAACATGGGTCCCCCTCCCCTCTCGCTTTCGGATATAATACGGCAAGGTAAAAATCTGTGAGGCTGGTATAAACCCCATATCGCTCCCTGACTACGGTAAAATACTGCTCTACCAGATCGAGCTGTAATACAGGATCCATCTGCGCCAGATCGCTGGTTGTAATATTCATCTCCCGCGCTGTGGCTGGCATAATCTGAATCAATCCGGTTGCACCACTACCCTTTTGGTTTAGCACAGAACTGTCAAAAGCAGATTCGGCATACATTACGGCCATCAGCCATTCCGGCGGAACCTGCAGATTTTTGGCTGCAAGCCGTACTCTCGCCTCAAATGCATCCAGATCTGAAACAAACAGATGGGCTTCGCCCAGGAGGTATAATCGCTCTGCCGGCGTTTTTCTGCCCGGAAAACGGGGGTTGAGCAGGTAATGTGTCCCCATATTCGTAACCAGGATCAGAACAAACAAACCTTTCATCCGAAATGACCGGAGGTTCATCTGTGGCAAAGTAAAAGTTATGGCGCGAACAGCCGCTCCCGGCTGCTTCCGCCCCTGGAGGGTACGGTTTTTCAGCATGGATTTTCGGGTTAAGGTGGAACTTGTATTCTCTCAATGGATACCTCAATGTACGCTTTTTCAGTTATCCGGTTCCTCCGTTTTTGTACCCAAAACTGTTTCCCCCTCTCTTTCAGCCAGGTACGTTTTCCACATGTTTTTCACATATTTATCCGCATGCTCTGTGGCAAAAAGATTGTATATTCCTACTTTATTCTAATCCTATGTATATGAATACGCTACGCCCAACTCCCTTCCTTTTTTTAATCTCATTGCTGATCGCATGTCAGCCTGACCCGGGTCAAACCCCGAAAGCTGAGGAAACCACTCCGCTTGTAATTGCCTATTATGCCGGCGCGCCTATTGATGCCAATGCCTATGAAATCGGGGCGCTCGATCAGATCATTCACAGTTTCTGCCACCTGCAGGGAAATCGCCTCACCATTGATAGTGCCGAAGACACCACCGGCATACGACAACTGGTGGAATTAAAAAAAACGCATCCCCGACTGAAAGTCCTGCTTTCTCTCGGTGGCTGGGGCGGATGTGAAACCTGTTCGGATGTATTTGCCACAGAATCCGGAAGGGCCGAATTTGCTTCTTCTGTAAAAGAACTTTCCGCTTCTTTTAACACCGACGGACTCGACCTGGACTGGGAATATCCGGCAATTGCGGGTTATCCCGGGCATACATTTGTTCCCGAAGACAAACACAATTTTACCCTCCTGGTCAAGGCGCTGAGAGATTCGCTCGGACCCGATTTTATTATCAGTTTTGCTGCCGGTGGATTTGAAAAATTTCTCGCAGAATCGGTTGAATGGGATGCAGTCATGCCGCTGGTAAACAATGTAAACCTGATGACTTATGACCTGGTCAGTGGCGCCAGTCCCGTCACCGGACATCATACGCCATTGTACCAGACCGAAAAGCAGATAAACGCCACAGACCGGGCCGTTCGTTATCTCGATTCTCTCGGCGTACCGAAGTCAAAAATGGTGATTGGGGCTGCTTTTTATGCACGGGTATGGGAAAATGTAGCTCCGGAAGAAAACGGACGCTATCAGTCAGGAAAATTTCTTCGCTCGGTGCGCTACAATCAACTGGATAATTTTATGGCTGAACACCCCGGATTTGAATTGCACTGGGATTCGGTAGCACACGCACCCTACGCCTACAATTCCGCAGAAATGCTGTACGCCACATTTGATGACCCCCGGTCCATCGCCGAAAAGACGGAATATGTCGCCAGCCAAAAGCTCGGCGGGATCATGTTCTGGCAGCTTACCGGAGACAAACATCCTGACGGACTGGTGCATACAATTTACACCACCCTACATCCGCAGTAATCAGGCAAAAGTAGCCAGATTGGTGCCGCCAAAGTTGCCTGAGGACATCATCAGGAGCACATCGTTGCCGGAAAGGTTTTTCCTTACGGCTTCCTGTAGTTCGCCAGGGTTGCTGACACAGATAATCGACGGGTCACCAAATGCCTGCCGGAGATCTTCAGTGGACAAGGGTGGCATCCGTCTTTTTTCCAGCGCATGCGGGTCCACATAAACAATCCTTTTATCGGCTTTGCGGAGCGTATTTTTATACAGGGGAATATACGCCTTGTTGAGGCTGGAGAAGGTATGAAGCTCCACGCAGGCAATCAGTTGCCGGCCTTTATACTTCTCTCTTGCAGCCTCCACTGTAGCCTGTACTTTGGCAGGCGCGTGTGCATAGTCCTTGATGATGAGTTTTCCCGGCGTATCACTTACCGTTTCCATTCGCAGCGCCGCACCAGTAAAAGTTGCAATATGGCGGGCAAAGTCAGGAGCCTCCACCCCCAGTAGGTTGCATACCTCCCAGGCTGCGGCGATATTGGCCATATTGTGTTTTCCAATCATCTTCACCCCTACCCTTTCCCCTTCAATTTTCACTTCATAAACCCCGTCTTTGACCTTATAGGAAGGCACCCCAAAAGGATGAGGATACTGGCTCGACTCGTCTATATGCTCTTTTACCATTCCGGCCAGGAGAGAATCTTCCTGGTTATAAACTATATCGGCGGCCTTTTCCATGGATTGGAGCAGGCGCACAAACTGGTAATTGTATTCTTTTTCTGTGGGAAATACATTGATATGATCCCAGGAGATACCGGTGATCACCGCAATGTGCGGATGATAGAGAAGAAATTTGGGTCTGGGATCCATTTTGGAGGCCAGATATTCGTCTCCTTCCATGATGATCATAGGCGCATCGGGAGTGACGCTCACCGGGTTTTCAAAACCAGGCACCTCTGCGCCTACCATATAATCAAATTTGCGGTTCATACTCCGGAGCACGTGCATGATCATAGAGGTGACCGTAGTTTTGCCATAGCTGCCGGCAACCACGATCCGGTGTTTATTGCGCGACTGCTGATAAATGAATTCGGGAAATGAGACAATATTCAGGCCGAGTTCGCGGGCGCGGATCAGTTCGGCATTGTCGTCAAAGGCATGCATACCGAGGATCACGGCATCGAGATCGGGGGTGATCCTGTTTGCATCCCAGCCTTCTTTTTCAGGCAGCAGACCCGCGTTTTTGAGCTTGGTATAAGCGGGATCATAAATCTGGTCGTCGGACCCGGAGACTGTATATCCTGCCTGATCCAGCGATATGGCCAGACTGTGCATAATACTTCCTCCCAGTGCAATGAAGTGAACTTTCATTCGGTAATCAGTCGAAAATAATTTCGCAAAAGTAAACATAATTCAAATAATCACAACGGACACCAAATCTGAAACAAATCAGAGAATTTGTTGCAACTTTGCCAACATAGCCGGTAATTTGTTTACTATATGTCGCGAATTATCATTGTTTCCAACCGCTTGCCTGTAACCATTGACCGTAAACAGGGGGAACTGATTTACCACCCCAGTGCCGGAGGTCTCGCTACGGGCCTCAAATCGCTCGACAGTCCGGCCAAGCGGATATGGATTGGCTGGCCCGGCAATCCGGTGGAAGACGAACTGGAAAGAGAATCCATCTCTTATCAGTTTCACCGTGACGGAATGGTTCCGGTGTTCCTCAGCCAGCAGGAAGTGGAAGATTTTTACGAAGGATTCAGCAACAGAACCATCTGGCCGCATTTTCATTATTTCACCCAATACACCGTATATCGGGATGACTACTGGAATGCCTATAAAGCTGTAAATCAGCAATTTGCCAATGTAGTCGCTGAGACCATTGAGAAAGACGACATCGTATGGGTGCATGACTACCAACTCATGCTTGTTCCAGGTATGCTCAGGAAAGAGTTTCCCGACCTCTCCATCGGTTTTTTTCTACATATACCCTTCCCTTCTTATGAGATATTCCGAACGCTTCCCTGGCGCGAAGAACTGCTGGAAGGGATCGCAGGTGCTGACCAGATTGGTTTTCATACCTTCGGCTATATGCGCCACTTTCTCAGCGCGGCTTATCGTATCACAGGGTATGAACATAGCTTTGGCAAACTAATGGTCGATAACCGCATCACCAATGTGGACGTGTTCCCGATGGGAATAGACTATGAAAAATACGCACACCCCGATCAGGAAGAGGCTGTTTCCGAAGAAGTTCGCTATATCAGGGAATACAGCCAGAAACAAAAACTGATCCTTTCCATCGACAGACTTGATTACTCAAAAGGTATTCCGCAAAGGATCAAAGCCTACGAACTTTTTCTCAAAAAGAATAAAAAATACCACGGAAAGGTATCACTGGTGCTTATCGTAGTTCCTTCCCGTTCCAATGTAGCACAATACAAGTCCCTGAAAGTAGAAATAGACGAACTGGTAGGGCGAATAAATGGCTCCTACGGGACATTCAACTGGATTCCCATTCGCTATTATTACCGGTCTTTCCCTTTCAACAGCCTGATTGCACTCTATCGATCCTCTCATATTGCCCTGATTACTCCACTTCGCGACGGCATGAACCTGGTTGCAAAAGAATTTGTTGCGACAAAAGAAGACAGCAAAAGAGGCGTACTGATCCTGAGTGAAATGGCAGGTGCTTCATCTGAATTGTCAGATGCCCTGATCATCAATCCCAATGATGTCAATGACATCGAAAGAGCCCTTACTCTGGCGATGGAAATGAGTGAGGAAGAGCAGGAGAAAACACTTTCCGAAATGCAACGACGCCTTTCCCAGTACAATGTAAAGCACTGGGCAAACAACTTTATCCAACAGCTTACCGAAGTGAAAAAACTCCAGAAAGAACGCCAGACCAAGCTTCTGAATGAAGGTAGTATCGACAAACTCATTCAACATTTCAAAAGTGCATCCTCCCGGTTACTGCTGCTCGATTATGATGGTACGCTGGTAGGATTTAAAAATGAACCTGCGGCGGCCTCTCCCGATGACGAACTGTTGCAGGTTCTCAATAAGCTAAAAGCGCAGGAAAACACCCATACGGTCATCATCAGTGGAAGAGACAGATACACACTGGGCGAATGGTTTGGCAATACCGGTATAGAAATCGTCTCTGAGCACGGCGTATGGCTGTGGAGAAACAACGATTGGCAGCTCAATGAAAATGTCATCGACACCTGGAAGTCTGCGGTTATGCCGCTGCTCGAAAATCTCGTTCAGCGTACCCCCGGTTCATTTATCGAAGAAAAAGATTATACCCTGGCCTGGCACTACCGGAGAATCGACAACGAACTGGGCGCCAACCGGGTAAGGGAAATCCGCGACGAGCTGATTTATCTTACAGCCAACCACGATCTCCAGGTATTGGAGGGAAATAAGGTCGTTGAAATCCGAAATGCCGGGGTGAACAAAGGAAAAGCCGCTTCCATCTGGCTCAACCGCCGTAAGTGGGATTTTATCCTCGCCATTGGCGATGACCATACCGATGAAGATACCTTTAATGCTGTGCCCAAATACGCCTACACCGTAAAAGTGGGACTGGCACAGACTCAGGCACGCTACAAACTGCGCTCTGTAGAAGAAGCCCGCGAACTGCTTACCCGTATGGCAGAATTATAGTTGTTCGACCTGCCTGCGCAGCCACGCGGCATTGGGAATGTTGCCTGCGGCATTTAGTTCGGCAATCAGTTTGTCTTTCTTTTCATTTTGTAACTCTTCATCTTTTCTGTCTCCCGACCTGCGAATCCGGGCTACCTTGCTTACCATTTGCAGCAAATTGAGATGCCCCTCATAGTGAAATGCCGAAATCCGCCGGTTTCGTTTCAGGAATGCCTTAAATGCCTGAATATGATATTTTAGCGAATCATCATCTTTCATTTCATAAAACACCTTCAGCAGCACGGACTTTGCCCCGAGGTGATAATACACATCTGCAAAATCAACCTGCTGCAGCAGCTTGAGTGCGTCTCTGTATTGCTTTTTTTCGTAATACAGGGTGCTCAAATTATAAATGTAGGCGTTTTCCCTTACCTCCTCCGGAAGATGCGACTTATAGGTTTCGAGAAAATGGGTTACCCAGTCAAATTCTCTGAGGCGGAGCCCTACGGTCGTGATATTTTTGTAATGTTCGTGGGCGAGCATTCCGTTTTTAAACAGAATCCCATCTTTCAGTAACTGCTGGTAAAGCATAAACAACTCCTGCAAAAACTGAGGGTTTCCGCGGTTTATCTGCTTGATACAGTAGTTTTGGGCAAAAGCATACATCGTATAGGCCTCCGATACCTGCAATTTTGCGGCGTATTCTTTCAGGCTTTGGGCCAATTGATGATAATGTGCCTCTTTGTCCGGCTCAAAAAGGGTCAGAAAAATCTGATAATAAATGGCGATAAAGGGAATACGGAGATAGGGGCTCCTTCCTTTCTCAAAATAATCGTGAATTTCCTGCATCATCTCCGACTGGTAATCGGTCTTGATAATATTTTGCCGGTTCAGCATTTCGCAGGTGGTACGGAGTTTTACCGAAAGGTAATATATATCGAGGTGTGTGATCTGATCCTGCAATAGCTGGTTGGCGCTGCGGTTCTGCGACTGACCTGAAAACCCTTCTGCCTGGCGCTGAACCAGATGCAGATGAAGGTAATCATCAGGAATCATATTGTCTGATAGCAACGCATTCTCAGCCTTTCCAAACACCCGGGAAAATGCTTTGGGGAGGTTTTTTTCTCTCAGGCTGGTGAGGAGAAATCCATATTTCGCACCGGCGTCCTGTTCATAAGCACAAAAAGCAAGGTAATCTTCAAGTAAGCGCTGAAGCATGGAAACATGGTCGTACACCTGTTGCTCATTGATTTCGGCAGACTTTCCATACATCACCTGAAACAGTTTTTCGTGTGAGAGTTTTTTCTCCGGATAAAGCGGGTGTAACCCCGAAAGATAGTGCGCTAGTTTTATCAGCTTCTCATTTCGGTTAAAATACGGCGATTCCACATAGGTGAGAAACTGCCGGATTTCTGTTCCCGACAACGGAGTCAACATTTTGATCAACCTTCGTCTGTTCATATTGCTGCTGAAAATTTCCAGTAACAACCAAAAATCACACCTTTTTGTTTCTGATAATGAATGGTTTATAAAATAGCAACAAAAAATAAGCTGCTCAGAATATTAAAAAAGTGTCCGGAGTTTGTTTAAACATTTCCCGGCAGATATCGATTATTTAGTCGTGAACATTAGACAAAACCTTTAAACCCGATTCCATGAGACACTGGATATTGCTACTCATAGGTATTATTTATTCCGCTTTGATGCCAGGTAAACTCGTGGCAGACAATTCCGGAATTTTCCCTTCAGATACGCTTTATCTCTGCCAGGGAGAACCTTTCACTTTGAGTGGTACATTTCCAGGTGGGGTTGGACCCTACACGTTTCTTTGGAATACAGGTGACACTACCGCCTCCATTCTCATTATTCCGATACAGGGGGTAACCAATTATTTTCTGAGTATCAGCGATGCCACCGGATCGGTTATTTCTGACACTGTTGAGGTTATGGCTATGCCTGAATGCGTATGGCCTGGCGATACAGACGGAGACGGGATTGTTAACAACAGAGACGTACTTTCTCTTGGACTTGCTTTTGATACGCAGGGAATGATCAGGCCAGACGCGCATACCAACTTTATCGGGCAGGGCGCGCCGGCATGGCAACAAGTGTTTTCTTCCGGGATCAATTTTGTCCATGCAGACACAGATGGCAACGGCCTGGTCGATGAAGATGATTTTTATGCAGTGGGTGCAAACTACACAGGTCCGGTAAATACACCGGGCGGAAGTGTGATTGCTTTTGACGGCATACCGGTGTATATCGATTGGCCGGCGGGCAATTACCAGCCGGGAGACACGATCAGAGGCGCAATTATGGTTGGTACGGAAGAATCTCCTGCCGATAGTGTATATGGGATATCATTCAGCATTATGTACGATCCCGCGTTCGTTGATTCGGCCTTTGTGAGTTATGATAGTTCCTGGCTGGGAACGCTGAATACAGATATGAGGGCTCTTGACAAAAACTTCCCGCTTTCAGGTCAAATAGATGTGGGAATGACGCGTACAAATCATATATCTATTGCCGGAGCAGGTAAAGTGGCGGATATAACGGTGATGATCGATGACATCACGGGCAAAAAAGACAGCCAGGAGATTTTGCAAATCCGGGCAGAAAAAATCACACTGGTGAATGCTGCCGGCACAACGGTCCCTATCAGCGAGACAACGGGTTCATCTATCATTTCACTGAGCAATGAATCCCTGATTGACCGGCCTTTTTTTCAGGTATATCCCAATCCGGCAGATGCTGAAATCTGGATTGAATCGGATTTACCCCAAGGGGTGGAACGGGTGATTTCTGTCTGGGATTTGCAGGGAAAAGAGTGGATTGGGCAGAATCGGACATTGGAAACCAAATTCAAACTTAGTATAGAAGCCCTGCCGGCTGGCATGTATCTGGTCTCACTGGAACATGCCGCTGGGAGGGAATGGCAAAAACTTGTGTTAAGGTAAGTAATTCTGTTCTCATGGTTTTTTAAGGTTGGTTTAGTGTTCTGTGCCTCTCAACAGGCACCGAATTAAAGGCTCCCGGGCCAGCTCTCCATTCCATCTGCTTCACGTTGGAACGGCCCGGAGGGTCTTTTTCTGAAAACAATGTATTCACAACAATAAATTTTTTACACCCTAACCATTTAACCAAACTCAATATTTTATGAAGAAGCTAATGCTACCATTAGTACTGGGAATGCTTTTTGCCTTCCCGGCTGCAAAAACCTTCGCTCAGTTTGCGAATGTGCAGATCATCCACAACTCTGCAGATCCTGCTGCCGATAGCGTGGATATTTATGTCAATGCTGGCGCAACACCTGCCATAGCAGATTTTAAATTCAGAGAGGCAACGCCTTTTATTCAACTGCCCGCTGGGGTACAGGTCAATGTGGGTATCGCTCCCGGCAACAGTACAGGCCCTGGCGATATTATCGCAACTTTTCCGTTTACCCTTACTGCAAATGAAAATTATGTGGTAGTGGCTACCGGCGTTCTCAATCCTGCTATGTTTGATGCCACAGTAAATGGCGCTGGTGCCATCGCATTTGATCTGAAGGTGCTTACGCCCGCGCAGACTACCGGAACCGGCGGAAATGTGGACATAGTTGCTGCACATGGCGCAACAGATGCTCCTGATGTAGATGTGCTGGTAAATTTTGGTACTACACCCCTGATTGATAACCTGGCCTACGGAACTTTCAGCGGATATGCCTCCGTTCCTCCTGCTGCTTATATTCTGAATGTAACACCCGCTGCAAACAACACGACGGTTGTGGCTTCTTTTTATGCAGACTTGTCTGGCCTCGGTGGTGGATCTGCCGTTGTATTTGCCTCCGGCTTCCTCAATCCTTCCGCCAATATGAACGGTGCGGCTTTCGGTCTGTTTGCAGCCCTCGCCAACGGAACCGTTGTCGAACTTCCTGCTGTCGGAAATGCCCGCGCCCAGGTGGTTCACAACTCGGCTGACCCCGCTGCTGCAACTGTGGACGTGTATATTAATTTCGTCAGCGACTCACTCAAACTCGACGACTTTGCATTCCGCGCTGCAACGCCGTTTGTGGATCTGCCCACGGGGTATCCGATTTCTATTGGAATCGCTCCTGCAAACAGTACTTCTTCCAGCGAGGCAATTGCTACCTTCACCCCTACCCTTACCAATGGAGAGTCTTACCTCGTGGTGGCCAACGGTGTACTCAACCCCGCCATGTTTGCAGCCAATCCCGATGGTGCATCTACCGGTTTTACCTTATTTCTTGAAGCTGGTGCAAAAGAAGCCAGTGGCAACGCCAATGTGGACATCAAAGTATTGCACGGTGCTACCGATGCACCTTCTGTCGGCGTCAATGCCAATGGGGGTGCGATTGTTCCTTCCGCTTCTTACAGCAATTTTACCGGCTACCTCAATGTTCCCGCTGCTGAATACCGTGTGGACATCACCGGCGCAAACGCTCCGGGCACACTGGTAGCGCCTTTTTATGTAGATGCTTCAACCCTTGGCGGTGGTGCGACCCTGGTTTTTGCCTCCGGCTTCCTCGATCCTGCTGCCAATATGAACGGTGAGGCATTTGGACTCTTTGCCGCTTTTGCAGACGGAACCGTTGCTCCGCTTACCGCTGTAGGCAATGCCCGCGCTCAGGTGATTCACAACGCGGCTGACCCTGCTGCTGCCACAGTAGATGTATATGTAAATGCACTGGCCGATACGATCAAACTTGATGATTTTGCTTTCCGCGCTGCAACGCCATTTGTGGATCTGCCCACAGGTTATGAACTGGAAATTGTGATTGCGCTGCCGACAAGTACTGGTATTACAGATGGTGTAGTGGCAACTATCCCGGCTACGCTTGCCGCTGGTGGCAGCTACCATATTGTAGCCAACGGACTGGTATCTCCGGCGAGCTTTGCTGCAAATCCCGATGGTGTTTCTACTGCTTTTGGACTTTTTGTAGCTGACAGTGCGAGAGAAGCAGGCGTTGGCAGCGGGGTGGATCTGAAAGTATTCCACGGAGCAACCGATGCGCCTACGGTAGATGTACTGGCCAATTACAGTACGCCCGCCCTGATCTCCGGCGCAGCTTATACCGACTTTACCGGTTACCTGAGTGTACCCGCAGCAGACTACGATCTCAGCATTACTCCAACAGGCCAGAACAGTACGCTGGTTGCTACTTTTGATGCAGACGTAACCGGGCTCGGTGGCGGTGCAGGTATAATTCTTGCTTCCGGATTTTTGGATCCGGCTACAAATCAGAACGGTGAAGGATTTGGTCTGTTGCTGGTATTACCTGATGGTGCAGCTACCCTTCTTCCGCTTGCGACTTCTATCGCTGATGATCTGATTCGTGCTGATGAAAATCTTGTATTGTACCCCAACCCCACAACAGGGAATACCACACTTTCTTACACAATCGGTCAGGGAGGTAGTTCGCGGATTACCATTACAGACATCACTGGCAAGCCGGTTTTAGATATAACAAACGAAAAGCAGGCAGCCGGTGCTTACGATATCAACTTCTCTGTGGATCAGCTTCCTGCCGGAATTTACACCGTGGTACTGACAACAGAGACAACCTTCTCGGTAAAAAGATTGTCAGTGATACGATAAGCAAACCAATTGCCTGCTTTTGGCGTTGGTAAGTAAAGACACAGATTGTCTGTAAATACCAATCGTTCTTTTTGACTAGTTTCTATAATGTTGTGGTGGCAGAAGCATTTCTGATTTCAGAGATGCTTCTGTTTTTTTTAGTTGTTTTTTAGTTATAGCTGGGGAGGAATGAATATTTATCCGCATACTCCAACATCTGAGTACTGAAATCATCGGGGTATTCGATTTTAATATCGGTGATTTCATCGCCATTCATAACAGGGATCAGTTTGGGCTGAATAAATCCGGAATAAGGCGCAGATTTGAGGTTTTTGTAGCGCGCCAGTACTTCTTTGTGAAGTTCGGGATCCACTTTTACGCCATAGTTTTCCACCAGATTCTTAGCCGCTTCATAATCGCCCTGGGATTTGATCCGCTGAACTTCTCTCAAGAGCTGGCCAAATATATCGCGGAGTTTGTCATAGTCATTGATCTTGAAATAGGTTTTTCCGTCGCGAACTACCTTTTCGATTACATTGTCGGGCTGGCCTTTTTCAAAAGCCCAGTGCGAAATCCATGAACGGTTGCGCATGTGGGCTTCTTCAATATTATCTCCGGGTTTGATGCGGGTAAGCTGGGTCATCATACCGTTGAGGATATAATCATCGTATCCTGTTTTTCCTACTTCCAGCGACTCCATCAGGCCCATGTCCACCAGTTTCTGATCATAAATATAATACAGTGCCACAAGGTCGGCACGGCCTTCTTCGATAGTAGATGCGTAGTTTTTGAGCGTTTCTTTGGGGGTTCCCACTCCGGGTTCAATCTGTCCGGATGCATGACCAATTACCTCGTGCATGTCGGTGTGAAGGATATCGGCATAGGAGCCGTATTTTCTTGCGCCTTCGATTTCCGCTTCAGAATAGGCAAATTCCTGGAGGAATCCGCTTCCTTTGGAAGCCTCATCATAGGCATTAACGATGTTGGCGAGGTTTACCGACTTCGAGCCGTGGGTAGCGCGAATCCAGTTGGCATTGGGCAGGTTGATACCAATGGGCGTGGAAGGCGAAGCGTCTCCGGATTCCATTACGACATTAATCACTCTGGCGGAAATTCCTTTAACATCCTTCTTTTTGTGTTCTTCCATCAAGGGAGAATGATCCTCAAAATACTGAGCTTCTTTTCCAATGGCCTCAATGCGTTTGGTGGCTTCCGGGTCGCGGAAAGAAACAACAGATTCGAATGAGCCTTTATAGCCTTTGGGGTCGTTATATACTTCGATAAACCCGTTGATCACATCGACATCGGCGAGCGTATCAGCTACCCAGGCAATACTGTAGTCATCAAAAACTTTCAGATCACCGGTTTTGTAATAATCCACCAACAGACTCAGCGATTGTTTCTGCGCGTCGGTTTCGGCGACATCAATTGCTTTTTCCAGCCAGTAAACCACTTTTTCGATGGCTTCGGTGTACATGCCACCTACTTTCCATGTTTTTTCGACTACCTTACCATTTTCTTTTACCACTTTGGTATTGAGGCCGTAAGAGATTGCCTGCGGATCGTTTTTGTCGATAATCGAATTGTAATAGGCATCTACTTCCGCTTCGGTCACTCCTTCATAAAAGTTTACAGCCGAATTTTGAATAATATCCACACTGGAATTCAGATTTACTTTTTTCGCAGCAATGCCAGGATCAAACATGATGGGAGAAATGCGGGCGATAAATGCATCTGTGTCCTCGCCGTCCATCATGGGGAGATTTTCGGGAGAAACCTGCTTTAGGAGTCCGGCAAAGTACTCCTGTGAAAACTCAGGCATAATTTTCTCGTTTCCGTAGTGGTGGTGAATGCCATTGGAAAACCATACCCGCTTGGTATATTCCACAAATTTGGCATAATCGCCGGACTCATCAGCTTTGGCTGTTCGGATTACGGCTTCCAGTGTGCGGCGGATCGTCAGATTGTGTTTAAAATTCTGATCCCATATGATATCTCTTCCCGAAAGCGCTGCTTCTGAGAGAAAATACAGCAATTTCTTTTGCTGGAGGGGGAGGTTCTCAAATCCGGGGACCTGATATCGAAGGATTTTCAGATCGGCAAACTGCTCGGTTTTATACACAAACCCGTCACCGGTTTCCGAACCTGAAGTTTGTGCCGGCTCATCGGCACAGCCAGCCCAAAACAGAGGGGCGATAAAAAGTAAACTTAAAAAAACTCGGTTCATAGTGTTAGTTTTTATTTTCAGGTTTCAAATGTAGGAATAAATTCCCAATTCGGACTACCCTCTCCTATGTACCGGTTGTGAATGAAAGAAAGGCTATTTTCCGAAGCCGGTTTGCGGCGAATGCGGGGTGCGGAGGTGGAGTTTTGCCAGGTCTTTGTATTCGGTATTTTCCTCCATATCAAGGGTTTTACGGTAAAAGGCAATGGCTTCATCGCGTTTTTGCATATTATCTGCGCATACGCCCCGGTAGTACACATTCCCGGCGAGATAATTGTCTTCTTTTACGCCTGCCAGTCTGGCCATTGAATCACTTTTATCCAGATAGGAAACAGCAGTTCCGTAGTCTTTTTCCCCGTAAATCCGGGCGAGCGCCAGATAATGGTAGGTTTTAATCATCAGAAAAGTAGGAAACCGGGAGTGGAGGCTGGAGGTCATTTTGGTATTCCACCCAGACTGCGCTTCGAAAGATTTTTGTTGCTCCACAAGGATTTTTTCGCCCTCCGGGAATCTTCCGCTTTTAATCAGTGCACGGGCATAATCGGTCTGAAACCAGGTATTGCGGGGGTATTCTGTGGCAAGTGCTTTTGATACCGTCAGGCCTTTATTTATCTGCTTTACCTCATCCAGATAAATATAAATCAGAAAAAAACGGGCCTCGGTTCGGGTAAAATTGGGAATACTTCCGGCTTTTTCAATTTCCTGCAATCCAAGCGCTTCATTTCCGTCAGGAAAAAATGAAAGAAAAGGCCTGACGATGGGATAATAGTTGTGGTAGGTAGCTACGTAGTAATGGTAAATTCCGGCGATAAAATACATTTCCGGTGCCTGATCCACGAGTTTCAACGCAGCTTTGACCGGCCCGAGAATCTTTCTGGCTGCATTGACCGCAGGAAACCAGTTCCGCCTCAATGCGTAGAGCCTTGCTTCGAGTGCATAACTCATAAACTCAAAGAAGATATACTCTGCGTACAGTGCGGAATTATTTTCCAGTTTTTTATTTTTCTCCAGGCAGGTTTCCAACTGGTTTTCTACGTAGTCATAATAGTCCATGGTGGTTTCAGAAATATAGGTCTGCCAGTATCGGTTCATCCCCAGCAGAAAATATCCGGACGGATGCTCGGGATGCTGGTTTTTCAACCGGTTGAATACCCATTCTGCCCGGTCAAATTCCATATTATACATATAATTAAGCCCTTTTTCCGCCTCGTTGCGATATTCAGTATCTTTAAACGCACTAAACTGGGCATTAAGGTTGGAAACCAGAAGAATATGGAGGAAAACAGTAAATAGTGATGATTTCATAATGATTGAACGAAAGGGAGAATGGAATATTGAGCCACCTGGCTGGTATTAGCCGGAAGGAGGAAGGGATCCTGCCTGCATGGTAGCCGGAAGTCCCGGTGCGGTCATTTGCGGTTGAGCCGAACCCTGTGGTCCCGCAATTTTTATAGACAGCGACAGGAATAAGGAAAAGTACAGCATAAGTTTTTCTGTTGAGGGTGAAGATAAGTAATCCTGAAATTTTCTCAAATCAAAGCAATTACTCCCGCAAAGATAACAGCAAAACCGGGAATAAAAACAAATCTAAATAAAAATTTAGATAAGCTTAAATATATATGCGGACATAAAATAAAAGGTGAATATTTCACACCTTTTAAGGGTTCAGAGAATCAGAACCCTGTAGATTTTTTGCGTTTTTCGAGCATGTACTGGCCATGCTGGGGGTGATTACAGTTTTTACGCGGATCGCCCCGGAGGATACGACAGGAGGAAAGCGTCATTCCACCGAGGAGAGAAAAGATCAGAAGAAAGGCGATGGGGCGGGTTATACGTTTCATAATCAATCCGGATCAGTTGATTTCAAGAGAAATTCTCTTTCGTATTTCCGTTACATTCTGTTTGAAATACTTATCAGTAGCAATCAGATCGTTGACTGTCTGCAGCGCATGAATAACGGTGGAGTGGTCGCGTCCGCCAAAGTGATAGCCAATGGATTTGAGCGAATGCTGGGTCATTTCCTTAGCAAAATACATGGCGATCTGGCGGGCCTGCACGATGTCTCTTTTGCGGGTTTTGGCCTTCATCATTTCCACTTCGATATCGAGGTGGTCGCCGACAATCTGCTGAATGGAATCAATCGTGATTTCCCGGGTTACAGTATCCACAAAATGCTGAAGCATGGAGCGGGCGAGTTCCACATCGACCTCTTTGCGGTTGAGGGAACTTTGAGCCAGAAGGCTGATCATTGCGCCTTCGAGTTCGCGGATGTTGGTAGTGATATTATGCGAAATGTATTCGACCACTTCTTCGGGAAGTTCGATCCCGTTCTGATACATTTTACTTTTGAGGATAAGTTTGCGTGTGTGGTAGTCGGGTACCTGCATATTCGCACTTAGTCCCCATTTGAAGCGGGAGAGCAGCCTTTCTTCCATGCCTTCCATGTCATTGGGCGAGCGGTCGGAAGCGAGGACAATTTGCTTGCCTGACTGGCGCAGGTGATTAAACACATGAAAGAAGTTGTCCTGCGTTTTCTCTTTACCAGACATAAACTGGATATCATCCACAAGGAGGACATCGATCATCTGGTAGAAATTCATAAAATCGTTGACCGTACCTTTTCTGACAGCTTCGACGAACTGATTGATAAAGCGTTCGGAAGAGACATAGAGGACGGCCTTGCGGGGATAATTTTCCTTGATCTGATTTCCAATTGCCTGAAGCAGGTGGGTTTTTCCCAGCCCTACACCGCTATAAATAAACAACGGGTTGTAGGCGGTGATACCGGGCTTGTTGGCTACGGCATACCCGGCAGCTCTTGCCAGGCGGTTGCAGTCGCCTTCGATCAGGGTATCAAACGTATAGGAGGCGTTGAGATTGGATTCGACTTCAAACTTGCGGATGCCTGGGATTACGAAAGGGTTGGGTATAGGTCTGTTTACATCCAATTGCGTGTTAAGTGATTGGGATGAATGTGGATGATGGGAGGATGCGGGCATTCTCACGGTGGAGGTGCCATTATTTACATTGTTGTCTATAACAATAGAATATTCGAGCCTGCCTTCCGGGCCGAGGGTAGTGCGCACAGCCGTTTTCAGCAGTGAAACATAGTGTTCTTCCAGCCATTCATAAAAGAACTGACTGGGCACTTCTATTGTAAGTACGTTTTGTTCAAGCCGTATGGGTTTAATCGGCTTAAACCAGGTGTCGAAGCTCTGATCAGAAATCTCCTCTCCGATGAGTTGAAGACACCTTTTCCATATGTCAACGTGTATCGTTGTCATCTCCTGGCGTTACTAAATCTGTTTGTTACTTTACCCTTAACGAAAAAAAGAGTATTATCTTGTCTTCAGCGCAAGGATAAAACTCCTCAAAAAAAACCAGAAAAAAAACTTGACTAATAACCTTTTTTTTCGGTTCAAATAATAATTCACATCCTTTTGATTTTCAGATTCTTAACTAAAAATCGGCCTCAAATGGCTCCCAGGCGCGATTTTTTTGATGCATGCATACGAACCTTTACAATAGGTTAATATTGTTAACTCGTACTTTTTCAGCCAGTTAGGCGCATTTTTCCCAAATTCTGTAGGTTTCCGATATTCCGATTTTTTTTCTGTCCCAATTTTCGGAATAACTATCCCGCAGGCTGGTTTCTTACAAACCTCCTCCCCGGCATATGGAAAATTTAAGAAAATGGTGCAACTTTCATTAGCAAAAAAATGCTAAAAACAATATGTACCGATCTGATCATTCGAAACTGAAAATTTTCAGCACATCAGATTTTAACACGAATGCGGCTTTGTGTGTTGGCTGGTCTTCCCATTCAGCGCAGGTTTCCACGATCTTTTTGCTTAATACCAGGGCATTAGCGTCTCCGGGAAGTGCTGCCGCACTTTCCCTCACCACCTGAACCATTGCATTTTTGGCACTCACCAGGGCACTCCACCCGGTGAATGAAATATACAACTGCTGAACCAGGTTGTGCTCATACTCTGAGACAATCTCCTGTAAAAGCGCTCTTTCCATCTGGCTCACATTCTTCCCCTCAACCCCCACCCTCGGGATGAGATTCTCAGGGCTGATCCTTTCCAGATATAATACTGCCCGCTCATATGCCGATAGCTTGAGCGGTAAGTGGGCCTCCAATGCTGCCCTGCGAAGCTTCCGGGTACCAGCCTCCCGGTCCCTTCTCGCGTGATACTCCTGTGTCCATCTGACTGCCAGCAAAACCAGCAATGCAGGAACTGAATATTTCAGTACTTCGCCCAGGATTTCTGCAATTTGTTCCATTTGTTGAGAAACATAGTTATTTTGGTCAAAATTAGCGGATAATGAAATATCTGTCCATACTTTTTACCTTATTTTTCATTCTTTGTTCGTGCAACGACAAAAGTACGCGCGTTCTCCGCTCCTCAAAGGCTGCATCCATGCTCGTGGGCAAAAAAAAACAGGGCGATAGTACTACCTGGATTCTCTCGCAAACTTTTGATCCCTACAACGGGGGACAGGTTTATGTGGCAGATTCCCTCAATCCGCAATTCTGGGTTTTGCGCAGAGACGGTACCTTTCATGAGTTTGACTCACTCAACAACCGGTTTGGCCTGTGGAAACTCAACCGGAACCGCGACCGGTTATCCAAAAATTATCTTGCGCCCAATCCCGAAATTTCGCCGCAATCCCTTTCGCCTGATTTTAGGTACCACCTGCTGAATCATACAAAAGACAGCCTGATCCTGGCTGTTCAGGGGCGACATGGCATGCTTCGCTTTACCTACCTGCGCTTCCTTCCGGAAGCAGAACTGATAAATCTCCCTACGGATTCAATTCCTGCGGATTCAATTCCCGCTGATTCAGTTCGCACAGATTCTCTTTCACCCGAAAAAAAATAAGTCTTATGCCCGCATCCCGCCGGTTGCCTGCCGAAGCTTATATCACTGGTGTGCTCGCCGGAGACAGGCTGATGCTCAGCCGGGCCATTACCCTGGTAGAAAGTCAGCTTCCCGCCGACCGCCAGCTCGCAGCTAAAGTCGTGAGCGGCTGTTTTCCAAAAGCTGGCAATGCCTTCAGAGTTGGCATTACAGGGGTTCCCGGAGTGGGAAAAAGTACATTTATAGACGGATTCGGAAATTATCTGGTCGAGCACGGGGCCAGTGTTGCCGTTCTGGCGGTAGATCCTTCAAGCACACGCACCGGCGGCAGCATACTGGGAGATAAAACCCGGATGGAAAAACTTTCTTCAAGTACACGCGCATATGTACGCCCCACCCCTACCTCAGGTCATGCCGGTGGCGTCGCCCGCAATACACGTGAAACAATAGTACTGTGTGAGGCCGCAGGTTATGAATGGATTCTGGTCGAAACCGTGGGGGTCGGCCAGTCAGAAATACAGGTTGCTGAAATGGTAGATTTTTTCCTATTGTTGCTGCTGCCAAATGCAGGGGACGAACTTCAGGGCATGAAAAGAGGGATAATGGAATTGGCCGACGGCCTGGTAATCCATAAATCAGACGGAGAAATGACGGCTTATGCCGGCAAAACCCGGGCGGCCTATTTGCAGGCACTCAGCCTTTTTCACCATGATCTGCATGGCTGGAACCCGCCGGTAATTTCCGCTTCCTCCATTACTCACACCGGATACCATGAAATAAAACAGATGCTCCATGATTACCGCGAACAGTCTTTGGCGATGGGGTTTCACCAGGAAAAAAGACATCGCCAAATAGAGTTATGGCTGGATGAAACCCTTCGTCAACGGATTATCGACAATTTTTTGAGGGATAATAACCTCAAACCACAATTGGATACACTCAGGCAGGATGTTTTGCAACAACGTATTTCGCCTTCAGAGGCAGTGGAACGGCTGTTGAAAAACAACGGGAATATAACACCTTAAAAATAAACCTCTTCCATAAGGATTTTCCGAAGGTCACCTCCCCTTTCAGAGAAAACAACTTTCCCTTCCCTGATAGCCGTAACCCACACTTCCGGGTCGTCGAGCGGTTCGAGGTCATGCGTAGAGCAAATGATGGTTTTGCCCTGCACTGCCAGAGATTTCAAAAAGGAAAACAGAAAGGATTTGTTTTTGGGATCAAGCGACTGTGCAGGCTCGTCAAGTACAAGCACAGGCGTTTGCTGGATCAGCGCCCGGCCAAGCATCACCTTTTGAAGTTCGCCGCCGGATATTTCGCGGAGGTTTCTGGAGGTATAGTCTTCAAGGGTAAGTTGCCGGATGACATCCGCTACAATCTGGTGGTCACTGGCAGAATAGTCCCCCAGCCAGTTGAGATAAGGATACCTCCCGGTGAGGAGGAAATCATACACATTTATATCAAAGGGAACATCGAGCCGCTGAGGTACAAAGGCGATGCGGTGTGCGACCCGGTTTGCAGGAGTATGGGATAACTCCTTTCCATCAAGAACAACAGAACCGGTATAGGGAAGAAGGCCGGACAGGGTGCGAAGTAACGTAGTCTTTCCACTCCCATTCAGGCCTGTGAGGTAATAAATCCCTGATCGGAACACCAGGGATATTTCATTCAGAACTTTTCGGTGGTTGAGTGTTACACACAGATTCTGGATATCAATCATTCCGGAAGGTCAGTACTCATCCTCATTAAAGAGAAAATCCTCTTTAGATGGGTAATCAGGCCAGATCTCTTCTATACTTTCGTACATAGAATCCTCTTCGGGAAGTTCTTCCAGGTTTTCCACGACTTCCAGCGGCGCGCCTGAGCGGTTGGCGAAGTCAATCAGTTCTTCTTTGGTAGCCGGCCATGGCGCGTCTTCCAGATAAGTGGCTAATTCAAGTGTCCAGTACATAGTTGGATGCCTTTTTTTAAAACGTCGCAAAAATATAATAAAATTCCACATTGTCAAGTGGAATTTGTATCGGGTTTAATTGCTACTCAACGGCAGAGCTACCGGTATTATTATTGCTAAATCTCAGGTTTTTTTATCAATCAGGGAGAAAGGTTTCAAACTGTCTTCAGGGATATGTCAATTCTGGTTATATTTGCAGGAATATCATTTAGTCCTAATTCCTACAATGGCATTTTTAAACCCGGCAGCTTTATGGGGGCTCCTGGCCCTTTCGGTTCCGATCATTATCCATTTTTTTAATTTACAACGGCCCCGGCAGATTCTCTTCAGCAACGTCGCTTTTGTAAAAGAAGTCAAAAAATCGGTGGTGAGACGGGTTCGTTTTCGCCAATGGCTGCTGCTGCTCGCCCGCCTGCTGGCTATCGCAGGACTGGTGCTGGCGTTTGCCGGCCCGGTGATTGTTTCTCAAAACAACCAGCTCCTTCAGGGAAACCGCTCCATTGCCCTGGTAATTGACAACTCCTACAGTATGACCGCTGGCAATGAGAAGGGCGAATATTTCCAGCAGGCACTTTCGCTTGTACGAAATGTCGTTCGCAGTTTCAACCGGGAAGATGAATTCCTGCTGATGACCACTTCGGACCTCAGGCTTAATTTTAATTTTTCCCGCCAGGAAGAAGCGCTCGAACAACTGAAAGACCTCTCCATCAGCCAGAATATTCACACCCAATCGGAAATTCTGGGTTTCCGGGATGAGATTTTTGCCCGCTCCTCCAATCAGGTAAAAGAATTGTACTTTCTCAGCGACTTCCAGGTAGCAACTGTCATGGCCGACAGCCAGTTGCTCAGTTCGGTCGATTCTGCCATGCTGATCAAATATATCCCGCTGGCCACCCGCAAACAAAAAAATGTATATATAAGCGCGCATGAAATCCTGTCCCGCATCGTGGAAAAAGAAAAACCGGTTTCCATGTCCATGGAAATTGTAAACGACGGAGAGACCGCCGTTAAGGATCTGAGTGTAAGGGTCATGCTGGAGGGAAAAGCCGTAGCTATTTCCACCAAATCTATTGACCCCGAAACCTCGTCCAACCTGATTATCTCTTTTACTCCGACAGAAAGTGGGTGGCTTTCCGGGTATATCGAACTGGATGACCCGTTGGTGGACTTTGATAACCGCAGGTATTTTAGCCTCTACGTACCTGAAAAAGAAAAAATTCTCATTGTTGAGGGCCAGACTTCCCGGAATATCCGGCTTTTGTATGAATCACTGTTTAATCAGTTTGATACAAAATTCATCTCCTCCCGCGACATAGCTGCCGAAGATATCGCGGCCTACCGCGCCCTCGTACTGCTGGGCGTCGGCAATATCAGTACAGGTCTGGGAGACAAGCTGCAAACATTTGTTGAAGAAGGGGGTAGTATGATGTATTTCCCTGGCGATAATATGGTGCTCCCGGGCGTGAATTCATTTTTTACTTCTATCGGCTTCGGTTCATTTGCGCCTTCGGTATCTGTCAGCAACGGGCTGAAAGCCAGCAATGTGGATCTGGCAAACCCATTGTTTGAAGGGGTTTTTACAAAAAAACAGTCCAACCTGGAGTTTGATGCGCCTGAAGTTTTCCGGTATCACCCGGTACAACTCAACAATGCCGCCCCACATAACCGGATTCTTTCTCTTGAAAACCAGGCGCCTGTGCTGGTCGAGTCCCGTATCGGCGAAGGCGTTTTGTTTACATTTACTGTTTTCCCCGGCGATGCCTGGACTGATTTGCATGTAAAAACAGTATTTTCTCCCCTGCTTTTCCGCGCCACCCAGATCATGAGCCAAACCCGGAATGTACAGTCAGGGCAGGAAATCGGCGCATTCAAGCCAGTCAGTATCCGCACCAATCAAAAATCGCTGATTAACCTGATTGATGCTGAAGGGCTGGCCGTACCTCCGGAGCAATATACACAGGGAGGCGCTACCACCCTGAATTTTGAAAAAATGGAAATCAGGGAAGGAAATTACCGGATTGTTCAGGACGAACAACTGCTTGAAAAAATTTCTTTCAACATTTCTGATCTGGAGTCCAAACTGGCTTTTGCTGATGTGTCAACGCTGGAAGAGATGCTCATCCAACGGGGGCTGCCTTTCATTGAAGTGCTTCCCCCTTCTCCCGACCAGATCAGAACCCGTATTGAAGTAGAAAAAGAAGGATTCCCTCTTTGGAAATATTTTATTATCATCGCGGTCGTTTGTCTGGCAGTGGAGGTTTTACTTCTCCTTCTGAAAGACAAACCTGTAAGTTAATTTATCTTTGTATGTCTGTCATTTTCCGAGGCGTTACCATCGCAGATCCGCAATCCCCTTTTCACGGCCAGCAGGCAGATGTACTGGTCCGAGATGGCAAAATTGCCGAAATTGGCCCTGCCGGATCGCTCAAAGGATCTGCGCCGGTCGCTGATCTTCCCTCCGGTTCTTTCATTTCGCCGGGATGGGTGGATATGCTGGTGAATCTCTCTGACCCGGGTTTCGAATGGAAAGAAACGCTGGCGCAACTGGCCCAGGCTGCACAATTTGGCGGGTTTACACAGATCGTCTGCATGCCCAATACCCAGCCGGTGATTGACAACAGTCAGATCCTCCGGTCAATTATACAGCGGATTCATGGGCTCCCTGTCGAATTCTGGCTCACCGGTGCGCTGACATCCGGCACAAAAGGCGAAGATCTGGCGGAGATGTATGATATGGCTGTTGCCGGGGCCGTCGCCTTTGGCGACGGTAGTCATGCAGTTCAAAAACCGGGCGTTGTACTTCGGGCACTCCAATATCTCCGTGCATTTGACGGGGTCATGGTTTCTCCTGCTGATGAAAAGTCTGTCTCCGGCAGCGGTCAAATGAATGAAGGAGACGCTTCTACCCGCCTGGGTATGAAGGGAATTCCCGAAATCTCCGAAACCCTGGCTGTCGCCAGAGACCTCGAAATCTGGTCCTATACCGGAGGGCGCATCCATTTTCAGCCCCTCAGTACCTCCGCAGCCCTTTTGAAAGTGCGGGAAGCAAACGGGAAAGGTACTCTTTCCACCGGCACGGCCATCGCCTATCTCACCCTCGATGAGGACATGCTCGAAACCTATGACCCCGTATATAAAATTTTCCCACCGCTGAGAAACCGCACCCAACAGGCATCCCTGTTGAAGGCGCTTGAAGACGGACTGATCGATACCCTGGGGTCGGGGCATCATCCACAGGGGCTGGAAGAAAAAGAAGTGGAATTTGAAACCGCTGAGCCGGGCATGCTGGGCCTCCAGACATTTTTCCCCCTTGCCTGCGAACGGCTGATCCATCAAGGCGTAATCGATCTGGCCAGATTTGTCGAACTGGTCTGTGTCAATCCCCGCAGGATTCTGGGAAAGGAAAAGGTATCGGTTGAAAAGGGTAATGTCGCTGACCTTACCGTCTTTAACCCCGAAATCAAATGGGAATTTTCTTCAGCACATATTTCTGCCCGCAGTAAAAACAGCCCCTTTATCGGAAAAACCATGACCGGCAGGGTACTGGGAACCTGCCTCAAAGGGCAATGGCAACCTTCCATGCTGTGATTTTCCCTCCCCTGCCCCATTTTGAAAAAGATTTTTTACCTTTGACCTCTTATTTTCCGGTGAATGAAATTTAGCATACAACAAATCGCAGATATTATCGGGGCCGAAGTGAGGGGAGATGGAAATGCGGAGATTTCGGGTTTTTCCGGAATAGAAACTGCCAGGGCAGGGGAAATCACCTTCATCGCCAACCCCCGCTATGAATCTTACCTTTATACTACCCAGGCATCGGCTATCATTGTTTCCCGAGATTTTACACTAAGAGACGAGTTTAAGGCGACATTGCTGCTGGTTGACGATCCGTATATCGCCATGACCACCCTGCAGGAGAAAGCCGCATCATTTTATAAGCAGGAAAAACAGGGTGTCGAGTCGCCGGTATTTATCTCGGAGTCTGCACAAGTGGCTGAAAATACCTATATCGGCGCCTTTGTCTATATTGGCAATCATGTTGTGATTGAGCCGGGAGTAAAAATTTTCCCCAATTCCTATATCGGGGATAATACAATTGTCGGAGAAGGTACTTTAATTTACCCACATGTAACGCTGTATCAGGGAACCGTCGTAGGGAAAAATTGTATTCTTCACGCGGGTTGCCGGATTGGCAGCGACGGATTTGGGTTTGCACCTCAGTCCGATGGCACATTCAGAAAAATTCCCCAGCTGGGTACAGTAACGCTGGGAGATTTTGTTGAGGTGGGGGCCAATACTTGTATTGACCGGGCGACCTTTGGTACGACATTTATTAAAGACGGGGTAAAAATAGACAACCTGGTACAGATTGCGCATAATGTAGAAGTCGGAGAAAATACAGTAATTGCCGCTCAGGTGGGGATTGCCGGCAGCACGCATATCGGGAACTCCTGTATGTTTGGAGGTCAGGCGGGGGTTGTCGGGCATCTGAAGATCGCAGATCGAACCATGGTTGACGCACAATCGGGCGTCAATCGTTCCATTTCACAACCAGGTCTGGCTTTTCGCGGCAGCCCCATCCAGGTTCACAGGCAACAGCTTAAATCAGAAGTTGTGTTCCGGAAACTGGAAGAAATGTATCGGAGAATTGACGAACTGGAGAAAATATTAGCAAACAGAGACTAGCAGAATATGGCTGAAAAGCAACGAACGATTCAATCACCGGTTTCAATATCCGGTGTCGGACTACACACAGGCGAACAGGTTACCCTTACCTTTGTTCCCGCACCCGAAAATCATGGATATGTTTTCCAGAGGGTTGACCTCGACAATCAGCCACTGATCAGAGCAGATGTGGATAATGTCGTTGACACCAGCAGAGGCACCACGATTGCAGAGAACGGTGCCCATATGCATACGGTAGAACACACCCTTGCCGCGCTGGCAGGCCTCCAGATCGATAATATCCTGATTCAGGTCGATGGTTCTGAGCCCCCGGCAATGGATGGAAGTTCCATTGATTTTACCCGCGCCCTTCTAAGTGCGGGTATTGTGGAACAGGAAGCCGACCGCGAGTATTTTGTCATCGACGAGCCTGTTCATTATATGGAAAATGACCGGAAAGTCGAACTGGCTGCATTGCCCAACAGCGAATTCCGTGCAACCGTGATGATCGACTTCGGGTCTGATATACTAAAAGCTCAAAGCGCATCTTTGACAGATATAACAGATTTTCCGGAGAAGTTTGCCAACAGCCGCACCTTTTGTTTTCTGCACGAAATCGAAATGCTGCACAAAGCCGGCCTCATCCGCGGAGGATCACTTGACAGTGCCGTAGTCATCATGGACCGCGAAGTCACGCAGGAAGAACTACTGAGACTTCAGGAAATATTTAATAAACCCCAACTGGAAATCAAAGAGGGAATTCTGAATCACTCAGGCCTTCACTACGAAAATGAACCCGCAAGGCACAAACTTCTCGACCTCCTGGGGGATCTTGCGCTCGTAGGCGCACCGATCAAAGGCCATATCATGGCTTCCAGGCCCGGCCATAAAGCCAATATTGAACTGGCCCGCAAAATAAAATCAAAACTGAAACAGAAAAGAATTGCCAGCCGGTTTCAGAAAGAAGAGAAAAAAGGGGTGATTTTCGATATCAATGCGATTCATGAAATCCTCCCCCACCGGTATCCTTTCCTTCTGGTTGATAAAATCACTGATTTTACTGAGAATACCATCAGAGGAATAAAGAATGTAACCATCAACGAACCCTTTTTTCAGGGCCATTTTCCGGGAAATCCTATCATGCCGGGCGTCCTCCAACTCGAAGCAATGGGCCAGGTCGGTGGTATTCTCCTGCTCAATACAATCGAAAACCCAAAATCAATATGGGTCTATTTTGTAGCAATAGACAACGTTAGATTCAAAAAACCAGTTATACCAGGAGACACGCTAGTTCTGGAATTGGAGATGACAGCACCTCGAAGAGGTATCTGCAAGATGAGCGGTAAGGCTTTTGTCGATGGGCAACTTGTTTGCTCCGCCGATATGGTCGCCAGCGTAGTACCTAAGAATAAAATATGATAAATCAACCTTCGAACCAAACCTACAACGCACACCCGAAAGCAAAAATTCACCCGGGCGTTTCTATTGGTTCTTTCACCACAATCTATGAAAATGTAGAAATCGGAGAAGGATCAGTCATCGGCCCCAATGTCGTCATCTATGACGGCGTAAGAATCGGCAAAAATTGCCGTATCATGGCCAATGTAACTCTCTCTGCTGATCCTTCCCACCTGGAATTCTGGAGGACCAGTCCTTCAAATGACCTCAAACCGCTGCTCCAGATCGGCGACAATGTTCATATAGAACCTTCTTCAACTCTCCATGGCGGTATTACCGTCGGAGATGCCACCTGGATCGGGTCGAATGTAACCATCCACGACGGCGTTCGCACGGTAAAGCTGCCGGTATTTTCCCGGCGCCGTGATTCCCGCCATTCCGCAGGATTTGAAGTTTTCAGGCGAAAGAACCACGCTGGAAATCGGCGACCACACGACTATACGCGAATGCGTAACGCTCAACAGAGGCACCTCCGCTCATGGAAAAACTGTGATAGGCTCGCATGTGCTGCTCATGGCTTATGTACATGTCGCTCATGACTGCCTGATCGGGGATCACACCATCCTCGCCAATGCCGTAAATATGGGCGGGCATGTCGAAATCGGTGAGTCTGTAGTAATCGGTGGAATGGCCGCTATACACCAGTTTGTAAAAATCGGCTGCCATGCCATGATTTCCGGCGGTTCGCTGGTGAGAAAGGATGTCCCGCCATTTGTTAAAGCAGGAAGAAATCCGGTACAATACGAAGGGGTCAATTCTATCGGTTTGAGAAGAAGAGGATATTCCAACGAAACCATACACGCCATTCAGGAAATTTACCGGCATATCTTCTTCTCGGGAATGAACACCTCTCAGGCCCTTGATTATGTCGAAACTCACCTGAATCCGACGGAAGAACGCGATGAGGTCGTCACCTTTATCCGAAATGCTTCCCGCGGTATTATCCGTGGAAATAATGGTAACCGCGATCAGGAAACCCTTTCCGGGCAATTACCCGCTAATGATTAACCCTCATGAACCTGAATATCCAACTGGAAGGGATTGGCAAAAAATTTTACCATCGCTGGATATTCAGGGACATTTCTCACGATTTTTCCATTCACCCGCAACTTGCCCTTGTCGGACGCAATGGCTCCGGTAAATCTACGCTGCTGCGGATTATAGCCGGACAGCTTACCCCCTCCGCCGGAAAAATTGTCTGGACAGAGGGGGAATTCCGTATTCCCGCAGAACAATACTACCGCCATCTCAGCTGGGCCGGGCCTTTTACCGATCTTTACCCCGATCTCACCCTCAAAGAGCACATCCGCCTTCATTTTCAATTCAAAGCCTGTATTCTGCCTGAGCCTGAGGAGTTGATTTCGCTCCTAAAACTCGAAGACCATCAGGATAAAATGCTCAGATATTATTCTTCCGGAATGCTGCAAAGAGTAAAAGTCGGACTGGCGCTGTTCAGCCGGTCAAATTTACTTATCCTCGATGAACCTACTTCCAATATGGATTCTGCCAATGCAGAGTGGATGCTGGGGCTGATCAATACTCACCTCAATAACCGTTTCTACCTGCTTGCCTCCAATATGGAAAGAGAATACCAGAATATTCCTCGTATATTGCAGTTATGAAACCCCTGGTAATAGCAGGCATTTTCCTGCCGTTTTTTCTGCATGCGCAACCGCTGGTGTTGCAGGACAGTATCCTGTTTTTCGAAAATAACATCCGCCTTGAAAATCCCTTCGCCGGAGGAATGGATCAACCCCAGCTATCCCTGGCAAAAATCAATAATGACCTGCTTTCAGACCTGTTTGTATTTGACAGGGCCGGAGACCGGATATCTGTTTTTGTCAATCAGGGTTCACCCGGAAACCCTTTGTATAAGTACGCGCCACATCTGGCTGCATCTTTTCCTGCACTGCGGGACTGGGCTTTGCTTCGCGACTACAACTGCGACGGGAAACCCGATATATTTACGGCTTTATCAGATTCATCTGCTGTAAGGGTATATAAAAACACAAGTCAGAGCGGTACGGTGAGTTTTTCGGAAGAATACCCCAAACTGACACTGGCAGGTGGGGTTCTTACGGTATTTGAAACAGATTTGCCGGCCATAACAGATGTGGACGGTGACGGAGATATCGATATTCTGAATTTTGACAACCAGGGCTCCCATGTTCGTTTTTTCGAAAACACCGGCGGATGCGATAGTCTGGTTTTTGTCGCAAATACCGATTGCTGGGGCGCCTTTCAGGAGGCGGGACTTAGCAATGAAATTACCCTGGGAACAGCTTGTAAGCGCAGTGGCGGGAGCAGCAACCTCCATTCCGGCTCCACTCTGTGTACGATTGATATGGAAGGCGATAGTGTAAAAGAACTGTTGCTCGGCGACCTCAACAACCCCAATATTGTGTATCTCCACAATGCAGGGACAAAGACAGATGCGCTGATGGATCAGGTCTCAATGGCTTTTCCCCTCTCCCACCCTGCAAATCTGCTTCAGTTTCCTGCTGCATTTTCCCTCGACGCAGATGACGACGGGAAAGAAGATTTGCTTGTGGCACCCAATGCGCCCAATATTTCTATTAACCGTGAAAATCTCTGGTTTTACCGCAATACAGGAATCCCACCGGCGGCAAACTATACTTTTGAACAGAATGATTTCCTCTCCGAAACTATGGTGGATGCAGGATCGGTGAGTTACCCCGTTTTTTTTGACTACAACAGCGACGGATTGTATGATCTGGTTATTGGAAACTATCTTTCCCGCCATCCTTCCGCAGCCGAGTCATCGGGACTAACTTTGTATG